>NZ_JALPNU010000030.1 GCF_030851345.1 Marinifilum sp. D714
CGATATACTATCTACAAAAAGTGGCACAACTTAGACCGAAATCAGTGGCACACTTTGCTCCGATATGAGTGGCATAAGTTCGAGCGATTTATCCAGATTAAAGTTACCAATAAAATAAACTATTGAATAATTAAAATTCCTAACTTGTTATTCAACCTTTTTAGTAATTACTACTGAAAGTAAAAGCTTAACATATCGTGAAGGAGATTTTAATAATTTTTTTTAGTAGTTGGAAATTTGCCGCAGTTTTTCCAATTGCCATATATGCATTTGACATGTCATTTTTTGAGACGATACTTTATACCAATATTGGAGGGATAGTTGGACTTGTATTGTTTACTTTTACTTCTAAAGGTCTAATTAAAATTTATGATATTTTATTACCTGCTATATTCAGAAATAGGATAAAACCTAAAAGAATATTTACAAAAAGAAGAAGGCAGATTATAAAATTTAAAGCGAAGTACGGATTGCCAGGAATAGTTCTACTCACGCATGTGGTTTTGTCTATTCCTATTGGGGTTTTCCTAACCACAAAATATTTCGGGAATAAAAAATATAGCTACTTGTATATGTTTTTGGGTCAAGTTACCTGGTCATTTATTTTTACACTTTTTTACACAGAGGTGAAGACTGTGATTCAGATATGACAATAATTTTTAGTACATACTGAGTGACTATATAAGAGTCGTTTTTTTATCTATAAATGATAATTGTTGTCTCTTCTTTTACTATCAAATATACCGTTGTCTAATCGGTCGTAGAATTATTGCACAGATAGTATAAGTTTAACAACATGAAATTTAATAAGCGGCTTCGCAAGTGCTTTTCAATGCCCTATGTTTCTTATTATCGCCGTTAACTATCTAAATCCCAACGGGGAGTAAATTAGGGTAAATCACTTAAGTGTTATTCTTGTAAATTGCATAAAAATAGATATCTAGGTGGAGGTATGAAGGTTCTGGTGGGGCTACAAATAAATTTAGTATTTAGGTGTGAGTCATACCCTAAAGAGTAACGTTAACAATTATAATTAGTAATTGTTTGGTAGTTTTTTGAATAAATTAAAGAAAACTTAGTTCTCAGATTTATCTCTTATTTCCTGTTGGTGTAAATATTATTTTAGTGTAAGATGGTTTCATTTTGATTTCTTTCAACACCTTCTTCTTGATAGAAAGAAATTGGTTGCCACATTTATTCAATATTTCATTCTTTAATTCAGGATTATCTAGGTTAAATTTTTCATGTAAGTATAAAAGATCATTAGCTGTTGTATATTTTTCCTTGACTCTTTTATTTCGTCTTTTTGCCAACAATTTTTTGGATTTTTTACCGGTACTATTATACCTTTCCGCTTGCTCTTTAGAGTTTATTACTCTCTTTTGCAAATCGGCAAGTTCTTCTAATGGTCTTTTTTTAACTTTCATTATTAATCGATTAACATTAAAACTACCTACCAATTCCCGGATTACTAACAATCCTCTTCATCGTATCAAAAAATGCCTGATAAAAGGCTTCATCTTTAGCGTAGAGTTTGTACAATTAAATAATATAAAGTAAAAAGTTTGATCTGTTGTTTTACTTTGCACTGTATAAAAACTATCTATGTTTTTCTTTATTATAAGTGACGCAAAGGAATTAGGATCACAATTATGACTCAAACTTAACTCTTGATTCCATTATAGCTTCCATATTTTCTTCTGCCCAATCCACCAAATTGTTGATATGTACTAATAATGATTTTCCTCTTTCTGTAATTTCATATTCTACTCTTGGTGGGATTTCAGGAAATACAGTTCTTTTTATTAATCCATCAGCTTCCAATGTGCGAAGAGTGACGGTAAGCATTTTTTGCGATATGTCACCAATGGTTTTGTGTAATTTATTAAAACGCATATTATCTACTTCACCTAAAACCAGAAGTATCAATACAGACCATTTATCACCACACCTGTTTAAAACCTTCCTTACGGGACATTCCTCAAAATGAGAAAATATTTCTAGTTTTTTTTCCATTTTATCATCTTGGTTTTCAATATTAGTTACTTGAAAGTAAGTATCTCACTTTGCTGTAAGTTCTTGTAATATAGATACTATGCAATTAGCTTTGACGCACTAAAAGTAAGTTAAAATACATTAGTTATCAAGAATTATCAATTTGGTTTAAACCTAAATTATAGATATTAGTTATTATGGATTTAAGTACTATTGAAAAAGCTATTGATACAAAAGTATATCATATTCATTCCGATATGAAAGTACCATATCATGAACATGCAGCTCAAGATGAAGTATTCTATTGTATAAAAGGAGAAGGTATTGGTATAGTAGAAGGAAAAGAAGTAGAGCTAACCGTAGGAAGTGTTTTAGTTGCTCCTGCAGGTTCGATGCATACTCTTAAAACTGATGGAGAATTATACGTAACAGCTTTATTGATTCCTGTAAATAGAATTATCTGTCACTGCAAACAAGTGACCTATGGTGATATTAGGATGGCTATGGTTAATGGAGCTCGTACCTTAGAAGAAATAAAAGAGATTACAGGAGCAGGTACCGGTTGTGGGAACTGTATTGATGATATAAAAAAAATATTGGGATTAGCTTGTGGTTGTAAGATGATTACCATGGAAGCTGTTGCTGATGCTGTAAAAGACGGAGCAAATACCATTGACAAGGTTGGAAAGGTAACAGGGGCATGTACAGATTGTGGCAAATGTAAGTCATTAGTGCAAAGTGTAATAAACGATGAGAGATGATTTGAAAATATTCTTTTGAGAAACACCTAACCCAATTTCAATATTATTGAAATTGGGTTAGGTTAAGTAATAAATATGCTTATTAATTGAACTTCAAGTTCATTAATTTGTGAATTGATAAACATTGCTGATGTATCTTTTTTTATAAGTTTGTTAATCAACATTAAGCAAAAAATATGTCTTTAATTCAAGATTCTCTTTCTCCTGATCAGGCTAGAAAATTGGTATTGTTGTCTCAAAAGTTGCCACCTGTAAATACAAAGGGGAGAGCAATTCAAAATACACTTCATGCTATCGAGCATTTGGGCTACATTCAAATCGACACCATTTCGGTGGTTCAGCGCGCGCATCATCATACTTTATGGGCTCGAAATCCTAAATATCAAGCTTCACATCTCGACCAGTTGCTTGCGGATAAAAAGGTATTTGAATATTGGTCGCATGCAGCGGCATATCTGCCTATGCGCGATTTTCGTTTTAGTTTGATACGAAAGCATGCAATAGCAAGTGGAGCTCAAAATCACTGGTACGAAAAAGATGAGAAATTGATGAAAGCCATCATGAAGCGAATTGAGCTTGAAGGTCCTTTGATGGCAAAAGATTTTGAGAATACGGATAAAAGAAGAAGAGATTGGTCGAGTAAGCCTGCCAAAAGAGCCTTGGAAAATCTTTTTATGCAAGGCGATTTAATGATTCCTGGCAGAAACAATTTCCATAAGATTTATGACCTAACCGAAAGGGTCATTCCAAATGATATCAATACTTCAGCACCAACGGAAGAAGAATACGTTCGTTTCCTAATTGTTCGTTACCTGGAGGCAAATGGCTTGGGCTTGGCATCGGAAATGGTCTACCTGTTGAAAAATACCAAATCTTTAGTGGAAAAATACCTGAAAGAGATGCACATAAGCGGAGAGCTACTGAATATCAAAGTAGGAGAGATGAATTATTACGCTTTGCCAAATGCTCTTGACCTATTGAATAAACCTTTGTCGCGTAGCAAACTCAAAATTCTTTCCCCTTTCGATAACCTATTAATCCAGCGAAAGCGGATGCAAGCAATTTTCGATTTCGATTACCAAATTGAATGCTACGTTCCCGAGGCCAAACGCAAATTTGGATATTTTTCCTTGCCAATTCTTTGGGATGGAAAGTTAGTGGCCCGAATGGACTGCAAGGCAGACAGAAAGACATCTGTATTGCATGTCAATCATTTGGCATTGGAAACGAACCTTAAGAAAACAGATGCTTTTTCCGAAGCCTTATCGAAAGAGTTGAAAGCTTTTATGAGTTTTAATGATTGCAACCAGATTGAGATACACAGGACAACACCTGATTCATTTCATTTTGCAATGGATAAGTTTTAAAAGTACTTATTCTTTGTTTTAACATTTTGAAGCAGATTTTTTTATAATTTCGTCCGTACAAATCAGAAAATAAACGATTAATATAGATAAAAATGGATATTAAAGCACTTAATGAGGAATTGAGAGGTAAAACTCCAAAAGAGATTATTGAATGGGCAATTGCATATGGAAAAAAGGCTGTGGTTACCACAAACTTCAGACCATACGAAGCTGTAATTTTGCACGCTTGTGCCGAAGTGAAGAAAGATATTCCAGTAATTTGGTGTGATTCAGGATACAATACTTCCAATACCTATCGTCATGCTGAAGAAACCATTAAGCAATTGGACTTAAATGTAAAATTGTATGTGCCTAAGCAAACAGCTGCACATCGCGATGTGGTTATGGGTATTCCTGATATCAACGATCCTAAACACAAAGAATTTACCGAGCAGGTAAAAATGGAGCCTTTCCGTAGAGCAATGGAAGAGCACAAGCCAGATGTTTGGTTCACAAACTTGAGAAAAGGTCAAACTGCTTTCCGCGATTCTATTGATATTCTTTCTTTATCGGCTGATGGAATGCTTAAAGTAAGCCCGTTTTACAACTGGAGCGATGAAGAAATGGACAAATATCTTGCTGAGCACAATTTGGGAATTGAAACCAAGTATTTCGATCCAACAAAAGTTCTTGGTAACCGCGAGTGTGGATTACACGGATAATCTATTTCAGTAGACTTATCTAAAGTTTGCTAAAAAAATAAAAAGACGCTTTCGTCCCTGTGTGGATGAAGGCGTTTTTATTTGCGCTACTATAAAATCTCTTGCGGGTATATAAAACCAACTTCGGAGGCATAAAACCATTGGCGGAAACGAATCTACGTGCGCAGAGACCATCCGAAGAGGTAAATCATTGATTTTACCGATTGATTTGCCAATTCTACCGCAAGATTTGTCGATTTTGAGCTGGCGGAATCAATTCTACCGACCAAAATGTCGATCCTACCAATAGCAAAGCCAATTCGAAGCATGATTTATCAATCCGAGCATTGAATTAAGCCAATCGAAAGCTTTACACTGCATAAAAACCTTCTTTCTTAAACTCCTCCAACTTCTTTTCGAATAGTACTGAGAAATTACTCAGTTCGGCTTTGTGTTTATCTGCAAAAGAAAAGCGGAAAGGAGAGTGGCGTTCACATTGCTGGATAAATTCAGGACTAAAATCTTTAGGATTGCTAACAACCGATGATCCGAATAACAATCCAAAACTACGTTTAATCAATCCCTGGAATGCAATTTCGTTTGGATAAATTTTCTTCACGGTTGCCAAAACCTCTTTTCCCAAGTGATAGGTTTTACACAACATTTTATCGAGAAATTGTGAATGCAGGTTTTTAGAGAAACAGGTAAAGACTCCTTCATACAAATCATCTCTGGCATCTTGTAAATCGTCTAATATCTGCAAATATGCACCATACTCGTAGAGAAAATGAAGCTGATCGTAGTTCAATTCTCCTGCAATTAAATACCCATCGGCAATAACTGATGTTGCACCTTTGGTAACGGCAATTTCGAAGCATTCGATATCACTCATAAGCGTGTTTTTGGTCAATGCAATGCTTCGGGTTTGGGCATGGTGAATATCCAGTAAACTTTCGTGCACTTTGGGATAATTGTTTCGGTCATAATCATCCTCTATCATTCCAACCAATTGATAGATTTTTTCTTCAGCCTCGCTTTTAGCCATTACCTCTTCGCCTTTTAATCTCAGCTCAAAACGTTTCGAAAATTCAACTTTATCTTGATGAGAGATCCTTCGGGAATCGATAAAATTATCTGTATACGGATAAAGAAGGCTATATGCCAATGTTGATGAGGTGGTTTGAACAGGATGGCCAAACAAGGATTGAAGACCAAAAACAATCCACTGGTTTCTTAATGCCTGAAAAAGTTCCTCATTGCCCAAATTCGAGTCAAATTGAAGAGCTTTTCGGATGAAATCTTTGGTCGCATGAATCATATCATCCGAAAAAATCAATTGCAATTGATCATTGGAGTACGATAACTCATCTTTAAAGAAGGATTTACACTTTTTAAAAAGCAATTCATTTTCGAGGTTCTCTTTTTTGCTGTTCGATTTTACAAAGCTGAGAAATCGTTCACATTTTAACTCCCAAATGTATTTCTCAATAAAAGAGAATTTTGGCTTGTTGGCAGGAAATTCTTCTGAGCAATTTAGCCATTTGTTTATGAATTGATTTAAAAACTTGTTGTATGCTTTTGTGTGGTCAATCATCTGGTAATTTGTTCATTTACTGATACAAATTCAGAAAAATAATTGAAGCATGAAATTTAAATCGTTCAAAGCCAATAATTGCCTGCTGAATGCATTTTTTACACAGCTA
Source organism: Marinifilum sp. D714 (assembly GCF_030851345.1). Taxonomy (GTDB): domain Bacteria; phylum Bacteroidota; class Bacteroidia; order Bacteroidales; family Marinifilaceae; genus Marinifilum. The sequence continues at coordinate 6,507 of NZ_JALPNU010000030.1, forward strand.
TGGCAGGATATCAGCCCTTAATTCATTGATTCTGAAAAATGAAATCTTTACTTTAGCAGTCTCATGACCTTAAAAAGTCTGGAATAGTCCTGAAAAGTATAATAATCAATAGTAACTGTTCACTGCTAACTGTTTACTGATAATTGTCAAAATATGAAATACACAATACTTGAACCAATAGGAATGACCGCCTGTAAATATGGTCAACTTAAAAAAGAATTCGAAGAATTGGGACACGAGTTGGTGTTCTTTGGAGATCGAAATGAGGACGAACAAGAGCTAATCAAAAGAGCAGAGGGAGCCGATGCGATTGTAGTCAGCAATATTCCAATTACCAAAAAAATTATTGATGCCTGTCCAAAGCTTTCTATGATTTCAGTTGCCTTTACTGGTGTTGATCATATCGATATGCAGGCATGTAATGATCGAAACATTTTGGTTTCCAATGCTGCCGGGTTTTCGAATGAATCGGTTGCTGAACTTGCCATTGGTATGATTTTGTCGGTATATCGCAAGATTGTTGGAGGCGATGCCATGACTCGTTTTGGTGGTGATCGTGGAGGTTTTTTAGGAACAGAGCTCAATGGAAAAACTTTGGGTATAATTGGAGCTGGCGAAATAGGCCTTAGAGTGGCCGAAATTGCCAAGGTTTTCAATTGTAAGGTTCTTGCTTATAGCCGAAGCAAAAAGAGCGTAGAAGGCGTTAAATTTGTTGATAAGGAGACTTTATTGAAGGAGTCGGACATTGTATCATTGCATGTGCCATTAACTCCGGAAACAAAAGGATTAATGGGCAAAGATGAATTCAAATTAATGAAACCTGAAGCAATTCTAATTAATACTGCTCGTGGACCTGTTGTTGATAGTGATGCATTGTGTTGGGCCCTTGACGAACACGAAATTGCTGGAGCAGCTGTCGATGTTTACGAAAAGGAACCACCATTGGACAAAGAACACATCTTGTTTACTGCACCAAACTTGATTATGCTGCCGCATATTGCTTATGCTACCAACGAATCGTTCGAAAAACGAATCGATATCGTGATGGAAAACATCAGATTGTGGTTGCAAGGCAAACCAAGAAATATAATGAACTAATTAAGTATAAAGTTAAAAGGAGGAAGTAAGATGTAGTAATACTTTCTCCTTTATACTTTGAACTTTTTACTTTATAATCTTCACCAACTGTGTAATTCCTGTTAACTTTCCTTTCTTGTTGTAGGATTCACTTCGAATGGTCCCAACATCTTTTGAAATCCACATTATATTGCGGATGGTAACATTCACAAAGCCAGTTTTGCTTTGAACCTCTTCAGAAAGTTTATAGCATTTAAAATTACCCGCGGGTGTATCCATATTTTCCAAAGCTTCAACCTTTCGATTAACAATATTGGTGGTCATATTCATGTTCATTACACCACCTTCAATCGAAATGGTAATTGATCCATCTTTTAGCGATTGTCCAGGCTTTAAATTTTGGGGATACATCAAATCATCCGTGGTAATTTTAACTTCCATATTCTGGAAAGCTTCCATTTGTTTTTGATTGAGGTATTTGTCCATGTCGATATAGAACTCATTTCCTTTGCAGCGAAATGTAATGGTGTCCGACAGAATAACTTTGTCTTTTGAATCTTTATCCATTGTGGTTTGCAACATGGAGTAAATGGTTTCACCACCTTTGTTTTTAATCGATAGTAGTTTTTGGGTATACGAGCCTAGTACTTTTCCTTTCTGATTAGTCATTTCATAGTGCAACTCGGTTCCAACCGTGTTGGGAATGTAAATGCTGCATTCCTGGGCAATTACAATATTTAAGCTCAAGAATAGAATAAGAATCAGATAAAATATCTTTTTCATGATAATTAAATTGTGGCCTAAAGCCGCGGTTTAAAGTGAAATGGTACAAGTCGCCGAATGGCAACTAAGAGAGTTTGTGGGAACTTTTAATAGATTGTCTAATTTAACAAATTATGATGGGTGAGAAAAATAAATTTTATCAGGAATCTGGAAATTTAAGAGTGATTGGTCTTTTTTTTAATAAAGCAGTAGCGATTTAGAAAATCTTTGATACTTTTAAGTTTAAATCAAATAATAATATGAAACGTCCATGAGTAAATAATTATTAACTCGCACATGAGAATGGTTATTTGCGAATGGTAATCCCGATAGTTATCGGGACCATCTTACAAATGGAAAAAATTATAAACAGATGAAACTGGAAATAAAAGAATATCAATTTGGTGAACGTCCACAGGTAACCAGACCTAATAGAGAAATATTAACAATTTTGGGTGAAGAAGGAATCAGAAAATTAGTAGACGATCATTACAATCTTTTGCGAGAAAGTGAAATAGGGGCTTTGTTTCCCCCCGATGATAAAGAATTTGAAGCAGCCAAGTTGCGCTCATCAGATTTTTTTATTCAAATTTTAGGCGGACCACAATATTTCAATCAGAATCGAGGAGAGCCTATGTTGGTGCGTCGTCACAAACCATTTAAAATTACGACTGAAGGAAGGAAAATCTGGCTTGAATGCTATCAGAAATTATTACCAGAACTTGGGCTCTCAGATGAACTTTTAATGTCTTATTGGGACTATCTGAATGTGTTTTCAAGCTGGATGGTAAATACCGAGGAATAAAAAAAGAGATCTGTTTTTGCAGATCTCTTTTTAGTTATTTACTATTTAGTTCTTAATATAGCGTCCTTCTTTGTCTTTAAAGCTTCCTACGGCAATGATGATTAAATCAATTAGAGTCCAGATTCCTAATCCACCTAAGGTTAATAGCATTAATACTCCGGTTCCAATTTTACCAGCATAAAAACGGTGAATTCCTAGGTTTCCTAAGAAAAGACACAATAGTATCATTGCAACAAAATTCTTGTCGCTTCTTTCTACAACAACTTCCATAGTTAAATTTTAATTTGTTAAACGAATATACAAAATAGCAAAAATTATCAAACCCAATGCTAATGCTACATAAAAAAAGCTGATGATTAATGAATCACCAGCTTTTGCAAAGTATTTTATAGATTGTCTTAGATGATTAACATTGCATCACCGTAGGTTCCAAATCTGTATTTTTCTTTAATTGCCTCTTCGTAAGCAGCCATTACATTTTCGTAACCTCCAAATGCACAAACCATCATCATTAAAGTAGAAAGTGGCAAGTGGAAGTTGGTAATCATTCTGTTTGGTACATGGAATTCGTAAGGAGGGAAAATAAATTTATTGGTCCATCCTTCAAATGGTTTCAAAGTTCCCATTGTTGATACCGAACTTTCAAGAGTTCTCATTACGGTTGTACCAACTGCACAAACATTTTTCTTTTTCTTTTTAGCCGAGTTTACTTTCTCAACCGCTTCTTCTTCGATAAAGATTTGCTCAGAATCCATTTTGTGTTTGGTCAAATCTTCTACGTCAACAGTACGGAAATTACCCAAACCAACATGTAATGTTACTTCAGCAAAATCGATACCTTTAATTTCCAAACGCTTCATTAACTCACGGCTAAAGTGCATACCTGCTGTTGGAGCAGCAACTGCACCTTCGTGTTTTGCAAAAATGGTTTGGTAACGATCAGCATCTTCAGGCTCAACCGAACGATCGATGAATTTTGGAAGTGGAGTTTCTCCTAATCCGAAAAGAGTTTTCTTGAATTCATCGTATGGTCCATCGTATAAGAAACGAAGTGTTCTACCTCTTGATGTTGTATTATCAATAACTTCGGCAACCAACAAATCGTCATCACCAAAGTACAATTTATTACCAATTCTGATTTTACGAGCCGGATCAACCAAAACATCCCAAAGTCTTTGTTCGCGATTTAATTCGCGCAACAAAAATACTTCAATTTCGGCACCTGTTTTCTCTTTGTTACCATACAAACGAGCAGGAAATACTTTGGTATTGTTGAACACCATAACATCTTCATCATCGAAATAATCGATTAAATCTTTAAAGATTTTGTGCTCAATTTTACCTGTATCTTTGTGAAGTACCATTAAACGAGATTCATCTCTGTTATAGGCTGGATGTAAAGCAATAAGTTCTGTAGGTAATTTATACTTAAACTTAGATAACTTCATAAGGCTGACTGACTTTTAAAAATATATTTTTTTGTTACTGCAAAAAGCGAAGCTTTCCTTTTTACGAAAAAGTTGCAAGATAGTTATAAATTTTCTAAGAATTTTATAAAATCTTCAATTTCAATAGCATCGTCGATTTTGAAATCGCCAATTTGAGTGCGTTGCAGAGCTGTTAAATGAGCACCGCTATTTAAAGCCTGACCAATGTCACGTGCTAAAGCTCTGATATAGGTTCCTTTACTGCAAACCACTCTAATCTTCAGAACATTTTTGGCAAATTCGAGAACTTCGATTTCATCGATCACCAAAGTTTTCTTCTTGATTTCGACCTCCTGACCTTTTCGGGCATATTCGTAGGCACGTTTACCGTTTACCTTAACTGCCGAATAATCTGGTGGTCGTTGCTCAATACTTCCAATAAAACCTTTTAATGTTTCATCAACCAGTTCACGAGTAATGTGTTCTGTTGGATATTCCTGATCGATTTCTGTTTCCAAATCGAAGGAAGGAGTGCTTGCTCCCAATTGCAAAGTGGCAATGTATTCTTTCACCTGCGATTGATAAGTATCAATCTTTTTGGTATATTTTCCAATGCATACAATCATCAATCCGGTAGCCAAAGGATCCAATGTTCCGGCATGACCAACCTTAATTTTTTTCACACGAAGCTTGTGTTTGACTTTGAACTTTACTTTGTTCACCAAATCAAACGAAGTCCATTTGTATGGCTTATTCAGCAGAATAAAAGCCCCTTGTTGAAAGTCATTATCGGTTTCGAATCGAATCATTAGAAGTGATTTGCCATTTTTACAATTAGGCTGCAAAAATAGCAATTACTCCGATAATCAGGCAATAAATGGCAAAATAGATTAATTTTCCTTTCTTAACCAACTTAATCATCCAGCTGCAAGCCAGTAATCCGGAAACAAAAGCTGCAATAAAACCTACAATTAGAGGAGTAACTTCAATGTTGCCATGCGAAGTTAATTCACCACTAGCCAAACTCAGAATATTTTCTCCTATAATAGGGACTAATACCATTAAGAATGAGAATTTTGCAATGTCTGCTTTTCGGTTGCCAAGCAGCAATCCTGTTGCAATGGTAGCTCCAGAACGCGAAATACCGGGTAGAATGGCAAATGTTTGTGCCAAACCAATGATTAAGGCATCCTTAAAGGATATTTCTTTGTCCTTTTGTTTTGCATAGTAGGTAAATCCCAGTAAAGTTGCTGTTACCAATAACATGCATCCTACCAAAAGCAGAATACCATTGTTATCAAAAAGCTCTGATACTTCATCTTTAAAGAAAACACCAACAATTCCGATTGGAATCATAGATATGGCAATTTTAAATAAATATTGTGTGGATTCGTTCCATTGAAAAAGAAAAACATCCTTAAAAAGAGCAAGAATATCTTTTCTAAAAACGATAATGGTACTAAGTACTGTTGCTCCATGAACGATTACAGTAAATGCAAGATTATTTTCAGCATCGACCCCTAAAAGAGCTTTTCCCAATTCTAAGTGTCCACTGCTACTAACAGGCAAAAATTCAGTAAGTCCCTGGAGTAATCCAAGGATTAAGGCTTCAATCCAATTCATAAAATTAAGTAGTATGTTTTTCCGATATTTAAATCGGAATCAGATAGGTGTTATGCTATTTATCTTCTTTGGGTTTCTTCATAATGGCATAAATTTCGAAAGCAAATCCGAACAATACCACCAATGGAGCAAGCGTAATCCTTCTAAAACTGAAAATGCTTTCGTCGAATACATTAGGATCATCAGACCCACCACCCATCATAAGCAAAAATCCAATAATGATAATTACAAAACCAATCAGAAGAAGTTTGTAATTTTCTTTGCCAAGAGCGAAACCTGGTTTGTTATTTTGTTTGTTCATGTTTTCAAAATTTATCCGTGTTCGGAAATCAATGCCAAATTTACAATAAATTTTACTGAATCAGCATTTAAAATGTCTTAAGTTTTGTTAACTCCTAATCTTTAGTACAATGATCTTGATTCCAATCGCAAGTACTTATTCACCGCAAATAAGGTAGAAATCCAGGTGATAAATAAACCAGTTAGAATAATCAGTAAAAATAATACTCCTACCAGCTCGGTATTGTTAAAAGTAATTACTTGTCTGAGTTCTTGTTGCGAAATGTATATAACACCAGACAACATTGCGTTTGCAATCAATGCGCCTAAAAATCCGTGAAGAAGCCCTTTGCCTATAAATGGTTTACGAATGAAACCTCTGGTGGCACCAACCAACTGCATGGTGTTTATAATTAAACGTTGTGAATAGATTGATAATCGTATGGTATTGTTGATTAGTGTAAACGAAATAATAAATAAAATGGCACTAAAGCATAAAAGGATTAAACTGATTCTTTTTACGTTATCGTTTACCAAATGAACCAATGATTTTTGATAGTAAACCTCTTGCACTTGCGAGTATCTGGTAAAATCTTTTTCGATAACGGCTATGCTATCAGGATTGGCATACTCGGCATACAGTTTTACGTCGATTGTAGCTTTTAGTGGATTGTAGCCCAAAAAAGAAATGAAATCTTCACCTAACTCTTCCTGTAGCTCTTTTGCTGCAGTTTCCTTATCAACAAATTCGGTTGCTTTTACAAATTCTGTTGCATCCAGGTTCTTTTGTAAACGTCTTATTTCAACTTCTTTCACATTGTCTTTTAGAATGATTGAGACTCCAATATTCTCTTTCACATAGTTTGAAAGCTGATTTGCATTTAAAATTAGTAAACCTGTTAGTCCCAACATGAAAAGAACCAGAGAAATACTGATAACTGAAGTAATATAAGAGGAGCGCAAACGGCGCTTCGAGCCTTTTTCTTTTTGTGCCATATGTTAGCTTGTTTTAAACCGATTAGGATCAATATTAATTGGTCACTTGCGAAAATACAATTTTTAAACAAAAGGAGAAAGTTTCCGCAAGTCTAGTCAAAGCACATTCACAATTTCATTCATTTACACATTCACTAAACCTTTTTTGTTAAATTTGTGATTGTATCACTACCAAATAGACAATTGCACATTGGGAATTATTCGACAACAAACCATTAAGGGAAGTTTCGTTTCGTATATCGGAGCGATTTTGGGATTTATAAATACAGGTATATTGTATCCCAGTTTTTTTGCGACCGATCAGATTGGATTAATTGCCTGGTTGGGTGCGATTACTACTGTTGCCGCGCAATTTTCCACGCTCGGCTTCAACAATGTTACTGCACGTTTGTTTCCTTATTTCCGTAACGAGAATGTAAACCACAATGGTTATTTGTTTATTTTGTTTTGGGTGGGAATGGCTGGTTTTGCACTTTCTCTAATTGCATATTTTATTCTGCAGCCGATCGCTGTAGAAATGTACCAGGAGGAGACACCGCTGTATTTGAATTACCTGATCTATTTGATTCCACTAGTGTTTTTCACCCTTTTCTACAATTTGTTTGAGGGGTACAACAGAGTAATGTACGACGCAGTTTCAGGTACATTTTTCAGAGATATAGTTTTTAAGGTTCTAAACCTCACTTTCCTGATTTTGTTTTGGCAAAATGTGATTGATTTTTCCCAATTCATATTATTGTATGTATTGGCCTACTGTTCTCCAACGGTATTTCTCTTTATTTTACTTTGGGTACGTGGGCAAATTTCTTTTGCATCCAATTTAAAGTTTGTTACACCAGAATTGCGTAAGTCAATGACAAGTGTTTCCTTATTCGGGATATTGAATGGTTTAAGTGATAAGTTGGCCAACCAGATTGATAGGGTGATGATTGTTAGCTATGTTGGCCTTGGACCAACGGGGATTTTTGCAACCATGACCAACTTTGGAAGCTTGGTTTCTATGCCTTCAAGAAGTCTAAAAAAAATTGCAAGTACGGTTATTGCCGAGGCATGGAAAAAGAAAGATTTAAAAACCATTAGTCAGATTTATTCCCAAAGCGGATTACATCAATTTATGGTAGGATGCCTGTTGTTTATTGGCATCTGGATCAATATTGAGAATATTTTTGAAATTGTATCTGATCGATTTATTGATGGGAAATATGTTGTGCTTTTTATTGGTCTAGGTCATGTAATTCAGATGGCATCAGGAGTGAGTGGCGTTATTATTCAGTCATCGCCATACTATAAAATGCAAGCTGTATTCATGACTCTATATGGTCTTCTGGTAATTATTACCAACCTTATCATGATTCCGATTTGGGGAATTATTGGAGCTGCCGTTGCATCTGTTACAGCAACTTTCTTCTTTAACCTATCCAAATATCTATTTTTACTAAAGAAGTACAAATTCCAACCCTTTAATTATCGATATCTAATGGTAATGCTGGTTGCTGCCACAGCTTATTATGTCGGAACACTTTTACCAAAAATGGATTGGTTTGTATTCGATATTGCAATTAGATCATCAATAGTTGGCGGAGTTTACCTTTTATTATCTTTCGCCTTTAAAATATCAGCAGATTTCAACCAGTTTGTTAAAAAGTACATGAAGCTTGGTTAATGACAAATTTCATGATCTTGCTTTTGTAACTTCCATCTTTTGTGGCTCCATAGCCAATATTCAGGATGTTGTTTGATTTGATCTTCGAGTAGTTTGGTATGTTGCTTTGTAATGCTTCCATATTTAGCTTCTCTGGGATTTTCTTCAATGATCTTTAATTCTACATCGTAATATCCTCGTTTTCGTCGAGTGATGTATAAAAACACGACCGCATAATCGTAATCTGCAGCGTATTTTTCAGTACCAAACATTATTGCAGTATCCTGATTTAAAAATTTTGTCCAAAACAGGTTTTTCTTTTTTCGATTGGGTGATTGGTCACAACCAAAACCTACCAAATATGCTTTGTCTTTTTTCTCTTCTAAAAATGTCTTTGTTTCACTCTTAGGAACCAATTGTAAACTCGATTTTCCTCTGGTTTCTCTGAATTTCTTGTCAAAAAAATTGTTTGATAACGGTTTGTAAATAGCGCTTGTTTTGTGCTTTAACGAGCTGCCTAAAGCCATTGCAACCATTTCCCAATTGTTGTAATGCCCAAAGGCCAAAACGATGCTTTTTTTCTTTTTGTGAAGTTCATCTAATACTTCAGGATTTATGGCTTTACAACGCTTAAGAGCTTCTTTGTTATTCATACTGAAGCATCGAATACTTTCTACTATAAAATCACAAAAGAAACGATTAAAATCTCGTGCAATTTTTTTGTGTTCCTTATCGCTTTTTTCAGGAAATGAGTTTTGAATGTTGTTCAGAATCAGCTTTTTTCGATACCGAAAGACATAATGGTTTAAAACAAAAAGTAGATCTGATATCAAATACGAAACACGAAGTGGTAGTAGAGAAATTGGTTTAAGAAATAGGTAATACAATAGTGGTGTCATGCATAATATATTGGTGGTTCGGGCACAAATATAGAAGCATTCCGGGAAAATAAAATTTGAGTTTGATAAAAGGAAAAATTATTCCTTGATAATTTCAATAATCTCAGTAGTTGAAATAGATGGAGTTCGTTCAAGATATACAACTTCGCAAAGCGATTTGAATTCATCAAATCTTCCTTCCCAGTCGTTACCCATAACCAAAACATCGGCATTGTATTTCTTTATATATTCGCCTTTTAACTCCAAAGATTCTTCGTAGAACACTTCGTCAACCACTTTTAAAGATTCAATGATTCTCATTCTATCTTTCTCGGTGTAGATAGGGTTCTTTTGCTTTTTAGAGAAGTTTAAAGCATCGGTAGAGATTCCAACAATTAGATAATCACCCTGTGCTCTGGCACGTTCTAAAATTCTTAAATGTCCGATGTGAAATAAATCAAAAGTACCAAAAGTGATTACGCGTTTCATATGATTGTTGTTTGTCTTTTGTTGGCTGTTCATTGTTTACTGGCGAAGATAGTGTTCTTGAATGAAATTAAAAATTCTCTCAGAAGCTTTATCATCAATGTGATCGTATGATTTTTGAATGATTTCTTCTCGCTTGCCCATAAAGTTATCTGCATTACCTAAATTCTCTATCAAATCTTCCTGCAGTTTTTGTTGGTTGGTAGAAATTGGTCCAACAATAAAATCGTTAAAGAAAGTATGCAATTCACGATCTTTGGTTTCATACTTTTCACGATCGTAAAGCAAGAAGAAAATTGGTCGATTCAACAAGATATAATCCATGTAAATGGAAGAATAATCGCTAATCATGGCATCCGTTTCCGGAAGGAAAGGGTAAACATCCTTTACATTATCGTACCATAGAATTCTTTCAAAATCATCGCTTATGCTTTGATATTGTGGCAGTGGATGCAGTTTAAACACAAATACCAAATCGTTTTGCAAGGCAAATTCGTTAAGCGATTTTAGATCAAGAATTCCATCGGAAATCCCATCGCCACCCGTATCGCGAAAAGTTGGAGCATATAAAACCGATTTGATTCCATTTTTACGCATTTCCGCTACTTTACTGATGGTCTTTACATCCGAATATAAAAGTGCATTCTCGTACTTTTCAGGATTTACAATGATGTCGTTTCTAGGATAACCCGTATCAATAAAATGATCGCTTATAAAGGCCGGTTTAAAGAATTTTTCGGTAAAGAACTTGCCAGTTGAAATAAGCGCTTGATATTTTGGCAATTTACCCACAAAGTTAAGAATGAATCTGCGATATAATGAGCTGGTTTCCTGAATAAAAAACTTATTGCTGCGTTGAATTTTCTTGAAGCCAATGCCATGCCATATTTGAACAATTTTTGCTCTCCAGAACAACTGAAAACGACAATTGTCCATCCACGAAAAATTATCAACTACAAACACTTTACTTCTCAGCATAATCCAATATGCTTTACATGAAGGATAGTAAAGAATATTGTCGTATTTCTGATTCAGTTCATTGAAAATCTCCCTGTTTGCAGTTAGTAGGTAGAATTCCTGATCTGGTTTTTCCTCAGCCAAATAAAGAAAAAAGAATTTTACATTGTCGTTAAAGAATCCATCTTTGGCGCCCATTAAAACCATCAGGTTTTTCTTTTTGGGAATCAGGTAGCTTAACGGAACAAGAAAAATCCACCCCAAAAGAGTGGTGAAGAATATAACAGGTTTGGAGTGTTTATTTAGGTTCATTTATTGATTCAATTTTCGAATTTCGTTGTAAACTCTTTCGCAACTGCCATTATCCTGATAAGTGTGGTACATGTCGCGAATTTTTTTGCGCCACTTGGCATGTGTCAATGGTTGATTGAAATAGCGTTTCAAGTGAGTGATAAACTCTTTTTGGCTTTCTGATTTTGCACCAGGACTGTTCTCATCAAAGTTGATAAAAAACCCTTTGTACTGACTGTATTCTTCCAAATCGTAAGGAAGAAAAATAACTGGTCGATCAAGCAAAAGATAATCGATCCAAAGCGATGAATAATCGGTAACCAGAATATCCACGTAAGGGAGCAAATCATATACATCTGCAAACCTGTCCTGATCGGCTTTTATGACTCTTTCGATTGAAAAGAAATCGTGTGTTTTATGAACAGATTTGCGTTTGATATCCTCTTTGTGGCCGCGAACTAAAATGTATGCATCTTCTTTCTCTAGAAATTTGGAAAGTTGATCGGCATTAAAATCTTCGAAAGGGAAGAAATGGGTTTTGTGTCCTTCTTCGCGCCAGGTTGGAGCGTAAAGTATAATTTTTCGATCCAGAAATGGATTTTTAAGGAGCAAATCGGTATTTAAATGTTCCGGATCAGTCAAGTAATCGTTTCGTGGCAAACCAGTTACCCAAACATCATTCATGTCCATATTAAATCCGGCAGCATGGATGATTTGCTCTAAAGGCGAACTTCCTACCATATAGGAATAGCCCTGAAGTTGCTTTTGCTTTCCATATTTTCTCCATACGGCAGTTTGTAAACCCATCTTTTTCATTGGAGTTCCATGTCCCAGATAGATGATATTTTTACACTTTGTATGCAGGTAATATGGGGCAAAAGCAGCAGCACTAATTCCATAGGAAATAATAACATGCTTGCTTCGTAAAAACAGTCTAAAACCCTTAAAAGACCAGGCGTAAACTACTTCGCCCGGAAATTTCTCTTGCAATTGCTTGTATAATGCTTTGTGTGGCGTAAACAAAATGCTGTTGAAATCGTTCTTCACCCTCATGTACTCAAACAGGTATTTCGAATTGTCGAAATAGTTCTTTTCGGTCAAAAAGAAAAGTGCAATTCTTTTGTTTTTAGGAACTAACTTCTCCAAAAAGAAATAGAACCAACGTAGAAAAAACAGCACGATATGCAGAAAAACGATTTTCTGCATAAAGTTTACAAATTGTTGTGTTTTATTGTATCCGCTATGCATTTTCCTTTTTGTAGTTTTTGATTGCAAAAGCAATTGCGCCCAATGCAAGAACGAAGAACAGAATCATACTTGTAAGAGATATTTTCTCTCCTATGTAGTATCCTTTCGGCTCAAATTTAAACTCTACTTTGTGATTTCCTGCTGGCAATTTCATAGCACGAAGCACATAGTTTGCTCTAAAGTGTTTTGCTGGTTTTCCATCGATATATGCATTCCAACCAGGCTGATAATAAACTTCAGAGAAAACAGCCAGTTGTTCTGTGTTTGCTTGATATTTGTAGCTAATCTGATTTGGCGAATATTTTGTCATTCGAATATTGGCAGTTGAATCAGCAATAATATTGAAACCATTCAGCTGATCTTTAAAACGCTGATCAACAATTGCTTCTTTAGCCGGATCAAAGCCATTTAAAAGCATGATTTCTTCATTGGCATCTTTAACCAATTTATAAGAATCCACAAACCATGCGTTTCCAAGTGCGTTTGGATTAATGCTTACCTGAGCTCCTTTTTCTCCCTGGCTAATGATGTATTTCGCATTCAACATATCCAAAGCCTTCATGTTGCCTTTGTCGATATGATATTCGTACAATTCCTGAACACGACGCAATTTTGCTCCATGATAACCTCCAATGGATTTGTGGAAGTAGGATGGACGTGCATTTTGGAAAGGACCACCGATTTGTTCAAACACCCTGTAATTGGTGTTGTAGGTAACGGCCCAAAGTTGTGCTGCTACTTTTTCGTAATCGCTGGCTTTTCTGTTCTTTCTGGTGTAATCTTTTACTGCCTGATCTGCAATTGCCTTTAATTCAGGGTTATTTTTTAGCTCGTTCTGCAGAATTTGAAAATCTGCCATATTAGGCATGTATGCCAGGTTCAATTCTTTCTTTTCTACAAATGCATCATTGGTAGTAAAGCGTTTGTTTACCGGATACAAATCAACTAAAATTAAAACAATTACCGCTGGGATAAAGAATTTTGCTTTCAGATAATCTTTAGAATATGCCCAAACCAAAGCTGCACCAACTAAAATGAACAAGAAGCTTCTTAGGGCATCAGCTCTAAACATATCGATACGAGCATTGACCAAATCGTTCTGAATTTGAGCAATGAATGAAACTGCATTCGGGTTGGAAGCACTAATCTGGGTAAAATAGTTTTGCTCTACATCACTTAAGAAATCCAAACCAAAAGTTGGGATAAGATAAAGAAGAAGGGCAACACCTCCTGTTAATGCAAATGGCAGAACCAAAACATTTATGTTTAGAGAAGCAAACTTCACTTTTTTCTTCAGTACCTCTGGTTCATCAATTAGCTTTTTAAGCGCTAAAATGGCCAATAGAGGAATACACAGCTCAACTATAATTAGGATGGATGATACTGCTCTAAACTTGTTATAAAGTGGTACGTAGTCGAAGAACAGGTTTGTAAGGGCAGTAAAGTTATGTCCCCAGGATAGCATGATTGCCAAAATGGTAGCTGTTAGCAATCCCCATTTTAGGCGACCTGCCACAATAAATAATCCCAAGAAGAACAGAAACAAGATAAATGCACCTACATAAACAGGACCAACTGTAAACAATTGATTCCCCCAGTAATGGTGGTTTTTCACCTGCTCCATATTGTAATAGTTAGCAACCGAATTTATTTGTCCACCATTCACATAGTTCAAAACCTGAATGCCTTCTTGTGGAGATCCACCGCCACCTTTGGCATTAGGAATCAATAAGCTTAAAGTTTCCTGGATTCCGTAACTCCACATGGTTCCGTAATCTTTATCTACTCCAGTGGTTTGGTTGTCCTTGTTACCCAAACTCAATTCCGATTTACCTCGAATTGTGGATTTACTGTATTCGTATGAGCTATATAAGTTTGTAAAGTTAACGCCCAAAGCAATAATCGAAGCTATGGCAAGCACTCCTATGGCTTTAAAGAAATGTTTAAGGTTCTTTTCTTTAAACTGGTGATAGAATTCGTAGATCAGAATACAAATAACCGTAAGTATAAAATAATAAGTCATTTGTATGTGGTTGGAATACAATTCCATGATCAGGAAAAATGCAGTGATAATTCCACCCCAAAGATATCGTCCTCTTAGAACCATTAAAATTCCACCAAGGGCGGGAGGGATGAAAGCTAAGGCATTTACTTTCCACAAGTGACCTGCACCAATAATAATGATGAAATAAGTGGAAAATGCATATGCAATGGAACCTGCTATGGAAAGCCATGGATTAACTCGTAAACTAATGAGAAGGATATAAAAACCAAGCATGTACAGAATGATGTACTTCACAGGATCGGGAGTATAAAGCTCCATCATTTTTTTGAAAGTATACATGTCTTTCGCCTGGTAATCAACATTAATTTGGTAAGATGGCATTCCTCCAAACATAGAGTTGGTCCACAAGGCATCTTCTCCAGTCTTTTTGCGAAAATCAATAATTTCTTTTTTGGCACCCCACGCGTGAATAGAGTCACCCTTTTTGTATTGTTTTCCCTCCAATGCTGGCTGGAAGTACATAAATGCTACAATTAAAAATACCAGGATTGATACCAGGTGGGGTAATGCGGACTTAAATATCGACTTAAAACTCATATTGAATTATGAATTAGGAGTTTTGAATTATGAGTGAATCAATTCATAATTCATCATTGATAATTGATAATTTTAAATTCAGGCTCTAAAATACAAAAAGCACAGAACAATATTGCCCTGTGCTTCACTTAATGTTTTCCAATTGTTTATTTCATTACAAACTCTGGTACTTTTGGATGTCAAGCATGCCATTGTAAGTTTTGTAAGTGTAATCATCCAACCAATGGTAGAATTCTTCAATCTCTTTTTTATTCACTTTAGCCGAACGCCATTTCTTTAGGTGCTCTTCTGTGTTTTTGAAAAGTTCTTCTTCAGCTTTTTCAAGTTTTTGAATAATACCTGTCTTTTCAGCATTGATTAATTCTGATACTTTTAAGTATTTGTATCCAGCCGAACGTGAAATTGGGTAGCAGTGGTCTTTCAATTCCATAGCCATAGCATTTAAAGGGCAGTTCTCTTTTCCATCAGCCAATAATACTTTAGGCAAATTTTTACCACCTTTTACCCAAACAGGTAATGCAATTGAGGTATTTGGGAATCCAACTTGAGTCCAGATCGTTGCCATATCTTTGTCTTCACCTTCTTTCACACCTTCTATCATGATCATTGATGATGATCCATGGCGCGTAATTAAATCTCCTGAATTCACAAAGTTTTCTCCGTAAGGTACAGTTTCAAACTCTTTTCTGAAGTCTCTTTTCAAAACAGGGTGCTTTAAACATCGTGAGAAGTCCTGAATTACAGTTTTTGCATTCATATTGCCACAAGCATCGGCTTGGTAGAAAATATCCTGAGCTGTTTGGAAACGAATAAATCCGTAACCAATATCTTTTTTACCTGTAAAGGAGTAATTGGTTCTTAAAATGTAGCCATTTGGAGCTTGGGCAGGATCGTTAGCGTCGAATTTGGTAAATGTATGGTTGTTTACCTCATAAAAAGCTACATTTCCATCAGCATCCAGTACACCAAAGTGAGCAGCCAATCCCATTGGTTTAGGTGTATCTTTCAGCAATTGCTCAAACTCTTCAAGGTTTGCACACTGTTGCAAGGCCAATTTCATAAAGCGTCCTTCCTGATCTTTCGATGAAGTTGTATCCTGCATGTTTACATTGAACGATGCAGAGTTCATGATTGCAAAGCCCATTGAGTTCGATCCACCCCAAACTTGTTCCCCTTTTGCGTCGTTGGAATTGATCATTCCGATGTATGGATATTTGCCATCGGTGAAATACATCATTTTGTTTTCAAAACTTTCTGTGTCGCGTAGTTTCCATATGATTGGTCGACCATCTTTTGTGTACTTGCCGGAAATCACGGCAGTTGTGCAGGCATGCGATTGCCATACGCTTACCACTGCAAGTAGCAGTAGGCTTACTAAATGTTTCATGTGTTAGTTAGTGGTTTAGTTGTGTTATCCTTTAAGAAGCCTCTAAATTAATTAATAATTCTTTTTTCGGTCATTTCTAAATTGATATTCGTCACGAACTGTACCAATAACATCTGTATCTATTTCGCCAATCATTACCTCCTCTTGTTCTTTAAGAATGGTAGGAGAGGTGTTGTAATCCATCCAGGGAGGACAGAAAATAGAAGAGCCATATTCTTCTCCGGCTCGGTTCAAACTCAACACGTAAATTTGATTTTCTAATGCTCGGGTAATCACAAAATGATGCCAGCTTGGAAAACTGTTGTCCTTGTAAAAAGCCACCTGATGCAGCAGAAAATCAATTTCATGATCTAAGGCCAGAGTTCTTGTTAATTCAGGAAATCTCATATCGTAACAGATAATAATGCCAATTTTAACGCCATTGATCTCGAAGCTGATGGTGTCTTCACTTTTTTGGAAATACTCCTTTTCCATAGAGTTTCCGAATTGAGCCATGTGTTGCTTGCTATAAATGGTTTCCGTTTTACCTTTAGGATTGACAACGGCTTGCGAGATAAAGAAACCATCTTCTGTTTTCTGAGGAAAACCATAACAAATGTAACAGTTTTTATTTTGGGCTAAATCAGAAAAGAACTGAAAGCTTTTGCCATTTACACCTTCAGCTAATTCGCCTAATTGCACGAATGTTTTCCCGGAATATCCACTTGTGAAAAGCTCTGGCAGAACAATTAGATCAACCACTTCTAATTCATCAATGATTTTTTGAGCATGAAGCAGGTTAGCATCTCGTTCCTCGATGGACTTTGCATCACAATTGTTGATTTGTATGGCAGCAAATTTAAGCTTGGGCATAAGTGTAGGGATTAAAAGATAAGATTAAAGATAGTGAAATTGAAAATACCTCATCAAAGGTGATTTTCCATGCTCTGACTTTAAGCAAGCTGTAAATGTCAGGGTATGACTATGTGGGGCTTATTTTATTGAGAGCCTTACTTAGGGGGAGCCCCTCAAATTGCAGAATTATTTTTTTGCAGCTCTTTTTCCTTGCCCTAAAGGAGAAGGTTAGGATGAGGTGAAAACAAAAAAAAAGCCATCCTCAAACGAGAATGGCTTTCCTATATTTTGAAATTCGCTTATTTCAATTTCTTGAATAAAGATTTCATGCTAACATGTGAATCTAAGATTTCAGCTAGTTTAGAAATCTCGATACGCTCTTGTTCCATGCTATCGCGATGACGAATGGTAACGGTGTTGTCTTCCAATGATTGGTGATCAACAGTTACACAGAATGGAGTACCAATAGCATCCTGACGACGGTAACGCTTACCAATTGAGTCTTTCTCATCGTACTGACAGTTGAAATCGAATTTCAAGTCGTTGATGATTTCACGAGCTTTTTCAGGAAGACCATCTTTCTTTGTTAATGGCATAACTGCCAACTTGATTGGAGCCAAAGCAGCAGGTAGTCTTAATACAACACGTTCGTCGGTTTTTCCATCTTCTTTCTCGATTTTCTCTTCTGCATAAGCTTCCGACATAATCTGAAGGAACATACGGTCAACACCAATCGAGGTTTCCACTACGTAAGGAACATAGCTCTTGTTCAGTTCAGGATCGAAATACTGAATTTTCTTTCCTGAGAATTCCTGATGCTGGCTTAAATCGAAATCGGTACGAGAGTGAATTCCTTCCACCTCTTTAAATCCGAATGGGAATTTAAATTCAACATCGGTTGCAGCGTTAGCGTAATGAGCCAACTTATCGTGATCGTGGAAACGGTATTTGTCTTCAGAGAAACCTAAAGCTTTGTGCCAGCTCATACGCGTTTCTTTCCATTTGTCGAACCATTTCATTTCTTCTCCCGGACGAACAAAGAACTGAAGTTCCATTTGTTCGAACTCACGCATGCGGAAGATGAACTGACGAGCTACAATCTCGTTACGGAATGCCTTACCAATCTGAGCAATCCCGAAAGGAATCTTCATACGACCAGTTTTCTGAACATTTAGGTAGTTTACGAAAATACCCTGTGCAGTTTCCGGACGAAGGAAAATTTTGCTACTTCCATCGGCAGTAGAACCCATTTCAGTTGAGAACATCAAATTGAACTGACGAACATCAGTCCAGTTCTTGGTACCTGAAATCGGACAGGCAATCTCATTATCGATAATGATTTGCTTTAATTCCTCAAGGTCGTTCTTGTCCAAAGCCTCAACAAAACGTTTGTGTACCGCATCCATTTTTTCCTGGTTTGCTTTTACACGAGGGTTGGTTGCTCTGAATTGCTCTTCATCGAAAGAGTCTCCAAACTTTTTCTTCGCCTTAGCAACTTCCTTATCCATTTTAGCCTCAAACTTGGCCATCAAATCCTCGATTAAAACATCAGCACGGTAACGTTTCTTCGAATCTTTGTTATCTATCAAAGGATCATTAAAAGCATCAACGTGGCCCGATGCTTTCCAAATGGTTGGGTGCATAAAAATAGCGGAATCAATCCCTACTACATTTTCGTGCAATTTTACCATTGAATCCCACCAATACTTTTTGATGTTGTTTTTCAATTCAACACCCAATTGTGCGTAATCGTAAACAGCACTTAGTCCATCGTAAATCTCCGACGACTGAAATACAAAACCGTATTCCTTACAATGGGCAACCAGTTTCTTGAAAACATCTTCCTGAGCCATAAATCTTATATTTTGAGTTTATTATTTTAATTTGAACGAAACACAAAAATACAAAAAAAGCCATTCGATGGCTTTTCCATATCATTAATTTCTAGTGTTTTTGATAATTTATTTGCTGGATAGTGTAATACTATCGTTTGCGTAGCAGAAGATTAAAAAAATAATTAATCCACTTCTTCGAAATCCACATAATCACCTACATCCTTTTTGTTTGGATTGGATTTGGTATTTGAATTTTTATCGATGGTAACTTCACCTTCTCGCTTTTCTTGTTCTTGTTGCTGTCTGTTGGCCTCTTTTTGCATTTTATCAAAAGTTTTCTGCACCAAAAAAGGGAACATTGCACGAATGATCAATTTTAGCAGGTAATAAATACCGACAGCAATAATGATAAACTTTATAAATGCCATATTCTTATAATTTGAATGACAAAGATAACAGAATTATAACGAATGAGTAAATAGGAGCATATGAATTGGTATGCTATAGGTGTTGAGACTGATATTGATTTATGCCAAAGAAAAATCCCGAACTCGCAAGTTTGGGATTTTCTTCTAACCACTATTTACTAACCTAAATCTAATTCTATGAAAAAACTTCTCTGTTTTGTACATTACAAATGTAGGTTGTAAATGTGCTAAATGGTTTAAACAAAAGTTAATAAAGTTTAAAAGTGCATTTTAGTGTTCGATTTATACCAAAGAAAAATCCCGAACTTGTTCAGTCCGGGATTTTCTTCTAACCATTATTTACTAACCTAAATCTAATTCTATGAAAAAACTTCTCTGTTTTGTACATTACAAATGTAGGTTGTAAATGTGCTAAATGATTTAAACAAAAGTTAATGAAACTTAAAAGTGGATTGTCGTATCTATTTTTATTTAATACTATTTTGATAATGAGTTAAGCACCTGGTATAATGCCAATAGATTAATGACAGCGTTAAATGCAAAACAAATTTAACCCTAAGGTCATTAATGAATCAGTATAAAACAAGTAAAAACGCACGGCCGTGCGTCTTTACATAAAAAAGGACTACCCACAGAAGGTAGCCCGGAATTTAAATTGATGTAAACACTCTGTTCACACAGAGCAATATAAAGTTACAACTTATTTGTATAATGGTTTCTTTTTATTTCCTAATGGCTCAAACCAAGAGCATTCGTCCTTCTTTTTGTTTTTATCCTTACAGCCAAACAATAGGTTAAAGCCAAAGCGCACATTGGCAACTTGAGCACTGTTTGGTCGAATTGCTGCCAATACATTATCGGTAATGGTATAAAATTGCACAGGACCAAGTTTAGCGGCTACTCCAAATCCTATATTATTGTAAGAATTGTTTACAGCAGTATAGCTTAAGCTTGTACTTAGGTTTCTAAAAAATCTTGCATTAGCCGATAAAGTTAGTGATGATTGAACCTTGCCATTGAAAATCTCTGTTCGACTTAAAGCTCCTAAATTTACCCTATTATGAATTTGATGCGAACCTCCCAAGTAAATCTTGGTTGGTAAGCCCACAGAGTAAGAGCCAGTTAAATCTGACACACGAAACTCGTCTTCGATATCGTCTACCAAATCATCAAAAACATCTTCTATTTCCCTATAGTTCGGATCGTTTGAATTTCCCGATTGTGACCAGTCTGCACCATTGTAGGTGAATGATCCATCTTGAACAAACTCATAGCCGTTCGATTTCCAAGTAATGCCTCCAATATCAAGTACACTTGCGTAAAGTGTGGTTTTCTCATCCATTTTGTAAGTCATACCCAAGTCAACAGCAAAACCTTTGTTATCGGTATTCAAGAAAAAATCTTCATCGAAATCATCACTACTAAAATTGATGTCATCAACAAAACCATTGGCATCGTAAGTAATCTGATTGATTGGAACAGATGCTCTTAATCGATGCTTAGAGTTTAATATCACTTGATCGCCAGTTAAGGATGTAAAAACGGACATGTCTGACTCTTCCATATGAAGATTGGCAATACCAAAAAGAACTTTCCCTTTTACGCCAACAGTCCACTTGTCGTTGATTTTCTTCGAAACTCCCAAGGCAATTTCATGATATGTATTGGCATCAACGCCTAATCCACCCCAATTGGCAGTTCGTCCTCTAAAGTCATAATTACCATTCTTTAAAAAGGTAATCATCTCCTTGTCGAAACTAAAGCGCGAGTCTTCTTTCTCGATTACATCAAGAGTGAAATAGAAGTCTTTTGCTCGAATTCCCAAAGCAAAAAGTGTCAATTCAAATTGCTGAGAAAGAAAGTTTGTGGTTTTTAATGCATCGTGAAAGCTATTCACATTTACTACCAATGAATCGCTTCTAATGCCTGTTCCATCGGTGATTATATCATTGTAAGCAAAGCTGCTATTGCTGTAATTAAAATAGATGGAACTAAGAGCCGGGAAGCCAACAAAGACTTTACACTCTGGCTGTATGGCTGGATTTACTTGGTTTGATTGAGGTACATTTTGCATTAAATACAAAGTGTTGTTCAGTTTTTGAGCCACACCGTTCATATTCGAAATCAAAAAAATTAATCCTGCTAGAGATATCTTGGTTAAAAATCTTGTCATTATAGGATGTTTTAAAGTGCTGATTTTAGTTGCTTAAGTCAAGTTGTGCTTGCACCGATATGGTGAACTTTAGTTCGTAATCGCCTTTTAGTTTCACCGGGATTCCTCCATTTTGGGTACTTACAATTGCATTTATAATGATGTTTTCAGTTTTGTTAAGATTTGCAATTTGAGATTGTGTTAATTTAATTTCGTGGGAAACTTCCTTAATCGAGTTCGGATCAACTACACCAATATTTGTTCCCGAAGTATAAACCGAAGCAGCATCAATTACTTCATTGTCCTTAATTTCATCAATTACATTGTAGTTGGCATCGGTAAGCTGAATGTTTTCAACGGTAACATCAAGTGGGTAACCATTTTGTGCTGTTATTACTACTGCGGCGTTCATTACCTTATCGGCATCGTCAATGTCAACACCATCAATTGTATCCTTAAGCGTTAGGTTTGTTGCGGTAAATTCCAACGGAATTTCAATTTCGATATCGGCATCAATTCTTGAACTATTGCTGACAATGTTTGGCTGAGTGGAAATGTATACCAGATCAGGATTTAAACTTACATTGCCAAAGTAATCCAACCTGTCTGATGGAGGCAATGCCATTAAATCAACAATATCTGAATTGTTTTTATCGTATGTAATGGTTTCTTCATTAGGAGTATCTAAAACATCGGCAATGGTTTTAGGATAATTAGTGGGTTGCAATACATCCGGATTTAAATTTTGTGTAGATCCGCTTGAGCTATAACCAGTGATGTTTGCGTTTATGGCAAAAGGAACACCAACCGAATTGCGCAAGTGAACATGAATTTTAGGATCTGCAAAACGATAATCACCATCTACATCATCCCAAAAGTCAACACCTAGGTCAATACTACCTGTTCCAATGTTAATTACTTGCTTGCCAAAATCACCTGATGCAGTTATAAAGTCGATATTCTGCACCGTTAAGTTGACTCCTACATCTCCGCTTCCGCTGATAGTAGTTCCATTATCACGTATGTAAACTGAGAAATCAATGTTAACTTCGTTACTGGCAGTGTACGGAGTTTTAAAATTGACTGTAGCATTGTTAAGTGTAATGCTTTCTGGTTGATTGTTAGCATTAGCCCCTACACGAAAAGTTCGAGTCACCACGGTTCCACTTTCAGTTATTCCAGGAAATGTAACCGTTAAATCAATTTCGGTATTCAAAGGGTTGCTTAAGCTTAAATCGATAGTTGCATTTAGCTGCAAATCAGAAAGAATAATGTCTGGATTTCCGGCATCAACTGGGAATGTTTCAGAAAATGGTATTGGATTCGTAGGGATCGATGAATGTGGAACTCCCACGAAAGTACCAATTGTGATACCAAGGTTTTGACTCACCTGATTGGGAAAGTCTAACACTTCATCCACAGCATAAGTAAAAATATCATTTTCACGATGTCTTATCACAAGGTTGTTTCCTTCCAAAAATATGGTTTGATCGTTTGGATCTAGCTCATGTTCGTTTAAAAGATACCAAAGCGTATAGGTTCCATATCCAACAGGAGCAATCATGTTTGGAGTCCATTCAACTTTATCCGATAAGCGATCCATATCGTAATCATCAGAATCGAAGCAAGATTGTGTTGAAATGGCCAAAAGTCCACATAGTATAAGTGGAATCAGAAATCGTGATTTAGATATCATAGTAATGTAATTAAATAAACAATATTAGTTTTGAACCGAATTCAACACCTAAAACCCTAGCTTTAATGTTAAATATTGTCTGGATCAAAAAAACAATTAATCATGTAAGAAAATAGATTTGATACATTAATTCGTTGATATTGTTGACAAACGGCCTAGTGTACGGAATAGTTTAATAAGAAGTTGCGATTATCACCTACATAAAGATTAAACGATTTGTTGCCCGCTTTGGCAAAACCAATTGAAAATTCGGTGTTGCCCTTTAACGGGAAGCCAGAATGATTATTTCCTTTCAAATCGATTAAGTAGATTTTATTTTCGTTTTCCGTGCATATGCCAATTTCTATTTTTCTTCTCGAGAACTTGTAAACATTGGGTCTGTAGCTAATTCCAGAATCGAATTTCTTCTCTAGCTTTTGATTCCCCGATGCATCGAAAATTTTTAGGAAATTGTAATCAGCAAAAAGATATTCGTTCTTTCCATCGGAATTTAAATCGGCTGCCGTAAAATAATGTGCTTCCGACAACTGAGTGAAAGACCTAGACTCGACCTTGCCATTAAAGTAGATGTAATGAATGTTTCCATTGGTATCACTAGTCACCAATCGATTACCTTGTTTCTCAAGATAAAAAGGATTGTTCTCCGATTTAGAGAATTGCTTTTTCAGTTTCACTCTTTCGGCACCACGACGGTTTAAAATGTAAACTCTGTACTTATCAGCATAAGCAATGTAATCTTTGCCTCCAATTCTGAAATGTTGAATTTCGCAAGTAATCGGGTTTTCTGCTTTGGCAGGATTCCATCCCGTAATAATTTTACCCTCTTTTGAATAAGCATATACACGCTGATTCTTACAAGGAATAAAAATGCGGTAATTTTTGTTCTTGTCGTAATCGAAAATGGCTATGCCATGAGCAGCTTCTGCTTTCAGGCGAATTGGATAATTTTTTACGTAGTTTCCGTTTCTATCGATCAAGTGCAAATGATTCTTGGTTGCAAAAAGGTATTGCAGCTTGTTGTTTTTGAAATAGTCGATTTGTTCAACCTTACCGATTATCTGTGAATCCAAAGGTTTTTTCCAAAGCACTCTACCTGATGGATTTACCAGGTAAATTTGGTTTTGAATATCTTGCACAAAGATTTCATTCTCTTTGGTATAGTGGTTTTTAACCAGATATGGTTTGTGACGGAAACAAGTATCAATTCTCGATTCCCAATCGGTTTGAGGAGCCGATTCCAGAACCGG
The DNA here is from genome assembly GCF_030851345.1 of Marinifilum sp. D714. Lineage (GTDB taxonomy): Bacteria > Bacteroidota > Bacteroidia > Bacteroidales > Marinifilaceae > Marinifilum. Next base: position 31,159 of record NZ_JALPNU010000030.1, read on the forward strand.
ATCATATTCAATAAACAAGTTGTTATATACCAGATTTCTGTTTGAGCTCAATTGCAAGCCAACTGCCTGAAATTTGTTAACACTTTCCTTATGGTTTCGTATTTCAGATTGTAGTTCCTCATTCAAAAAACTCGTGATAAAACGATTTGCCTTTGGCGTTGAAGTGTAAAAGAAGAAGTTCGCTTTATTCGATAAAAACTCTTTGTTTTCCTGATAGTTTTGATTGCTGTCCAAAGTCTTACCCAACACAGATTCCTGAATAAATTCAGACAATGCATTAATGCTTGGCCCCATTACCAAATAGTTATCGATAAAGGTAAAGTAAGCCGATGAGGCATCACTAAAGAAACTACCAAATAACTTTTCTGGTAGTCGATCTTCTGGTAATCGGTAAATGTCAAAAGAAGTTTCAGAATCGAGTTTGTAAGTCCTTTTGTAGTAGGATAGGGTTCGTTCCTGGTTTTTCGCAAAACCAAGAATTGGTTTTAGCATCTTCTCTTTTGCGATACTGGCACTCTTGGTACGGATTACAGTAAATTTTTTATCGGCATTTCCTTCTGCAAAGGCCAATCCAATTTCTTTATAAATGATCGAGAAAATGATCTCTTCAAAATCTTCACCTGTTTTCTTTTTCAGGTCATTAATGGCTTTCTGATAGTCTGAAAGTTTGCCCATCTGATCTAAAAATTTGCGGTATTTACCTTTGTGAAGCAGTGGGTCGTCTATGCCCAACACGGCCAAAACGCCAGTTGTAGCCGGAAGAATGGATTCCATTTCCATCTTCACAGGTTCTTGCTGTAAAAACAGGTTCATCAGGTTTCCTTGACTTGGATCACTATAGGTAAATCCATTCATCAGGATAATTCTATTTCTGAAACTCAAATCTAGCTCTGTCCAGTTTCCAATATTGGTATAATTGCGAATGAATTTGCTATATTCCTTGTTTAATGAAAAGGAAATTTGTTTTGGGAAAGTCTTTAAGTTCAAGAAGATATTTGCATCGACATTTTTGCCAATGGTTCTTCTGATTTGCTCAAATCCTTTGGTTTTAGATATAGAATTATCAGTGCTTAACTGGCGAACAGAGTTTTCCAATAATAGCATCGATCTACTCGCCAGGAACAAGCCTTTTGAGAAGGTAAAGTGTAATTCTTTTTCCTTTTTGCTGGCTGCAGGAATGCTGTATAGGGTTGTGTTTTGATAGTTTCGTTCTCGCAATGCCAAGTCTGGCCCAATCCAATTCGAAACAGCAGTTTGTAGTTTCTTTTCTTCCAGATAATCCAGTATTGGCAGAATGTACAAATATTCAATGTCATTTTTTCCTTGCAGATGACTGGCCATGGTAAATGATCGGTCCAATGTAAATTGATGATCGGAATCAATCTTACTTGCCAAACTATCTATGAACTGAAGGTTCTCGTTGATTTTTGCAATTTTTTCGAACTTGCTCAACTCTGTCCAGATGCCAGTATTGTTTTCCAATTTTGTAATGAGTTGCTCTAAACTTTCAAATTGAACGATTAATTCCGAGTTTACAGGAATTGCTGAAAAAGGATCAACGCCTTTGTATTCCTTTTGTTTTTGAAGATATAGATAGCCTAAAACAATGATTGTCAAAAGCAAAACAATAAAGAAAGAGGTAAGTATTTTTTTCAGCATAGTAAACAGATTGCAAGGTATAGTGTTGCTTCAAAAATAAGAATTTATATAGTGTTTAAAAAATTATGTGAAAGGCTTTTGTGTCAATGCCTGCTTATTTCGTGAATTTAGGATTTTGCTAGGTGAAAGCTTGAGTTTTTGATACAAAAAAAGCCCCGACTAAAGTCGAGGCAAAAATGTTGAAAATCTAGTATCGGTTGAATTACAGATCAAACTTGATTCCCTGAGCCAAAGGCAAATCGTTTCCAAAGTTTAGGGTGTTGGTTTGTCTTCTCATGTATGTCTTCCAGGAATCGGAGCCTGACTCGCGACCACCACCTGTTTCTTTTTCACCACCAAAAGCACCACCAATTTCGGCACCCGATGTTCCGATGTTTACATTGGCAATACCACAATCGCTACCTACGGCAGAAATAAAGGTTTGTGCTTCTCTCATGTTTAGGGTAAATATCGATGAGGATAAACCTTGAGGAACATTGTTGTGCAGTTCAATGGCTTCATCAAGTGTACTGTATTTCATGATGTACAGAACAGGAACAAAGGATTCATCCTGAACAATTTGCCAGTGGTTTTCTACCTCACAGAAAGTTGGTAATACATAGTTTCCTTCCAGTACTTTGTCGCCAAATACAATATTACCACCAGCTTTCTTCACCTCTGCAATGGCATTTTGGTAAACCTCAACCGCTCCTTCATCAATCACTGGTCCCACCAATGTGTTTTCATCAAGCGGATTGCCAATTTTGGTCTCAACTTGCTTGTAGGCATTTAGCAATCGGTTCTTCACATCATCATAAATGCTTTCGTGAATAATCAAACGACGAGTTGAAGTACAACGCTGACCAGCTGTTCCCACCGAACCAAACACGATGCCCGGAATGGCCATATCCAAATCGGCAGTAGGAGCAACAATGATGGCATTGTTTCCACCCAATTCTGCAATGGTTCTTCCCAAACGAGCACCTACTTTTTCGGCAACTCTCTTACCAATGGCTGTCGATCCGGTAACGGAAATCAACGGAACACGCTTGTCTTCTATAAAATTATCGCCCATTACCGATGATTTTGCAACCACTAAGTTGAATACACCTTCAGGAACGTTATTGTCTTTTAATACTTTTTGAATGATTTTGTGGCAAGCAATGGCACAAAGTGGCACTTTTGAGCTGGGTTTCCAAATTACAACATCACCACAAACCGCTGCAATCATGGCATTCCATGCCCAAACGGCAACCGGGAAGTTGAATGCAGAAATTACACCAACCAATCCCAAGGGATGATACTGATCCATCATTTTGTGATCTGGTCTTTCCGAATGCATGGTAAATCCGTAAAGCATTCTCGATTGTCCCACTGCAAAGTCGCAAATATCAATCATTTCCTGAACTTCGCCCAAACCTTCCTGGTAAATCTTACCCATTTCCAGGCTAACCAATTTGCCCAAATCTTCTTTGGCATCGCGTAAAGCATTTCCAATTTGTCGGACGATTTCACCTCGTTTTGGTGCTGGCATTTTTCTCCAAACCTTAAAGGCTTCCTGAGCTTTTACCAGAACTTTTTCATAATCATTCTTATTAGCATTTTTAACTTTTGCAATAAGCGATCCGTCAATAGGGGAATACGATTCTGTGATATCTCCCTTACAATCGAACCATTCAGTTCCAGTTGATACTCCGGCATTTACATCTGCTATGCCTAGTCGATTTAGTGTTTCTTGTACTCCAAAATTCTTTTTGAGTTCTTGTGAAGTTGTAATTTCCATCTGATTATGAATTTATTGTGGTATTAAGGGTTAATACTTGAGAAGAATACAATTTAATAAAACTAAATCTAAATAGTAATGATTTTTATCAGTTTATTTCAACTGTTTTGAATTCTAAGTTCTCTAATTTCAATTGGTTTGTCTTTTTATTCTCAAAAGGTATAAAATTGAAATGCCGTTGTATTCATAGTGCTTATACATGCTAAGCATATCAACAGGGAAAGCTGCTTATGTGTTCTGTTATAAGAAGCTATAAGTTTCAGGATTTAATCCTTAATACAGGAAATTTATGTGATTTTTTTCAGGAATTCAACTCACAAAAAAGCCCGAACCAAAAAATGGGTTCGGGCATGCTGTATTTAATTGAAAATAAAAGATTTTAGCACATAATGAAATTTCTAAAATGCTTCATAAACTGAACTCTTTGGTAGGCAGCAGGATCATTAGCATTCGACTGACACATCTTTCCTTTAAAGTCGCGAATGTTTTCGAATCCCTGGTCTTCCATCCAAGAGTAGATTTCTTTTAATAAAATATCAATGTATTCTGGTCCGTTTTTGTAAATCACAGAAGCCAACTGAACGGCATCAGCACCAACCAAAATGTGTTTGATAATGCTCTCGGAAGTATGAATCCCGGTCGTTCCAGCCAATGAACATTTCACTCTATCCGACATGATGCCAATCCATCTTAATGAATTTTTGTAATCATCCGAATGAGAAAGAACCTGTCCGTTGGTAATACCTAGATTATGAATATCGATATCAGGACTGTAAAAACGGTTGAACATTACAATTCCATCAGCATCCATATCATCCAACTTCTTGATCATATTGGCCAGGTTCGAATGGTAAGGACTAATTTTTAAAGCAACAGGAATGGCAACTTGGTCTTTAACGGTTTTCAAAACGTCGTAATAAATTTTCTCGTTTTCTTCACCAGATCTGTTCATGTCAGTTGGCAAAACAAACAAGTTAATCTCTAGTGCATCGGCTCCAGCCTTTTCAATTTCTCGGGAAAAATAGGTCCACTTTTCGGCGCTAACGCAGTTGATACTTGCAATTACAGGAATCGATACGGCGGCTTTGGCCTCTTCAATTAACCTTAAGTACTTGCGAAGAATATCCTCATGTGGCTCTTCCTGCATGTAATCAAAAGTCTCCGGATAAACGTAAGGACGACTTGTCATGGCATGCATTTGCTCTTCCATTTCCATGATGATTTCTTCTTCGAAAAGAGACTTTAGAACAATGGCACCCGCACCATTTTCTTCCAATTCCACTAATTTTTCTACGGAATCAGTTAAACCAGAGCTGGCAACAATAATTGGATTCTTTAAATCAAGTCCTAGGTAGTTTGTTGTTAAGTTAGGCATATCAGTTAAGTTTTGTTTGTGTGATTTTATTGATTTCCTATCAAATTTAATTGGGGAAATAGTTTATTACAAATCAATAATCTTTATACTAAGATAGAAAATCCTGATGTTAATGTTCCTTCTATGGTCGTTAAAATTAAGTTTTGTGCTATAAATCAGAAGTTAAGGTAGAAATCATTAAGCAGAAAAACTGATACAGGTATGAAAAATGTAACTCTGTATCATTTATTATTGGGTAATTAAGGTTATCATTATCGACCTTTACTATCCTCCAGTTACGATTCTGGGCATTGGAAGATCAAGCTAATTAGAGGCAGAAAAATTTTTAGTAAGACGGGGAAGCTGATCCCGAAATAGATTTTGTAAGCATTTGAGAAGCAAATGCAACAAAAATCATAATCGGGAGAAGATCACGCCGCCGCACTTAAATTTTTCAAGTATAAATAGTTTGAACTTACACGCCCTAGTCCCGATAGCTATCGGGATTTTGCATCCTTTTTCATCAATGGAAAAAGGATGAGCCATGCGGCTGGAGCACATCAAAGTATAGAGAATAAATTATCACTCATCTTAGTTTGCAATTGTTTTGATTACCCACTGTATTTCATATAGAACCAAAAAATATTAAGCTTACAATTCTTCTTGCAGCATAATTCTTTTTTCACTTTTTTTGTGGCTTCACATGAATTGACAACAAACTAAACCAACCTTAACTGATTAAAATGGAGAAGAGTGTACAGAAAAAGAAAAGTTGGACCGATAGGTTTCTGAATGTAACAGAGAAATTCGGAAATGCCTTGCCGCATCCAGCTACCTTATTTGCAATTTTTGCTGTAATGGCAATTTTATTATCGGGATTGGCATCCCTATTCGGATGGCAGGCAGTTCATCCAGGAACCAAAGAAACCATCGAGGTGGTAAATTTATTATCTATTGAAGGATTGCATCGCATTCTGATAGAAATGGTAGATAACTTTACCGGATTTGCGCCTTTAGGAATTGTAATGGTAGCCATGTTGGGGATTGGTATTGCCGAAAGTAGTGGATTAATTGGAACATTAATTCGCAAACTGGTATTATCGGCACCTAAAAAGATGCTAACCTTCGTATTGGTACTATCTGGTATCTTATCAAATACAGCTTCTGATGTAGGATATGTACTTTTAATTCCTTTGGCAGGGATTATTTTCGTGGCAGTTGATCGACATCCAATTGCTGGTATGGCAGCTGCTTTTGCCGGTGTGTCAGGTGGATTCTCGGCCAACTTAATTCTGGGAACCATCGATCCTTTGATTGCAGGTCTTTCGCAAGAGGCTGCTCGCATTGTTGATCCTACGGTTACGGTAAATCCAACCGCCAACTATTACTTTATGGTGGCTTCTACCTTTGTAATTGCCATTGTGGGTACCTTGGTTACCGATAAATTAATTGAACCACGTTTGGGTGTATATAAAGATGCTGGTTTACACAAGGAAGAAATTCATGACATCACGGATTTAGAACGCAGAGGCTTGCGTTGGGCTTTGTATGTAGTGATTTTCTTAACTGCCATTACCCTTTGGGGATTAATTCCGGAAGATGGATTCTTTAGAGGACCAGATGGTGGATTCTTAACTTCACCTTTAATTAAAGGGGTAGTAGCCTTGCTATTTTTAGGAGCAGGAGGATGTGGTATTGCTTACGGATTTGGAGCCAAAGTTTTTAAAAACGATGCAGATATCATGAAGGGAATGGCAAAATCGATGCAATCTCTTGCCGGATACTATGTACTGGTGTTTTTTGCAGCGCAATTTGTTGCCTATTTCAAATGGTCGAACTTGGGGGTAATTATGGCCATTAAAGGGGCAGGAGCATTGATGGCTGCCGAAATCGGTATGATTCCATTAATGATTCTTTTCGTGCTTCTATCGGCACTTATTAATATGCTTATGGGATCGGCATCGGCAAAATGGGCCATTATGGCACCAATTTTCATCCCGATGTTTATGCTGATGGGTTATTCGCCGGAACTGTCGCAGGTGGTGTACCGAATAGGGGATAGTGTTACCAATGTAATTTCTCCAATGATGAGTTTCTTTGCTTTAATCATTGCTTATTTCCAGAAATACGAAAAGAATGCAGGTATTGGAACCATTATTGCTACCATGTTGCCATATTCGGTTGCATTTTTCGTGGTTTGGGTAATTGTTTTGATGGTTTGGATTCTTCTAGGATTGCCATTGGGACCAGGAGCAGGCCTTGAATACAGCATGCCACAATAAAATTTTAAAAAAAAATGCTGCTCAAATGAAATATTTCTTTTGAGTGTAAAAATATGAATCTCAGTACTTGTGGGGCTTTCCGCCTCATGTGCTGAGATTTTTTTATCACTTTTTTTTCAAAAAAATGTAGTTTTTGTTTTGCGAGAATCAAACAAAGGTCTATATTTGCATCGCATTCAAAAGCAATGCCCAGGTGGCGGAATTGGTAGACGCGCTGGTCTCAAACACCAGTGGGGCAACCCGTGCCGGTTCGATCCCGGCCCTGGGTACTAAAAAAATCCTTTCGATGATATTCGGAAGGATTTTTTTTATGCCATTTTCAATGTAAATGATCTTGGTCTAAAAATATGCGAATGGCAACCGCTTGTATATTTAAATTGGCTTGTAAGACGAAACTATTATTCCCCGGTACTTGTTTCCTCCACTACACTTTCTGTTTCTTCTTCTTCGCTATGCGATGTTGATTTGCTTGAACCAAACAAAACATAGTCATTATAGAATGCTTCGTTCTTGTGTTCCCAAATTCTTTTGCCTACATCACAAAGCTCCGAAATCATCTTATAAAGTTCGCTACCCTTATTTAGGCGTTCTAAGCTTTTTTGTTCGCGAACCGCTATGGCATCGGCCTGAGCATCTATGGCATCATCCAATGCCTTGGTAGCAGATTCGGCAGCGGTAAAATCCTCAATGGTTAAATTCCGTTTCGCCAATTCATCCGGCATTAACCTGGCGGTTTTAATTACATGCGATGCATAAGGAATTAACTCTTTATCGTTAAGTTTCTTTAAGCCAGTAAATCGAAACATTTTGTATTCTTTCGTATGCTCACCCAAAGCCAATTTCGATTTAAATGCAAACTCACCAAGAATTTCTACCAATTTGCCTTTGCAATTCTCTTTTTTGTTGGTGGCCAATACCTTTTGTCCTTCCCAAAACATGTCCGATTCTACCTCTTTAAAAGCAAGACATTTTGCGGCAACCTCTTCGTGAACATTTTCGGCATAGCCATACTTTTGAAATTCTGTGATATCGCGCTGTACAACCATAGCAACTCTATCGGCACGTTGTATTAATTCAGGATAACTTAAATTAATCGATCTGTTTTCTTTCATAGTTTTAATTTTCAATTGTAATAGTATTGATTTTTTGAAAGTATTAAGTTATTAATAAAAACCAAATTAAACAATTATGTAATAATTGTGTGATTGATTTAGTTTTTGTGCCATTAAAACTTTGTGAAAATATTATAAAACTTATAAGTGAAAAACTATCCTTTCGTAATGGTTTAATATGCTTGGGTTTAGTTTGAGTAGGAGTTTTGGTGTATTGAGTGGGTTTAATTGTTTGAATGTAGTTTTTAATGCATTTTTGGTACATACCAAGGCATAATTTAGTAGTTGTTTGGTATGTGATTATGAATATCAAATAAAACACCTTAGAAGTAGCCAATTCCGCCTTACGATCTGCCAGCCCCGCCATAGAAGTAGCCAATCCCACCTTACGACCTGCCAATCCCATCATAGATATTGTTAAACCCGCCGTACGAACTGCCAATCCTGCCTTAGAAGTTAACAAGCTCGGCTTACGATCTGCCAATCCTGCCTTAGAAGTTAACAAGCTCGGCTTACGATCTGCCAATCCTGCCTTAGAAGTTAACAAGCTCGGCTTACGATCTGCCAATCCCGCCATAGAAGTTAATATACCCGACGGGAATGGCAACAAATAATACGGGATTGACAGAAAATAGGGCGGGGCCAGAAGTAAGTAAGTGGGCATTGCCAGTATCTAAGCCAAAAGTGATAGAAAATAACCCAAGAAGAGCAGAAAATACATAGGCGAGTTTAACTGGTAAGCCAAAAAGAACAATACCTAAGCCAAGGCTAGCAAAAAATAGTGCGGGAATATCAAGAAATAGGCTTGCAATGCCAGACAATAATGGAAAATTACTGAATGCAAAAGCCTGTCCCGATAATAGGGAAGAGATGCTCGAAGGACAGAGAGGTTTTGAATAAATGCATTAAAAAACCCACTCACATTATTGCAAGTGGGTTGTGTTTACATTATTTTCTTTGAAAATAGATACGAGCGGCACGCTCGCACCAGCAGTTAGTGCATACTCGGACTATTTGGGCCTTCACAAGCTACTTACATCTGGAGGCAATTCAATAAACGTTTCCAATAATACTTTAAAAAAATGAATAAATCCTTCTTCTCCAATGGTCTTTTTTAAAGTGGTAATTTCAGAAAAATCGACCTTTTCTTTTCTCACCATACATGTTACAAATATTCTTTGATAAATTATAATTGCCTCTAGAAATAAATTGATATTAAATGCACATGTACTTTCTACATTTTGGCTTTCTCTATTCACACTCTTTATTTCATTTGTCACAATATCTTCTGCTAAATAATATACATCATGATACCTTCCGAAAACTCTTAACCTATCATCATACTGTGTTATTTTATTATCGAAATATAAATGCCCAATAGTCTTGGAAGAGATATTTGATTGATAAATAAGATCATATAGTTTATCATTACTTGCACTAAAATCACTATTAAAAGAAATTAAGTAATCTTCCCTTAAATCTTCCGCAAATTCTTTATCAATATCTACTAGCCCATTGCTATTATTAACAATATCTTTTGCAGTAGGAGCAAGTTTGTTCATACTTACAATAAATTCTTCAATTTTCATATTATTTGATTTTTTCATTTACGCTCCTATATAATTTGTGGATTTCCCTGTTTCATGATTAATTGACTTGAAGCCAGTTCCTAAGTACCCTTTACCAATGTACTTTCCAGTTTCTGGATCCCCAACTGCCGCAAGTCTGAGACTTGTGGCAATAACATCAATACTTCTTAACTTTCAACAAGTATATCTTTAAATTGAGATCTGACTCATAATTATTGTACAAATAAGGAATTACTAATGTAGCAATAATTGGTTGGTTCTGCAGTAAGTAAATTAAACCCAGCCATTTTAACAGACTTGTATGTTATGGTTTTAGCCACAAGTCACAGACTTGCGGCAATTTGGAATATAGTTGTATAGTAAAATACCTGTCAGGTTTCTAAAACCTGGCAGGTATGTTAATTCATGAATACAAAAAGCCTGACATTTTTTGTAAAGCTGTAAATCAATTCTCTCCTAGAGGAGAGATGTACCCCCCGCTGCCGCACGAATCCTTTCGTGTGGCTATTACATTACAACAATAACATCTTCCAATGTTCCTTTTTCGCCTCTGTAATCTTTAGCACTGCCATAGATGTATTCTTCTGGAAATGTTACCAGTC
>NZ_JALPNU010000031.1 GCF_030851345.1 Marinifilum sp. D714
TTAAGTATATATTTGCAGTACCTATTAGGGAATAATCAATCTAATATTCCCCAAATTTAAGTAATAATCTGTCAAGCTATTTTAGGAAGGGTCAGGAATTTGCAAGAAACAGCTTCTCAGCTTCAAGAAGTAGGCTTCCTATGCCTAGAAATAGACTTCCAACTCTAAGAAATAGAGTTCACTGCTCAATCTATTGACTTTCTGCCATAAGAACTTGACTTCAAGTTCTAATCTATAGACTTCCACCTTCAAGATATAGAACCTTAACTTCAAGAAATGACATTCCAGTTTTAATCTTTATACTTTCGACTTCGAGAAATGGACTTTGAGAAGATATCGATGCACTTTCAAATTAATGTAATAGGCTTCATGTCCCAATCAATGCCCATTCGGATCCATTCATTACACTTTTAACTACTCGAAATATACTTTCGAATTTAATCGATACACTTTTAGCTCCTAAAAATTGACCTTGAGGTTCATTCAACAAAGTTTATGAGTTAAGAAGTTTTGTATATTTAAGCGGAATACTTAAACAATAGAATTCAAAAACTCTTTATGGATAAAGTCGAAGAATACATATACAATTTTGAGGGGGAACAAAGAGAAATTCTCTTGCAGCTTCATAACTTGATGATGTCTTTCCCTCACGTTGTAGCCAAGTACCGATACAAAGTTCCGTTTTATTACCGAAAAGCCTGGATTTGTTACTTACTCCCCAATAAGGATGGCACAGTAGACCTATCTTTTACCAGAGCGATTGAGTTCGCCGATGAAAACAAACAGCTCGACTTCAGAGATAGAAAAATGGTTGGAAGCATCTGTCTTTCCAAGCTCACAGATATCAATCAGGATGTAATGCTACTAATTCAAGAAGCACTTTTGATTGATGATACTGTGCCATATACTAAAAAGTGGTTCGGTAGAGACAAGAAGTAGTTATTCAATCTAAAAGCTCAAAATAAATAAGTAATTTCGCCCAAAATTTTAGAAGCTAACTGAAAATGAACAAACAATCTCTTATGGTATATGCTAGTCTTGTATTGGTAATGCTTTGGGGGAATTTTTCTTTTGTATGAATAAAAATTGTTTACTTGGTTTACAATCCAATCACAACAGTTAAAAAGTAATTTCATGAGCAAAATAAAGATAGATTTAGAGCAGTTGAAGGTAAAAGCCAAAAATACCGAGAGCGATACCAAAGAGTTTTTTGCCAAACTAAAAAAAAAGAAACCAAAACAATTGGATACCTTTGTTCATGCACTTCACGATGAAGTATTCGAAGAGTTGGACTGTTTGGAGTGTGCCAATTGCTGCAAGAGTATTAGCCCTATCATTATCGATAAAGACATTGAACGTTTGGCCAAGCATCTGAGAATGAAACCATCAGAAGTAATTGATCAATACCTGGAAATGGACCATGACAACGACTATGTATTTCGCGAAACTCCTTGCCCATTTCTAATGCCCGATAATTATTGCATGGTTTACGAAAGTCGTCCAAGAGCTTGTCGTGAATATCCACATACCGATAGAAAACGTTTTTATCAGATCTTAAATCTTACATTGAAAAATACTCATTACTGCCCGGCAGTTTACGAGGTAACCGATCGATTAAAGAAGAAAAAAGATCAATTGTAAACTTTATCTGTATAAATTTCAATTCGGATTTATATCTTTAGATTTCCTAAATCATGAACAGATCTTTTGCAATATATCTAATTCTATTTCTTTCCTGTCTTCAGGCATTCAGTCAGTCGGCTGGAGAGAATATTTATGAATTCCTAAACTTGGGAAGTTCTGCTCGGGTAGCTGCCTTAGGTGGAGATCAAATCGCTTTGGGAAATGTGGATGCCGATTATGCTTTTTACAATCCTGCCACTTTACAATCAGAATTAGATCAATCTATCAATTTGAACTATGTAAGCTATTTGGCAGATATCAATTACGGATATGCTTCATATACCAAAAACTATAAAGATATTGGTACGTTCTCTATTGGAATGCACTACGTAAACTACGGAAAGTTTACAGAGGCCAACGAACTTGGGGAAATCACAGGTAATTTTAAGGCCTCAGACTATGCGCTTTTTATTAGTTACGGAAAACAGATAAACGAAAATTTAAGTGTGGGGGTAACGCTAAAACCCATTTATTCTTCATTAGAAAAGTACAATTCTTTTGGTTTAGCTTCCGATTTAGCCATTATTTACGATAGTTCCGATAAACTTTTCAGGGCATCATTGGTTGCAAGAAATTTTGGATACCAGATTAAACCTTATTACGGCTCTCATCGTGAAGATTTGCCTAACGAGATACTTATCGGAATGAGTACCAAACTGCAACACGCTCCTTTCCGATTTGCCCTTACTTATCGCCATTTGGAAAAATTCAATCAATCGTATCAATCGGATTTAAATAAAGTTGATGATGCTTTTTCATATCAATCATCGGAAGATGGATTTGTTGACAAGGCATTAAAACATGTAATTCTGGGTGCAGAATTTCTTCCAACAAAAAATTTTGCGGTACGTTTGGGTTATAACTTTCAGCGCCGAGAGGAATTGAGCGTAGAAGAAAAAAAATCCACCGTAGGTTTCACTTGGGGTTTTGGCTTCAAAGTTTCTCGATTTCGTATAAATTTTGCTTCGGCAAAATATCATCTTGCTGGTTCAAGCAATCATTTTTCTGTTAGTACGAGACTTAGCGACTTTAATTTCAGATAAAAGCATTTTTGGAAAGCTGCATTGCAATCGTTTACAGACGACTAGGCAGCATTTTTAGATCACGAATCCTATTTTTGATCGATTTTCTTACTACTTTTGTACGCAATTGCACAAACTTTTCTAGCAATACTAAGTAATGAATATATCTGAAAAGAAATTAATTATAGCAATCGATGGCCACTCTTCGTGTGGTAAAAGCACTGTAGCCAAAGATTTAGCAAAAAAAATAGAATACACTTATATCGACAGTGGAGCAATGTATAGAGTTGTAACTCTTTTTGCAATGCGAAACGCTCTTATAAATAACGAGAAAGTAGACGAGAACAAACTAAGTCATTTAATTGATCAGGTTTCCATATCATTTCAGTACAATGACGAAAAACAACGTCATGAAACTTATTTAAATGGCGAATTGGTTGAAGACGAAATTCGTTCTTTAGCTGTATCAAACAACGTAAGCTTGATTGCAAAAATTAAGTTTGTTCGCGAAAAAATGGTTGCTTTTCAGCGTGAATTGAGCAAAGAAGGTGGCGTAATAATGGACGGTAGAGACATAGGAACGGTAGTATTTCCGAATGCCGAATTAAAAATATTCATGACAGCCGATGTTGAAGTAAGAGCAATCCGTCGATATAAAGAACTTAAGGATAAAGGGGAAGAAGTATCATTAGATGATATTCGCGAAAATGTGAAGAAAAGAGACTTTATCGATGAAAACAGAGATGAAAGTCCGTTACGAAAGGCTGAAGATGCTATCGTTCTTAACAATAGCAAACTTAGCAAAGAAGAGCAATTAGATTGGATTGTTGAAAGAATGAGCGAAGTCGTTTAATTATCTTTAAGAGAGAAGAAAGAAATGAAGATTGAAATCGATCCTAATGCTGGCTTTTGTTTTGGTGTAGTAAATGCCATAAACAAAGCTGAAGAAAATTTAAGTAAAGATGGTCAAATGTATTGTATTGGCGATATCGTTCATAACAGCATTGAGGTTAATCGTCTAAATGATTTAGGATTACAAACAATCGAACATGATGAGTTCAAAGGAATAAAGGAAAGGAAAGTACTGTTTCGCGCGCATGGCGAACCACCTTCATCTTATCGTATTGCAAAAAAGAATAAGATGGAAATTGTTGATGCCACTTGTCCGGTAGTGTTAAACCTTCAAAAAAGAATTAAGAAGTCATTCCGCGAACTTAAAAAGGTAAATGGGCAAATTCTCATTTACGGAAAAAAAGGTCATGCCGAAGTGAATGGATTAGTAGGTCAAACCAATGGTAAGGCAATTGTTATAGAAACAGCCAAAGACCTAAAATCGGTTAACCCTGATTTACCAGCAGAATTATTCTCACAAACAACCAAAACTCTTGAAGGGTTTAATTTGCTTCGTGAAGAATTACAGAAAATAATGAAGGCTCCATTTAAAGCTCATGACACAATATGTCGTAAAGTTGCAAATAGAGTGCCTTTAATTAAAGAGTTTGCGCAAAAACATGATGTAATTGTTTTCGTAAGCGGAAAGAAAAGTTCTAATGGAAAATTACTATTCGATGTTTGCAAAGGCATAAATCGAAATAGCTATTTCATATCAGAACCACAGGATATTGACATCAGTTGGTTTGTCAATGCAAAATCGGTTGGTGTTAGTGGAGCAACATCTACTCCTGGTTGGTTAATGAACGAAATTACTGAGAAAATCAAACTTGAAAATAAAATAAATATTAGCATGTCAAGAATTAAGAAAATTGGTGTACTTACATCAGGAGGGGATGCTCCAGGCATGAACGCGGCGATTCGAGCAGTTGTTCGAACTGCAATCTTCAACAAACTTGAAGTTGTAGGTATTAAACAAGGTTACGAAGGCCTTATTAATGGTGATTTCAAAAAAATGAAATCTCACGATGTAAGTAACATCCTTCAAAAAGGAGGTACTATTCTTCGTTCGGCAAGAAGCGAGGAGTTTAGAACCGTTGAGGGAAGACAGAAAGCTTATCAACAAATGCTTGATAACAAAATCGATGCCTTGGTAGTAATCGGTGGTGATGGTACTTTTTCGGGAGCTCGTATCTTTACACAAGAACACGATATTCCAGTTGTTGGTATCCCAGGAACCATTGATAACGACTTGTATGGTACCGATTATACTATTGGATACGATACTGCTATCAATACAGTAATCGATGCTGTTGATAAAATTCGCGACACAGCAAGTGCTCACAACCGTTTATTCTTTATTGAAGTAATGGGACGTGATGCTGGTTTTATTGCATTGCGCAGTGGTATTGCTACTGGTGCTGAGGCAATTTTGATACCTGAGAAAGAAACTCACGCTAAAGAATTACAAGCTTACCTTGAAAAAGGTTATAAAGAGCACAAATCAAGTGGTATTGTAATTGTTGCCGAAGGTGATAAATCTGGTGGTGCATATACAATTGCCAAGGAAATTGAAAAAGAACATCCTGAATATGACATTCGTGTGTCAGTACTTGGTCACATGCAGCGTGGTGGTTCTCCATCAGCATTCGACCGCGTAACTGCTTCTACATTGGGTGTTGCTGCTGTTGAAGCATTATTGGATGATCAAAAAAGTATAATGGTAGGAAT
This sequence comes from Marinifilum sp. D714, assembly GCF_030851345.1. Taxonomy (GTDB): domain Bacteria; phylum Bacteroidota; class Bacteroidia; order Bacteroidales; family Marinifilaceae; genus Marinifilum. The sequence goes on from NZ_JALPNU010000031.1 coordinate 5,328, forward strand.
GGTTCATGGTGATGTTACACACGTTCCTTTCAACAAAACCATTAAGAACAAAAAGAAAGTTAAGGATACATATCTACATATCAACGAAATCCTTTCTATCTAATTAAAATTTGCGACAGCTTTTGTTCAAGTTATATTTTTTCTGATTGAGATTCCTGCCTTGGGATTTCAATCAGAACTAATAACTTTGAGGAAAATGCCTCAAAAATGAACAATAACCTAAATTTCGCAGATATTATACTGCCACTTCCATTGGCCGGTGTTTATACTTATTCTATTCCAGATGAGTTTAAAAACCAAATGGCCATTGGGAAAAGGGTAGTTGTTCCGTTAGGCACAAAAAAACTGTACACAGGCATTGTTCAAGCACTTCACAATAATGCTCCTACGGATTATAAAGTAAAAGACATACTATCTTGTCTGGATGACTTTCCGGTAATTAATAATTTTCAATTAAAATTTTGGGATTGGATATCGCAATACTATCAATCAGTATTGGGCGATGTGTACAAAGCTGCCATACCTTCTGGATTAAAATTGGAGAGCCAAACAAAAATTATCCTCAACGAAGAATTTGTTGCTGATAATCCTCTAAGTAAAACCGAAGATCAAATCCTAAACATTTTAAGCAAATCGAAAGATGTTAGTATTGCCAGCTTAAATCAGGCTACAGGGTTAAAAAATACACTTCCACAAATAAAGTCACTCCTAGACAAAGGTGCTGTGGCAGTAGAAGAACATATTTCTTCTGGATATAAAGAGAAAAAACAAGAATTTGTTAGCCTGCATTCAAATTTCACAGAGGAAGAAATTGGTGAAATATTGAATGGATTAAAACGAGCAAAAAAACAGCAGGAATTACTTTATTCTTATCTAAATCTTTCCAAACACTATTTTGAAGAGAAACCCGTGAAAGTTAGTAGCACTGAGCTCTTAAAATCTGTTGATTGTTCACGAGCAATATTAAAGTCGCTGGTAGATAAGAACATTTTAAAGTTTTACTTCGAAAAATTAGACCGATTAGATCTGACTTTAATCAATACTACAGGATTAAAGGAGTTAAACTCACATCAAGCAATAGCAATAAATGAAATTCGGGAGAACTTCGAACACAAAAATTGCGTGCTTTTGCATGGTGTAACTTCTAGTGGTAAAACCGAGATCTATATTCATTTAATTGAAGAACAATTAAAACTAGGAAAACAAGTTCTTTATTTACTTCCTGAAATTGCCCTAACCACTCAAATCATTAATCGTTTAAAGTCAGTGTTTGGCAATAAGGTTGGTGTTTACCATTCAAAATTCAACGATTCAGAACGAGTTGAGATTTATAATAACGTACTTGATAATAAAACTGATAACGCGTACCAGGTAATCTTGGGCGTTCGTTCTTCCATTTTCCTTCCTTTCCAAAACTTAGGATTAATTATTATTGATGAAGAACATGAAAATACTTACAAACAATTTGATCCTTCTCCAAGATATCATGCACGAGATGCAGCTTTATATCTTGCCAACTTACATGGGGCAAAAACCCTTTTGGGCACAGCAACCCCTGCCGTGGAAAGCTATTACAATGCACAAACAGGCAAATACGGTTTGGTCGAGTTATTCAAAAGACATCAGGAAATTGAAATGCCTGAAATCATTGTTGCAGATATTAAAGAAGCTCGAAGGAAGAAAATGATGAAATCGATTTTTTCTCCAGAATTAATGTCACACATGACTGAAAGTTTGGAGAACAAAGAACAAATCATCTTATTTCAAAACAGAAGAGGATATGCCCCTTATTTGGAATGCAAATCGTGCGGATGGGTTCCTCATTGTCCGAATTGTTCGGTAAGCCTTACCTATCATCGCCATAACAATTTACTGGTTTGCCATTATTGTGGTCATGGCATGACACCTCCAAATAATTGTGAACATTGCGGTTCATCTGGATTAGAAGACAGAGGCTTCGGAACAGAAAAAATTGAAGAAGAACTTCTCTCCTACTTTCCGGAAGCCAGAGTTGGAAGAATGGATTTGGATACAACCAGAAAGAAAAATGCATACGAAAAACTAATATATCAATTCGAAAAACATGAGTTAGATATTTTGGTTGGAACACAAATGGTTTCGAAGGGTTTGGATTTTGATAATGTTGGTTTGGTAGGAATTTTAAATGCAGATTCTATGCTTAATTATCCTGATTTTAGAGCTTATGAAAGAAGCTTTCAGATGATGGCACAAGTTTCAGGACGTGCGGGTAGAAAAAAGAAAAGAGGCAAGGTGTTAATTCAGACTTACACTCCTGAACATGAAATTATTAAAAACGTGGTTAAGAATGACTATTTTGAGATGTATTCTTCACAGATTGCAGAACGTAAAGAATATATCTATCCCCCATTTTATCGTTTAATCAACATTAGCTTAAAACACAAAAATCAACGCTTGGTTAACGAAGCTGCTAATTATTTTGCCAACTCCCTTCGGAAAATTTTTGGAATTAGAGTATTTGGCCCCCAATCTCCAGTTATAAATCGAATTCAAAATTCTTTTATCGTAAATATTCTTTTAAAAATTGAAAAGAAAAGTTCACCTGCAAAGGCGAAGTGGATTCTAAACCAACAAGCAAATTTCTTGAAAGAAATAGAGATATTTAAAAGCATTCAAATCCATTTTGATGTTGATCCTATGTAATAACTTATCCAAATTAAGTGTTAAAAAAGCCTAAGGATTTTCAGCAATGCTTATCAACAAACGAATTTGTTTATCTTTGCTCAAATAACTTCGAAAATCGAATTATCGTGAACAAAATTGAACTTGAAAAAACTTTTGACAGTTTTTCCGACTATAATGTGCTAATTATTGGTGATGTAATGGTTGATGCCTATGTTTGGGGCAAAGTAGAACGCATCTCTCCAGAAGCACCTGTACCAATTGTTTCTTGTGTTAACCGTGAAAGCCGACTAGGTGGAGCTGCCAATGTTGCTCTGAATATCAAATCCATGGGAGCAAATCCTATTCTTTGCTCAGTAATCGGCAACGATGAGAAAGGAAAAGAATTCTTAAATCTTCTTACTGCTATTCAAGATGAACAATATGGAATTATAGCAAGCGATCATCGAAAAACAACAGTTAAAACTAGATTTATTAGTGATAATCAACACATCATTCGTGTAGATGAGGAAGATACTCACGAATTGGCTGACGATATTGAAATTGAATTTATTGATCACATTAAAAGTTTGATTGATAAGCACAAAATTCATGCTGTCATTTTCGAAGATTACGACAAAGGTGTAATCACCAAAAAGTTAATTGAAGAAATTACGACTCTTGCCAATGATAGAAACATACCGATTCTGGTTGATCCTAAAAAGCGTCACTATTCAGATTATAAAAACGTAACCCTATTCAAACCTAACTTTAAAGAGTTTGTTGAGGGATCAAATCTTCACCTTGAAAAAGGAGATATAGAAGGATTGTTTACAGAAGCCAAAAATTTCCAGAATGAAATGGGTATTAACAAGTTGTTGATAACTCTTTCTGAACTTGGTGTTTTTATCAGCAATGAGAATACCTATGAACACATTCCTGCCGTGGTTCGTGAAATTGCAGATGTTTCTGGGGCTGGAGATACTGTAATTAGTGTAGCAACTCTTTGTTTGGCTGCCGGTTTGAATGCAAAAGAGATTGCAGCAATATCGAATTTAGCGGGTGGTATCGTATGTGAAATTCCTGTAGTTGTGCCAATCGAAAAAGATCAATTGCTTAAAGAAAGTATTAAATTATTTGCACAAGCTTAAAATCACTTATACTTGTATTTTCGATTATGAAAACAATTGGTATTAAAGAAGTTGATTTTAGAAAGATTTTCTAAAATCACGCCAGTAATATGTTGATAATTTTATGGTTTCTGTTGGTATTTTAGAATGACTCAAAATTTTAAATGTCGGTTAAAATTGTATCTTTGAGACTACATCAAAAAATTTAATTTAAATCCTTATAATAAGAATTGTTTATGGCTAAAATTATTGCTCTGGCAAACCAAAAAGGAGGGGTTGGAAAAACCACAACGGCTATCAATCTGGCTTCGAGCCTTGCCGTTTTGGAATATAAGGTACTGATTATTGATGCTGATCCACAGGCTAATTCAACATCAGGAATAGGTTATGATGTTCGTTCTATCGAGAATAGCATTTATGAATGTATAGTTGACGGAATTAATCCGAAAGAAGCAGTTCTTAAAAGTGATATTGAAGGATTTGATATTATCCCTTCTCACATTGATTTGGTTGGTGCAGAAATTGAAATGCTCAACCTATCAAATCGTGAAAAAATACTTTCTAATGTATTAAAAAAGGTAAGTCCTGATTATGATTTTATTTTGATCGACTGTTCTCCATCATTAGGCCTAATTACGGTTAACGCACTTACTGCAGCTGATTCAGTTATCATTCCTGTACAGTGTGAATATTTTGCTTTGGAAGGTCTAGGTAAACTTTTAAACACAATTAAAATCATTCAATCTCGTTTAAATACCGAATTGGAAATTGAAGGTTTCCTTTTAACCATGTACGATAGCCGTTTAAGATTATCGAATCAGGTAGTTAGCGAAGTAAGAAAGCATTTTCAGGATATGGTATTCGAAACCATTATCCAAAGAAACACCAAACTCGGAGAAGCACCAAGTTACGGGAAACCTGCAATTCTTTATGATGCAGACTCTGCAGGTGCAATTAATTACTTAAATTTGGCTCGCGAATTGTTGCAGAACAACAACATGACCAAAATGAGTAATAAGGAAAAGATTATCAGCGAATAATATAATATTGAAAGAGTAACATGGCAAAAAAAAGCGCATTAGGAAGGGGATTAGGTGCATTAATCGACGACGTTGATGAAGTACAGGCAAAACCAGAAAAAAGTGTAAGCAACGAAATTGAAATTTCTAAAATTGAAGCCAACCCTTACCAACCTAGAACAAAGTTTGACGAGGAAGCTTTAAATGAACTTGCCCAATCGATTAAAGAATTAGGTATTGTACAGCCGCTAACGGTGAGGAAAATCAATAACAATTCTTATCAGCTTATTGCCGGAGAACGACGTTTTAGAGCTGCTAAAATAGCAGGTCTAGATAGTGTTCCTGTATATATTCGCCTTGCTGATGACGACAAAATGTTAGAGTTGGCATTGGTTGAAAATATTCAACGTGAAGATCTTGATTCTATTGAAGTTGCCATAAGTTATCAAAGATTAATTGATGAAATTAAACTAACCCAAGAGAGTTTATCCGAACGTGTCGGAAAAAAACGCTCAACCATATCCAACTATTTACGATTACTTAAACTACCTGCCGAAATTCAGAAAGGAATTCGTGAGAAAAGACTTCTTATGGGGCATGCAAGAGCTCTTGTAAATGTTGACGATCCTAAATCTCAGCTTGATATCTTTAAACTAACCGTTGAGAATGATTTCTCGGTACGAAAAGTTGAGGAATTGGTTCGTGAATTGAACAAAGGCAGCAAGGAGAAAAAAACTCCTTCGAAAAATTCATTGCCTAAAGAGTATGAGTCATTAAAAGACCATCTTTCACAACATTTTAAAACTAAAGTTGATTTAAAGCGTACCAATAACGGTAAAGGAAAAATCATTATCCCGTTTAAATCGGACGATGATTTAGAGCGTATTTTGGCCGTTATGGATCAAATGAATTCGTAAATAGTAACATATAAAACAATTAAAATTGAACAACTTACGCCCACTTTTAATTTCAGTGGCGGTATTGCTCGTTTTTATCTTTGCTGGAAACACGCATGTTCAAGCTCAGAAATTTACTGCAGATACCGTACAGGTGGAATCAAGTGTTAAGATACACTCTCCTCATAAGGCTACCATGTATTCAGTTATGCTTCCTGGTTTAGGTCAGGCATACAATAAAAAATACTGGAAAATTCCGATTTTATATGCAGGAATTGGTGCTACCATTTATGCGATTAGCTGGAATACAAAAAACTTCAACAAATACAAAGATGGATATCGGGATTTCTCCTTGTATATGGATTATAAAAACCTACCGGAAGAAGAGAAATTAAATACAACAGAACCAACAGGTAAAAGTTACGAAGGCCTTTATACCGATGGATTTGACTTTGAAAATTCTTCAGCTAGTTTTGATAACTGGTTTAAAACACAATTACAAAACAACAAAGACTCCTACAAACACGACAGAGACCTCAGCTATATCATTTTAGCCGGAGTTTACGTATTAAATATCATTGATGCTGCCGTTGATGCACATTTAATGAACTTTAATGTGAACGAAGAACTTACTTTTAGGGTTGAACCTGCAGTGAGTTACTCAGCCTTTACTGGTAATACGCTAGGATTTAGATGCCAAATTACTTTTTAGACGAGAGAGACAATGAGAAGAAAGATTTTTTTTATACCCATAATTTTATCGGTAACTGCATTGGCATGCAGTACAATTAAGCCAACTGCAACGCAAAATATTAAGAAAGAGCAAATAGAAATTGAAAATACTTTATCTGATTTAGATACTGTGAGCACTGAAATTGCTGTAAGTGAACCTGAATCAGAAACAGACACCCTGGCATTTCTAAAATTGAACAATGTTGATGTTCGTTACGACCTGGATGACAATATCAATACTAATTTTTCAAGTAATCTGGATAGCCTATTGCATCTTTGGTATATCAAAAACACAGATTCACATTACAGCACCGAAAAATCAAATACCAATATCACTTTAAATGATTCGGTATACATCGATCGTTTAAAGCAAATCCCTTCCTTAATCGATTTATCTTACAACAAAATCGTTAAAAACTACATTAAACTGTATTCTGAAAAGAGAAGATCTCAGGTTGAATACATGATGGGATTATCGGAATATTATTTCCCGATTTTCGAAGAAATTTTAGATAAAGAAGGCTTGCCTCAAGAACTAAAATACCTTCCAATTATTGAATCGGCATTAAATCCTAAAGCATTATCACGTGCAGGAGCTAGCGGTTTATGGCAATTTATGTATGGAACAGGTCGCATGTACAAACTAAACATCAACTCTTTTGTTGATGAAAGAAGAGATCCTGTGAAATCGAGTTATGCTGCGGTTAAATATTTAAAAGATATGTACAAAGTATACGGCAATTGGCATTTGGTTATTGCCGCTTACAATTGTGGTCCTGGAAATGTAAACAAAGCCATTCGACGCAGTGGAGGTAAAAGAAATTACTGGGATATCTATTACCGATTACCTCGTGAAACAAGAGGATATGTGCCAGCTTTTATTGCTGCAATATATACTTTCAATTACCACAAGGAACATAATCTTTATCCAAAGAAATCGAATTTCCCAATTGCTTGCGATACCTTAATGATTGATGAAACTTTACATTTTGATCAGGTTTCGAAAGTAATTAATATTCCAAAAGAACAATTAAGGGATTTAAATCCACAATATCGTGCTGATATTTTACCTGGAGGAAAGGCATATTCGCTTAAACTTCCATTAAAATTAACTTCGAAATTCATTGATATGCAAGATTCAATCTTTGCATACAAAAAAGATTATTATTTCAGCCAAAAAGATAAGGTTGTTAATCCTAGAGATAGATATCAAAAATTTGCTCATGTAGTACCTAAAAACAAGGCTAAAGTATACTACAAAGTAAAACCTGGTGATGCAGTAGGATTGATTGCTTCATGGTTTCACATTAGAACTTCAGACCTGCGTTACTGGAATAATATCAGAAGAAACTTAATTAAAGTAGGACAAAAATTAGTGGTTTATGTACCTAAATCAAAAGCTGATTACTACAGAGGCTTCAACAGTATGAGCTATGCTCAAAAACAAGCCACTTTGGGTAAGAAAGTAACCACTTCAACTGCTAGTGTTACTAAAACAACACCTGAAAAAATAGATGGCTCGTATGTTTACTATACGGTACGAAGAGGTGATAATTTCTGGACAATTGCTAAAAAATTCCCTGGTGTTTCGAATTACGATATCATGAAACTGAATAATATTAATGATGCCAGAAGCCTTAAAGTGGGGCAAAAATTAAGAATCAAACGAAAGAGTTAATCTTATATACTGCATAAAAAAGCGAAGAGTTATCTTCGCTTTTTTTATTAGATTTATAAACAAGTTCTGCTAATTTATAAACAAACCACCAATCGCATTATTTAAATCGATTTTAAATTAACAAACTCTACAATATCGGATATTATTAGAACACTGCAACTTACATTCAATACTAAGTATAATCTAATGTACAAAGAAAGATTTTTTTTGATTAGTGACCTTAATATAATTAAATTGCTTTCGATAAATAAAAACTATAAGTTTTTATTTGTTCCCCGATTCATTGATATGCTAATTAGCTTCCGGTAAAATCATTCCCCGATTTGCCGGAAGCCGGGAACAATAAATCTCTATCCTTATTTTATAAATCCAGGTCGCATCCGTTTACCTCTTCTATTGCTTCTTCGTTTAAATCGTATTACTCCATAAGCAATTAAAAGCACCACTGGAATTAAAAAATTAAAGTACTTAATCATCAATACTTTTCCATCGGAAATTTCTTTCAATGGCCTCGATAATACTCCTTTTGTTCTCAAACTCATTAATCCTGAGTCATCTGAAAGCCAATCTATCGCATTGGCGAAAAGGTTAATGTTGTCTTTTTGAATTGGAATTTTGTTTGCACCAAAACCATTTACAATAAAGTTTCCATCACCAATTACACATATTTTAGCTTCTTCTTCTCCCCCCATTGGTCCAGATAAAGTAGCAGCAACGGTTAAATCTGGATATAAAAAGTCTTGAGCTCTCCAATTTCTACCAATATTAAAGCTTATAGGCGCTTTTAATTTTCCTGATATCTTTGATGTATAGGCCAAAGGTTGATAATTCATTAAAGTATCACCCACATACTTTATCGGACTGGCAAATTGTAAAATCAGAGTTTCAATTCCATCAGTTATGCTATGATTTGTAAATTGTGAAATGACAGGTAAAAATGGAAAATTGATTTGCTGTGGAAATGAAAAAAATCCTTGTTGCTGTACTGTTACTGTACCACATTTTTTATCAACAATAAAAGAATCTTCGACATACAATCCTTTATTCTCAAGCCATTTCTCCAAACCTGTATTAACCGATACACCTATACCATCATTCAGCATTCCCCTAACACGTTCCATCGCAATCATCAACGATCCACCTTTTTCAAGATAATTATCAAGACTTCCCAATTGTGTTGGAGAAATTGTACCGGTTGGGCCAATTAACATCAAGCATTCATATTTTTCTAAATCAGGTTCTGCTAGAAGATATACAGGTTTTACATCATATAATATTGATAATTCATCCAATACTTGTTCGATCGAAGCAAATTCAGGCTCTCCATGTCCCATAATATAACCTATTTGTGGCTTATCCTTAATGGTTAATCTCTTGATTAAAGTAGACAAAGTATACTCCATCGCAATTCCAGGCTTTATTAAAGGTATTGCTTCAAACTCGCTACCAACCTGTATTACCATGCCTAAAAAGACCCTTTGCACCTTTAGTTGGTCCTTTTCTCTTACCTCCAAGGGCACTGGGTGAATTCCAGCTTCTATAGCTTCCTGTTCAAGTTCTTGGTTTTTATTCGGATTGATATATTCAAAATCAATTTTTCTATTGCTATAATGACTATACTCAGTTAGTAAGTTTTTTAAATCCTTAACTGTTCTATTAACATCTGTAGGTAAATCCTCAGAAATATATAGCGTGATAATGATTGGCTCATTTACCTCTTTTAAGATGCGTTTTGTAGAACGATCTAATGTATATCTTTTATCTTCTGTGAAATCAGCCCTAAGAAAAAACATTGATGAAAGTGAATTCAACACAATCAACAAGCCAGCAACCATTAAAATATTATATATAACTTTTCTTCTTTTTATCATATTTAACTAATTATACTTGAAGATTTCTATTCGAAAGAATCATTTTAGAGGAATACAAACAAAAGAATGAAATTGAAAAGAAATAGATTAAATCTTTTGTATCAACAACACCACGAGTAATGGACTCAAAGTGGGTTGATAAACTCAAAAAACTAAAAACACTTCCTGTAAATCCAACAAAATTCGCAGCTAAAACATCAAAAATAATATGAAAAAATATCCCAATTGACAATGCTGTTAAAGAAGCAACAATTGGATTGGAAAACAAACAACTAGTTAATAATCCGATGCTTATATAAACCATACTCATCAAAAGTAAGCCTAAATAGCCTAACACGATGGCCGAGTGATCAACAGGACCAATGGCCCACAAAGTAAAATAGTAGAACAATGTAGGCGTTAAAGCTATCCCAATTAAGAAAAAGGTTGACAAAAATTTACCTAAAATTAGTTGCCAATCGCTTACAGGCTTGGTAAGTAGTAGCTCCAAAGTGCCTGCCTTTAATTCTCCCGCAATGGATCTCATCGTTAAAGCAGGAATAAAAATAAACAAGCTCCAATAGGCTACAGTAAAAAAAGTATCAAGACTTGCCTGCCCTAAAAAGAATACATCAGCACCATAAATCCAGGTGAAAAACCCACTAAAGCCAAGAAATATAATAATTAATACATAGGCTGTAAGTGAATCAAAAAAGGAATTTAGTTCTCGATATGCAATGTGTAAAATTTGCTTCATATATCTTTTAATGAAGAGTTAACTGACGGAAAATATCTTCCAATTTTTTCTCGGTTGGTGTTAATTCCGAAATATAATAATTGTTTTGGACACATAAATCAAAAATAGCCTTCACCGAAGTTTCCTCCTTCAGTGATTGTACTTCGAACAACTGTTTATCGATATCAATAAAATCTACAGAATCGATAGTTTCTAAATTCAATAAATTTTCGAATATATCATTTACATCACCTCCCTGAATGCCCAATTTTAAAATTTCATTCCCTGCAGCCTGTTTTCTTAATTCCTCCGCTGTACCATCAACAACAATTCTACCATTATTGATGATTAAGATTCGGTCGCAAGTAGCCTCCACCTCCGCAAGAATATGGGAGCTTAGAATAACGGTTTTTTCCTTCCCAATTCGTTTTATTAGCTCTCTAATTTCAACAATCTGGTTTGGATCTAATCCTGTAGTAGGCTCATCTAATATCAAAATTTCCGGATCGTGAATTAGAGCCTGAGCTAAACCAACCCTTTGCTGATATCCTTTAGAAAGTTCACTAATCAATTTGTGCTTTTCTCCTTCAAGCCCACAAATTCGAACCATATCCAAAATACGCTCGGCAATTAAGTATTTAGGGATACCATGAATTTTTGCTATGAACTCTAAGAAATCAATGATATTCATATCCTGGTAAAGAGGATTATTCTCAGGCAAATAGCCAATATTCTTTTTGATTATTTCAGGATGCTCTTTTATAGAATAACCTCCTACTTTAACATCTCCCTCATCAGGGTTTATGTAACAGGAAATTGCTTTCATTGTAGTTGTCTTTCCTGCACCATTGGGTCCTAAAAAACCCAACACTTCCCCTGCTTTTACACGAAAAGAAACATTGTCCACAGCTTTTTGTGGACCATATCTTTTTGTCAGATGCTCAACAACTATATCCATATTTCGAAACTTTCATTTGGTACTTAACAAATTTAAAAAAATCGACTCTTCTATAATTAGGCAGTCAGTGATTTAACAATTATTAACAATTTGATAAAATCTATTAATTTAAAATTTCATTTTAAAAAACACTACTTTTGCTGCATGATTAAAGCGGTAATTTTTGATATGGATGGGTTACTAATCGACTCAGAACCATTTTGGCAGGAGAGTGAGAACCTTGTATTCAACTCATTAGGAATTAATACAAGCAAAGAAATGTTTGAAATTTTCATGGGAAAAAGAATTGATGAAGTTGTAGATGCCATGTGGGAAATTCAAAGCTGGAATCACAAGAGTAAAACTGAAGTTGTTGATGATATCGTAAACAATGTGATTAAGCTGGTTAAAGAAAAAGGAAAAGCTTTAACTGGTGTGTACAATATTTTGGAAATCCTTAAACAATCCTCAATAAAGGTAGGTTTGGCTTCCTCGTCAAAAATGAAAATCATTGAAGCGGTACTAGACAAATTGAACATTAGAGAATATTTTGAAGTTGTTCATTCTGCAGAGTACGAAGAATATGGCAAACCTCATCCACAGATATTTATTTCAACCGCAAAAATGCTTGGTGTAAATCCAAATGAATGTCTGGTATTGGAAGACTCTTTAAATGGTGTTATATCCGCTTTGGCTGCAAATATGAAGTGTTTTGCCATTCCTGAATCAGGAGCATTGAATTTAAAAAAATTCATTATCGCAAACAGAACCTTAAGCAATCTAAATGAATTTAAACTTACTGATTTAGAAAGTTTATAATCGGATCTAGAATTCGAATAAAGTTTTCTAACTCCAAATCTCCTGTTACAATTTTATGCTTTGCTTGCTCATAAAATGGCTTTCTTAAGTTAAGATGATTCTTAATGTAATCCAATAATTCTTCTTGAGAGAAATTTTTCACTAAAGGACGCTCTGTTTTGGAACTTGTGATTCGATCGCGCAATAATTCGGGACTTCCCTCAATATAAAGCGTATCTCCCAAAGAATTCATTTCTTGTATGTTATTGTTAAAACATGGAGCTCCTCCTCCTGTAGCAATAATTACATTGTCGATATCAGCAATAGATAGCAAAGCTCTTTTCTCTCTTTCTCGAAATCCTTCCTCATTATATTTTGTAAATATTTCAGGAATTGTCATTCCTTCGCGTTCTTCAATATGGGTATCTAAATCAAGAAAACGAAGCCCATAATGATTGGCTATCATTTTACCCCATCGCGATTTTCCACTCCCCATATATCCCACTAAAAATATTCGCATAACTATTAAGAAAAAAACAGGTGTCTGAGACACCTGTGCAATTACATATTTAATTCTATTTGATTTTTACCATCTTCGGCTATAACTTCATCAACAGCTTCATTCCCTACCTCTTCTTCTGTAATTTCATTCTCCCTTGCAAGTGGTTCAATTTCTTTAATTTCGGCAATTTCGTAAATACTTAATCGTTTTCCTCTTGCCTTGTATGATTTAACTCCAATAAACTCCTCTCCTTCAATAATTTCGTTTGGTCTATCTTCATTTTTACCTCCAAATGAAATCTCGAACCTAGGATGCTTCTCATCGGTTAGAATCAACAGCTTGTTCTCTGGATTATCACCAACAAAACTTGTTGGCTTACCATTTCCTTCCATGGTAAATCTCTTCAAATACCAATATTCCTGATCTGCATCGTAAAATACAGCGGACCAAACTTTCTCAGCATCAAATTTTTCAATAATACTGATATCATCCGAATAATGATTGCTTAAATCGAAACTGGTAAAATGGAAAGTAGCTGGTCTGCTCACCACAAGAATTCTATCATCTCCCATAAATTCTCCTAAGAAATCACCTCGCTGATCAGTATTTAAACGTAACACATCTGGATCGAACCAAATCTTACGACCTCCAAGAGTAGAAACACCTTCATGTTTTAAGGTAATTTTATGTACATCATTTCGAGAAAGAATATTCCCCATTGATGCGCGTCCTTTAACCGCAAGTTCCGCAAAATCAAACTCAAAATTCAACTTTTTAAGCCTTGGTTTTGGTTTAAGAACAACGCGAATAATTTCAGCTTCTCCATTTGGATTGGCTGTAAAATAAAGTATTCTAGAACCTGCTGTTCCTTTTGTCAAATCATACTCTTTATCACGAGTAATACTTGTTACCGAGAAACGCTTTACATAGCAAATTCCACCGCGTCCATCACGATAAGCTACATTATAAATGGTTCTCTTATCGTTCTTTCGGAAAACGGCAATATGCATGATATTTTTACCAATAAATGATTTTTCCGAAACTTTGGTAACAAAATAAGTTCCATCTTTTCTGAAAATAATCACATCATCAATATCCGAACATTCACACACATATTCATCTTTCTTCAAGCCGGTTCCCATGAAACCATCTTCACGATTGATGTAAAGTTTTTGATTTGCAACAACAACCTTAGTTGCAACAATATTCTCGAAGCTTCTAATCTCTGTTTTTCTCTCTTTTCCTTTTCCGTATTTCTTTTTAATTGCCTGGAAATAACGAATTGTGAAAGGAATAATATTCGCAATATGAACTTTTATTTCTTCAATCTCATCCTCGATAGACTGGATAAAATCTTTTGCCTTATCGATATCGAATTTAGAAATTCTCTTAATCTTAATCTCTGTTAAACGAATGATATCGTCCTGAGTAACAGCACGCATTAAATGCTGTGTATGTGGTTTTAATCCTTCATCTATTGTAGAAAGAACAGATTCCCAGGTCTCACATTCCTCAATATCGCGATAGATTCTATTTTCGATAAAAATTCTTTCTAAGGATGCATAATGCCATGCTTCCTCTAATTCATTCTTGCGAATCTCAAGCTCAAGTTTTAATAATGCTACCGTATTATCAGCAGATCGCTTTAATATTTCGGAAACTCCAATAAACTTTGGTGTATCATCTTCAATAATACAGGCATTTGGAGAAATGGATGTTTCACAATCTGTGAATGCATACAACGCATCAATGGTTTTATCTGAAGAAATACCATTTGCTAGGTGTATTAGAATCTCTACATTGGCTGCTGTATTATCATCAATCTTTTTAATCTTGATTTTCCCCTTGTCATTTGCTTTAATAATCGAATCAATCAAGCTCGAAGTAGTCTTACCAAAAGGAATTTCAGAAATCTTTAAAGTCTTGTTATCAACTTTTTCAATTCTTGCACGAACTTTAACTGCACCTCCTCTTAAACCGTCGTTATAACGACTTACCTCTATCATTCCTGCTGTTGGGAAGTCAGGATATAGCTCAAATTCCTCTTCTTTCAAATAAGCAATACAAGCATCAATTAATTCATTAAAGTTGTGCGGTAAGATTTTGGAAGCCAAACCAACAGCAATCCCCTCTACTCCTTGAGCCAGCAGCAATGGGAATTTTACCGGAAGTGTAATTGGTTCCTTATTTCTACCGTCGTAAGAAAGCTTCCAATTGGTCGTTTTCGGGTTGAACAACACCTCCAAGGCAAACTTCGATAAACGAGCCTCTATGTAACGAGGAGCCGCCGAAGAATCACCAGTTAGTATATTTCCCCAGTTCCCCTGAGTATCGATCAATAAATCTTTTTGTCCCAATTGCACCAAGGCATCACCAATTGAGGCATCACCATGTGGGTGATACTGCATGGTGTTACCAATAATGTTCGCAACCTTATTGTAACGCCCATCGTCCAATTGTTTCATGGCATGCAAAATCCTACGCTGAACTGGCTTTAATCCATCGTTCACATAAGGCACTGCACGTTCCAAAATTACATATGATGCATAATCGAGAAACCAATCCTGATACATACCAGAAAGGTAGGTAACATTTCGCATGGCTTCTGATTGGGCACCGTTCACTTCGTTGTCCAACTCCTCCGGGTTCTCCATATCTTGTCTCTCTTCGCTACTCATAGAGATTTTTGGGTTTAATGGTTTTTTTATTCGATTTACTGATTGTCGGTTCTCAATCCTTACAACTCATCTTTCTCAACATACAAGTTGTCGATAATAAACTCCTGTCGTTTTGGTGTATTCTTACCCATGTAGAATTCTAACATTCCTGAAACTGAATCATCTTTTTTCATCACAACCGGATCTAATCTGATGTCTTTTCCAATAAAGTTTTTGAATTCATCAGGTGAAATCTCACCCAATCCCTTAAATCGCGTAATCTCGGGTTTTGCTCCCAAACGTTTAATAGCCTTCTCTCTTTCTTCATCAGAGTAGCAATAGAACGTTTTTCTCTTATTTCTAACTCTAAACAAAGGAGTTTGTAAAATATAAAGATGTCCTCCTCTTACCAAATCTGGAAAGAATTGTAGGAAAAAGGTGATCAACAATAGCCTAATGTGCATACCATCCACATCGGCATCCGTTGCAATAATTACGTTGTTGTAACGCAAGCCATCCATTCCATCTTCAATATTTAAGGCTGCTTGCAGCAAATTAAATTCTTCATTTTCGTAAACAATCTTCTTGGTTAACCCATAGGTATTAAGAGGCTTCCCTTTCAAGCTAAATACCGCCTGAGTGTTTACATTTCTTGATTTTGTAATCGATCCACTTGCGGAATCACCCTCGGTAATAAAAATTGAGGTATCTGATTTTGATTCGTGCTTTGAATTAAAGTGGACTCTACAATCGCGCAATTTTCTGTTGTGAAGGCTTGCCTTTTTCGCTCTTTCCTTTGCAATCTTCTTGATTCCTGAAATTGCTTTTCGCTCTTTCTCGTTTTCAAGGATTTTTTTATGCAAAATATCTGCAACCTCCGGATTTTTGTGCAAGTAATTATCCAAATTCGAAGTCACAAAATCCATAATAAAATTACGAACAGATGGTCCATTTGGGCCAATATCTTTAGAACCTAATTTTGTTTTGGTTTGCGATTCAAAAACCGGCTCTTCAACTTTTACACTAATTGCAGCAATTATTGAAGTTCTGATATCCGATGTATCGAAATCTTTCTTGTAAAAATCGCGTACCGTTTTTACTACTGCTTCACGAAATGCTGCAAGATGTGTTCCTCCTTGTGTCGTATGCTGTCCGTTTACAAACGAATAATATTCCTCACCATATTGTCTGCCATGTGTAAGTGCGATTTCAATATCATCACCTTTCATATGAACAATATCGTATAAGCCCTCAGAGTTCATATTTTCAGTCAGAAGATCTAATAAACCATTTCTCGAAAGGAATTTTTCCCCATTAAAGTATATCGAAAGACCAGCATTCAAATACACGTAATTCTTCAACATGGTTTGGATGTATTCCGAAATAAACCTGTAATTCGAAAACATCTCCTCATCTGGATGAAAAGTAATCTTAACTCCATTCTTTTCTTCCGAAGGTTGAATTTCTTCCTCTTTTAAAAGTACACCTCTGGAAAATTGAGCTTTTTTCACTTCCCCATCACGAAAAGATTCAATAATAAAATCATCAGATAAAGCATTCACAGCCTTAATACCTACACCATTCAATCCAACAGACTTTTTAAAGGCCTTTGAATCGTATTTAGCTCCTGTGTTCATTTTTGAAGTTACATCAATAACCTTTCCCAAAGGGATGCCTCGTCCATAATCACGAACGGTGACTTTACGATCGGTAATGGTAACCTCAATTGACTTACCAATACCCATTGCAAATTCGTCAATGGAGTTATCAATTACTTCTTTTAATAAAATGTAGATACCATCATCATGGGAAGAACCATCGCCTAATTTCCCGATATACATCCCGGGACGTTTACGGATGTGTTCTTTCCAGTCGAGTGTACGTATTGAGTCTTCAGAATATTTTGCAGTCATGAAAATTTCGCGTTTTTACAAATATAGCTAAAAGAACGATTCCTAAGAAAGTAGTTTATCAACAGCCTGTTAAAAGACAAGAGGAATCATACGTACAGAAAACATTCGCAAAAACTTATTCCTCTAAAAATCAATCAATCTGATTAGAACAATCAAAATGATTCCAAATTAAGAGGAAGTTTAATTTTATAACAAATAGACACTAAAGCTTAACAATAATTGATAGATAGGCGGTATTTTATCAATTATTTTTCCAAGAAGATGAATTAAAACAGTCCGTATTTTAACAGTTTTTTTACCACCAAACAAATGGTAATAATTTCAACAGAAGCAACTCCTATAACAAGCCAGGTTGCAGCGTAACTAATAACTTGAGTATTACGTCTACCACGAGTTAATGGTCCTTTACGTGAGTTAGAAATCCACTGGGTTAATCGATAAACGCCATATCCAAGGAGCAATCCTAAAACCATTCCTCCAATTATATCACCTGGAAAGTGAACTCCTAGATAAATGCGGGTATAAACTACTAATAAAGACCAGGTAAAAATGAAGAATGTATATAATTTATTTCTAAACAATAGCGATGTAAAAAGTGCAAAGCCAAATGAATTTGTTGCATGAGAGGAAACAAATCCATATCGTCCGCCTTTGTAACCACTAACCAAATTTACCATTCCTTCTAAACTTGGATCGTGACTTGGACGAAATCTTTCAAACACATTTTTAAAGAGTTGTGTAGAGATTTGATCGCACAAAAATACAAGTAAAAATGCACCTAAAATCCAGTATATGGCTTCTTTTCCTTTCACTTTGTAAATCTGATACAACAGTAAAAGGTACAATGGAATCCAAAATTCTTTTCGGGTAAAAAACATCATTACAACATCCCAAAACGGTGTATTGTGGCTGTTAAACCACAGAAAAAGCTCTTTATCCAATTGAATCAAGGTATCCATTCACTAATTATTTTATTCGTTAATTGCTTTCCAGATCATGTCCTTTAACTCCATGATTCCCTTTTGAGCCACCGAAGATATAAAAACACATGGAACATCCGGCAAATCTTGCTTAATTTCATCAATCAACTCCTCATCCAACATGTCTGATTTAGTGATTGCAAGCAATCTTTGCTTATCCAACAATTCAGGGTTGAACTGCTTCAATTCATTCAAAAGAATCTTGTATTCCTTATGAATATCATCACTGTCGGCAGCTACCATAAACAACAAGACAGAATTTCGTTCGATATGTCGTAAAAAACGTAATCCCAATCCTCGACCTTCATGAGCTCCTTCAATAATTCCCGGTATATCTGCCATAATAAAGGAACGATCATCGCGATAAGCAACAATTCCAAGATTCGGAACCAAAGTGGTAAAGTGGTACTCAGCAATTTTGGGTTTAGCTGCAGATACAACAGAAAGCAAAGTTGATTTACCAACACTAGGAAATCCAACCAAACCAACATCAGCAAGAACTTTCAGCTCTAAAATAACCGATCTCTCAACTCTTTCTTCACCCGTTTGTGCATATCTTGGAGTTTGATTGGTAGAAGATCTAAAATGCCAGTTACCAAGACCTCCTCGACCTCCTTTTACAAGAACCTTCTCTTCTCCATCTTCCGTTACATCAAAAATAACTTCTCCGGTTTCAGCATCGCGAGCAACAGTTCCCAACGGCACTTCAATCACCTTATCTTCGCCATCGAAACCTGTACTTCTACTTTGGCTACCCGATCCTCCGTCGCCAGCAAATACGTGACGACTAAACTTTAGATGAATTAACGTCCACAATTGTGCATTAGCACGGATAATGATGTGACCTCCACGACCACCATCACCACCATCAGGACCTCCTTTCATCGTTAATTTATCACGATGAAGGTGTGTTGAACCATTTCCTCCAGCTCCCGATCTACAAAAAATCTTTACGTAATCAACAAAATTAGATCCTGACATAGCTTATATTTTCTATCGTACTTCTGCAAATACAGGTGTAAGAGATAGTTTTTCTTTAATTAGTTTTGAAATTCTATCTAAAACTTCATCCATCGATCCCATTGCATCAACAGAATAGTAAACACCTGCTTTTTTATATTCTTCTGCGATTGGCGCAGTAACATCATCATAAATTCGCAAACGCTTTTCAATTACCTCACGTCCACTATCATCTGGTCGACCTGAAGTTTCGCCTCTTTTCAATAAACGTTGAATCAACTCCTCTTCTTCTACTTTCAGCTCGACCACAATATCAACAATACTATTTCGCTTGGTAAGCATTTCTGCAAAAACAGGAACCTGACCTACATGACGTGGCATTCCATCATACACAAATCCCATCGCTTCCTTCTTCGAATCGATAAACTTCTCTACAATTCGATACGCCAACTTATCCGGAAAAAAGTTACCTCCATCAATTAGTCGCTTAGCTTCTAATCCTTCTGGCGTAGCTTTCTTTATTTCCTCCCTGCAAACATCTCCAGTTGAAAGGTGTATTAAGCCAAATCTATCTTGTATTAATTTAGATTGCGTCCCCTTCCCCGATCCTGGAGGTCCAAACAAAACAATATTCAACATTATTTAATCAATTACAGTATAGATATCTGGTAGGTTTCTTCCAATTCCATCATAATCCAAACCTCTACCAACAATAAAATCGTTAGGAATTTCCATTCCAACATAGTGTAATTTTACATCTCTGATTAAAGCTTGTGGCTTGAACAACATTGTTGCAACCAACACTTCTTTTGCTTCATAATCTTTGATCTGTTCTAAAGTATTTGAAATTGTGATTCCTGTATCTACAATATCTTCTAACAATACAACTGTACGATCTTTTAAGTCTTCAGTAAAACCCATTAATTTTTTTACTTTGCCTGTGGTACTTGTCCCCTCGTAAGACGACAAACGCATGAAAGTAATTTGTGCATTTTCAACAGTTATTTGCTTCATCAAATCTGATGCAAACATGAATGAACCATTTAAAATACAAATGAACAAAGGATTTTTTCCTTCCAACTCTTTATTCATTTTTTCAGCCATTTGGGCAATTACCTTATCAATTTCCTCTGCTGGAATTGATACACGAAATTCTCGATCAAGAAGTTTTACAGTTTTCATTAGTCTTTAATATTTGTCTTAGTTGTCCGACTTCCCCTGTCAGAATTTTTCTGAGTTATCGGGCGGTTAAGGCAATGCCCTAAGCAATCGTTAATGTAATTTTATTCCTTTCAGGAAATAAAAAATGTTTCAACTCCATATGGAACATACACATTTTTTTTTCATTTTTACGCTATAAAATTAGCGACGGATGCAGGTTCACATTCTGGAATTAAAACAATTCCTTATTTTGCTGCAAAAGTACAATTTTTTGTCATTTTATTTATTAAATCCACGAAAAAACCAAATGAAAGCAAAAGTTAGCATTATAATGGGCAGTACATCGGACCTGCCAGTTATGGAAAAAGCGGCAAAAGTTCTTAACGACTTCAAAATTCCATTTGAAATCAATGCATTATCTGCACACAGAACTCCTGAGCAAGTTGAAAAATTTGCTAAAAACGCAAAAGAAAACGGTATTCAGGCAATCATTGCCGGAGCAGGAATGGCAGCTCACCTTCCAGGTGTAATTGCAGCTATGACTTCAATTCCTGTAATTGGTGTGCCGATTAAAGCATCTCTTGATGGAATGGATGCACTTTTAAGCATTGCACAAATGCCTCCAGGAATTCCTGTAGCAACAGTTGGAATAAATGGTGCAATGAATGCAGGTATTCTAGCAGCACAAATCCTTGCTGTAGGTGACGAAGACCTTCAAGAAGCTGTAATTGAATTTAAAGAAGGATTGAAAGAAAAAATCGTTAAAGCAAACGAAGAGTTATCCACTGTAAAATACGATTACAAGACTAATTAGGAAAGCATAATCCTATTTATAGAAATAAATCTGCATATTGTTATGATATGCAGATTTTTTATTTTAATTTAACTATGAATTTCAAACTCAATCAACCAAAATAAAAAGAAAGTAAAAATCAGAGCGCATCATCAAGCAAGGCTTTCACTCAATTTAAGCTTAGCTTAATGATATTGGTATGTAAATATCCTGTAAAACAGTTTTTAATATACTATGCGTACATTTTTATTATTCATTCTTTTATTCATCTCAATAAAGGTCATCGGCTCTAACGAAAACAGGCCTGCAGGTGCACGATATTTTGCAATGGGAAATGCATCTGTTGCGCTCTATGATGAATGGTCGGGGTTCCACAACCAAGCTGGCCTTGCATTATTAAAGAAAAAATCTTTTGGCGCTTACTACGAAAACAGATTCACAAACAAAGAACTAAGCACCAAATCCTTCCACATCAACATTCCAAGTAAATTTGGATGCTTTTCCGGAAACTACACGCAATTTGGCTTTGAACTTTATAAAGAGTCTAAAATAGGATTTTCATATTCAAGAGCCCTAGGAAAACACTTTTGGGCCGGTCTACAACTCAATCAAATAAGAAAAAAACTAAATGCCGAATATGGATCACAATCAAAGTATACATTCGAATTTGGATTGTTAGCAGAAATTGCTTCCAATTTCCATATTGGTTTTCATTTATCAAACCCTACACAGGAGAAATTTGAAACTTGGGATTACGATGATAAAATTCCAACAATAGGCAGATTTGGAATTTCATGGAAATTATCGAACAGAGCCATTATCAGTTCAGAAATATTAAAAAATATAGATGATGACTTACAAGTGAAAGCTGGAATAGAGTACCCAATAAAAAAGAAACTATTCTTCCGAGCAGGAATATACAACCATCCAAATTCTGTAAGTCTCGGAATAGGCTATAACTTCTCTAACTTAAAAACCAACATTGCATTCTCGCGACACCCAGTTCTTGGCTACACTCCATCGGCCGATATCAGTTTCCAATTTTAAAACCGAATCATGAAACAAATTCGCAGCATATTACTATTGGTACTATTCCTTTCTTTTTTAGGTATCGCTAACGCACAAAATACAGCAGGAGAACAGGACTTAATAGAACGAATTATTGAAAATATCGCAGAACAAGAGGAGGATAATCCCGATTACACCAATTTATTGGAAGAAATCACCAAATTGATTCAGCATCCATTAAACATCAACGCGGCTAATTCTTATGAACTGGAAAAGCTATACTTTTTAAATCAAAACCAAATAGAACAATTAATTAAGTACCGAGAAGAAAATGGATCCATACTTAGCATTTACGAAATACAATTAATTAAAGGTTTCTCTGCGGAACTGGTTAAAAACATCGCTCCTTTAATTTCCACAAAGGAAATTCAAAAACCAATCAGCCTTAAAAAAACACAACATCAACTCCTAATCAGAAGCGAACACAATTTTCAAAAAGAGGCTGGATATAACAAATCTAGTGAGAATTCTAAATACCTTGGAAATCCATGGAAATATTACAGTCGATACCAAATGCAATCTCCAAAATCAGGGCTAGACTTTGGTTTTACTGCTGAGAACGATAAGGGAGAACCATTTTTTAAAGATCAAAACTCAAATGGATTTGATTTTTATTCGGCTCATGTTCAGAAAAAATCAAACGGACTTTTAAAACAGATCAACCTGGGCGATTACCAAATTAAATTTGGCCAAGGTGTAAGCTTATGGTCAGGCATGGGTGGTAAAAAATCTTCCTTTACAACGCAAAATGCAAGAAAATACCAAGGCATCAGATCCTACAAATCAACTGATGAAAATCGATTTTTTCGAGGAGCATCCATCATCATATCTCCTTTGAAGGGAATTAACATTGCTGCATTTTCTTCTTATAAAAAGATAGATGCAAGCTCTGGTGCAGACACCATTTCTTCATTTACATCGAGCATTGTAAATACAGGTTTGCACCGAAACAGGAATGAGTTGGACAAAAAAGATATCTTAAAAGAAAAGTTGTTTGGTGGGTATTTCTCCTGGAACTTAAAGAACACTCAGTTTGGTGCTGCTTTTATTCAATATTCCTATTCGCCAGAAATAAAAATCGCCGAAAAAGCATATTCTCAATACAATTTTACGGGTAAGAACAATTACAACCTAAGCATAAATTATCAAACGCAAATCAATAACATTCATCTTTTTGGCGAAGCTGCCCGATCCAAATCAGGAGGCATTGGAATACTACAAGGGGCAAACATCCAAATTCACCCTCAATTTAATCTTGAGACCATTTACCGCAAATACGATAAGGATTTTCATGCTCATTACTCAAATTCCTTTTCGGAACAAAGCAGAAGCCAAAATGAAGAAGGGATTTACATTGGTATTAATTTTCATCCATTTTCTAAATGGAGTATAAAAGCTTACTACGATCAGTTTGAATTTCCATGGCTAAGATATTCGAGCAATTCGCCAACCGATGGGCACGAATATTTTGCTCAAATAGAATACACAAACAGCGATAAGCTATCGATCTATTTTAGGTACAAACAAGAAAACAAGGCTGATAACATCAATGCTGATTTTATAAATATTCCTGTTGAATATGAGAAAACCCAATATCGCCTGCACCTATCAACAAAACCTGCAACGAATTGGGAAATTCGAAACAGAATAGAATTTACCAAATACAAGCAAGCAGATCGAAACGAAAATGGCTTTCTCATTTATCAGGATTTGATTTACAGATTTTCTCAATTTCCACTAAATATCAGTTTGCGATATGCATTATTCGACACCGATTCTTACGACACAAGAATTTATGCCTATGAAAACGATATTTTATACGCTTATTCCGTTCCGGCCTATTACAATAAAGGAAGCCGATTTTATCTCAATTTGAATTATAAAATCAGCAATAAAATTACCTTGTATGCCAGGTATGCCCTAACAAAATATTCCAATAAGGAAAGCATTGGGTCAGGTACTTCTTTGATTGATGGCGATACAAAATCAGATGTAAAACTTCAGCTAAAATTTCGTTTCTAGATTTTCCACAATCATTTTCTTATTGTACTTTCGGATTCTTAAAATTAATACTTAAGATCGTATCATGAAGAAGATCATCAACCCATATCGCTCCACAGAAAACGGAAAATGCTTTGGCTGTTCGCCCGACAACGAACAAGGCTTACAAATGGATTTTTTTGAAGATGGCGAGTATGTTGTTTCCCAATGGGAGCCCAAAACTCACTTTTCTGGTTTTAAAAATGTTTTACACGGTGGAATTCAAACTACAATTCTCGACGAAATAGCTTGTTGGGTAGTATTTGTAAAATGTGAAACAGCAGGAGTAACTACAGCTCTGAATGCCAAATTCAAGAACTCAGCTTTCACAGATAAAGGAAACCTAACCGTTTGTGGAAAACTAATTTCGAAAGACAGAAAATTTGCAACCATTCATGCAGAAATTCTTGATCCGAAAGGAAAAGTGTGTTCTGAAGCTGAAGTTCAATACATGATTTTCCCTCAGGAAATGGCAATTAAGAAATTTGAGTACCCAGGAATTGAGGCTTTTTACGAGTAAAGTTTACACAAGCTCACTTTCTGAATTGTATTTCTCCCATCGTTTTTCCTCCATCTCCATAAATCGACCAAATTTATATGGAGGATTGATGGAAATACTCATCTTCTCTCCAGAGTCAGGATGAGAAAACTGCAACTCGGCTGCACACAAAAACAATCCTTTTCCTCGAAGAATCTCTCCCTCAGTACCGTAAATCTTATCTCCTAAAATCGGATTACCGATACCAGCCATGTGAATTCTTAATTGGTGCGTTCTACCCGTTTCAGGATACAAATCAACCATACTTAAAAATCTATTTCGAATTGATGGAGACTTTTTTACCAACTTAAATGTGCTTACCGCATCCTTGTCATCCACCTGCATATCGATTTTTCCTTTTTCGTGCAAAGAGCCAATAACTACAGCTCTGTATCTTTTCTTCACCAATCGATCCTCAAACTGCTTACCCAATTTGGCAGATGCATCAGCAGTTTTAGCAACGAGCAATAATCCACATGTAGGACTGTCAATCCTGTGAACCGGAAGAAAAACAGGCAAAGCATTCTTTCTCATCGAAGGTCGAAGATTGTAAGACAATGCATTTTGCACCGTACGAAACTGATTTCCGCTCACCGAAATCCCACCTGGCTTATTAATTACAGCAATATGATCATCTTCATAAACCACCTCTAAAGGCAACTTATATATTTTACTTGGTGGCAGCTCTAAATCACACAATTCAATTTTAAAGCCGGCTTTTACCCATAACCCCGTTGAAGCCTGCAATCCATTTACTCTAATTAAACCTCGCTTAATAGCTTTTTTGATTCCCTGATTTGTATTGATTCCAGAGAAAATATGCAAAGCATATTCTTGCAAACGGATACTTTCTATTCCTTCCGGAACCACATGAGCTTCAATAACTACCATAACTCAATTTTATTTTGATGATAAGAAATGATTGAATAATAAAAGATACCAAATTCAGTATAAAAAATAATTTTAAATAAGATGACCTTTATATAAAATCCAAACGAAACTAATAAATGCTGTTTCCAATACAATTTTAATTCATTTAAAATTAAAACAACATTTTTTATTTATCACTTATCCCTTTAAAAACAAGCTTTCTAAACTTTACCTGTTTCGCAATTGATTCGAAATAATTTTGAAATTTAAAATTTTTACTATTTTTGCCGCTCATTAAAAAAAATATCATCTGGGAAACTGGTAATTCCCAATCAGAAGAAAAACTTTCATGATTGGGCCAAAAAACGAAAGGATGAAGAAAACCAATGCAGCTCGCATTTTAGATCGAGCAGACATAGAATATGCGATTATCGATTACGATACAGATCCTATCGAAGTAGGAACTGAGCGTGTAAGCGAGAACATCAATCTGCATATTTCTTACATCAACAAAACTCTTGTACTTTCCGAAAACAAAACAGGAGTTGTTGCTGACTGCATACCTGGTTCGTCCGAACTTAAACCAAATTCAATAGTACAACTTAGCGAAAAAAAGAAGAGTACTTTGACCAGCTTGAAATGTATTCAAGAACTTACCAGTTACAGATGTTCTTTCTTAGACATAAAAAAAGATTACCTTGTTTTTCTCAAACCTTTCGCATTACAATTGGAACAATTTTCAATGAGTACCGAATTAAGAGAGAAACAAATCAAAATAGATTCTATCAACCTTCTCACGTATAAAAAAGCAACCCTTTGTCGAACCTCAAATCCTAAACTAAAGCTAGCATGTTAAATTTTAAGGCAATTATTTGGGATTACAACGGTACTTTACTCGACGACTTGTCGATTGGAGTGCTTAGCATCAACAAAATGCTAAACAAAAGAGGATTGCCTTTACTAACAACCGAGCACTATCGTGAAGTATTTACTTTTCCTGTGAAAAGTTATTACGAAGCTGTAGGATTTAATTTTGAGACCGAAGACTGGGATAAAGCTGCAAATGAATTCATCGATCATTATACATCTTTATTGCCACAAACAGGAATTTTTCCAGAAGCTGTTGATTTGCTATCACACTTTAGTAAAGAGGGTAAAAAGCAATTTATTTTATCAGCAATGGAACAAAACATGCTTAATGAATCAACTCGTAGTGAGAACATCATTAAGTATTTCGATGAGATATCAGGAATTGATAACATATACGCAAGTTCGAAAATTGACAATGGCTTACAGTTGATGACAAAACATGAATTAAAAGCCAGTGAAGTTTGCCTGTTTGGCGACACTACACACGATTATGAAGTTGCGAAAGAGTTAGGTTGTAATTGTATTTTAATTGCATCAGGTCATCAATCCTATCAAAAATTAAAAGAAACTGGTTGCCCTATAGTTGTCAACCATTTAAAGGAGATCACAAAGAATTAAACAACCATTTATAAATTTTTTACTTAATTAAATTCTATTAAACAATCATTTAATTTATCATGAAAAAATTACTTGCTATTTTCGCTGTTTTGGTTTCTTTTGCTGCTAATGCACAAAACCTTCAATTACACCGCGATTTCGACCGTGGACACTTCACAACTACTTTTGAAATGTTCAAAATGGACAAGTGGGGTAACACTTTTACATTTATCGATTTTGATTACGATGCAGAAAACGGTATCAACCAAGGATACTTCGAGATTGCTCGTGTATTAAAAACAGAGAAAATGCCAGTTGGTTTACACATTGAGTACAATGGTGGAGTTGGTAGCGCTGAAACTCCAGATATGAACTTTGGCTACACCATTAACAATGCTTGGATCTTTGGTGTAAACTATGCAAAAGGTGGTGCTAAATCAGGTTTCTCAACATATGCTGGTTACAAAGCCATTAAAGATGCTGGCGAAGCAAACTTCCAAATTACAGGTACTTGGTATGTTAACTTTTTCGATGGCAAAATGACTTTCTCAGGTTTTGCTGATCTTTGGACTGAAAATGGCTTATCAGATGATACAGTATTCTTAACTGAGCCTCAGCTTTGGTACAATGCAACTAAAAACCTTTCTTTTGGTAGCGAGATTGAAATCTCTAACAACTTTGCAGGTGACGATTTCGAAGTTCGTCCAACTCTTGCTGTGAAGTGGAATTTCTAATCAACAATTAAAAACTAGTAATCATGTTAGATAAGTTTTTTAACATTACCAAACAAGGGTCAACCCTTCGTACCGAGGTTGTTGCAGGTATCACAACCTTCATGACAATGGCCTATATCCTTGCGGTTAACCCAGATATTTTAAGTGCAACCGGAATGGACAAAGGAGCAGTATTTACAGCTACTGCCATTTCGGCTATCATCGCAACTTTAGTGATGGCTTTGGTTGCTAAATTACCTTTCGCATTGGCTCCTGGTATGGGATTAAATGCATTCTTCGCATTTACCGTAGTATTAGGAATGGGATACAGCTGGCAATTTGCTTTAACTGCCGTATTCCTTGAAGGTATCATCTTCCTTTTATTAACAGCTTTCAACATTCGCGAGCTAATCGTTAACTCCATTCCGTTAAACCTGAAACACTCTGTTTCGGTAGGTATCGGTCTATTTATTGCATTTATTGGATTAAAAGGAGCTGGTGTTATTGTTGACAATCCTGCTACATTGGTAAGCTTAGGCGATATGAAAAGCCCAAGCGTAATTGTAGGATTAGTTGGTATTTTGGTAACAGGTGTTCTTTTTGCAAGAAACGTAAAAGGATCTCTTTTAATTGGTATCCTTTTCTCAACTGTTTTGGCATTAATTTTAGGAGTAACTCACATGCCGGAAAACTACAAGTTTGTAAGTCTTCCTCCATCAGTATCTCCTATCTTCTTCCAATTCGATTTCTCTCAAATCTTCACCATTGATATGGCTATTGTATTGTTCACATTCCTGTTTGTGGATATGTTCGATACTGTAGGAACTTTGGTTGGTGTAGCTTCTAAAGCTGATATGTTGGATGAAGAAGGTCGTGTACCTCGTGTAAAACAAGCTTTATTTGCCGATGCTGTTGGTACATTCTTCGGATCTATCTTGGGTACTTCAACTGTAACTACTTACGTTGAGAGTGCTGCTGGTGTATCAGAAGGTGGTAAAACAGGTATGACAGCACTTACAACTGCTGGTATGTTTGCTTTGGCGTTGTTATTTGCTCCTGTATTTATCATGATTCCTTCAGCTGCTACAGCTCCTGCTTTGGTAATTGTTGGGTTATTCATGATGTCGCCAATCTTGAAAGTTGATTTGAATGACTTTACAGAAGCGATTCCAGCATTCCTTTGTATCATTATGATGCCATTAACTTTCAGTATTGCTGATGGTATTGTATTTGGGATGTTATCATACGTAACTTTAAAATTACTTACGGGTCGTTACAAAGAAATTAGCCCGGTAATGATTGTTATAGTGGTATTGTTTATTATTAAATTCTATTTTGCCTAATTGATAGCACAAAAATCAGAATAGAATTTTCCATATTCAAAATCCCTCTTTACTTCGGTAGAGAGGGATTTTTTCTTAAAGTCATGAACAGTCCAACAGTCAAATGACTTAATAGTCCAACAAATCAATAACAAAATCTCCCCATAAAAACTGATGATCTAACTTGCTTAAATCCAGAAAAATCAGGTATAACTTTTCTTAAATAACCTCGTAAACAACTACATATCACTAAAAAAAGGAAGTTGAATGATGAGATTTGGGAAGAAAGTATGCTACTTGTTAGCCTCTATGATTGTGATGTATTCGTGCGATTCTAATGAGCACGAATTGGAAATGAACATTACCAACGCGGTAAATGTGGAAGAAAATGCAATGGTTAATTCCATACTGGAAAATATCCTAAACGAAGTGGAATACAACATGCTGAGCATCGATAATGGCATTGCCACAAAACAGGACTCCATCCCCTTCGTAAAAATTGCGGATAACAACAGTCAGGAAAACACAAAGACACTAAGTATTAACTACGGACAGCAAAACAGCAGCGATTATTTAGGCAAACTAAAAAGAGGACGCCTCACCACACAAATAGAAGGTGAGTTCAAAAGCGAAGAATGCTGCTATACCGTAAGCTTCGAGCAATACTACATCAACAATTTAAACATTACGGGTAGCATTAAAGTGGACAGTAGAAAATCGGGAAGCTCCGAAAACCTAACTTTTGATGTAAGCTTCGAAGAGATCCTATTTACCGACGAAAAAGAAAATACCTACACCCTTAGCGGAAAGTTAAGCAGAGAATGGATTGAAGGATACGAAACTTCAAACAACCATTGGGACGATCAGTTCTTTATTAGCGGTACCACCTCCGGCATCAACTCGGAAGGAAGGGAATACAAATCAGAGATATTAACACCATTGTTGGTAAGTCACGCCTGCGAATTTATTGCTTCAGGAGAAGTATTGTTTACGGCAGAAAACGAATCGTGCACATACAGCTACGGCAATGGCTTGTGCGACAACAAAGGATTCTTTACCAGAGATGGCCAGCAATACCCTTTCGAATATGGCAGATATCAGTTTCGCTACCAAAAGTAATTCAATTGGAAACTTTCTTAATGTTTTAAGCGGTTTTTACGTTCACATTTCATTTACCCATTTGAGCAGACTATTGCCCTCGATAGGAGCATACCCCTGCCCTCGGCAGAAGCATGATCCTGCTCTCGATAGAAGCACGCCCCTGCTCTCGGTGTAAGCATGCCCTTGCTCAAAGAAAGTGAAGCATAAAATAAGCCCGTACCTTAGAATAAGATGCGGGCAGTTGCAAATAGATATTGGGACACTATCTATTGCACAATGTAATATGTAGTTGATATTCCGATTCGTAACACTTTCCCATTTCTGGTAGTATTGCGAATCTCTATTCTATATTGACCTGGATTTAAAGCCGGAACTTTTAAGGAAAGTTTCTTGGGTTCATTTAATTTAGGCATGCCAGCCTTGGTTTCTACCCCATCGGCCTTGTTAATGAAAAATACACCTTGCCCATCAATCTCCTCATAAATTTTAAGTGCATTACCTTCAATCTCCAATGCTGCACCAGGAGTAAGAAACTCATCCATTTTTTCAGTTCCCCAATCGTAAACCTTCATAATTTCCGGCACTTCCTTATTCGGTTTTACATAGGTAGGCTTAATATTCTTAGTAGCTGCCTTTAATTCACTGCAAGGAACAATACTCACATTAATGCTGTGTCGCGATGGATCGAACCTATCGTTTTCGTCCTCGAAAACACCGGCAATGTCCAAATTCACAGTAATGTGCTCATCGTGATAACTATAACCTTCACGAACAAAGCCGATAATGGTTTCCCAATACTTTTCGATCACAGCTTTCGACTCTGTTTCCTTTAAAATAGAACCTGGCCCAGTAAGATTAACCAGTAAATTCCCAAAATTTTTGGGCTTCTGGTTCATCACTTTCCCAAGCTTATCTATGGGATTGTCTTTGGTTAACATACAATCATACAAGGAATATTCCATAATATTGAATTTTAAAAATTATTACTATGCATCATGCGCGAGTTAAAAGGCACAACACACCCTATTCTATAATTGCACTACACTTGCAATGCGTAATATTCATAAATTATATGAGTGGGATACTATTCACTTTTATTGTGGTTCTTTATCAGTTGTTTATATCTTTACACACATAAACTTAGTGAACATTATACCAGAGATCAATACATGATTACTATATAGATCCATTCTACTTAAATAGGTAGTTATCTATTGCAAGTACACACAGGCATTACAGAGTATCTTAATATTTAAATACATAATTCATGTTTTACAACACACTTATTACTGGGTTACCTTTTTACCATAACCGGAATTAAGGGGCATAATATTAACTAAATCACAAAAAATTATGAGAAAAGTATTATTTATTACAGCAGCTTTGCTGTTTATATGGTCATGTAGTAAAGATGACGCAAGCGAATCATTTGTTGATCAGGAATCGAAAAATGAGTTTTTTACCTTCCAGCCTAACAATGAGCATGTAAAACTGATGTATGATTATTTAAAAAATACGCCGGAACAATTTGATGCATTACAGGAGAAGCTACTTGGCACACCACACTGGAGCCGGGAAGTAAGTTACACATCAAACGGAAAACCAATGTA
>NZ_JALPNU010000032.1 GCF_030851345.1 Marinifilum sp. D714
TGATCTTAAATCAGTTTTTAACTATATTTGAAGAAAGGGTCAGACTAAACATCTAACCCTCTAAATTTCATTTACACACTTTGTGGGACAGTGTCGTAAAATGGGAAAATTATACCATAATTGATGGTTAAAATACATCGCATAAAAAAGCAGACCCATTTGAGCCTGCTTTCTTTATATTATTGTGAATCCAAATTACAATTCAGCTTCGATCCATGACCAAGTTGAGATATCAACTTTAGAAGCATCTTTACCTGAATTCAATTCATACTTCTTAGTTTCTCCATCTAATAAAGTAGCATCTGCATCAGCTCCGTTAATCTGAACGTTAGCTAAAGCTCCACTATCTTTCATATCCAAATCAACAGCATAACCTTCCAGGTATAATCCTGTAATTGTTGCACCAGAGGTACTTTTGAATTGAAGCGCAGTACCACCAACAGTTGAAATTGCAGTTACATTTTCGAATTGTGGGTTGTTGTTTACTTTATCACCTTCGAATGCAGTAGAAAATCCTTCAATAGTATGAGAAATGTAAGTGTTAGTTACTTTTCCGCTCCATCCTTCAGTCCAGTCTACTGAGTCATCTTCGTTGTTTTCCAGGTACAGATTGCTTACTGAAACAGTTCCACCAAAGAACTCGATACCATCATCAGAACCGTTGATTACAGCTACATTTTCGATAGTAGTTGCAGAACCTACAGCGTATAATGAAACACCGTTGTACTGAGATTCTGAGTTAATTTGAGCACCTGTTCCTTTGATAACAAGGTGAGAAATAGAACCTGAATTATCATCATCAGTAGTACCACCATAAACAAAACCACCAACTTCAGCAACAGAGTTTGCACCAGCAGTTGTAGTAGCTTTACCGCAAATGGTTAATCCACCCCAGTCACCTGGCTGACCTAGGTCAGAAGAAATTACAACTGGATTGTTAGCAGTTCCCTGGATATCAATAGTACCACCCATTAAAACAGCAATGTATACTTCAGTACCACCTGCATCAGCGTGAATTTTGGTACCAGCAGGAATAGTTAATGAAGCACCGTCTTGTACAATATATGCACCAGTTAAACGGTATGATTTTGTAGCATCAAGTGTTACATCAGAATCAACATTACCCGATAGTTCTTCAACAACAGCAACGTCAGCATCAACCCATGTCCAAGCACTTGGATCAACGGTAGCAGGAGCGTTATAACTATTAGCAGGATCAGCATTAACACCTTCAATTTGTACATTTGCTAAATCACCACCATCTTTCATATCGATACTTTTTGCGTAACCGCTTAATGATAATCCAGTAATAGTAGCTCCAGAAGTACTCTTGAATTGAAGTGCTGTACCACCAACAGTAGAAACAGCAGTTAAGTTGATTAACTTAGGATTGTTGTTTACTTTATCACCTTCAACAACAGTTGAGAAACCTGCGATAGTATGCTCTACATATGCATTTGTTACGGTTCCGTTCCATCCTTCAGTCCAATCAATTGCATCATCTTCGTTGTTTTGTAAGAATAAGTTCTCAACAGAAACAGTTCCACCAAAGAACTCAACACCATCATCAGAACCATTGATTACTGCAACATTTTTAACTACAGTGCTTGATCCTACAGCGTAGAAAGAAACACCATTATATTGTGACTCAGAGTTAATTTGAGCACCTGTACCTTTAATTACAAGGTTTTTGATATTACCTGAATTATCATCATCATTAGTACCACCGTAAATAAAACCACCTACTTCGGCAACAGAATTTGGACCAGCAGTAGTAGTAGCTTTACCACAGATGGTTAATCCACCCCAATCACCTGGCTGAGCAGCAGAAGATGTCATAACAACAGGAGTTGATTCAGTACCTTGAATATCAATCATACCGCCCATTAAAACTGCAATATAAACATCAGTACCACCATTATCAGCGATAATTTCGGTACCAGCAGGAATTGTTAAAGTCATTCCATCAGGTACAATAAAAGAACCTGAAAGATCGTATTGAACAGATGCATCAAGAGTGTAATTCTCTGTTAACTGTCCATTCATAATACCATTTTGAAGATTTTCGATTACTTCTTCAACCACAGGTACTGGATCTGGTTCTGGATCATCATCATCAGAACAGCTTGTAAAGAAAGGCATTACTAAAATTGCCAAACCGAAAATTTTAATAGTTAATTTTTTCATTTTTGTTTTAATTTTTGAAATATAAAAAGTTATTTAGTTTACTTACTATAAGTTGATTTTAACACCTAAACTAAGGCTGATGCCTTTTTTATAGGATTTTACAACCTCATTGGTAGAAGGATCTCCTGAAGTAGGATCTACTTTTTGAGTTTGCTCGATATCAGGATTTAGTAAGTTTTTACCTGATAGTTTCAAAGAGATACGATCTGATAATTTTTTGCTAATTACCATATCAAGAGTTACAAATCCTTTCTCAATAATTTCATTGTTATAAAGTGTTGCAGAGTTTGCGAAACTTTCAGGAGCTCCAAGCGCATATATTTTATCCGATGAATAATTTCCTGATAAAGCTGCTTTGAATTCTTTTTCTTTTCGATTAGAGAAACTCAAAGTTCCATTCACGATAAAATCTGATGCTCCTTGCAAGTCGGTTTCAGTTTTATTGTTGTATTGAAATTCTTCAAGTAGATCCTGGTTGAACCACATTTTTGTTGCATTCAGAATTAAATTTAATTCCGGCATTTCTGTGGTTTCAGCTTTTATTAAAGCCATTCTGGTTTCAAACTCAAGGCCATATACATCAGCTTTATCTCCGGTATTTGCGAAATAGAAATAGCCTGATGAACCTCTGGTTAATGCGAGGTTGATTGGATCATTAATCATTTTGTAGAAAGCAGAAACAGAAACAAGTTGTTTTGCAGTTGGGAACATTTCCCATTTTAAATCAAAATTGTAGTCATCAGAATTCATCAGGTTTGGATTACCTTTTGTAATTCGACCAGTAGGAGAGACATACTCAAATGGAGAAAGCTCTTTAAATTCTGGAAGTGTTATGGTTTTACTAAAAGCAAAACGAAGTGCACTCTTATCTGTTAATTGATATTTTAAATTAAGAGCAGGTAATATATTGTTGTAGTCATTTGAAATGCTCCCAATTCTTGTAGTTTGTGTTTCTAAATTAACGTAATTGGCAACGTCCCAATCTGCTTCAATCTTGTCCAGTTCATAACGAAATCCAATATTACCTGATAACTTATTAATTTGAAATGTTGCATTTAAATATCCAGCGTAAACATCCAATGTAGCATTGAATAGGTCGGGCTTTCCAACTCTAAGTCTTAAATCAGTATTCAAGTTTCCATAAAGAGAAGTGTTTAGAAGAACATCATCTAATTCATTCACGTTTGGTACTTGAAATTGGGCTCCTTTTGCTCTAACACCAACGAACAAAGAGGTAAAATCTCTCTCTTTCATTCTAAAATCTCCACCAAAAGTAAATTTCAGTTTTCTATCATCGGTATCAATAAGTTTTAATTCATCTTTTAAATAGCCGTTAATTTCAGTGTCTTTTATATACTGCTCTGATTTTCTTTGCTGATAATCACCAACGTGAGCAAACTGCACAGTATTGGCATCAAGAATATTTACTTCGTTGCGAATACGATTAGGTTCTTCTGCTTTTATTGTGTTATAACCAACAGCCCAGTTTATTTTGTTATTTTCTCCAATTTTATGAGATCCCAACAATTGGTTGATGAATAGAATTGTTTCTTTAAGATTTTGATCTCTTACAAAAGCACCTTCTTGTTGTGGATCCTGATCACGAACGAAACCTTCGCCGTTTCCACCTTGTTCATAAAGTTCATCCTTTGTTTTATGAACATACAGAGTATTGAAATTAATACTGTGACTAGGATTTAGATCTAAAGTAAGGTTTAATAAACCAGTAGTATTTATTTTGGTTTCGTATTTCTCAGTGAAATTAAAAGAGTTATTTATATTATTCATACGAAAATTCTGGTATTCACCCTCCTGATGAGAAGATTCATTTTCGTGAGAAATAGTAGCAAATACAGAAAAGTCTTTTTCGAAAAGCTTGAATTTTTTACCAGCTAAAATTGAAAAGTCATACCCAATTGGAAATTCTCTTTTATCAGTGCTCCAACTCTGACTTGTTATTGCTTCTTCAGTATCATAAGGCTTATTGTAAAAGCCTAATGTCATGTCCTGATAATTTTGAGTAGTTCTGAAATTATCAAAAATTCCGCTTTTTAAAACATTAGTATTGGCTTTTGTTGATAATCCAATACTAATTTTATCGCTAAAAGTTTTCGATACAATATCTACATTTCCAGAAGACTGATCAGCATAGTTTTCCGCTGAATAGGTTTTATTTATACTAACATTTTTAATTATGTCTGTGCCAAATAGATTAAGGTCGATGTTTTTCTTTTCAACATCATCCGATGGAATTGGCAATCCATTCATGGTTGTTGAAAGGTATCTGTCACCCAACCCTCTTACATATACATCTCCGGATCCTTCGTTTTTGGTTACTCCTGAAATTTTCGAGGCAGCTGCAGCTGCATCCGATACGCCTTGAGTGGCCAATTCTTGTGCACCAATTGATTGTTTAATACCTACAGATTTTTTCTGATCGATAAGAAGCACAACTTCTGATTCTCTGTTTGCTTTGGCAACTACTTTAACATCTTCAAGAGCAACTGTTGATTCTCCCATTTCAAAATCAACAACCGCTGAATTGCCTTCAGCAACATTTACATTTTCTTTTGAAGAGGTTTCGTAAGAAATAAAGGAACATTTTATGGTTACAGTTCCTATAGGAACATTAGTAATGGTATAATTACCATCAAAATCGGTTACAGTTCCTAATGTAGTTCCATCTACATAAACCGAAGCTCCAATTAATGCTTCACCGGTTTTTCCATCCTTCACATTTCCTGTAATGCTTCCCTTCTGCGCATATAAACCAAATGAAGAAAGAGTTAGTAATAAAACTAATAATACTTGTTTTGTCATTTTTTTCCTTAATAAGTCAATACGATTTTTACTTTCAAATCACATTGCGATGTTAGGAATGATATATGATCAGAATAATAAGGTGGCTTTAAATAAAAATTATAAAAATCGACTGCGATGTTAATTTCAAGTTAATGTCCTTGGGGTATGTTAAAGATATGTAAAAGCTGGGTTAAAACTCACGAGCTAAGTATAATTCCATTTTATTGTAACAGTCAGTACAATAGTTAGTAACAGACAATAATTACAATAACATGAAGGAAAAATTACACAATTATTACAACCTGCAATTCTTAAAAAAAACAGAAAAGAAGTTGATTTTTTACATGCAATTTTTAGCAAGTAAAATCTTTAAAAAAGTATTCTGTTTTTTACTTAAATAATATTCCTAAATATTTAAAGCAATATTATTGAGGAAATGTTAAGATTTAATTAAGATTCAAGCTTCTGAAATACAATAAGATTAACGAAAAGTTAACTTCTATTTCAGAAAATATCCTACTTTTATTTAAATATTTGCAACGCATTATAAAGTGTGAAGTGCAATGTTATTGACAGAACAAAAAAACTGGAAACATTTATTTTCAGGTAAGATAAATAGAGAAATGAAAATTATTTCATCAACAAAAGTTAGTGTTTTTGTTAGTTTACTGGCTGGAGGTATAGTAATGGTATTCTGTGCCATATGTTTGTTATTTCCAATTCAGCCAAGCTATATCATATTATTCGGACTACTTTCTACATGGATTATTTATAACTTGAGTAAAGTTTTAGTAAACCGGTTTTTATACTCCAAAGTTAGGATGCTTTATAAAACCATTCATGATACTCAGGTAATTGATAAAGAACTTGGTGATAAAGTTAAAAGTACCGATATTTTAGCTGAGGCAGAAAAAGAGGTTAGAGAATGGAGTGAGCAAAGAGGTTCTTTGGTAGCACAGCTAAAAAAACAAGAAAAATTTAGGAAGGAATTTATTGGGAATGTATCACATGAACTTAAAACTCCTATTTTTAATATACAAGGATACATATTAACACTCCTTGATGGTGGTTTGGAAGATAAATCTATAAACCGAAACTATCTCGAAAGAACCGAAAAGAGCATAAATAGAATGATTACCATCGTTAAGGATTTGGAGGTCATTTCTAAATTGGAATCGGGAGAGCTAAAGTTAATGTATGAAAGATTCAATATTACCGATTTAATAAATGAGGTTTTAGAAATGCAAGAAATGAGAGCCCATAAGAATGGAATAAAGCTCAACTTTATTCAACGTGTTGATGCTCCCAAATTTGTATATGCCGATAAAAAGGAAATCTTTCAAGTTTTAAATAATTTAATAGTAAATTCGATAAAATACGGTAAAGATAAAGGGACCACCACTATTGAAGTGATGAGTATGGACAATAAAGCACTCATTGAAGTAAGAGATAATGGTATCGGAATTGAATCGGATAACTTACCGCGTATTTTCGAGCGATTTTTTAGAGTGGATAAAAGTAGAGCACGAAATATGGGCGGTTCGGGCTTAGGCCTTGCAATTGTTAAGCATATTATTGATGCTCACAATCAAAGTATAAATGTAAGCAGTACTTATGGCGAAGGTACGAGTTTTACTTTTTCACTTGATAAATCAAAATAATAAGAACTAAACAACCAATACCAAATGGAAAGTAGTAATTACAAAATTTTATTGGTAGACGATGAGTCGGATATACTGGAATTCTTAAGTTACAATCTTAAAAAGGAAGGTTTCCAGGTGTCAACTGCCAGTGATGGTAAAGAGGCAATTGAAAAAGCTAAAAAATTTCATCCACATTTAATTATTTTAGATGTAATGATGCCGGAAATGGATGGAATCGAAACATGCGAAAAAATCAGAGCCTTGCCTGAATTTTCAGATGTACTGATTTCTTTCCTAACAGCAAGAGGAGAAGATTATTCTCAAATTGCAGGATTCGAAGCTGGAGCTGATGACTATATTAGTAAGCCAATAAAGCCAAAAGTATTTATTAGTCGCGTTAAAGCATTATTAAAAAGATCGGGGAGAGTTTCCGAAGAAGGAGGCAATGCGAATAATGGATTAATTACCATAGGTAATATTTCAATTGACCGTGAGAGGTATTTAATTATCCAGGATGGAAAAGAATTCTCATTGCCACGAAAAGAATTTGAATTGTTGATTTTGTTGGTATCGCGTCCACAAAAAGTTTTCACTCGCGATGAGATTTATTCTTCAATTTGGGGAGAAAAAATTATTGTTGGAGATAGAACAATTGATGTTCATATCAGAAAACTTCGTGAGAAAATTGGTGATGATTACATCCAAACGGTAAAAGGTGTCGGTTATAAATTTGTTGATGCAGCAAATTAATCCATTCAAGATATTAGTAGATTAAGGATTAATGCCGATATACATTTAAAAGTCATTTAGAAACAAAGTGCATTAAATGGTTATTTTAAATGATAATTGTATTAAGCATATGCCAAGGTAGCAATACTTACTTTGCTACCTTTTGCTTCTAAAATTGCATGTGCGCAGGCCTCCAATGTAGAACCAGTTGTTACTACATCATCAATCAATAAAATATGTTTGTTCTCAAACAGGTTGGTTTCATGTAGCTTGAATATATTATCAACATTTTCCCAACGCTCCAATTTGGATTTTTTGGTTTGCGATTGGGTATGAACTGAGCGATAAAGGTTTGTACCATTTACTTCTAGTTTCATAATTTCACGCATTCCATTGGCAATTACTTCTGCCTGATTGTATCCACGAATTTTCTTTTTTTTGGGATGCAATGGAACTGGAACAATAAGATCAATATCATCAAAGAACTTTGAATGTCTTAACTGGTGGGCAAGTTGCTTTCCAAGTTCAATACCGATATCAGTTCGGTGATGATACTTCAGTTTGTGAATTAATTTTTGAAATTTACTTCCTTTTGCAAAAGTAAAATAGGAAGATGCATATTCTATTTTTACTCTCCCCCAAAATAGAATCGAAACAGGATTGTTTTTTTGTAAATGAAAATCAGTTTTTGGAATTTGATACATACAGCGACTACAAATGGCAACTTCGTTTTTAAATAAAACATTGCCACACGACTGACAAATGTTGGGATAAAACAGATTGATAAAATCATCCCATAATCCAGATATCCTGCTGTTTAACTGAGAAATCATCCTTTTGTAATATTATCTCAATAAAAAGTTAACCAACACTTAAGGTTTTGATAAGCTTCTTCTAATCAAAGCTAAAATAAGTCACCTTATTTTTGTAGTGTTAATCAATATGAATAAAAAATCAAATTTGATTTCAATTAAAGATAAACAAATTAAGTTCATTATTGAGAAAGAAATTTAAATAAAGATTAGAGGATTTATTACTAAAACAAAAAATTTAGAAACAATGAAAAAACTTGTTTTCCTTTTTATCGCATTAGTTGTTGTTGGACTACAAAGTCAGGCAATCAACGTAGTTACACCGAATGGTGACAAAGAAATAGAAGCAACAGAATTGGCAACAATTGAAACAACTAGTCTATCAGGTGTAGTTTTGGATAACGAAACTGGTGAAGCATTGGTTGGAGTAGCTATCCGTTTCGAAGGATCAAAAGAAACAGTGTATACTGATTTTGATGGTAACTTTAAAATAGACAATGTAATTCCTGGCAAGTACAATGTTTTATCTAGTTACATTTCGTACACTGATAATAAAATGAAAGAAGTAAATGTAAGCGGGAAGAACAATGTTATCCGCCTTGTACTAAAAAAGGACTAATTAAGAGTAAATGATAAAAAGACTTGGAGTAATTTTAGGCGTACTATTTTGCCTGATTGCGAATCACTCTTTTTCTCAAGCTATTGAAGAAGTAGAGGGATTATATTACACTACAAAAGGAGATTTATACACCGGAACATATACAGAATTTTATGAGAGTGGTGTTAAAAGAATCGAAATGAATATTGAAGAAGGAAAGAGAAATGGTAAAATTACTCTCTACTTCGAAAATGAAAAAGTTCAGGAAGTTAGATCCTACGTAAAAGGTTTGATGGATGGAACCTGGATTACTTGGAATGATAAATCAGTTAAAATTGCCGAAGCAAATTACAAGAAGAATAAAAAGCACGGCAAGTGGTACATTTGGGACGACAATGGTGTAAAGCGCTATGAAATGGAGTATTACGAAGGAAAAAAAGTCGGAACATGGTCCATTTGGGATGCTGAAGGAAATTTAATTAAAGAACGGAAGTTTTAGTAAATTCAGATAATAGAAGTTCTCTTGAAAGTCGCTTAATTTTATTAGGCGGCTTTCTTTTTTATACAATCTTTTTTAAATGCATTTGATGCCATGTATATTTCTTAATAATTTTGAATAAGAATCGTTAATATTGCAGAAGCTTTAAGAAATTACAGTAAAAAATGAAGTCACTTTCTGAATTAGGAAAAATTGTTGTTGAGCAAATTAAAGAATTTGTTCCATTTGTGATATCTGAATTCAGAGGTTTTTTAAAAAGGAACAAATATGGTGTGATGGGAACATTAGCCTTTCATATGATACTTTTGATACTTTTATTTTCTTTTAAACTGCACACTAAGAGAGAGTTTCTAGAGGCTGAAATTTTCATAGATATTCCACAAGAAATAGTCGAACAGATCCTCGAAGAGAAGGAGGAAGAGATCAAAAAAGAGATCGAAGAAAAAAATTCTGAAATAAACGAAAGTGTAGACAAACTTCTGCGATCAATTGCCGTAAACCAAGACGTTAAAAAATCAAATTCCGATCCAAAACAAAAGGTGGAGGATATGATTGATGAGATTAAGAAGAATTTGGATGAGTATGGATCCGATGACAATTCCGAAGGCAATGATGGCTTAAACGAATATAAAAAGGATAGTTTAAGCATTGCTGAAGCCAGAGAAAAACAAAGAGTTTTGGATTCACTACAAAGTATAGAATATAGTGGTCCAAGTAGTGTTTATTATAGTCTCGAGGGACGTCATAAGATCTATTTACCCATTCCGGTTTTTAAATGTGAGGGTGAAGGTAAAATTGTTGTAAAAATCGGTGTTAGCCGTAGTGGAAGAGTAGTTGAATCTAAAATCGTAAAAGATCAATGCAGTGTTCAGGACGATTGTTTGTTTGAGGCTGCTTTGGATGCAACCAATCGATCAAGATTCAATGTAAGTACTACAAGTCCGCAAACTCAGATTGGAACAATTACCTACAACTTTGTAAAACAGTAAGAAACAACCGACATTCTTCTATTCACACTAATTCGGATTATGATTATTTACCGATATTATTTAAATTGGCATTCGTTTTTATCCTAAAGAATTAAAAAATATGGGCTTTTTTTTAGCATCAAAACTTCGTAAGGCATCAAATACTGTTGCTATCGAGAAAAAAAGAGATGAGCTTAGAAGTGATTTTGAAGAATTTGAACAATTTTCCAAATCGGATGAATTAAAGCAATTTAATGAACTTGAATTGTTGGTACTATCTGATGAATTCAAGAGAAATAAAAAAATGATAGAAGGCAAATCCTTTAAAAGGAGTGAGCTGTATCAGGAAGAGAGAGCTTTTAAAAAGTATCAGAAATCAAAAAAGTTTAAAACCTATTTTAGATTAAAAGACTCTTCAGAATTATCTACTTTTAATTTGGTTGCAGAATCAAAAGATTTGGCGCGCTTTAAAGAATTGGAAGCGCTTATGAAATCATCCAAACTAAATAAAAAGGAAAATGCTGAAGAAATTTCGGAATACAAAAGACTAAAAAGCTCTGCTAGATTAAAAGAGTATTTTAAGTTTAAAAAGTCCAAAGCATTAAAAATCTACAATGAGGTAGATAAATCATCCGATTTACAGAAATACTATCAACTTGAGGAAAGAATCAGCTCAGAAGAATTTAAAGAAGAGAAAGCATTTCTTTTGGACAAAAAACGATTCGAAAAAACAGAGGAGTTTAAGAAGCTTCAAGAGTATAATAGCTTGAAATCTTCAGAGAAATTTGTAAAGTATTTCAAGTTAAAAAACAAAAATCCATTTGAAGAGATTAAGAAATGGGAATTAACTTTCTCAGATGAATTTGATGCTGGAAATTTAGACTCCAATAAATGGATTACCCGTTATTATTGGGGAGACAAATTAATGGATAAAGGATATTCATTAGACTCGGACTTGCATACTTTTACAGATGGTGAAAATGTTAAAATTTCAGGATCATCAGCTTGTTTGTTGGCAAAAAAAGAAGCAAAAGAAGGATTGGTATGGAATCCAAATTTAGGATTTGTACCTAAAAAATTCGATTATACTTCAGCCATTATTAATACAGGTAATTCATTCCGCCAAAAGTTCGGAAGATTCGAAGCTAAAATTAAAGTGAAAAATCCTGCCCAGGTTCAGAATTCATTCTGGATGGTTGCAGACAAAAGCTTACCGCATATCGATATTTTTAAAACCTTTAATGGAGGAAAAATAATGAATGCTAATTTTTGGGGAAGTGAAAATTCTCCTCAAAAGAGTGAGTTCAAAGTAAAAGGAATTGATTTGAGTAAAGGATATTTTATATATTCACTTGATTGGAGTGCAAACGAATTGGTGTGGAAAATAAATGATGTGCCTGTAAAAACTCAAACAACAGGT
Organism: Marinifilum sp. D714; assembly: GCF_030851345.1. GTDB lineage: Bacteria > Bacteroidota > Bacteroidia > Bacteroidales > Marinifilaceae > Marinifilum. The sequence continues at coordinate 11,659 of NZ_JALPNU010000032.1, forward strand.
GTTCCTCAAGATCCAATGTATCTGAATTTTAGTCTTGCAGTAAAAGAAGCAAGAAATGATTTGAATGCAGAAATGGAGATCGACTGGATACGATGCTATCAAAGAAAATAAATACAATAAAAAAAGTGCCTTTCGGCACTTTTTTTAGTTTAAGGATGTCCCTACGCTGAACACACTAAAGTAATTGTCGATGGAATCAGCCAGTTGGTCTTTTAAATCATCCAACTCTTGTTTTTCCATTTCATCTTCGTCCCAGTAGGTAAGAATGATGTTTAGATAATCCTTTATCTGTTCCGGAGAGGTTTCCAATCCCAAATCTTTTCGGAGCAAAACATTAAACTCGGCAAACCATAACAAAGCAATCTTGTGTTCGTGCACTGTTCCTTCAACAAAAGAACTTAGAGATTTAAATTCTAAAAACTTCCGAATGGTTAGTTCCGAAGCTAAATAGTACAGGCGCGTTCCAAGCTCCAAAAATTCTTTTTGAAGCCTTTTGAAGTTACTCTTGCTCTTTTTTTCGCACAAAATTTTCATAAAAAAAGCATTGATTCGAAGAAATTCTTCTCTCTTCTCATCAGAAGCAGGAAGTGAGTTTGTGGTTGATTCTTTCACTTCTGATTCAGCTTCTTCTTCTGTTGAATTTGTGGCAGCATTTCTCTTTTCCTGAATTAAAAAGGAAATAATGAAAGCAAGGGCAGCTAAGATTAAAATTTGTAGTATTACCGAGATGATTTCCATGTTTAAAGGTTTAGTGAATATGATTAATTTGGTTGATTGGAAATAACAAACTCATTTTTAAAAATTTACGAATTATTATGTTTTTGCCCAAAATCAGTTTGGTTCATTTTATTTATCATCGATTTTCGTGGATAAACAAATCATATTTAATGATGAAAAAATCATTTTAATTTTTAATAAATAATTGTATAAAATTATTTAAATCAACATGTTATCAGTTGCGATTTAAGATACATGAAGATGATAAATTGTGAGTGAAATAAGCCATATATTTTATTTCAACAAATACATATTGTTTATATTGAGTAGATCTGAAAACACCATTATTATTAGGATAATAAAAAGCCGACGATAAGTCGGCTTTTCTATATTGTTATATCTATTTATTTCTTTGAGAAAAATCATAAAATCGATGCTCAATTTGTGTTGAAAGTCGGAACATCACAGGTGCAATTACCAAAGTTAAAAAAGTTGCAACAGTTAATCCAAATATTACCGTCCATGACATCGGCCCCCAAAAGGCAGTACTATCACTACCAAATGAAAGGTGTGGATCGAATTCACTCAAAAGAGAGAAGAAATCAAAATTCATTCCAACGGCAAGTGGTAGCAATCCAAGTACAGTTGTAATGGCTGTTAGTAATACCGGACGTAAACGAGTTTTTCCCGCTTGTGCAATACAATCAACCTCTTCTGCAGAACTAAGGTATTTTCTATCGGTCATATCGGTTTCACTAATCTTTCTCTTTCTTAGCAAATCAATATAATCCACCAGTACAATACCATTGTTAACAACGATTCCTGCAAGTGAAATGATACCAATTCCTGTCATCAAAATTACAAATGGCATTTGGAAAATACCCAAACCTAGGAAAACACCAATTGTACTAAAAAGTACTGTAATCATGATAATAAGTGGCTTAATTGCAGAATTGAACTGCGAAACCAAAATTAAAGTAATTAAGGCCAAAGCAATCATTAATGCCTGGGTTAGGAATGCCTGAGTTTCCTCTTGCTCTTCTTGTTCTCCGGTAAGTTTATATGAATAACCTTTTGGCATTTCGAAATCAGCCAACAATTCTCTTACTCTTGTGTTAATGATATTAGCATTAAACCCTTCTTTCACGTTCGAGTATATGGTAACAACACGCGTGTTTTCAATACGATTTATTCTTTCGTAGGTTGATCCGTAAGAGTAATTCGCTATGGCCGAAATAGGAATCTGAACCATTTTATTACTGATAGGACTCATTACACTAATTTTTTGATTCATCAATGCAGGTACATCATATCGGTATTTGTCATTCAATCGAAGCATGATATCATATTCATCTTCTCCGTCTTTAAATTTAGAGACCTCTAATCCGTAGAGTGAATTACGTAATGCTCGAGCAACTTGATTTGTGGACAAACCAAAACGGCGAACCTTATCTCGGTCTATATTAATTAGCATTTCAGGTTTACCTTGATCCAAATCTAACTTCAACTCTTCAACACCTGGAATTCTATCATCATCAATCAGGTGCTTCACGCGATTTGCCTGAATTAATAAATTTTCAAAATCATCTCCCGAAACCTCAATATTTATTGGGTAACCAACAGGAGGTCCCTGATCATCTTTTTCCACGAAAATTTTAGCACCTACAAAACCTTCAAAATTTGCAGTCAGTTTCTTCATAATTTCAGAAGTGCTAATGCCACCACGATCTTTAAATTCAACAAATGAAATTGTTGTTAATGATTTGTTGGCCGCACGACTTGATTCAAACATTCCACCTTTACCAGAACCAACGTTGGTTGATTTTGATCGGATGATGTCCTCATATGGTTCCATGGTTTTATTCACAATTACCTCAACACGTTTGGTAAGTTCATTTGTTTTGTGGATATCTGTTCCTAAAGGCAATTCCATGGTTACATAAATGGATTTTGGATCATTATCCGGGAAGAAAACGAATAGTGGTTTTGTGCTAAAGTAGAACGCAATTGATAGGATCATTAGAACAAATGTACCTACAAAGAACAAAAGAGGTCTGATTCCTTTTAATGCAAATCGCAGTGTTTTTTCGTATCTATTCTCAAGAATTACAAGCAATTTGGTTTGAAACCAGCGAGCAAATGGTTTTAAAGCAACCAGGTTGAACAAAACTATAACACCAATAAGCATTAAAAGATTGGCAATAAGGAAGGTTTCCAATACACCAAATATCTTCATGATATAGAATGGCAGAGATACAACAAGAAATGAACTTCCAATAAGAATGAATTTCTTTTTATTCATTTTTTTGTTCACATCATCAAGCTTTACAAAAGTTGCTGTAAATACAGGGTTAAGAATCAATGCAACAAACAATGAAGATGCCAATACAATAATCAATGTAATTGGAAGGTATTTCATAAACTCACCCATTATTCCACCCCATAAAAGCAATGGGAAGAATGCAGCCAAAGTGGTTGCCGTTGATGAAATAATAGGACCAGCAATTTCACTCACACCTTTTTTGGTTGCTTCCAATTTTGATAAACCTTCTTCGTGCAGGCGGTATACGTTTTCGACTACCACAATGGCATTATCAACAAGCATACCCAATGCCAAAATCAAAGAGAACAATACCATTTGATTTACCGTGTAACCAATTTGGTTTAGGATGATGAAGGAAATTAACATTGACATAGGAATTGCCAAACCCGAGAACAATGCATTTCTTAATCCCATGAAAAGATAAAGAACGATTATTACCAGTAGCATACCCATGATTATAGAGTTCTCCAAATCGGCAACCTGACCACGAACATCTTCAGAGGTATCATCTGTTACGGTTACGATTAATCCCCTTGGAAGCGAACCATTTTCTTTTTCCTCACCAATAATTTTGTAAATGGCATCGGTTGCTGCCAATAAGTTTTCACCAGATTTTTTAGTAATTGATAAAGAAACTACAGGTTGGTTATTTAATCTCGAAATGGAAGAAAGTTCTTCATAACCATCTTCAACTTCAGCAACATCTTTCAGATACACTACTCTACCATTAGTAACTTTGACAATTGTGTTTTCAATTTGTTTCATGCTGGTATAGTCGGCACTTGTACGTATACTTCTTCTGGTATTATCAGTAATTAATGTACCAGCACTAACCGTTACGTTTTCATCGCTAATTGCCAATTCAATATCGTGGAAAGTAACACCGTTTGCTTCCATTTTGTGCAAATCGGCATTAATTTTAATTTCTCTTTCGTCGATACCTTTGATATCTGCCTCTGAAACTTCAGGAAGAGCTTCAAATTTATCTTGTAACTCTTCTGCAAACTCTTTTAAATCTTCTAAGCCAAAGTCACCCGAAAGGTTTACGTTTAGGATCGGAAAATCTGCAAAATCCACATCTTCAACAATTGGATCCGTATCCAAATCATCAGGCAGTTCGCTTAAGGATTTGTCAACCTTGTCTTTGGTGTCTTGAAGAGCTTGCTTAACAGGTACATCTGTGTTAAACTCTACCACAATTAAACTCATGTCTTCGTAAGAAGCTGAACTTAATTTCTTAACTCCCTTTAATGATTTTAATTCCTTCTCGATGGGTCTGGTAACCAGGTTTTCAATATCGATAGGAGAATTTCCCGGATAAGGAGTTGTAATCATTATATTGGGTATCACAACTTCGGGGAAATATTCTCTTGGCATGCTTTGGTACGAGAACCATCCAAAAGCAATAAGAATGAAAGTCAGAATAAAAATGGAGTTTTTATTCTTTAACGCACCAAACGTGGGCTTAAACTCCCGCTGAACTTTCTCAGCAGAAGCATTATCTTTTATATTATCCATTTTCTGCGAATTACTTTGTGCTAATTAGTGTTCCGTTTACAACTTGCGAATAACCTTCAGTAATGATTTTATCACCTAGTTGAATTCCTGATTCAATTAAAGAAAGGTTGTTGTAGGTTTTTGCTATTTGGATGTAAGCTTTTACGGCAATTAAGTTTTCACCTTCTTTTTTAGCCACGTACAAATAGCTGCCCTCAAAATCTTTCTTTACAATTATTGATGGAACTACAATGGCATTGTCAATTTCGTAATCTTTAATTTTAAGGACTGAAATTAGGTTTGGCTTAATTTTATGTCCCGGATTGTTCAGGTTAACACGAACTTTAAAACTTCTGTTTCCAGGATCAATAATATTTGAAGTACGATAAATCGATGCACTAGTACGAAAGTTGATAGCAGGAAATTCTAATTCGGCCTTCTCGCCAGCTTTAATGTAGTTCAGGTAAGTTTCGGCAACATCGGCTTCAACATATACTTGATCGATATTTACCAATTGTGCAAAAGGAATGCTTGGTCCTGCCAACTCACCTTTCTTTTGGTGAATTTCATCGATAATACCATTAAATGGAGCAGTAATAATTGCCATGTTTTTTTGAGCTTGCAATCCCTCAATTTTTCTTTCTAACGATTCTTTGCTTGATTTGGCTGTTAGGTATTCAATTTCGGAACCTATTTTTTGTTCCCAAAGTCTTTCCTGACGTTGATAAACAGTAGTTGCTAATGCTAAATTGGTTTTTGCTTCATCAATATTTCTTTGAATTTGAGCAGTATTTAATTTTCCAATTACATCACCCTTTCTTACTTTTTGTCCTTCAACAACATCAATAGAAATGATGTTACCATTGGCCTCAGGAGTAATTGTGATATTCTTGTCAGCTTCAACATTACCGGTTACCTGGATAAAATGTTCAAATTTAGAATTTGTGATTTCTGTAACAGCTACACTTACTGCTTCATCGGTATTGCTTTCGCTCCTAATTTCTTTTTCGAGTGCAGAGATTTTCTTTTTTAAAGTAGCAAATTCCGTTTTATATTTTTTCAATTGATCTTCCTTGCTCAATTCATTGTCTGCATTCTTGGCAGAACATGCAAATAGTAGAGGAATAATTGTTGCAATTAATATTTTTTTCATCTGATTATGGTTTTTGTAGGATGTTTCTTAATTATAATTTTCCAAGAGCCTTATCAAAAGCAATTTTTGTACTCAGTAATACAAGTGTTGAATTAATGTAATTCGAATGTGCATCCAGGTATTGCTTTTCATTTTCCGACAATTCTGTGCTAGTCGAAATCCCTTCGTTAAATTTGATAATGGTTTTGTCGTATATTCTTTTAGCGATGCTTACAGCTTCCAGATTGTTTTCGTATGTTTCCTGTGCATTTAGCAAGTTCGAAAATGATAAGCTCAAATCCTTTTTTAGGTTTTGTTCTGTACTGGCCATATCATTTTCAATTTTCATGTATTCAATTCTTTGCTGCTTTACTTTCGATCTTCTTTTACCTGCTGAAAAAATAGGCATACTTAAACGTAAACCAATAACTGAAGATTTAAACCATGGAACTTCTGATTTAAATACGTTTCGAAAATCTGTACTGGTATTTTTCCCACAATTGTAAAAAGCGGATATGGTTGGCAAATATTGAGCTTGCTCATTTCGAATCAGTAGTTTTTGCGATTTTAATTGTGTCTCCAAAATCCTATAATCAATATGAGAGGAAAAGTCATAACTACTTACTTCAGGAGTTGTTGAGCGTATTGGATCCACAAGGTTTTCAAGATTGTTGCTTAACTCAATTTTTTTCTCAATATCCATTCCCATGGTATATTTAAGAACAGTTAATGAAGTAGAAATGGCTCTTTTTGCATCTGACAATTGAGTTTTGTTTCGATTAAGATTCAATTTGATCTGATCTACATCCAATTCTTCGCGAAAACCATTTTCCCAATAGGCTTTGGTTTCGTTCAGTAACTTTTCATTGATGGCTAGATTTTCTTTTACGGTTTTATAATTGTCTTTGGCAACCAAAACGGCATAATAAGCCTGAGCAACTGCGTCTTTAATTTCAATTTCCGTTTTCTCTTTCTGATCTTTTGAAAGTTGCACGAAAACTTTAGCTGCCATTGTACCCACAATATACGAGCCGTCAAAAATTTTCTGATTCACACTAATTGAAGCAGTACTTCCATATTGCTGACCAAATTTTACAGGTGTATAACTTCCAGGTTCACCACCAAAAAATTCTGCAGGTAATAAAGACACAGCTACATCCAAATTGTTGCTATAGTCTGCAGAAAAATCTACTTGTGGTAATCCATCGGCAATGGTTTCCCATACTTTTTTTCTAGCTACTTGTAGGTCATAATCGGTCCCCTTTACCGTATATGAGTTTTCCAAAGCGTATTCTTGTGCTTCGGCAAGAGTGAAATTTATTTTGTCCTCAGTTTGAGCTTGTGTGGGATAACTGAACACAAGAAAAATCACTACAAATGATAGTAGGATGTTTTTCATTATTTCTGATCTATTTAAAATTATTTTTAACGTATTCTATTCCTTTAACTGTACAAACGCCATGTAAATGGTAAAGCCCTAGTTCTCGGTGATACTCAATATTTGAGATATCTTCTTTTTCGAGTATAAGATTATCCGATTCTGCCATATTCATATAAAAGCGAGCCATAGTTTTACTAATCCATTCTACATTGATTTCTGGTCGAAATAAACCTTCTTCTATTCCCTTTTCAAGATTTTGAGACAATTCATTTTGAAAGGTTGTAAGTTTTGCCAGGTGAAATTTGTTCCACAACTTTGGATAATATTTTCGCAAGTCATAGCGCATAGATTCGCATGAAATTGCTATCTGATTTACAATAAACTTGTAAAATTCGATATACTGATCAATTGCATTTAAATGGCTGATTTCCTTCGATTGGAATGAAAAAAGTGGATGGTTAATTTGCCATTCCAAAGCTTGCTCAACCAAATCGGACTTGTTTTTAAAGTGCTGATAAATGGTTTTTTTCGAGATGCCAAGTTTACTGGCAATATCATCCATGCTTACACTTTTTATTCCAAACTGAAAGAACAACTCCCAACAAATTTCTATTATATCTGTTCTCTGATTTTTCATCTAGCAAAGATAATCACATAACACTGTGGAAACTCAAAATGTTCTTTAAGTTTCCTAATGTTTCTGTTAAATTTTGTTAACATTCAGCATTTCAACACTTCAAACTCATTTGATAAGCTAAAAATAGACTTATAAAAAAGCATATTAAGCCATAAATAGGTAACCATTTCATTTTTATCGGTAAGTGGTATTTTTTATTCGGTTTTAACATTTTTCAAAAATTATTCCGATTTTATAATAAATTGAAGAATTTTACGCTTTCTATTTAAAGCTATAACCTATGAGAAAGTTAATTTTTTTATTCTTGGTAAGTACTTTCTATATATCAGCGGCATATGCTCAGGTGCCGTTAGTTGGAGGTGAGAGAATTGATTATTACAGTTCCTGGACAGATAGAGGTGCAAAAGTTGTTCCAATGGGCGAAATACACTTAAGTGCTTTGGCCAAAAGTAGGTATGGTAATTATCCCAAAACTGAATTGAATTCAGAATTATTACTTTTTCCATTGGCGCCAAATATTGGATTTAAACATCAATGGTTTGGGAAGAATACCATTTTATCTAGTCAGCATACCTTTTATTATCCCACTTTAGGATTAAAATGGGCAAAAAGTTCAGGTTTTAAGGATCAGATTCCCGAAACTGCTAATGTTCCGCATATATTCACATTCAGAAATGAATTGATATTAAGTCGAATACTTAATCCACAACCTGAAGATTGTTTTATTCGCACACCAGACTTGGTATTAACAGCTCGTGTTGGTTTCGATTTCTCATTAAAGGCAGGCGATGATAATTTTCCAAAGTTGGATTACTATTTCTTGTATCAACGATCGGGTTCTTACTACGATGATCAGAAAGTGTATTTTGCAGGATTAGAGTTGGCAGGAAATGTTTACCGAAATTTTAATTTTTCAATTTCGGCCGATTACTACAATATCGATTTTGGAGGAGAATATGCAGTAGAGAGTCAAGGGAAAATACATTGGCATAAAAACAGTAAGTTTTCGGTATCGGCTGGATACAAAACTTATTATTTAAATAATGATACAAAAACACAATTGTTCTTAATGCCTGTAGTCGATTTGGTATTCAAATTAAATCATCGTAAAAAACTGCAAAGGGGATTGTTCAAAAAATAAGCCGATCTAAACAGATCGGCTTTCTTTATTATTCGCGATACAAATTTGTATACAAATATCGTTTAATATTTCGCTTAGGAGTTTTCTTAAATTCTTCGGGGAACAGGATGATTCTCGAAACTTTCATGTAAGCCGGTAAATCCTTGTTAATAATCTGCTTGTCCTTATCTAAAGCTTGTTGAATTTCATCTTTATTCAATCCTTCGGCATCACAAGCTTCGTAATCAGGATAGATTAAAGCAATTAGTTTGTGATCTTTATCATCGGTAACAATACATTCCTGAACAAATGGCATATTGTTCAAAGCCGCTTCAATTTCTTCGGGGTAAATGTTCTGTCCCGATGGTCCTAAAAGCATGTTTTTACTTCTACCACGTATATATATTGTATCGTCGGCATCAACTACTCCCAAATCACCGGTACGTAACCAACCATCTTCGGTCATGGCCTCGGCAGTAGCTTCAGGATTTTTGTAGTAACCTTTCATTACATTATCACCTTTCACCTGAATTTCGCCAACCACTTTATTAGGATCTTTCGAATCGATACGAACCTGCATGCGATCAACTACCTCACCACATGAGTGAGAACGGAATTTTTGTGTAGGACTGTAACTAATTAACGGACCACATTCTGTCATTCCATATCCAACAGTGAAAGGGAATTCGATTTTCTTCAGGAAATCTTCAACTTCTTTGTTTAAAGCAGCACCTCCAATAATTACCTCAATAAAATTACCTCCAAAGGTTTCGATCAATGAGGTTCTTATTTTCTTATAGATTTTCTTTTCCAACAAAGGAATCTTAAGCATTAGTTTTACCCTGCGGCTTTCCAATACTGGAAGAATTCTTTTCTTGTAGATTTTCTCCATAATCAGGGGAACCAAGCAAATGAGCTTTGGTTGTACATCCTGAAAAGCTTTGGTAATGATCTGTGGAGTAGGAACACGTGATAAAAATACCACATGACATCCACAGCAGAACTCGGTTAAGAATTCGAATAAACAACCGAATACATGGGCCAATGGTAAAAATGAAACTACCTTATCTTGTGGTCTTAAATCAATATAATCAAAACCAATTTTTACGTTTGAGTACAAACTTTTAAAAGGCAACATTACTCCTTTCGAAAATCCCGAAGTTCCTGAAGTATAAGAAAGAACAGCGATATCATCTTCTTTTGGATCGGCAAAGTTTAATTTGGCCTTACTTATTGCGATTTCCTTCGATTTTTTATTTGCTTTTTCTACTGCCTTATTTAGTTTATCGCATGATGAGCAAAGTGGTTCAAATTCTCCAAGAGAAATGATTCCCATCAATTTTTTCATTTTGTCATCATCAATCTTATTGAAAATGTTTTCGGTGGCAAAAAGTAATTTCGACTCCGAATGAGTAACAATATGATGTATATCACTTGAGTTAAAATCAGGCAGAATAGGAACAATAACAGCACCATAAGTAAGGGTACCCAAATAGGTAACTGCCCAGTTGTTTAGGTTGCGACCTATAACGGCCACCTTATCACCTTTTTTTATCCCTAGTTCTTTAAACAGAAAGTGCATCCATTGAATTCTTTGGGCTACTTCCTGAAATGTAATTGTATCTTTTTGGTAGTTTGTAAAAGCTGGATGTTCCCAGTTTTTCTGAATCGTTTCCTGAATGGAACTGACTAACTTATTTTGAATCATTGATTTACTTTGATTGATGCAAGATCTAAAGATAGTAATCTTGCAAAAAAATCATAAACCCGAAATATGTTATTTTCTAATCTTGGAGATAATGTTCCAGAAAATCAATTATTTATGAAATAGTAAAAAATCTGGAAAAAAATATTTATTAGCGCATTAAAGGGGGTTATATACTAATTGATGACTTTAGTAATGATTCATTTTTTCGTAGGCAACTTCTTAAAGCTAGTATTTTGCAAATCTTTCTTTACTCTTGTACTTGGTCGAAACGCCATCTTTACCCCTTTAACATTGTAGCGACTAACTTTCTCTGGAGAGTCTGATCCTTCAGCATTAATATGCAATGAGAATGTGCCCAAATCACCTAGTTCAACAGAACAATTATCTTTTAAATAATGCGGAATTAAGCTGGTAAATGCTTCCAAAACTCCAATTACATCAATGGTACTAAAGGTTGACATTTGAGAAATATCCTCAGCCAAATCTCTTAAATCCTTTTTGGCTCTTTTGGTAATTCTTGGATAATAAGGTTTACAATCTTCTTCCTTTTTACTAGGAGGAACTATTTTTACCACATTGTATTCAACACTCATACAGTATCTTTACTTTAAAATGAAATTAGGTTTTAATTAAAACTACCTTAAGTTATTAAAATTTGAGCATGGTAAAAAATAATTATTAGCATGGTGAAAGTTGATTATTACCATGGTAATAATTATAAAACCTAAGTACGTTTAATTGCTTTTGTACGTAAGTTTTGTTTAAAAGCAAGGTATCTAATGTAATCAAACCCTTATTATAGGAATTGAATTGATAGATATACCGATTTGCTAACTCTGATTTGAGGATTTACGAAAGCAGGTATTGTAATGTGGAATAAATGATATAGACAATAAATCTATTTCCTCTTTTTTTCAATTAATTAGCACAGAGTAAACCGTATTGCAATCAATTTTTATATTTTTGTAGTTCGATTTTGCGTAAAGTGATTTTTAGATGCATTATCGTTCACAAATAGAAATATTTAGAATAAGTTATTCTTGTTTGAGAATGGGAATAACTGAGGGCTGTCAGCTTGGTGCTGCTAGCTAAAAAAGTCTCATTAAGTATTAATTAAAATGGAACAGAAAAGAATTAAGATCAAAGAGCTGTTGGCTTCTGCAGAAGCAGGCAGTACGGTGAATGTGAAAGGATGGGTAAGAACAAAGCGCGGTAACAAGCAAATTAATTTCGTGGCTTTAAATGATGGTTCTACTATTCAAAATCTTCAGGTAGTTGTTGATGTTCCTAATTTTAATGAGGACTTGTTGAAAAAAATCACAACTGGTGCAGCCATTTCGGTTGATGGAGAAATTATTGAATCGCAAGGTAGTGGACAATCTGTTGAGATTGCTGCTAAAAATATTGAGATTTTAGGTGTTGCTGATCCTGAAAAGTATCCGTTACAACCTAAAAAACACTCTTTAGAGTTCTTAAGAGAAAAAGCGCATTTGCGTTTCCGCACCAATACATTTAGTGCAGTATTCCGTATTCGTCATGCAATGGCTTATGCAGTACATGAGTTCTTTAACAAGAAAGGATTCTACTACATGCATACTCCATTAATTACCGGTTCGGATGCCGAGGGTGCTGGCGAAATGTTTAGAGTATCAACTCTTGATCCTAAAAATCTGCCTTTAAACGAGGATGGAACAATCAACTATAAAGAAGATTTCTTTGGAAAAGAAACCAACCTTACCGTTTCTGGTCAGCTAGAAGGTGAGTTGGGAGCTATGGCTTTGGGTGAGATTTACACTTTTGGTCCTACTTTCCGTGCCGAAAACTCAAACACAACTCGTCACTTGGCTGAGTTCTGGATGATTGAGCCTGAAATGGCATTCTATGATATCAAAGATAACATGGATTTGGCTGAAGAATTCTTGAAGTATATGATTAAATATGCTTTGGATAACTGTATGGATGACCTTCAATTCTTAAGCAAGCGCTTGCAAGAAGAAGAAAAAGGTTTAAAAGCAGAAGATCGTCAGATGGAGTTGATCGAAAAATTGAAGTTTGTATTGGAGAACGACTTTGTTCGTTTGACTTATACTGAGGCTATTGATATTCTTCGTAACTCTAAGCCAAACAAGAAGAAGAAATTCCAGTACTTGATTGAAGGTTGGGGAGCTGACTTACAATCGGAGCATGAAAGATATTTGGTTGAGAAGAAATTCAAGAAACCAGTTATCTTGATCGATTATCCTAAAGATATTAAGGCATTCTACATGAAGCAGAACGACGATGGAAAAACGGTTGCTGCAATGGATATCTTGTTCCCAGGAATTGGTGAAATTGTTGGTGGATCGCAACGTGAGGAAGATCTTGACAAATTAATGACCAGAATGAAAGAAATGGATGTTCCTGCTGAAGAAATGGATTGGTACTTGGATACTCGTCGTTTCGGATCTGCAACTCACTCGGGTTTTGGTCTTGGTTTTGAAAGAATGATGTTGTTTGTTACTGGTATGGGTAACATCCGTGACGTAATTCCGTTCCCAAGAACTCCAAAGAATGCAGAGTTCTAGTAGAAATATCGATTAATTTGACGCTCTCACTCTCAGTGAGGGTATCGGTAAAAAGATATATAATATATTAAGCCGTGTCACTTTTGTGATGCGGTTTTTTTATAATTACGAATTAGCAATTACGATATTGTCTTGTTTTATGAATCAAGCACCAGAGGTGCGTCATCTTTGTAGCCCAGTTCATAGTGAGAGGAACGAACGAAGGGCTGGGAAAAAATATAAGAATAAAAATCGTCGCAACAGCATAGTAGAGATAAGAGTTTTGGTTTCCTGCGACGAAAAAAGACATACCTATATATAATGTATACAAAACCTTAATACATCAAGAAGATCATCTGCGTCTTAATCAATAACCCCTTATGGGATTTATTCGTACCCCAAACTCAAGTCGGAGCAAGAAATTCACAACATTAAAAGCTGATAACTAAGAGCTGAATGTTGAGTGCTATTTACTTTAATCTTTTTTAACTTTTTCGTTTTGGCTTGATATTTGTGTGTTCAGCGCAGATTATGTATCTTGCTTCGACTAAACCAGAACACGAAACAGAATGCTAAAGCAAAGTTTACAGCAAAAATTATTACAAAAGTTATCGCCTCAGCAAATACAGGTGATAAAGCTGTTGGAACTTCCAACTTTGCAGCTTGAGGAGAGAATTAAGAAGGAATTGGAAGAAAATCCGGTTCTTGAAGAAGGCGAAAAAGTAGAAGAGTTTCAAGATTCAGCCCAAACTGAAGATACAAACGATCGTGATACCGATAAAGAAGAATTTACTTTAGAGGATTACATGAACGACGAGGATATTCCATCCTATAAATTATCGGCACAAAATTATTCCAAAGACGATAAACACGAGGAAATTCCTTTTTCGGGAGGAACTACTTTCCACGAATTGTTGATTTCTCAGTTGGGATTGAGAATATTGGAACCTGAAAAAGCTGCGTTAACCGAATATCTGATTGGGAATATCGATGAAGACGGATACCTAAGAAGAGATATTGACAGTATTGTTGATGACCTGGCTTTCTCAACAGGAATCGAAACTTCGTTCGAAGAGTTGGTAGAGCTACTTCGTGTTATTCAGGATTTCGATCCGGCAGGAGTAGGAGCCCGTGATTTACAAGAGTGTTTGTTGCTTCAGATATCCCGAAAGGGAAAACACAACCCTGATGTAAAGTTGGCTCATCTTATCCTGAAAAAGCATTTCGACGAATTTACCAAGAAGCATTACGATAAAATTCAGAAGCGCGTTGGTGCCAACGATGAAGATTTTAAATGTGCAATTGATGAGATTCTAAAATTGAATCCAAAACCAGGAAGTGCTTTCAACAATCCAATGGTTAAAGCATCGCCAACCATTATTCCCGACTTTATTTTGGAGGAGGAAGATGGTGATTTGCGATTAAGCTTAAATGCACGTAATGTTCCGGAGTTGCACGTTAGTCGTACCTATTCTGAAATGATTCAGGATTATGCTGGCAACAAAAAGAACCAAAGCAAAGAGCAGAAAGATGCCGTAATGTTTGTAAAACAGAAGCTCGATTCTGCAAAATGGTTTATCGATGCCATCAAGCAACGTCAGAATACCTTGATGGTAACAATGAATGCAATCATTGAGTTTCAGCGAGAGTATTTCATTGAAGGTGATGAGAGAAAGTTGAAGCCAATGATTCTGAAAGATATTGCTGATATCACAGGATTGGATATTTCAACCATTTCTCGTGTGTCGAATTCGAAATACATTCAAACACATTTTGGTATTTTCTCGTTAAAATATTTCTTCTCGGAAGGTTTGCAAACCGATACCGGAGAGGAAGTTTCTACTCGTGAAATCAAGAAGATTCTTCAGGAGTGTGTAGACAATGAGGATAAGAAAAAGCCATTAACTGACGATAAGTTGGCTGCTATATTAAAAGAGAAATCATACAAAATTGCGCGTAGAACAGTGGCGAAATATCGCGAACAATTAAATATTCCGGTTGCTCGATTAAGAAAAGAATTGTAAAAAGAATTAATATATAATTCGAATTGGTGCAAAGACAATTATCTTTGCACCTTTCTTTTGTTAAAAGATTAGTTGGTTAAAGACTGATAATAAATAGTATAATTATAATAGAATATGAATCTTTCAAGAATAATTTCAGGAGTAGCGCACCCAATGTTAATGCCTTTGTACTCCATTTTTGTAATATTTCACTCAGGCACTTTTCTTGATTTTACTCCACCTCAATTGATTCGTGTTATTTATCTGATAGTTGGAATTTCAACCATACTTCTTCCAATAAGTGTTCTTCCGCTTTTAAAGGCACAAAAATTTGTTTCGGATTATGGATTAAATGAAAGAAGAGAGAGAGTTGTACCATTGGCCTTTACCATTATTTTCTATGCATTGGGATTTTATCTTCTAATGAAATTTCCAATTACCAGAATTATAGCTCACTTACAATTGGCTGCAATTATTTCTATTGGTGTAATTGCTTTAATTTCTACAAAATGGAAAATTAGTATTCACATGGCTGGTATTGGTGGATTTATTGGAATGGTATTAAGCTTTACCATTCTTTATGCTGGTTCGTTAAGAGTATATTTTATGGCAGGGATTTTATTGGCAGGATTGTTAGGATATTCCCGATTAAAATTAAACCTGCACACTCCTTTGCAGGTATATGCAGGTTTTATATTAGGTTTTGTTGTTATTTTTTCAACAGTAATGCTTCTTCAGCTTTATTGACGAAGCAACCATAAATCAGGTTTTTTATTTAGCTTTCTCAAGCGTTTTAATTCTTTTATTGCCGATTCTTTATTATTAAAGGATTGAAGTATTACCCTGTATTTTCCATTTTTTTCCAACACAATGGAAGGATAACCTTTTTGATACAACCTGTCCTTAAAGGCATCGGCTTGTTTCTGATAATTGTAGCTGGCGGCAACAATATGATAGTCGAAAATTTCTCTGTTTTTGGCAATTTCAGCACTACTTAATTTAGGTTCTGGCTTTTCAGGTGGCGGAGTTAACTCCGGAACCTGTCTTTTTGCTGTTTGTTCAACAACATTTTCCTTACTAACAGTAGTAATCTTTTTCTCATCTTTACAGGATATCAGTAAAAGAAAAAGGGGAATGAATAGGTAGCTTAGTTTTGCCATGTCCTAAAAATTATCGTTTGATATATAGCCAGGTGTCTTTGTGTTCTTCTGTTGCTCGAACCGATGCCAACTCCTGAAATGCTAGTTTTCTATCCGAAAAAGCTTTGTATGAAACTCTGAAGAATCCATTTTTTGCATTGTGAATGTCAGAAACATAACCATCCTTCTTTAATTTAGATTGAAGTTTCTCGGCATTTGTTCTGTTTTCAAAACTTGCAACAATTAAAAAGTATTTGTTCGGAACTTTTTCCACAACAGGTTCCAATTTTTTCTTTTCAACAGGCTTTGGTGTAGGTTTTTTAACCTCTTTCTTTTTGGCAACTTTTTTAGTTGTTTCTTTTTTTACTGGTTCTTTCGCCTCTTCCTTACAAGAACTTAAGCCAATTCCACATATTAGAACGGACAATAACAGTATTTTAGATAGGTATTTCATATTGCTAGCATTAATATAATATTAACAAATTTACAATTTTATTACTGATTTGAAGAATACTTTGTTTATTTGTTATAATGTTTAAAAATTCAATATTATATATTATAATGCCGATCGATATTTGATATGCCATATCAATTTTTAAAAGATATGGTATCAATCAAATACAAATCGGTGTTGTACTAATCAGAAAAATACAAAAAACTTAATGGAATAGATAGAGTTCTTTTAACAAATACGTTTTTTTTTTAATTACATACACTTGTATTACATCGAAGAATTAAAATAGAAGATCAAAATTTATAAGAGATTAGATATGGAAAGTAAAAAAACAATTGCTTTAGTAGCGCATAACGAGAAGAAGAGCGTAATGCTTGCGTGGGTAAAAAGACACCTTGATGAATTGAAGAAGCACAAGCTAATAGGGACGACAAATACTTCTGAAATATTAAACTCAGTGCTGGATCTTGAGGTTGAAGCTTTTGGGCATGGACCTAATGGAGGTGATATTTTATTGGCGGCTCAAATTCTTGAAGGAAAGGTTGATGAAGTAATATTTTTAATAGATGCCGAAACACCTCATGGTCACGAACATGACATACAAACGTTAATTAGAACTTGTGTAATTAACAATGTGCCAATGGCTTTAAATGTTGCTACTGCAGATTTTTTAGTTAAGCTTAATAAAGGTGAAGAAACAAAAAGTTAACACAGAGTTAACACAAACGTAATAAAAACGAAACATTTTAGTCTCCATGTGTTAGTATGTTTGCGATGAATTTACGAACTTAATAACATGGAGAACTTTTATTTGTTAATTGTGGTAGTGCTATTTGCACTGGCCATTAGCGATCTTATCGTGGGCGTGAGTAATGACGCCGTTAATTTCCTAAACTCTGCATTCGGTTCTAAGGCTGCCCCACGTTGGGCAATCATGATTATTGCCAGCCTTGGGATTTTGGTAGGAGCAACTTTTTCGAGTGGTATGATGGAAGTAGCTCGTAAAGGGATTTTCCACCCAGACCAATTCTACTTTGCAGAAATCATGATCATTTTTATTGCGGTAATGCTAACAGATATTATTCTGTTGGATTTTTACAACACCGTAGGTCTGCCAACTTCAACTACAGTTTCGATTGTATTTGAGTTGCTTGGAGCTGCTGTTGCGGTTGCCGTAGTTAAAATTATGAACTCTGCGGATCAATCATTGCTTGATTTAGGAAGTTATATCAACTCAGCTAAAGCACTGGCAATTATTACCGGTATTCTGTTGAGTGTTGTTATCGCCTTCTTATCCGGTGCATTGGTGCAATGGGTAACACGATTGGTTTTCACGTACAAGTACGAGAAAACATTCAAGTATTTTGGTGCCATTTTCGGAGGTATTGCAATTACTGCGATTACTTATTTTATCCTGATTAAAGGTGCTAAAGGATCCTCTTTCATTACCAAAGATACTTTGGCTTGGATTAAATCTAACACTTTAACCATTATTGGTGTTTCTTTTGTTGGTTGGACTGTTTTATTACAAGCTTTAGTTTGGTTTGTTCGTTTAAACATTCTTAAGGTGATTGTATTGGTAGGTACATTTGCATTGGCAATGGCTTTTGCTGGTAACGACCTTGTAAACTTTATTGGTGTGCCATTGGCTGGTTTCAAATCGTTCCAGGCATTTGCTGCTAATCCAGGTACTGATCCTTATGGAATGACAATGGGTATTTTGAGTCAGAAAGTACAAACTGAAACTTACCTGTTGATAATTGCTGGTATTATTATGACCGTAACACTATGGTTGTCTAAAAAAGCAAGAACAGTTACCGAGACGGAGATTGGCTTGAGTAGCCAAAATGAGGGAGACGAAAAATTTGGATCATCGTTCTTTGCACGTTTATTAGTTCGTCGTTCATTATCAGCGAACAGCAACTTCAAGCGCATGATGCCAGCAACGGTTCAGCAAGGTATTGCGAATCGATTTAGCAAACCGGAAGAAGTAGCTATTCCTGGAATAGATCCTAAGGATAAGCCTGCTTTCGATATGATTCGTGCATCGGTTAATCTTACAGTTGCTAGTATCTTGATTTCGATTGGTACTTCTTTGAAATTGCCTTTGTCTACAACTTATGTGACATTTATGGTAGCAATGGGTACTTCATTATCAGATAGAGCTTGGGGTAGAGATTCTGCTGTATACCGTATTACTGGTGTACTTACCGTTATTGGTGGATGGTTCTTTACTGCCTTCAGTGCCTTTACAGCTGCATTTATTTTCGCTAACCTGATTAACTGGTTAGGTGGTATTGCAATTCTTGGACTGTTAATTCTTGCAGTAGTCTTTGTGGTTCGTTCTCACGTTTTCCACAAGAAAAAATCACAAGCTAAAGAGCAAGAGGTTACAGAAGATGAAGATACCATTATCATTAAAGGTGGAATTTTTGAACAATTGACTTTCGCAGTTTCTGGTATCACAGTTAAGATTCCTAATCTATATGGCAAAATCATTAACGGACTGGCTTTTGAAGAGCGTTCTAAATTGAAGGAATGCAATAAAAAAGCTGGCAAGTTAGATAAGGAAGCGAAACAGATGAAAGATCAGGTTCCTGCCATGATGAAGAAGCTGAGTGAAGATAGTATCGCAACAGGTCCTTTCTACGTTCAGTTGATTGATTACTTGCGTGAGATTGCACACTCGATGAGCTTTATTGCTGGTCCAGCTTTCGATTACGTTGATAATAATCACAAGACATTGATTAAGGAGCAGGTAAATGAATTAAATATCATTCAAACCAAGCTTGATGATTTCTTCAGAACAATTAACCGTTTGTTGAAAGACAGCAATTATGAAGTTGCTGAAATTGAAAATGCTCTTGAGAAACAAAAAGATTTGTTGAAATCAATTCGCAAGTTCAGAAAAGAGCAAATCAAGAGAATTAAAGCTGAAAAAGTTGGTACTAGAAATTCAGTTCTTTATTTAGGTATCCTGAATGAAACCAAGAATCTAACTTTACACGCTGGAAATTTATTGAAAGCTTCAAGAGACTTCTCAGGTTTTAATGGTGAAGAAGTTGATTCAATTATTGAAGAAGACTCTTTGGAAGATTAATTTAAATCATTAATAATATAGAAAGCCGGAATATTATATTCCGGCTTTTGCTTTTTATAATGGAGTTCAAATTATTTGAGTTCAAGAATCTCGAAAAGTTTTTTCATTCCTACACTCGCTACTTCTGTTATAAATGTAATGTTGCGATTGGAGTGAACGGTGGGTTGATTCGGATCGATAATAAAAATAGGAGTATTAGCAGGAGCATAATCAATTAAGCCAGCCGCAGGATAAACATTTAAAGAAGTACCTATTATTAATAAGATATCAGCTTGAGATACTATTTCAGCTGCTTCAGATATGGCAGGAACACTTTCGCCAAACCATACAATGTGCGGTCGAAGTGGTGATCCTTTTTCACATTTATCTTCTAAACCTAGTTCCCATTTATCAAGTTCATATACCAAACTTGAATCAACCGTACTACGTGCTTTTTTCAATTCGCCATGCAGATGAAGGATTTTTGAACTGCCAGCTCTTTCATGCAAATCATCTACATTTTGGGTTACAATGTGAACATTGAAATGCTCTTCCAGCTTTTTTATAAGGTGATGTCCATGGTTGGGTTCACATTCAAACAACTGCTTTCTTCTTTCATTGTAAAACTGATGAACCAAATTGGGATTGTTATGCCATGCAGTAGGACTGGCAACTTCCATAACATCGTATTCTTTCCACAACCCTCCCATATCGCGAAAAGTTCTGATACCACTTTCGGCACTCATACCTGCACCGCTTAATACAACTAGTTTTTTCATGAGTATAGATTTATCGGGCTATTCGTTTAAAATCTTTTTCTAAAAATGAATCACTTTGTTTCTTTTTAATCATGTGATAGTCAAAATAATAAAAATCTGAATCGCTGGCACCAACCAATATCTTAAAACATCTTGCTTTTGTTTTTGAGTTTTCAGGTCCCACTTTGTGAAGGAATACTACATTCTCTTTTTTACTATCAATTGCTTCTTCAACATCTTCTTTTGTAACAATTTTTACCTTGCCTGGATAAACCTTATGGATTTTTGCCAAACTATTTACTTCTTTTTGTAATTCCTCTTTAATAAGGTAAAGTGTTTTGCCTTGAAGCAAGGATGCATTTTTATTGTAGTATTTTAATACGTTAGCCGATATAATTTGAGGGTTTTGACTGACCAATTTCACATGATTTTGCATGAACCTGATAAAACAAGGCAGTTTGTATGAATAAACATCTTCTTGCACATGTTTGTACGATAAAGGAACCGAGCATAAATCGGGCATGTTGGCAATTCTTTGTTGCTTACTGCCCATAACAAGGCTTAGAAAATTATATCTGGCTTTGGTTTTATCTTTATTAAAAGTAACGATGCTATTAATAATAAAGGAATACTTGGGATCGAAGCGTTTTTTCTCGAATTCTTTATTCGAAATGAACCCAAATTCAGTAATGGTCCAATTGTTTTTTATTACATCTTTTATCCTAAAATTGTATTCGCTCATAGGATTATCATCTAAAACAATTAGGGTTTTGGTTTTTGCAAAAGCTGAATAATCATTTGCTGTAGGCAGATGTTCTTGTGCTTTACCAATAAAGCTAAAAAGACAAATAAAAATTGCTGTGAGTAATAGTTGTTTCATCATTTCGATTTGTTAAAAATTCAAATTACGTATTGTAATGTACGATCTGAAAAAATAGGAATGCTAAAGTATATGCTTATAAAACTAAGCATCCTTGATTATAGTATGTTTATTTTATTCAAATTTAAAAGTTTTCAATCGGTGAGCGAATATCAATCTTGTTTTCTATTTTTGTTCGTATGATTGATCAGTCTACAATATCAAGAATTTTTGATGCTGCAGAGATATCTGAAGTGGTTTCGGATTTTGTTACTCTTAAGAGAAGAGGTGTAAACTTTTTGGGTTTATGTCCTTTTCACAACGAGAAAACTCCTTCATTTACAGTATCTCCAGCAAAAGGTATATATAAATGTTTTGGATGTGGTAAAGGGGGAAACTCTGTAAACTTCATCATGGAACACGAGCACCTCGATTATGTAGGTGCATTAAAATATCTGGCAAAGAAATACAATATTGATGTAATCGAACAGGAATTATCGCCAGAACAAGAGAAGCAGAAGAACGATAGGGAAAGTATGATGATCGTAAATTCTTTTGCCCAAAAAACTTTTACTCATAATTTGCATCAGAATCCGCAGGGAATGGCTGTTGGAATGAGTTATTTAAGAGAGCGTGGTTTCCGTGACGACATCATTAAAAAGTTTCAGATTGGATTTTGTCTTGAAGAATGGGAAGCATTCTCGAAACAAGCTTTAGATAGTGGATACAAGAAGGAATATCTTGTAAAAACAGGTTTGAGTATTGATAAGGAGAACCGCTTAATTGATAGATTTAAAGGAAGAGTAATTTTTCCGATTCATGGAATTGCGGGAAGAGTATTGGCCTTTGGAGGACGTACACTTCGAAATGATAAGAAAACGGCCAAGTATCTGAATTCTCCAGAATCCGAAGTATATCACAAAAGTAGAGTACTGTATGGTATTTTTCAGGCAAAGAAATCAATTGTTCAGAACGACAAGTGCTTTTTGGTTGAAGGATATACAGATGTAATATCTTTTCATCAGGCTGGAATAGAAAATGTTGTTGCATCTTCTGGTACTGCACTTACTCCAGATCAAATTCGTTTGATAAAAAGATTTACCAATAATGTTACCATTATATATGATGGTGACCCGGCTGGAATAAAAGCATCATTGCGAGGAATTGATTTGGTTTTGGAACAAGAGGTAAATGCCAAAGTTTTGTTGTTGCCAGAAGGTGAAGATCCAGATTCATTCTCAAAAACGATGGGAGCAACTGAGCTTACCAACTATATCGAGCAAAACGAAACAGACTTTATCGTTTTTAAAACGAACCTGCTTTTAAAAGATGCACAGGATGATCCGGTAAAACGTGCAAACCTAATTATTGATATTGTTCGTTCCATTGCCATAATTCCTGATGCTATTGTACGGTCAGTTTACGTGAGAGAATGTAGTGGTATTTTGAATGTGGATGAGCGAGTTTTATATACAGAGATTAATAAAATCATTCACAAGCGTAAGGAGGAAGCCTGGAAAAGAAATCAACGACCTGATTTTAATGAACCTGAACCCGCTAAGAAAATGGCAGAAAATTCAGGCTTTTTAAGATCGGGCAACGAATGTGACTTGGAAGAGCGTGCATTGGTTCGCTTTTTACTGAACTTTGGCTCCGAGGTATTATTCCGAGATAAGAACAAAAATGGCGAAGAGGTAATTACTCTGGTTGGTACATTTATTATATCTGAACTTCAAAAGGATGAACTGGAATCGATAAATCCATTATATCAGTTGGTATTTGATCAATACGGTTCAAACATGAATAACGCAGATTTTAATGCAAAAACTTTTTTCCGCGATCATACCAATGAAAAAGTAAGTCAGCTTGCCGCCGATATTTTAAGTGAACCTTACGAGGAAAGTAAAATCTGGACCAAAAATGGAAGTTTTGTAGAGTCTATAATTGAAAAATTAAAGGATTTGGTTCCTAAAATGGTGAACGAATACAAGGGCAAAAAGGTGAGAATCCTAATGAAGGAAGTTCTGGATGAGATGCAAAAAGCCCAGCAAACGGGTAATGCTGACCGAATGATGGAACTGATGCAACAAAAAATGGTGCTAGATCAGATAAAAAATGCTATTTCAAAAGAATTGGGAAATCGAACAATACTTTAAACTAATACTAACCAAACTGTAATTGGTTTCCGTACTGCTTACAGTATACTTGATAATAAAAGGATGAGAACAATATTTATAGAAGACAAAACACAAATTGATGAAATTATTCGTTCATGTGAAATCTGTAATCTTGGAGTTATTGATACTGAAAACAGGCCATATGTTGTACCAATGAATTTTGGATACCATGATGGTTATATTTATATGCATGGCGCCGATTTTGGTAAGTTAATAGATGCAATGAAAGCAAACCCACAAGTTTGTGTTACTTTTTGCACACCGGTAGAACTTGCTGCACAAGATGCTCATGTTGCATGTAGTTATAGAATGAAAGGAAAAAGTGTTGTTGCCCGAGGTAAAATTGAGTTCATTACCGATTACGATGAAAAAGTTGATGCACTAAATATACTTATGGCACAGTATACCGATCGTAAATTTACCTATAATTCCCCAGCAGTGAAAAATGTTGAAGTTTACAGGTTAAAACCGGAAGAACTAACTGCGAAGGAATTTGGAGCTCCACATGGAAACAACTTCCCATGGCAAATTGAAAGAGATAGAAAAAAATCAATGAAAGACTTATAAATACAGCAAGCCTTCTCGTTAGAGAGGGCTTTTTTAATATTCCTTAACAAATGTTTTAAGAGCTTAACCAATTTGGATGCTACTTTTGAATCGACATATTTAAGTAGTTAAAATTTCGGTTAGAAACGAGAACTAAGGTTGGAACCATCTCAAAAGTTTCAGCCTTATTTTTTTAAAAAAATTTTTCCATCGGATCTTCAGTAAGTTAGCTTGTGTTGGTTAAAAAACTTGCGTTTTTGATTTGGAAAGCTGGGAAAGTATGCTTTATCTTTGCAGCCGCTTTACAAAGGTAGGGCGATAGGGAAAACATGATGAAAAGGGTGGTTTAACCAGGATTTGGATTGGTGTTTTTTCATTTTGAAATTTTTAAAAGTTTTTTTCGAAAGTATTTGGAATTGTAAAAGTAATTTATTTATCTTTGCAGCCGCTTTTGATTGGGATGGCGATTCTTTGGAGCACTAGTATCTATGAGGCTTTCGAAAGGATTTAAATCTT
>NZ_JALPNU010000033.1 GCF_030851345.1 Marinifilum sp. D714
AGTCATAATCGCCGACCTTTTTGGTATAGCTTACATTTCCTGATGCATCAGTAGTTTTTGCCTCATTATCCAAAATTACTTCTGCTCCTGCAATAATTTCATTATTATCAACAATTGTAAAAGTAATATTGAATTCATTTCTAACAAGTGTAACATTTTCAACAATATCATCATCAATAACATTTATACTTCCTGAATAAGTATCATATTCATCTTTTGAAACCTGGTAATTTAAATTATTCGCAGGAGTTACTTTATTAAAAATAACTTCTCCATAATTGTTACTTTTTACAGTTCCGTAATTTTGAAGGTTCACATCGGCATTCTGTACGATTCCATTTGCATCAGATATTACAAATTTCACTTGATATTCTGCTGCCGAAAGGTTAACACTTTGGTTAACATCCTGATCTATTACTGAAATATTCCCGGTATACTTCCTGTAACCTACCTTGCTTATTGTGTATTCAATATTATCTTCCGGAGAAATATTATAAAAAATGGCTTTTCCGAATTGATCTGTTACACGAGATTCATATCCTTTAAGACTAACAGTTGCACCTGCTATAGAATTACCTACTTCATCATCTACATAAATTGTTAAAGTATACAACTCCTCATCCACTATATTTACTGTATAATCTTCAACTTCTCCTAAACCTGCTTCTCCACAACTAGATCCACAGCCTTCTTCATATGCTTTCGTTCTTATTCGCATTCGATGCTCACCTAAATTTGCATCTGAAGGGATAATAATGTCAAAACTTGTCTTACTCCAACAATTTTCTTCACATAGTATTTTCTCACTTGCATCTTCAAAACTTTTATTATCATTAAAATCAATCCACACTGCAAGATCAACTTCACCAAACTGGGACAACTCCTTATTTATTGTTAACGTATAGATTTTTCCTGCACCAAGTTTAGTTGAGATATCTGTAAAATTTTGATAGCCCCCATATCCACTGTTTATATTTTCTATGTCAGCAAGTTTAATCGTATTGAAAAATAAACTCCCTCCTCCACTTGCGGCACAATATCCGGTTGTTATTGCATTATTTATTGCTGGATCAACGGTATTGTAACACATTTGATCTGAATTGTATTTGAACACTGCAAAGTGGTAAGTGTAACTATCATCCAGATTGGAAACAGTACATGTACTTTCTGTTCCTGAATAAATGGCAATATTACTTCCCCCAATATCTTCGCCCTCTTTTATATTTGAGTTTGCTACGTATATTACTCCATTCTCAGGTACCCAATCAACTGCTGTATTTTTCTTTACCAAAACAAGAACCGGATCTCCATCATTTATCCAATTAATGGTAATACTATTGTCATTGATCTGATCAACTACCATATTGCTAGCCTGAGTATTTGGAGGATTACATCCTGTTTTACACTTTACATTTGTTCCATAAGATGTACCCGTTGAATTGATAGCATAAGCCCTTACAAAATAAGTGCTTGCCGGACTTAGATTGTCTAATTCGGCATTAAAAGTTCCAACACCTTCACCTACAATAATTTTATCATCATCTATAGTAGGATTAGCTTGAGTACTCCAAACAAAGCCTCTTTCTGTTACCGATGAAGATCCTTCATTAATAATCTCTCCTGAAACCTGTGCGGACGTAAAAGACAATAATGACACCTCTCCTGTTTTAACAACAGGTGAATTAGCAACTGGAGAAACCAATGGGGTTTGCCACAAACCTCTTCCATAGGTAGCTGCGTGTAATCGTGAATTATTTAAATTATCATTGTCGTAATAAATTTCCAATTCCCCAATTTTTACATTAGGTAAGCCTGAATTGTATATTACCCAATCATTATCTCCTTTTTTAAAGTAAACCCCTAACTCAGTACCCAAATATAAATGACTTTCATCTGTTGACTGTATGTTCTGCACAAGTGAATAGGTAGGAAGTTCAGGTAATCCATTGGAAATATCGATCCATGTTTCTCCACCATCCTTTGATTCATACACACTATAGGAATTATAAGCACTAAGAGAAACCCAAATTACTTTTTCGTTAAAATGATTTATAATTACACTCTGTATATAAGACTGATCAACAGGAAGATTATTGGTAATTTCTTTCCAGTTCTTTCCTCCATTGTCTGTTCTCCAAATAGTATTGTATTTTCCCGCAATCAACACAGAACTATTTGTTGGAGCAATTGTTAACAATTCAATTTTATTAGAAAATTTAATATTAGATATAGCCTCCCAAGTATCTCCCTGGTCGGTAGTTTTCCATACTTCTTTATATCCGGCATAGAGTGTATTGTGATTATTAGGATCGATGATATATGGAGTCACCCATGCTCCTGCCCCTGCTTCAGGAGGAGTTATATCTGTTGATATTCCCCAAGCATTTCTAGTTCTTGATATATGACCATTTTGGCTTGCTGCGTATTGAATGTCACTATCAGTATAATCAATAATACATTCCATACCATCACCACCCCCTACTTTATTCCACGATTCATCTGAAACCAATAATGTACCATTATCCTGTAAACCCGTTATTACCTGGCCAGTCATGGTTTGAGAAACACCAAGCCTATACATTTGACTAATCACCATACCGTTGGTCTTATTAGTCCAGTTATCCCCATTATCTTTCGATAAAGCTAAGCCTCCATCGTTACATTCAAACAGATCTCCATTAGATCTGTATTTCAACATATGTTTATCAACATGAACAGTTGCTATACCATCCATTCTGCCATCAAAGGATTTATTCACTCGGGTCCAGTTTACACCACCATCATCCGATCGCCAGGTCATAATTCCACCAACCAACAAAGTATTTTCCTTACTTGGGGAAGCTGCAATAGCTAAATCGTAAAAGGCTTGACCGCCTGGATCTGATGTACTGTATCCTAATAGATTTAATGTACTTCCATCTAATTTTTGTGTGAAATTTTCTCCACTGTCGGTGGATTTATAAATACCTTCCAAACCTGATTTCATTGAGCTTAAAACAGCATACACAACATCCGGATTAGATGGTGTTACAGCCAATTCTACCCTTCGTGCATTTGAATTTTCATAAGTATTTTTCCAGTTTTTTCCACCATCGGTTGACAAATAAATTTTCCCATCATCTGTGGCTCCGTATAAAGTCGAGAAATCATTAGGCTTAAATTCCATCTCTTTAAAGAATAATGAGGTCAACTTGTTATCCCATGTAGTACCGCCATCAGTAGTTTTAAAAACGCCAATGGTAGTTGCTGCAATTAAAGTGTTATCATCATTCGGATCTAATAGCAGCCTGGTTGACGTTTCGGTATTACGTAACTCTAGAGATAATCCCGTTTTATTCCATGTACTACCTCTATTGGTTGATTTTAATACCCCGACACTGTAATTATCCCATGCATTTTTATCTCCGGTTGCAATATAAATTGTGTGAGAAGTTTCATAATCAGTTGGAATTACGATATCTGACACTCCCAATACATTATTATCATCGGTTAAACATTGCCATGTATTTCCATTATCATTGGTAACCCATAAACCGCCAGAAGGTGCACCAATCCAATAAGTGTTATTATCGCTAGGATGAAAGGCAATACAATTGATACGGCCCAGATTACAATAATTGTCTATATTACTTTTCGCTTTGGCAGGTCCCATAGCACTCCAATTGGCAGTTGTAGATTTTGCACTCTTGGTACCTCTATAAAATTCATTAAAAACCTGCTGGGCAGATTTTTCAGGAAATTTCCCTGTTTTTGGGTCAACCTGACCTCTCATATTCCACTCCCAACGCTTAAATTGTTTCCATCCGTAAGCTTTTTTCTTTACGCCATTTTCATAATAATAACCTTTACCATTTACATTAAAGGGTTCCCAGTACTTATTAAAAGCTTTCTGGTGATCTTTTAAGGTATATTCAACACCTGTTGTTGAAGATGCTTTTGTCGAAGTATTTTCTCCAACTGCTTCTTCTGACTTTGTTTTTTTAGGTAAATAATCAAGCCAAGCTTGTGCATAGATTCCTGTGGTTAGGAATTGAATTAGAATAATTGTTAAAATAATTCGTCTCATTAGTTATTTGTTTGTAGTATTATGCTTTGCAAATCTTATCTGCATATAATTTAGTTTTCATATATAATCGGTTGCCTTCCACCTTTATATCTGTAATGCTAAATTTCATTTTTTGATAATCGATAACCCGAAATAAATTCTTAAACATGGTATTGTACTGATCGCCCACCGACTTTACTTTTCCACCCTCCTTGGTCATCAACAGCAGGTTATTCAGAATCACATCGAGATAGGCATTCCAAAACGAATAGTGCAACGATGCATCTATCATTCCATTTTGGTAAGCTGTTGTATCAGACTTTTGGAATGGCTGATACCTAAATATCCCGGAAGGAAATTTGATTTCGAACTGGTTAATTTTTGAAACAATATCCTTTCCCGATTTGGTATTGTAAGAGTAATATTTCAACTCCTTAATGGGATATTGCTTGGGAGTATTGATGTAAAGCTTGATAAAATTATAACTCTCCTCCCTGGAGCCTTTGATCTCACTTTGGAGTAAATCTGCCGAAATTCGAATGGTATTTGTACTGTCGCATTCATTTGATATTTGCCTGATGTTGGCTGAATTCACCAAAACAAATACCTCATCGAAACTTGAAGTGAAACTTTTTTCTATTGGCAGAGTTTTTAAATCGACCTGTGCAGCCGACAAAATATTGGTTAAGCTCACAAATTTTGAGCTGGCATACCTTTCCTTTTTATCGGAGGTATAATTGTCCACAATCGATCGATAGGCAAGATTCTTCTTTAAACAAGCCATGGCAACCGCTCTCAATTTGGCTTGTTCCAATGCCATATCCGAATCCATATAGGGATCCGAAACACCAATGCTAAATTCATCGGATGTTGCCAACTGAATCCAAGCTGGAAACTTTCCGTTTTCAGAATCTTGCAAAAATTCAGTTTGTAGAGAATCCACAACCAAAGAGCAGGAATCCCGGACCTGCCCTTTTAGTTGTAGATTACCTAAGAAAACTACGAATAATATCAAAAGTGATTTGATATTCATTGTTATGAAAAACGATTGATTATGATCCTATTTTTGCCATTTCCTCTTTAAAATCTTTCTTGAATTTTTCGTATTCAAAATCGATTTTTAACTTATCATCCTGGCTAATTCTGTCTGCCATATTTTTAATGATTTCCTCTCCTGCAAGCTCCATCGCAACATAACAATGAAATTTACCATCTTTGGTTTTCTTCATTTTCTCACAAATCACACGGGTTCCATTAAGCACCTGGCTTACAATACTTCTTGAAAGATCCTGGAAACGCTGTTTTGCTTCCTGATTTCCGTTAAAATCGTGCTGTGAAGAATAGTTGTCAGTCACAACATTTACTTTTGCTTGAATTTCAGATGCTAAACCAGCACGGGCATCTGCATAAGCTATTTTCTTAGCGATACTCATATTTGGACTTAAACCATCAGCTGATGCTCTAAAATATTCTCCATTGGTAAAATATTCTGGTCCTGAACAAGGAACGTCAAAATCTACTTCATCAGCTTGTTGTACCTGTGCTACCTGTTTTGGTGCCGAACATGCAAACATTGCACCCATCATTGCAAATGCAAATAATTTTCCTAAACGTGTTTTCATTACTTGATAATTTTATAGTTTTTAATGTATTGTGTAATTTTTATTCTTACTGATGCTTGAAATAGAGTTGCTGAATTTCATTCTCACGCAACTGGCGATTGTAAATTCTCAGGTTATCAATCTCCCCTGTGAAATACCTTTTCGCACCGGGATCATAACCAATAAATCCTCCTTCACCACTCTTAATATTTCCTTGCATCCTGGTATTCTCAACCAAAACCATTTGGCCATCTACAAACAATTTTGAACGTGATTCATTCTTCAGAACCTCAACGGTTAAAGTGATCATGTGCCACTGGTTATCCAACAAAATTCGGTTGGCATCAAAATCAAATGTTAGGTATCCTCTGTCGGAATATCTTTTCTGATAGAACAACTGATTTTGAAGCGTAGTTCCTAAAATGGTACATCCTGCAGCTTTTCTGCCAAGAATGGCTCCTCCCGAACTTGTTTTTACCCATGCACTAATGGTATATGCACTCCAGTTTTCAATCGGATGCTGCGGAATTGCCAAATAAGAATCTCCATTAAATTGTGCCGATTTACCTGCCCCACTCAAAGTACTATTGATCACCATCGGAGCATGATCTCCTTGTACCAAAGCATTGTAATTGCTCAAGCCCATAATATTTTTTCCCGTTCCATCGTCGAATGTATAGTAGGCCAGTAATCCTGAAGGAACAAGTAGCTCCTGAGTTGGCTTGGTATTGTTTTGCTGAGCCCTCTCAGGCTGAACTCTTGGCTGAACCGTTGGAGCAACAGCAGAATGATCGATGGTCATTTGCAATTTTTTCAACTCCTGAATGAGCTTTCGCTGCATTTTCTTTAAAACATTTCGACTCGCCGACATGCGTGCCGTTGATTCAGAAGTACTTTCCGGAGCTAAAGATCGCTGGTCGTTTACCGAATACTGAAAAACAGTTTCCTGTGTATTTCTTTTCACAATTTGTAAACTTACCGATGTGAAATACTCCTTCATGTTGTACATCTCTCCACTAACAATGCCTCCTTGCCGAAACTCTTCACTTACATCTACAATGATATCTGCGGATGATTCATTGGGAACAAAATTGAAGTAGTTGTTGCTTAAAATCCTTTTTACAGATTTGATTAAAGCTGAATTGCCATATTGCCCTTGTCTTAAAAAGGCTTTAAGAGTTTGCTCCTCTAGCTCAATTGTTACTTGCGCCTCAGGTATGGATTTGATGGTACGAATTAAGTTTCGAACCATTTTATCATTGGCGGCACAAAGTTTTTCCATATCAGGCTTTATGCGAACCACCTGTCTGCTTTGTTTACTTGTCACATTTAAAATCTGCAATTTTGCACTACCATGCTCGTTGGTTAAAAGGTTCGCATTTAACTCTCCGGAACCCGAGGTGAACTCTGCCTTTAAAGGCAAGTTTGCAATGGAATATGCTCCCTGTTTTGCAATTAAACTGACTGGTTCTTTAACTGCCTGAAAGTTCTGTGCTTTTAAGGAACTCGGTATTGCCGATAACTGAACATCGTCGAACGCACCAAGTAAAGATTGATACAACTCATTCCCAAGATAAATGGTTTCACCATTTACCTGGTATGCCAGATTTTTATTCAGATCATTCTGAATCAGCTTTAAACCTTCAACGTAATTGAAAATAGCTCCTGATAGATTTCCAGAAATCTTTTGTCTCTTTGCTTTCTGCAAATTATCGTAAGCCTTTTGTTGAATTCTTTCAATTCGAATACGTTCCTTTTCTTTGTAATCGTATTTATTCAATTGATAGTACACCCAATATTCGGTCTCATTCTCCCAGGCTTCTACCAATTGATAATCTTCAATGGTACGTTGAGCCTCCACTTTAATATCTTCCTTGAAAGAAGTGGATACCTGTGCATTGTCTTCCAAAGTATTTAGCAAAGAGTTGCTGGCAACCTTTACCTCTATCTCGGAAACCAAATCACTAAGTGCTTTTTGCTTGGCAACTTTCATGTAGTCTTCCTGCGATTTTTCAGCATGTCCAATACCCGTATAATACATGGTATTAATTGGTCGACTGCTCACCCACGAAGGCTTATTCTGTCCAATCAATTGAATTGGAATTAATAGTAAAAGGCACAGGGCCAGAGTCCTCAAAGAACTCTGGCTGGCACCTTTCATATTTAAAACAAGAAAATTCATTGTTATTCTATTTGTTTGAAATCAACTATTCCTGAATGGTGATATAAACAGTATTGCCATCAACACGTTTTTTACAAGCAATGCCAATATCACTGCGTAAATAATCCCACAGATTGAAAGCAAAGTCGCTCACGCTAAAAGGATTTCCATTTCCATCTTTTGGTGGAACCTGAATCTGATCGAATATGATAGCTTCAGCTACAGATCCCTGCACATGGTAACTTCCGTTAAAGGCATTCTTTTTCACCCAAATACGTAATAGATCCGATAAAGGAATCATATCGTTTCCAAGTTCGGTATCCATATCTGTTGCTGAATCGCTGGCAATTGAAACATTCAACACAATGGTGTTTCCATTACTTGCCTTTTTCTGGAAATTTGCATTTACCTGATTCAAAAAGTCATCCAACATGATTTTGATGGCAAGGGATGTTAATTTATCCAGAGCATTGCTTCTAAATCGAGGCGACCATGTTTGTTTGCTGGCAATGATATTTCCTGATGCCGTTTCATAGGCTTTAAGAATAAGGGAAACCCTGTTTCCATTGGCTGCAAAATCTTTTTTGATATCAACCGAAACATAGATATCTGATCCTGAATTGCGAATCAACTGTTTATCCACAGTCTGGGCATCATTCATTTCAAAATTGGCAGCACGCATGGCCGCATTCATTTTTGCCTCAAAATCAATAGTAGTAACACCTCTCTGATTAAAACCTTCCTGAACTGCTGCAACGGCAATTCTTTTATCGAAATCATTCTGAAGAATATCCTTGTAGGATTCCCCTGTCTTTTTGTAAGGAATTACCATAATGGTTGGGAGTTGCATTTCATCTACAACTTCCATAGTGTGAGAATTTCCTACAGAGTAGGAATCAGCCTTTGAAACAAAGGCTGATAACAAAAACATACAAAAGATGATTATTGAAACTATTCTAACTTTCATTTTAAAGAATTAATGCATTACATTTTAATTGGAGGCCATGGTCCAGTTCTTGGAATCATCTCTGCAAAAATCTTTAACTCTCCATTAAAATTTGCCAAAATCTTATCTCCTCCTTTTACTACTTTACACTCTGCAAAATCTTCACCTTGTACATCTGTAACCTTAATTCTACCAATTTCGATAATACGCTTTTTGCCTCTAAACTCTTTCTCTTCACAGATTTTGAATTGATCGCCAGCCTGTACGCCAAGAGCTGAACCTGCCTCAATTAGTAAGCTTTTTGCAGCACCTTTTTTCTCTGCTGTAATTTCAACAATCTCAGCAGTAATTGGGAAAATCGCCTTAATCTCCTTGATTACCTTATCTTTTGCATTTTTCACAGCCTTCATTATAGCTGCATCTTTAGTCTTTTCACTTAATAGCGTAGAGCAAGCAATATCTGCCATTCCTTTTTGAGTTCCATCTTTCAGGTTGGTTACCTTGAAAACAAAATTCAATTTTCCACCAAATCCAGTTACCTGTCCTTTATCATTTTTCACTGGAACGGCATCATAATTCGATAAAGTTCCTGTAACTATATAGTCAGCACCCTTTTCTCCTGCTTCACTCAAGCGTTTCATATTATCTTCATTCAAGGCTGACTCTCCTGATTGACGATAGATTTCCTTTCCTCTAGCAGATAAAGTATTGATATCAATTACTTCGTGTAAGCCTTTTTCAACAAATGCTTGTACAATTACATCATGAACATTCTTAGCGTATTGCTCAGAATTTTCAAAGCTACATTTGACATCCCCAATCAAGACCACTTCTTTTTTTTCCTGAGCAAATAAGATGCTCACCATCATCATTAGAGTTAAGAGTACAGATAGTTTTTTCATGTTTTTCTTTTTAAATTTATAATCAGCAATAATTATGGTGCTTTAATTCAAAACACCAACGAATCATAAAATAACAGAAAGAAAAGTGATTCTCTGTAATACAAAAACACCTATCTATCAAAGCGTTTTGTTTAATTATTAAACAATTGACCTAAAGAATCCAAGGCGAATAATCATTCTATCTTATTTAAATTCCAACTGTATCACTGCAAAAATCAGCTCATTGTTAATTGCTCCCGGTTCACTATCTTTACAGCTTAATAATTAATGTACCATACATGATCACAACAGACCAGCTAAAGAGTTTAGCGGAACGCACGGAAGCGTTAAGGAGGTATCTTTGACATTGATGCCAAACTAATTCAGATACAAGAGGAAGAAATGAGAACTCAGGCTCCCGGATTTTGGGATAATCCAAAGGAAGCAGAAGTTCAAATGAAAAAGGTTCGTGGCCTTAAGTCATGGGTAGAATCCTACGATGAAGTAAAAGAATCATATGATGATTTGGCCGTTCTTTTTGATTTTGCCAAAGAAGGAGAAGCTTCACCAGAAGAGGTAGATGAGCAATTTTCATCAACGCAAAATCTTATCGAAGCTCTGGAATTGAAAAATATGCTTCGAAAGGAAGAAGATAAACTGGGTGCAATTCTTAAAATTAATGCCGGAGCAGGTGGAACCGAAAGTTGCGACTGGGCAAACATGCTACACAGAATGTATCTTCGTTATGGAGAATCGCATGGGTACAAAGTCAAACAACTGGAATACCAGGAAGGTGACGAGGCAGGAATTAAATCGGCAACTTTAGAATTCGAGGGTGATTTTGCCTACGGATACCTGAAATCAGAAAATGGTGTTCACCGTTTGGTTCGATTATCTCCTTTTAATGCAGCCAACAAACGCATGACTTCTTTTGCTTCGGTATATGTATATCCTGCAATTGATGACAGTATAGAGATTGAAATTAACCCTGCAGATATTTCCTGGGATACTTTCCGATCTGGTGGTGCTGGAGGACAGAATGTTAACAAAGTTGAAACCGGTGTTCGACTGCGACATGCTCCTACTGGAATTATCATTGAAAATACCGAAAGTAGATCTCAACTTGGAAACCGAGAGAATGCACTTCGTTTGTTAAAATCTCAGTTGTACGAATTGGAATTGAGGAAACGACAGGAAGAAATCGATAAGATTGAAGGTGCTAAGATGAAAATTGAATGGGGATCCCAAATTCGTTCTTACGTAATGCAACCCTACAAATTGGTTAAAGATGTAAGAACCGGACATGAATCATCAAACGTTCAAGCTGTAATGGATGGTGATTTAGATGGATTCATTAAAGCATTCCTGATGGAATTTGCGGGAGAAGAAAAAAACTAAATACAGAAAGGACGTAATTCTATTACGTCCTTTTTATTTGATAATTACAAACTTATGCTAGTGTAACCGAAACTGGTGTAGGATTCAAAAGATTATCCAACACCGGACTTCTCTCTTGCATTATTTCCAACCATTTTTCTTTTTGCTCTTCATTAGCTTCAAATACGGGTTTCAGCACAATTTCTATATTTTGATAGCCAGCCCTATCTTTGGTTGGCATACCAAATAACTTCTCTGGATTTAATTCTCCTTTTATCTCAATATCTAAATCTTTAAGTTCAATATCCATTTCATTGGCAACTTTAAAGGCCAATATATGAATACACCCACTTAATCCACAAAGAATATATTCCACCGGATTAGGAGCCAGATCGGTGCCTCCTAAAGGTGAAGGTTCATCAACCATCACTTTAAAATTTCTAACGCTAATTTCTGATCTTGAATTAGATTTTGTCTTTGATTCAATAAGAAAATCAATTTTCTGAATTTCCATCTGCTCCATACTTTTCTGATTTAAATTGTACATTTACAAAAGTAATTAGGAAGATACAGGATGGTGACTTCAGCCCTGTGTACTTAAATATATCAGAGGGTGTAATTTTACACCTGCGTAAACAAATTAACATGGAGCAAATTCACGATTCGGGAAAAAGATGCCTTTCCATTCTATCAAGTGATGAAAATGAAGAACTGTATTCAAAAAGCAACAGTCTTAATTTCGAAGCCGGAGAACTGATTATTAAGAAGGGAACTCCTGTTAATAACATCTATTTCTTAAAATCAGGCATTGTAGAATTGTCATTGAATGAAGCTCCGCATCGCCAAATTTTAAACTTACTTTTTGATGGTGAATTTATTGGAATCAATTGTGTTTTTTCCACTGCTCAATATCGGTTTTCAGCACGTGCATTAACCAACTGTTCCATAGAACTATTAGACAAAGAAACTTTTACCAAACTTTTGAAAGCAAACAGTACGCTTTCAATGGCATTTATTCAATATATATCATGGGTTAATGAAGGTTTTCTCAACTGGCAGATGAAATTAAAAGAGAAAAATTCTGCAGGCGCACTTGCTTTTCTTATCAGTGAATTTCAGAAAAACTTTGATAGCAATTCATTTGAGATTCCCCTAACAAGGCAAGAGATGGCCAGAATCATAGGCTTCTCCAAAGAGAGTGTTTTGAAAAACCTTGCCGATTTTAGGAAAGAAGGTTTAATCAATAGTAATGGTAAATCCATTACAATTATCGACGCCTTGCGTTTGGAGGAAATTGCCAAATATGGTTGACAGCTCTTTATTGCTCCGATTTTCTTTTCTCTTTTGGCTTTACAATTCCACCCAGCATGATACCAAATAATCCGCCATAAGGAAGCATGGTGTACCAATTGGCCTTTATCGGGCAAGTTCCCGATACACAACCAACGTATCTCCAGTACAGATAGCCTCCAAGCAAACCAATCAATCCGCCAATAATTTCAAATTTTCTTTTATTCAAAAAGTTCTTCATTTTGTTTAAATTATTATTAGCTTAAACCTAATAAAGATTTTCCAAAAGTTTCGTCAATTACATGACAATTAACACTTCCGAATTTTATCATTAAGTATATCTACTAATATTCTCGAAAGCCGTATATTTGTATTCACAAAACCAAAGATACACAACAACACAATGTTAAAGATCTATCACAATCCAAGATGTGCCAAAAGCCGTGCTGGATTAAAATACCTTCAGGAGAAAGGTTTGGAACCTGAAATCAGATTGTATTTAAAAGAAGAATTTACCGAAGCAGAACTTGCTGATTTGCTGATGAGAATGAACAAAGAGCCCCAAGAAATCATTCGAACTCAGGAAAAAATATATAAAAGCGATTTTAAAGGGAAAAACTTTAATCGTGAAGAGTGGATCAAAATATTGATTGAATACCCTAAGCTAATCCAACGCCCGATAATCGTAAAGGATTGTAAAGCTGTATTTGCTGATCCTGTCGAAAACGCTGACGAGATTTTATAATCTCTTATAAATTTAAATCTTTCTTAATTACCTAATTGAGTTGTGCAACAAAATTCAACAGTAGCTTTATTGCCTGTTTTCAGTTATTAAATCAATTGAGGAAAATGAAGATATTTAGAAAATATTACCTGATCATGCTTTCGGTAATTTCAGCAGCCTGCGATCCTTTTAACACAAAGATCGGACCTGAAGTTTCTCTGTATCAAAGTACCGAAATCAAAGATTTTTCCTTTCCGGATACGCTTAAAGTAATGACCTGGAACATTAAATTTGGTGGAGGTCGTATCGATTTCTTTTTCGATTGTCATGGCGATCGCGTCATTATGGAAAAATCCGAGGTTTTAAATCATCTAAATGCTTTGTCTCAAAAAATCCGAGAGATCAACCCGGATATATTATTAATACAAGAGGCAGATATCAATGCCAAAAGAAGTGCTTTTATTGATCAAGTTCAATATCTTCTTGATAATACTGATTTAAATTATGCAGCTTATGCATCACAATGGAAAGCTTCTAAAATTCCGAGTGATGGTATTGGCAAGATGGATTCCGGCAATGCAATTTTATCGAAATGGAAATTTACGGATGCGAAGAGAATTGCCCTGCCTTTAATTCAATCGCAGAATTTCATTGTTCGATAT
The DNA here is from genome assembly GCF_030851345.1 of Marinifilum sp. D714. Lineage (GTDB taxonomy): Bacteria > Bacteroidota > Bacteroidia > Bacteroidales > Marinifilaceae > Marinifilum. The sequence goes on from NZ_JALPNU010000033.1 coordinate 13,688, forward strand.
TTTTATTTAAAAAGAAACATTCTGGATGTTCAATTGGAACATGAAGGAAAAAAACTTCATATACTGAACACGCATGCATCGGCCTATGCAAAGGACGATACCAAGAAAAAACAATTGGATATTATTAAAGCTTACGCTGATGCAATCTCATTAAAGGGAGATCAATTAATACTAGGAGGTGATTTTAATTCTCTTCCGCCTTATACAAAACAAACCAGCAAGTTTGATGATTCGGTTTGTACCGATGAAGAATTTGAAGCAGACAATTATTCAGCCGAAACGGAATGGATGATGCCTTTCTATGAAAATTATCAGGCAGCCATTCCTTTGGATGAATATCGAAATAATAATAAAGATCATTTTACGCATACCACTGACAAGAATGGATTCTGGAATCGAAAACTGGACTACTTGTTTACAAACGGTAAGTTCATCGATAAAAGCGGAGAAACTTTACAAGAGTGGATGCAAATCTCTGATCATGCACCAGTGATTATTAATTATGAGTTATGAATTAAGAATTATGAATTTACATCAACCACAGAAATCATACACTATTAACCTTCAGTTTAATAGCATCCGTTTTCAATGATTCATTCATCATTCATCATTTATAATTCATCATTATTTCCTGTTGTAGAAGTATGATGCAAAACATTTTTTAAACTTTTTCAAAGTGATAAAAAGGGCTTATTTTTAGACCCTAATTTTTAAACAGTTACAGTTATGGCAGATAATAAACTATTTAGTGAGTTTGCTCCACAATCTACGCAAGAGTGGATCGACAAAATCACTAAAGACCTTAAAGGCGCTGACTTCGATAGAAAGTTAGTTTGGAGAACAAATGAAGGATTCAATGTTCAGCCTTTCTACAGACTGGAGAACATGGAAGATAAGATGTACATGAACACTTATCCTGGAGATTTTCCATATGTACGCGGAAACAAGAAAGACAACAACAATTGGTTCATCCGTCAGGATATCATCGTTGAAGATGTAAAGGCTGCAAATGCAAAAGCTCTTGACGTTCTTAACAAAGGTATCGACTCATTAGGTTTCGTTTTAAATTGGAAAAGCCTTAGCAAAGATGAATTGGCAACTTTGTTAGAAGGTGTTTACATGGATTGTGTTGAAGTAAACTTCGAAAAAACACACGGTTCAGTAGAGTTAATTAAAAACTTACAAGCAATTGCAACTGAAAAAGGAATTGCTCTTGACAAAGTTCAAGGTGGTGTTGCTATCGACATTTTAGGTGGTTACAGTGCATGTGGTAAATTCTGTACTTCAGAAGAAAATTCTTTTAACTACCTGAAAGAAGCTGTTGAAGCAGCAAAAGAACTTCCAAACTTCAAAGTTGTTGCTGTTGGTGGTAGATTATTCAATAACTCTGGATCATCTATCGTTGAAGAATTAGGTTTCAGTTTAGCTGCCGGTGCTGACTATATAAGCAAGTTAATGGAAGCTGGTTTGTCAATTGAAGAAATTGCTCCAAAAATCCGTTTCAACTTTGCAACTAGCTCTAAATATTTCATGGAGATTGCTAAGCTAAGAGCAGGTCGTATGCTTTGGGCTTACATCTTGAAAGAATTTGGTGCTTCTGAAGAAATGTGTAAAATGTTCATCCACGGAGAAACTTCTGATTGGAACAAAACTGTTTACGATCCATACGTAAACATGCTTCGTACTCAAACTGAGGCTATGTCTTCTGTTCTTGGTGGTTTAGATTCTTACACAGTTAAACCTTTCAACTCAGTTTACGAAGATACCACCGAATTCTCAGAGCGTATCGCACGTAACCAACAGTTGTTGTTGAAAGAAGAATCGCACTTCGGAAAAATTGCCGACCCTGCAGCAGGATCATACTATATTGAGTCTCTTACTGAATCAATCAGCGAAGAAGCTTGGAAACTATTCCTTGAAGTTCAAGAAAAAGGTGGCTACCTGGCAGCATTCAAAGCTGGTTTCGTTCAGGAAACAATCAAAGCTACTGCTCAGAAAAGAGATATGGCAGTTGCTACTCGTAAAGAAAACTTCTTAGGAACTAACCAGTTCCCTAACTTCGGTGAAGTTGCAGAAAAAGAATTACCTGCAGAACTTTTCGCTCCAGAAAACAAAGCTGACGAAAATGCTGAATGCGAAACATTGAAGCCATACCGTGGTGCTCAGGCATTCGAAGCAATGCGTTACAAAACTGATGTTTACGCAAAAGAAAACGGTCGTCCTAAAGTGATGATGTTCCCAATCGGTAACTTGAACATGCGTAAAGCTCGTGCTCAGTTCGCTTGTAACTTCTTCGCTTGTGCCGGCTTCGACGTAGAAGACCACAACGGATTCACTTCTGTTGAAGAAGGAGTAAAATTTGTAACTGAAAAAAATGCGAAAATCGTTGTTGTTTGTTCATCAGATGATGAATATGCAACTATCGCTCCTGAAGTTTATGAAGCATTAAAAGGAAAAGCAACTGTTGTTGTTGCTGGTGCTCCTGCATGTGCTGACGAACTAAAAGCTAAAGGTGTTGAAAACTTTATCAACGTGAAGTCGAACGTACTTGAAACATTAAAAGCTTACCAAGCTGAACTTGGAATCAAGTAATTGAGGAGAACGAAAAAGTAGATTTTCAAATTTTACTTCAAAAATTTTATTAAAGATGAAACCAAATTTTAAAAATATAGATATCAAGTCATCTCAAAGAGCTGCCAAAAATTCTCAGGAATGGGAAAAGGAAAATGGCATCGAAAAATCTTGGATGACACCTGAGCAAATTCCTGTTAAAACAGCTTTTAACAAGGAAGATTTAGAAGGTATGGAACACCTAAACTACGTTTCTGGTTTACCTCCTTTCCTTCGCGGACCTTATTCAGCTATGTATCCTTTGCGTCCATGGACAGTTCGTCAGTACGCAGGTTTCTCTACTGCTGAAGAATCGAATGCATTCTACCGTCGTAACCTTGCTGCTGGTCAGAAAGGTCTTTCTGTAGCATTCGACTTGGCTACTCACCGTGGATACGATTCAGATCACCCACGTGTAATTGGTGATGTAGGTAAGGCTGGTGTTGCTATCGATTCTATCTTGGATATGGAGATCCTTTTCGATCAGATTCCATTGAACAAGATGTCTGTATCGATGACAATGAACGGTGCTGTACTTCCGGTTTTGGCTTTCTACATTGTTGCAGGTTTGGAGCAAGGAGCTAAATTGGAAGAGCTTTCAGGTACCATTCAGAACGATATCTTGAAAGAATTCATGGTGCGTAACACTTACATCTACCCACCAGAGTTCTCAATGAAAATTATTGCTGATATTTTTGAATATACTTCACAGAAGATGCCTAAGTTTAACTCAATTTCTATCTCTGGTTACCACATGCAAGAAGCAGGTGCAACTGCAGATATCGAGTTGGCTTACACTCTTGCTGATGGTTTAGAATATTTGAAAAAAGGTGTTGCTGCTGGTATGGACGTTGACGCATTTGCTCCTCGTTTGTCATTCTTCTGGGCAATTGGTATGAACCAATTTATGGAGATTGCAAAAATGAGAGCTGGTCGTTTACTTTGGGCTAAGATTGTAAAACAATTCAATCCTAAAAACCCTAAGTCTATGGCATTGCGTACTCACTCACAGACTTCAGGTTGGTCGTTAACTGAGCAGGATCCATTCAACAACGTTGGTCGTACTTGTATCGAAGCTATGGCTGCTGCATTGGGTCACACTCAGTCTCTTCACACCAATGCATTGGATGAAGCGATTGCACTTCCAACTGACTTCTCTGCACGTATTGCACGTAACACTCAGATTTATATCCAGGATGAATCAACTATCTGTAAGGCGGTTGATCCATGGGCAGGTTCTTACTACGTAGAATCATTAACTCAAGAGTTGGTTGACAAAGCTTGGGCTCACATCGAAGAGGTTGAAAAACTAGGTGGTATGGCTAAAGCGATCGAATCTGGTATTCCAAAACTTCGTATCGAGGAAGCAGCTGCTCGTACTCAGGCAAAGATCGATGCTGGTACTCAAACTATCGTAGGTACTAACAAATATCGTTTGGAGAAAGAAGATCCATTGGATATCTTGGAAGTTGACAACACTGCTGTACGTACTGCTCAAATTGAGCGTTTGGCTAAGCTTCGTGCTAACCGTAACGAAGAAGAAGTACAGAAAGCTCTTGAAGCAATTACTGAATGTGCTAACGGTGGAGAAGGTAACTTATTGGATCTTGCTGTTAAAGCTGCTCAGGCTCGTGCTTCATTGGGAGAAATCTCAGATGCTTGTGAGAAAATTTGTGGTAGATATAAAGCTGTTATTAGAACCGTGTCAGGAGTATATTCATCAGAATCAAAAGAAGATGCTGATTTCGCAAAAGCGAAAGAATTGGCAGATAAATTTGCAGAACAAACTGGACGTCGTCCACGTATCATGATTGCAAAAATGGGTCAAGATGGTCACGACCGTGGTGGTAAAGTAGTTGCTACTGGTTTCGCTGATATAGGATTCGATGTGGATATGGGACCATTATTCCAGACTCCAGAAGAATCTGCTAAGCAAGCTGTAGAAAATGATGTACACATGGTTGGTGTATCTTCATTGGCTGCTGGTCACAAAACTTTGGTTCCTGCAATTATCGAGGAATTGAAAAAATTAGGACGTGAAGATATCATGGTTACTGCAGGTGGTGTAATCCCAGCTCAGGACTACGATTTCCTTTATGAAGCAGGTGTTGCAGGTGTATTTGGTCCTGGAACAAAAGTTTCTAAATGTGCGATCCAAATGTTGGAAATCTTGATCGAGCAATACAAAGACTAATTAACACCGATCATTAAATGAACTCAATGTAAATGTCACTTTGTTCCTTTACATTATTCATTTATATATCGGCATTATACCAGCAATATTTTTTATATGAATGGTATAAGATTATCACTATATTTAAAGACAGGGAGTTTTACTTCCTGTCTTTTTTTTATCCAAATTTAAGTATCATGATTAAATCTCTTTTGTTTTTCCTTTTTGTCGGAATCAATTTGACTGCAGCTGCTCAAAATAAAACCATAGAAGATACTCGCCTAAAAAAACATGTTTTGTATGGAAGAGTTACACTCGAAGCTTTTGAGTTAGATATCTGTAAAGATTGGTATGGGCCTGAATACAAGAAATACAAAGCTAAAAATGGGATTATTAAAAAACTGAGAAAACAATCTTTTGAAAAAATTAGAATAGATTTAATTCTAGGATCATGGTGTCATGATTCACATCGCGAAGTTCCTCGTTTTATAAAAATTCTTGATGAAATAAGATTCCCATTTGAAAATCTAAATATGAATGCCTTAGATACAAAGAAAGAATCTCCCGACTACAATGCAAAAGTGAATCATGTAAGCAGAGTGCCAACTGCAATCATTTATCGAAACAATGAAGAAATTGGAAGAATCATCGAAACACCCAATCAAAGTCTTGAGAAAGACCTTTTAAAAATCCTTTCGAAAAATTAGTATATTAGCAATATCTAAATAACAATCATCAATCTAAAATGGAACAAGTACGCTCTAACTCTGGACAAACCTTAGGAATCATTGCTTTGGTTCTGGGTATTTTAACTCTTTTTATTGGATTTATTCCTTGCATTGGTTTTATAGCCTTTGTTCCTGGAGTTATTGCCATAATTCTAAGTATTATAGGACTAAGCAAAGCAAATAGAGATAATGGAGCAATTGGTTTAAATATTGGTGCATTGATTGTATCGTTTTTAGGTGTTTTAGTTGCATCATTATGGTTGTTCTTCTTTGTTGGAGTTGCCAGTATGAACGAAGATGAGATTGAAGGATTTGTTGAAGAGGTAATTGAAGAAGTAATCGAAGAATCTGTTTATAATCCGGATTTACAAGAAGCTTTAGAAGAATTGGAACAACAACTTGAGGAAATAAATATCGACTCAATCACCAGTGAGGTTGATAGCCTTGAAATGAAAATTAAGGTAGAAATTGAAACCAATAAAAAACAAGAATAGCCTAACTAGCTATCAAATAATCAACTTAATTTTTGCATCAATAATAGCTGGTATATTTATTTATTCGGCTGTTTACTCTCATCCCAAAGTAAGTCATCCAATACCATCTGTATTTTCTCAGGTAACAGGTAAAGATAGTCCTTCATCTGGCCTATCTCGTAGCTTTTCCGCTCTTACTCAAGGTGATGTTAAATCAGCAAAAGAACTTAATCCCTACAGTATCCAAATCTTTTTATTTTTTGCTTTTCAGTTGATTTTTAGAATACTTACCTTTTTCTTGATAAAGAAAACATTTTCTTTGATTAACATCTATATTTTAGCTGATATCGCTTTATCCACATTAGTCTTTTTACTGGTTTTCAAACCTTTGATTATTTTCACACTTGAACTATTTAAAAATTTTATCGTAAATTGAATAAAGATTAATATTTATTAAACTTTTTGCGATATGTCATTTTTACTAGTTAGTTTATGTTTGTCTCTACTAACAGGTATTATGGCCTTACATGTTCAGAACGAAAATAACCTATCAAAAAGAATAGTTAAGGCTGGTGTAATAGTAGAGCAATTGTTAGATCAAAATGGAATAAATCATATTGATCTGAAAAAGAAGTTTTTGACCTCAAGCCTCTCCACGCAAATCAGATTGGTAGAATACCACTTGAATTATCTGGATTCAAACTATACTGATTTCGGTCCTAAGAAAACAATATTTCAAAGAATTGATAATATTGAAAATGCATTAAGTCGTTATCAAGACTACAATACAGAATTAAAGCTTGCATCATAATGCAAGCTTTAATTTTATAGTATAAATTTATTTTATATCCGAGAGAGAAAAACACTTATCAACCTTAACGCCTCTGTCTGTTTTTATAATACTGCAACATTCAGTAGTAATATCATGTTGAAAAAACAAAATGGCATTTTTTTCCACAGCTTCTGCAAGAAATTCTTGTTTTTCGGCTAATGATGCTGTTGGATTTAGATCGTAACTAGCCAACCATTTTACTGGCACATTCGCTGCTGTAGGTATAAAATCTCCAGCAAAAACCACTTCCTGACCATTAAAATTGATTACCGGAATCATTAATCCAGGTGTGTGACCTTCAAAAATTTTCACTTTAAAATTTGGAAATAATTCGCCTTCATTCTCTACCAAGTTCAACTTACCCGCTTCCTTTATCGGCATTATATTTTCATCAAAAAATGCGTCACTCTCGCGAATATTAGGATTTAAATAATTCTCCCATTGCTGTTTACTAACCCAATGTTGAGCATTTTTAAATACCAGCTCATATCCTGTCTTATCAGAATTCCATTTTACCGCCCCTCCACAATGATCGAAATGCAAATGGGTAAAAACAACATCTGTTATATCATCAGCTGAGAATCCTGCACTTTTTAAAGAATCCAACATATTGGCATCACCATTTAGATGTTGATGCTTGAAAAATTCTTCACTTTGCTTGTCACCTGTTCCATTATCAATCAATATCTTTCTTTCGCCATCAACAACAAGCATGCTTCTCATGGCACAATTACAATAATTGTCTTCGTTCGATGGATATTTTCTACTCCACATTACTTTGGGAACAACACTAAACATTGCTCCACCATCGCACATAAAATTTCCTGTTTCTATATTGTATATTTCCATGATAATATTGTTTTATTCTAGTATCTTTAATTTTCGCAAAAGAAAGGCTTAAATCATGTTAAAGTACTCTTACTTATTGCGGTTCAAAAATACAATTTTATAAAAGATTATCAATGAAAGTTCACTTTATAGCAATTGGTGGAAGCGCCATGCACAATTTAGCAATCGCATTACATAAAAAAGGATTTGAAATTACTGGTTCCGATGATGAAATTTTTGACCCTTCAAAATCAAGATTGGAGAAATATGAAATCCTGCCTAAAGAATGGGGTTGGTTTCCAGAAAATCTTAGCACTGATATTGATGCGATAATTCTTGGTATGCATGCAAGAATTGACAATCCTGAATTGTTAAAAGCACAAGAACTTGGATTGAAAATTTATTCTTACCCTGAATACATTTACGAACAGACTAAAAACAAAACCAGAATTGTAATTGGTGGTAGTCATGGAAAAACCACAACAACCTCGATGGTAATGCATGTTTTGAAAGATAATAATATCGACTTTGATTACATGGTAGGTGCACAGATTGAAGGATTTGAAACCATGGTTAAATTAAGCAGAGATGCTAAAATTGCCATTTTTGAAGGGGATGAATATCTTTCTTCTCCTATCGATCGCAGGCCAAAATTTCATTTGTATCATCCTGACATTGCACTCCTAACTGGAATTGCCTGGGATCATATTAATGTATTTCCAACTTTCGAGAACTATGTGGAACAATTCGAAATTTTCACACAGATGATTCAAGAGAATGGTTCTTTAATCTATTTTGATGGTGATGAACACATTGCTAAAATTGTTGAAAAGAAAAAAGAAGGCATCGAATACATTCCATACAATTCACACCCCTTCGAAGTGGTTGATAACTGCAGTATTCTTAAAACAAACAACGGAAATGTTCCTTTGGAAATTTTTGGAGAACACAACCTTCAAAACCTTATGGGAGCCTATCATATATGTAAAAAAGCTGGATTAAGCGACAAGCAGTTTTACAATTCCATTCAAAATTTTTCTGGAGCAGCCAAGCGTTTACAAAAGCTTTCAGAAAATAATTCATGCACAGTTTTTCAAGATTTTGCACACTCTCCATCCAAATTAAAAGCCACTACCGAAGCTGTAAAAAAACAGTTTTCCAATCGTAAATTAATTGCTTGCATGGAATTACACACGTTTAGTAGCTTGAAAAAAGAGTTTCTTCCACACTACAAAAACACCATGAGTTTGGCTGATAAAGCCATTGTGTATTTTAATCCAAAAACGGTTGAACACAAAAAGCTTGAGCCTATAACAAAGGAACAGGTAGCGGAAGCTTTTGGAGGGAATAATGTAACTGTTTACACCGATTCCGATTTGGTTATTAGTGATTTATTAGACCATGATTTCAAGAATACCAATGTTCTTTTGATGAGTTCTGGAAATTTCTCAGGAGTTAACTTGTCTGCACTAGCAGAAAGAATTGTCAATAAAAGCTGAATCAATACATCCATATTGTTTTGCCTGTCAGTAAAATAATACTATTTTTAGTATAAATCAGATTAAACAGCTTTAATACCATGTCTGCTTTACACAGGTTTACCATTCTATTTTCAGTTTTACTTTCATTTGCTTTTGTGAATTTGCATGCTCAAAATCAAATACAGGAAGCGGAAGAATTATTGCCTAAAGCGGAAGGTGAGAAACGCATAGCATTGTTGCGAGAGTTATCAAAGCTCTATTTGGATGTAAATATTGACAAAAGTATTGATTACCTAAAGGAAGTGGTTGTTTTATCCTCGGATACTCCAGCAAATCACGCAACGGCTTTGTATGATTTGGGAAATCTGTATCGAAAAGTTAATAATTTCAGAAGGGCTTTAGATTGTCATTTGCAGGCATTGGAAATTCGCAAGAACACATCCGATGTATTGGCCGTATCAGCTTCGTACAATAATATTGGAGAGATTCATAAAATTCTGAACAAACATCAGAAAGCTCTGGAATATTTCAATCAATCGCTGAAAATTAGACAGAAGGAGGGATCAGAAAAGGAAGTTGCTTATACCTTAAACAATATTGGTAGTGTGTATTGGCTAGATAAAGATTATGCCAACGCATTGGAGTATTATTTAAAATCTTTGGAAATCAGATCCAAACTTGGCGATAAATCTGATATTTCCTCATCATTGAATAATCTAGGTAATGTCTATAAAAATTTAAACAAGTACAACAAGGCATTGGATTATTACAAAAAGGCTCTGACACTTCGTGAGGAACTTGGTGATAAATCTCTTATTGCCTATACCTTGAATGACATTGGTGGTATTTACTGGAGGCTGAACAATTTTAATGAATCACTTAATTTTTACAACCGAGCTCTAAAAATCAGACGGGAAATTGGCAACAAGCGTTATACTGCAGCCACCTTAAAAAATATAGGAACAGTTTACAAAGATTTAAATGAACTTGATTTTTCGTTAAAACACTATAATGAATCGCTTAAAATATACAATGAGACAGGTGACCTGAAAGCACAAGCCAATGTATATTCACTAATCGGAAATTTATACAGCAGCTATAACAATTTCGATAAAAGTCAGGAATACCATAAAATTGCACTTAACCTTCATGAGAAATTAGGAAATGCTAAAGGAATTGCATATTCATCAAATAACATAGGCGAAATTTTAATGGATTACTATAAGAGCGATGATGCTTTGCAGTATTTAGAATCGGCATACGAAAATGCCAATTATTCTAAGGACCGAAACTTACAAAAGGTAACTTCCGAAAATCTATTCGAATACTATTCAAATAAAGGCAACTACAAAAAAGCATTAGAGTATTATCGCAATTATTCAAACACTCAGTATGACAGCATTGTGGATCAATACGACAAGGATAGAATCAGTGAATTTGAAGCAAAATATGAAATCTCTAAAAACAAAGAAGAAATTAAAGGGCTGAAGGAATACAACAGAATGCAAGCCATTCTGATTTACCTTTTTATTGTCCTGATTATTTTCGCAGGAATTATTGGTTACATTACCAATAAAAATATCAAATTAAGAAAAGAGACAACCGCTGCCCTTACTGAGAAAAACAGGGAGCTGGAAGAAATCAATTCACGATTAAAGGAATCAGATATTATTTTGCGTGATTTGAACCTAACCAAGGATAAAATTTTTAATATTATATCGACTGATTTGCGCGATCCATTTATTGACCTGAAAAATATCAGCACAAAACTTATTGAAAGTTTTGATGAGAACGATATTGAATACCAAAAGTCCTTGGCCATTGGAATTCGCGATTTATCTGCTCACACCAATGAATTGGTCGAAAATATTTTACTGTGGTCTGCTTCGCAAGCAGGCAAAACTACATTTTCTCCAAAGTATTTTAATATTAGAGAATCTATTAATGGTATTCTTCAAAAACTATCTGGTCCAATTATTGAAAAGAATCTGAAGTTCATTTTTAATATGGACAATACTTCTATGGTTTATGCTGATTCTGCAGCCATATCAGAAGTTTTTAAGAATCTAATTTCAAATGCCATTAAATTCTCCTATTCAGAGGGAAAAATCACTCTTTCAGCACGAGAAAAAAAATATCTTGTTGAGATAGAAATATCAGACGAAGGAGTTGGCATGAGCAAATCAAACCTTAATAAGATATTCAGATTAGATAATAATTACCTTGCGCTTGGTACTGCCCAGGAAAAAGGAGCTGGAATCGGGCTATTGCTTTGCAAGGAGTATGTAGAAAAAAATGGAGGTAAAATCTGGGCTGAGAGTGAAGAAGGAAAAGGAAGTAGTTTTTATATCACGATTCCCAAATCAGAGAAAATTTTGGAATCCATGCCAAAATCAAATGCATAAAAAAGAGGCATCCGAATGGATGCCTCTTCATATGTCATGAACTGCTAATTATTAAGCAAGTTTTACTTACGTACGAAATGATAGTGGCTTCCGAATCTTTCGAATGCAGCCTTATCAAGTTCTTCTCTAAAGTCTGGATGAGCAACAGAGATAATTGCTTTAGCTCTTTGCTGAAGTGACTTACCAAACAAGTTCACTGCACCGTGCTCAGTTACAAACCATCTCATGTTGTTACGAGTAGTTACTACACCTGATCCCGTTAATAAGGTTGGTGTAATTTTAGATACACCTTTACCAGTAACAGAAGGCATTGCAATAATAGGCACACCTCCTTCAGAAGCTGCAGCACCACGAGTAAAGTCAATCTGACCACCTACACCTGAATAGTGCTTAGTTCCGATTGAGTCTGCACAAACCTGACCAGTAATATCAATAGATAATGCAGAGTTGATAGCACATACTTTTGGGTTTTGCTTAATAATACCAACACCATTAGTATAAGCAACATCCATCATTAAAACTCCCGGGTTATCATCAACGAAATCATAAAGTTCTTTTGTTCCCATCAAGAAACCTGCAACAATTTTACCTGGATCTAATTTCTTGTTTCTACCATTAACAACACCGCTTTCTACCAATGGAAGAAGACCATCAGCAAACATCTCAGTGTGCACACCAAGGTCCTTGTGATTTCCCAACTGTGCTAAAACTGCATTTGGAATACCACCAATACCCATTTGCAAACAAGCTCCATCAGGAATCAATTCTGCAACATTTTTACCAATTGCAATATCCATTTCTGACAATGGAGCATTGTGGTGCTCGATAAGTGGAGAGTTATCTTCACAGAAGATATCAAAGTTTGATAATGGCATCATTGCATCACCAAAAGCACGAGGTACATTAGGATTGATGATTGCAACAACAGTATCAGCTTCTTCAACTGCAGCTTTACTTGCCTCAACAGAAGTACCTAAAGATACATAACCATGCTTATCAGGAGTACTTACCTGTACAACTGCAACATTTACATTTAAAACTCCTTCACGAATCAATTGCTGAGTTTCTCCTAAGAATACAGGAATATAATCTGCATAACCAGCTTGCGTTTGCTTTCTTACATTAGCCCCAACAAATAATGACTCAAGATTAAAAATTCCTTCAAATTCAGGATCAGCATAAGGAGCTGGTCCTTCTGTGTGAATATGCTGAATGGTTACATCGTAAATTTCACCATTACGACCGCGATCACACATTGCGTTAATAAATTTATGAGGTGTCAACGCCACTGAGTGTAAGTGCACTCTATCTCCAGACTTAATTACCTTTGCTGCTTCTTCAAAAGAAACTGTCTTAATCTCTTTATGCATCTCTAATCGGTTTTTATATTGATGTTTATAAATTTCTAATTCGCCGACTAAAGTAGTATATTTTTTAAGTGCAATTTCTGCTATTCAGCATTAGTGCTACACAACATATCTTCATTATCGATTCATAATTAAGACTTTGCGATTTAGATCAAAAGAAATATCATTTTAGCAAATAACTTTATAATCTATATAACAAAGGAAGGAGCTTAAAACAGGCCTATATAAAATAAAGAAGCCGGGAGACCCAAACTCCCGGCTGCAAAACCCAAACATCTAATAAAACTTAAATAACAAAAACTATCAAACTATTATTTTTACTAACCCTATTAATAAGGTATACTATTTTTGTTGTAAGTACTTGTGAAAAATAGTTTTCCTTGTTTTCTATATCAAATATACGAAGCAATTACACATCAAGCAAATCAATATTGTTTATAGTGTTATAGATAATGTTTATATTTGAAAGAATTTAAAAAAACAACAAACTAATGATCACCATTACACAACTTGAATATATCGTAGCTGTTGACACCTACCGCCACTTTGCAACAGCTGCCGAAAAATGTTTTATCACTCAGCCAACCTTAAGTATGCAGATTAAAAAATTGGAAGAGTATTTGGATGTTACCATATTTGACAGAAGCAAACAGCCAATTATTCCAACCGACGTTGGCCTTGATATTATTGAACAAGCAAGAATCATTCTTAGCGAAACCAAAAAAGTTGATGAAATCATAAAAGACCATAAGAACACCATAGAGGGAAATTTGAAAATTGGAATTATTCCAACATTAGCTCCTTTTCTTCTTCCAATGTTTATTGGTGATTATATCAGAAAATATCCAGCAATTAAAGTTGAGGTGGAAGAAATGGTTTCCGAAGAAATTGTAAAAAGCCTTAAAAAAGATAAAATTGATGTTGGTATTTTTGTTACACCTGCAAAAGATGATAAAATTCGAGAAAGACATCTTTTCTATGAAGAAATGATGATTTACGCACACAAAGATCATCCACTACTAAAACAACCTATTGTTGAGGTAAAAGATATTGCTACTCCAGAAATATGGATGCTTAGTGATGGACACTGTTTCAGAAACCAAGTAATCAATCTTTGTGAGATGCATGATTTGCAACATCAGGAATTGCCATTCGAATTTGAAAGTAATTCTCTTGAAACATTAATGAAAATTGTAGATCGTGAAGGAGGATTCACTCTAATTCCTGAATTGGCTACTCAATATATGCCCGACGAAAAACTTAAACAGGTAAAAAAATTCACAAACATTCACCCTTTAAGAGAGGTTAGTTTGGTTTATTCTCGTCACTACACAAAAAATAGATTGTTGGATTTATTGGCTGATCAAATCAAAAACATCATCCCAAATAACTTTTTAAATAGCGATAGAGGAACAATTGTTGAATGGCGCTAAATTTATTTTTAGCTTATAACGAAGCAGTTAGTTTCTTTGGTAAAAAAAAGTGTGATTTTTTTTCAAAAAAAGTTTTGCAGGAATAAAGAATTATCTCTTTCTTTGCAGCGCAAAAGGAAAAAACAAGGGGCTAACGCTTCAACATTCCTGAAGCAAAAAAAAGAGTTTTTTTCGCAAAGTGTTTGCAGTTTTAAAAAAATAACTTACCTTTGCAGCTCTGAAAAATTAGACGGTCCGTTCGTCTAGGGGTTAGGACGCCAGATTTTCATTCTGGTAACACGGGTTCGATTCCCGTACGGACTACTAAGAATTTTGCAGCGATTAAATTTTAATTTATCTTTGCTGCGCATTAATAAACCAATGGTCCGTTCGTCTAGGGGTTAGGACGCCAGATTTTCATTCTGGTAACACGGGTTCGATTCCCGTACGGACTACCAAGATAATAATTTAGATAACTTTAAGAGATGGCAAATCATCAATCTGCAATTAAAAGAATCAGACAGTCTGAGAAGAGAAGAGTACACAATAAGTATTACGCGAAGACTGCAAGAAATGCTGTAAGAAAGTTACGTGCTACTTCAGATAAGGAAGCTGCTAATGAATTACTTCCAAAGGTAAATGCAATGTTGGATAAACTTGCAAAGATTAATGTAATTCATAAAAACAAAGCTGCTAACTTGAAATCTAAATTAGCTTCACACGTTAACAAGCTGTAAGACACTATAACTCTGTTATAAAGGGTTCTCAACGAGAACCCTTTTTGTGTATACACATATTTCTCATTGATTTTGTTTATGTAAATTCATAACTTTAGTTAAGTATTTACACAACAAACCATGGATGATTATAATAAACTAAGCATTAAAGACTGGGCCCTTGAAGATCGCCCCAGAGAAAAATTAATGTATAAGGGAGTTAAAAGTTTATCTACAGCAGAACTTTTAGCCATTATAATTGGCAGTGGAAATCGCAATCAATCCGCTGTCGAACTTTCCAAATCCATACTCTCCCATTGCAATAATGATCTTAACATCCTTGCAAAAAAATCCATTCATGATTTAATGAAGATCAAAGGAATTGGAGAAGCAAAAGCCATTGGTATCATTTCAGCACTGGAGATTGGTCGCAGGCAAAAAGCATTTCAGAGCAAACAAAAAGAAAAAGTCACTTGTAGTCGAGATGCTTTCGAAATTTTATTCCCACTTGTAGAGAATATCGGACACGAAGAGTTTTGGGTGTTATTTATGAACAGAGCCAATAAAGTAATTGAAATCAAAAACGTTTCTTCCGGAGGAATTACAGGCACGGTTTTCGATATCAGATTAGTTCTTAAAGAGGCTTTACAACTCGAGGCTGTTAATCTTATTCTTTGTCACAATCATCCATCTGGAAATTTGGCTCCTTCGACAGCTGATAAAGACATTACAACCAAATCGAAAGATGCTGCTAAACTGATGAATATCGAGATATTAGATCATATAATAATTGGCGAAAACGATTACTATAGTTTTGCCGATGAAGCACTAATTTAGAATGAATTAGATTACGAGTTTTTCCTCCTTTTCCTTCTTTAATATTATTGAAATATGGCTATATTTGCGCTCAGCTAATTTTTAAATAATAAAACATGGTGATCCATACATTAGGAGAAAACAACTCCCTTTTTAACCGATTTATAGCTGAAATCCGAGACGTTAACATTCAAAACGATCCTCTTCGCTTTAGAAGAAACCTTGAAAGAGTTGGTGAGATATACGCTTACGAAATCAGTAAAACTTTAGATTTTGCAGATCAATCAGTGGAAACTCCACTTGGTACTGCAATTGCTTCTCTTCCGAAGGATGAAGTTGTTGTGGCTTCGATATTAAGAGCAGGTCTTCCATTGCACAATGGTTTATTAAATTATTTCGATAGATCAGAAAATGCTTTTATTTCTGCATATCGCAAGCACACCGAAGATGGAAAATTCAAAATTAATTTCGAGTACATTTCATCTCCTTCTATCGATGGAAAAGTGGTAATTCTTGCCGATCCAATGTTGGCAACAGGATCATCTATGGAGTTGGCATACAAAGCAATGCTAACCAAAGGTACTCCTAAACATGTACACATTGTTTCTGTAATTGCAAGTCAAGAAGGTGTTGATCTGATTAAGAACAATTTACCAGCAGAAAACACTACCATTTGGAATGGAGTTGTTGATGCTGAACTAAACACCAAATCGTATATCGTTCCTGGTTGTGGTGATGCAGGTGATTTGGCTTTTGGTGCTAAACTAGGATAATCAATATTTTCGATAATATTTCAAGGACTGTTTTTATAACAGTCCTTTTTTTATGCCTTGAAAACACTAACCTCTGATGTATCAGGACAAGAATTTTTCATTTCCAAGATACTCTTATCCATTACTGGATGAATAAAATTAGGTGCAATTTCAGCTAAAGGAGCCAAAGCAAACATCCTCTCTCCCATTCTTGGATGTGGCACTTCCAACCTTTCTGTATCGATAATTAAATCATCGTAAAACAAAATGTCCACATCAATGGTTCTCTCGCTATAGCGATTTTTCTTTCGAACGCGACCAAGATTTTTCTCAATTTTCTGAGTCTGATCAAGTACTGCCTCGGGTAATAAATTGCTTTCTACCACCACTACCTGATTTAGAAAACTCTGCTCATGTTCGAACCCCCATGGTTCGGTCTCATAGATGGCCGAAATTTTCAGAACTTTTCCAACATCATTTCCCAAAGCTTCAACTGTACTTTGCAGAATCTGCTCTCTATCACCTAAATTTCCACCTATTAAGAAGTATACTATTGCCATCTCTTTTAATTTGATCGGTAAAAGAAACAAAGAAATCTTTCGAAACAAAATATACATCGAAAATAATCAACGTTTCAAACTTCTGTCAGTTTAAATAGATATATTTGTTATACTGCGGATTTACATAAATCAGCATCTTATAAATTAGAATAATCAATTAAAAGAAAATCAATATGAAAAGCTTCTTTAAATTTACATTTGCCTCCATATTAGGAGTTATTGTAGGTGGATTTCTTCTTTTGTTTTTGGGTATCATGATTATAGCTGGTATCGCATCAAGTGCTGATAAAGCAGTAACAGTTAAAAACAAAAGTGTCTTAGAAATTAAACTAAACAAATCGCTTGCTGATAGAGGTGCAGATAATCCTTTTGATGAATTGGATTTACCAGGAACCGGAAGCTCAAGCATCGGTTTAACAACCATTTTAGAAAGTATCGAGAAGGCTAAAACCGATGAAAAAATCAAAGGTATCTATTTAAATGTTAGTGATGTTTCAGCCAATTTTGGTGGGATCGCCTCTATCGAAGAAATCAGAAACAAGCTTAAAGAATTTAAAGAAACAGGTAAATTTATTGTGAGCTACAATAATTTTGGTTACTCGCAAAAAGCTTATTACCTAACCTCTGTCTCGGATAGCATTTATTTAAATCCTGAAGCAATGATATTGCTTCTTGGTATGGGTGGAGAAAGAACTTTTTACAAAAAATTCCTAAAGAACATTGGTGTAGAAGCTCAGGTAATCAGAGTTGGTAAATACAAATCGGCAACAGAACAGTTTTTCAGAGATGATATGAGTGACGAAAGTCGTGAGCAAACCATGGCTTATGTTGGTGATATTTGGAACCAGATTTTAAAAGGAATTTCGGAAGAAAGAGGAGTTTCTGTTGATAGATTAAATGAACTGATTGATGCATTTGCCATTAAAAAGGCAGCTGATGCTAAAAAACACAATTTGATTGATGGTGTGATCTATCAGGATGAAATGAATGACATCCTTAGAAAGCTTACTGACATTAAAGAAGACAAAAAACTTAGAAAAATTAGTATTTCTGATTATGCAAAATCTCCTGATGCTGATTTTAAATACTCAAAAAATAAAATTGCAGTAGTTTATGCTTCAGGTGCCATTGGAAATGAGCAAAGCGAAACAGCAATTGGTCCTGAATTGGCGAACACAATCCGTAAAGCGAGAAGAGATTCTACCATTAAAGCCATTGTATTGCGTGTAAACTCACCAGGTGGTAGTGCTTTGGTTTCTGATATTATTTGGAGAGAAGTAGAGTTGGCATCTCAAGAAAAGCCAGTTATCGCTTCAATGGGTAATGTTGCTGCATCTGGTGGTTATTATATTGCTTGTCCTGCAGATACAATTGTTGCTGATAAAAATACCATTACCGGATCAATTGGTATCTATGGTTTATTCTTCTCAGGTGAAGAATTGATTAAAAATAAAATTGGTTTCACAACCGATTCTTATGGCACCAACAAACATTCTGCATTTGGTGGAGGCTATCCATTAATGGTTGTTCCTGTTTCCTCAAGAAAGTTCACAAAAACTGAAAAAGAAATTCTTCAGGATATCATTAACGAAGGGTATGATACATTCCTAACAAGGGTTGCAGATGGTAGAAATCGCTCGAAAGAAGAGATTCATGAAGTGGCACAAGGAAGAGTTTGGAGTGCTGTTGATGCAAAAGAAAATGGCTTAGTTGATGTTTTAGGAGGTTTAGAAACCGCGATTGAGATTGCAAAAGAAAAAGCAGGCTTAGAAGATGACTATAGAATTGTTTCTCTTCCTAAACAAAAAGATCCTATTCAGGAATTAATAAAGGATATTACTGGTGAAGCTAAAACCAGATTTTTAAAATTTGAGTTAGGTGATACTTACAGATATTACAATCAAGCTCAAAGCATTATTGATTTAGGTGGCATTCAGGCTCGTTTGCCATACGAAATAGAACTGAACTAAATTTTATTAATTTTTCACATTAAAAATCCTCAAGAAATTGAGGATTTTTTTTTATTTCAGGATTCCCTATATTTTTATCAACTAAATAAAAAATTATTGTCATATTTATTTCCTTATAAATGCTAACAAATATTTCTGTAAATTTAATATGAAATTAATTGTTGCTATTTAAAAGTCAATCTCTAGTGAGTTGTTTCTAAACACCTGATTAAAAATATAATCGATGAAAGTATTACCGCGTTTTTTTAAAGTTTTACTACTCCCATTTAGTTTACTTTACGGATTAATTGTAACCATGCGCAATATGCTCTTCGATTTAAATATACTTAGTAGTACAGAATTCAAAATTCCAATTATTTCGGTTGGTAATATCACCGTTGGAGGCACTGGCAAAACCCCTCATATAGAATACCTTATCACTCTTTTAAAAGATGATTACAAGCTTGCTACCCTAAGTCGAGGATACAAAAGAAAAAGCAAAGGTTTTATTCTTTCTGATGAAAATTCCACTGCAAATTTGATAGGTGATGAGCCTATGCAAATCAAACGCAAGTTTCCTGACATACTGGTTTCGGTTGATAGCAAAAGGGTTAATGGAGTAAAAAATCTGCTTAAAAGTGAACATGGTAATGATTTAAGCGCGATTCTACTGGATGATGCCTACCAGCACAGGTACATAAAACCTGGCTTGTCCATTCTTCTAATTGACTACAACAGACCAATTACTCGCGACTTTATAATGCCGTATGGGCGTTTGAGAGAAAGTGCAGAAGAAAGATCAAGAGCAAATATCATTATTGTGAGCAAGACTCCTACTAACATGACTCCAATTGAGAGAAGAATCATTGTGAAAGAACTGAAGATATTGCCATATCAACAACTATATTTTACATGCTTAGATTATGGAAATCTTCAACCTGTATTTAGCAAAAATGCGGTAAAAATTGGGGATGAAGATTGGAACAAGGAAAGCTTTTCCATCCTTTTGGTAACTGGAATTGCAAACCCAAAACCTTTGCGAGAATATTTAGATGGTTTTTCGAATACAATTGAAGAATTGCACTTTCCAGATCATCATGCGTTTAATCAGAAGGATATTCAAGCTATTGAGAAGAAGTTTAATGAACTGCCTGGCGATAATAAAATCATTATTACCACAGAAAAGGATGCTACTCGTATTTTTGATATGGAAATCAAACAAGAAAGTATTAAAAAACACCTGTTCTTTGTTCCTTTATGCATTAAGTTTTTGAATGAAGACAAGTCAAAATTCGACAATCAGATTTTAAACTACGTCAAGAAAAATAAGCGCTCAAGCAACCTGCATAATATCGAAACAGATTCAATATAAAATAAAAGGGGAATTAAAACATTCCCCTTTACTCTACCATTTATTAACCACTACATTAATTAACAGCTAATGCAAAAGCATTTTGGCTTATGCCAAAACAAGAGCTTTCTTTTTAAATGCTCTATGCTTCATCAAGTTACAAAATCAAACATAAATAATCAAGCATTAAGTTTCTTTTTTTTACTGAATATAATTTCAATATTTTATTTCAATTTCCCTCCAATTACACAAGTCTTCTTATAGGTTTTCATGTGGCCATCCGGATTAAACATTTCGATATAAACAAGGTAAATTCCTATAGGCAACCTTTCCTTTTTAGAATTCAATCCATCCCAATAGACGCTATCATCAGTTCCCAAATACAAATTACTGGCAAGCTTCCTGATTTCCTTTCCCAATGAATTGTATATTCTGATATTCGCTACAAATCCATCATCTTTTAAATTAAAATTGATGTACAAACGATCCTCAATTCCATCATTATCTGGAGAAAAGATTTTTGATGACAAACTTACCTCCTCTGCTGATTCCTCTATATCACTATAAACAGAGTTATTCATACCAGGCGTTCCAAAGCCTATGCTTTGTGCCGCCGATTGCCAATTGGAAATTAAATTGGTTTCTTCCTCAGGGTTTACACGCTCTAATGCAACACCTTCTTTACTTGCCAACAATTCAAAATGCATATCCTCACGGTACTCCAGATCATCAATAAGCTCACCTTTTGTATACAAAATAATCCTTCCATTTTTATCAGGATAATTTGGTAAATCCACTTGGTGGAAAACTGAAGTATTTGAAGTAAAATAATTTTCTGCAACATTGGACGAATCAGCGGTAAATAAACAATACGATTCAGGATGCAGGAGAATCTGTTTCCTAGACAACTTCACACTATCTGTTAGCAAATAATTCTCATCTTTTTTACCGATATACAGTTGGGATAAATCGTAAATATTTTGAGTGCGATTGTACAGCTCTACATAGTCTGAACCTCCTGCCAATGGATTAAACAAGATCTCATTAATTACAATATCTTGTTTATGAATTTGAGAAGGCACCCAAAATTCCACCTGATTATCTTTGAGTGGATTACCAGCTAAATCTGTCACATTTTTAGAAATCTCTAATTTAAATTCTGCATTCTCAAGCAAATGTTCTTTAAAAACAATTTCAATTATCGTTTTAGCTTCTTCAAGTTTGCAAATCTCTAGTATAAGATTTTCCTCTTGTACCAATTTATAATTGGATTTTTGAAGCACTTCTGCCTCTTGCATAGGTTCTGAATAAGTTATTCGCACCGTATTTGAATTCAAAACTTCTATATCCTTAATTTGTGGTAAAATCTGATCTTTATTCTCTGCAAATACAGAATTTTGTTTACCTGGCGTTCCGCCATCAGTAGCATTAGATGCTTTCCAATTGGGTGCTTGCCAGGCAAAATTCATTGGATCAATTCGCTCTAAACTCCAACCACCATTACTTTTCTCTTCTGATTGATACCAGGTATCGGAATAGGCAATCTCGTCTATTGTTTCTTCTTTGGCAGACAACAATTTTACACTGTTTCCAGAATTGGTTAAGCCTGTAAAGTTTGATAAACCTAAAGTATTCCCATATTCAGAAAATAATACTACCACAGCATTAGAACAGAGAATCAAATAAGAGTTTGCTTGAATTGTATCCGAAGAAAACAACAACTCTTTGCTCCCAATTTTCAGCTTCCATCCTTCAACTGAAATTGGATAGCTTTTGGTATTGTATAGCTCTATGTATTCATACTCTGGCAATCCTTGACTCGGGCTTTCATCTGCCATGATTTCGTTGATGACAACATCATGCTCGTGTAATTCGTGGTATACAAAATTCAAAATTGTATCGAGAACATTTCCACATTC
>NZ_JALPNU010000034.1 GCF_030851345.1 Marinifilum sp. D714
CTAAAGCCAGGTGGAGGAAATTCAGCTCTTCAAACAGCGGGAACTGCCAATTTGGTTGTAAAATCAGATACTTATGCTGATGCAACTGTTTCACAAACCATTGGTCATGGATCAGCCACACAAATTATTGTGGTGACTCAACCTGCGGCTCCATCTGTAAATGGGGGACAGTTGGCAACACAACCAACAGTTAAATTGCAAGATCAATACAATAACGATTGTACAACAGATAATGCCACAAATGTATCAGTTGCGAAAGGTGATGCAGGAAACTGGACCCTTGGAGGGGATCTATCATCCAGCGTTAGTTCAGGATCACTATCATTCACCAACTTAACAGCAAGTAGTAACGAGGCAATTACTGATGCTTACTTAAGCTTTAGTAGTTCTGGTTTAACTGGTGCAGATTCAGATACATTTAACTTAGGACTGAATTCATCACCTTCTGATTTAACGGCTGCCAGTAATGCAGATGTTGACGGAGATTTTACCATTACATTTACGGATGTTGACGGTTGGCAATCAAAAATATCAAGTATTACTTATAATGGAAATGGTGTTGATGCTGGAGCATATAATACCTCTACGTCAGGACAAATAACTTTTACTCCGTCTTTGTCAGTTGCTTTACAAACAGCAGGAACTGCTGATTTTGTATTTGTTTCAGATGGCTTTAATGATGCCAGCTTATCTCAAACCATTAATCATGGCGCTGCAAACAAGCTTTCGGTTTCTACTCAACCAGGATCTCCAACATCTAATGGTGGAGAGTTGAATCCTCAGCCTGTAGTTGAAGTGCTTGACCAATACGATAATTTGTGTAGTACCGATGGTGCGAGAACCATTACTGCAGCAAAAGGTGATGCAGGAAACTGGACGTTGGGAGGAACATTGGGCCAAAGTGCGAATTCGGGTACGCTTACTTTTGCTGGTTTGACAGCAAGTAGTAATGAGGAAATAACTGATGCAAATATTAGTTTTAGTTCAGCAGGCTTAACCGGTATTACTTCGGCAAACTTTAACCTGGGATTAAATACGCCACCAGATTTAACAGCGGCTTCCGGAGCTACAGTTGATGCTGCATTTGAAATTTCATATGTTGATAATGTGGATTGGGAATCTAATATTTCTGCCATAACTTTTGATGGAAATACAGTATCTACTGCTGCATATACTGTGAATTCAACAACCAATAAAATTACTTTTGATCCTGCGGATGACTCTGTTTTACAAACTGCAAAAACAGGGGATATCGTAATTTCGGTTGATGGGTATAGTCCTGCAACAGTATTGCAAACCATAGGACATGGAGCGGAGACCAAATTAATTGTGACAACAGAACCGGTGGCTCCAGCCAATAATGGAGATGCATTCCAAACTCAACCGATAGTTGAGGTACAAGATCAGTACAGTAATGTTTGCACCTCAAACAACTCTTTAGCTGTTACTGCAGCAGAAAACGATCCTGTTGCATGGGATTTGCAAGGAACTTTAAGTGTAGCTGCATCTTCAGGTGTGATAACTTTTTCAGATTTAACAGCTTCAAGTACTGATGTTGTAAATGGTGCTTTTATTGCGTTTAGCGCTACTGGAGTAACAGGAATTAATTCAACTACATTTGATTTAGGACTGAATTCACCTCCTGATTTAACTGCAGCAAGCAATGCAACGGTTGATAATGGTTTTATCATTACCTTTACGGATTCTAATTCATGGCAATCTAAGATTTCAGCAATAACTTATGGTGGAAATACGGTTGATTCAGAAGCTTATGATACCAGTGTAGGAGATCAGATAACTTTTGATCCATCGAAATCTACGGCTCTTCAAACTGCTGGAACAGCAGACTTTGTTTTTTCTTCTGATGGTTTTAACGATAAAACATTGTCGCAGGAGATAGGACACGGTGCTCCAGCTTCCATTTATATCGCAATACAGCCAAGTGCACCAACTCAAAATGGTGGATTATTGGCTACTCAACCAAAAGTTGGAAGCAAAGATCAATATGGAAACAATTGTACGGGAGACAATGCCACTGCAATATCTGTTGCAAAAGGTGATGGTGGAGATTGGTCTTTGGGAGGTTCTCCAAATCAAACATTGGTTTCCGGAGAATTTACATACACCGATTTAACTGCTACAAGTGATGAAGCGGTAACAGGAGCTTACCTTACTTTTTCTTCTGGAAGTTTTGCTTCGGTTAATTCCGATACTTTTGACATTCCTGTAAATGCAACGCCTGCTCTTTCTGCTGCAGGCAATGCAACGGTTGATAATGATTTTTTCATCAGCTTTGCTGAAGATGGAAGTTGGAGAGGAAGTATTAGTTCAATTCAATATGGTGATGAAACATTACCGAATGCTTCTTATGATACTAGTGCGGCAGGAAGAATAACATTTACACCTTCGCAAACCTCAATATTACAAGCTGCGGGAACCAAAACAATTACAGTTATAGCAAGTGGTTATGCCAATGCTACGGTTGAACAGGAAATTGGTCATGGTTTGGCCAGTGCATTGTTTATTTCAACTCAGCCAGTTGGGCCTGGATCTAATGGTGCGGCTTTGGCTACTCAGCCTGTTGTTCAAATTCACGATCAATATGCGAATGTTGTTACATCTGATAACACAACAAATCTTACTGCTGCATCTTCAGGTGGAGTATGGACTATTGGAGGAACACTGGAATTAACTGCAACAGCAGGTGAAATTTCATTTACAGATTTAACTGCAAGCAGCGATAATGAAGTGACCGATGCAACTATCACATTTTCATCACTCTCTTTGAGTGATGTAATTTCAGATGCTTTCACTATTCCTGCTTTAGATGCTTCACCTAGTTTGTTGGCTTCTTCAAATGCTACTGTTGATGCTACGTTTGAAATAACATTTGTGGCAAATCCTACCTGGCAATTGTCTATAGATTCAATTCATTACGGAGGAAATCTGATTTCAGAATCAGCTTATGACAAAACACAAGGAGAGAAAATTATATTCGATCCATCACAGGATACAGATTTGCAGCTTGCAGGAACCAAGGATATAGAGGTTTTTGCACAAGGATATGCAACAGCTAGTGTTTCACAGGAGATAAAACATGGTGCTGCTGCGGAGATGATTATTGCCCTTCAACCAGCTGCACCAGCAGAGAATGGTGATGAATTGGCTACGCAACCAGGAATTACCTTGCGAGATCAATATGGAAATGACTGTACCAGTGAAAACTCTATAGAAGTTACCGCGTCAAAAGGAGATACCAATGATTGGACACTTGGAGGAACAGTTAGCAAAACCGTGGCCAGTGGTTCGGTTAGTTATACTGATTTAACAGCCTCAAGTCCGGGACCAGTAACAGGTGCTTTTATTAGCTTTTCTGCAACAGATTTAACAACTGTTAATTCAAATACATTTGATATCCCTGATTTAAATGCAGGTCCCGTATTAACCGCTGCTACGAATGCAACGGTTGATAATGATTTTGAAATTACTTTTACAGATAATGCTGACTGGCGAACAAATATTACGGAAGTTAGGTATGGTACAAATGTTCTTCCAGCTACTGCCTACGATGCAAGTGTAGCAGGTAAGATTAAATTCAAGCCAGCAGAATCCGCTAATCTTCAACAGGTAGCAAATGAATATATTTACATTACATCAACCTCCTATTTGTTGGATTCAGTCCAGCAAGAGATAGGACATGGTGTAGCAACAGATATCCTAATCACTACTCAGCCTTTTGGTCCTGAGAATAATGGTGATTTATTACAAACTCAGCCTGTAGTAAAACTGCAGGATCAATATCAAAATGATTGTACAAATGATAATTCTACAACAGTAGAAGCAAATGCAAGTGGAGGAAGTTGGACTCTTGAAGGATCTGTTTCCCTAATGGTAACAAACGGTGTTGCATCTTATACCGATCTTACTGCCGGGAGTACTGATATGGTTAGCGATGCAACAATTACATTTTCCGGCACAGGACTAACAAACGCGGAATCTGATTCATTCTTGATTCCAGCTCCTCTGATTGCACCATCTTTAATTGCTTCTACTACCGCTACGGTAGATTCCCTCTTTGATGTTACTTTTGCTGATAATGCAGAATGGCAAGGCAAGATTGATTCCATTTCATATGGAGGTAGCATGTTGCCTGAAACATCCTATGATAAGAGTCAGGCTGGTAAAATTGTATTCGACCCTTCGCAAGATGCAGCTTTGCAAGAGGCGGCTACCAAACAAGTGCTTGTGTATTCACGAGGATATCAGGATGCTTCGGTTGATCAGGAAATTAAACATGGAGTACCTGATTCATTAATTATCGAAACACAGCCAACTGCTCCTTTGGTGAATGGTGGAGAACTTGATTTACAACCTAAAATTTCATTGCTGGATCAGTACAACAATAGTTGTGATACAGAAAATACTTATGAAGTAGTGGCAAGAAGAGGCGGTGAAAATGATTGGACATTAGGAGGAGATACGTTGCAAGCAGTAAGTAATGGGGTTATCAATTATCGTGCATTAACGGCATCTAGTGCTAATGCTGTTACTAGTGCATATTTAACATTCTCAGGAGATGGAATTACTTCGGTAGATTCAGATCCCTTTGATATTCCAGTATTAAAGAATCCTCCAAATTTAACTGCTCAGTTTGATGCAACGGTTGATGCTGATTTTACAATTGATTTTTTTGATTTCGATGATGATTGGAGAACTGAAATTACAATGATTACGTATCAAGGTGATACATTGCCTGCTTCTGCTTATACCATAAATACTGATAATATTGTATTTCGTGTTTCCGAAGAGGAATTACTTCAAAAGGCAGGCACTTTCGAAATTGTAGTTAAAGCTCTTGGTTTTAGTGATGCTACAGTAGAACAAACTGTTGGGCATGGTGTAGCAACAAGTATGCAGATTACACAACAGCCATTAGCACCTCCTTCAAATGGAGATTTGTTGGAGCAACAACCGGTTTTAGAGTTCTACGATCAGTATTCGAATTTATGTGATTCTGATAGTGATAGAATGATACAAGCTTCGAGAAGTGACGAAGGAGAGTGGGATTTGGCAGGTACTTTGGAAAAAAACTCCGAAAATGGAGTTGTAACTTATGATGATTTATCGGCTTATTCAACAGGGCCAATTGAAGGTGCTATTATTCAGTTTAGTTCAGAAGGACTTGATGCTGTTACAGCTGATCCATTTGATATTCCGGATGTTGCAAATCCACCTGTATTAACAGCTGCAGTTGATGCAAGTGTTGATAATCCATTTAAAATTACCTTTACGGAGGATTCTGTTTGGAGAAATAGAATTAGCGTAGTAACAGTTAATGATAGTGTGCTGGTAGCGGAGAGTTATAATTTTACTCAGCCAGGCGAATTGGAATTGATTCCTTCTGCTTCTAAATTCCTTCAAAAGAATGGATCATTCGAAATCATTGTTCAGTCTCGTGGATTTGCTCATGATACGGTTCAGCAAGATATTCAGCATGGTGTTGCCGATAGTGTTTTGGTATTGACTCAACCTGTTGGTCCGGATGTGAACGGAGAACTGTTTGCACAACAACCAGAACTGAAATTAGCAGATCAATATTTGAATGATTGTACTACAGATAATTCTACACAGGTAAGCGTTGAAAAGTATGACAACAAGACTTGGGAATTAATTGGAACCCTGGAAGTTCAATCTTCGGAAGGGAAAGTTCTATTTACAGATTTGATTGCAAGAAGCGAAATTGCTATTGATTCAGCTTATCTGCAATTTTCTTTTGCAGGAGACTCAATTGTATCTGATTTGTTTACAATTCCGGTACCAATCATAGAACTAATTGCCGCAGAAAACGCAACAGTTGATAATGAATTTGTAATTCAGGCAAGTGACAATGCAAGCTGGAGAGATTCCATTTCCTCCATTAGTTTTGCAGGACAAGTTTTGGTAGATACCTCTTATCTGATTGAAGCTGGTTCGATAACATTCTATCCTGAAAGAGACTCAACCTTGTTCATTGCCAGAACAGATACCATTGTTGTAATTGCAAATGGTTATGCCGATGCAAAAGTCGAACAAAAAATCGGACATGGAGTAACAACTGAGATGTTATTGGTAGATCAGCCAATTGGACCTGAAAACAATGGAGATACTTTGGTGCAGCAACCAAAAATACAATTACGAGATAAGTATGAAAACAACTGTACAACCGATAATGGTACAGAGGTTTTGGTAGATAAATATGCCGATCCGGATAATGATAATTCTGCATTGTGGAACTTGGGAGGAATAAAAACTATCACCGCATTGGAAGGAGTAGTTGAGTATACGAATTTAAGTGCTACTAGCGAAGATGAAGTAATTGGCGCAAGGTTATTATTCACTTCTAATGGACTTCCAAATGTAGTTTCGGATAGCTTTGATATTGTAAGGCCACCGGCACCAATAATAACACCTGCTGCCAATGCTAATGTTGATGAAATGTTTACGGTTACATTTACGGAAAATACAACTTGGCGCGAAAAGATATTTGACATTCGCTATGGTATTCGAAGTTTAGAAGGAAAATATGACAAATCTGTTCCCGGTCAAATTACTTTTGATCCGGAGGTAACTTCTGTTCTTCAGAAATATGGAGTTGATTCTATGTATGTTTATTCAGGCTTGTACGATACAACTCGATTTGAGCAGCCAATTCACCATGGCAAATCAAAATATCTGGTTATCGAGAAAGAACCTTCAGCGCCTGCAAATAATGGCGAAACATTAATCAGACAACCTCAATTAAATTTACAGGATCAGTATAGAAATATTTGTGATACCGATAGTGAAACAATGATTACGGTGCGAAAAGCTGATTCTCAAGAGTGGACTTTGGGAGGTACATTAACTCAAATGGCTGTTGATGGTCTTGTAAAATTTACCGACATAACGGCAGGTAGTGATATGGAAGTGCAAGGTGCAAGGCTGGAATTTGAAGGTCCTGGTATTATTTCAAAAATATCAAGTACGTTCACAATACCTGAACCCAAAACCAATAGGGCAGGAGAGGCAAGCGCTAATCCAGAATTGGTATGTTACGGATCTAAATCCAATATTATATTAACAGAGTTTGATGGTAGTATTCAATGGCAGGTTTACGATGAGCTAAACGATGTTTATGAAGATCTGGATGGAGAAAATGCAGAATTGTTAGTAACTGAGGAGGTGGTAGAAAATAAGATATATCGTGCTAAGGTTTCTAAAGAAGGATTTGCTGATCAATATTCAAATTCAGTTTCGGTAAGTCCAATGGAGCCTCCTGTTGCTGATTTTACTTTCGAAACAGATCGTAATGAGGTTCACTTTACCAATTTGAGCGAACATGCAACTTCTGTTTTATGGGATTTCGGAGATGGAATCATAAGTAGTGAATTTGAACCTTCGCATTCCTTTGTATTGGATAATGCAAGTGGATCTGGCTATGTAGTCACATTAACAGCATCAAACGAAGCTTGTGGAAATAGTCAAAAATCACAGCAAGTATTTATTACTACAGGAATTGATGATTTGATTGCTGATAAGGGAATTGTAGTATATCCTAATCCTAACAGGGGGCAGTTCTTTGTTGAGCTTTCGGCTACGAATGATGATGGTTTGTTGAGGATATTCAATTCATCGGGAAGTATAGTTTTAAGTAAGGAAATTAAACGCAGCTTTAATGCTGACCGATTGGAGTTCGATTTACAGAATCTTCCTGGAGGTATATATTTTCTTGTTATTCAGTATCCTGAAAAAGTGATAAGGACAAAACTTATTATTACAAAATAGATCAGTTTAAAAATAAAAAAGGGTGATTCCGATTTGGAGTCACCCTTAATTGTATTTTATGGAGTTCTGTTTATTCGAACTCAGCCATTGTTTTCTTAATGATTTCAATCGCTTCACGCAATTGAGTTTCGTTAATGGTCAATGGAGGAGCAAAACGGATGATGTGTCCGTGAGTTGGCTTAGCCAATAACCCGTTGTCGCGTAAACGCATACAAACATCCCAGGCAGTTTTACCACCTTTAGGCTTAATAACAACTGCATTTAGAAGACCTTTTCCACGAACCAATTCAATCATATCCGATTTAACGGCTTTCAATTCTTCACGGAAGATCTTACCCATTGCTTCTGCATTTTCAGCAAGATTTTCATCTTTAATCACATTAAGAGCAGCCATTGCAACTTCACAAGCAAGAGGGTTACCACCAAAAGTAGAACCATGCTCACCTGGCTTAATGCAAAGCATTACATCGTCGTCAGCTAAAACAGCAGATACTGGCATAACACCACCAGAAATTGCTTTACCTAGAATCAATACATCCGGACGAACACCTTCGTGATCAACAGCTAATAATTTACCAGTTCTTGCAATACCAGTTTGTACCTCGTCTGCAACGAACAATACGTTATTTGCTTTACACAAATCGTAAGCTTTCTTCAAGAAACCATCTTCCGGAACGTAAACGCCTGCTTCACCTTGAATTGGTTCAACCAAAAATGCACATACATTAGGGTCTTTCAATTCTTTCTCTAAAGCTTCCGTGTCGTTGTAAGGAATTACAACAAAACCAGGAGTGTAAGGTCCAAATCCTTTGTATGAATCCGGATCGGTAGACATAGAAATGATAGTAATTGTACGACCGTGGAAGTTACCATCACAAACAATAATTTTTGCTTCATTTTCTGGAATGCCTTTCACATCGTAACCCCAACGGCGAACCAATTTAAGTGCTGTTTCATCAGCTTCAGCACCTGTATTCATTGGCAATACTTTATCGTATCCAAAGTAGTTGGTAACAAATTCTTCGTATTTTCCTAGGTTGTTGCTGTAGAAAGCACGTGAGGTTAGGGTTAGTTTTTGTGCTTGCTCTACTAATGCATTAATAATTTTTGGGTGACAGTGTCCTTGATTAACAGCAGAATAAGCTGATAAGAAATCGAAATATTGCTTTCCGTCAGTATCCCAAACATAAACGCCTTCTCCGCGCTCTAAAACTACTGGAAGTGGATGATAGTTGTGTGCTCCAAACTTAGATTCCTTATCCATATAGTCCTGAGCAGTCATTGTTGCTGTATTTGTCATAACTAGAACATTTATAAGATTTTTAAAATAGGATTAAATTCTGAAAATTCAGTACGCCAATTTTATAACTATTTTTTTGATTTTCCAATGCTTTTGGAAGAAAAAGTGTAGAAAAAATCGAAAAAAATATTAATCATGACTATTATCATAAATTCAATTGTTAATTCTTGTTGTGTTTATGATTATAGCTAATGTTCTATAAATATGATGTTAACAGCTGATTTAAGGTAAATATCTAGACATACAAAGCAGTAAATCCGATTTGTTAAATGGTTTTGATAGATGTTCAGAACAACCAGCCTTTAATGATTTTTCTCTGTCACCCTCTAGTGCATAAGCTGTTTGAGCAATGATTGTTAGATCTGGACGTTTTTTCTTGATCAATTTTGTTGCCTCCAGTCCATTGGTATGTGGCATGTTTATGTCCATTAAAACCAGGTTTACCTCCGGGTTCTGGAGGCTTGCTGTCATGGCTTCTTTGCCTGTTTTAGCCCAAATGATATTAATATTGGTTGGTTGTAGGTAAGCTTCTAGTATTTTGTAATTGGTAAATTGATCTTCTGCTACTACAACGGTATAATTTTCCCAATTGTATAAATTGGTAGTGGAATCTGTATCACTAATTAACTCTTGATCGATAACGTTAGGAATGCTAAATTTTACCGTGGTTCCAATTTCTTCTTCTGATGCTATCCAAATTTTTCCACCTAAAAGCTCAATTTCTAATCTTGATATGTATAATCCTAGCCCAGTGCCGCCAAAGTTGTTAATGCCATTTTCATCAGCTTGTCTAAAACGTTGAAAAATATTTGACTGTGATTTGGATGGAATGCCTTTGCCAGTATCACTTACTGTAAATTCAATGGTTTGATTAATGAAGCGATATGAGCAAGTTATACCTCCATTTTCGGTAAATTTAACAGCGTTGTGTAGTAAGTTATTTAAGATACCGATTATTTTATTTTGATCGGATTTGATGACTTGATTCACTTCAATATTTGGAAAATTTAATTGTAAATGATCCTTCTTGTTGTTTGATAAAAGACTGTTTGTAAGAGATTTCACATCCTTCATCATATTATGAAGGTTAAAATTTCTTTTCACAGGTTTCGCCGTTCTACTTTCCAGCATCGATACTTTAAGAAGGTCTTCAATAATCTTTAAAAGTTGAAGCCCGGAATCTTTAATAGAGCTGGCAAACCTAGGGATATCTTCTTTTATGTTTCCAGATTCAAGTAATTCGGAAAATCCAATGATTGAGTTAAGTGGAGTTCGTAATTCATGACTCATGTTGGCCAGGAAAGCATTTTTTAAGTTCTCGGCTTCGAGTGCTTTATTCCAGGCTTTTGCAATTTCAAACTCTTTAATCTTAATGTCGGTAATATCTTGAAAAAGAACTTCTTCAATAATGTCTTCATCTTTGTAGACTTCTCCTGTAATTTTACCCAGCCTTAATTCACCATTTTTATAGAATCGGAATTCTATTTCCATTGGCTGCAATTGCATCTGTTTCAATGATTCTTCAAAAAAAACAAGGTCTTCGGGATGAATATGTTTTTTTAGAATATCTCTGGTAGGAGTAACATTTCCAGTCTGATAGCCAAGAATTGCATGGGTTACTTCTGACCACCAAAAATCTTTAGTTGAATAATTGTATACCCAATAACCAATACCAGCTATGCTGTGTATTTTTTTTAATTGTCTAATTTCAATTTTAGTTTTTAATTTAACCATTTGTGTTAGGGTATATGTTAAGATTATGAAGTCTAAAATATTTTATTAGAGATTTTATGGAGGATTATAATACATGCGCTTATGTTTTTAATGATTTAAGTATTCCTTCAGTCACAAAGAATGTTAAAGCCAACAAAATAAATATTCTCCAATACTGTCTTCCTTCTCTTTTTTCGTTATTAAGCTCAGATAGTTTCATTTTTTCAGAAGAAATTACAGAATAGTTCTCGTGTAATGCCTTAATTTTAGTTTCAATTTCTTGTTTTTCGTAATACGAAATCTCTGATTCATTTCTGGGATAATTGAATGAACAAGTTTGAAGAATAGAGTCGTTTAGTGTAACTACATAATTTTCTGAAACCCTTAATTGATCTACAACTCTAAGCTGTGTTGAATGGTTTGAACTGTTTATTCTTAAAGGAATGATATCAATACCAATTTGTTCATTTTTAATATGGAATTGCTCGTCACTATTCGAAATAAACGAGCTTATTAATTCAATTGTATTATTTTTTCCAATTTGATGATATATTTT
Source organism: Marinifilum sp. D714 (assembly GCF_030851345.1). Taxonomy (GTDB): domain Bacteria; phylum Bacteroidota; class Bacteroidia; order Bacteroidales; family Marinifilaceae; genus Marinifilum. Next base: position 11,373 of record NZ_JALPNU010000034.1, read on the forward strand.
GCCTGAGTTTGTACTTGTCTTGCTCAAATTGATTAAAGTAGGTACTAAAATCGGGTGTGTTATCAGGTTTGTCCATTCTCTTTTTAAATTCATACTGAATTGGTACAATTGACCTTTTCCATATTGAATTTTTGTGAATAATTGTTCTGAACCTGCAGTTAGCCAGATAGATTCTAATGTTGGATTATTTGGTGATGATAATTTATAGTATTTATAGATATCAGGTAAACGTGCGTTATCTTTCATATGTTGAAAGACATCCTGGTAAAGATTTGCTTTCGTTTCAATTCTTGAAATTCGTTGTTGAGTGGAGTCAATTTCCAAATAGTTTGGAGCCAAAACATCAGATAAGAACAGGTTCACACTTGTTTCAACTTTCTTATTGGGTATAAAAAGCACATTTCCACCATTTTGTAGATACATTTGAAGGCTTTGTTTAAACCCACTTTCAATATCTTCAATTTCATTTAATACAATTAACTGATATATACTAAATGTTTCATTGTGCAATTGAGCTTTATTAATATTTTTAATCTTAAAATTTTTATCTGAAGCAAAAAGCGTGTTAATGTATTGGTTTTCGGATATCTGATTGATAGATAAAATCTGGTTTACGTTATTGGTTTTGTAGGAAAAGTACAAACTGTTGTCGTAAGTAATTGGATAATCCTCTATGCTTAGTTTGGCTTGTATTATGCCTGATTGACTATCGCTATAGCGTAATTGGGTAATTTGTGATGAATTTTTATTGATATCGATACTTCCTACCGTTTTCAAACTGTCATTTACTGTCAATTGTATTGGAATCTTTTTTAAATCTTTATTGGAATGATTTGAAATTTTAACGGATAATTCCTTTTGAGGACCAGTAAAATGTATAGGCCTTTCGAACCAACACGAGTCAAGAACTAGGTTGTTTGTTGCTTGCAACCTGAAATGAACAAAATCCACATTTAAAATACTGTCTTTTTGCAGTTTTTCTAAATCAGCTTGAGATTTTTGAAAATCAGATAGCACATAAACTTGTGATTTTTCAAAAGGTGAATCTAGTCGAATATTAGCTAGTGTTTTTGATAATTTTAACGGATTGGGAGAGGGGGCTATTTCCTGTATTCTTGCAATGGCTTGATTTTTATTTAAACTGGTAGAGTAGTGCTGTATATCGTTGCTGTAAATTCTGATTTTGGCATAATCAGGTAACGATTTAATCAGTTCGAATGCGTGATTTTTAGCAACCTCCAGAGCATTTCCTTTTTCAGTTTTACCATTCATGCTAAACGAATTGTCAAGGTAAATATTAATTAACTCGTTGTTTTTATTGGATAAATTTTTTCCTGAAATGGGAATGTAAGGTTGTGCAAACGCAATGATAATACATGCTAATGCCAGCATTCTTAGTAATAGAACAAGTAAGTTTTTAAGTTTCGATTTTCTCTTGTTCTCAGTATTTAAATTTTGTAGAAAGCGAAGGTTACTAAAAAAGATTTTTTTGTAACGCTTAAAATTAAAAAGATGTATGATGATTGGAATCAGTAATATAAAAAGAAACCAAAGGTAATTTGGATGCAAAAAATGTATCGACATATTTACTTAGCTTAAAAGTACTGGCAAAATAGCTAAAAACCAGCTTGGATTAAAGGATTTCTCTAGAATTTTGCACTCAGCTTTACATTCAATTTTCGTCCTGTAAGATAATTTGGAATTGCATATTGATTCCCCGAAATGTCGTTAATCCAAAGATAGGAAACCGTGTTGTTGATATCTAAAACATTAAACACTTCCAAGCCAATCCACATGGATTTAAAATGACGCAGTAAACCTTTGTTTTTAGATTTTTCGTCTACTAAGACTTTCGAGAAGCCCAAATCAATTCTGCGATAGTTTGGCATTCTAAAGCTTCCACCATTTTTACCTCTTTTGGGAGTCCAAACAGGAAGTTTGCCAGCATAGAATAAAGCAAGATGCATTTTGTAAGAAGGATGGTTTGGCAAATAATCCTGGAAAAACATAGAGAAATTAAACCTTTGATCGGTAGGTCGCGGGATAAAAGACTTTTCATCTCCTTTAATGTTTTCCTCAGATTTCATGATTGATAAACTAGCCCATGATTCTGTTCCGGGAACAAATTCACCATTGATTCTCAAATCTAATCCAGTTGTGTACCCTTCTGCCTCCTGGTTGCCATAATATCGAATGCGAACATTTTCTATGTCATAAGGAGTAACTGATAGAAGATCCTTATAGTACAGTTCGCTTGAAAATTTAAAAGGACGATTCCATGCTTTAAAGTAATATTCTTGACCTAACACGTAGTGGATTGCCTTTTGGGTATTTACATCTGGACTAATGTTTCCATTAATCATTAACATTTCTCGATAAGATGGAATCTGCTGATAAAGACCTGCTGATAGTTTGAATTTTACTTTATTTTTCCAATTTGGGATATAGTGAATGGAACCTCTAGGTGAAAAATATCCTTTGCTATTGTAATCCCAATAATGGTAACGAAGCCCTCCTGTAAGTTGTAGTTCTCCCTTTTTCGTTTCCAGAATTTGAGTTGCCTGCGCAAATGATTTGTAATGCTTTGAACTAATTTTATTGTTAGCATTGCGATTGTATGCCAGTAAAACTTCACTGTCGGATACCGGAACTGAGTAACCAGCAGAATCTTGGTATTGCCATTCATTAATTTGATTGCTAATATCCTCGTTTTTAACACCAACTCCCCATTGTAAGAATAAATCACCAAAAGAATGATCTCCTTTTATATCCAAATTATAAACCTCCTGATCGAGTTTGTTTCTGGCATGATCAATAAATGTTCCGATACCTAAGTTTTCAACACTTTCAGATTGCGATCCTCCTTGTGATACAAATAAATCGCTCAGATAGTACTGTCCCATAATATCATATTTCTCTTCTTCAATGCTTTCGTATCTGCTTCCGATTAATCGGATAAAAGAATTTGAGTTGGGATGATACTTAAAAGTAACTGCCTGAATATTCGAGTCGAATTCATCTTTTTCGTTGCCGTCAAAATAAATGTCAAGATTCAAAGGATTACTAATGGTTCCAAATGAAGTACTTCTGTTTTCAGGTTCAAAATTGTACTTGTTTTGACTAAAGCTAGTCCATAGGTGCATGCTAAATGCCGAATTGAATTTGTAGTTAACCAGTGCCTGAAAATCGGTATAATTGGGTTCATATTCACCTTTTGTGTCCAAAGAATTTAACAAGTAACGATTGGTTTTATATCTCAATCCAGCCATATAGGATAGTTTCCCATTTTTTGATGCATTAGCAAAATGTGTAGATGCACCCATTAAACTCAATTCGGCTGAAGCTTCAAATTTGGTTGGAGTTTTGTACTTAATATCAAGTACGGAAGATAGTTTGTCACCGTATTTTACATCAAAACCACCTGATGAGAACTGAACTGATGAAACCAAATCAGGATTGATTATACTTAATCCTTCTTGCTGACCAGAACGAATTAAGTTGGGTCTGTAAATCTCTATTTCGTTGATATAAACAAGGTTCTCATCGAAATTACCACCTCGAACAGAATATTGGGAACTCAGTTCATTATTGGAACTTACTCCTGGTAGTGTTTTTATAATTTGTTCAACAACTCCACTACTGCTAACAGGAATTTGTTCAAGATGTTTTTTATCAATTGAAATGTTTTTATCTCTTATGATTTTATCTGATTCAACAGTAACTTCAGATATTTTCTGCTCCTTTAATTTTAGTTTGATATTTAACACTTTATTTTCTGATTTTTTAAGTCGGATTGGCAATTCATAATCCTGAAAAGAGATATGCGTTACCTTTAAAGTGAAGTTTTTATCAAAATCAATTGCTAAGTCAAAACTCCCATTGCTACTTGTGCTGGTTGCAATATTTGTTTCAATTATTTTTATATGAGCGCCTTTAATCGGATTGTTTTCGGTATCGGTTACTTTACCAGTTATTTTACTGTTATTTTGTGCAATACAACAAAAAGGGATCAGAAGAATAATGAAAACAACTGATCTATAAAGAGTTTGAAGCATGTATTTTTAGTTTAACAAGATTAAGATACCATATGAATCAGAATTCCCAATATACAAAGGAAAGACAGAAATTGAAAACTTTGCATAAAAATTAAATTATCTAATTAACAGTTCAATAACTTAGAGTTTTAAGTAAGTATCATATCTTTATATTTTCTAACCCCTAAAACTTTAAAAATCATGTTTGATAAGAGTAACAAACTTTTGATTGCAAGTATGTTTTTGCTTTTTTGTTTTACTTCTTGTAAAACTCAGGAAGAAAAAGCTGCTGAAATTCACAATCATGCTTTCACAATAGATACTCATGTTGATACACCATATCATTTGTTAGATAAAGATTTTAACATTAGTGAATATCATGCCTATAAACGAGGTGGGAGCCGCGTTGATTTTCCAAGAATGAAGAAAGGTGGTTTGGATGGAATCTTTTTCGCAGCTTTTACATCGCAAAGAGAAAGAACAGCAGAAAATATTCAGATTGCCAGAGAAAAAGCAGATGAATTGATTGATTCGATTTACACTGTATGTGATAGATATTCAGAATTGGCTGAAGTTGCTCTTAATGTAGCGGATGGATATCGTTTGGAAAATGAAGGGAAAAGAGCAATTTACATTGGCTTGGAGAATGGTTTTCCAATTGGAACGGAAATATCTGAAGTAGAAAGATATTTCAAGAAAGGGGTGCGTTACATTACACTATGTCATACTTCGAACAATGATATTTGCGATTCCTCGACAGATAGGCACGGTGCAGAATTCGACGGATTGAGTAAGTTTGGTGAAGAGGTAGTGAAGGAAATGAATAGATTGGGAATTTTAATAGACGTTTCGCACATCTCTGATAGCTCATTTTACGATGTGATAAAATTGTCTACAAGTCCGGTTATAGCTTCACATTCGTGTGCAAGAGCAATTTGTGATAATCCAAGAAACTTGAGTGATGAAATGCTGAAAGCATTGGCCGAAAATGGAGGGGTTATACAAATGTGCATATTGGATGATTACGTAAGAGCTCCAGATAAGAATAGTGAACGTTATAAAAAAGAAATGGAATTGCGTGAACGCTATCGTAAAATGGGGAAAATGACCAAGGAAGAGGAGCAGAAAATTTGGGCAGAATGGAAGCAATTGCAAATAGATTATCCTAAGGACAAACCAACGGTTGCTGATGCGGTAGATCATATTGACCACATTATAAAAGTAATTGGAATTGACCACGTAGGAATTGGAACAGACTTTGATGGTGGTGGCGGATTAAAAGATTGTGCGGATGTTAGCCAGATGATGAATATTACCATTGAATTTCTGAATCGTGGCTATTCTCGAGAGGATATTCATAAAATTTGGGGGGGGAACTTTATGAGGGTTTTTAAGCAAGTTGAGGATTTGGCTGAGAAGGTAAAAGCATAAAAGATTCAAAAATTGACTGATTAATTTTATTTTTGCTCCAATTGAAAAAAAATAGAAAATTGTGAAGAAAGTTTTAGTAATAAGTGAGAAGAACGAAGCCCGTTCACAAATGGCCGAAAAGTGGTTGAATTACTATGGTAAAAAACATCTAAAAGTTTGGAGTGCTGGATTAGAGAAGGGAATCATTAGTGTTTTGGCACAAAAAGCCATGGCCGAAGCTGTTATGGACATTCCTGAATACAAATCGAAAGCTTTGAGTGAAATAAAAGAGGAAAATTTCGATTACGTATTGTGTTTTGATAAAGAACTTTCAAATAGCTTGCCTGAATTAAAGGGAAATCCAGAAGTGAAAGTATTTGATGTGCCAAATCCTGCTTCAGTGGAAGGAGAGGAGAAGGTAAAATTACAAGCTTACAATGCGGTTTGCAATGTAATTGACGATGCTTGCTTTGTTTTTGTACAGGAACGCTTCCAAATTGTACCGTAAGTTAACGGATTTATTGATAATAAATTTTATTTACATAGCACTTTACTTTGATAAAGTACATTGTGTTACTCTTACAAAGAGATCCATTTAATGGATCTCTTTTTTTGTTCTGATCTAGCCTATTTTGGATGAATTAATTTGGTAAGTACCATTCTGAATTATCAATTTCATAATTGAAATTGAGTTTCAAACATTTTCATTTTCATCATATTTATTTTGTCTGAATAAGCTTTGTTTTTTACCAACTTGCTTGACATGGCTGTGATTTATTCGTAATTTTAAAATAGATCCGATTGGGCTTCTAATGCATGAAAAATCAATATTTTATGACCTTTGTAATATTTCATATTATTATAGATATACTTCTGGAAACCGATCGGAGTAAACCTTCTCGAAAACCTGAAAAGAATTAAGCAGTTCAATTTATTTTTTAGAATCTATTCATATAAAAGGAGGCGAAGATGAAAAAAAACATTGGAGTTTGGTTAGATACCGAAAAAGCCTACATTATTACACTTGAAAATGGCAATGGCCAGATTGAAACAATTGAATCGGAAGTTGAAACAAGAGTGCGTTTTAAAGGAGAAACAAAGGCTTATTCCCGAATGGGGAATCAGTTTATTAATCCAGCAAAGCGAATGACTCACCGACGCAGACACCAGTTTAAACAGTACTTTGAAAACATAAGTTCTAAACTCGAGAATGCAGAGGAGATTTACTTGTTTGGACCAGCTGAAACAAAAGTACATCTGGCTAAGCATATTAATAAGCATACCAATCTTAATGATAGAGTGAGAAAAATTGAATCGGAAGATAATATGACCGAGAATCAAATGATTGCTCGTGTTAAAGAGATATTTAGTTCCGATCCTGTAAAGGTTAAAGCAAGGATCAGACATTGAGATATAGTAGATTAGCATATCAATAGGTAAGTAAGGCGGTTCCCGGTTTTGAATATTTTGCATGATTGCCATCGAAGCAAAATTCAAAGCCGGGAATTTCTTTTCACAGTGATCAATAATTGGCATACTAATAGTTAAAGTTTCTAAGATTGTTGTATCAGACTTGAAGCTGATAGTTGAATACTTGCTATTACTTGCACGAATTTCTAAATTAGCATGCATATTAATTTTTGAAGAAACCATAAACAAGTAATGATCCAACAGATAGAAATCACCTTACCCGCATATTCGAGAGGATATCACTTAATTGACTCGGAAATAAGAAGAAATTTACCTGATTTACCAGAAACAGGAATGATGCACCTGTTTATCAAACACACGTCAGCAGCATTAACCATTAACGAGAATGCTGATCCTTCGGTTCGTGATGATTTTGAGTCGATTATGAATTGTTTGGTGCCAGAAAATGAAGCTTATTATACACATGTTTTCGAAGGGGCAGATGATATGCCGGCACATGTAAAAGCTTCAATAATGGGAACAGAGCTTACTATTCCCATTACAAAACATCAATTAAATATGGGAACTTGGCAGGGGATTTATTTGTGCGAATTTAGAAATAGAGGAGGACGTCGTAAAATTGTTGTTACAATATATTCATAAAAAACGCCTCATTTCGAGGCGTTTTTTCTTTATATAGCTTGTGTTTTTTCTCGTAACCATGCTCTGTGTTTCTCATCCAGATCTAGAGAAAGAATATCGTATACCTTTTGGTGATAATTATTCAGCCAGTATCTTTCTTCTTGGGTTAATAATTCAACTATGATGCCTTTGGTTTCGAAATGACAAAGTGTGATGGTTTCAAACTCCAAATAATCACCAAATTCCGATGAGCCCGCATCTTTACAAAGAATTAAATTTTCGTGGCGAATTCCATATTTTCCATCTCGGTACAATGCTGGTTCATTCGACGTAATCATACCTTTTAAAATAGCTTGATCTTTAAGTTCCTGTCGAATGCTTTGAGGACCTTCGTGTACATTCATAAAGCAACCAACTCCATGACCTGTTCCGTGCCCGTAATTGCGCAGGTTTTTCCACAAATCCATTCGTGCTAAAGCATCAATGTTGCAACCACGAGTTCCTACAGGAAAAACAGCCATTGACAGTTGAATCATTCCTTTTAACACCAAGGTATAATCTATTTTTTGTTCTTCGCTTAAATCTCCAAGTGGAATAGTTCTGGTAATATCTGTTGTTCCATCAAGATATTGAGCACCAGAATCAATTAAAAGAATGCTTTCTTTTTCAATCTCAACATTACTTTCTTTTGTTGTATGATAATGTGGTTGTGCTCCATGAGCTTTATAACCACAAATGGTTCCAAAACTTTCACCTTTAAAACCTTCTTGCTGAGAACGGAACTCTTTTAATTTTTCCATTACCGTAAATTCGGTAACTTTTGTATTTCCAAGATTTTCTTCCAACCAATAGTAGAAATGTGTTAAAGCAACACCATCTTTTTTCATGGCATTTTTCATTCCTTCAATTTCTACATCATTCTTAGTGCTTTTAAAAAGTTGTGTTGGATTTTCTCTTTCAATGATGTTTGCCGAAATGGAATTGTAGATTCTTAAGTTTGTTCGATTGATATCCAATAGAACATTGGCAGAACCTGGAATTTCTTCCAAATCAGAGAAAATTCTTCCGTAGCCAGCAATCTCAATTTCATCTTCAAGCAAAGTTTTAGCAAGACTATCTGGTACTTTTGCTTCGTTCAAATAAATGGTGGCCTTTTCTTTTTCAATAAGTGCGTAAGTCAATGCAAGTGGGTTGTAATCAACATCGCTTCCACGTAAATTAAAGATCCATGCAACATCATCCATACTTCCTACAAAATGATAATTGCAATCTAATTCTGCCATTTTTTTGCGAATCTTGGTAAGCTTAGCATATCTGGTTTTGCCAGAATATTTTAAATCATGATCAAAGATTTCTCCATTAGGTAAAGCAGGGCGATCTTCCCAAATCTCATTGATTAAATCAAATTCTTCAACAATATGAATTCCTAAATCTCCTAAGTTGTTCTTTAAGTTGCGTGTCTCAGCAACAGAAAAGCAAGTTCCATCAAATCCAATATTTGCATCTACATTCAGTTCGGACGTTAGCCACTGATAAGGATTAGGAGTATTCTCGGTGCCCATTTTAAACAGCTCAATACCACTGTCAGTCAATTCTTTTTCGGCTTGTAAAAAATATCTGGAATCAGTCCAAAGACCAGCTTTGTTTTCGGTGATAACAACAGTTCCTGCCGATCCGGTAAATCCTGAAATCCATTGACGACCGGTCCATCTTTCAGGAACGTATTCGCTCATATGTGGGTCTGAGCTGGTAATGATGTAGGCGTTAATTTCTTTTTCATTCATTAGAAAACGCAATGCGTTTACTCTTTCGGAAATAGTCATTTTTAGGTTTGTTATTGTTTAGGCCATAAAATTACAATAATATGAAGGAATTGAGACGATTCCTTTCTTAAAAAAATCAATGAAAATATGATTTTATACAAAAAAACCTCTTTCTCATAAGAAAAAGAGGCTTCTTCGAATTGTATTTTTTTTATCTTAAACTAACATTTCCATATTGGCTGTTAATTTTTACTTTTCCTTTAGGATCATTTGAATTTCCTACGATTACTTTCAAGTAAGTTTCCGAGTTGTCAACGATCTTTTGAATTACTTGTGCATTATCAGGATAATTGATACCACAATATTTGGTTTCTGCCTCAAGTGAATACGAAGCACCTTCTTCAATTGCAATTTTACTTGCTACGTATTGGTTATCCACTTTAATACTTTCAAAATCTTTAGAAACATTGTCGATTTTACAATTACCATATTTAAGAGTCAACTCCAATGCTTTGTTTACATTTTCAATTCTAAAGTCGGAATATTGTCCCATATTAACTCTAAATACATCTGTATTTACAATGTTGAAAGCGTCATATTTTGAATCGGCAAAAACAGTTTCATTATTATCCAAATGCAGTTTAGAATAACGACTAACTACAATTAATGCCTTGCTTATTCCAATATTCATTTTCGAATACTTTAAAGTAAGTTTTGTTCTATTGCACTCTTCAATAGTTGCTTTTGCATATGCTAGGTTAATAGTACTTACAGGTTTTTCTTCTGGATATAGAAGCTTTACTGCTTTTAGATTTCCATAGCTTAGATTAATGTTAGCTTTCTCTTTAAGCGATTGAATAAAGATATTTCCAAATTTATTGACTACATCAAGTTTAATATAATCTGGCATAAAAATTTCATAATCGATACTGAATTTTTTACCAGTTTTAAACTTTGTAGACATTCTGGTTTCTGCTTTAATTACATCACCAATTTTATCCATATTGATATCGATATTGGTGAAAAGTAACTTTGCCTTTTCCTCACTGGTAGTTTCAATGGTAATTAAAACCTTTACCGAAACTGAATCTTTTTCCCAATTATGGATATCAACATCACCATATTTGTTGCTAATTTTTAATTCAGTTCCTTGCTTGGCTGAGAATACTTCGATAATTTCTTTCTCATATTCATCTGTAGCAAAGGAATTAAATCCAAATCCCATAACTAAAATCAGTAGGATAGCCGAAAATTTAAATTTAAATGCTTTCATCGTTGTTCTATTTTTATGCTTTTAAATTCTTGTTATTAGTGGTTGTTTTCTGAATTATGCCGAGACATTCAGGTTTGTTTTCGTTTGCTTTCTTACCTGATACAATTGCTCAATAATTCTGTTTAAAATATTGGTTTTTACCTGGTAATATTCAATCATTGCCTGAATTACTCTGTCATCATCAGGATGCAATTTTAATTCTTGTTTTAGTTGATTGTAGCGTTTATCCATCTCTTTCAGTTCTTCTGATAAAATGTTTTGGTGTTCTTTGTTATCAAAGCTTCCCATTCGCTCAATCATCCTCAACTGGCTGTCGATATTTGATGTGTAAAACAATTCAACTTCCTGATATTCCGGAGATATTGCTCCAAGTCCTAATTCTGCAGGAGATTGCATTTTACGAATCTGATATCCGGTAATCCCCGAAATGACCACAAAAATAGCTATTGTTGCCACTTTTAAAAGTCTTGACATCCCAAATAGAGATTTCTTTTTTTGTTCGTTGTTCAATTTTCCTAGAAAGTTTTCAAAATGATCACTCCCAGGATCATGATCATCGAATACTTCCTTGTGTTCCCTAAGTACTTTTTCCAATTCTTTCATACAAACAAGTTTTATTCGAATTGTTGTACGTAACCTTCTTTTTTTAATGTTAATACTTCATGTTGGTGTAGTCATTTGGTATTAACGGCAATAAGAGAACGGTTTACAGCAATTTTTTGGTTTTCTCTTTTTCTAATAATTGAATCAGTTTCTTTTTGGCTCTCAAAAATTGTGATCTTGATGTTGATGCATTTACATTCATAACTTTTGCTATCTCTTCATGATCGTATCCTTCCAATAAGTACAGGTTCAATATAATACGGTAACCTGTTGGTAGCAGGTTTATAGCTTGTTTAATTAAATCAATTTGTTCCTTGGTATCCTCGATCTCATAACTGCTTTCCTCTTCTTTTAGCTTATATAACTCATCTTCCAATGGGAAAAGTTCAAGCTTTCTCTTTTTTAGGCTATCCAAAGAACGATTTATAACGATTCGTTTTAACCAGGCACCAAAGCTAACTTCACCTTTATACTTTTTGATATTTTTAAAAGCTGATAAAAACGCTTCCTGCATAATATCTTCGGCTTCCGATTCGTCTTTTACGATGCGCAAAGACGAATTATACATTGCCTTGTAGTATAATTTATAAATCTTAAATTGTGCTTTGGGGTCGTTTTTCCCGCAAAGCTCAATTAAATCCTGGTGAATGTTTTGGTACAATGAGCTCATTAATCAATTTCTATTCTAATGACGATTGCGGGAATCATGCGTTGCATGTCTTTTTAATTATTTGAGAGAATAAATATAATTAAAAAGAAATACCAAGACAGTATCAGGGTAAGAATATTTTGTAAATAACAGATATTGATGTAATTGATGATTAAAAAAGTGAACTGGCACGTAAAAGAATATTTTTTGCAAATTCTTTAAATGTTGATCTAAGAATTTTCAAACTACGTTTAAATTGGTATTCAAACTCATTTCTTTCCAGTTTTTGCTCCTTGATATTTTCAATTGTGGAGATCAGCTCATTAGCCATATTTTCATAAACCGACCTTTTGTAATGTCTGATGCTATGATTGATATCAGTTTCGCTAATAAATTCTCTTACATCAAGAATGTAAGTGTCCTTGTGAGAATTGCAGAATTGTTCCAAGGCATTATTCATTTTCTCATGTCTGATTCTGGCTTTTCCATATTCTGATTTATTTGCAGCAGGTGTGTCAACTTCTGCACCATTAATAAAAATGATTGGCTTTTTAACCTTCTTTCGAATGGTTTTGAGGTTTTTGATTAATTGATTTTCTGTAATCTGCCCAATAAAATCATATTCAGTGCTGAAAAAATCATAAAAGACTTCATTCATATTTTTGAATTCGTGTTTTTTGCACCGAGCAACAAATTCTGCTTTCGATTCATTTACAAAATCGGAATAAGATTCGTAAGGGATTTTTATTCCAGATGATTTTGACTGATACAAATCCATTGTATAATCAACCAGGAGACTGTACACCAAAATATCGTAATTACTGGAAAATACATCGGTGTCGAAAACCTGTTGATCTAAGAATGGAAAGGAAGCTATCAATTCACTTTTACTTTCTTCATCCAAACTTTCCGATTGAAGAAGAATTTCGGTATGCGCTTTTGGAATGGGGTGATTGTTCTGGTTTACATTATTATATTCGGTGTCTACTTCCAGATCTTTATACGATAAATAATGAGCCATTTGTCTTAAATCGCATGCACCTTTTAAAAATATTTTGGTTGATGAAGAACCCTTGTTCTGATTATCGTTTGTCCAATCATTAACCTCCTTGATCCAGTGAGGGTGATCTTTTGAGTTCAATTCAACCGTAACATCACCCACTCGTTGTAATTCTGGGAAATTGAGTTTGGCATACATGTATTGCTCTAAGCCAATATTCATCGAACGGCAGGAAAAGAGAAAATGTTCCAGCTGGTTTTTTCTTTTAAGCAAGGCATAGAATCCAACAATTCCATATTCTCCAAATCGATCTTTTACTTTTACTGCTTTACATTCATAATCAGAATCTTTAAGTAATACTTCCAATTCATTTTTATCAATTCTTTTCTTGGTATAGTTAATTTGGTTGGTTCGGTTTATGAGTTCGTGAATTCTATCGATTATAGGTTCTAAATTTTCAATAATTGCCAAGTGAATATCCGATGACTCCAGAAAATGGATGTTGTCTGAAAAATGTTCTTTTTCCTTCTCTTTTTCCTCTAAGATTTTATATTGCTGCAATCTGGTAAGTGCGGTGTCATCCTTTCCTGTAAAAGCTTTGTGTTTGCTAATTTCTGGTATGAAATCAGGTTCTTTTGTAAAAATGCCTTGGTTGTAAAATTCTACTTCAGCCAGATTTAAATGATTGTCGTCGAGAAATAAAACATTCGCAGGGCGAAGCTGTGCCGAACTAATAATTTGCTTGACGTTTTTTCCTTTGGGATTCCAGTTGATCTGCGGGAAAACAAAATAATCCCAAACTCCTAATTCGAGCAGTTTGGCTTTTGCTGTTTCAAATTCATTTTTAGAAGCAATTGAATTGATAATTCCTCTTGAGCTTAGGTGTTTAATTAGTTGAATGTTTTCATTTATAGGAATAATGCCTTCTTCTGATAAAGTTCCTTTCCAAAAAGTTTCATCCAAATCCCAAATTATCAGCTTAATTGACTCCATATTGAAAACTTAATTGTTTACTCTAAATTTATATAGAATAAATAAAAATAACAATCAATCAAAGTGTTGTTCATGAGGAGAATAGGAGGGTTTATCAAAATAGATATAAGTCTGCATAGAGGTAAAGAAATGATTTTGATCGTCATAGAGTCTTCATTATTAAGAGTCAAAATAGGTGCAGAGCACCGTAATATTCACTGATAAAATGAGAATCCCAACAGAAATGAAAGGTTTTTGTGATTTTGCTATTGTGTGAATTTGGAATGGGAACTACTCGGCAGTACTTAAATTGAATTGGCTTTGGAATTTTACAACTTTTCTATTTTTTCACTATTCAAACTTTTCTAGACTTTCAGAAAAAAGAGTCACCAATATTTTGGCAACTCTCGTTTATAAGTGATCCCTCTGGGGTTCGAACCCAGGACCCCAACATTAAAAGTGTTGTGCTCTACCAGCTGAGCTAAGGAATCAGGATCCCTAAATTACTGAAAAAAATGAATTTTTGAAAATAAATTGCTGGCAAATGAATTAATGGGCATTTGCTTATTGTTTGATTGTTTTGTGGTTACAATTTTACTTTGTTTTCAATGCTGATAAAAAAAATATAATTAGGGTATTGCATAATTGGATTACGTACCTTTACGTTTACTTACAAGTGAAATTATAAATAATAAGCAATTTTTGTTATATGTACGAAAAACTACTTACAATCCTGTTTTTCCTAATCTCGCTGGTAGCGGTTGGACAAGATAAAATGAGTTTGAAAGGTGAAATGTTGAATTATAAAGGTGAAGATTTCTTGCTTTTAACTGGTGATGATGGAGGAGTTTTTATTGTAGATAGTGCCCAGGTTGATTTTAATGGTATAATTCGATTTAATTGGGAAGGAAGTCCGGGATTTTATCGAATAGCCAATGCGAGTAGTAAGATTGATATTAAGATTGATAGAAAAGATTTTTGGTTCTCCTTGTCAGGTTCAATGGAAGAAGGAGAGTTGCAGTTTACAGAAAATGATGAAAACTACCAATACCAATATTATTTATCCGAATTTTCGATTTTGAATGAATCGATAGAGGACTTGCGTGAAGATTTGCTGAATTTAAATGAGAAAGATTCTTTATTTAAAGAGAAGTATTCGCAATTTAAAAAGCTAAAAAAATCGAAACGCAATTTGCTTAAGGATTTATGGGGGGCGCATATTGATTCATGGTCGGCTCGTTTTGCCTTGGCTCAGCAGGAATTGATTCCTGATGTAAAACTGAAAGGGCAAAAAGCTAATGAATATTATCTGAAACACTTTTTTGATTATTTTGCCTTTTCGGATTCGCTACTTACCGGAACACCGGTGTATTACGATAAAGTATCTAAATACCTGAAGGCACATCAGATTAATGATTTTATAAGTAGTGGCAATTATAAAGAAATTAAGGAGTTAATTGGCAATTTGTTCTGGTTGACTGAACTAGATCCAGGATCGCAAAAATACATGGCCAATTACCTGATGAATCGTTTCCCTGCAGAAGAGTATTTGGAAGTGTACCACATTGTAAGTGATGCCTATCGAGTACTAAATACTTGTGAATATGTTTTGAATACCAAAACAATAAAGCGCAGAATCAATAATTTTAAAGCCATCACAAAAGGTTGGCAAGTGCCTGACATTCCTTTGTATCATACCAACAATGGAAGGGTGCAGAATTTAAGCAATGTGAATAGCGAGGTAACTCTTTTAATTGTGTGGTCGGGGAGTTGTAAGCACAGTGTGAATATGCTTTCACAAATCTCAGAGATATACTATACTTATAAAGAACTCGGTTTAGAGGTTGTGGCGGTTTCTTTGGATAGCAATCTGAATTATTGGAAAACGGCTGTAATGAATGGGAATTATCCATGGATAAATTCTTGTGATACCGATGGATTACATGGAACAGTTGCCAATCAATTAAATACATTTGTTACACCAAGTATGTTTTTAATCGATTCTTCGCTAAAGGTGATGGCATTGCCTCACACTTTTTTCCAATTGGAACAGAAGTTGAACGAGCTTTTTAATTGATAAGATTAAGCTTCGCACATAAAGAAGAAAGTACTGGTTCAATGTCTTTTGTTGTGTAGTTTTTGGATTGGTTATCGTAGAAATTTGTGTTTATCGATATTCTGATATTATACTTATCTTTACATACTGTAAAACCTAATAGCTATTCCAAATGATGAACTATCGTGCTTTAAATTGGTTCAAACAGAAATTTCCGCAAAATTACATTCTACGCAAGCCTTTTATTGGAATGATAATCGTTGCTGTATTTTGTTACCTGTTTACCATTTTATACAAACCGCGACATACCAACAGTTCGGATCCGTTTAGTTATGAAGTTACAATGGCAATATATCTATTGGCCCTAATGCCACCGCTCTATATCACAATTAGAGCATTAAAACTATTTCCGGTTTTTAAGAGTAAGGAGAGTTGGACTCTTTTAAAAGAACTTGGATTCCCTTTAATACTTTTTCTGATTTTAGGTGTATGGAATTACTTTTTTGGATTTATAATGGAAAACACAGAAGGGAGATGGAATATTTATACTTTTCTGGATTCTGTAAGAAGTACGCTCATTACAGGTACGCTTCCATACTTTCTGTTTACCATTCAAAATAGCAGGTATTTACTTTTGACAAAGGCTAGTGATCCAAATAAGGACAATCATATAAATGAGAAGTGTGAACTGATTCACATCAACTCAAAATTAAAAAAAGGAGACATTCGTTTCAATCCTGAATCATTTCTATATGCAGAGTCAAATGGGAATTATGTGATTTTCTATTTTCTTAAAAATGACAAGATCGAGAAAGAAATGGTTCGAAACTCGATAGGAGATATTGAGAATCAATTGAGCGAAATGCCTTACCTAATGAGAACACATAGGGCATTTATTGTGAATTTAAAAATGGTAATTCTTAAAAAAGGAAACAGTTCTGGCTATCGTTTAAAACTTGTCGGAACAGATGCCGAATTGCCTGTTTCAAGACAAAATATTACCAACTTCGATAAGGTTGAGCAGGATTTACAAAAATCTCAGCTTGCCATTGGTACCAATTAATTGCCATTTGTAACAAGTTTAAAATTGCATTTAGAAAGGATTTGTTCTTCGTCACAAATCCCTGATGTCTGTACCACAATTTTGCCTCTTGAGCCTTTATTTACTGACTTTGCAATGAATATCAACTGTAAAAATAAATCAGTCAGGAAATATGAATTGTTACCATCTAATAAATTTAAAAAGCTTTTTGTTGTTGGCTTTTATTCTTCTAGTATGTGAAGTATACGCTACAGAAAGAAAACAAAAAATGCATGGGGTAGTATGCGACCAGAAGGATAAAAGTCCGATTGCTTTTGCTACAGTCTCCTTGCATCAGCAGAGAGATACCTCTTTGATAACAGGAACTACAAGCAATCAAGATGGCTATTTTGAAATCGACCAGGTAAAAAATGGGAGTTACCTACTTCGTATTAGCTTTATAGGATACCAGACATACATGCTACCTGTCAGGCTCGATAAGAATCATAATTTCAATTTGGGAACAGTTTCTTTACACGAGGAAACCATCCATATGGCAGAGACTGTAGTGGTTGGTGAGCGAATTAAAGCAAAGACCATCGATAACGGAACAAGTTTCTTGATGAATAAAAAAATCTACAGCAACTCCAATTCGGGGGTTGATATCCTGAAACATGTTCCGGGAGTTCAGATAGATCTGATGAAGAATATCAGTTTGGATGGTAGTTCGAACATTAAAATATTGGTGGATGGAAAGGAGCGTGATAAGCAATACCTGGAGCAATTAAATGCCAAGCAGATTGATAGAGTAGAAATCATTCGAGATCCTGGAGCAAATTATGATGCGAGTATTACGGGGGTAATTCATGTCATCCTAAAAGAAAGAGAGCTAGGGATGAGTGGACACATTTTTTCTGAAATTCCGACCAATTCGAAGGAAATATTCCTGGATCCAACTTTTGGGTTGAACTACAACAATAGGAAATTGAATTTATACACTTCATACAACGGAAATCTACGTTATTTCGACAATACCGAAGAGAATATTAAAATACTGAACACCCCAAATGGATTGCACACTTTTTATTCAGCTATGGATTTGAGGCAAAAAAACTGGAAACACAATATCCATATGGGAGCCGATTACTATCTTGATTCGCGAAATCAGTTTAGTTTGTATGCATTTCTCTGTCCGGAGAATCAGAGTTTTGAGGGGAGATCAGAAATGCAGGGAAGTACCAATGAGAAGATCAATTTGCAAGAAACAAGTGCCAGGATAGAGAAAAACGACTACATTTTGTCGCATTATTCCATGTATTACAAACATCTGTTTAACAGGAAAGGAAGAGAGATTGCTTTCGATTTAAATTACTTTCGATTGCGAGGGGAGCATTCCATCTGGTACGAAAATCAGGAAAACACGGAACTTAATGGAATAAAACCCCAGAATCAGTTTGTTGGTTTTCGTATGGATTACACTTCTCCTGTCGGATCAGATTTAAAATTGGATGCAGGATGGAAGAGTCAACTGCGAAAAATGGAAGATCGCAATTCCACAGATTTTAATTACCAGGAAGATATACATGCTGCATACATGGCATTATCAGGTAAAAAAAATAAAATAAAGGCCAGCATTGGATTACGAGGCGAGTATTCTTACTCGGGTTTAAATGTGGGCGAGAAAAATGAAGAAATTTCGTTCTTGCCTAACCTACAACTGACCTGGCAAGTTTCCAAGAAGCAGCGTTTTCGATTCAATTATCGAAAAAGCATTACTCGCCCGCATGTATACCAATTATCGCCTATTGCTACTCGAATCGATCCGGTAAGTATCAAACGAGGAAATCCCGATTTGATTCCAGCCATTCATCATCACATTGGTTTGAATTATTCCGGTGCTATAGGCAAGAGCTATGTTTCTGTTCAAATGTATCATAGCATTTCAAACGATTTGATACAGAACTATGCCTTTGTCAATCAAGAACAATTGTTGGAGAATAACATCGCCAATTTAGCAGACAGAAAGGAATATGGACTAAAGTTGAGTGCCACCCTTAGTTTAGATAAATCCATTGGAATCACTCCTTACCTAAAAATGTATCATCGGTCTGACCGTCCGAATACCTTGGCGCGGCAATTGGATATTTCAGCGAAAAACAGTTCTGGGTACGAATTTGGCTGTTCATCGCGAGTGAAGCTGACCAATGAACTTTCTGCCTCATGTACTTTTCAATACATTAGCCCTACATACGATTTGCAGAATAGACGTTACTACAATGCCATCTACATTTGTTCGCTTAATCAGTCCTTTAAAAGTGGTTTGAAACTTGGAATCTCATCAACCATTCCATTGAAAAAAGATTTTACTTATTCGGCAGTAAGAAGTTCAGGACCAGATTACCACTCCAACACAAAAGGGCAGGTGCATGTGTCGACCTTCTTTATTCGTCTTCAGGCCAGTTACCAGTTTAAATGGGGAAAGCAGAGAGCCAAAATTGAAAGACAAAATCGAGTAGAGGAGGGAAAGCAGGAGAAGGGTTTTTAATTGAGGCAGTAGCATTGCATCTTTGGTAGATCATTTGATAAATGTGGGTGTTCGCAATTGTAGATGTTTTGATATATTTGGTGTAGGGACGTAGCAATGCTACATCCTTACTGTGTGATATCTAACTGACTGTCATTTTATTATTGCTTTTATTTCCCCCATCTCTTTGGATTCATTCGAATGTATTCTTCAATTCTATCAAATTCTGATTGACTGCGAATTATTCTATCATGGAAGCGAGGCAACCAATCAAATAAAGAATATCCATTCTGTCTGCACCATTTGGTCAATGCCGATTTATAGGATCGTATCACTATAGATAAACTACCCGGTTTGGGTGCTATGGACGACATGTATTGGTTTTTGCTTGTGTCGTTGGGACGTTGCAGTGCAACGTCCTTACAATCATTCACAATACCTATTATACCATGTATATGATCGGGCATAATAACAAATTCGCCCAATTCTACATGTTTATTGTATATGGCAATATTTTTCCAAAAGTTTTCAGCCTGTTTTCCTATGGCTGATAACTGCACTTTACCATCAACAATGTTTCCAAAGAAAGCTTCTTTATCTTTGGTGCTGATGGTTATAAAATACCATCCCGGCTCCGAGTAATCATGATTTCGTTTGCGAATGGATTTGCGGTTTTTCATTCCAATGGGATGTTGTGAATGTTTTGATGTATTTGGTGTAGGGACTGCCGTAGGGACGTAGCACTGCTACGTCCTTACTCTACCTGTATATTCGTTGGTTTAATCTTTTCGCTGTATTTTAAAAGTTTATTGTTTTTGTTACATTATCTTGTCGGGCGTCACCATCCTTAAGTTTTAACTTTTGTAGTGGGTAGTTATTTGTTAATTTCAGTAGGTTTAATTATTGGTTCATGTAATGAAAACACTGAAACACAATAATCGATTCCTTCAATAAGAAATTCTCTTAATTCAAACATTTCATCTGAGATTAATGAACGGGACTTTTCCTGATCTAACCACCCGCCTTCAGTTATTTCGAGAATCCAGTTGTCAGTTAAGGTCTTATAATTCCAATAGTCCATCATATCTCTTTCGTGTATACATTTAAAACCAAAGGGATTCTCAAAACGGATTAAATATTCATCTGCTTTATCTGCAGAGTATTTTATATCTAAATTATCAAGGTCATAATTAATTGCAAGAATTTCAGGAGTGATATACTTCTGAATAATTGTATGAAGTACTTTTGCTTTCAATTTGTTCCGTTTTTTTAGTTCAGTTTAATTACCCACTTCTTATTTGTGTATTGTATCAATCTTTAAAATTGACTTCTTGAATTTATAAAACAATAATTGCTAAACAAAATAAACAAATGGTAATCTTATTGTAAGGTTCAAAATCATATTAGGCATTTCTCAAAAAAGTATTTCCTGAATTGGTTCAGATGCTCATTTTCCCAAAAAAGTACCTCCTCAACTGGCAGAGGAGCTCGTTTTTCCAAAAAAGTACTTCCTCAATTGGCTGAGGAGCTCATTTTCCCAAAAAAGTATCTCCTCAATTGGTTGAGGAGCTTGTTTTCTCAAAAAAGTACCTCCTGAATTGGTTGAGGAGCTTGTTTTCTCAAAAAAGTACCTCCTCAATTGGTTGAGGAGCTTGTTTTCTCAAAAAAGTACCTCCTCAATTGGCTGAGGATCTCATTTTCCTCAAAAAGCACCTCCTCAATTGGCTGAGGAGCTCGTTTTCTCAAAAAAGTACTTCCTCAATTGGTTGAGGAACTCATCTTGCAAAAAAACAATTTCTTCAATGAGGTGAAGAGCTTGTTGTCTCAAAAGCTTATTTCTTCGTTTTCTTTTAGCAAAGGAATGATTCAAAATTCGGTAGATTCTATTTTGTGAACTTGTAATTGTATTTTACGATAGGTAAGAGTGATGATGTTTTTAAGTAAATTAAATTTAGAGGTGTGAAATTATGAGAGTTTGTATTACTCCTTATATATAATAGGAATAGGTGCTTCGGTAAAAAATGTTAAAAAAGTTTTATTGCTTTACAAAATAAATTAAATTTATAATGGTTTTAATAATAATGCTGTTGGTTCACATCATAAAAAAATAGAATATGATAGAACAAATGAATTTTTCAAAGCTGCACTTAAATGAGTTTTTAAGTTACTGCGGCGAAATATCAACTTATCTAAAATCGATCGATAAGGAAGGATTACAAATTGTATCTGCTATTGATCAGTTTGCAGCCAGGTACGAGGTGGCTGTTGAGGTGTCGAATCGTACTCGATCCAGTAAGTTTACGGATATGCTAAAAGCAAAAGACCATCGTCGTGATGAGTCTTACCTTGCATTTAGAAACTTGATTGAAGCATGCTCTCATCGAAAGAATGCAACAACTGCTGAGAAAGCAGAAAGTCTGTTGAGAATAATCAGGTCTCATGGATGGTCGTTACAAATTGAGAGTAGGGCAGATCAATCGGCTAAAATGGCCAGTTTAATTAAAGAACTCAGCTCCGCTGAAAATACCAGTTTAATAGAGCAACTGTCTGCTACCGATTGGTATCAGGATATGGTTGATGACAATGCAGAATATTTGAAACTGCAGGAAGATAAAACTGTTGCTGAATCATCGGAAACGGAGTATGACACTTTAGAGGTGTACAAGAATTTAAGAGTGAGTTGTGAGCAACTTTTCGAGGCTATTGAGGTGTTGAATCGCATAGCTCCTAACGAAAAGTACGATCAGATGGAAGCTTTCATTAACGATTGTACACAGCGCTATCAAACCATTGTGAAAACACGCACTACCAAAAACGAAAACGCTAAAGAAGAACAAACCCAGGAACAGGAGGCATAAATAAAAAAAGCAGAGGCTCCACAAATTCTCGAGTTAAACCGACGAAAGTTTCAAAAGGGAATTAAGGGCCTCGGCTTAGGACAAAAATATAACCATTTTGTCAGTATTTATCTATCCTCTATAATTTTTATACCAACAGCATTTATTTTAAGACTAAACCTCCTTTTTAACGAAAGGAGGTTTTTATTTTTTAGATGATTTAAAATTCACTAATTCTGAATAGGAGAGAGCATAGACATCTTATTAAGATGCCTTAAAATTTACTGCACAAAAAAAGAGTCACCAATATTTTGGCAACTCTTCATTTCTTTAAGTGATCCCTCTGGGGTTCGAACCCAGGACCCCAACATTAAAAGTGTTGTGCTCTACCAGCTGAGCTAAGGAATCATCCTGATTTTTTATGAAAGACTTTGGTTGTCTTTAGTGATCCCTCTGGGGTTCGAACCCAGGACCCCAACATTAAAAGTGTTGTGCTCTACCAGCTGAGCT
>NZ_JALPNU010000035.1 GCF_030851345.1 Marinifilum sp. D714
CTCGTAGGTTTCGTGATCAGTCATCTTTGTGTTTCAATTTTACTCGTACAAAGATGTGTGTTTAGAAGTTTCCCCACAAGTTTTTTACTTGATCCAAAATTTGTAAATCTGCTAATTACTGTTCAAATTAGGTTTGTTATACTAAATTAATACTTGATTATATGAGGTTATTATTGTTACTCTGTTTGTGCTTTTCATTATCTACTAATGCCCAGTTGCCTGAAGTATCCAGTGGAACCATAAAAAGGTTTGAAAACTTTGAGTCGAAATACGTTGTTCCAAGAAATGTGGATGTTTGGTTGCCAGATGGCTATTCAACAGACAAAAAATATGCGGTTTTATACATGCATGATGGTCAAATGTTGTATGATGCGAACAAGAGTTGGAACAAACAGGAATGGATGGTTGATGAAGTGGTTTCCAAACTAATTAATGAAGGAACTATAGAAGATTGCATTGTTGTTGGAGTATGGAATGGTGGTAAATATCGTCACAGCGATTATTTTCCTGAGAAAGCAGCCAATTATTTGCCATCTGAACTGCAAGAACAGTTAAAAGATACTTTAATGGGTGATTTGAGAGCAGACGAATATTTGAAGTTCCTGACCAAAGAATTAAAACCATTTATCGACAAGACTTTTTCTGTAAAAACCGATAAAGCCAATACATATGTAGCTGGTTCCAGCATGGGAGGTTTAATTTCGATGTATGCCATATGCGAATATCCAGATGTATTTGAAGCTGCAGCATGTATTTCTACGCATTGGCCAGGTGATACCAAAATAAGAAATAACAAAATACCAGAAGCCTTTTATTCTTACCTAAAAGACAATTTACCGTCTCCAAAAAATCACAAAATCTATTTTGATTATGGAACGGAAACACTTGACAGTTTGTACAAACCATTACAGATGGAGGTGGATAAAATCATGAGACAGAAAGGATACTCAAAAGAGAATTGGATTACAATGGAATTTGCGGGAGAGAACCACTCCGAAGCTTCGTGGTGTAAAAGATTGCATATTCCTATTGCTTTTATTATGAAGAAATAAGACAGTTAAGGCTTCTATTCAGGAAGTCTTTTTTTGTTTATTGGATTAGTTGGATTTCGTATCTTAAGGATATGACAGAAAAAACACTTTCTCAAATTCTGAACATCAAACATCCAATTCTGATGGCACCAATGTTTTTGGTGTCGAATACCGATATGATCATTTCTGCCTTGGAAATGGGCTGTACAGGTGCAATGCCAGCACACAATTATAGAACCGATAAGGAACTTCGTAATGCCATACATACAATCAGAAAGAGCAGTGATAAACCTTTCGGAATGAATTTGATTGTCAATAAGTCCAATCCAAAATACCGAAAGCAACTCATGAGTCTTCTTGATCTTAAGGTTGATTTTATCATTACTTCATTAGGGAGTCCGCGTGAGGTAATTGAAAAATGCAAGCCACTAGGGATTAAAGTATTTTGTGATGTAGTTGATGTGAAGTATGCGATAAGGGTTGAAAATATTGGCGCTGATGCAGTAATAGCTGTAAATTCGGACGCAGGTGGACATTGTGGTACTTTTAAGGCTAAAGAATTGATTCAACAGCTAAAAGAAGAAATCAACATTCCAATTATTTCAGCAGGAGGGGTGAGCAATGCTTGTGATATTAAATCAATGCTCGAATTTGGTGCTGCAGGAGTGTCTGTAGGAACCATTTTTATAGCAAGTCATGAGTCACCGGTGAGTAGTGAATACAAACAGGCTCTTGTGGATTTTGGTTCAAATGATATCGTAAAAACAACCAAATTAACAGGATCTCCTTTAACAGTAATCAATACTCCATATGTACAGAAAATCGGAACAAAGGCAAACATACTGGAATGGATGATCAATCACAGTCCACAATTGAAAAAGTATGCAAAAATGTTGTTGGCATGGAAAGGAATGCGAAAAGTTCAACAATCCGCATTCAAAGCAGGATATGACAATGTTTGGTGTGCCGGACCAGCAATTGGTGCAATTCGTGAGATTCGATCGGTAAAGGAAATTATAAATAATTTAATTGAAGATTAATTATTTGTAAGCCATCATAAATCCCTTGCTGTTCATCCAGTTTTGATCTATTGATTCATCAACTATTTTATTCAATCGTGCTTTAAATTCATTATCAAGACCATTGTCACGAATGTATGTTACAGCCTCCTGAAATGATTTCAGTATGCTTTTATAAAATGATTCCTGCTTGATAAATTGCTCAGATGTATAGGTTTGAGCCACTTCAATATTGTAGAGCATGATATCAGCAATTAAGGAAGAATCTACACCTAATCTTTTAAAGTGTCGAATGTAATTTTGGGCAACTGAACGTCTCATTTTTGCTTTTCTTCCATTTACAGGAAAATACTCTTTGGAGATCTTAAATTTACATTCCTCCATCAGTTTATTTTCCTTGGGATTAAAAGCAAAATCGTAAAACTCCTTAACATCTTTAAATCTGGTATACAAATCAATTATTTGATCTTGTAATTGTTCTTTAGTAAGGTGATGAATGTATTCTTTTAAGTCTTTCTTGCTCATATCTGGAAATTGAAATCCAAAGGTACGATAAATAGTATGTGAATCAAGATTTGAGTAATAGCATTTTTATAGGTTAGCTAGCATGATCAATAGAAGAAAATCAAAAAGAACCGATAGCTAATAAATCATTTACTATCGGTTCTTACACTCAACTGCCTATGTTTAGTGTGGACTTATTGCATGTTTTCTACTTTTTTAGATACTTATGAATTGAATGTGCAGTTTTTCTGCCGCTATCCAATGCTCGAACAACAAGGCTTGCTCCAGTAGTAGCATCACCACAACAGAATATCTTCGAGTTGGAAGTTTGGCCTTGGGTGTCGGTTTTAATATTGCCTCTTGCATCTAATTCCAAGCCCAATTCAGTAACCAATCCTTCGTGTATTGGATGAACAAAGCCCATTGCCAATAAAACCAAATCAGCATCAATGATTTCTTCAGATCCAGGAATCTCTTTCATCTGAAATTGTCCTTGGGCATCTTTTGTCCATTCAATTTGTACAATTTCTAGCTGATTCACCTGTCCGTTTTCTCCTTTAAATTGCTTCGAACTCAAAGACCAACGTCTTTTACAGCCTTCCAAATGAGAACTCGATGTTCTCAAAGTATTTGGCCAGTAGGGCCATGGGTTGTGTTCTTCTCTTTCTTCAGCTGGCTTAGGCATCAACTCAATTTGAAGTACCGATTTTGCCTTTTGGCGCACTGATGTACCAACACAGTCGGAACCTGTATCACCACCACCAATTACAATTACATTTTTACCTTTGGCAGAGATTCTTTCTTGGTTGCTAAATTCATCGCCACGAACCACTTTATTTTGTTGCTTTAGAAAATCCATAGCAAAGTGAATTCCCTTTAAATCACGACCTTCAATCGGCAAATTACGTGGTTTCATAGCGCCAATGGCAAGACAAATTGCATCGTATTCCTTTTCCAGGTCAGAGAATGACACATTTACACCAACATCCTGCTTGGTCTTAAATTCAATCCCTTCTTCAACAAACAATTCCAATCTTCTGTCGATGACATGTTTATCAAGTTTGAAATCTGGAATACCATATCTTAACAAACCGCCAATGGCATCATCTCTTTCGTATACAGTTACGCTGTGTCCTGCCTGATTTAAAAGATCGGCCACAGACAAGCCAGCGGGTCCTGACCCAATTACAGCTACTTTTTTACCTGTTCTTTTTGTAACAGGTCTTGCCTTGATATACCCGTAATCAAATGCTTTCTCAATTACCGATGCTTCATTCTCGCGAATGGTAACCGGCGAATTGTGCAATGATAATACACATGATTTTTCGCATGGAGCAGGACAAACTCTTCCTGTAAACTCCGGAAAACTATTGGTTGATTGAAGAATTTTTGCTGCTTCTTCCCAATTCTCCCTGTAGATTGCATCCTGCCATTCAGGTATTTTGCTTGAAGTAGGACAAGCCCAGTGACAGAAAGGAATACCACAATCCATACATCTGGCTGCCTGATCGATTCTATCTTCTAAGTTCAGAGTTTGTTCTACTTCTCCAAAATCTCCAATTCTATCTCTTACCGGACGATAACCGGCCTCTTTTCTTTTTATCTCTAAAAAACCTTTCGGATTTCCCATAATCAAATCAATTACGAATTATTAATTACGAATTACATTCCCGCAATTATTCATTTACTTACCCTCATTTATTCGTGTACTTCTGTTTGTGATTGTGCTTGTTTTAGCTTGCGACGAATTCTTTTCAGTTTTTTCTCTTCCAATACTTTCTTGTATTCGTAAGGAATTACCTTAACGAAGTGAGGAAGATATTCATCCCAATGAGTTAAAACTTTAGAGGCAACACTACTTTGAGTTAGAAGCAAATGTTGATGTATCATGCCTTGAAGCTCATGTATATCTTGTAGATTTTCTACGGGTTCAAGAGATACTAAGCTTTGATTACAGAAGTAGTCCAATTGTCCTTCCATATTCAGAACATAGGCAATACCACCACTCATACCTGCAGCAAAGTTTCTACCGGTAGGTCCAAGAATTACCACACGACCACCAGTCATGTATTCGCAACCATGATCGCCAACGCCTTCAACCACAGCTTTCGCACCAGAGTTTCTTACACAGAAACGTTCTCCTGCCATGCCCCTGATATAAGCCTCACCATTGGTTGCACCATACATGGCCGTATTACCAATAATAATCTGCTTTTCTGGTTTAAACGTAGTTTTGTTTGGTGGTTGAACCACAATTTTACCTCCCGAAAGACCTTTTCCGAAATAGTCATTAGAGTCTCCTTCCAGTTTAAAAGTGATCCCTTTCTCAAGGAATGCTCCAAAACTTTGACCAGCAGTACCTCTAAATCGACAATATATGGTATCCTCTTCTAATTCTCGTTTTGGTTTTAAGGCCGCAACTTTACCTGATAACATGGCACCCGTCGTACGGTCGGTATTCTTAATTTTCGAATCGATCCATACTTTTTCACCATCGTGTAAGGCCTTTTCAGCTTGTTTGATTAGTTCATGATCCAATACCTCACCAATCGATTTAATTGTAGCATTAACACCACACAATTCATGTCCATCGGTTTCCGGCAAGTGTAATAAGTTTTGAATGTCAACCGTATCTGCTTTCCATTTCTTGATATCCTTACGCTTTACCAATAGATCTGACCTGCCAACCAAATCATCAAACTTACGTACTCCAAGTTCTGCCATTAATTCACGACATTCTTCTGCAAGGAAAGTAAAGAAGTTTACTACCCATTCCGAGCGTCCAAGGAATTTTTCCCTTAACTCTTTATTTTGAGTTGCAATCCCAACAGGACAAGTATTTAGGTGACACTTACGCATCATTACACAACCTAGAACAACCAAGGCACTTGTAGCAAATCCAAACTCTTCAGCTCCTAATAAAGCCATAGAAACGATGTCTCTACCAGTTTTCAACTGTCCGTCAGTTTGTAGCTTAATTCTTCCTCTAAGGTCGTTAAGTACCAATGTCTGCTGAGCTTCAGCTAACCCAAGCTCTACAGGTAAACCTGCATTTTTAATGGAACTCAACGGACTTGCACCTGTTCCACCTTCGGCACCACTAATTACAATTAAATCAGCGTTAGCTTTGGCAACACCAGCAGCAACTGTACCAACACCATTTTCCGACACCAATTTCACGCTTACACATGCTGTTGGATTTACATTCTTTAAATCGTAAATCAATTGTGCCAAATCCTCAATCGAGTAAATATCATGGTGTGGAGGAGGAGAGATTAAGGTAATTCCAGGGGTTGAATTTCTCAACTTGGCAATGATCTTATCCACTTTAAATCCTGGCAACTGTCCACCTTCTCCAGGCTTTGCACCTTGAGCAACTTTAATTTGTAGCTCATCAGCATTCACCAAATAGCCGGTGTTCACACCAAATCTACCCGAAGCAATTTGCTTGATAGAACTACGTGCGCTGGAAAAGAATCTTTTGGCACTTTCACCACCTTCACCAGTATTGCTTCTACCACCAATCTTATTCATTGCGATTGCCAGTGCCTCGTGTGCTTCCTTGGAAATAGATCCGTAGGACATGGCACCGGTACAGAAACGCTTCATGATATTTTCTACAGGTTCAACCTCAGAAATATCAATAGGGTTTGATTTGAAATCAAAATATCCACGCAAGAAGTTTGGATTTCTGGTTTCAGCATCAACTAATTTCGAGTACTCCTTATATTTTGCATAGTTATTGGTTCTTGTCGACCACTGCAATAATCCAATTGAATCCGGATTCCAACTGTGTTTCTCACCATTTTTACGGTAGTGAATACTTCCATTGTTGGTTAACAAGTCCTGATTTTCAAAAGGATCTTTCTCTGTAAATGCCTTCTTATGATGACATAACATTTCCTCAGAGATTTCTTTTAGACCAACTCCACCAATTCTCGATGCAGTACCTGTGAAATACTTACTAATCACATCATTGCTAATACCTAACGCTTCGTAAATTTGTGCTCCCAGGTAACTTCCAATGGTTGAGATTCCCATTTTCGACATTACTTTAAGCAATCCTTTATCAACAGATTTGATATAGTTTTTACGTGCTGACTTGTATTCCAGGCTAATTCTACCTTCTTTTACAAGCTTATCAATTACTGCATAACTCATGTAAGGGTTGATAACACTTGCTCCATAAGCAATCAACAATGCAAAGTGATTTACCTCACGAGCTTCTCCTGTTTCTACAACCAAACCAATCTGCATTCTCTTACGCTTCTTGATCAAGTGGTGATGAACAGCAGCCACAGCTAACAAAACAGGAATTGGAGCCATTGTTTTGCTTACATTTCTATCTGTAAGGATGATGTAGTTCTTTTGATCATCTACAGCTTTCTCAGCAAGTTTACAAAGGGAATCCAAAGCATCTTCTAGTCCTTTACCATTATCGGCTGCCTTGAATAACATATCAAGTGTTGCATGTCTAAATTCCTCATGTTTCAGCTTCTTGATTTTGCCAAGGTCCGTATTGGTAATCAACGGACTCTTGAATCGAATCAACTTACAATGCTGTGGCGTCTCATCCAACAGGTTCTTTTGAACCGCTCCAATATAGTTGGTCAAATCCATTACCAAATTCTCACGAATCGAATCAATAGGTGGATTGGTAACCTGTGCAAAAAGCTGACGGAAATAGTTAAAAAGCAAATGAGGCTTTTCAGATAATGCTGGAATAGGAGAATCATTACCCATAGAGCCAACGGGTTCTTGACCACCTGTTGCCATTGGTAAAATAATTCGTTCAAAATCCTCTTTGGAATAACCAAATACATCCTTACAAACATCGAAATGATCCCCAATATCCGATGGAACCCTTTTTTCGACAGGAATAGCCTTAAGGTCTAAACGATTCTCTTTTAGCCAGTTTTGATATGGGTTTCTATAGGTCAATTGCGATTTCACCTCCTGATCAGGAATAATAATCCCCAATTGAGTATCTACCAGCAATAATTTACCAGGACGCAATCTTCCTTTATCCTTAATTTCTTCTGCTTTAAAGTTTTGGATACCAACTTCCGAACCCATTACAATCATATCATCTTGGGTAATGACATAACGAGATGGACGCAATCCGTTTCTATCCAAAGTTCCTCCAATGTATCTACCATCAGAGAACACCAAAGATGCAGGACCATCCCAAGGTTCCATAAAGGTTGAGTGATACTCATAAAAGGCTTTTAAACTATCTGGAATCGGATTCTTTTCATTCCACGACTCAGGAACCATCATACTTAAGGCATGAGGTAAACTTCTACCTGTTAAGAATAGGAATTCCAATACATTGTCAAAAGATGCTGAATCACTTTTGTTAGGCTCTATAACCGGGAATAGTTTTTTAATATCTTCTCCATACAGTTCCGATTTTAAAAGAGACTCACGTGCTTGCATCCATAGTCTGTTACCCTTAATGGTATTAATCTCTCCATTGTGAGCAACAATACGAAATGGCTGTGCCAAATCCCATGAAGGGAAAGTATTGGTACTAAACCTTGAGTGTACCATAGCAATGGCAGATTCCATTCTTGGATCCTGCAAATCTTCAAAGTATTTTCCTAGTTGATCACTGGCAAACATTCCTTTGTAAACAAGCACTTTGGATGATAAACTAGGGATGTAAAACATCTCTTTTTCTTTCATCTTGGTTGCTCTAACATAGCTTTCGGCTTGTTTTCTGGCAAGGTACAAACGACGTTCTAAATCATCTTGTTCGTAGTTTCCACCAACAAAGATTTGCTTAATTACTGGCTCCGATTGTCTTGCAATTTCCCCAATTGCGTTCGTGTCGGTAGGCACATCTCGTAATTGAAGAAATTCCAACCCCTCTTCTTCCAGAATTTGAATCAGAACTTCGATACAAAATTTCTCCTCAGTCTCGTCTTGTGGTAAGAAAATGAGTCCTGTTCCATACTTGCCGGCTAATGGAAGTTTAATGCCAATTTTCTTGTAAAAACTGTGTGGAACCTGCATTAATATACCTGCACCATCTCCACTTACGTTATCGGCACCACGAGCACCTCTGTGTTCCATATTGCATAGAACTTCCAGACCGCGCGTAATAATTTCGTACGATTTTTTTCCTTTAATATTGGCTACAAAGCCAATTCCACAATTGTCATGTTCATTCATCGGGTCGTACAGACCCTGTCGGCTTGGTCTTAGGTTTCGCATAGGCATTATTTAAGTGCGAAGCCAGGCCATGATTTTTCTTTTAAGAAGACACTGAGTAATGAGAAAGTCCCCAACTCTCTCTGTTTTCAGTAGCGACACAATGAATCCGATTGTCGCTGTCTTTTAAGAATACATTCTAAAATGTAGAGATAAAAATTTAAGCTTGTTTAATCCGTTGCAACAAATATAGCTTAAAAAAATGCTTTTAAACAACTATTATTGTTTAGTAATTTTTTGCAAACGTTTTAAAAACTGAAAAAAGTCATATTTTTTCATTGCAAAGGTTTTCGTGATAATCAGTTGATTACAGAATATTCTTGCAAAAACCTTTAAAGAATGTCCATATTTCTAATTTAAGATTAATGTTAAGAACTATTGTTTAGACAAAAAAAATATCCTAAAAAGGATATTATCATTATTTTGTAGTTTCTACAACTGGTTGAACTTTTAAAATTTTAAGAAGTTTCCTTTCAATCCAGTTAGGAAGATATTTTCCAATCTTTGTAATGAATTGTTTACCCAAAATATACAAAGAAGAATAAAAGAATACTTTATTTAGGACGTAAACAGATGCAGTAAAGAAAACAACTTTTTTAGTTCCGGCAAGAATAAAAGGAAAAGAGAAAGTAAGAATAAAAGTAACAACAGCTAAACCAAACAACACAAACCCAACAATTTTTTTCCACTCCATAATGATTTCAACTATTTAATTTTTGACAACTAAAGCAATTCTACGGCGCAATTTAGAAATGGTTTGAAAAAAATCAACATTTAAAGTGTTAAAAATCATTAATTAAGCTAGTGGTAAGAACATAAAAAAGACTAATGTATCTTAATTAAGATGCGCAGGTAATAGGTACATATGACAAAAGGTGCTTTGAAATAAGATAATCAAAGTTTTACCCTTGCATTTCAATAGGGTATTAGTAAATTAATTCTATTTTTCTTCCGCAAAGGTTTTAAAAAAGGGTGTCGTAAAAAAAATACTTTTTCATTAGGATTTTAATTTTTTTTGCACTTATCTTTGTATCCAACAAATCAAAAAAAGCATGGAAAAAGTATTAATCATTCGACGACGCATTTTTAGATCTTTATTTTAACGATAAGGACAAGTGTTGGTATGATTTTTCCCAAGCTTTCCAATTCGGAAAGTTTTTTTTTGAAATTTAATGAATAAGAAGAACCAAATGATTCAATTGTTTTACATCCGACGACGAAGAATAAGCGCACCTCTAGGGAAAGCGGATTTAGTCTTATTGTCGTGTAATCAATGATTAAGAACAATATTTAGAAGGCTTACCGTTTTCCCGGTAAGCCTTTTTTTTGAACTATTGAAAAGCAATTGAATTAAAGAATATAACAATGAAAAGTATAATCTATACAGAAAGCCGACGCCATTTGCGAAGTAACTGTTACCCAGGAGGGGCGGATGAGCTTGCTGTATCTGATTGTCAGGTATATATAAACTGTATTAAGCTTACCGTTCCTGCGGTAGGCTTTTTTTGTGTGAAATAATTAAAACAAAATAAGATGATAAGAAACAACTCCTTAGAATTCCGACGACGATGGTTTCGGATTTTAAACAACGGCAAATTAAAAGAAACATTCTTTATTGATATTAATAACAAATGGTTATGCCTTACGGGTGTAGCATTATTTTGGGAAACCTAGAGACTAAATGATAGACACATTAATGGAAGTTGAGCAAAAAGTAAGTGTCATTGTAGCAGATTTAAGGCATATTGATTATGCAACAGAGATTTGTGATATGATTGAACGGGCTGCAAAAATTCGCGGTACCGGAATTGCAAAAAGAAATCCTTTGTACCTGGTACAAAAGATTCAGGAAGGAAAAGCTATCATTGCTTTTGATGACTTAAAAGTAATTGGATTCTGCTATGTAGAAACTTGGGAGCATGGTAAATACGTTGCCAATTCAGGTTTAATTGTTGATCCGGAATACAGAGCTGTAGGATTAGCAAAATTAATCAAAGCAGAAGCATTTAAGTTGTCTAGGAAGCGATATCCACAAGCTAAAATCTTTGGTTTAACAACCAGTCTTCCTGTAATGAAGATCAATTCGGATTTGGGTTACAGACCAGTAACATTCTCAGAGTTAACAATTGATGAGTCATTTTGGAAAGGATGCAGTAGTTGCGTGAACTACGATATTCTGCAAAGAACGGATAGGAAAATGTGCCTTTGTACAGGGATGTTATTCGATCCGAATAAAAATGGTACACCCAATTCGAACGAAAACAAATAAACAATTCAATCAATCTAAAAGAAAAAACGATGACAACAGATAAGAAAAAAGTAGTATTAGCATATAGCGGCGGATTAGATACAACATATTGTGCACTTTACCTTTCTAAGGAGTTGGGGATGGATGTGTACACAGCATTAGGAAATACAGGTGGTTTTAGTGATGAAGAACTAGCTGAAATAGAAGATAGAACCAAACAATTGGGAGTTATCGAACACGTATCGCTGGATGTTACAAAAGAATACTACGAAAAATGCATCAAGTACATGATTATGGGTAATGTGCTTAAAAATAATACCTACCCATTATCAGTAAGCTCAGAGAGAGCGTTTCAGGCAATGGCAATTGCTCAATATGCACATTCCATTAATGCAGATTATATCGCACACGGCAGTACAGGAGCAGGAAATGATCAAATCAGATTCGATCTGATTTTTAAAATCATGGCTCCAAATGCCGAAATTATTACTCCAACCAGAGACCTTGAATTAAGCAGAGAAACTGAAATTCAGTATTTGAAAGATCATGGTATTAATGCAAACTTCGAGAAAATGAAGTATTCCATTAATGCCGGAATTTGGGGAACCAGCATTGGAGGAAAAGAGACCCTAACCTCAAGTCAGCCATTGCCTGAGGAAGCTTACCCTAAGCAAGTTGTAAAAACAGAGCCAGAGAAGTTAAGCATTGAGTTTAAAGAAGGTGAATTGGTGGCAGTTAACGGCGAAAAAGTAGCACACCCTTTAGAGGCAATTCAAAAAATAGAAGCAGCTGGTGCAGCCTTCGGAATCGGAAGAGAAATGCACGTAGGAGATACCATTATTGGTACAAAAGGTAGAGTAGCATTCGAAGCTGCCGCTCCTTTAATGATTATAAAAGCTCATGAAACTTTGGAAAAGCACACTTTAACAAAGTGGCAAATGTACTGGAAAGAACAGATTTCCAATTTCTATGGCATGTTGCTTCACGAAGCACAATACTTAGAGCCTGTAATGAGAAATATGGAGACTTTCCTTGTTGATTCACAGAAGAATGTGAATGGTACAGTTTTCATTAAAATGAGCCCTGAACAATTCCTTGTTGAAGGGATTGAATCACCAAATGATTTGATGTCTGACTTGTTTGGTCAATATGGCGAAAGCAATGAAGGTTGGACAGCAGATGATGTAAAAGGTTTTACAAATATTTTGGCCAATTCTCTTCAAATTTATCATACAGTAAATAAGCAATAAGATGGTGAATATTGGAATTATAGGTGGTGCAGGATATACTGCAGGAGAATTGCTACGCATATTAGTTTGGCACCCAACGGTAAATATTGCTTTTGTGCAGAGTACGAGCCATGCCGGGCATCCCATTACAGATGTGCACAAGGATTTGCTTGGTGATACCAATTTGGTATTTGGAGAGGCCGATTATTCAGCTGTAGACGTGATATTTATTTGTTCAGGGCATGGAAAAACCATGGCTTTCTTAGAGCAGAACAACTTGCCGAAGGATTTATATATTATTGATTTAAGTACCGATTACAGACCTAAAAATAATGATGGTGGTTTTGTTTACGGATTGCCAGAATTGAATAAGGAAAGTATTGAAACAGCTAGCAGAATTGCTAATCCAGGATGTTTTGCTACTTGCATAGAATTGGGATTACTTCCATTGGCAGAAGAAAAGCAATTAAGTGAAGAAATCCATGTAAATGCAATAACAGGATCGACTGGAGCAGGACAAAATCCAACAGTAACTTCTCATTTTAGCTGGAAGAATAACAATGTAGCGGTTTACAAAGCCTTTACGCATCAGCATTTGGGAGAAATTACTGAATCTGTGCTTCAGTTGCAGCCTGATTACTCAAAAGCGATCAACTTTATTCCGGTAAGAGGGAATTTTAGCAGAGGAATCATGGCGACCATTTATACGGATTGTGAGTGGAGCCTGGAAGAAGCGAAAGCGAAATATCAATCTTATTATTCAGAACATCCTTTTGTTACCATATCGAATGTAATCCCTGATGTAAAACAGGTAGTTAACACTAACAAATGCGTGTTATATCTTGAGAAGCATGGAAACAAATTAATGATTGTCTCGGTCATTGATAATCTACTAAAAGGAGCATCAGGGCAGGCTGTTCAGAACATGAATATCATGTTTGGATTGAATGAAAAAGAGGGCTTAGGTTTAAAACCTGTAGGTTTTTAAAAGGAGGAAAGAAAAATGAAATTATTCGACGTATATAATTGTTACGATATAAATCTTGTTAACGGAAAGGGCATGAAGCTTTCTGATGACAAGGGAAATCAATACCTGGATTTTTATGGTGGACATGGAGTGATCTCTATTGGACATTCTCATCCACATTACATGTTTAGGATTGAAAATCAACTACATTGTTTAGGTTTCTATTCAAATGCGGTAAAGAACGAATTGCAAGAAAAACTGGCCTGTAAATTAGGCCAGCTTAGCGGATATGATGATTACAACCTGTTCTTATGCAACTCGGGGGCAGAAGCCAATGAGAATGCATTGAAAATAGCATCATTCCACAATCAGAAATCAAAGGTAATCACGATTAAAGGAGCATTTCATGGTAGAACAGGAGGAGCTCTTTCGGTAACAGATAATCCAAAATTATCATCTGAATTCAATGCAAAGCACAATGTGGTTTTTGTTGAAATGAATGATACGGAGAGTCTGGTAAAAGAGCTTGAAGCAGGTGATGTTTCAGCCGTGATCATAGAAGGAATTCAAGGTGTTAATGGTGTATTTGAACCAAGTGCCGATTTCTTGAAAGCAACAAAATCAGCATGCGAACAGAATGGTGCACTCTTGATTTTGGATGAGATCCAATCGGGTTTTGGAAGAAGCGGGAAGTTCTTTGCGCATCAGTATTCAGATGTAAAACCGGATATCATTACCACAGCAAAAGGCATGGGAAATGGTTTTCCAATTGCAGGAGTTCTGATAGCTCCGAAAATCAAGGCATGGAAAGGAATGTTGGGAACCACCTTTGGAGGAAATCATCTGGCATGTGCTGCTGCAACAGCTGTTCTGGAAACAATTAAAGAAGAGCATCTGCTTGAAAATGCGGTAGAAATAGGAAGTTATTTAATCGATAAATTGAAAGAAAATCAAGCGATAAAAGCAATAAGGGGGAAAGGCTTAATGATTGGTATCGACATTGAAAACATGTCGGAAATTAGAACGAAGCTCCTAAAGGAACATGGAATATTTACAGGCTCTTCAGGACAGAACACACTTCGTTTGTTGCCACCACTTTCTATTACAAAGAAAGAGGCAGACCAATTCATTGAAGCGTTTAATTGTGTTTTAGCAGGCACTTGTGCCGCTTAACACAAAGTATAAAAACCCAAATTGTAAAGAGAAATGAGTGAACTAACGGTAGTAAAAATTGGAGGAAACGTAATTGATGATCCAGATAAGTTGAATGATTTATTGGATGCATTTTCAAACTTGAGTGGCAAAGTGGTTTTGGTACATGGAGGAGGAAAGCTGGCATCGGATCTTTCAGGAGAACTTGGAGTGAAAACCAAAATGGTGAATGGCAGAAGAATTACTGATGCTGAAAATCTAAAGTTGGTTACCATGGTGTATGCCGGTTTGGTGAACAAGAATATTGTAGCATCACTTCAGGCTAGGGGAGTAAATGCAATGGGAATGTGTGGAGCCGATCAGGATTTGATCCTGGCAGAAAAGCGTAACCATCCTACAATTGATTTTGGTTTTGTTGGTGATATCACGAAAGTGAATACACTGGCTTTGTGCAAACAGATTGAGTGCAACTCAACTTTGGTAATTGCTCCAATTACTCACGATGGTAAAGGGCAATTGCTGAATACAAACGCTGACACCATTGCAACCGAAGTTGCTGCTGCTTTAAGCCGTTTCTACAAGGTGAAGTTAGTATATAGTTTTGAAAAGTTAGGCGTTTTAATGGATGCCGATGATGACAGCAGTGTAATGCCTGTTTTAAATGCAGAACAGTGTGCACAAATGGTAAAAGATGGTAGCATTAATACTGGAATGATGCCAAAAACAGAAAATGCTTTTTACGCACTCAAACAAGGAGTTGAAGAGGTAATCATTGGCAATTTTGTTTCAATGGCGAACAATCATTCATCAGGAACTCAGATTATTCAATAGAAGAAAATGAAATTAGATAAATACACAGATATCGCCCTAAATACACTAAAAGAACTGATTTCGATCCAATCCTTTAGCAAAGAGGAAAATCTTGTTGCTGATGTAATGGAGAAGAAGTTATCAGCCTTTGGGTATAAGGTGTACAGAAAAGGGAATAACGTATGGATATTCAATAAGAATTTTAAGGAAGGTAAACCTGTTTTGCTAATAAATTCTCATTTGGACACCGTAAAACCAAACGAAAAGTGGACTAAAAATCCTTACAATCCTGAAGTGGTAGATGGAAAACTTTACGGATTGGGAAGTAATGATGCAGGAGGTTGTTTGGTATCACTAATGGCAACTTTCCTGGCACTGGATGAAACCGATCAGGAATACAACCGAGTGTTTTGTGCTTCAGCAGAAGAGGAAATATCGGGTAAGAATGGTTTTGAGTTGGTTCAGGATGAAATTGGAAGAATTGATGTTGGTATCGTTGGAGAGCCAACCCTAATGGAGATGGCCATTGCAGAGAAAGGACTCATGGTGCTTGATTGTGAAGCCATAGGAGTTCCTGGACATGCTGCCAGAAATGAGGGTGTGAATGCTATAAGTCTTGCCATGAAAGATATTGAGTGGTTTCACACTTTCCAATTCGAGAATGAATCAGAAATGCTTGGGCCGGTTAAAATGACTGTAACGCAGATTAATGCAGGAAAACAACACAATGTAATTCCAGCATCATGTACCTATGTTGTAGATGTTAGAACCAACGAGCATTACTCAAACGAGAAAGCCTTTGAAATCATTAAAGCGAATGTTGAAAGTGATGTAAAAGCAAGATCATTCAGGATGAATTCATCTGGTATTACTTTGGAACATCCTTTAATACAAGCTGGTTTAGAACAAGGAATGGGCTATTATGGATCTCCAACCACATCGGATCAGGCAATAATGAAAGGATTTCCCACATTAAAATTGGGCCCTGGAGATTCTGCAAGATCACATACAGCGGATGAGTTTATCTATGTGAAAGAAATTGGGGAAGGCATCGAAAAATATTATAACTTGTTGAACGGATTAAAAATCTAATGATTAATGATGAGTTATGAATGATGAATTAATGAAGAAATATACTGATTCTACATCTCAAAATAAGGCTTGATGCTTGCAGACGACAGCTTGAAGCTTCATCTGAAATGAGAATAGCAAAAAAAAACATACAAATACTTAAAATAAATAATACGCACCTAATATAATCGAAATATGAAACTTTGGGATAAAGGGGTACAACTTGATAAGAAAATTGAGCAATTTACGGTAGGTACAGACCGTGAATTAGACTTGGAACTAGCTCCTTTTGATGTGCTTGGATCACTTGCTCACATTGAAATGCTACAATCTATAGGTCTGTTGGAAAAGAAAGAATTGAAGTTAATTCAGGAAGAATTAAGAAAAATATATTCATCCATTAAAAACGATGCCTTTGTAATTGAGGACGGTATTGAGGATGTTCACTCACAAATTGAATATTTGCTTACACAGGCTTTAGGAGATATCGGTAAGAAAATACACAGTGGAAGATCAAGAAACGACCAGGTTCTTTTGGACTTAAAATTATTTACCAGAAATAAACTAGAAGAAATCGTTCGTGAGGCAAGATTACTATTCGACTTGTTGATTGAGAAAAGCAATACTTACAAGGATGTTTTGATTCCAGGATATACACACCTGCAAGTGGCGATGCCTTCTTCATTTGGTTTGTGGTTTGGATCCTATGCTGAGAGTTTAACGGACGACCTGTTGGTACTTCAATCTGCTTATAAGGTAGTAAATCAAAATCCATTGGGATCGGGTGCCGGATATGGTTCATCCTTTCCTCTAAATCGTCAAATGACAACTGATTTGCTAGGTTTCGATAACCTAAGCTACAATGTGGTTTATGCACAAATGGGACGTGGAAAGATGGAGTTTACAGTGCTTTCTGCACTTGCCAATATGGCCATGACAATTGCTAAGCTGGCCATGGATGCATGCTTGTACAATTCGCAGAACTTTAACTTCTTAAGTTTCCCTGATGAGTTGACAACAGGTAGTAGTATCATGCCGCACAAGAAAAATCCGGATGTGTTTGAGGTAATTAGAGCACATGCCAATGCATTGCAAATGCTTCCTGCGCAAATTCAGGCAGTAACTTCCAATCTTCCTTCGGGATATCACAGGGATTATCAGTTGACCAAGGAGTTCTTTATGCCATCATTCGATAAAATGCTTTCATGTCTGGAAATGACCAGAATCATGCTATCAGAAGTGAAAATTAACAAAGAAGTATTGAATGATGAGCGTTATCAATATCTGTTTACAGTAGAAGAAGTAAACAAGATGGTGGTAGACGGCGTTCCTTTCCGTGATGCATACAAGAAGGTAGGACAATTGGTAGATGCAGGAGAGTTCAAGCACGAGGGCGAAATTAATCACGTTCACGAAGGAAGTCTTGGGAATTTATGCAACGACAGAATCGTATGCAAAATGAACGAAACATTTGTAGCATTCAACTTCCACAAGACCAAAGAAGCCTATATGAACTTACTAAATAGAATATAAAAGCGGTCGATACGGCACATTTAACTATTAATCGAATTTAATAACCATTTTATAGAACTTTTATGTCACAACAGACAAAAGCAAAGCTAATTTTACAAGATGGATCAGAGTACGTCGGTACATCTTTTGGGTATGAGGGCTCCGTGGCAGGAGAGATGGTGTTTAACACAGCAATGACCGGTTATCCGGAAAGTTTGACTGACCCTTCGTATAAAGGGCAGATTTTGGTGAGTACCTTCCCATTGATTGGGAACTACGGTGTTCCGGGAACATTGCAGGAGGATGAACTGTTCCGATTTTATGAATCAGAAAAGATTCAGGTCTCAGCATTTATTGTATCAGATTACACAGAAGAGTTCAGTCACTGGAATGCAAGTTTAAGTCTTTCTGATTGGATGAAAGAGCACAAAATTCCAGGTGTTTATGGTGTAGATACTCGTGCATTAACCAAAAAACTTCGCGAACAGGGAAGTATGTTGGCTAAAATTGTTTTTGAAGGGAATGAGCCTGAATGGAAAGATCCTAACCTTGAAAACCTGGTTGCACAGGTAAGCACACCAGAGAAAAAGGTTTATGGAGATGGAAAACACAAAGTGCTATTGTTGGACTGCGGGGTGAAGAACAACATCATCAGATGTCTTTTAAAGCGCGATACAACAGTGATCCGTGTTCCACATGACTATGACTTCACTCAGGAAGAATACGACGGATTATTCATCTCTAATGGTCCTGGAGACCCGAAACAAAACACAGCTGCCATTACAAACCTAAAGAAAGCATTTGAGCAGGATACACCTATTATGGGAATTTGTCTGGGAACACAGTTGATGGCATTGGCTGCAGGTGCCGATACGTACAAGCTGAAATACGGACATAGAAGTCACAATCAGCCTGTAGTTTTGGAAGGAACCAAACGCTGTTTTATTACCTCTCAGAACCATGGTTATGCAATCAACAATGATACTTTACCAAAAGAGTGGAAGCAATTATTCATTAATGCCAACGACAATACCTGTGAAGGAATCAAGCACGTAAGCAAACCATTTTTCGCTTCTCAGTTTCACCCTGAAGCTTCCAGTGGTCCAACTGATACAGAATTCCTTTTTGATGATTTCATTGAAATGATGGAAAAACATCAAGGCAATTAACAATTAGTAATTAAGAATTATCAATTAATCCCTAATTGAATTATTAATTAAAAGAGGACATATTTGACTTATTTTCTCATTCACTCGAAGAGAAGTTATTTCAATTGCCACTTGACTTTAATCAGTGGCTAACAAGAATCCTTCAAATTAACAATTAACTGCTGATAGCTGAGAGCTAAAAGCTAAGAGCTTAAAAAAATGATTAAAGACAAAATAAAGAAAGTACTCGTATTAGGTTCAGGAGCCCTGAAAATTGGTGAAGCTGGTGAATTTGACTATTCCGGATCGCAGGCCTTAAAGGCCATGAAAGAGGAAGGTATTTACACCGTATTGATCAACCCGAATATCGCAACCGTACAAACTTCCAAGGGAGTTGCCGATCAAATTTATTTTTTGCCGGTTACTCCCTTTTTTGTAGAACAAGTAATCTTAAAGGAAAAGCCTGACGGTATCCTTCTGGCTTTTGGTGGACAAACTGCACTGAACTGTGGTATTGAGTTGTTCGAGTCTGGTATTCTTGAGAAATACAATCTAAAAGTATTGGGTACACCAATCGAGACAATCATTAAAACAGAGGACAGAGAGATCTTTGCGAACGAACTTCGTAAAATCGATGTAAAAACTCCTCAGAGTTATGCTGTAGAATCGATAGAAGGAGCTTTGGATGCAGCAGAGAAATTAGGTTTCCCAATTATTGTGCGTGCTGCTTTTACTCTTGGTGGACAAGGCTCTGGTTTCTGTTCCAATATGGATGAGCTGAAAAAGCTTGCTGAGAACGCTTTATCCTACTCCAGCCAGATTTTGGTTGAAGAGTCGCTGAAAGGTTGGAAAGAGTTAGAATACGAGGTGGTACGTGATGCTTACGACAACTGTATTACGGTTTGTAATATGGAAAACTTCGATCCACTGGGAATCCATACCGGGGAAAGTATTGTAATTGCACCATCGCAAACGCTAACCAACTCGGAATATCACAAGCTTAGATCATTGGCGATTAAAATCATTCGTCACATGGGCGTTGTGGGAGAGTGCAACGTACAATATGCACTGGATCCTGAATCGGAAGATTATCGTGTAATTGAGGTGAATGCTCGTCTGTCCA
The DNA here is from genome assembly GCF_030851345.1 of Marinifilum sp. D714. GTDB lineage: Bacteria > Bacteroidota > Bacteroidia > Bacteroidales > Marinifilaceae > Marinifilum. The sequence goes on from NZ_JALPNU010000035.1 coordinate 20,031, forward strand.
GATCATCTGCACTGGCATCGAAAGCAACGGGTTATCCATTGGCATTTGTGGCTGCCAAGCTAGGTTTAGGTTACGCATTGCATGAGCTAAAGAATGCGGTAACACAAACTACTACGGCGTGTTTCGAGCCTGCGCTTGACTACGTAGTGTGTAAGATTCCTCGTTGGGATTTGAACAAGTTCGAAGGGGTGACCAAAGAGATTGGATCAAGTATGAAGTCGGTTGGTGAGGTAATGGCCATTGGTCGTAACTTCGAGGAAGCCATACAGAAAGGTTTGCGTATGATTGGACAGGGAATGCACGGATTTGTTGGGAATGTACACTCCAAGTTCGAAGATGTAGAGAAGGAGCTTACACATCCAACCGATATGCGTATTTTCTCCATTGCACAGGCATTCGAACAAGGATACAGCATCGATCAGGTACACGACCTAACCAAGATCGACAAATGGTTCCTAAGCAAGTTAGAGCACATCACTAAGATTAAGTGGGATCTGCAAAAGCATAGCAACTTACAGGCTTTACCTGATGAATTGCTTAAAGCAGCTAAAGTATATGGATTCTCGGATTTCCAGTTGGCAAGATTCGTTCTGAAGCCAGAAAATACCAATATGGAATCGGAATTGTTGGCGGTAAGAAAGCATCGTAAAGAGAAGGGAATTGTTCCGGTTGTGAAGCAAATTGATACGCTTGCTGCCGAGTATCCTGCACAAACCAACTACATTTATTTGACTTATAGTGGCGATGAAAATGACATCAACTATGTATCCGATAACAAATCAGTTATTGTATTGGGATCGGGAGCATATCGTATTGGTTCATCGGTAGAGTTCGACTGGTGTAGTGTAAATGCCCTGAATGCAGTAAACAAAGAAGGTTTACGTTCGGTAATGATCAATTACAATCCGGAAACGGTAAGTACCGATTACGATGTTTGCGACAGATTGTACTTTGATGAACTTTCCTTCGAAAGAGTGTTGGATATCATCGATTTGGAATCGCCTAGAGGTGTAATTGTATCGGTTGGTGGACAGATTCCACAGAACCTGGCAATGCGTCTTCACAATGCTGATGTGAATGTATTGGGTACTTCTCCTGAATCCATTGACAGAGCAGAGAATCGTCAGACTTTCTCGGCAATGTTGGATGAATTGGGAGTTGATCAGCCAAGATGGAGCGAGTTGACCAGTATTGGAGCCATTCACGAGTTTATTGATGAAGTGGGATTCCCTGTATTGATTCGTCCGAGTTACGTGCTTTCAGGAGCCGCTATGAACGTGGTATCGAACCGCGAGGAGTTGGAGCATTTCTTGAATCTTGCTGCACAGGTTTCTAAACAGTATCCGGTGGTTGTGAGTGAGTTTATTCAGGAAGCCAAAGAGATTGAGTTCGATGGAGTTGCCAAGAATGGTGAAATTGTGATTGATGCCATTTCTGAGCATGTTGAGTTTGCCGGAGTTCACTCTGGAGATGCAACCTTGGTGTTCCCACCACAGAAATTGTACTTCGAAACCATACGCAGAATCAGAAAGATTGCACAAAAGATTGCAAAATCCTTAAACATTACCGGACCGTTCAACATGCAGTTGTTGGCAAAAGACAACGACATTAAGGTAATCGAATGTAACCTTCGTGCCAGCCGTAGTTTCCCATTTGTATCGAAAGTAATGGACTTTAATTTCGTGGAAACAGCAACGCAGGCAATGTTAGATGTGAACATTCCAAACAATCTTCCATCAATGTTTGAGCTGGAACATATCGGTGTAAAAGCATCGCAATTCTCCTTCTCAAGACTGTCAAAAGCCGACCCTGTATTGGGTGTAGACATGTCTTCAACTGGTGAAGTTGGCTGTTTGGGCGCCGATTACTATGATGCAATATTAAAATCAATGATATCAGTTGGTTATCGTATCCCGAAGAAGGCGGTATTGATTAGTAGTGGTCCTATTCGCTCGAAGCTAGAGTTATTAAAGAGCTCGAAGATGTTGGAAGAGCGTGGCTACAAGCTATACGGTACAAGAGGTACTGCAAAGTTTCTTCAGGAAAATGGGGTGACCGTTGTAGCGGTTGCATGGCCAGATGAAAACGAAGAGAAAACAGCTGTAAGTTTGATTCGCGATCGAGAGGTAGATTTCGTTGTGAATATTCCAAAGAACTTAAGCAAAGATGAGCTGAACAACGATTACCAAATCAGACGTTCTGCCATCGACTTAAACGTTCCTTTGGTAACCAATGCTCGTTTGGCATCAGCCTTCATCTATTCCATCTGCAAAAAGTCCGAAGCCGATCTTAAAATCGAAAGCTTTAGCGATTACGTAGAGCAAAAGCAGGATTGGTAGGAGAACCATAAAGTATATAAAATGCGAAACCTGTCAGGAGTAATTCTTGACAGGTTTTTTTGCCTTTCTAACCTGACAGGATCAAAGATCTGTTAGTACTTTTTGAATAATATTTTAATAATCATTGTTACTTGTAAATTATGTGAAGTTATTTTGCTAGCTTTGATCATCTTAAAAACACATGCAATTCTAATATGAAATTTAACGAGATTGTAGAATTTGGTAAAAATACCATATCATTTTTTAGCAAAATTCCTTTTAAAAGCTACCTAACATTATTTTTAAGTGTAATTGCAACTATACTTCTCGCTTGTGCTACATTTAGCTTTTATCAAACATTCTATTTAGATAAACGAGGTCTTTTATATTTGTATGATTTACAAGATAAGTATAGATTACTCAGTGAAACAGGTCTTGCTGTTTTGAGTACATTTATATCTGCAATATTAAGTATCTCCCTACCTATTTCATTAGATGTTATATCAAATGTGGATAAGAAATATAATTTAAACGTTCTTACAACAAAGTTTATTGATGAAATTGTTTTCAAGCTTTTAGTTTATATTCTATTTCTAAATACTTTTTTGATATTCATAAACTTAATAGGATATAATATATTCTTCGTAATTACCACCTTAATAATTAGTATTATTGCTGTGGTTATTTTTGGATTTTATATTAAATGTATTTTAGTATACTCATCAAATGTTAAGTTGAAAGAAAAACTAGAGAAAGAGTTTGTTAAAAATATAGAGAGGCTTCCAAATGCCGAATCCAGCGAGTATGCAATTGGTAAAATATATAAGAGTCTGGAATTATTATCTGGTGTTTCTCTTTGTGAAGTTTACTCTGGAGATTATTCATCAGCTAAAGACTCAGTACATTACTTAGTTCGAAATTTTAAGAGATTTATATTCGATTTGAAATTTGGATCTTCTAATTTACAAAAGAGGTATTTAGGTTCATTTCTTGAGTTTTGGAAAAAAGCATATACTAATGAAAGATCAGATCTTTCGTTATTAATTGTACAGGAGTTAAAAAAAATATTTATAGAGATTGCTTTTAAGCAGAATTACGATGTTTTATCATATGGTATACTTGAGGTTTACAATTCTATAATTTATTACTCTGTCCGTAAAAACGATATTCCCATTGATAATTCCATTCCAAATTCAGCATTTGTTTGGTATGATTCATTACAATATAAAATTGAAGAATCATTAGATGAAGTACATGAAAATATGGATGATTTACTAAATAGTTACCAGTCATATTTATGGAATAATTTAAAAGATATAATGATTAACAACAGAATGGATGTTATGCCACGTTATTATTCGTTACTATTTAATGGTTATCCATACTTTTTTAGTTCTCCTCCATATCTCACTTTTGAGTATAATGACTTAATGAAAGATATAGATAAACTAAGTGATGAGTGCAAGGATATTTCAAGCTTTAGCCAGGTAAAGAATTGGTTGGGTAAGTATTCTAAATGGTCTGAAGATGTTAAGTTAAAATTAAAGAGTAGTGAATATGATAGAGTAAAGTATTCAATTAAAGATTTCAAGAAACAACCTTTAACTTTTCTATTAATACATAAACAAAAGGAATTCGTAAATGCACTTGCTTCAATGGCATTATATTATAAAAGATATGATTTCATTACAGAATTATGGGGGTATCGACAACCGAATGACACAATCGCAATTAATGGGGGCAATGATATACTTCCTCAAAGTTTACTAGAGATCTTTAAGTTCTATTTCCAGATAAATAATATTCCATTTTTTAAATATCATTTAGAAGCTAATCATGATATTCAAGTGTACATGCGTAAATACTCAATCCTTCTTTTTTTACGTCAATATACATTACAGTCATTCTTGATTACAGATAATCATTTAGGATATGATTATATACCATCAAATTTGGAACATGAGGAAGCTCATTTATGGATGAACGAAATGGATCAATTTAAAAATCTATTTAAGTATGTACAAAGTGATAGAGAATTACTCAAAAACTTAAAACTAGATTTTTCAATACCTGAAAATATTGAATCTCCAGAGACTATTATTGAAAAGTTAAAAGATTTATTAAAAGAGAAAATAAAGCAAGATATACAACGAAGTCCTTTAGATGAAGAATATATAGATCAATTCTTTAAAACTGTTTCAGACAGATATAATGGAAGAGCTAATTTTCGTTCTATTCTTGATTATTATGGCTTAATATCTGAAAAAGAGAGTGTTCAGGAACAATCATTAGGTATATTTAATTTTATTGAAAAGAAAGATCCCTTTTCAAAATTGGGTGATCCAGTTTTTCATATTGATCATGGTGCCGGTTATGGTTGGCAACTAGCAAGTAATGAAGATTTTGAATATTACCAAGTTTTAGATAGGTTATGTAGTGAATCGAAAATAGAATGTTCAATAGAAGAATTAGGAAGCGTATTAAAAAAGGATTTAAAATCAGACATTGTAATTTTAAGTATTAACTTTTCATTTGGCTTTGATCTCACTGAAGGTAAGGATAATTTCACATCAAAATCTTTCTTGAATGATCCATTGGAACATGATTTATATCAGGGAGATTACAACGGTGTGCCTGTCTTTATGATCCGAAACCCTCATTATTCTAAAAAAATCTTCCTTATACATAAGGATTCTTTACCAAAAATAATAGACTATTCTTTTGAACATCCGGAAGGTTTAAAAAGAATCACTAAGTCGGTTTATCAATCAATAAACAAAAATGGCAACGATGTAGAAATAAACCTAAGAAACTATGCAGAGATAACAAACCCTAGTGAATTTGAAGGCTGTTTAATATCAATCAAAGCATGATTAAGAATATTATATAATAGGAGAGAAACCTGACAGCATCGTAGATCTGTCAGAGTTTGGAAATAGCAATTTAAAACGCTGTCAGGTCATCCGACTCTGACAGGTTTAACAGTGATTAAAGCTAGCTCTTCTGTGGGTAGTGCCTCTTGGTAGGCTAATGCTGGCTGTCGTTCCTAGCTACTTGTTGCTATCTTATTATAAGGGAACTTAGCGTATCAAGTACTTGATCCTTTTCGTTTCATAGCCTTGATTCGTACCGTATCATAAGCTTGATACGATCCGTTTCATACACTTGATTCGCACCGTATCATAGGCTTGATACAGTTCGTTTCAAGTACTTGATACGCATACCAGTATTAGGCGAAGTTTAAATAATGATAATGGCTTTGTAGAATCGACCATGCCTAATGCTTGTGTAACGAGGAGGCAGGCATCGTATTTCAAGCATGTAACTGCCTTTTTCAATATCCAAAGGAACCTGAAACATTTGATAACTCTTGGTGCTTTCAAGGCTTAATTCCATTCGGTACTCATTTTGACTTTCTTCATTCACCAGAAATATGCCTTGCCGCTTATCTTGTTTGTCGTATTTAAGGCTTTTGCCTTTTAGCTCAAGTATCGATCCAGGCTCAAATTGATACTTCGAAGCAGGTGAACTTAAACTGTTAACAGAGTGAATCTGTATCAAAGTGCTTGGAGGAACAATTTTGAATAGCTCACTTTCTTTGGCTACTCTTTTTAAAAATGTTCCTTCCGATATACGATAATGAAGTTGATGTCTTTTGTTATCGAATTTATCGTGTTTTCCTTCGAAAGTGCCAGTTAAACTAGGTTGGATATTAATGAGAGGAGTGTTTATGGCTATTCCTTTCTTTAGACCTTCCTCAATTACCTCCTCAAATCGCTTCATAACACTTTCAACCATGTATTCAGGAATTTTATTTCCTTTTGCTGCACAGTGGATATTTCGGTGTAATTGTGCCATCTATTTCGGTTATGTTGTGCCACTAAAAAAAAGAATGTTTTCTAGGCTAAAATTATTAAATCTTTTG
>NZ_JALPNU010000036.1 GCF_030851345.1 Marinifilum sp. D714
TTTTATTCGTTTTGATTAAGAGCAATGCTAAATGATTGACTGCTATAATTATTTCTTGTATTTTAACTTTAAGTACTTTAGGCACTTTAAGTATTTTAAGTACTATTCAATAACTCACGCACTAAAATCATATAGAACCACAATAATTTTACCTTAGTTTTTGTAGAAATAGATTTGTACTTCTATCTTTGTCATAGCAATACCGCACTTGAATATCTTGTTTGGTAGCAATTTCGACAAGATTGATAATTCCGGATTTACCTCTCTAACGGAATTTTATCAGAACTCAACAAAACGTACTACAAATTTGATTTTTAGTACAATTCTGCATTTGTATTAAATGCAGATAATAAAAAGTAAAAGAGAAGTAATACCGATTCGTAGTTAAATCACTCACTTATTACACTTTATTTATTATCGAGTTTTAACTATCTATCGGCATTATACGAATTAAGAATTAGTTTATAGAAGTATAATGAGTTCAATACCCTTTTTTAAGATTATTATCACTACATTAATAATTGGGTAAAAAGCTCACAAAATCTTATGGCTAAGATTTAAAGAATATGACTAGAAAAAAAAGAAAACAATCAGGTCAAAGATATAATCGTAAAAGCTTAGAAAATCTAATTGTAGGGATTTTCAGCAACAATCCTGAGAAAACATTTAACTACAAACAAGTTTCCAGACAGCTGGAAATTAAAGAAATAGGAGTAAAACAATTGGTGGTAGGCATTCTGTATGACCTTACCGATTTGGATTTCCTTCACGAAGTTTCAACTGGCAAGTTCAAACTAAAATCGAAAATTGGTCACATCACCGGAACTGTTGATATGACCGCAAGAGGTGCAGCATTTATTGTTTCTGATGATTTGGAAGAAGATGTATTTGTATCACAGGCCAACTTGAATCGCGCACTTCATGGCGATGTGGTAAAAGTATACCTATTTGCCAGAAGAAAAAGCAAGCAACCCGAAGGCGAAGTGGTGGAAATCGTAAAGAGAAAGAAAACCACCTTTGTTGGAATCATCGAGGTTTCGAAAAACTATGCTTTCCTAATTTCCGACAGCAGGCAAATGCCTTACGATATCTTTTTGCCACTTACCAAACTAAATGGTGCAAAAGATGGTGAAAAGGCGATTGTTCAAATCACCGAATGGCCTAAGAAGTCTAAAAATCCGGTTGGACAGGTGGTAAATGTTCTTGGGAAACCAGGTGATAATGATACGGAAATGCATGCCATTTTAGCTGAGTATGATTTGCCTTACCAGTTTCCTGAGAAAGTAAACGAAGCAGCTGAACTGATCTCCGATAAGATCACAGAGGAAGAAATTGCCTTAAGAAGAGATTTTAGAGAGGTTACCACTTTCACCATCGATCCGCATGATGCCAAAGACTTTGATGATGCATTATCATTGAGAAAATTGGAGAATGGCAATTGGGAAGTGGGTGTTCACATTGCTGATGTTACCCACTATGTGAAGAAAGGAAGCATTATTGAGCAGGAAGCATTCGATAGGGCAACTTCGGTTTATTTGGTTGACCGAGTAGTACCCATGTTGCCGGAAAGACTTTCCAATGGTGTTTGTTCCCTCCGACCAAATGAAGAGAAACTAACCTTCTCTGCTGTTTTTGAGATGAACGATAAAGCAGAGGTTTTGGATACCTGGATTGGTAGAACCGTTATCAATTCGGACAGAAGATTTACCTACGAAGAAGCACAGCAAGTAATTGAAACAGGCGAAGGTGATTATAAGGAAGAGGTTCTTTGCTTAGATCGATTGGCAAAGATTCTTCGTGAGCAACGTTTCAAAAAAGGTGCTATCGATTTTGATCGATACGAAGTGAAATTCGATATTGATGAAAAAGGAAAGCCTACCCGTGTGTTCTTTAAAGAATCAAAAGATTCGAACAAACTGATTGAAGAGTTCATGTTGCTGGCAAATAAGAAGGTTGCCGAATCGGTTGGAAGAGTAGCCAAAGGTAAAAAAGCCAAAACTTTTATATACCGAACTCACGACCAACCAAATCCTGATAAGTTGAATTCATTCAACCAATTCATTCGCAAATTTGGTTATGGAATCAAAACTGCCAATGCAAAGGCAATTTCAACATCGATGAACAATTTGTTGCATAGCGTAAAGGGTGAAAACATTCAGAATTTGGTAGAGACTTTGGCTATCCGATCAATGGCAAAAGCTGAATATTCTACTGTGAATATTGGTCATTACGGTTTGCATTTCGATCATTATTCTCACTTTACCTCACCAATTCGTCGTTATCCGGATATGATGGCACATCGACTATTGGAAAAATATGCGAATGGTAGCAAATCGGTAAATGCCGACAAGTACGAAGAATTCTGTCAGCACTGTAGTGAGATGGAACAAAAGGCTGCTAATGCCGAACGTTCTTCCATCAAATACAAGCAGGTTGAATTTATGCAAGATCATTTGGGACAAGAATTTGAAGGAACCATTTCTGGTGTTACCGAATGGGGATTCTATGTAGAAATTGACGAAAACAAGTGCGAAGGAATGGTTTCTATCCGAGAATTGGAAGATGATTTCTATGAATTCGACGAAGACAATTACTGCATTGTTGGTCGTCATCACCGCAAAATCTACCAATTGGGAGATAAGATTAACATACGCGTTGCCAAGGCCAATCTGGTTGCAAAACAACTGGATTTTGTATTGGCAGACAAGGCAGAATTTTAAGAGACAAATTAATAGCTTAACAAATCATAAAAGAAAGCTCGGGATTTCATTCATCCGAGCTTTTTGTGTAATTTTGGTTGTAGGGCTTAATCCTGATGCTACCACAAAAGCCAAACAGATTAAGATCTAATAAACAAAACACTATAATTCCGCATGAAGAGAATACTAATTATAGACGATGATGCTACCATATGCCTGATGCTTCAGGGATTGCTTAAACGTAAAGGATTTGATGCCGATACCGTTTTTTCAGCAGGCGAAGCCATTAAAAAACTAGAAAACGAAACTTTTGATCTGGTTTTAAGTGATTTTAGATTGCCTGATTTTGACGGTTTGGAACTTTTGCAGAAAATCAAAGCCATGCACCCATCAGTTCCTGTAATTATAATGACTTCTTATGCAGATATTCGCACAGCGGTAAGCGCCATAAAAATGGGTGCTTTCGAATATGTTACCAAACCTTTAAATCCGGATGAGATTTTATTGCTGATCAACTCAGCTCTGGAAAAAGCTCAGGAAAAGCAAGATGCACCCAAAAAGAAGGAAAAAAAGAAGAAACCTGCAATTGATTTCGTTCGTGGCGAAAGCTCAAGTTCTCTTCAAATCGATCAGTACATCCGCTTGGTAGCTCCTACCGATATGTCGGTAATTATTGAAGGTGAAAGTGGAACAGGGAAAGAGATTGCAGCCAGAAGAATTCACGCCGAAAGTAACAGAAAAGGAAAAACATTTGTCGCTGTTGATTGTGGTGCATTATCAACCGATTTGGCAGGAAGTGAATTATTTGGTCATGTGAAAGGATCGTTCACAGGAGCAATTACCGATAAGGAAGGCCAGTTTGAAGCTGCCAAAGGCGGAACCCTTTTCCTGGACGAAATTGGAAATCTATCTTACGAAATTCAGGTAAAATTACTCCGAGCTTTGCAGGAAAGAAAAGTTCGCAGAATTGGTAGCAATAAAGACATCGACGTGGATGTAAGAATTGTGGTTGCAACCAATGAAGATTTGGCTTTATCAGTAAACAAAGGCGATTTTAGAGAAGATTTGTATCACAGGTTAAACGAGTTTAAAATTACGGTTCCTGCACTAAGAAATCGCGATGAAGACATTGTGTTGTTTGCCAATTACTTTTTGGATTTATCGAATAGTGAGCTCAATAAGGAAATTGAAAAGTTCTCTGATGAAGTTTTGGACAAATTCAGAACCTATTCATGGCCTGGGAACCTTCGTGAACTTCGCAATGTAGTGCGTCGTTCGGTATTATTGAGTCAGGGCAATCAAGTTGAAATCATCAGTTTGCCTACCGAAATTCTCAACGATCAACCAAAAAATGATGTTGTTATTGAAGGATCGAACCTGAAGTTGATTCAGGCCGCAAACGAAAAAGAATTGATCATCTCAACTTTACGCAAAGTAAACTTCAACAAATCGAAAGCTGCTCGACTACTAAATATCGACAGAAAAACTCTTTATAATAAGATTAAACAATATGGGATTGAGGTATAAATCATACCACCATTTCATCTGCAATTGATGAAATTACAATTTGAGAGTTTTGTTCTACCTCATCAACCAACTCATTGATATAATCCGGAGATTCAACAACTTCGGATTTTTTATGCAATAAATCTTCTAATTCCTTAAGCAAAGGTGCAACGCTCACTACTTTTAACTGATTAAAAGAGCTTAACATTTTATGCGCAATGGATCCAATTTCCAGGTAATTTTTCTTATCTGCTGCTTCACGAAGGGCTTTTAAGTTCTCTTTGGCTGAATTTATAAATTGATTTAAAATCTGCTTAATTAATTCAGGATCATCAGAAGTAAACTGCTTAATCTGAGAAAGGTCGAACAAAGGTTCATCTTCAATTGCAGAAATATTAATATCATTAATCTTTGGCTGAGCATCATACCCTCCTAATAATAGTTCGCTTATCATTGAACGTAAAAGCTCTTCATCGAATGGTTTTACCAAACATTCGGTCATTCCTGACGAAATGTATTGCTTTAAATCTGATTCCAACACGTTTGCAGTTAGTGCAACAATGGGAATATCCTTATAGCTATTATTCAGTTCTCGCACCTTACGACATAGTTCAATTCCTCCCATTTTTGGCATATGAATATCAGTCAGAATCATATCGTAATGGTTCTTCTGAATCAAATTCCAAGCTTTCTCTCCATTGTCAACAAATTCTGCTTTTAAATTCCATGTATTAAAAATGGTTTGCAGCAATAGCAAACTGTAATCATCATCATCGGCAATCAAGAAATGTTTATCCTTAAGCTCTTCAGAGATCGATATTTTTTGTTGGGTAATTGTTTCCTCAACTGATTTTATAGCCTCTTTTAATGGCAATCGTAATGTAAAAGTTGATCCTTTCTTCAATTCACTGTCAACAAATAAATCTCCACCCAATAAAACAGCCAATCGTCTACTAATTGCTAAACCCAAGCCTGTGCCACCATATTTTCTGGCCGAAAAAGAATCAGCCTGACTAAAATCTTCAAAAATACTTTCCTGCTTGTCTTCAGCAATTCCAATCCCAGTATCCTCAACATCAACCTCAAATAAATAAGAATCACCTTCAGATATTACAGATACTCTTATCATCACTTGTCCTTCCTCTGTAAATTTTATTGCATTCGATCCTAAATTCAAAAGAATTTGCTTGATACGGAATGGATCACTCAACAAGCGAATGTTATTTTCTCCGGTATATTCAATTTCGAAACTAAGATTCTTGTTAGTGGCATTTACTTTCAAAAGATCATATACCTCATAAACCAAAGCCTGAGGATTAAAATTGATACTTTCCACATGTAGTTTGCCAGCCTCGATTTTCGAAAGGTCAAGTATTTCATTTACCAATCCAAGTAAATGTTTGGACGAACTCTTTAAAACACTTACAAAATTCTTTTGTTTCTTCTCCAAGCTGGTCTTATCCAACTGATTGGTAAAACCAATAATGGCATTCAAAGGAGTTCTAATTTCATGACTCATTGTAGCCAGGAAATCCTCTTTTATTTTGGCCAATTTTTCAGCTTTTCCTTTGGCAATAATCAGCTCAGAACGATAATAATTACTCTTAGATATATCGGTTAGAATAAAAATGATAAACAAAACCCCCAAGACCAATCCAACAATAATGATAATAGAGATAATCGAAATGGTATTGCTTGCAATTTGTTTTGCCTTATCGGATTCTTTCTGCAATTGATTAAACCTTTCTGATTCCAGCTGTCTTAACAGCAACTTAATTTTATCCCAAATAATTGTGTTTTCTTCTACCAGGCGAAGTTCCTCTCTGTATACAATTTCTCTATTCAGTTTCTCAATTTCCTGAGCTCTTTCCAACTGATCTTGCAAGCTCATCAACAAACTATCTGACTGAGGTAAATAACTAGTATCCACCTGCACTTCGGTTCGTTCGATCACTGTTTCTAATGTGTCTACCTTTTCTTTTTTCCCCAGTAATCGATTAAAGAAATTGTTTTTCTTAGGTTTTACTTTTTTAGCTGTTTTTACTGTATCTAGAATGGTAGTTTTAGTTGTTGTAGTTTTAATTTGTGTTTTTGCAGAATCCGTAGCCTCACTCAATTGTCTCATTGCATTTTGCGAAAGGTTTACGCGCTCTTTGGACTGCTTCAATTTCACAAATTTTTCCAGTTTTTCAGCTCTTTCCTCCAATAAATAATCCATTGAATCTATTAGAATTACAGCACGACTACTATCCGGACTATAAATACGCAAGGAGTCCAAATCATTCTGAATTTCCAGAATGTTCTCATAAAAATTTTCTAAAAACTTCTCCTCTCTAGTTAAGGAATAAACTCTGATTTTGTTTTCCGCTTCCGATAAATTGGTAAGCACACGATTCATTCTTGTAATTTCAATATCGGGTTTTGATAGTATGGCTACAGAATGGAGCAGTTTGTTATATGCTCTGTTTGCGATAAATAATGAAGCCACAATGGCTAGGAATACTAAAATGTATCCTAGAACAACTTTTATTTTAATGTTACTTCTTTTCTCTGGACTCATATGTTATACTTCTTATTTACCTCAATTTAGTAAAGTTATAAAAGATTTCTCTAAGTAAAACTGCTTGTGCATATCAATCAAACTGTTTCCACACGTGTGGAATATTTACACGAAAAGTGTAGAATAATTCCCCAATATATTTTCCGAACTTGCTTACTTAATAAAAAAGCAACTTTAACACCACAACCAAACACACCTGATTTAATGTAACTTACAATTGCGAGTTTGTATTTTATTAAACTTTTGTCCTTTTCGGCACGATATTCACATATATAAAATGAATATACATTGTGAAACCTAATCTCTAAAATATATTTATATGAAACGTCTAGTATTAGTATTGTTGATTTTACCATTCTTGGTGGCATGTAACCAAAAAGAATTAAAGCAGTTAAGAGAGCAGAATCAACAGCTAACTTCAATGGCAAAACAAAAAGATTCTACAATTAATGATTTTATTGAGTCTTTAAATACCATTGAAGAGAATCTTGAAATAATTAAAGAAAAAGAAACGATTATATCAGTAAACTCTGAGAATCCTAATAAATCACAGAAGCAAAAGATTGCTAGCGATCTTACTTCAATCAATAACTTACTAGAGCAAAACAGAGAAAAAATTGCTGATTTAGAGAAGAAATTAAATAATAGCTGGTATCAAAATTCTAAGCTTCGTAAGCTTACCGATCGTTTGAAAACAAAGTTGGAAGCGAAAGAAACTGAGATTATCGCTTTAAACGATAAAGTTGCTAAACTAAACATCGAAGTTGAAAACTTAAATGGAAAAGTAACGGAATTAAACGGTACGGTTTTAGCACTTAATACCGAGAATGAAACAAAAACCCAAGAGATTGCAGAAAAAACTGCTGCTCTTAACACAGGTTATTACGTTTGTGGTACTAGTAAAGAATTAAAAGAAAAGCAGGTAATTACTAAGGATGGTGGATTCATCGGAATTGGTACAACTGCAGTTCTTAACGAGGATTTTAATGAAAGTGAATTTAAAAAAATTGATATCACCCAAACTACTACAATTCCTGTTAAAGGAAAGAAGATTAGTTTAGTAACAAGTCATCCAACAGGTTCTTATAAGGTTGAGGGAACCGATACGGTTGAAGGAATTACTATTCTTGATCCAGCTGAGTTCTGGAAGTCTTCAAAGTATTTAGTAGTTGCGGTACGATAATCAATTCATGGTTGAGTTTTAAGGTTGTCCAAGAAAGGCTGTCCAGTAGGGCGGCCTTTCTTATTTTATACCTTTTAAAATTTGAGATGATTTAGTTTAAGCCAATTGATCTTCAAAGATCAATAAGAAATGAAGTGAACTTATTAATCTTCCGATAGCTAAGGATTAAATGCTCATCGGTAGCAAACATCTGTCAAGTTCATTTTGAATGTTCCGGAGTTTTTGTATTTTAGTATTTAGATTTTTTCTAAATAAAAATAACAAATATGAAAGAAGCATATCAAATTAACAAAGTATACTCGTTGGTATTGGTTTTGGCAGGAGCATTCGGTTTTTTTGCCAGATATTACGAAATAGGAGATTGGCAATTTACAGCACTTATTCCACTATTCTTTGGTGTAGTCTTATTTTTTTGTACACCTGGAATCAGAAAGGAAAATGCAGCTATAGGTCATGTCGCAGCTCTGTTAACAAGTTTATTGGTAATTACAGCAATTGTAATGCTCTCAAAAGGAATTTTTGGAGATGCAGGATGGGGACGTAAACAATGGATTTTCCTTGTAGTAATCCTTGGAGGTATATGGAGCTTAAGAAGTCAAATTAATTATTTTAGAGCACAGCGTAAAAGAAAAGCTGCACAAGCCAAATCATAAAAAAAGCCCTTAAAAGGGCTTTTTTTATATATAGTATCTTTTCGTTAATTTTTTTCTTCTTTTACGAAATAGTTTCGTTGAAACAACAAGATGAATGCAACCCCAATGGTGATGTAAGAATCGGCTATATTAAATACCGGTCGAAAGAAAATAAAATGTTCACCTTTCCAAATTGGAAACCAATCTGGAAAATTTCCTTCTACTAGTGGGAAATAAAGCATATCAACCACTTTACCATGTAAGAAACTTGAATATCCACCACCTTCTGGCAAAAATTGAGCAACCTGATAATAGCTATCATTAAATATCAGGCCATAGAAAGCACTATCAATAATATTTCCCATAGCTCCAGCAAAAATCAGCGAAATAGCAATAATCAATCCTAGAGGCGCCTTTTTCTTACAAATATCAAGCAAGTACCAGCCAATTCCGCAAACAGCTATAATGCGAAACAAACTTAATAGCATTTTTCCCCATTCGCCTTCTAATTCCATTCCAAAGGCCATTCCATTGTTCTCAATAAAATAGATTTGAAACCAATCACCAAAAATATGATAAGATTCTCCCAACATCATATTGGTTTTTATCCAAATTTTTAGTGTCTGATCCAAGATCAGAAGTACAACAATAAATGCTACTGATTTTTTAAATAGCGACATATTTATACTTTAATTGTTTTATTCGTTTGTTTTCAGATTTTAAAGAAATAAAAACCTTTACTTCTAAACAAAAATGATTGGAAGAATGTACTCTTCCAATCATTTTCTATATTCAGTTGAATAATTTACTGCTTGTTTTTAGCTTCGATACTTAAAGTAGCGTGAGGCACTGCACGTAATCTTTCTGGTGCAATTAACTTACCAGTTTCACGACAAATGCCATACGTTTTATTCTCGATTCGAATCAAAGCGCCTTCCAGGTGAGAAATAAACTTAGCCTGACGCTGGGCCAAACGGCCAGCTTCCTCTTTAGAAAGAACAGATGCACCTTCTTCCAATACTTTAAAAGTTGGAGATGTATCTTCAATATCGTTACCTGAGCTATTAGAAATAACAGCTTTTAAGGTATCGTAATCCTTCTTTGCCTTCTCAAGTTTAGAGATTATTAATTTCTTAAACTCTTGTAACTCCTCGTCTGTATATCGCTTCTTTTCAGTCATTGTTTCTATAGTTTTATTCGTTTTCTAAAGATAACAAAAAATCGATTATTCACTAACTTTTTCAATCTTAATGAAGCTTTCTACACCTTGTTCAATCTCTACCGCCTTCGCTTCGCTTTCTGCTAATTTTTCTACTAACTCAACACTTACTGCCAAAGTTTGACTTCCAATGTATTCTTTATGAGCAAGTACCGCATCGTTGATAGAATCATGCATCATAATTTCAAGTTTGATTTTATCAGTAACATCAAAATCGCTATCCTTTCTTAAATTTTGAATTCTATTGATAAATTCACGTGCAATACCTTCTTGTCTCAACTCATCGGTAATGTTTACGTCCATTGCCACAGTAAGTTTCCCTTCATTGGCAACCAACCATCCTGGAATGTCTTCCGAAATGATTTCAACATCCTCTAGTGTAAGATCTACATTCTCGTCATTTACAGTGATTGCATAGTTTCCAGCTTTTTCAAATGCCACGATATCTTCCTGAGTCATTTGACCAATAGCAGCCGCAATTTGTTTCATGATTTTACCATGCTTAGGACCTAAAGTCTTAAAGTTTGGCTTGATTTTCTTCACCAATACACCAGAAGTATCAGTAATGAATTCCATTTCCTTCACATTAATTTCTGAAAGAATAATATTCTTCACAGCTTCCAACTGTGGAACCATGCTTTCATCCAAAATAGGAATCATGATCTTCTGTAGTGGCTGACGAACACGGATTTTTACCTTACGACGCAATCCTAAAGACATCGAAGAAATTTTCTGTGCCATGTCCATTCTTTCCTCTAGTGCTTTGTCAATTTCTTCTTCATTGTATTTAGGGAAATCAACCAAGTGAACTGATTCTTCAGTGAAACGTCCGGTTACAGAGTTCAAATCTTTAAACAACTGATCCATGTAGAATGGAGCAATTGGAGAAGCAAGAATTGAAATGGTTTCCAAACACTTGTAAAGAGTCTGGTAAGCCGAAATCTTATCAGCATCATACTCACCACCCCAATATCTCTTACGACACAAACGAACGTACCAGTTAGAAAGATTTTCATTTACGAAATTCTGAATTGCTCTACCTGCACGTGTTGGCTCGTAAGCTTCGTAACACTCTTCAACTTCCTTAATCAATGAGTTCAGAAGAGAAAGAATCCATCGATCGATCTCAGGACGCTCTTCCATCTTGATATCAGCATCTGAATAATTAAATCCATCGATGTTAGCGTAAAGCTGGAAGAATGAGTATGTATTATATAGAGTACCGAAGAATTTACGACGAACTTCTTCAACACCACCTAAGTCAAATTTAAGGTTATCCCATGGTTGAGCATTTGTAATCATGTACCAACGCAATGGGTCTGAACCGTATTTCTCGATAGTTTCGAATGGATCAACAGCATTTCCAAGACGCTTAGACATCTTGTTTCCTTTTGCATCCAATACCAAACCATTGGAGATGATATTTTCGAAAGCAACACCATCGAAACACATCGTTGCAATTGCGTGAAGTGTAAAGAACCAACCACGAGTTTGGTCAACACCCTCAGCAATAAACTGTGCAGGGAACAACTTATCGAATTCCTCTTTATTTTCAAATGGGTAATGTTGCTGTGCATATGGCATAGCTCCTGAATCGAACCAAACATCGATCAAGTCTAATTCACGAACCAATTTCTTACCTGAGTCAGATACAAGAAATACGCCATCAACATAAGGACGGTGCAAGTCGAATTTTTCGTAATTCGCTTTGCTGTTATCTCCTTCTACGTAATCAGCCAAAATGTTTTCAGTCATGAAACCTGCTTCGATTGATTTTTCAATCTCTGCTTTCAACTCAGCAACCGAACCAATACATTTCATTTCTGTACGATCTTCACTTACCCAAATAGGAAGTGGAGTTCCCCAGTAACGAGAACGAGAAAGGTTCCAGTCCTGTAGGTTTTCCAACCATTTTCCGAAACGACCTTCACCAGTTGATTGAGGCTTCCAGTTGATGGTTTTATTTAATTCGATCATGCGATCGCGAACATTCGTAGTTTTGATAAACCATGAATCCAATGGATAATACAATACTGGCTTATCAGTTCTCCAACAGTGTGGGTAGTTGTGAACATGCTTTTCAACTTTAAATGCCAAGCTATCTTTCTTCAAAGCAACAGCAATATCAACATCTAAAGTAGGATCTTTCTCAGTCAAGTTTGGATCGTAAGCATTCTTCACAAAACGACCTGCATACTCGCCATAAGCTTCAACATTCACATAGTTCTTCACAAACTCAGGATCCAAATCTTCAATCAAGAAAAATTTTCCAGTACGATCAACCATTGGTTGCATCTTACCTTCCTTATCGCGAAGAATTAATGGAGAAATGTCAGCTGCTTTTGCTACTCTATCATCATCCGCACCAAAAGTAGGAGCAATGTGTACAATACCAGTACCATCTTCAGTAGTTACGAAATCACCAAGGATCACACGGAAAGCATCACCTTCTGGTTTTACCAATGGCATTAGTTGTTCGTAACGAATTCCTTCCAGGTCAGTTCCTTTGTGCTCAGAAAGAGTTTTGAATGTCAATCGCTTGTCTCCTGGCTTGTATTCGCCCAGTTCAAGACCTTCATATTTCTTATCGAAGAAATTGTAGAACAAGTCTTTTGCAAGAATCACCACACATGGAATTCCTGTATATGGATTGAAAGTGCGAACTCTAACATAGTCAACCTTAGGACCTACAGCCAAAGCAGTGTTTGAAGGAAGTGTCCATGGAGTAGTTGTCCATGCAATAAAGTATGCATCGCAATCAATACCTTCGTATAAAAATTCACTCTTCTCATCGCGAGCTACTTTAAACATACCCACTGCAGTGGTATCCTTAACATCGCGGTAGCAACCTGGTTGATTCAACTCGTGAGTTGATAAACCAGTACCTGCAGCAGGCGAGAATGGCTGGATGGTATATCCTTTGTAAAGCAAATCCTTCTCGAACATTTGCTTTAACAACCACCAAAGCGTTTCGATATAACGGTTATCGTAAGTGATATATGGATCTTCCATATTCACCCAGTATCCCATTTTCGAAGTCAAATCCTCCCACTCACGAGTGTACTTCATTACATTGGTTCTACAAGCTTCATTGTATTCATCAACCGAAATCTTAGTTCCAATATCTTCTTTTGTAATTCCCAGTTCTTTTTCTACACCAAGTTCAACAGGCAGACCGTGTGTGTCCCAACCTGCTTTACGATTCACCTGAAAGCCCTTAAGAGTTTTGTAACGACATACAATATCCTTAAGTGCACGAGCCATTACGTGGTGAATACCTGGCATTCCGTTTGCCGAAGGAGGCCCTTCGTAGAAAACAAACGATGGATGACCTTCACGGGTCTCCAAACTCTTCTCAAAAGTCTTGTTTTCTTCCCAATCTTTTAAGATATCCTTATTAATCTGCGATAGATTAAAATTCTTGTATTCTGGAAATTTCGTGCTCATTTATATTAATTTAATCTAGTATTTTCTAAAAAGTTTACAAATATAGAAAAAATACAAAAGCGAATGATCATATTTACTGTATATTCAAAAGGCTAACAGTTTTTTAATCAGCATCTCACTGTTTGATTTTTTAGAAAATGATCTGAGTGCTTATAAATCGAAATAATAACTCAATTATTACTTTAGATTTTAAAGTCTAAGTATAAAAATACCTCCAAACAATCATAGTATGGAGGTATACAAGTAATATAAATTCTCCTAAAAGAATTACATCTCTAATCTTACTTCTTCTTTTTTACTTTTAACCAGCCAAAAATATTCATAAGAAACAACACAACCGTGATTACAATAGTACGAGTCGCATTATCCCATATATCAAACTCACCCTTAATAAAGTAGTTTAGTATTGAAATGGTAATGAAAATTACAATTAAATTCACCCCTATAAAAATTAAGTGTTTGTATGGCTTTTTCATTTTATAAAAAATTTAAATTTATATTAAGTCATACAATTATTAATTGAAAGTGGGTGGGTGCAATTTGAAAAATAGCCATAAATAGTGTCTTCCCAATTGAGTGCATATAATTCGAAATTAATAGATATATTTAGCTTTAAATTTTAAATCAAAATACCATGACTACTATAAAATCCAAATATTTGGGTGATTTAAGAACCGAATGTGTTCACCTACAATCAGGAAATAAAATCTTTACGGATGCACCAACCGATAACAGAGGTAAAGGAGAAGCTTTTTCACCAACCGATTTATTGGCAACTTCATTAGGTTCATGCATCATGACCATTATGGGCATTGTGGCTCGCGATAATGACATTGATATTGTAGGTACTGAACTGGACATTACAAAAATCATGGCTAGCGACCCTCGCAGAGTAGCAGAGGTAATTGTTGAATTCAATTTCCCGGATAAGAAATATACCGATGAAGAGAAAAAGATTATTGAATCGGTAGCCGGAACAAGTCCTGTACCTTTGAGTGTGCATGATAATATGAAACAGACAATTAAAATGAATTGGGTGAAATAGTTTTCACCCCTTTTTTTAATACTTAAAAATCTCCATCACATGATTTTAGTTACTGGAGGAACCGGTCTTGTTGGTTCACATCTACTTTTTGATTTACTGAAAAATGGCAATAAAGTTCGTGCTTTAAAAAGATCGAGCAGCAATATCGATTTGGTTCGAAAAACCTTTTCCTTTTACTCAAAAGATGCCGATCAGCTTTTTGAATCAATTGAATGGTTTGATGGAGATATGTTGGATCCCGATTCTTTGGAAGAGGCCTTGGAAGGTGTAAAAGATGTTTATCACTGTGCTGCTTTGGTTTCCTTCAAGAAAGAAGACAAAAAGAACCTTCTTGATATTAATGTAGAAGGAACCTGCAACCTGGTAAATGCTTGTATAGACAACAATATTCGAAAGTTTTGTATGGTAAGTTCCATTGCTGCATTAGGAACTCCCGAAGAAGGCGAAGACACTGTAAACGAAACTACTCCATGGAGTCCTGAGGATAAACGTTCGGGTTATTCGCTTAGTAAATTCCAGTCGGAACTGGAAGTATGGCGCGGAATTGAAGAAGGCTTGAATGCTGTAATAGTAAATCCATCCATTATTTTGGGTCCGGGACAATGGGACAAAGGCAGCTCGCTATTATTTAGTACGGTTGCCAATGGATTAAAGTATTTTACAAGGGGAATTACTGGCTATGTTGACGTTAGAGATGTAAGCAAAGCTATGCTTCAGTTAATGGAAAGCGATATTGTGAACGAACGCTTTGTTTTAAACGGCGACGACTGTACTTATGAATTTATATTTAAGACCATCGCAAAACATATTGGGCTAGAAGGACCTACAAAATATGCTTCTCCAAAAATGACTGAAATAGGATGGCGTTTGGCATCTTTGCAAAAGATATTTTTGTTTAAACAACCAAGTTTCACCAAAGAAACTGCTCGCGCTTCGCACAACATCAGGAAGTATTCGAATCAAAAAATTAAAGATGCTCTAAACTTTGAGTTTATTGATATTGAAAAAAGTATAAAGGATACGGTGCAGCATTATCCAATCCGCGCAAAGATCGCAAAGAATTAATACGGTAAGAACGCAAAGAGACAATATTTATGTCATGACTGAAAACGAAATTTCATATCAAATAATTGGACGAGCAATAGAATTACACAAAACGGTTGGACCTGGACTATTGGAATCAGCTTATGAACATGCCCTTGCTTTTGACTTAAATGAAATTGGGTTAAAAGTAAAAACACAAGTTCCAATGCCTTTCATCTATAAAGAGGTTAAGCAAGATATTGGGTATAGGTTAGATTTATTAGTTGAAGAAAAAGTAATTGTAGAAATTAAAGCTGTTGAAAATTTGCTTCCTGTACATTTTGCTCAACTGCTAACTTATCTCAAATTGTCTGATAAACGACTTGGTTTACTAATAAACTTTAATAGTAAAACTCTAAAAAACAGTATTCATCGTGTCGTAAATAATCTGTAATTAATCTTTGCGTTCTTACCGTATTAATTCTTTGCGCCCTTTGCGTGGCAATTTTTACTTACCTCCCAACATTCTAATCACACTTTTCAAAGTCTCATTCTCTGCTTTTAACGCCTCTTTTTCTTCATCTTTAAAGGCATCCGAATCATTATCCATATTCATCTGATCGGCCAATATTTGAAAGAAGTTTGTATTCAAAATCCTACAAATCTGGCGCAGTCGATCCACCTGTATGGTATTTCTACTCAATAAATAATAGGTTGTTGATACACTTAAATCAAGTTTACGGGCCAAATCGGGTGGTCGCATCCCATGTCTCTTCATTTCTTTTAAGATTAGCTCGTTTATAGGATACTTTTTACTCATTTTAAGCTTGATTTTAATGGATTTAGGTTTGATTTCCTTCTAAATTTACGATACATTATCCTAATTTTTAGTAGATTTTGAATATTATTTCTTGATTTTTGAAGTATTTATATTCATATCTAAATGTTTATTCATGAATTTTATACCTATTTTCGATTATCTTCCTAATTTTTAAATGTAATTCATGAATTTATCTATCATTTTATCGAAAACATCTTTAAAAATCACATATTCAACTTTGTTCATCAAACTTATAGGACAAAAAAAGAGCCATCCCCAGAGGAATGGCTCATCTTTAGAATATCTGATTATTAAATTTCATACAATTCTATCATTTCATTTAATGTATTGATTTCTTTTTTGATTTTCTTCCTGATGAAAAATATCAACACCACAATGATCACAACAAACTCAACAAGGAAAAAATTAAACCAGAAGGCAGACAAATACTTGTAAAACTCTATAAATAATAATCCTACACCAATTACATAAAGCGAAAAGGTCATATAAGTTGGGTATTTATGAATCTTCTTGCGCCATAGATAAAAAGCTTTCAAATCGGAAATGAATTGATCGGATTGACGAAGTATATTCAAGTTCTTTTTTCTTCGATAACTAAACAGCTCAATTGTAATTCGAATGACCAAAGCCATAATCATGGTAATAATTCCAATTTCGAATAACATACTTGTTGATGTAAAGTAAAATTGGTCAATTCCTACAATGCCCAATACTGTGATTGATAGAATGACAATATTTTTAATGTGACTATTGTTGACCAAACGATCGGCTTTTTTGATTCGTTTTTTAAGTTCTTTTGGCACTTCTGTTGGCTCCTGAGACTTCTGGTTATCGTATATTGATTTTATATCTTTGAAATTATTCATTGTTTTTAGGCTTTAAGCGTTTTGCATTTCTTTACTAGTCATACATTTGAAGAGCTTTCCTTTGTTACGGTGAATTTGAACTCTTACATTCTCGTTTGATAAACCTACTGCTTCGGCAATCTCTTTTTGTGGTACCTCTTCCAACACCAGTGAAATTAATATCTTACCCATTTCGTTTAGTTTCTTTATGCAAGCACGCAGCATTTTTAATCTTTCATCCTTAGTATCTTCCTGATCTTCGCATAAACGTTCTGGCACTTGATCGGTAATTTTTTCCTGCGTTTTCTTAATCTTTCGCAAATGCATTAAGCAGGTATTCACTGTTATTCGGTATATCCAAGTACTTATTTGTGACTCATTTCTGAATTGATCCAGATTTTGCCAAATTTTAACAAATACTTCTTGCGATAAATCATCCGCCAAGGCTTCATCTCCTGACACATAGGTCAAACACAAGCGGTAAACTTTGGTGTAGTTTTCTTTGTAAAGCGTATTAAATGATTGGTTCATTAGTTTAAAAGTTGCTTAAGTTCATTCATATAAGTTTCGAACTGATCGAACATGATGAAGTGTGCTGAATTCTCTATGTAAACAATTTCTTTGCTTTTAAGTGCTGCAAACTGATTGTTGTAAACACCTTCAACCATACTTTTGCTAGGGTTAGCTGCAGCTAATATAACAACTTGCGATTCAATATTCTTAATATCTTCTCTCAAATCCAATTTCAATAAATCGGTATAACCATATACATAAGTTTTGCGATCTGCTTTTATCATCCAATCCACAATTTGCTGATGTTTCGATGCCGATTTGCTCATAAATACTGCCATATTCATCGCCATTCCCCTGAACTCTTCATCATTCATTTTAAGCAAGTTGTTGTTGTATTGGGTATCGTAGCTAATTTTATCGCTTGAATAATTTGGTATCATCATCGCTCCCATACATGGCAATGCATCAATAATTAACAACTTTTCAATATCAAATTGTTTTTCCGAAGCCAACCACAAAGCCAAGGTGCCCCCCATACTATGACCAACAATTGAAAGTCTTGAAAACCCATTTTTCCGAATGTACTGATCGATATCCTTCTTCACTGTTTGCAACCAAGAACTATCAATTGCAGGCACATCACCAAATCCGGCATAGGTAACGATATGACATTCGCGATTCTGCGAGATTTTCTCAACGGTTTCAAGCCAAACTTCTCCCGGACAAGTAAATCCTGGTAGTAATAAAACAGGTTCTCCCTGACCAACAACTTCAACTTGAATGGAACTGATTTGTGCAAAAAGAGAAGAATTCGCAATGAATACTAGGGCTAATGTTACAATAAATGATTTCATATTTTTAAAATTTTAATTTGTTTGTTTGCCCTTTTGATGCACTTCTTTTTCAAATGTTACACTTGTCGAAAAATTTTTCTCATTTTTATTCTAATCAGTTTAAAGCATAAAAAAAGCCATCCCCTAAGGAATGGCTTCTCAATATATTTTGTGATTATCTTATAAGTTGAAAGCTTCTTTTACTTTCTCAACATAGTCTAGTTTCTCCCAAGTAAACAATTCAACTTCTTTTTCGATATTTCCGAAATAAGGAGATTCAAAGTTTTTAGTAACTGTTCTTGGCGTACGTCCCATATGACCATATGCTGCAGATTCTTCGTAAATTGGATTACGCAATTTCAAACGCTGCTCAATTGCTGCCGGACGAAGATCAAATAGTTCTTTTACCTTCTCTGCAATTTCACCATCGCTTAATTCCACATTCGATTTTCCGTAAGTATCAACATAGATACCTACCGGTTCAGCAACACCAATTGCATATGAAAGTTGTACCAAAATTTCATCGCTAACACCTGCTGCAACCATATTCTTAGCAATATGACGTGAAGCATAAGCTGCAGAACGGTCTACTTTCGAAGGATCTTTTCCTGAGAAAGCACCACCTCCGTGAGCACCTTTACCACCGTAAGTATCAACAATAATCTTACGACCAGTTAATCCAGTATCACCGTGAGGACCACCAATCACAAACTTACCTGTTGGGTTAACGTGCAAAATGAATTCATCATCGAAAAGAGCCTGAACTCTTTCTGGCAATTGCTTAATTACACGAGGAATAAGAATGTTACGAACATCTTTCTTGATTTTTTGTAACATTAACTCATCGTTTGGACCAAAGTCATCGTGCTGAGTAGAAACTACGATAGTATGAACTCTTTCAGGAACATCCTGATCGTTGTACTGAATGGTAACCTGAGATTTTGAATCAGGACGAAGATATGTCATCTCTCTGCCTTCGCGACGAATGGCAGCCATTTCAATCAACAAACGGTGCGACAATTCAAGCGACAATGGCATGTAATCATCGGTTTCTTTAGAAGCATAACCGAACATCATTCCCTGGTCACCAGCACCTTGAGTCATTGGATCTTCACGATCTACACCACGATTGATATCATCTGATTGTTCGTGAAGTGCGTTTAAAACACCACAAGATGATCCATCGAACATGTACTCGCTTTTTGTGTAACCAATACGGTTGATCACCTTACGCGCAGTTTCCTGAACATCAATATAGGTTTTTGTTTTTACCTCACCGGCAATTACTACCTGACCCGTAGTAACCAAAGTTTCAACTGCAACTTTCGAATTAGGATCGAAAGCCAGTAATTTATCCAAAATGGCATCTGAAATCTGATCAGATACTTTGTCTGGATGTCCCTCAGAAACAGATTCTGATGTAAATAAATATCCCATAATTTTTAAAGTTTTGAGCACAGTAAAGCCTACTTTATCATGTAAGTCACCCGACTTTAAGTACTTTATAAATAAAATTTACGGGAAAGCAATTGGTTGTTGTATTAACGCAGAAAAAGGATAATAACACCATTTAGCATTTTTTTCTGTGGTTGCAAGCAGCCAAATCTTTCCACTTAATTCTCGGCAAAGGAAAACATTATTTTGCAAAGAAACAATATTGTAATAAGTGTTTTTAATGCTTTTTAACAATTCGTAGTCCTGAGAAACAGGTGGTTTCAGGCTAAAAAAGACTGCAAAGTCTTATTAATACGGACTTAACCACGAATTACACAGATTTTTATTATCAAACGAAAATTTAATGAACCACAGAGGTCACAGAGGGACACAGAGAAAGGTGATACTTTAAGAGTGTGATGTTTTTTTAACTCTGAGTATTTTTAATTCAATAATTCGAACAATCAATATTTATATCCCTCTGTGATACATTGTGCTCCTCTGTGGTTATATTTTTATAATTGTGAACCACAGAGTTCACAGAGGAACACAGAGAAGATATTTTAATATCCATTGATAACTCTTTTGATTCCATATTTTAATCTTTCCACATTAAAATTGATCATTAAACCAACACGTTGATCAGCTAATTTCAAATAAGTTAATACTTGCGCCAAATGTATATCACTAAAAGTATCTATCGATTTTAGTTCCACAACAATCATATCTTCTACGAACAAATCTATCCTGTAACCACAATCTAATTTTACATCATCATAAACAATTGGAAGAGGTTTCTCCTTTTCCACTTTTAACCCAGTTTTTGATAATTCGTAATACAAACATGTCTGATAAGCAGATTCCAATAATCCAGGACCTAATGTGCTATGCACTTTCATCGCACATTCGATAACAATTCGAGTAATCTCATTTTCTTTCATTGTAAAATCGATTAATTATTAAAACTCTGTGGTTCTCCGTGTCCCTCTGTGGTTAATCTATTTTGTAAGTTCATGGAACAAGTCTTCCAGCCTTTGGGTTTGGCTCTTCATTTCAAGAAGTTCCCAATTATTTTTCACAGCCATTTGGAATATTTCCTTACGGATATCACCAGAACTTGAAATGCTAAACTTGTTATCTCCTATAGCTATTGCCTCCTTAATTCCCTCGTGCTGATTCAAAATATCCAAGGAAATATCACCAGCAAACTCCACTTCTATCTTCTTCGAAGACAATTCAGAACTTAGATTCTCAATCTTTTTATCGGCAACCAAGTTTCCTTTGTTGATAATTAAAGCGCGCTCGCAACAAGCTTCCACTTCCTGCATGATATGAGTAGAAAGCATAACAGTTTTTTGCTTGCCAATTTCCTGAATCAGGTTTCTGATTTCGACCAATTGATTGGGATCTAAACCAGTGGTTGGTTCATCCAGAATTACCACTTTCGGATCGTGAATTAAAGCCTGTGCAATTCCTACCCTTTGACGGTATCCTTTCGAAAGTGCACCAATCTTTTTGTTCTGCTCCAAACCAAGTCCAGTAAGGTCAATCATTTCAGCAATTCTCGACTTTTTAGCTTTTCCCAATTTGTATATTGAAGCAACATGGTCGAGATACTCTTTCACGTACATTTCCAGGTAAAGCGGATTATGCTCTGGCAGATATCCAATTTGCCTACGCACCTCCAATGAATGCGCCTCTATATTTAAGCCATTTACTTCAACCAAACCGGAAGATTGTGGAATAAAACCAGTAATAATCTTCATCATTGTTGATTTACCAGCCCCATTGGGTCCTAAAAATCCAACAACTTCACCCTGGTTAATTTCAAAGCTAACTTGGTCAAGTGCTTTTTGTTTTCCGTATAGCTTGCTTACTTCTTGAACTTTAATCGACATAAGAGAGTTTTTAGTGCCTTGAGTACTTAGAGTTACAAGTACTTAAAGTTAAAGAAAATCGAACTTTAAAATCATTTAAGTACCGCAATACAAATTAAGTGTAAATTTAAGCATTCTGACTCTTTTTCCCTTGCAATTCATAATTGATCACTCATAATTGATAATTGAAATACTTACCTTTGTGGCTCAATTCAAATCAATAACAATGAGTTTTTCACAGCATAATAATTTCTGTAAAGATCTTTTCAATTATTCTCGTCGCAAATCAAGCGAATCAAATATTGGCAATACCCCAATGGGTAGCAATAATCCTATTCGAATTCAATCGATGACCAACACTGATACAAATGATATAGAAGCTAGTGTTGAGCAGGCAATCAGAATGATAGAGTCGGGAGCAGAATACGTTCGTTTAACTACACAGGGAACGAAAGAAGCTGAAAATTTAAAATTCATTAAAGAGGAATTGGTAAAAAGAGGATATGAAACACCTTTGGTTGCCGACATTCATTTTAATCCTAAAGCTGCTACAATTGCAGCAAAATATGTCGACAAGGTTCGAATTAATCCGGGAAACTTTGTGGACAAACGTGCCGATTTTAAAAACAACGAATACGGAGATTTAAAATACCAGGAAGATTTAGAAAAGATTCGCGAGAAATTTATTCCACTAATTCGCATTTGCAAGGAACACAATACGGCCCTTCGAATTGGTACCAATCACGGATCATTGTCAGATCGAATTATGAGTCGCTACGGCGATACACCAAGAGGTATGGTTGAAGCTACCTTAGAGTTTCTTCGCATTTGTAAAGAGCAAAACTTTACCGATGTTGCCATTTCAATAAAATCCAGCAATACGGTAATGATGGTGAAAACCGTTCGTTTGTTGGTTTGCGAAATGGAAAAGGAACATATGCATTTCCCATTGCACCTGGGTGTAACAGAAGCTGGGGAAGGTGAAGATGGAAGAATTAAATCGGCTGTGGGAACCGGAGCGTTATTGAATGATGGAATTGGTGATACGGTTAGAATCTCTCTTACCGAAGATCCGGAAATCGAATCGCCAGTGGGAAAGAAACTGGTTGATTACGTCTTGGCAAAAGAAAATCACGCCCCAATTCCTTCGGTTGAAAACAGCGAAGTTGATTTGATTAATTTCTACAAGCGATCTACAAATTTGGTAGAAAACATAGGCAGTTCAAAAACACCTGTAGTTATCTGTGATTTGTCTCATGAAAGGTATTTAACTGCTGATTTACCTGAAAAAGCAGGATTTAAACAAGATCAGGATACATTGGAATGGGAAAAAGGAAACCAGGCCGCCGACTATATCTATGTAAGTGGTTACGATCCGGTTTTCACCGATTATCCTAAAGATTTAGGAATCATCGTTGATCAGGAGTGTTGGGAATATTCTGATCAGTATACCGATAAATCCTATCCTCTATTTCAAACAGAGGAATTTCTTCACGACAACCTTACAGCCTTTGCCAGCAGCATTCATTTTATAGAATGTGAATATATAGACCTAAACGAGGAATTTATCTCCAAAGTAAAAGAGAATAACAAAATTGTTTTGATTTGTAAATCGAAACATCAAAATGCTTTTGCTGAACAAAGAGCCTTTGTTTTCAAGTTGGTTCAAGCAAAATGTAAGGCTCCAGTAATTTTTAAACGTGAATTTACCGATGCAAACCTGGAAGATCTTCACTTAAAATCATCTGCTGATTTAGGGTCTTTGTTTTTTGATGGATTGGGCAATGGCATCAGCATTGTGAACCAGGGAAAACTTCCTCAAAACGAAGTATTATCAACCGAATTTGGAATTTTGCAGGCAGCTCGCGTGAGAACTACCAAAACAGAATTTGTATCCTGCCCAAGCTGTGGCAGAACACTATTCCAATTGCAAGAAGTAGTTGCTGAAGTGAAAAAGACATTTTCTCATCTTACACATCTAAAAATTGGTGTTATGGGCTGTATTGTAAACGGTCCGGGCGAAATGGGCGATGTGGATTACGGATATGTAGGAGCTGGACCAGGAAAAGTATCATTGTATAAAGGTCATGATGTCTTAATCAAGAACATCCCCAGCGAAACTGCCATTGAAGAATTAAAGAATATCATTAAGAACAATGGCGATTGGATTGACGATAATATCAATTAACATTGATCAATGTTTTTTTTAATTCACATTGTTTTATATCTTGCAGATGGATGTAACCACTAATCTATCAGTGTGAAGAAGAACCTTTTATTCATATTTTTCATTTTTCTGATTTCATTTGCTTATGCTGATAAACTTGAGCTAAGTGGAATTTATCTAGGGAAAAATGTATATGTAATGAATCCATTTTCAGATTCAGGGGTGGGATATTGCGTTTATCAAGTTACTGTAAATGGTCAAACCTCTTCTGATGAAATAGGTAGTAGTGCATTCGAAATAGATCTTTCACAATTTGGCTTTGATATAGGAGAAAAGGTGAACATAGTTCTGCATTATAAAGGTGGATGTTTGCCACGTATTACAAATCCGGAAGCCATAAAACCAAAATCAACATTTGAAATTCAAACCGCCGAAGTTGATAAAGATGACCTTTTGAATTGGACTACAAGAAAAGAAAGTGGTTCAATCCCTTTTGTTGTTCAACAATACAGATGGAACAAATGGATCATCGTTGGCGAAGTTGAAGGGAACGGATTACCAACCATCAACAAGTATAAATTAAAAGTAAGAACTCATACTGGCAAAAACATTTTCCGATTATCTCAAACCGATTATACTGGTAAGGCCAAATATTCACCACGAATAACTCATGAGTCGAAAAAACCAAAAGTAGATTTTGGACCTGAAAAGGTAAAGGATGAGCTTTTATTTACTTCCGAAACGCTTTACGAGATTTATGACCAATATGGAAATATCATTTTAAAAGGTTTCGGAAATAAGGTGAATCTTGAAAATTTACAATCAGGTTTGTATTACATCAACTACGACAACACCATGGGAAGTTTTCGTAAGAAATAATTCTATACTGAGAACAAATCCAATACTGTTTCGCCTTCCTCAATTTTTAAATGATGCGCAATCATACCAACTGATCTTGCAGCTTCGGCATTTGCAATCATATCATCAACAAATAAAGTTTCACTTGCCTTTAAGCCTTCCGCATTTAAAACTTCAGTATATATTTTCTGATCTGGCTTTCTTAAGCCCATATTATGCGAATAATAATCCTTTTCGAAAAAATCTGATAAGCAAACTCCGTGCACATCCTGAATCATGTACATATAAGCTTCCCAGTGGATGATATTGGTATTACTAAGGAGAAATATCCTGTGATTTTTTTTTAAGCGATTTAAAAGCTCTAAACGCTCAAAAGGCAAATCTAATAGCATAGAGTTCCAAGCCGTGTCAATTTGAGTATCCGTAACACCGTTCGCAATAAACTTCCTTATTTGAGTCCTAAATTCCTCTGGCGAAACAATTCCTTTTTCCAAATTATCAAACAATCCACTCTCCGAATATTCTCTTTTAATCAATTCCACATCATGTAAACCAATCTGCTTAAAACTGTTAACTGCTTTTTGTGGATCGATATTTAATAGCACACCTCCAAAGTCGAAGATAATATTGGGTATTGAATCGTATTTTTGCATAATTTTTTTCCTTCAATTATTGAATTATTCGATACAAATATGTAATATTGCACACCGAAAACAAAGATAAAACATTGCTTTTATTTTATAAGTTTTTCGAGGGCCTATAGCTCAGCTGGTTAGAGCACCTGACTCATAATCAGGGGGTCCCTGGTTCAAGCCCAGGTGGGCCCACCCTCTGAATCAAGCAGTTACAACGATGTTGTGGCTGCTTTTTTTGTTTCCACTAACTACTACTTCTGACTTAAAGATTCTCACACAGAAAAAGACCTACCAAAAAGCAAGTATCCATTAAGGATCTATTTAGTGAATTTAATTTACTATGTCTAAAAATATGTCTCATGTAATTATATAATAGTGAATATCCAGTATCCCTTACAATCCAACCTAATACAAGAAAACACAATGCATAAAAAAAGGATAGTAAATCCTAAGACCTACTATCCTTTAAAGGTTGGCGTCGACCTACTCTCCCACACTTCTGCAGTACCATCGGCGCTAACAAGCTTAACTTCTCTGTTCGGAATGGGAAGAGGTGGAACCTTGTTGCAGTAAACACCTAAAATCGTTTTGTCTTAATCAAACTGATTAAAACGATATATCATATTTGTAAAAGTATTTTATAAAAAAAGAGTCTCACTCCAATTGGAATAAGACTCTTTAAAGGTTGGCGTCGACCTACTCTCCCACATCTCTGCAGTACCATCGGCGCTAACGGG
>NZ_JALPNU010000037.1 GCF_030851345.1 Marinifilum sp. D714
ACCTAAAGTTATTTCCGATTTTTTTCTTGAGCTAATTTTGGGCTCCGAAAAAATCAGAATAACTTTAGTTACACACTTTATGGGATACTACTATATTTTGATGATTTTGTTAAGACTAAGGATTTATTTTTATTTCTAGGTACGTCGCAAGTTCATCACTTTGTGTCTCATAATCCTTTCATGATTATTGGTACTTTTTATCCAAAGTTAGAAAAGCAATTAAAACTTTTCTAAGAGTTTAATATTTCGAAAAGGTGTTTTCAAAAACTTCCTACCAACGAATCTTAGCGAATATCCTAATTCGAAAGAAATCAAAGTCAATCATAAAGCATCATTATGATCCGCGTCTAAATCATTCTTCACAATGGCTAACTGCCAGTTCAAAATAAAATTCATTTTCACATAGGGTATTCTTACATTAAATGATCATATATTATAAACTAATAATATTGACTCATGAAAATGATATGCAAATTTGTTCCACTAGGTTTACTGTTTTTAATAATTTCTTACGGGGTTTATGGACAGAGTCAATTGCTATGGGATTTCTCTACCCAAGCTGGCATTTATTCGTCTCCTACAATCGATGAATCCACATTATACATTGGAAGCAATGATTCATGTTTATATGCCTTAAATAAAAGAAATGGTAGTTTGAAATGGAAATTTAAAACAAGAGGAGAAATTAAATCTCAACCATTATTGCACAAAGGATCTGTGATTTTTAATAGTACCGATGGATTAGTGTATTCCATTGACAAAAACAATGCGAAGAAACAATGGATCTTTAGAACAGAAGGAGAAAAAAGGCTGGATATGTGGGACTATTACTTATCATCTCCAGTATATGCAAACAATAAAATATTTGTTGGTAGTGGAGATGGGCATATTTATGCGATAGATCCAAATAATGGAGAATTAATATGGAAATACAAAACAAAGGGAATTATTCATGCAAGTCCTGTGGTTCATAAAGAGACTGTTTATGTAGGTGGTTTTGATGGGTTCTTTTATGCCTTAAATTCTGAAAATGGTGAATTGGTTTGGAAGTTTAAGACGATTGGAGCTACTTATTTTCCAAAAGGTGAAATTCAGCGGGGAGCTGCTATTTACAAGAATTCTGTAATCTTTGGAAGTAGGGATTATAATGTTTATTCACTCAATCTGGAAACAGGAAGAGGAATGTGGAATATGAAAGAAAAAGGAAGCTGGGTTATTGCACCGCCATTTATCTTAGATGATTTGGTGTATTTTGGTACTTCAGATTCTCACAGATTTTTTGGATTATCGGCTAAAACAGGCCATGAAAAGCACTCTTTTCATGTAAATATGAGAATATATGGTAAGGCGATAGTATTCGATAATGAAATTTATTTTGGGTGCTTCAATGGCAAATTATATAAACTCAATCAATCGAAGGAGAAATTAGAACAAGTATTTCAAACTCATGGGAGTAAGAAAAATTACTATAATGTGTACAACGAGACAGATAAATTTAGAAGTGATTTTAAATTATATGGAAAGAACTTTAAAGAATCGGAGAATACAATTCTTGAGTTGGGTGCAATTCTATCAACCCCAGTAATAGAAAACGGAATAGCATACTTTGGTGATACAAATGGAGTTTTTTATGCCTATAAACTGAAATAAAATTCATTTTCCTATAGGGTATTCTTACATTTAATTATCATACTAATACATACTAAACACAAAATGATGAAGAGACTACCTATTATTCTGATCGTTCTGGGGGTATTCCTGGTATCTTGTCAGCAAAAGACTACAAAAAATGATACATCTAAAGTATCTGAAACGGAAAAGAAAATCGAGTATCCCAAAGTTGTGGAGTTTCCATCTTTGGATTCTTTGAAAATAACAGCTCACCTATACCAAATTGATGAAACATCGCCATTCATTTTGCTTTGTCATCAGGCAAGGTTCAATAAGTTCGAGTATTCTGGAATTGCTGAGAAATTGAACGAAATGGGCTTTAATTGTATGGCCATTGATCAGCGTTCTGGTGGTCCTATTGGGAAGATGCAGAATGAAACCTACTTGCGTGCCCTTATAAAAGGCTTGGACTTTGATTATTTGAATGCAGAGCCAGATATCCGCGCAGCCATTAAATATGTGAGCCAGAATTATTCGGAGAAGGTAATTCTTTGGGGATCGAGTTATTCGTCCACATTAGCGCTCTATTTGGCTATTGATATGGATGAGGTATCAACAGTGATCTCTTTTAGTCCAGGAAATTACATGGCAGATCACAAAGGTTCTTTAATCGATAAGTTGGAAGGATTTGAAAAGCCAATGTTTATTACCAGTTCGAATTATGAAGCCAAATACGTAAAAGAATTATTAGAAAAGCATAAAATGGTAGAAAAGCAGGTGCATTTTATTCCTCAAGGTCCGGGGCATCATGGTTCGCGTGCGCTTTGGATCAATCAGCAAGGAGGAGAGGAATACTGGACTGCAATTACCGCATTTCTACATGATATAAAGAATTAGTTAGGGTTAGTGGTTTATTAAACACAGACTTGATAGGGAATGGCATTGTGCTGTTCCCTTTTTGTTTTTAAAATCAAGGTATATTTGTAGGCGATGTTAGATATCCGAACATATCAACCCAAACAGTATTCCGATTTAATAGAACGAATTTGGGTGTTTGAGTCTGGAGATGAAGCTACTAATATGCTGGTTCCACCAAGTCAGTACATGCAATTACTTGTTCCATTGGAAGGTTCTAAGTACAATTGGAATGGCAGTCCCAATGGCAAGAATATGCTTGAAGGCATTAGTTTGCAGACCCATTGTGTGCATTATCCTGCAGGAACAAAACTTTTGGGCATTCGCTTTTATCCATTCGGAGCATATCCTTTTCTGCAATACGAAGGAAAGGATTTACTAAATCAAATGATGGAGGTATCACTTCCAGAAAAACCAACGCTTGAAGCCGTGAATGATGAGGGATTGTTGAATGAAGTCTATCATTTGCTTCATGTGCTTTACGATGATCTTTCCTATCAAAGAATTAAACCCCTAAAAGATTATTACCAGACTGTTCGATGGAGTGAGGACTCCATGTCAATTGAAGAGTATTGCAAATTGAATGGTACAAATTATACGACCTTAAACCGAAAGTTTTACATTATTACAGGATTAAGTACCAAAAAGTTTGAACGTCTTGTAAAGTTCCGTAAATCGCTATGTAATTTAATTGACGGTAAGGACAATCTTACCGAGATCGGAGCTTATGCTGGTTATTTTGACCAGGCTCATTTTATACGTGAATTCAAATTGTTTCTTCATTGTACTCCGTCTACCTACCAATCCTTAATCCAATCGGCTGATAAGGAAACCCAAATCATTAATTACAATTTCAGATTATTTTAAGTGCTTAAAATATACAATTCTGCTTGCTGGAAGCAGTATAGATTTGTCTTTTGAAATATAAAATCAAAAAGACATGAGAATAGAACATTTGGCAATTTGGACTCGTGATTTGGAATCTATGAAATCCTTCTATATGAAGTATTTTAAGATGACTTGCAGCAAAAAGTATCACAATAAAAAGAAAGGATTTACTTCTTATTTTTTATCCTTTGAGGGTGAAAAAAGCAGAATAGAGTTGATGCATAGGGATGATATTACCAAAGAAAGTAATGATAGGGAGAGTTGTTTGGGATTTGCTCATTTCGCGATATCGGTAGGAGGCAAAGAAAAGGTTGATGAATTGACTGAACTTTTGCGAGCAGATCGATACAGAATAGTTGGAGAGCCCAGAACAACAGGTGACGGTTACTACGAAAGTGTTGTGTTGGATTGTGAGGGAAATCGTGTGGAAATAACGGAATAGTCAAGATGGGAATAAAGAATATTGTATTTGATTTTGGTGGAGTACTGATCGATTGGAATCCACGTTATTTGTATCGTAAAGTGTTTGGTAATGAGAATGATTTGGAGAAATTTTTAAAAGAGGTGTGTCATGCTGAATGGAATCAACATTTGGATGCTGGTATTGCCTTTGATGAAGCAATTGCAGAGCGGGTGAAAAAGTTTCCTCATTACGAAAAAGAAATCAGTAGATATCAAAATGATTGGATAGAGATGATAGGAGGTGAGATAAAGGAAAATACAAGTTTAATTCCTGTGTTAGGACAAAACTATCAGTTGTATGGCTTGACAAATTGGTCTGCAGAAACCTTTCCTTTGGTTTACTCTCGATTTGAATTCTTTAAAGAATTGAGAGGAATAGTGGTGTCAGGAGAAGAGAAAATAGTGAAACCAGATGAAGAAATATTCAACTTATTGTTAGAGAGATATGGACTGAAAGCTGAGGAGTCTATTTTTATAGATGATAATAAAGATAATATAAAAGCAGCCAATAAGTTAGGTTTTATAACGATTCATTTAAAAGAAGGTATAGATTTGATTCATGAATTAAGAAAATTTGGCATTTCAACTGATCGCAAAAAAAAGAAATCCATTTCTGTTCATCGATATTTCGTTGGTATCAACTTTTAATGGCTTTTGTAAAAGGATTTTATTTCCTCAAACACAAATTGTAACTTAAAGTGTCTTAATCGCATACCATGAAATACTTACTGCTTTTTTCATTATTATTGATTTCTTTTTCATGCAGCCATCCTGTTGATGAGAAAAGAATTATCGATTCGGAGAAATTCGATGAGATCATCTCAAAAAAGGACAAAACACTGGTATACATTTGGACTACCTGGTGTAGTGGCTGCAGAAAGAGTCTGGAGAAAACATTGCCTAAGTTGATACAAGACATCAATGAGGAAGAGTACCAATTGTTACTGATTACAGTAAGTAAAAACAGGGTAGAGGTTGACTCCTTGGTAGAGGCAAGTGGTTTACACAACAATTCCTATTTCCTGGACTTTAT
The DNA here is from genome assembly GCF_030851345.1 of Marinifilum sp. D714. GTDB lineage: Bacteria > Bacteroidota > Bacteroidia > Bacteroidales > Marinifilaceae > Marinifilum. The sequence continues at coordinate 4,910 of NZ_JALPNU010000037.1, forward strand.
CGGTCCTGATAAAGGCAAGTTTCAATCCATTGGTATCAGGCAGTTTCTTAACTCCAACTTCCCTAATGATAAGATCTACACAGGAGGTATTCCAGTCTTTTTTTTGGTAAGCAGAGATAAAGAGGTTCTGATTAAGAAACTTCCACATTCTTATGATGAGGTAATGGAGATTCTGAAATAAAAACTCCAAGCTTTAAATCTCAAACAATTGATTCAAATTTTAGATCATATAGAATAAGTCGATAATTGACTGATTCACTTTACTACTATCAGACTTTCATCAACAAAAAAGACCCATCAGAAAATCTGACAGGTCTTGAAATAAAATATCTTAATGACCTAAGCCTCTTCGTAGAAAAATTTATCAGCAAAAGCTGGTTTCAAATCATCCAACCAAAGTGCTTTAGGATCATATTTTGCAAAGAACGGACGTCCGACCCAATCAGAGTTTCTTCCCTGAATAAAGTTCAGAACGTAAACTTTTTCACCATTAACTTCGCTAACGCCAGCAACTTGCACTTTTCCAGGATCGGCCGACATACTTGGTCCGCGAACTGTACGACATACACCGCTAACCTGGGCGTAAGCCTTGCGGAATATATTCCAAGCTTCTTCAAGTGTTACAGCAAAATATTCTTGAGCACCAGTTTCGCGTGCAATAAACATGTAGTAAGGTACCATGCCCCAATCTACTTGCTTTCTCCACATGCGAGCCCACATATCAGCATCAAAGTTCAAATGCTTCATTAATGGTGATTGAGTACGAATTACAGCACCTGTGGCACGAATGTTTTTAACAGCTTGTTCTACAGCTTCAGTACTCATTTCGTTAATGTGATTGAAATGAGCCATAATCGATAAGTTCAAGCCATTGTCATGAATCTTTTTGAATACATCCAACAATTGTTGAGCATCATCATCTCTAGTGTAGCGATATGGCCAGTAACCTAATGTTTTGGTTCCAATACGAATTGTTTTTAGGTTTGGAATCTCAGCAGCAATAATGGCATCGATATATTGTTCAAATACTTTCGATTTCATTACCATTGGATCTCCACCAGTAAACAACAAGTCGGTAATTGATGGATTTTGACGCAAGTACTCAATGATTAAATCAACCTGCTTCATGGCAAATTTCAGCTCATCGATACCTGTGAACTGTGGCCAACGGAAACAGAAAGTACAGTATGCATGACATGTTTGTCCCTGAGAAGGGAAAAACAACATGGTTTCGTCGTATTTGTGCTGAATACCAACCAATTTTTCACCGTTTAATTCAGGAACGTTGTGAACTTGTCCTGCCGGATTAGGATTCAATTCCATTCGAATTTGGTTGGCAGCTTTGGTAATTTCAGGACGAGAAGCACCGCGTCTTAATAATTCAGCCATTCTATTGTAGTGCTCAGCTGAAAGCATATCTTTTTGAGGGAAAGTCAGGATATAAATCGGATCATTCTCGAAATTGTCCCAATCGATCAACTCATCAACTACATAATTGTTTGCTTTAAAAGGAAGTACCTCTCCAACAACTTCAATATCAAAAATCTGTTCTTCGCTCAGTTTATTAATCTGAGGAATATTCTTAAAGGTCTTCAGTGTGTAAGCTCTATACTTCATAGGCTAATATCTGGTTTTGATGTTTTAACAAGTAAGCGCGCGTAAACGCGATTACTCCCCCTGGTTGTAATTATTTACTCAAAATCAAGCTATTAGGATATGGTAGCGCAGATGTATGTGTGTAACTCATCAGAGTTAATGGCTACAAATGAGATTCCCCATGTTCAAGTTAGGGAAAAATGGGGACATTTTCCATATAAACTGTTCATTGTCAGATGTAAAGGAAGGCTAATATCCCAGTGTATCAAATAGCTGTGGCACAAATGTATAATATTTAAAAATTTTAAACAAGCTTGTAGGAGAGTTAAGTATTTGTATTAGTGGTAGATTTAACTTTATGCACTCTCTAATTTATATTGCAGGAATGAGTGATAAAGATTACTTTTGCTGAGGATCAGGAAGAAGGCATGATTGGGCTAAATAAATAATTTAACAGCTTAAATATGCATTCTAAATAAGTATTTTTTGCATATCTGGAATTGAATGAAAAGAAGTGATATAGAATTAATGGCGCCGGTAGGTTCATATGAATCTTTAATGGCGGCCATACAAGGGGGAGCTAACTCGATATACTTTGGCATTGAGCAATTGAACATGCGTTCAAGGTCGGCAAATAACTTTGGATTTGAAGATCTAAAAAAAATTGCCAATATCTGTAAAGAGAACAATGTGAAATCTTACCTTACCGTTAACACGGTATTGTTCGATCATGATATTAAGTTGATGTATAAAATTGTTGATGCTGCCAAGGAAAGCGGTGTAACTGCAATTATTGCATCGGATGTTTCGGCAATAATGTACGCACGATCGATTGATGTTGAGGTACATATATCGACTCAATGTAATATTACCAATATTGAAGCGCTTAAATTTTACGCGCAATTTGCTGATGTTGTGGTTTTGGCTCGTGAGTTGGATTTGAACCAGGTAAAAGCCATTTACGATCAGATTGTTGAGCAGGATATCAGAGGTCCTAAAGGTGAATTGGTGCAGATTGAAATGTTTGCTCATGGAGCTTTGTGTATGGCAGTTTCGGGTAAGTGCTACCTAAGTTTGCACGAGAAGAACTCGTCAGCAAATCGTGGAGCATGTATGCAAACGTGTAGAAAAGCTTATACAGTAACGGAAAAAGAATCGGGTAATGAATTGGAAATTGACAATGAATACATCATGTCGCCCAAAGACTTGTGTACCATAGGATTTGTAAATAAAATGCTTGATGCAGGCGTTCGAGTTTTGAAATTCGAAGGTCGTGCTCGTTCTCCAGAGTATGTAAAAACCGTAGTAGGTTGTTACAACGAAGCGGTTGATTCTTACCTTGATGAATCTTACAATAAAGAGAAGATTGATGCTTGGATGGAGCGTTTGTCTACAGTATTCAACCGTGGATTTTGGAATGGATATTACCTGGGACAAAAACTGGGAGAGTGGAGCAACGAATATGGAAACCGTGCTACCAAGCGTAAAGTGCTTATTGGTAAAGGCACAAACTATTTTACCAAGATTAAGGTCGCTGAATTTTTGTTGGAATCCAACGAACTTGCTGTTGGGGATAATATCCTGATTACGGGACCTACAACCGGTGTGGTTGAAACTACTATAAAAGAAATTAGGGTAGACCTTAAACCTGTAGAAAAAGCAATAAAAGGAGATAGCTTCTCGATTGCTTTGGATACCATGATTCGTCGTTCAGACAAATTGTACAAGGTTGTTGAGGTAACCAATGATTTGATACAATAATAAATAATTTAAAGACGTACGGCTGTGCGTCTCTAACAATGGCTAAATATGAATAAAATTGTTCTAACTTTTATTGCTTTGTTTGCTGCGCTATCTCTTACGGCAAGCGATTTTAAAGGATCATTATTAAAAAATGGAGATAAAGTACCAGAGTTTACTGTTACTACTCTAGATGGGAAAGAAGTTTCGATAAAGGATTTGAAAGGAAAAGTGATTCTGATCAACTTTTTTGCAACCTGGTGTGGACCTTGTATGAAAGAGTTGCCAGAGGTTCAAAAACAATTGTGGCCAAAATTTAAGGATGAAAATTTTGCAATGGTTTCAATTGGTCGCGAACATACAAAGGATGAGTTAACTAAGTGGAACCAGAAAAAAGGGTTTACCTTCCCAATTGCACCGGATCCAAAGCGCGAAGTTTATTCGAAATTTGCCAGTCAGTACATTCCTCGTAACTTTATTGTCGATAAAACAGGAAAGATCATTTGGCAAGGGGTTGGATTCGATCAAAAAGAGTTGGAACAAATGATCAAAACCATTCAGGAAAACTTATAATCCATGCAAGGAAATATTAGAAAAATGCGTACCAATTTAGGGGAACAAGTGCAGTATCAATTGCCTATTGGTGATGATTTAACTGAAATGAACTCACTAATTGGTAAGAAGATCAGTTTGAAGTTTTTGGATCAGATCAATTGTATCCATTGTGGCAAGAAAACCAAAACATCCTTTTCACAAGGATATTGTTATTCATGCTTTACCACTTTGCCTCAAACCGATCCCAGCATTGTTCGTCCTGAGTTGGATTTATCTTATTTGGGAATTTCCCGTGATATGGAATGGGCAAAAAAGAATTCACTTACGCCTCATTACGTTTATCTGGCTTATTCTGGCAATTTAAAAGTTGGTGTTACCAGAGAATCGCAAGTACCAACTCGTTGGATGGATCAGGGAGCTAGCAAGGCCATAAAGCTCGCTAAAACTCCCAATAGACATATAGCTGGTGTCATGGAAGTGGCTTTAAAGGAATATTTTTCTGATAAGACCAACTGGCGCGAAATGCTAAAACAGGATGGTACTACAGATATTGACCTATTAGAGGAAAAAAAGAAAGCGGCTGATAAGCTTCATCCAGAATTGAAACAATATTTATGTGGCGAGGATGAAATCTACAGCATCAACTATCCTGTCGATGAGTTGCCTAAAAAAATTACCAGCTTCGGTTTTGATAAAACAAAAGAGTTTGAAGGAGTTTTGAAAGGGATAAAAGGTCAATACTTGATCTTCGAAGGTGGGAAAGTTATAAATATTCGTAAACACAACGGATATCTTATCGAATTGAAAGTAATTTGATAAAAAATGTAAGAAATTGTAGGTAAAAAGAGTAAATTTCTTAATACATTTGTGTAGACTTGAAAAACTTAAAGAAACAAAAACACTAATCGCTAAATTCATATCTGAAATGGAAAACATTAACTGGAAAGAATTTGGTTTTGGTTATACTAAAACTGATTACAATGTTCGTTGTCACTATCGTGATGGAAAATGGGGAGAATTAGAAGTATCTTCTTCTGATCAAATCAATGTTCACATTGCATCAACCGGATTGCACTACGGACAACAAGCATTCGAAGGCTTAAAAGCATTTAAAGGTCCTGATGGAAAAGTTAGAGTTTTCCGCATTGACGAAAATGGTAAACGTCTGCAAAGCTCATCTCATGGTATTATGATGGCTGAAATGCCTTTGGATTTATTCCGTGAGGCTGTAATCAAAGCTATCAAATTGAATGAAAGATGGATTCCTCCTTATGAATCAGGAGCTTCTCTATACATTCGTCCGGTATTATTTGGTAACGGTGCTCAGGTTGGAGTAAAGGCTTCAGAAGAATATACTTTCGCAGTATTTGTAATGCCTGTTGGACCATATTTTAAAGAAGGATTTAAACCAACTGACTATGTGATTTATCGTGAATACGATCGTGCTGCTCCTCAAGGAACAGGTATCTATAAAGTTGGTGGTAACTATGCAGCTTCGTTAAGAGGTGGAACAAGAGCTCATGATGAGGGTTTCTCTGCAGTATTATTCCTAGATGCGAAAGAGAAGAAATACATTGATGAGTGTGGTCCGGCTAACTTCTTCGGAATTAAAGACAACACTTACGTTACTCCAAAATCAAATACCATTCTTCCATCTATTACAAACAAGAGTTTGTGTCAAATCGCTGAAGATTTAGGTATGAATGTAGAGCGTCGTCCAATCACTGTTGAAGAATTGGCAGATTTCTCAGAAGCTGGTGCATGTGGTACAGCAGCTGTAATTTCTCCAATCCGTAAAATTGTTGATGCTGATAATAAGATTGACTATAAGTTTGGTGATGAGGCAGGAGAGATTAGCTTTAAGCTATATGAAACTCTTCGCGGCATTCAGTACGGAACTGTTGAAGATAAACACAATTGGAATACAATTGTTGAATTTTAAGAATAAGCAATTGGCTTAAGCCTATTAATTGAAAAAACAAGAGGGAGTTCTAATCGGAACTCCCTCTTTTCTCATTGTAAGGTGAGATTTAGGATTTATAATCTATTAAATGTTTGGTTCAATATGAACTCAAACGATGTTACTAATTTAATGAATTGCTTTTAAATTTCAACTCGATTGTTCATTAATGCTTTAATCGATTCTGCCAGTCGTTCAACGCCAATTCTGTTTTGTTCTTCATCCATAAACGAAAAATTAATTCTCATGGTGTTTTTGCCACTTCCATCGCAGTGGAATACAGAACCAAGAACAAAAGCTACATTTTTTTTGATTGCAATCTTAAAAAGATCTTCTGCATCCATATCTTCTGGCAATTTTAAGAATAAAAATAATCCGCCTTCTGGTTTAGTCCAACTTACACCTTCAGGCATAAAATCTTCAAAAGCTTTCAGCATTACGTCTCTTTTTCGATGATACATTTCGATAATTTTCTTCAAGTTTTTATCGAATAAACCTTCTTCAATGTATTCTGCAACAATCTTTTGTGTGAATGGAGCTGTGCACAAATCAGTTGATTGCTTTGCTTTTACAAATTTATCAATGATTTCCTCGTGGGCAACAACCCAACCAATTCTAAAACCAGGGACAAAGATTTTTGAAAAGGTTCCCAAGCTCATTACTTGCCCTGTATTATCAAGTTCATACATCATTTTTTGGGATTCCCCTTCGAACCTTAATTCTCTATATGGACTATCCTCAATAATTAGAATATTGTATTTTCTTGCTAATTCTATGATTTCCAATCGACGAAATTCTGGCATGGTGATTCCGGCAGGGTTTTGAAAATCAGGAATAACATAGATGAACTTTGGCATTTCATCTTTTTCCTGCATCTTTTTTAATGTTTCTTCCAATAAATCAGATCGCATTCCGAATTCATCAAATTGAATTCCTATTGGAACTCCGCCATAGCTTGAAAATGCGCCTAAACCACCTAAGTAGCTCGGCAATCCACAAATAAATTTGTCGCCTCGGTTTAAAAATATCTTACCAGTCAAATCGAGACCTTGTTGCGATGAAGTCAGGATTACAAGGTTATCTGTATTAATTTGCAGGCCCTGATTTTGATAACGTTTGGTAAGGATCTCACGAAGTTTGCTATCACCTTCTGTTGCACCGTATTGAAGTGCTGAATTTCCTTCCTCATCAAGAATTTTACAGGATATCTTTTTAAGGTCATCAATTGGAAAAGATTTTGGATCGGGTAAACCACCTGCAAACGAAATAATATCATCTCGCTGGGTTAATTTTAACAATTCTCTGATTACCGACCGCTTCATTCCTTTTGCGCTGTCGGAAAGAATATCTTCTAAGTTGGTTATCATTTTAATCTCCCTTTTTGATTAGTTTATGTTGTGATTTTTTGAAAATAAAGCATTTTGCCCACTAATAAATTTACGTTTTTATAGTGGTAAAACCATAGAATTATAAACAAATGGGTTTTTAGAATGACAATTTATAATAAATATGCGTTTAAAACTTTAAAATGATCAAATCAGCTCTCTAAGCTTCTCAAGTTGCTTGTACTTGTTAACATTCCGCATATTTCTGGCTGTTTTTGTAAAATATTGATGATTCTCTATGAATCGAATTTGCAGCCTGTTCCATTCATCAATACTTTTAATTTTGCCATACTCTTTAAGCTCTCGATATAGATTTCCCGAAACAGGAATAAAATCTGTTCTTCCGAGGTAATCCAAATCTGCATCGCACATGATCATCTCCAATAAAGATTCTGGTTGTGGTGGATGCTTGGTATGCATTATTAGATTGGAAACTTCATCAATTTGCTTTTCGGTGTATTTGTATTGGGGAAGGATGTGTCTGGCAAGTTTTACGCCGAACTCCTCATGATCGTTATAAGAAAGAATAAAGCCGGTATCATGGAAAAGTGCTGCGGTTTTAATGATAAGCATTTCAGCTTCCGTGATTCCCTCTTTTCGGCCAATTATCTCAACTTCCGTAATCACATCTATAGTATGTTTCAGATTGTGGTAATACAAATTTTTAGGAAGTTCATTTTCCATTTTTGTAAGAATGGTTTCTTCCAAATCATCATAACGAAGAATCTGAAAGCTTGTGAGGAAATAATCGTTTGGAATTAAGCCTTTCAAATCTGCCGACATATTTGGTAAGAATCCTTTTACAAAGTACATGTCAATGTTTCCTTTGTATTTTACAGGCATTCTTCCGCGATATTCACAAATGAAAAAATCTTTTACCAACATGTATGTCATTCCCGAAATATTAATCTCTCCAACAGCACCGGAAGACTCCATACGACTTGCTGTATTCACTGTATCGCCCCAAATATCGTAACTGATTTTTTTTGTACCAACTACACCGGCAATAACAGGTCCGGTATGAATTCCGATTCTCAACCCCCAAATGGCTTTTTTCCCATCTTTCGAATTGATTTTCATATTATTCATGTATTGCTGAATTTCCAGCGCTGCCAGAATCACCTCAATGGGATTGGTTCTGTTTTTATTTGGAATACCGCCGGCACACATGTAGGCGTCACCAACGGTTTTTATTTTTTCGATATTGTATTTCTCAACAACAGAATCAAAGTGCATGAAGAATTTATCCAATTCATCGATCAGATCTTCTGGATTCATTTGTTCTACAATTTTTGTAAATCCATGAATATCTGAAAATAGTACAGTGACCATTCTAAATCTTCTAGAGCTAACTTTTCCTTTGGATTGTAGTTCTTCGGCTGTTTGTTTGGGTAGGAGATTGGCTAATAGTTTTTCAGCTTTTTCTTTCTTAAAAATTAACTCTTGATTTTTATTGTAAAATTCTCTTTCTAACTCACTTCTTTGTCGTCGAAGTTCAATTCTGAACCAAAGAAAAAGAAACACCACAATGATTGGAAGAAGTAAAGCAAACAGGATTAGATTCTGCGAAAATAAACCAACTTCCACTTGTCCCAATATTCGCAGTATTATACCCGATTTTGCAAGAAGTATGCAGAGAGTGTAATGAGTCATTCCAAATTTATTATTAACCAAATATAAATGATGAGACTAAAAATAGGTAAGAATTTTTAATTATTGGACTGAAACAGAAAATAATCAACAAACTTTAACTGGTGGAATAAATTTGTTGTTTTAACAAAAAATACCTAAATTGATACCAGTTATGTTAATACATATTTTTACTGTTTCCCTTTTAAACTAAACTATGGAAAGTACAAAAAGATCTTTACTTGTAGCATGGGATTTTTCAACCGTTGCTGAATATGCACTTGATCATGCAAGTATTTTTGCGGAAAATGTTGAAGCTGAGGTAATTTTAGTTCATATTGTTAAGAAAGAATCTCAGATAGAGGAAGCCAAAGGCAAGATGACAGAAGCTGTTGAGAAAATCTACAAGGAGAAAAATATCCGACCTGAATTTATTGTTCGTGATGGAAGTATATTTACCACAATAAATGATGTTGCCAAAGAAATGAATGCCATGCTGGTTCTTATGGGGACTCATGGAATTAAAGGCATGCAGAAACTTACAGGAAGTTGGGCCCTAAAAGTAATTGTAGGATCCAGAGTGCCATTTGTCGTTGTTCAGGCTCCTCCGGTTCAGAAGAAATATTCTTCAGTTGTTTTACCAGTAGACTTTAAGAAAGAGAACAAGGAAAAATTAAGTTGGGCAGAATTTTTAGGGAAGTTCTTTAAAGCTAAAATGCGAATTATTACGCCTAAGATGCCTGAAGGGCAGATGTTGCAGAGAACAAAAGCCAATTTGGTTTTTGCTAAAAAATACCTGGAAAGCAGAGGAATCGATTATGAGATTGACACTGCCGATGGAGGCAATGATTTTGCCATGGAAACAGTTGAGTTTGCAAAGAAAATTGATGCAGATATCATATTGATTATGACCACAAAGAATATCTCTTTCCAGGATTATATGCTTGGTGCACACGAACAGTTTGTAATAGCCAATTCGGCTCATATCCCGGTGATGTGTGTAAACCCAAGAACCGATTTATCTAAATACGGTAGTTTTTACTAAAGCTTACCTTATTAATATCTATATTTGAACAACGGTTATTTAGCCGTTGTTTTTTGTTTGATGTAAATAATAAAGTAAGATGAAATTAGTTTTTGCAACCAATAACCTAAATAAATTAAAGGAGTTACAGCAGTTACTTGGTGAGAAAGTTGAATTGTTGAGTTTGAAGGATATCAATTGTAAAGATGAAATTCCGGAAGACTATGAAACTTTGGAAGAGAATGCAACTCAAAAGGCAGAATACATATATAAAAAATACAATGTGAATTGTTTTGCCGATGATACAGGTTTGGAGATAAAATCTCTTAACAACGAGCCTGGTGTATACTCTGCTCGTTATGCAGGAGAAGACAAGGATGCCAAAGCCAATATGAAAAAGGTACTAACAAAACTTGAAGGAATTGAAGATCGATCGGCACGATTTAGAACGGTAATTTCTTTGTTTTTAAATGATAAAGAGTATCAGTTTGAAGGGATAGTTGATGGTGAAATTCTTGAATCTGAGAGAGGAAAAGATGGTTTTGGTTATGATCCAATATTTGAACCTAAGGGGTACAATGTATCATTTGCTGAAATGGAAATGAGCGAAAAAAATAAAATTAGCCATCGAGGTTTGGCTGTTCAGAAATTGGTACAGTTTTTATTGGAATACAAAAACTAATAAGTTGCTATGAGAAAGATTGCTATCCTTTTTGTTTTGATTTTTTACTTTAGCTCAATTCAAGCACAATCTTTTGTGGGCTGGAGTGAGCATTTACCTTATCGTAAAGCCAAACAATTGGTAGCATCTTCTGATCATATCTTCTGTCTCACAGAATCTGGTTTATTTTCCTATTCATTAATTGATAATGAAATAAAGCCATATAGTAAAACAAATACTTTATCTGATTCTGATGTGTCATCGCTGGCCTGGTCCGAAGAAAATGAGACTCTTGTTTTGGGCTATGAAAATGGAAATGTTGATTTATTAAGAAATAATGAGCTTGTAAATATTGATGACATAAAGAATTTTGCTGGTTTTGCTGATAAACAGATCCTATCAATACATGTAAAAAACGATATTGCTTATTTGGGAACAAGTTTTGGTATTGTTGCCGTTAATTTAAGCAAACAAGAAGTTGCTGACACTTATTTGATAGGAGAAAATGGATCGCAAATTCAAGTTAATGATATTATTACAAACGAAGATAGTATTTGGGCAGCAACAGAAAATGGAATTTTTAAAGCCAATTTAAACTCAAGTAACTTAGCCGATTTTAACAATTGGACACGAATTACCTATATTCCAAATCATACAAGAGCCTGTGTTGATTTTAGTATTCTAGATGGAAAAGTGTTTGTTCTGAGGAATTCAATTGGATATGCTAGTGAAATATATCAATTTGGTAGCGAAAATTGGGATAAGTTTTATACAAATGTAGCGCCTATTTATTCAATATCAACTTCTGGTAATGGATTGTATGTTGTTTTAAATGAAGAAGTAAAGAAATTTAATTCTTCAGGCAATGAAGTGGGCAATATTTCAAGTGCTGAAGCAAGTGATTTTAGGGATATTTTAGTTGGGAATGATCGAGTGTTTATTGCTGACCATGAGAAATCGCTTTTAGAACAAACTGGTGGCGAATTCATACAAATTAAGCCTGATGGCCCATTAAGATCGGATATAACATCGGTTTATTCTATTGGAAAGCAAACGTGGGCAAGCGCTGGTCTGGCAAATGAGAGTGTACCTGCTGAGTTGTATCTGTTTTCAAATTCGGAATGGAAAAATTTTACCGAAAGTAATGTTGAGGAATTTAGGGATAAAAAGAATATCACAAGCATTGCTGGAAATCATAGAAGTGAATCGAGAATTTATGCTGGTACAGGGGGCGATGGCATTTTTGAATTTGAAAATGAAGAACTAAAAAATTATTATCACTCTTCAAACTCGCCTCTGGGCAATAATGGAGTTATTTCAATGGATTCTGATGATGAAGGAACATTATGGGTTTTGGATGCCAATTCAGGAAGGAGTATAAAAGCTTTAAGCTACGATAATGAATGGGTTTCTTTGTCGTATAGCAGTTTAGATAATCGTTCGGATTTAAGTAAGATTATTGCACTTCAGAGTGGTGATAAGTGGGTATTAAAAGGTATTGGAAGTTCATTATTTGCCTTTAATGTAAATGGAACAATTGCTAATAATGATGATGATGTAAGCAGTAGCTTTTCTGTGCGTGATGAAAATAATTCCAGTATTAGTTCGCAAATTTATGATATTAAGGAAGATAAATTAGGTAGTGTTTGGGTAGGAACTTCGAGTGGAATAGCAGTTTACTCAGATCCGAGTACCTTATTTAGAGTGGGAGATTTTTATGCTTATCGACCTATTATTACGATAGATGGTTCTACTCAATATTTACTTTCAACCGAGAAAGTTCAATGTATTGAAGTAAATGGAGCAAATCAAAAATGGCTTGGAACAGAAAATTCTGGAGCGTTTCTGGTTTCAGAAAACGGAGATAAACAATTGACTCATTTTAGCACATTGAATAGTCCTTTACCATCAAATAATATCCAAAAAATATCGGTAAATCCGGAAACAGGTGAAATTTTCTTTGTTACTGATAAGGGAATGGTATCCTATAGTGGAAAGGTTACTGAAGGAACGGAGAATTACAACGATTTATACGTGTATCCAAACCCAGTTAGAGAGACTTACAAAGGAGATATTACTGTAAGTGGATTAATGAGTAACTCTACCGTTAAAATTACCAATGTAAGCGGAAACTTGATTTGGGAAGGCAAATCGGAGGGAGACCAATTTATTTGGGATGGAAAAAATTTTAGTGGATCAAGGGTTCATACTGGAGTATATCTGATATTCTGTTCCAATGCTGATGGTTCAAAATCTAAGGTCGTTAAGCTGTTATTCATTAATTAAGCTATTATGCTGCATCAAACCAAAGGCATAGTATTGAATCGAGTCCAGTATGGAGAAACCAGTCTGATTGTTCATGTTTACACCGAAAAGTTTGGTCGTCAATCTTATATGGTGAAAGGTAGTCGATCGAAAAAATCGAAAAGCAAAAGCAATTTGTTCCGACCTTTTTTTCTTTTGGATATGGAAGTGTACCATCGCGATGGGAAAAATATACAATCCCTAAAGGAAGTCAGACTTGCAGAAACATTTAACAGCTTAATTTTCGATGTGCACAAAAGTTCCATTGCTCTTTTTTTAACCGAAATTCTTTCAAAAGTGTTGCGTGAGGAAGAAGCCAACCATGAACTGTTTGTTTTCTTGTACAATAGCATACGTTATCTTGATTTGACAGATGAATCGGTAGAGTTTTTTCACCTCTATTTCTTAACCAAGCTAACTCGCTTTTTGGGTTTTTATCCTCAAGTTAATTGGTCGGCAGAAAAGCCAATGTTCGATATGGACAATGGTAGATTTGTTAATGAGTTAAATTCTCATGGACATTGTCTTGGAAAAGAAGAGAGTGAAATTCTGAATATTTTATTCAACACTTCCATTGATCAATTAAACTTATTGAAAATCAACGCACAACAAATGAGAGTTGTTTTAAGAGGCTTGCTTAATTTTTATGCATTACAAAGTCAAGGGTTTACTTCGCTTAAGTCTCTCTCTGTGATTGAGGAGCTTTTTAATGGTGGCTAATTATTAAATTTTTTTATGCTCTGTTTTGATCTTCCAAGCTGATTAAATACATTTGCAAGACTAAATAAAATGGCCCCATAGTTCAAGGGATAGAATAGTTGTTTCCTAAACAATAGATCCAGGTTCGAGTCCTGGTGGGGTCACAAGTAATTGAAGCTGATATTGTTATCGGCTTTTTTTTGTGTAGTCTTGTTCAGACTTCCCTCAATGCAGTTGTTTTCTACATAAAGCACAAGTAATAAAAAAGTAATATAAGGCTTTTTTAATGCGGTTAACGAATTAAAGAAGTTTATACTACATATAATTTGTTGATTTTATTTAAAATCCCTTAAAAGGCTCTAAGGATTGCTCTGTGTCTTTGAGATAATACAGCCATCATGAACACTTACATATAAAGATGTAAATCAATAATAATCTTCTGATCCTAATATAATTCATAATCAATATTGTAATTTTATAGGTGTTGAATGTCAAGAATATTGCTTTTTGCTGACGTTGAACACTTATTAGTAGATTAAGTATTTTTGAAATTAGAGGTTGATTAAACTAACCTTTCTAAGGATGTATATGCATCGCTCAAATTAAAATATATATATATGAATTTTGCGGTAATTTCAGGAGCGGCAGCAGGTCTAGGTAAATCATTTTCTTATGAACTAGCAAAGATTGGTTATAGTACAATACTTATTGATTTGCCCAACACAGGATTGAAAAATATATGTTTGGAGATTGAAAATAAATTCGATCGTAAATCTTTATACTACGAGACTGATTTAACTCAAATTGAAAATATAGTTGAGATAACAAATGATATTAACAAACGATACAATGTCTCAATTTTAATAAACAATGCAGGCATTGGAGGAACCAAAAGGTTTAACGATGCCGACATCACTTACCTCAATACAATTATCCAATTAAATGTAATGGCGACCACCATTATGACAAAACAGTTGTTTCGAAATTTGAAAAAGCAGGAGAATTCATATGTTCTTAACGTTTCAAGTATGGCTGCGTTTAGTCCGGTTGCCTTCAAAACAGTTTATCCTGCATCAAAAGTATTTGTAAATTACTTTTCTTTAGGTTTATACGAGGAATGTAAAAATTCAAATATTTTTATAAGTGTATTAAATCCCGGACCAATGAAAACTAATCCTGAGGTAACTGAAAGAATAAACAAACAAGGTTTTTTGGGTAAAGTTGGATTATTATCACCCGATAAAGTAGCAAAGATATCAATTAGGCAACTTTTTAAGAGAAACACATTTATAATGCTTAACGGAAACAAGTTTGGATGGTTAATGTTAAAAGCAGTGCCAATATGGTTGAGACTTTCTTTGTTTTCGAAAGCTGTGCGCAGAGAATTAAAACATAAACAATAGTGGACAAAGTATTCGTAACTGGAATAAATGGATTATTGGGTACAAATTTAGCTTTTATGCTTATTGAGCAAGGGTTTTACGTTACTGCTTTAATCCGCAGGAAAAGTAATTTTGTAAAACCTGAACTTAAAAATTTAAGACTTGTTGAGGGTGATTTGTCTGATTTAAATAAGATTATTGATGAAGTAAAAGGCTGTCGGTATGTTGTTCATACAGCTGCAAATACTTCACAAGGATTATTAAAACTTAAGGATTATCACCAGACAAATGTGCAGGGAACTGAAAACATTATCAAAGCTTGTATACAGAACAATATTGAGAAGTTAATTTACATTGGTTCGGCAAATACTTATGGTTATGGCAGCTTAGCTGATCCAGGTAACGAATGTAAGCCCATTAAAGCACCTTTTACAAAATCGCTTTATGCAATTAGCAAAAAACAGGCTCAGGACATTATCGATAAGGAAACCGCAAGGTTGAACATTACAACCATAAGCCCAACTTTTATGCTTGGCGCATATGATACTAAACCAAGTTCTGGGAAAATAATACTATATGCATTAAATAAACGCTTTGTATTTTACCCTTCAGGGGGAAAAAATTTTGTTCACGTCGCTGATGTGGCAAAAGCTATCATAAAGGCATTTGCGCTGAAACAGTCAGGTGAAAAATACATTCTTGCCAACGAAAATTTATCTTATAAGGAGTTCTATAAAAAAATGGTATTTATCAACAGTCAAAAAACAGTATTAATTCGTATTCCCGATTATTTGTTATTGGCTATAGGTTTGATTGGAGATTTATTTAGAATTCTAAAATTTAAAACCAATATATCATTTGTAAATGCAAGAATATTAATAATTAACAACTATTATAACAACAAAAAAGCAAAACAGGATTTGGGTATTAATTTTTCATCTGTTGATAAAGCAATATATGATTCGTTAAATTTTTATAATAATACACTATAGAACTTTGAATCATCTCTGTTATAGGATGTTTTTATGTGTATGCAATATCCAACCCAATAGCTGTATGTTTCTATTATTTACTATTTTATTTGGATATTTCAATAACCTTTAAGAAAAGAGTACGTATACATATTGATAATTCAGTTTAGAATAGGTATAACGAATTGCCTATTATTCTCCTAAGTATGATCTGATCGAATTCCAATCTTAATTGTAAAATTCTGGAAAAATTACCATTATTCCAGGTTTGTGATCTAAAATTGATTACAACCATTTTTGATCTAATGGACATAATTTAAGAATGAGTTTCAGCTTGCCTAAGAAAACGGATTTTCACCCTAAAATAGGTCTAATGAAAAAAGAAACAATTCATACAGGATTTGATTCAAGATGCAGCCTGTCAGGCTAAAGATAAAGAATATATAATCACCGAAGTTGCTAAGGTAGAGCTTAATGAGATGATACGAAGTGGTGTTTGTTCAATGACAATAAAAGATTTATCATCGGTGGATATGAGACAAATTGTTAAAGGTAATTTACAATATTTTATACAAGCCATGACTATAGATTCAAAGCAAAGATTCATGTCAAAACATCTTGAATACAGATCTTATGTCAATGCTAGATTTGAAATTAAATCCCTTTGGCCATTTTATTAGTTGTGAATTCGTTATATATCAGTGTAACAAAATAGGTTTGTACATTTTTAAATGTGGATTTTGTCCTACTTAGGTGAACAATTCGAAGTATGATCTAATTCAATGCATTTTGTAATTAGAACTAGAGATATCGATATGAAAACTAAAAATGAACTTCTTAAAGAGAGGCTGAAATTTATTGCTGAAATAGCACATGAAATAAGGATTCCTCTAGCAGGAATAATAAGTTTTTCGGAACTTTTACTCACCCCAAATTTGGATAGAGGAAAAATTATTATCTATTCCAATTATATAAACACTTGCTCATCTAGCCTGTTAGAATTATTAAATAATTTAATAATTAGATCTAAATTAGAATCACAGGATGGGATTGTTGTTAATGGAATCATAGATTTGAATTTATTTCTAGATGAATCTACAAAGCATTTTAAAATGCAAAGTGAATTATCAAACACTAGTTTGAGTACAGTATATGGACTAAAAGGAGATGCTTCTATAATAATTACTGACTCACTAAAATTGAATGTAATTCTAAACAATCTAATAGGAAATGCAATTAAATTTACGAAAAAAGGGAAAATCAAAATCGGTTATCTTAAGCGACAGAATTTTTTGGAGTTTTATGTTGAGGACTCTGGTATTGGAATTCCTAATGAAGTTAAAAAGAATATATTTATGCCCTTTTATCAAGTAAAGAACAAAGTTAATAGTTCAGGCTTGGGGCTTTCAATTACAAAATCTTTAATAGAATTGTTGGGCGGGGAAATTTGGTTTGCCTCAAAACAAAATGTTGGCACAAAATTTTCATTTACTATACCATATAAGCAAATTATTATGGAATAATACATTTATTTGTTGGATTAGAGTTTAAAGATTAGTTTTATTATCCCATCAAACAATTATTGTCCTTAGTCAATTCCACATCATTAATTTAAATGTATTTAAAGATAATCTTACTTTCATTATTTCTCTTCAAAATTGTTATGGTTTCATGAGTTTAATAGTCAAATTATAACCTCCTTGTGTTTTTTATCTAATTTACTAATTTTCAAAGGGGAGTATATTAGGGTATTTCTCTTGTATGTAATTCTTGCAAAGTCAATGAATATAGTTATTTGAGAAGGGATAGGGGTGCTAAAGAATAGAAAATAATAGTGTTATAAGCTTTTTCATATAGTCCTTTTAGGGTCAAATTTATCCACAAGAATTGTGCAGATATTAAATCACTTATTCAATGCATTCTAATTAAGAATTTTTGGTGCTACTTTGTTATTTTGCACTACCTTACAAAGTATCTTAGTAATTATTTGCAAATCAATAACCTATTGAGATATTGTCCAATGGAATTAGAATTTAAACACTTAAAAGCAGAATTATGATACCAGAAAAATTTAAAAACTATTATACGGGAAAGAATACTCTGTTTTATCCAGAGTATGAATTTATTATTAAGCTTAGTTACCCAAGAGTATTTGTCAAATATAAAATAACAGAAGGTTATTATACTGATTTTGATAAATTTTTTGACAACATAGCTGAAGTACAATATCTTGAAGGTGATAGGCCTCGTGAAATAGACCAGCAACAGATTCTTAATGATATATGGGATTATATCACTATGGAAAAAGGTTCGAATCAAGATGATTATATAGAATCATAAGTCTGCAAATTTGATAGTGTAAATTGAAATATAATAGTCTACAGCACCTGGAGATACTAGCGGTTTTTATAACTGCCATTCTTAAGTTTATCCTTATGGATTGGCTGAATCTTAGAGTATTATATACTGTAGGGGCTATTCTGTTTTGGCTTATTTATATTTTGTACAGAGTAAAAACGAATCCCAAAAGCTTAAATACCTGGGGGTTTAAGAAAGAGCATTTCAAGCAAACAATTATTTATTTGATCCCTTTAGTTTTTATAAGTATTGTAATGTCGGTTATTTATGGGAGTTATAATAGTAAGCTATCTTTTTCATGGCATTTTATTTTGATATTTTTACTTTATCCATGTTGGGGTATTATTCAACAATTTATGATGTTGGGTATTATATCACATAACTTGGAAGCCATTTCAAATGTAAAAATTAACAGGTTTTTAATTATTTTTCTAGTATCAACTTTATTTAGCCTAGTTCATTACCCGAGTTATTTTCTTATGATTTTTACCTTCTTTTTAGAGATGGTGTTTATTACAGTATATCTAAAATGGAGAAATTTGTGGGCTATTGGTCTTGCTCATGGTTGGATTGCAACATTTATATTGTACTTTGTTTTGAATCGCGATCTATGGTCTGAACTCTTTGTACGATTCTAAATATCAAAGAATCTACGCAACTTTATTTCAGCCTTTAGCCTATAATGCACAAATAACAATAATGTTGATATTGGTAACAGACATGATTCTGCAATGATACTCCATCGAAGTTGGATAGTATGTTTAAAATAGAGTGATATAAAAATTTCTGTGCAGATCAAAAATATGCCTATTGCAAAAAATATTATTGCTAAGATGTTAAATCCATGATGTTTTGATATTTTCACAATCCAAAACACTATAACCAAAAGAGCATATAGCGAAATAAGAATAGGTATTCCTAGTTTTATTCCCCAACCCGTATTTGTACTTATCAAATCTAGAAGAATAATTAGAAGAGCATTGGAAAAGAAATTACCCAAGACTAAAAAAATGACTTTGTTACGACTGAATGTGAAACAGCTAATGTTGGCAAAAAGTGCTATGGAGACAACTACATTATATAATGACCAGGAGATTGTTTTGTTTAAAACTAAATTGATAATCATTGTTGCAATACTTCCTGATAATAAGATTATGCCAGATATTTCCCAAAATAGTTTTCGTTTCTGAGCATTTGTCAGGTTCTTACTGCCATTCTGAATTTCACTCTCAAAATTAAATTGTTTTGATTTTGATTCATGAGGGACACTCGGTTTCTCTCCTACGGATAAACCACACAATGGGCAAAAAGTCATATTGGTGTCCAATTCTACACCACAGTAATTGCAATAGCTCATATCCTAAATCTTATTTTTTAGTTTTACATTTATTCCTTGCTGACTAAGAAAGTGAAGGAATTTCTGCTCAAAATCTTTTGATTTGGAAATATTTCCAAAACTCAAAACAAGTTTATTACCATATCCAATAACTCCACAGTTTAATTTAAGCTTTTTATTTGGGGGAGGTGGTGTAACAGCAAAGAAGTCAACTTTATTGCTAATTGAAGGAGGTAAGTCTACTTTTCCCAAATTGGTTACTACTCCGCTGTATTGGTTGGCTCCTTCTGAATAGTATTTTAGATGCAAAACAAGACTTTTTAACCATAGGGGTATTCCTCTGAGTAATATTTTTTTTTCGCTGCCAACATTACGAGAGATTATTTTACTAATGAGTTTTTCGTCTGTTTCCACCTGCATTTTATGATAGACGATTTTGAGTATCTCTTCAAATGAATATTTGCCCAAGCGAAAATCTAATTCGGGCATTACAAAAAGTGAAAAATTACGCATTGTCTTACTTGGGTAAATTTTTCTGAGATTAATAGGAACCTGGATTCGAGCAATATTATTTCTTGGAGATATGCCTTTTCCCTTGCGTTCAAAATAAATGTCTTGCAGAACTAAAAGATAAACCGCGACTAGGTATTCGGTAATGCTTATATCTTTTTCTTGTGTTTTTTGTTGAATTTCCTTTATGGATAAAATGGCGAACAAAACATCAAATCGTGGTTTGCTTCTTAGTTGGAAAGGCAAATGAAATGCCTTAGTTTGTCTTGTAACTGTTGGGATGTTTTCTTTAAAATAGCGATGATATGAATCTTCAATTTCTTCTTTATCGAAATCCGTGGTGAAAAAATGATCTATTTGATTATTACTTATTAATCCTCTCTCTTTAAAATAGTAGATAAGAATTGACTTCAGAAAGATGAACAGGCCGTGGCCATCGGTAAGAATGTGTGAGAACTCAACACTTAGGCGATTTTTAAAGACAAGTACACGCAGCAATAGTTTATTTTCCTTATTCATATCAAAAGCTGTGCAGGGTACATTATCATCAGGCAAAGCTCTTATCGAATCATCAACCTGTTCGAGGTAGTACCAGAAAAAGCCTTTACGTAATTGTACTTTAAAATAATTAAACCTTACTTCGGCCTTTTTAATGGCGTTTAGAAGACTGCTTATGACAATCGGTTCTGTTAATACTGCCGATAACCTCATAACTGTAGTATGCTCCTTGTTACGAATAGCAGGAAATATTTTAGCAGCATTATCTAAAGGACTCCAGAAGGTTTCTTTCTCCATTCAAGTTTTAATTGCATGATTATCTCTTTGGATATTTCGGTGTAATTGTGCCATCTATTTCGGTTATGTTGTGCCACTAAAAA
>NZ_JALPNU010000038.1 GCF_030851345.1 Marinifilum sp. D714
GAATCTTTCAATGCTAAAATAAAGGCTTTTAGAACTGCTTTCAGAGGTGTGAGGGAAATAGAGTTCTTTCTATTTAGACTTTCAAAAATTTATGCTTGAAACATACACTCCCCTCAAGTTTTCATCTTGATCCATTGATACCACATAGTTAGCTACCATAAAGGAATACATAAAAAAAGCTGCTCCAAAAAATGAAGCAGCTTTAGTAATGCTAGTTTGTACAGTAAAACATCCTCCTAAGAGGAAATCTCTTCAAAAGAGCGAGAAACGAGACTCGAACTCGCGACCCTAACCTTGGCAAGGTTATGCTCTACCAACTGAGCTATTCTCGCAAATATTTTGCGTTATGCTCTAACTCCCGATAGCTATCGGGATGAGCTATTCTCGCATTTTCTTTTTTATTTAAACGGAAAAGAAAAACCGTTTTTGAGCGAGAAACGAGACTCGAACTCGCGACCCTAACCTTGGCAAGGTTATGCTCTACCAACTGAGCTATTCTCGCAAATATTTTGCATTATGCTCTAACTCCCGATAGCTATCGGGATGAGCTATTCTCGCATTTTCTTTTTTATTCAAACGGAAAAGAAAAACCGTTTTGAGCGAGAAACGAGACTCGAACTCGCGACCCTAACCTTGGCAAGGTTATGCTCTACCAACTGAGCTATTCTCGCATTTTGCAATGAACACTTGTTCTTACTTTTGCGATGCAAATATAGATATTCCCTAGGTTTTCACAAGTGTTTTTTTCAAAAAAATAACAATCGTCCTCCTAAATTTCTGAGTGTTTGCACAAAAGAAAAGGGAAAAAATTTCTCAATTCTTTCCCTTCATTATTTAAATCAGCTTAAATTGTGCTTATAAATTATCTCTTAAAAATTTATTGAAACGCTTGTAAAGATGTAATCTGGTTTTACCTCCATAAATGCTATGATTTCTGTTGGTATAAATTTGCATTTCGAATTGTTTGTCAGCTTGAACCAATCGCTCTGCAAACTCATAAACATTTTGTACATGAACGTTATCATCTGCAGTTCCATGACAAAGTAATAAGCTTCCCTGTAATTTGTCTACATGATTAATTGGAGAATTGTCGTCGTAACCTTTAGGATTTTCTTGTGGAGTTCTCATGAAGCGCTCAGTATATACCGAATCGTAATATCTCCAATTGGTTACCGGAGCAATAGCAATTGCAGCTGCAAAAACATCAGGAGCTTTTTCCAAACAAAGCGATGACATGAATCCTCCAAAACTCCATCCCCATATTGCAATTCTATTTTCATCAACAAACGACTCCTCAGATAATGCTCTTCCCGCTGAAATCATATCATCCGACTCAAGTCTTCCTAACTGCATATAGGTACACTTGCGGAACTCCTGACCACGAGCACCTGTTCCTCGAGGATCAACACAAACCACAATATATCCTTCTTGAGCTAGATATTGGTACCAATCAAAGCTCCATCTGTTCTCAACACTTTGTGAGTTTGGTCCACTATATTGAGTCATTACAACAGGATATTTTTTAGAAGGATCAAAATTAAATGGTTTAATCATCCAGGCATTCAACATGGTCATACCATCTGCTGCTGGTAACATGGTAAACTCTTTGGGATTGTATTGATAGCTTTTCAATTTTTCAACCAAATCCTTGTTATCTTCCAACACCCGAATCAATTTTCCTTTGTAGTTATACAAACTAACTGTGTTTGGTTGTGTAACACTCGAAAAATAATTGATATAGTATTTAAATCCATTACTAAATACCGTTCTGTTGGTTCCCTTAGCAGGAGTAATCAATTTCTTTCCAGTTCCATTCAATTTCACAGAGTAAGTGTTTCTGTCCATTGGCGAAACCTCCGCCGATTCGTAATAACATACTTTCTTCGCTTCATCAAATCCTAGAAAATCTGTCATATCCCAATCTCCTGATGTAATTTGGTTAACCACTTTACCAGTTATCATATCGAACAAATACAAGTGATTGAAACCATCTTTCTCATCTGGATAAATGAATTGAGTTCCATTATCCAAGAAAGTTAGAAAATCAAAATTACCTTCCTCAACGTAATACTTGTTTTCTTGTGTATACATTACATCCGACTCGCCAGTTTTAGCATTAGCTACCAAAAACTCCAATTTATTCTGATGACGATTCAGACGGTAAATGGTTAGTTTTTTAGGATCTTTGGTCCACTTCAGTCTTGGAATGTACTGATCCTTCTCCTCACCAACATCCATTTTCTTGGTGATGCGATCTTCCACATTGTAAACCCAAACACTTACTTCTGAGTTCTTCTCTCCTGCTTTAGGATATTTGTAAGTATAGTTTTCAGGATAAAGTGCATTTTCTTTTACTTGCGGATACAAACCTTCAAACTTGTTCATGTTGAACATCTTCACTTCACTCTCATCGAACTTCATGTATGCAAGAAATCTACTATCAGGCGACCATGTAAATGCTTTATTAAATTCAAATTCCTCTTCGTAAACCCAATCAGGAGTACCATTCTGGATTTTATTAAATTCACCATCTTTGGTAATTCTGATTTCCGATCCAAAAAGAACATTATGAATAAATAAGTTGTTATCTCTTACAAAAGCAATTCTGTTTCCATTTGGCGAAAAAGTTGCCAATCGCTGTTTTCCATTTTTCGAAAGCGGAACCAACTCTTTATTTTTAAATGAAAAAACGTAATAATCAGCGGTGAACGATCTTCGGTAAATTCTTTCCTGATTTGTTGTGAATAGAATTCTCTTCTCATCATTACTGAATTTATATTCACTGATATACTTTAATTCAGTATCCTTCATCTCACTTAAATCAAAAAGTGTTTCAACAACTTTACCCGTTGCAAAACTGTACTTCACAATTTTAGTTCCATTGCCTTCCAATGTGGTATAGTGTACTCCATCATTCATCGAACGCAATCCATACACCGATTTTTGACCAAATGTGCGATTTAGCATCAAATCTTCCATGCTTATTTTCTTCACTTCTTGTTGCGCAAGAACAACAAGTGAGAAACACATCAAGATAGCTGATGTTAA
This sequence comes from Marinifilum sp. D714, assembly GCF_030851345.1. Taxonomy (GTDB): domain Bacteria; phylum Bacteroidota; class Bacteroidia; order Bacteroidales; family Marinifilaceae; genus Marinifilum. Next base: position 3,049 of record NZ_JALPNU010000038.1, read on the forward strand.
AATCAATCTTATTTTCCTCATGTTTGTTGAATTATTTACAATTTGTATAGGTTGTATTTACAAAGTCCAAAGATTCTACTTTTTTGTAGAAAAGAAAAATTTTTAATCCTGATATAAATCAGAACTAATAAGCATTACCAGTCCAAATCATTTGCATAAAATAATATCTAATCTTAAGAAATTGCTAAATCTACTGAAATGCTAAATATTGCTTACAATTTAAAGTTCTAATTGATCAGAAAGTTATATCTTTGTGGATTGAATTTCAAGATGGTTGATTTATTATCTCAATCATCTGAAAATTAGAAAGAAATTCATATTTTCTATTTAAGTATATCATGCTGGTTTGTAGCAGTGTGAATAAAAATTAAACACAATAGGATGATTAAAATTACATTTCCAGATGGAACAGTAAAAGAGTTTGAAGCTGGAATCTCTGGTATCGAGATCGCGAAAAGCATTTCTAGTCGATTGGCAAAAGAAGTTTTATCGATAACCGTTAACGATCAGTTGTATGATCTTACGCGTGCGATTAACGAAGATGCAAGTATTAAGCTTCACACTTGGAATGATGAAGAAGGGAAACATGCTTTTTGGCACTCTTCAGCTCACCTAATGGCTGAAGCATTAGAAGTATTGTACCCAGGAGTGAAATTTGGTATTGGTCCGGCAATTGAAATGGGCTTTTACTACGATGTTGATTTAGGAAATGGCACGGTACTTACCGACAAGGATCTTCCTAAGATTGAACAGAAAATGCTTGAACTTGCACGTAGCAAGAACGAATATAAAAGAACCGATGTAACAAAAGAGGAAGCTCTTCAGTTTTTCGGTGAAAAAAATGAGGAGTACAAAGTTGAGTTGATCAACGAATTGGAAGATGGTACGATTAGCTTTTACCAACAAGGTGGCTTTACAGATTTGTGTAGAGGTCCACACTTGCCAAACACAAGCTATATCAAAGCCATCAAACTAAACTCGGTAGCAGGTGCTTATTGGAGAGGCGATGAAAAACGTCCTCAGCTTACTCGTGTATATGGTATTACTTTCCCTAAGAAAAAATACCTTGACGAGTATGAAGTAATGATGGAAGAAGCTAAAAAGCGTGACCACAGAAAATTGGGTAAAGAAATGGAATTATTCACTTTCTCTCAAAATGTTGGTCAAGGTATGCCAATTTGGTTGCCAAAAGGTGCTCAATTGCGCGAAAGCTTGGAATCATTCTTGAAGCGAGTTCAAAAGAAATTTGGATACGAACAAATTATCACACCTCACATTGGTAACATTAATTTGTACAAAACTTCCGGTCACTACGATAAATATGGTGAAGATTCATTCCAGGCCATTCAAACTCCACAAGAGGGAGAAGAGTATTTGCTAAAACCAATGAACTGTCCTCATCACTGTGAAGCATATAAATTCAAACCTCGTTCATATAAAGACCTTCCTGTTCGTTTTGCAGAATTTGGAACCGTTTATCGTTACGAGCAAAGTGGAGAGCTTCACGGATTAACTCGAGTTCGTAGTTTTACTCAGGATGATGCTCATTTGTTCTGTACTCCAGATCAATTGAAAGAAGAGTTTAAGAAAGTTATTGATATCATCTTTATTATTTTCAAAGCTCTTAACTTTGAAGAATATGTAGCTCAGGTTTCTCTTCGTGATAAGGAAAATCATGCAAAATACATTGGTTCTGAGGAAAACTGGGATAAAGCAGAACAGGCAATTATAGAAGCTGCTGAAGAAAAAGGATTGAAAACTGTAGTAGAATACGGTGAAGCTGCATTCTATGGTCCAAAACTTGACTTCATGATCAAGGATGCAATTGGTCGTAAATGGCAGTTGGGTACAATCCAGGTAGATTACAACTTGCCAGAGCGTTTCGAATTGGAATATGTAGGTAGTGATAATCAAAAGCATAGACCAATTATGATTCACCGTGCACCATTTGGATCTATGGAACGTTTTGTTGCTGTACTGCTTGAACATACAGGTGGTAAATTCCCATTGTGGTTAACACCTGAACAAGCTGTTATTATGCCGATTAGCGAAAAATATAACGATTATGCGAAAAAAGTTTTAAATTCGTTAAATAATTCCGATATTCGCGCCGTATTAGATGATCGCAACGAGAAAATCGGAAGAAAAATCCGTGACAACGAGTTGAAAAAGACCCCATACCTAATTATTGTTGGCGAAAAAGAAGCTACAGAAAATACAGTTTCGGTTCGCAAACAAGGAGAAGGTGACATGGGATCTATGACTATTACAGAATTTTCAGAGTTTATTAATAAAGAAGTAGAAGAACAATTGTCTTCTATCGAGAATTACTAACTAAATAAGGAGGACCTAGCCATAGCTGGATTTCATCACAGAAACAACAGAGGACAAAGAAGACCTCAAGAGGCTCAACACAAAATTAATAAGTTAATTAGAGCCCGTACTGTTCGCGTTGTAGGAGAAAACGTAGAACCAGGAGTTTATTCAATTTCTGAAGCATTAAAATTTGCTGAAGAGCAAGAATTGGATTTAGTTGAAATTTCACCAAAAGCCGATCCACCCGTTTGTAAGATCATCGATTACAAAAAGTTTCTTTATCAGCAGAAAAAGAAACAAAAGGAAATGAAGGCTAAAGCGGTTAAAGTTGTTGTTAAAGAAATTCGTTTCGGACCAAATACCGACGAACATGACTACAACTTTAAATTGAAACATGCTGTTAAATTCCTTAACGAAGGAGCAAAGGTTAAAGCATACGTTTTCTTTAAAGGACGTTCAATTCTATTTAAAGATAAAGGTGAGATTTTATTGTTAAAATTCGCTCAAGATCTTGAAGAATTAGGAAAAGTTGAACAGATGCCTCGTTTAGAAGGTAAGCGTATGACAATGTTCATTACTCCAAAGAAAAAGTAGAATAATTTATATATACATTAATTTTTAAATTTGTACAATGCCTAAGATGAAAACAAATTGCAGTGCAAAGAAAAGATTTACTTTGACTGCATCTGGAAAAATCAAAAGAAAGCACGCTTTTAAAAGTCACATTTTGACTAAAAAAAGCACTAAAAGGAAGAGAAATCTTACCTACTTCGGTACTGTAAATAAAGCAGACCAGAAAAACGTTAAGTTAATGCTTAACATGTTGTAAGAATCAGTTATTGATTTTTTTAGTTATTAACCGAGTGGTTAGCACCAAAGAGTCCTTAAGTGGAACGCTAACATTCAAAAATTAGGAATTATGCCAAGATCAGTAAATTCTGTAGCTTCAAGAGCTAGAAGAAAAAGAATTTTAAAAGAAACCAGAGGTAACTTTGGAGCAAGAGCTAATGTTTGGACAGTAGCCAAAAATACTTTCGAAAAAGGTTTGCAATATGCTTACCGCGATAGAAAGAAAAAGAAATCAAACTTTAGAGCATTGTGGATTCAGCGTATTAACGCAGCAGCAAGACTTGAAGGTCTTTCTTATTCACAATTAATTGGTTTGATGCACAAAGCTAACATCGAAATTAACCGTAAGGTTTTAGCAGATTTAGCTGTAAATCATCCAGAAGCATTTAAAGCTGTAGTGGGTAAAGCACAAGCAGCTAAATAGTACTATAAATTATTTACTTTAAAAAGGGGTTGTGATTCACAATCCCTTTTTTACGTTTCAACTTCTAATAATTAATGCTTATTGCTCTCAATAAGTACATTATCGAAAAAGCATAATAATAGCTGCAATGCTTGACATTATTATGCTTTGGATTTACTATTTTTGAAATCATAACAGGGGAAAGCTATTAACCAACCAATTTCCCACTAAATAAACCACAAATGAGAATTGCATTAATAGGCTACGGAAAAATGGGTAAAGAAATAGAGCAAATTGCTCTGGATCGTGGCCATGAAATAGGATTAATTATCGATCAGCACAATCCAAAAGATCTTTGTGCAGATCAATTACAAAATATTGATGTTGCCATTGAATTTACGAATCCTGATTCAGCTTTTGGCAATTATTTAAAATGCTTTGAAGCAAATGTTCCTGTTGTATCCGGAACAACTGGCTGGCTTGCTCAACTACCAGAGATTGAGAAGCAATGTTCTGAAGGCAAAGGATTCTTTTATGCATCGAACTTTAGTTTGGGCGTAAATCTGTTTTTTGAATTGAATAAGAAGCTAAGCAAACTAATGGCTCCATTTAAGGAATACAATGTGGATATGGAGGAAATTCACCACATTCACAAATTGGATTCTCCGAGTGGAACCGCTTTGACATTGGCTGAAGGAATTCTTGAAAATCATCCAAAGAAAAACAAGTGGATTGAAGCTACCAGCATGAAAGAAGACGAACTTAGCATATTGGCCAAACGCCATGGAGCAGTTCCTGGTACACATTCCATCACTTGGCACTCCGAAGTTGATGAAATTATGATTCAGCATCAAGCGTACAGCAGAAAAGGATTTGCTTTGGGAGCAGTGTTAGCAGCCGAGTTTATGCCGAAAAAAGAAGGTTTTTATGGCATGAAAGATCTACTTCAACTATAAAAGAAAATTGAGTAATCATTTAAATACAATTGAATGGCACACATACTAAGAAACAAATGGTTTAAGTTTTCAATCGCTCTTATCATTACTTTATTAATGATTATTTGGATTGGCAATTATTGGCTTTTATTAGGATTACCAATCCTTTTTGATGTTTATATCAGCAAAAGGGTACATTGGGCCTTCTGGAAGAAAAAAGGAGTTAAAAAACAAAGCACAGCTGTTGAATGGATTGATGCCATTATTTTTGCAGTAGTTGCTGCAACAATCATTAGAATGTTCTTTATTGAGGCTTACACAATACCAACCAGCTCGATGGAGAAATCATTGCTTGTTGGCGATTATTTATTTGTAAGTAAGGTTGCATATGGTCCTAAAGTACCTAACACACCTCTATCCTTCCCTTTTGCTCATCACACCATGCCTGGGACAAGCAAAACCAAATCATATTTGGAATGGATCAATTGGCCTTACAAGCGTCTTGCAGGATTGAATGAGATCAAACGCAACGATGTTGTGGTATTCAACTTTCCTGCAGGAGATACCATTGTTGTAGGAGCCGAAAATCCAGATTACTATTCTCAATTAAGAGCTGCTACTGCAACTATAAAAGAGAATGATATGAGAAGAGGACGTGCTCTTCAATCTGATAAAGCCTATATGAAAGTTGCTCGTAAATATTTCGCTCAAAACATGGAAATTGCCACTCGTCCGGTTGATAAGCGTGAAAACTACATTAAGAGATGTGTTGCTATGCCAGGTGATACCATTTCTAGTATAGATGGGCAACTTTATATCAATGGGAAAGCTCAGGATAAAGTTGGAGAAGTACAATACAATTATGAAATCCGAACAAATGGCACATTGATCAATCCTCGAAGATTAAAGGAAATGAATATAGCTAAAGATGAAATTAGCCATAGTGGTTCGGTTTACCACATGCCTTTATCAAAAGAAAAAGCGGATAAACTTAGCAAACTTAGCAATGTTTCATCTATGGTTAAAATGGTTCATGGAGTTGGTACTCCAGAAGATGTTTTCCCATTTAGCGAGCATTACAACTGGAACAGAGATAATTTTGGACCTCTAGTAATCCCTCAAAAAGGTCAAACTGTTGAGTTAAATTTAAAAACTCTTCCATTGTACGAAAGAGCAATCAATGCCTACGAAGGAAACGATTTGGCAGTAAAAGACTCTACCATTTACATCAATGGGAAAGCAGCAAACACTTACACTTTTGAAATGGATTACTACTGGATGATGGGTGATAACCGTCACCGTTCAGCAGATTCTCGTTATTGGGGATATGTTCCGGAAGACCATGTAGTAGGTAAAGCTTCATTCATCTGGTTATCGCTTGATAAGGATCAAAGCGGTTTCGGAAAAATCAGATGGGATAGAATTTTCAAGTGGATACATTAAGATATTAAATCCATATATGAAAAGGCATCTGCAAGGATGCCTTTTTCTTTTACCTATATTTTTTATAGTTTCGCAATCCAAACGGAAGAACAATGGAAAATACTAAAGCTCTACTTTCAACAGCATATTTTGCACCAATTCAGTACTATTGCAAATTGATTCAGTACCCAAATGTTATAATTGAACAATGGGAAAACTATTCAAAACAATCGTATCGCAACAGGTGTAATATTTATGGAGCGAATGGAGCATTGGCCATTTCTGTTCCTGTGGTAAAGGCTACCAATAAAAAGGTTTTAACTAAAGATGTTAAGATCTCTTACGATACCAACTGGCAAAAACTACATTGGAAAGGAATCGAATCTGCTTACAAATCATCACCTTTTTACGAATATTATATCGATGATTTAGAGCGATTTTTTAGTCAAAAATGGAACTTCCTTTTAGATTTTAACCTTGAAATTCAAGCGGAGATTTGTGAAATCCTTGAAATAGAAAACAAGAATTCCTTGACCGATGATTTTATCCCTTTAAACACTCCAAACATCGCTGATTTTAGGAATGTAATTCATCCAAAACCCTCAAAAGGAACAAATGATACTGAGTTCAATCCACAAACTTACACTCAAGTTTTTGCTGACAAGCATGGTTTCATTCCCAACCTAAGTATTTTGGATTTGATATTTAATTTAGGTCCTGATAGTTCGTACTATCTGGAATCCTGCCTAAAGTAAATTAAGGTATTCTTTAAGGTCTTGCATAATTGCATCATGATCAAAGGCCAAGGCTGGTAATTTGTTAACATCAATCCATTGAGCCTTTAATGCATCATCATCACCTTTAACTTGTGGTAACGATTCTGCCTCCATTTGAGCCAAATAAACAACAGAAACTGTACGTCCTCTAGGGTCGCGATCTACTGCTCCATATGTTTGGAACTGCGAAATAGAAACTCCTTCAAAACCTGTTTCTTCCTTTAACTCGCGATACGCAGCAGTATCCAAATCTTCATCCATATCAACAAATCCACCTGGAAAAGCCCATTTGTTCTTAAAAGGTTCATTGGCTCTTTCAATTAACAACACGTAGTTATTGCTTTCACAATTGCAAAAGATGGCACAATCAACAGTTAATGCCGGACGTGGATATTCGTATGTATACATGATTTAATTAGCTTATTGAATTGTGAAGTTATTGACTTCGATTTGCTGATTACTGTTCTATGATTCTTTTAATCACTCTCAACTTATGTGTGTAACGCTTTGTATCAACATTAAAAATTCCTTGATGATCGACATTATCGATTCTCACCTTACCGGAAGCATGAATAATTTTGTGTCTATCCCAAATGATACCAACATGCGTAATTTTACCTTCTGCATTATCGAAAAAGGCCAAATCACCTGGCATTGCTTCTTCAACAAAAGTTAATGGTTCGCCAACCAAAACTTGTTGACTAGCATCGCGAGGTAAACTGATTCCATTTAGTTTGTAAACAATTTGAACCAAGCCTGAACAATCAATTCCATAAGGAGTTCTTCCTCCCCAAAGGTAAGGTGCATTGAAATATTTTAGTGCTGCTTCAATAATGGAATCACGAATATTTGTTTCATCACCATTTCCAGTCACTTTCCCCTGGTAGAAATACTTCTTCTCTCCTATCTTAAAAGATTTCTCTTCTCTATCACAAAATGGGAATGAGCTTCCTGGTACAATCAGTTTGTTTGAATAATCTTTCTCCTGAAAAACAAGATTAAAAGTATCATTTGCTACTGCTGGTGACTGAGTAGCTAGTAAATTATAAAACTCTTCATTAATAACACTTATCATTTTAGTATCAACCCACCCCTCGTAATTATCGTAGGCTAATCGCACCTTGCTCCAGTTTTCAACATCCTCAATAACTTCAAAATGCTCTCCAAATAAAATTTGGGTTACCATTTCGCTTTTCTCGGCAGGTTCACTGCGTACTGGAATGATACTTAAATCGGAAATTCCGTAATTCATGTATTGGTTGCTTAATGATTGTTATCAATCAAATATAAAAAATATAATTATGTTTTTACATTTACATTAATATATTTGCTGTATATATCGCAGGTAAAAGAAAGGAATAAATATTTTTTACCAAAAAATATTCAACTAATTTTATAAAAAGAATTTCAACACTCCTAATCAGAATAGAATGAATAAATACTTTAGGTTAATTCGACAAAACTTAAGTAACATTTATCGCTTTACCATTACTACAATTACCATTGTACTGATCATGCTTCTATTCCCGAATACCGGAAATTTTAAGTATGAATATCAGAAAGGTAAGCCTTGGATGCACGAAACCCTTATTGCTCCTTTTGATTTTTCCATATTAAAAACAGAAGAGGAATTGAATCAGAATCGAGATAGTATTTTGAATCGTTTCAGCCCTTACTTTAAAGTTGACACTTCCATTTATCCTTCGGTAATAGAAAGATTTGAGAAGAATTTCGAGAAAAAATGGAGCAAGTTTGAGAAATCATCAGCCTATAAAAAGCTTAACTATTCTCAAAAGAGATCGGATTCCGAAAAATTACTATGCTATAATTACCTTAAAACAAACCTTAAGAATTATTACAACATTGGGATTGCTGATTTTCAAAACGAGAAACTACAGTACAATTTCATATTGCCTGAAACAATCAACAAATCATTAAATAACATTAATGAGAAAGTTCTTACAGATAAAGTATATTCTGCAAGAACTGCCTATGAAGACATTAGTTCGAATTTAAAATCCGATTACAGCAATCCTGTTTTTCAAAGTTTTCTTCAGAATCTAAACCTCGATTCCTACCTAACACAGAATCTGTTCTACGACAAAACCATGTCCGATCAGGTTAAAAACAGCATGCTTTCAAACGTCTCGCTTACCAAAGGGAAAGTGGATTTCGGAACTCGTATTGTACTAAGAGGTGATGTAATTAATGATGATACCTTTCTAATTTTAGAATCTCTAAAAAAAGAATATGAAAATTTTTTAGGAGCATCGCAAAATCATTACCTAATTGTTGGAGGACAAGCTTTACTAATCATTTCATGTGTTGTTCTTTTGTTTCTATACCTACGAAACTTTAGAAAGCAAATCTTACACGACAACAAAAAACTTCTTTTCATATTTCTGTTGGTTTTGTTATTTGTTGCTCTTACCACTTTGGTATTAAAACTCCAGAATCAAAACGTTGATGTTAATATCTACATTATTCCGTTTGCTCTCATCACCATTGTGGTGAGGACATTAATGGATAGCAGAACGGCATTGTTTGTTTTCATTGTTACGGTTTTAATCACAGGATTCCTGGCTCCTAACGGTTTCGAATTTGTATTTCTACAATTGGCAGCAGGTATCATGGCTATTTACAGCCTCCCTAGATTGGAGAGACGTGGTCAGCTCGTATTAACCGCTATTATAACATTCTTTACCTACAGTGTAGTTTATTTCGCTTTCGCGATAACCCAGGAAGGTAGCATAGAAGAAATTGAATGGTTCAACTTTGTATGGTTTGCTTTTAATGGACTGTTACTTACTTTCTCCTACTCTTTAATTTACATTTTTGAGAAACTCTTCGGCTTCTTATCTGATGTAACTTTAATTGAATTGTCAAATCAGAATCATCCACTATTAAGAGAGTTGATTCAACATTCTCCCGGAACATTCCAACATTGCTTGCAGGTTGCAAATCTTGCCGAAGCTGCAATTAATAAAATCGGAGGTAATCCATTATTGGTAAGAACTGGTGCACTTTATCACGATATTGGGAAAATGAAACATCCCGTTTATTTTATCGAAAATCAGATGTCGAACAAAAACCCTCATGATGATCTTGAATTCGATAAAAGTGCGCAAATCATTACCGACCATGTAAAGTATGGAGTGAAAATTGCAAAAAAACACAAGCTACCTCAGCAAATTATCGACTTTATTGAAACTCATCATGGTGCAGGTAAAGTGATGTACTTCTACACATCCTTTAAAAACAAATATCCCGATAAAGAGATCGACGAAGAGAAATTCCAATACCCAGGACCAGACCCATTTACCAAAGAAACCGCTGTTTTAATGATGGCCGATGGCATTGAAGCTGCTTCGAGAAGTTTGAGGGAAAAAACTCCGGAAACCATTCGCGAGTTAATCGATAAAATCATTGATAAACAGGTAAAAGAAAATCGTTTCGCTAATGCGGATATCACCTTTAAAAATATCAATGAAATCAAAGAAATTTTCACAAACAACTTGATTAATGTGTATCATGCAAGAATTGAATATCCAAAAGAAATAAAAACAAAAACTAATTAACTTGTAGACAAAACGAGCTTAGGTGCTATGGGCTACCTAAGCTCGTTTCATTTTAAGTGAAGTTATGCTTACAAATTATAACACGTATTAAAATATTTTTTGACACGTGTTAAAAGTGATTTTAATACCTGTTAAAAATAGCACCGCAAAGTACGCATATTTTAGTCTTACACTTCGAACCAATAAAAACTTTAGGTTGAATCCTACTAATCGTATGCACTCTAAAACAACAAGATCGGCAGTTGTTATCCTCCCACTTTCTACATTCTAATCCAGATCTCCTTAATCCTCAGTTTCGGGAAAGTCAATTTTTTTCCCTCTCCTATTTTTTGTAACTTATAGAGTGTGACCAACTTTACACAAAACATATTAATTTTTCATGTGAAATTTATTTGATGTAAAACCATCTGTTTACTTAATCTTCACCCAAAACCCTACTATTATGATACGAAATAGCATATTTTTATTCGGTCTGATTGTATCAATGGTTTTTGCTATGTCTTGCCAACCTGAAAAAAAGGCAGAAGACAAGAAGACTGGCGATACAGTGATACAAAGGAAATTAGCCAATTATGCAGAAGTTAAGCTATCTGCAGATCTCAACTCTCTATCTACAGAGCAAATAAAATTATTCTCACACTTAATTAAGGCCGCCGATGCAATTGATGATATTTATTGGATGCAAGCCTATGGGGATAAAAATGCTTTATTAAATGGTATAGAGGATCCTGATATGAAACAGTATGCCAAGATAAATTATGGCCCTTGGGATAGATTAGATGGATTTAAACCATTTACGGAAGACTTTCCTCCAAGACCTTTAGGAATTGGTTTTTTCCCTGCTGATATAAATCAAGAAGAGTTCTTTCAATTGAACGATGATGAAAAATACAGTGCATTTACAAACCTTACCAGAGATGAAAATGGTAAATTAAAAGTAGTTCCCTATAATGTTACCTATAAAATGCAATTGCAATTGGCTTCAGATCATTTAAAGGAAGCAGCAAATCTAGCTGAATCTGATGATTTCAAACAATATTTACTTCAAAGGGCAAAAGATCTTACTTCCGATAACTTTACTGTGAGTGATAAGCTTTGGTTAGAACTTAGCAATAACCAACTTGATTTTATTGCAGGTCCGATTGTAAATACAGAAGATCATTTAATTTGGACAAAATATTCCTATGGCGCCTTCATTCTATTAAGAGATAATGAATGTACCAACAATGTTTCTAAATATGCTTCCCTATTACCATTCTTACAGCAAAATTTACCTGTAGATGAAAAACTTAAAGCCGAATCTGTAAGTAGTAAGGCCAACCTGTCAATTTATAATGTACTATACAACTCAGGTTATTGCAACGCTGGTAATAAACTAATTGGTTTAAATCTTCCTGTAGGGCTTCAAAATACATCAGATGCAAAACGAGTATATTTCAAAAATGTAATGCAAGCTAAATTCAACAAAATATTAAATCCAATTAGTGAATTGGTTATTGATGAAAAGCAACGCAAACATGTAAATTTTGAATCGTTTTTCTTAAATACCATTTTCTTTGAACTTACAAGTGGTATTGATATCACGAACACAATTAATGGAAATGGAGATGTAAAAGAAGCCTTAAAAGAACATTACAATGTTATCAATGAGCTAAAAAATGATGTGCTAAGAATGTATCTTTTAAATCAGGTTCACGATATGAGACAAATTGAAGAAATAGATATGCTTGACAACTATGTAACCTATATGGCCGATGTATTCAGATCCATTCGATTTGGTGTTACTGACGCTCAAGGTGTAGCAAATATGATTCGCTTCTATTATTTCCACGAACATGAAGCCTTTAAATACCATCAGAATACAGGAACCTATAAGATCAATGATTACAAAATGGAAAAAGCAATTGAATCTCTTGCCAAAATGGTTCTCGAAATTCAAGGAAATGGTGACTACGCAGCTGCCGATAAACTTATAAAGGATAAAGGGTATATAAGAAATGAACTATTACAGGATTTGTATCGAATTCAGCGTGCAAAAATTCCTAAAGACTTAACTTATGACCAAGGAGAAAAAGTAATAATTGCTGAAAAGTAATTTTGCATTTAACAAGTAATTTTTAGAGGGCATCCAAGAGATGCCCTTTTTTATACTCAAAATAAAATATTAATCATATATTTGGATTTTCTCTACAACAATAGAATATATGTTTCGTCTACTAAGCTCTTTATTACTTATTTTAATTACAAATTTTAGTTTTTCACAACAAATTAAAGTTGTTGATAAAGAATCTAATAAACCTATTGAGAATGTATACATATTTGATAAGTACAATTCCATACTAACTAATGAATTTGGGATTGCTGATTTATCAGAATTTAAAGAAAAAAGGCTTTTACACTTTCAGCATCCATCTTATCAGAACTTGGAAATAGATTTTAACGATATTAAAGTTCAAAACTTCATTGTTAAACTTCATTCCAATATTTTCCCCATACAAGAGGTGATAGTTTCTGCAAACAAATGGGAACAAAACATTAAGGAGGTACCTTTAAAAGTGCACAAGATAGAAAAAGCCGAAATTATCAATACTAACTCACAAACCACTGCAGACCTTTTAAAATCATGTAATCAGGTTTATATTCAAAAAAGTCAGCAAGGAGGCGGTAGCCCAATGATTAGAGGATTTGCAGCAAACCGAGTTCTACTTGTTCTGGATGGAGTTCGTTTGAACAATGCCATATACAGAAGTGGGAATTTGCAAAATGTTATTAGCATTGATGCCAACAGCCTGGAATCGGCAGAAATTATTTTAGGGCCTGGATCAATTATTTATGGTAGCGATGCAATTGGAGGAGTAATGGATTTTCATACCTTAAAACCACTCTATTCTACCTCGGGAAAAACCAACACCAAATTCAGATACAAGAACCGTTATTCATCTGCTAATAATGAAGTAATGAACCATGTATCATATAATGTTGGAAAAGAACGATTAAGTTTTGCAGGAAGTGTTACTTACAGTGATTTTGATGATCAAAAAATGGGGAGTCATGGTCCTGATGAGTATTTAAGAAATGAATATGCTATCGTAGAAAATGGAACGGATAAAGTAATTACAAACTCTGATCCTAAAACCCAAAAACGGTCTGGGTACAACCAATTCAACCTGGTTCAAAAGATCAGATACAAAGCATCTGAAAACACGGATTTACTTTATGGTTTGCACTACACAACGAGTTCTGATATTCCTCGTTACGATAGATTAATTCAATACAAAGGAGACAATTTAAAGTATGCAGAATGGTATTACGGACCGCAAACATTACAAATGCATAACTTTCAACTCGCATTAAAAAAAGACAATCTTTTATATGATTCATTCAAGTTAACTACAGCCTTTCAGAATTATAAAGAAAGTAGACATGATAGAAAATTCATATCTACCTCAAAACGAAATCGTTCTGAAAAATTAAAGATTTACATTCTAAATGCCGATGCTGAAAAAAAACTATCCAAATCAACTCATTTGTTTTGGGGAGCAGAAATGACTCACAATCGTCTAAGGTCAAAAGGACATAGCACCAATATTGAAACCTATGACTTAGAAGAAATTGCAAGTCGTTATCCTGATAAATCAAAATATTCAAGCTTGGCTGTTTACAGTAATATCAAACGAAAATTAAATTCAAATTGGACTTTAAATACTGGAATTAGATACTCACACATCTGGATCAATTCTGAACTTGATAATACCTACTATAACTTTCCCTTCACCCAACTTGATTTATCCACTGGTGCTCTTAATGGAGGTGTCGGTATTACATACAATTCCGATTCTGGTTGGGATTTCAAATTCAATGCAAGCTCTGGTTTTCGAGCCCCAAACATTGATGACATAGGTAAAGTGTTTGATTCAGAACCAGGAAAAGTTGTTGTTCCTAACAAAGACCTCAAACCAGAATATATTTACAATGTCGACCTTAATGTCAGTAAGAATTTTAATCAGAAAATTTTTATCGATATCAATGCATTCTATTCATTTCTTGATGATGCGATGATTCGAAGCGACTACAGTTTTGATGGTCAAAATACAATAATTTACGATGGCACAGAAAGTGAAGTTCAGGCAATAGTTAATGCTGATAATGCTAAAGTATGGGGAGTAAACTTCCAGTGTATCGCAAAAATCAATCAAAACTTTTCTGCGACAGCAAATATGAACTACAATAAAGGAGAGTACAAAGATGGCAGTCCGGTAAGACATGTTGCTCCAATGTTTAGTTCGTTTAAACTAGATTACAAATCGAATAATTTGTCTTCCAATATTGCCATAGAGTACAATGCAAAAATTGCTTACAACGACCTTGCAGAGGTCGAAAAAGACAAACCATATCTGTATGCTCAGGATAAGAATGGCAATCCTTATTCTCCTGAATGGTTAATTGTAAACTGGAACAATAATTATAAACTTAGCAAATCTATAAATCTCAACTTTTCGATCGAGAATTTATTCGACAAACGCTGTCGTCCATACTCTTCAGGAATAGCTGGTGTTGGAAGGAATTTTATTGTGGGAGTAGTTTACAGCATCTAGCTATAAAATCAAAGATAAATAATGCTATTCTGATTAATTTTGATTAAATTGGCTACAGTTAACTCCCTAAAATAGATATAGTAATGTATAAGTTCGTTTTTTTAATAACCATATTATCGTTTTATACTTTAATCGGTAACGCACAAAGACAACCTCAAAAATTGAATTCGAATTTAAACTTGTATTCAACTTCATTAATGAATTTTTATAACGACGTTATCAAGGTAAAAATAGCAGAAGAAAATACTTCAACTCAGTTTAATGGAAGTCCTTATGTCAATGATAGATTTAGCAAAGGCTCTTTGGTAACAAAAGATAGTTTGCTTTATTCAGGGCTTCTTCTTAGATATAATAACTATAAGGATATTATGGAGTTTCAAAAAAACAATACGGCTTTTGAAATATCTCATCAATTTCCTTTATTACAAATCATGTTTGACGGAAAAATCTACGAGCGATTTACCTACCAAGATAGCAACGAATTGACAACTGGTTTTTTCTTACAATTATTTAAAGGTAATTTCAGTTTGTATTCAAAAGAAAAGGTAGTACTAAAAAGCGGTAGACCTGCTAAGGGTTACCAAACTAGAACGCTTCCAACTTTTCAAAAAACATCAATTCAATTATACATCAAAGACAGTAACGATAAACTAACAAGAATAAATAATAAAAAGGATTTACTTAATTTATTCCCATTGAATAGAAATAAGGTATCGGAATTTATAAAAAGCAACCATCTAAAAACTAATAATCAATCAGATCTTATTAAAATCCTTGATTTTTGCAACAATCTTAAAATATAGAACTCTGCATTCATTGGAGCTTTCATTTTTTAAATATAAATCCTGCAATTAAATATGGTATAATATTTAATTGCAGGATTTATCTTGTAATACAATTTCCTCTAATCATTTTGATTTATAAGAATCAAATAAAGTTTACATTCAACTTTGTTTCCTTTGCAACATCTTCAGCATGTTCACTCAGCACATTCAATTATTCCTTTAAACGTTCAATATTATCAATATGTCATACCATAAATGAATGGAAATATGTTGAAATTAACTTCTATCTTTATGCATTCTACCAACTGTAACACAATTGAGCTACTCTTTTAAACTTTATTGTATCAGCTCACATAAAATCGGAAGTGATATTGTGCTTTATTTTTCACTCCTCTGCTATCTTCATGAAAAAATCCTTTATACAATACTTTACTCCTGTTTAGAAAGAATATAGTTAGTACTAATATGTGTATAAAGTAATTTTCATCATCATTTTTCAATGATAAGCTCTTATTCTTGTATTGCAATTATTTAATCAATCTATACACTATCGATAGCACTACTTAATACATGCAACAAAAAATCCTATCATACGATATTAAATTGTTGAAACAAAAAGTATCTATTTCTGATCCTATGATTTGAAACTGACTTTACTACCAATACTCTAGATATTTTTTATAAGAGAAAAAGGGGCTATCTCAATTGAGATAGCCCCCTTCGAATTAATTCTATTTAAATATTAATTAATGTCCCAAAATAATTTTGTGTCCATTTCATCTCCACCGATAGCAGCAGCTGCCGCATCATATTCTGTTCCATTAAGTGTCGCCTCTTCAATAGGATATAAAAATCTAACAGGAACTTCTGGATCTTCATAACCAATAAGATTATCATCATCATCAAAAATTGGAAATCCTTTTAGAATTCCGAAATCCAATAAACGATAAGTTGTCCATCCCTCAAAACCATTATTAAATAATGATATCCATTTTTGAGATCCTATCTTAACCTTCCAATCTCCAGTTGCAGTTGTATAAGCTACCTCAGCTTGCGCCAAAAAAGTAGATGCTTCTGTACCATCAACTCCCCATTCTGCCATAGATGCTAATACAGCTGCATTATAATGATCCTCTGCAGTACCAGCAACTGTGTAACCTCTCTCAGCTGCCTCTGCAAGTAAAAATTCAACCTCTGCATAAGACATCAAAACACCTTCCAATTCTGGGTCATGAAATAAATCTCCAATATGTGAATTCTTAGAATAAGAATTTGCAGTTCCATAAATTCCACCTTTATAAGATCCGTCATATAACGTAAAATAAACAGAACGTCTTGGATCATTTTGAGCATTCATGTAATCCACTAAATGATTTGCAGCAACGAAATCTTTTCTACCACTTTGTACCAAATCTACCCATAAAGGATTAGTATTTGGTGATAATGGCATATAATCTATTTTAAAATTATCTGCATTACTACTAATTAGTGTATTACTAATTGCTTCTTCAGCAGTCGCCTGTGCAACTGATGGATTTACGTCTGCCAATCTTAATGCAAGTCTTAATTTTAAAGAATTTGCATATTTCAACCAATTTGACATATTTCCTCCATAAATAGGATCATTTGCATCTAACCCTCCATAACCAGTACTGATCATATCAATTGCATTATCCAATTCTGTTAAAATATTTGAATACACAGTTGCTGCATCATCATAAGAAGGTTCTGGATTTTCAATATCTAATGCTTCCGAATATGGAATATCACCAAACAAATCTACTAAATTAGAATATGCAAGGACCTCTATTATTTTAATACAAGCAAGCTTATTATCACGAACAGCTTCTTCACTTACTGGATTAACACCTGGTAAAACAGCATTATTAATAGAAACTTTAGCCCCATCTAAATCCTTCAAAACATCTCGGTACAAAGTGCGCCACATATTTCTACCAATATTTCTTGTGGTCTGATTATATTGACTTTCATCCGGATACGTAGTTTGAGCCCAATATTGAGAATAAAGTCTGAATACATTACTATTAACATTGGTATTTAACATTAAATAATAATAATCAAGAACAGCATTTGTAAACAATGGTCCTGGAGGAACTTCCGATGCATTTTTTGTATCTGTATTTCTCTCTTCCAAATCATCATCGAATCCTGAACATGCCGATATCACAGCAAGTGAAAACAGCAGTATTCCAAATTTATATATATATTTTTTCATCTGATTATAAATTTTTAAAAGTCAATTTTCACATTAAATCCAAAATTTCTTACCGTTGGGTATGAACCCGAAAGATATCCTTGAGCTAAACCAGCAGATAATCCAGATTCTGGATCTGCATAAGGAACATGCTTATCTATAATCCAAAGGTTACGTCCAATCAACGAAAGTGATACATTTTGTGCAAATCCACTTATTAAGTTTTTCGGTAAATTATACGTTAATGACAACTCTCTCAACTTAACAAAAGAAGCATCATAAATTGTTAATGCAGAAGGATTTCTTGAGTTATTACCCCAATAATATGCTCCACCGTAATAATCGGCTCTTGCACGAGTAGTATTAACTTGCCCGTCAGCAGTTACGCCTTGGTTTAAAATTCCACCACCTTCAGACACAGGATCGCGTTTAGGATTTCCTAACTCATTCAAGCCTGCCGTATGCTTCAAAACACCAGTACCTTGTCCATAATGCATATCAAGAGAATAAACATCTCCACCTTGTTGAATATCTATCAGGAAGCTCAATGTCAACCCTTTATAACTAATCGTATTTGTAATACCTCCTGTCCAATCAGGATTTTGATCTCCAATTACTTGATCAGTTTGTGATACATAATAGCCAGAAGAGTTTATAATTCTTTCACCATTTTCATGATACAAGAAACCAGTTCCTCTAATTGTTCCTAGAGGTTTTCCTTTAGTGGCATTTATGGAAACTCCTCCTTGATATGAATTAATTACAATGTTATCAAGACCTTGATATAAGTCTACAACTTCACTTTTATTTTTAGCCCAGTTGATATTAACGTCCCAGCTAAAGTCTTTTGTTTTTATAGGTGTACCATAAAGACCTAATTCTATACCTTTATTTTCAACCTCTGCAGCATTAACCCATCTTTGCGAATAACCTGTCGCCTTACTTTGTTCAACAGGAATCAACATATCCTCTGTTGTTTTATGATAAAGTGACAAATCAACACCTAATCTATTATTAAGAACTTTTGTTTCTAAACCAAATTCATACTCTTTAGTTCTCTCTTCTTTCAGTTCTTGATTATTTTTAGTAGAACTATAACTATATCTCTGATATTGACCAAAATTTTCATCACGAACATAAGTGTCAAATACATTTAAAGGACTAGTATCATTCCCTACTTCCGCATAACTCAATCGGATTTTTGCCATATTCAGCCAAGAATAATCCATTAGACTTGATAACAAGAAACTTGTTGAAGCCGAGTAATAGTTATAATTATTATCGCTTTTAGGCAATGATGAAGATTGATCAATACGATCCGTTAATTCTAGATATAAGAAATCTTTATAAGATAAGGTCGCTTGAGCATATACACCATAAACTCTTTTCTCTTCTAAACTTTCAAAAGGGAAAGGATTCGGATTTGCTGAATTACTTAAAGCATACTTACCAGGCACTACAAGACCTCCCAAAGTAGAACTAATTACACGATCTGTTTTTTCATCTCTAATGTTAAAACCAACAACTCCCGATAATGCAAAATTATCATCGATCTTTGTATCGTAATTAAACATCAAATCGTAATTCAATTCTGTTCTTTGAATATCTTGACGCTGATATCCTGAACCTTCATCTTGACGAAGCAAGCCAAATGGAGCTGGAGTGGATCCTATCGCTCTCCTTTCTTCTCGAATTTCATTGTAAGTATCCAAAGAAACTCTTGCTGTTATATCTAACCAATCAAAAGCATCAAAATTCAGATATACATTTCCATAAAATCTGTCACGTGCATCAGATTGATAATTCTCATATCTGGTCCAATAAGGGTTATCCCAAAAAATAGGAGTTAAAGGATCACCTCCAATAGTTGCTGTGTGATTCCATGTATAATTTTGTCTTGTATCCTTATAGATTCTCTCTTGATCTTTTACATCAACATTTACCTGCCACCATTGGCGGAACTGAGACATTAAATTATCTGAATATCCAGTAGAATTACGACCTTTTGTATCTTGAAATGATGCATTAGCACTAATTCCCACCTTCAATCTATCATTAATCTTGTTGTCTCCATTAAATGCTATTGTATTGCGATTCAATTTTGAATTTGGTAAAACTCCAGAAGTATGGAAGTTTGTAAAACTTAATCTAAACGTTCCGTTTTCTCCACCTCCAGTTAACTCTACATTATTAGTAAAACCTACTTCTGTTTCAAAAAAATCAGATGGATCATTATCCGCTCCTTTATATTCATACGCTTTTTGATAATTTGGAGAACCAGGCACAAAAGAATCCCACTGATATGCCATTGTACCATCAAATTTAGCTCCATAAGAACCATCTTCATAAAGTGGCACAACTAAATCATCAGTTCCATCTCCATCAAAATCAAAATCATCAAAACCATCTGTATTTCCATAATACCACGGTGCATATCCTGCACCATACTCTTTTTGATATTTTGCAAATGTTTCCTTATCAATACGACCAATTGAAATACCTGAATTAATACTTATACCTAATCCTTTTTTTGCTGTACCCTTTTTAGTTGTAACCATTACAACGCCATTAGCTCCACGTGAACCATAGATAGCAGTTGCAGCAGCACCCTTAAGGACACTCATAGCTTCTATATCATCTGGATTAATATCAGATAATGCACTACCATAATCATAACCTGTACTACCACCACGTTGAGCACTTGAATTAAATGTAGAACCTCCAATAGGTACACCATCAACAACAAATAACGGTTGGTTACTTCCAAAAATCGAGGAGTTACCTCTTATAACCATATTTGGAGATCCACCAAAGTTGTTTGATTGTTTAATCTGAACACCTGCAATTTTACCTGACATGGAACTCATCAAGTTCTGTTGCTTAACTTTTGTAACTTCTTCTCCGCCCAAATCAGTCACAGAATATCCAAGAGATTTTTTTTCTCGAGTAACACCTAATGCAGTTACAACTACCTCGTCTACACCAATAGACTCTGTTTGTAAAACTACATCAATTACAGTTTTATTACCTACTGTAATTTCTTGGGTAACCATACCAACGAAGCTAAACATTAAAATGTCTTCAGGGGATGCTTCTATGGTATACTTACCATCAATATCGGTACTGGCTCCAATAGTAGTACCTTTAATAACAACAGA
The DNA here is from genome assembly GCF_030851345.1 of Marinifilum sp. D714. Classification (GTDB taxonomy): domain Bacteria; phylum Bacteroidota; class Bacteroidia; order Bacteroidales; family Marinifilaceae; genus Marinifilum. Next base: position 24,081 of record NZ_JALPNU010000038.1, read on the forward strand.
TACTCCAGGCATGCCCAGACCATCTTCAGCATTAGTTACCGTACCGGTAACTTGTTTGCTTTGCGCATTTACTATCTGTAATCCCATAAACATGAGAAACACAAATAGTCCAATCATTTTTTTCATAAAAAAAACTTTTTAGTTAGTAATTAAGTAAAGATGCAAAATGGTTAATGGTAATTCTTGACATTAAAAATAACACTTTTAATGATTTTAACAAATTTTAACAACTTCCAACCACATATCTTTCAATTACTTACTAAAGTTATTGTTGAATTTTATGATTATCATATTGTTTTTTGTCATATTATTAAAACTTCCATTCAATATGCATACTACTAAGTTATAAGTATCAATTTATGTAGCATTAGATCGATCTACAACTGATATTTGTCATGTTTTATTTTTAATCATAAATATCAAATATGACATTTGTCATATTTTTATTATAATCAGTCTGAAAAATGGAAGTTTTGTTTCTCTTGTTTGGATAATATTGTCATTTCTCTTTAAATTTTATTTTAAAGAGATTAAATGACATAGAAGTTTTCCGAGATTCAATTAATATGTTGCCCTTAAAAGTAACACAAGTGTTATAAAAGTTATCCTGCAAATTATCATGGGGAGAAGTATTATTCAGGTCAGTAAGATAGTTTTAATGCAAGAAACTTATGAGTATATTGTAACTTATTAATAGAGTATTATAAGTTTCACTAATAATATGAATACTGGGAAATTTTTATAAATTAAACTTGTGATAGAAAAGAGTAAGCATATCTGAATGCCATGGATAATAATGAAACTCCCTACTCTCTGAAAGGAGCATTGTAATTTGAAGAATTCTTATAACCCTAAAGCTTCTACTAAATTCACCTTTACAAGTTAGAATTTATTTAACAAGGCACATCACATGTATACTTTAGTAGTTGCTAGTATTGAGTGGATATTTCGGTGTAATTGTGCCATCTATTTCGGTTATGTTGTGCCACTAAAAAAAAGAATGTTTTCTAGGCTAAAATTATTAAATCTTTTG
>NZ_JALPNU010000039.1 GCF_030851345.1 Marinifilum sp. D714
ACTGAATAGTTTCCACTTGTATTTACAGTTATGGTTTGAGTCGTTGCCCCATTTGACCATAGGTAGCTTGATCCCGGATTACCTGCATCCAAGGTGATTGTACCACCAGCACAGCTTTCCTGATCTGGTCCAAGGTTCACTGTTGGAGGCATATTGACAATGATATTAGCATCATCCATTCCAACACAACCATTTACATCAGTTACAACTACAGAATAGTTGCCTCCAATTGGAGTTAAAATGGCTTGAAGAGTTTCTCCATTACTCCAAACATATGATGAACCCGGGTGTCCAGCGTCCAACATAATAGCAACTCCATCACATGTTACTTGATCAGGTCCTAAGTTGATAACAGGATTGGAAAATACTCTTACGTCAACATCATCCTTTCCAGTACAACCATTAATGTCTGTAACGATAACAGAATAATTTCCTGCTGTTTTTACAACAATAGACTGACTCGTCTCTCCGGTATTCCATAAATAAGTTCCACCTGCAAAATTCGCTGTGAGTGTAACCGAATCTCCTTGACAAAATTCTCTATCAAGCCCTAAGTCAACTGATAGGTTTGAATTAATATCCACGCGTAGTGTATCCAAATCGGGTACAGTACATGGAGCAATCGGTTGAGCGCTTAACTCAAGATCTACATATCCATTCGCTATATCGGTTAAACCTGGAGTATAATTTGCATTTAAACTATTGTTGTTATCAAATGTACCGTCTCCAAAAGTTCTCCATGCAAAAGAAGATTCATTTTGAACCGTACCATTTAAAGAGGCGATTCCTGATTCACAAATTGATAAATCTATACCTGCATCCGCAATTACATGTTGAACTACTGTTACTGTCACATCTAATGGAATCTCTGCCAATTTGAACATACTAATACCATCAAAAGCAAATGCATTATCGCTACCTGAAGTAGATATATTATTAATTTTAATATTTAATTGAGAATCCGTTCCCGAATAAACTAAGGTTTTATATTCTGTCCAATTACAAGGATTGGAAGTACTAAAATTCATAGTAACTTTACCATTAATAATTACCTCAAAATCATTGAAACTGGAGTTCTTTAAATTTGTCACATTTAATGAGAAAGTATAATAACTATCTGCATCCACAGCAATATCCTGTTCCCAAACCGTTGTGTTTACATTTCCTCCTTCAACAACCAGAACATTATCGTTCGAATTGCCGGTAACTCCGCCACAATCACTTTTATCTGAGCCAAAAATATCCGTATCATTATCAATTGTATACTTACTACTTCTTGTTCTACAAGACCAACTCCAAGCTCTCGAACAATAGTAGTAATCACTCTGAAAACCTATATTCCCTAAAGTGAAATCACCATTATTTACCAGTTCCAAAGTTTTGTCTACATAAAACACTCTTAAATTATAGGTAGTAGTAAAATCTGGTGTCACTACAACACGCGAAGATAGACCATCTACATCCCAATTGAATAGAAAATCATTTCCTGCATATAACTCTACTGATTCTCCTCTACAAATAATAGTATCATTTAGTGTAACAGGTGGTATTGTTCCAGATGAGCTAGTAATATTAATCATATCCATTGCAGAACATCCATTAATATCCATTACGCGAACAGCATATAAACCAGCTTTATCAACATTTAAATATCTTCCTCTCGATCCATCATCCCAAGTGTATCTAAAATGACTCCCCGCATCCAGCATGATCACATCTCCATCATTAATCTCTTGATCCGGTCCTAAATCAACTGTTGGAGGAGGAACAAGGTTAACATCGATATCATCAGCAGCATTACATCCATACGAATTGGTTACTGTAACCGAATAATTACCTGCATTATAAACAATTATTTCCTGTGTAGTCTCTCCAGTACTCCACAGATAGCTTGCTCCTGAAATACCGGCATCTAAAACAACTGGTTCTCCACTACAAACTGTTTTATCTGGACCTAAGTCAATATTCAAATCTGCATAGAATCCTACATGAACCGTATCCGATTCAACACAACCAAAAGCATTGGTCACTTCTACTGAATAGTCGCCATCTGTAGAAACGGTAATGGTTTTCGATGTTTCACCTGTATTCCATTGATATGTTGAGCCCGGATTTCCTGCATCCAATGTTACATCACCTCCACCACAGGAAGCGATATGATCTCCAAATCCTATTGCTGGAACAGGGTTTAAATTCAACCTTAACTGATCAGTTACTAATCCACAAGGAGAATTTGAAACAGCATTCGCCGTTAAAACCACAAAACCACTTATTCTATCATTGATTCCGGGTAGATACCTTGAATTAATATCGTTGGGGTTTGAAAATGTTCCATCACCAGAGCTTGTCCAATAAAACCCTGTATTATTTGAAACCGAAGCTGATAGATTAGCCTGTATATTCCCACATATTGTTTGATCGGGCCCAGCATTTACCGTTGCAGGATCTACTACATTCACAGTCCTTGAATCAGGAACTTCTACCAATGGATTAAATGAAATACCGTCTAAAGCATAATCATTACCACTTCGAATTAAATTCTTATTTACGATTGAAATTTCTATTGATGTTTTCGAACCAGAATACCATAATGAATAAAATTCCTCCCAATTACAAGTAGATCCAGAACTTGGTTCGATATAGTCACCCATGAGTACTCCATCAATCATGAACTCAAGACGAGCTGGATTGGTTGGATGCACGTTACAAGCCCAAGTAGAAAAAGCGTAATATTGGTTTGGATTGACTGTAATGGTTTGACTCCACACAACAACATTTTCATCTGGTGCGCCATTTACAATTAAGTAATTGTCAGGACTATTTCCAGAATGACCTCCACAAGGTGAAAAATTTGCATGATATTCATTCGGATTATCGTCTACTGCATACCTTCCCTCCTCCCATAAAGACTGAGGATGTGAATGATTAGAAGAAGATAATATTGGATCGGGACAATAAACATACTCACTATAAAAACCTGTATTTCCAGAATCGAAATCACCATTTGCGATTAATTCTGTTGCTCGATCAGGAACAAAAACTCTAAGGGAATAAGTAGTAGTTGTTGTAGGTGACACAGTGATGTTCTTTGACAAATCTCCCGTATTCCAATTGTACATATAAGAGCCTGGTGCCGCTTGAAGTGTAACAGATTCTCCGACACAAATAGTGGTATCATTTTGAGGACTTACAATTTGTGCCATCCCAAAATGATAACCAATTAATAAAAAGCACGTAGAACAAAACAGTCGTAAAAGTTTATTCATTTTCCCTCCTCTTTTTACTTAGGCTCACTATTCTCTCACAACAATTCATTTTTGACGAATGATTATTTTTACTTCTTTAACTACGTAAATTTAATGATTAAAGTTTGTAAAAACCTCAATTAAAAGCTAAGTTTTCTTAAACAAGAAATCATCTCACTGATAATGAGAAGTTTTGTGCAGAAATATTATATTATTCAAATTGAGATTAAATAACGTGAGTTCTACGTAAAACTCTGTCTCCAGAAAGTTAGATTTACATTAAAAATTAGGTTGGAAGAGAAGGGTATTTTAAGGAAGTTTTAATAAGAAGGTGTTGTAAATAGAGCTCCCCTTTATTGATTTTACTGCTTTTGACCTAAATTCTCAAAAACCCGCTTAAAATATCCAGATATTTCTGCACGAATTTGTAAAAATTCCAACTAAAACCATATCAAACTCAAGCCAAACTTCACATTGGGACACATTAAATGGTAAGGCTGTAACTTATAAAAAATGATTGAGACTATAATTCATCATGAGTCTTACGCGAATCTTCACACAAATTCAACAAATCTCTAAGCTCTTTTTTAGTAAATGAACGATACTTACCAGGTTTTAAAGTTCCCAAATCAATATTCATGATTCTAAGACGTTTTAGCATGGTAACCTCATAACCTAAATATTCACACATTCTACGAATCTGGCGATTCAATCCTTGGGTAAGTATAATTTTGAATGTATGATTGTTTACCTTCCAAACCTTACACTTTTTGGTAACCGTATCCAAAATTGGAATCCCATTACTCATTCTGCGTATAAAGTCGTTGGTAATTTTTTTATTTACACGAACAATATATTCCTTTTCGTGATTATTTCTTGAGCGAAGAATTTTATTCACAATGTCCCCATCGTTGGTCATAAATATCAATCCTTCACTCGGTTTATCCAATCTACCTATTGGAAATATTCTTTCTGGATAATTGATATAGGAGACAATATTTCCTTTAACCCGAAGGTCGGTAGTACATGTAATTCCTACAGGCTTGTGAAATACAAGATAAATATTCCGAACAGTTTTTGTTACAACTTGACCTTTAACAGAAATTTCATCAGAACTTGTAACCTTTAACCCCATTTCAGCTACTTTGCCATTCACTTTCACCTTGCCCGTTTCAATCAGTTTATCAGCTTCTCTACGTGAACAATATCCTGTTTCTGCAATTGCCTTGTTTAATCGGGTATATTCCATTCCTTAAATCGCCTGTTATTAATATTTAAAGGTTGACAAAAGTAATGGAATATTTCTTACCATCACTCCTCAATCATATACATTTTGTTGTTATCAACATTGTAAAACAGCGGTGCAACATCAATATTTGGATACTTTTTGCGCAACCTTTTTGCTTCCATGGCAACAAATTCAGCAGCATTTCCAACTTCGAACATTGGAGCAAAATTGTTAAAATGTTCTTCTGCTCTTTCCTTGCTCCAGCCGCCATTATTCACCAATCCATCAATAAATTGCTCTTTTTTAGATACCAAATTTACCATACCACAATTGTTGTGTCCAATCAATGCGATATGCTTTATACCTCCGACTGATATGGCGTATGATACTTTAAATTCACTGTATCGAAGATTAGCTCCACCCGTGCGAATGATATAGGAAAAGTTCTCAGGAATATTCAAATGTTTCCTATGATCCATACACATTCCTACCAACAACTCTGCTTTGGTATAATCGGTAAAAGGCTTTTTAAGATTATGGTATTCTAATAGCAGTGCAATAGGGGTATTCTGGTACTTCGAAAGGATATCTTCCGAAGAGTTAATTTCAATAAGCTGATTCATGGTAATTTTGACAATAGTTAATGTTTAGAATAATTCTAAAGATAGCCAATTGAATCTCTTTAGCAAATATCTCCAAGAAATTAAAAAATTGAAGATTCAGTATAGCTGGTGAACTCTTCTAAAAACCTTACGCCTTTATTTGAGTTGCCTTTTTTATTCAAACGAGGACTCCAAACTACCATACTGTATTTACCAGGATGCACTACGGCAATTCCTCCACCTACACCACTTTTCCCAGGCAATCCTACTTTGAAGGAAAATTCACCTGCCTCATCGTACAAACCACATAGCTGCATTACGGCATTAATTCGCTTCGACTTGCTAGAACTAATTATTTTATCACCGCTTACAGGATCTTTACCGTAATTAGCCAAGAATAAGAACGTTCGCGCCAACTCACTACAGGTCATCTCTATAGAACACAAATCAAAGTAAAAATCAATTACTTCATGAATATCATTCTCTATATTCCCAAATGATTTCATCAGGTTACATAAAGCTGCATTTCTATATCCTTTCGATTTTTCAGATTGTGCAACACGATCGCAATAATCTACTTGGTTGTTACCAGACAATTGTCGGATAAAATCGATAAAATCTTTCTTGGGATTTTTAAATTTACTCACCAACACATCAGCAATTACGATAGCTCCTGCATTAATAAATGGATTTCGAGGAATTCCTTCATCGTATTCCAACTGAACCAATGAATTAAACGGATTTCCTGAAGGCTCAACACCAACTCTTTTCCAAAGTTCATCCTCTTCTAATTCAAAAGCCAAGGTTAATGATAAAACCTTAGAAATACTTTGGATAGAAAATTTTTCCTCCGAATCACCAAAAGCATAATTTTCTCCATCCACAGTACATAGATGCACACCAAACTTATCAGGAGACACTTTTTGCAATTCTGGTATGTAGGATGCCACAGCACCATTGTCTACATGAGATTTTAATAACTTATTAACCTCACAAAAAACCTTATTATAATTCATTTGGGCACTCTATTAGTCCGATTTAATCTTCAAATATATTGTACTTGGCTTTTCTTTCCTTCCATCTTTCCTTAGCGTATTGCTGCATATCTACAATCTTGTCACGCTCATCAATAATTTCCAAACCAAGCAATGTTTCAATAATATCTTCCATGGTTACAATACCATCCATGCCTCCATACTCATCCACTATCAATGCAATATGCTCTTTCTCTTTGAGTAATTTATCCCAAGCATTCAGTAAAGTCTGAAATTCTGAAACCACTACAATCGGTCGAGCAACATCCTTTAGGATCAAGTTTTCGCTCGAATCGGACATCTTTTCAAAAGCACTTTGCCTAAACACATAGCCTGTTATATTATCTTTATTTTCCTTGTAAACAGGTATTCTGGAATAGTATAGATATCTTTTGTCAGTCAAAAAATCCTTTAAAAGCATATTTTCATTTGCTACTGCAACCACAACTCTTGGTGTCATTATCTGAGTAACATTTAGGCTCTTTAATTTAATCAAGTTCTGAATGATTCTGTTCTCTTTTTCTTCAAACACACCTTCTTCCGTTCCAATATTTGCCATTGCCGAAATCTCTTCACGACTCACTGAAACCTCATCTTCACCACGTGAAAATATTTTTGAGATATAGCCAGTTAAAATTACCAATGGATAGGTTATAAAAACCATTGCATTAATAATTAAACCCGAAACAATAGCCAGATTTCTCCAGTACAATGCTCCTATGGTTTTTGGAATAATTTCTGAGAATATCAAAATTAGAAAAGTCAACACAGCGGATATAACACCAAAATAAACCTCTCCAAATAGTTTTGTAGCTTCGGCACCAACTCCAGCTGCTCCAATTGTATGGGCGATTGTGTTTAGCGAAAGAATTGCAGATAATGGCCTCTCAATATTTTCTTTTAGCTTAATAAAAGTGTTGGCAGATTTTACTCCTTCTTCCTTCTTCACATTCAAAAACGATACTGGTGTAGAAAGAAGTACCGATTCCATTACTGAACACAGAAAAGAAACAAACAAAGCCAAAAAGAGGTAGAAAAACAGAAGAAACATGTTGATTTTTTTGTTACAAGTTATTTTGCCCCAAAATACTTCTTTTTACTGATTTTTAATAAGCATAACCCCTAATTTTAGTAATTCAATTGATGTTCCTGTTTTCCAACAATTTCAAATTGCTTTGACAGGGAGTTGCCTTCTTCATCAACAAATGTTATCAAATGCTTTCCTTCTCCCGGAGCAATTTCTAACTGATGATTCCCACAAGTTGTTCCAATAAACTCTCCATCCAGATGCCAATAAACATTTGCATCAGGATCATGATGGGCAATTTCAAATACAATTTTCTCCCGTTTACCATCCAAGCCAATAGGTACAAATATCCTGTCGTTTGATTTGGGATAAATCAATTCCATAGCTTGCGATTCAGCTACTCCAACACAATCATCCCTAAATGGAGGTAAGGGTCTGTACAATGGATTTCTTTTTTTATAATACCATTCCATTGCCGGCGGCAAAACAAACCATGATTTGTGCACCATCTTGTTTACACTTTCACAATCCGAATTTACCCGATATCTTTTTGTAGCATCCAAATGCACTTGTTTGTGATAGGGACAAACATCTGTTTCCAGTCCAGCTCTTCCAATCCAAACCGTATCAACCTGATCGCACCACCTCCCTGCTCTGTGTCCGCTATTTCTACAAATAGGAACCAATTCCATCTCTTCAACAGGTTGCTGGAACCATTCACTTTTTGGTAATAAATCAAACACGTCAAACATTATGGGTGCAGCTGCTCCAACTCCGGTTAAACCTGGCCTACCTTCTCCATCGGCATTTCCTGCCCATACACCAACCACATAATCAGATGTTACACCAATGGCCCACGCATCTCTAAATCCAAAACTGGTTCCTGTCTTCCATGCTATTTTTTGCGATGAAGAAAAAGACCTCCAACCGCTTTCTCCATCAGGACGATTTACCTCCAACAATGCTTCGAATGTTTGATAAACAGATGATGCTTTTAAAAATGCCTGGGAATCGGGATTCTTCCATAGAATTGAATCTCCGGTATATTGAAGCGTTTGAAATTCGTTTGAATAATATACTCCATCCTCTGTGTTGTAATGATTCAAAATTCCAGCCATGCTGGCATACATGCCACACATATCCCAAAGACTTCCCTCTGCACCTCCCAATATTAGTGACAAACCATAATGTCCCGCTGGCCTGTTCAAGCTAGACATTCCCATCTTTTTCAGAAAGAAATGAAAACGTTCAACACCATAATCACGAAGCATTCGTACTGCAGGAACATTTAATGATCTTGCCAAAGCTTTTTGTGCAGGAACTGCTCCATTATATTTTAAATCAAAATTCTTCGGTGAATAACCTGCAATTTGTGTTGGAATATCTGCAACCAAGGTATTGGGTAAAATTTCGCCTTCGTTTAGCATGCTGGCAAATAAAAATGGTTTCAAAAGGCTGCCGGTACTTCTAAGTGAACGAATAATATCAACCTGGTTACCATGCTTTCTTTTTCCTGTATTTTCAGTATTTCCAACATAAACCAAAGTCGATCTGCTTTTAGTTTCAACTACCAAAACAGCCATATTGTAAATTTGATTTGCCTCAAGATTCTTTTGGTGTCTTTTAACAATTTCATTTACCCTGCTCTGCAATCCAAAATTGATGGTAGAAACAACTCTCTCCCCTTTATTCTTTTTATGCACCTGATCCAACAAATGAGGTGCAACTCTTGGCAAATGGTGAATTCGACGAGGAACATCCTCAAGTTTTGCCAATTCACAAGTGGTTGAATCAATTTCGCCAATCCTGTACAATTTATCCAACAATCCATTTCGTTTCCTTTGCAATGTCGTGCTATTCTTTCCCGGATAAATCAAAGATGGTGCATTTGGTAAAACAGCCAAGGTTGTGGCTTCTGCCCATGACAATTCATCAGGAGTACGGCCAAAAAATCGCCAGGATGCAGCTTCCAATCCAACCACATTTCCCCCAAAAGGAGCATGAGAAGAATACAAAGCCAAAATTTCTTCTTTAGAATATCGAACCTCCAATCGGAACGCCAAAATCATTTCAAGAATCTTACGATATACCGTTCTTGATTTGCCTTTTTGGGAAATTCGAATCAACTGCATACTAATGGTACTTCCACCACTTACAACTTTCCCGGCTTTCAAATTTTGAATGAGCGCTCTTCCCATCGAAACAGGATTCACTCCAGGATGAGAATAAAAGTATTGATCTTCGAAAGCCAATAAGGATTTCTCAAATTTCTTTGGCACTTCTTTTATTTGAGGAAACCTCCACTGACCATCATCTGCAATTCTGGCTCCCAACAATTTGTTTTCCTTCGAATACAAAATTGTAGAATAAGGATCATGAAAAAGCTGTTTTGGCAATGAAAACCAAAACAAAATCAATAACAGAAAAAATGCCAACAATAAAATGCGGCATTTTCTCGATTTACAATATCTTACATTCAATATTTTCATCAGAAATTAAACCTGCCAGAACTATATCCTAACAGGTTTTCTTATGATTTTATTTTACAACCTCAACCCATTGACCCGGTTTGCGGGCATTAATGTTATTATCGTACATTGCCTCACAAGAAATGGTTGGCAAATAATATTTACCTACATAAGCAGCAGTTAAAGCAATGGTAAATGTTTTGTCTTTATATCGGTCCAAATCAAAATAAGAGTAAACACGATCATCTCTGATATCCTGATAATCCGGCATATCGTTTTCATTTACCTGATCTACCTCTCCAAATCGAGTATTCAGAATTTCCCAACCCGATGGGAAGATTTGAGTCAGGGCCATTTGCTCATATTTGTTTACACTTGGATTTTCGATTGTTAACTCTGCTTTAAAATCTGTTCCTTGTTGTAATTTACTTACATCAATAACATTTCCTTGCATATCCTTGTAGACAATTCTTAATTTCAGATTCTTCTCAACAGCAGTATTATCGCCTGCAACAGGAATTCCACTGGCAATTACTCTGGTGTAAAGAACTGCATCTGACAAATTCTCTATCCTCACATTTGGTTTGCCAGATTTCACGTCTATTGGAATCTGTTTTACAGGACTGTTACTTATCATCTCCTCAGTTTTACCATTTAAGGTGTAAGAGAATGACATTTGCCCTGGATTTTCACCACCTGCAAATTCAGCCATAGCCACCAAACAATAGGCTGTCGTTTGGGTACTCATCCATGAATCGCTAGACAATTTTTTAGATATTTCCTGAACCAATGGAAAAGCTTTTGTCCTTTGGTCTAAAAGACTTAAGGTTTCCAAAATCATAGCTTTATCACGCAATGAAGATCCAAAACTACCGGAGTGCTCTCGATACGATTTTACTTCGGTGCTCAATCCTGAAATTAACTCTTCTGCAACTTCTTTTTTACCTATAATTCTATAGGTTGCAGCCAATCTCCACTTTGCATCATTCGATAAATTGCTTTGTTCTCGTAATCTATTCATCGATGCCAAATCAGGCTCGTCTGCCAATGCTAAAGTATATAATCTATATGCCTGAAGCAGATCATTTCTTCGATAAGAATAACCTTCATAAGTAGATTTTTTCCATGATTTGGCAGCAGATTTTTGATACTTCAACCATGATGATTTTAATCCGATAGGAAGAGTATATCCTTTCTCTTCAGCCATCAACATAAAGTGACCTGCATAACTTGTTCCCCAAGAACTTGCATAGTTTCCTCCCGGCCAATAACTAAAACCACCATTCGCCAATTGGAATTTCAGTAATCGAGTTAAACCAGCACGAATATTCTCTTCAATTCTTACTTTTTGGTCTGCTGTTAATTCGACAACTCCATTCAAATACATTTGAGGGAATACCGAAGAAGTAGTTTGCTCAATACATCCATGAGGATAATCAATCAAGTATTCTAATCTACGACCAAAATCGATAGGAGGAATATTTGAAAGTTCTAAAACGGCCTTGTTGGTTCCTTCCATTCCCGGCAAATCAACCGCCATTTCAAATGTTTTTCCATTGGTCAATAACGTATCAGTAACATTAACAACTCTTGGATTCGGATTACGAACATCCAATTCAATATCATATGTAGCTTTTAAATTACCACTTTCGGCGATCACCTTTACTCTAGCAATACCAAGCTTAGCAGCAACTTTTAAATCAAAATTAACCACTTGCTCGCCTGTTTTTTCAAACACAATGGCTTTCTCTTTACCATCCTGAGGAATCAAGTATTCATTAGGCTGAATCCTAACTTTTACATCTTTCACCTTTGGATCCATAGCAAAAACAGTAACTGGTAATTTCACGGTTTCATCCGGACCAACCACTCTAGGCAAGGTTGCCAATACCATTAATGGTTTGCGAACCTTCGATGTTTTCTGGGCATTCCCATAAGCTCCCTTGTTTCCAGCCACAACCATAGTTCTTACAGAACCCACATAGTTTGGCATTTCAATTCTGTGCTTTTTAGAATCTCCCGAGTGTAAAGTAAACGGACCGTAAAACATTACCACAGGTTTAAATCTATTGGCTTTGGCCTGCTTCTTGCCTTTCAAATCCTCATCACCACCAATGGCAAATGCATTCTCCAAACGAGCTCCGAATGCACCCATTACCAAGTCGAACATATCCCAGGTTTTAACCCCAAGCGCCTCACGAGCATAAAATGTATACCACGGATTAGGAGTTTTGAATCGGGTTAAATCCAACAATCCATCATCAACAACAGCAATGGTATAAGTCATTGGTTTGCCATCTTTTTCCGATACATTCACCACAAATTCCTTCTCAGGCTCAAGAACCTCTGGCATATCAATTTGAGGATTCAATCGTGTAGCAGGATCTTCCACCATAATAGGAATTACACCATACATTCTGATCGGCAAATCATTCTCAACATTGGCATGTGGTTGAATTAAGCTTACATTCACATAGGCATTTGGTGCCATGTCAGGAGTAATATTAAAGCTAAACTTCGACTCTCGAGAATCGGTTTCAACCCAAAAGGCATCCAAAACTTTAGCACCTGTTTCGATACTCACCAATGCTTTTCCTGTTTTCGATGAAGGAATGGTAATTGTTGCTTCCTCTCCAACTTCATATTTGTCTTTATCCGAAACAAACGAAAGCATATTTGCATTGCCTGGCATTCCTTCCGGTGATCTTCCATAATATTCCGAGAAATAAGCCGTAGTTCCAGTTGAGTGACCACTCTCCTGATCAAATACCTGAATCAAATAACGTCCATAATCAGTCCAGTCATTGTATTCAATATTCAACTTATAGGTAGCTTGTCCATTTTTAGTTGAAATGGTTTTATAATCAACAATTCGAGTAGATGATCTTCTGATATAGGATGCCAAATTTTCTTCGCTCGAATCCCACCACCAGCGCCAGCCAATTTTGTAAACCTTCACCACAATTTTTTTCCTGTCAACAGGATTTCCTTCTGCATCAACAGTAGCAATTTTCAGTTCATGATCTGTATCTGTCAGGTACCAGCCTCGTTTCGATTCCGGCATTTTCATCCCGACAAAAGAATTGTATGGTGCAAATTTCACCCTCTGCATGTCGATACTAAAATCGCCACCTTCTTCAAACACTCTGGTCACAAAATTCGCATTCAACATTCCCGGAGCCGATTTGTTTCCTTTCAGGTTAAGAGGAACAACAGCCTTTCCATTCTGATCCACCTTACCATCGAATACCACTTGCTCATCCGCTTCAAACTCTTTGGCAGGATCATCGAAAATGTATGATTTGTACTTTTTAAATGATGTTTTGGTAGGCGAAAATTTAAGGCTAACATTTGACTTTAAATTGCGCGCTGTAGCACCATGCAACCATTTCACTTCCATGTCAAGATTTTGACCTGAAGCTTTTGATTTTAATATCTCAGTTCCGAAATCCAAATTAATTTTCAAACGATTTGGCTTTACCGTTTCTATTTTTATCATTTTGGTAAAACTCGCTCCTCCAACTTTTACTCTTGCCATCCAGTTTCCTGTTGGAGCTTCAGCATCTGTTTCGCAGTTGAATGAATAAAATCCATTTACCCCACTTGTGCTCACTCTATGCACAACAGTTTGTCCTTCCGGATTCAACAATTCAAAGATTACAGGATGATTCTCTGGTAAAGTTTTTCCTGCATCTTCCAGCACAAAAGTAAGGAACAGCTTATCTCCCGGTCTCCAAACCCCACGCTCTCCATAAATATATCCTTTAATTCCCTTCTGAATTCTTGCTCCACCAACATCAAAATTACTTAAGGACAAAGACGAACCATCATCAAGACGAAGGTATCCTCTTTGGCTACCTTTCTTGGCTACCAAAAGGAAAGGTTTTCTATCCAATTGTACAGTGGCGAATCCCTGATTATCAGACTTCACTCTGGCCATTAGTTGCTTCTGATAATTGTAAATCTCCAACTCAACACCAGTTTCAGGTTGTGCTGTAAGCAGGTTGGTTACTGCAAAAGTGATTGATTTATTGTTTCCAGCCTTTGCAATTAAACCCAAATCAGAAGCAAATATATTGCGGTTAATAAATCTTCCTGATCGATAATAGGAAACATGACAAGGATTCTCTCTTTCATTCCAATTGTATCCTCTTGGATAAAAGTAATCATCGTACCATCCTGGTTTATCCCATTCCTTCATTTCGTTTTCCAACTCCTGCTCAGCAATCATTTCATCCACCGATGCCAAATTGCTATCTTTTTCTTTTTCGTCCTCGCAGCCGTACAATGAATATTCTTTTCTGAATCGAAGTTCCAATCGATAGATTGCTCCAGGGTTAACATCAATAAAACTGGCAACATCAATGGTATGAGCATTCCACTTTCTAAGGTCAATGGCTTCATTTTTCCCTAAGTCAATACGTTTTTGTAAAATCAAACGACCAACTCTTCTCAATCTTTCGTGTCCACCCATTCTGTTATCCTGCAGGAACTGATGAACATTGCTTTCGAAAATTTCGATAACGCGCAAGTCCACTGCCTTTAAGCTAACTGCTTCAAATGGCAAAATCAATCCCTGTGATGAAGGAGAAATAACACCTTTACCCAACAAGCGAACTGCCGGTTTAATGTTTTCAAAAACCAATTCTAATTTCTTGCTCTTTTTTAAAGAGTAATCCAAAGCATTCTTGATACCTTCTTCAATTTCAATGGTTCTGCGTCCTGCCAATCTGTATTGCGGATATGCTCTTACTTCATTTCCATCAATAATAAATCTGAAAGTTGATTGAGCATCAATACGAATTAACCCTTTTAGGTTTTGATCTTTCTTTAAAGGATCGGAAAAACGAAGAGAAACATATTGCTCTGGCTGTTGAATCACTGTTGCGCTCATTAATTTGAATACATTCAGAGCAGGGATCTCCACCTCTTCTTTTCCCTTCTCATCAACAGCAATTCTATTTCCATCCCATCGAACTATCAACTCTCTTTTATCTTCGGTTCTTAACAAACTATCCACTACAAAATGGTGAATTTTACCATCGCCAGTATGAGTCCAGCTAATTGGCTTCTCTTCTCCATCCAAGCTTGCCGTTAAGACAGATTCAATTTCATCGTCATTAATTATATCTGCAGTGGTAAGGTAACCTTTGTATTTCTGCGACTTCATATCGCTTTTGTCATAGGATTGTAAGCCTTCACCGGTAAAACTGAAGCTTTGCTTAATTACCTGAAAATTAAACTTCAAATTGTTATACTTTTCAGGCACTTCCATCAATTTACCGATTTTTACATTTACATTGTAAACACCACCCGATTTCATTCTCGAATCGGATCTAAACTCAATGGTTCTTGGATCTTTCCAGTAAGCTTTACCACTCAATTTTGGTGTAACAGTAAAGATTCCTCCCTCTAATTCCTGTCCTGGCTCAATCGGATTCTTATAATCATCCACCAATCGAACTTCAATAATCGATTCCGCAGACACCACTCCCGAGGTAAATGCAGCAATATACTGTCCAAATCCAGGATCGACTTTTCGTTTGGTTACTTTTTTATTCTTACATGAATTGATTGCTGTTAAGAGAATTAACGGCACAATTAGAAGGCAGAAAAATTTTCTCATTTTATAAATTGTTGGATTTGATAATTCAGCATAATATTAGCAATTGAAAATGATTAATCAAACAAAAAAACAATCTTATTGTTTTTAAAAAAATATATTATAAAAATAGGCCGAACAGATTTCTCTATTCGGCCTTATATATGCGACTTAGCACTTGCTAAATTCTTTTAATTTTACTATTTCTTTTTGATCTTTGTGAGTTCCATTTTGCGAATACGAGCACGAACAGCTCCTTTGGTTCTCTTTAGTTTAATGGCCATTTCGCCAACGGGCATACCATCAAAAAACAAGTTGATCAATTCATCATCATCTTCTCGGTTCCAAGGATTATAAGCCTCTTTATGCTCCTTCTTAATCTTTCTGATTTTGTCAAAACCTTTCTGATCCATAGCTTATTTTTTAAATGATCTTTTCTTACCTGAGCTTTTCTGTGATCCCGATCTGTTTTGAGAACCTGATCTACCTTTGGAGTTAGACCTTCTTCTCCAATCCTTCTTGCCAGAACCATTTGATTTACCCGAACGCGATCGTGGCTTTTTCTTCTCGGTTTTCTTTTCTGTATTCTTTTCCTCCTTTGGCAAATCTGGCATCTCCTCAGCTGGAAAAGGATGATCTTTCATTACCGGAATGGTTTTTCGGATCAAGCGTTGAATATCCTTTAAATATGGCAACTCATCCTGACTGCAAAAAGATATGGCCTCGCCACTTGCACTGGCTCTACCCGTTCTGCCAATTCGGTGTACGTATGATTCCGGAATATTTGGCAAATCGTAATTCACTACCAAAGCCAAACCAGCAACATCAATTCCACGTGCGGCAATATCGGTTGCAACCAACACCTTGGTTATTCCCTCCTTAAAATTATTCAGAGCCTTCTGTCTCGAATTCTGCGTTTTGTTACCATGAATGGCCTCTGTATTGATATCGGCTTTTCTTAGAATTCTTGCTATTTTATCGGCTCCATACTTTGTTCTCGAAAATACCAAGGTAGATCCCAACTCTCTTGATTTTAGCAGGTGCGTTAGAAGTTTTGACTTCTTATTCTTGCTGGTAAAATAGATGGACTGTTCAACCCTTTCAGCCGTAGTTTGCTGTGGCTGAATGGTAATCTTTTCAGGATTTCCCAAAATCTGCTTCGACAGACTCACAATTTTAGGAGGCATGGTAGCCGAAAAGAACAATGATTGTCTTCGCTTTGGCAACTGATCTATAATTCTTCGGATATCGTAAATGAACCCCATATCCAACATCTGATCGGCCTCATCCAACACAAAATACCTGATTTCTCGCAAAGAGATAAAACCTTGATTAATCAAGTCCAACAATCTACCAGGAGTAGCTACCAACACATCAACACCATTGGCCAATGCCTCGGTTTGCGCTCCTTGCTTAACCCCACCAAAAATTACAGTATTTTTGATCCCCGTATTCTGTCCGTATTCGGTAAAACTATCACCAATTTGTATGGCCAACTCTCTTGTTGGCGTAACCACCAAAGCTTTTATTTTTCGTTTTACCTTTCCGTGGCCATCTTCCAATAAATTCTGAAGAATGGGAATGGCAAAGGCTGCCGTTTTCCCTGTTCCTGTTTGGGCACAACCTAAAAGATCTCTTTTTTGTAATAAAACTGGAATTGCCTCCGCCTGTATGGGAGTGGGATTTGTATAACCTTTCGCCTCTATCGCTCTCAATATCGGTTCTACAATATCTAATTTGTCAAATGTCATATGCTTATAAAAATGAGCGGCAAAGGTAGTTTAATAGTTTGGATTAATAACATTTATCCAAAATCATTTCTATATCAAACCATTATAAATAGAAAAGCCGCAATTCCTTGCGGCTCTACTTTATACTTTATACTTGCAGATCAATGCGGTTCCAATTCAAAACTCACCATCCACTGAATCCCAAATTTATCGGTAAACATTCCAAAATACGATCCCCAGAAGGTTTTATCCATTGGCATGATTACTTTTCCTCCTGCAGATAGCCCCGCAAAAATGCGATCGGCTTCTTCCTTTGAATCTGTATTTAGCGATAAGGAAAAGTTATTCCCCTGCGTTGGAAGTGGTCCGAATGCCTCTGAAGAATCGCTACCCATTAGCACAGTTTCCTTACTGATTGGCAAAGAGACATGCATTATCAGATTCTTATCTTTTTCTGCAACTGGCGGACAGCTGTCTGAAGGAGGCATTTCGCCAAATCGAGCTACATGGCTAAACTCACCTCCCAAAACCGATTTGTAAAAATCAAAAGCCTCTTCGCAATTTCCATTAAAAGCAAGGTAAACATTAAGTGTTGTCATGATATATGCATTTAGGTTAGTACTAATTTTAAAGTCTATTGAAAATACAGAAGATTATTAGCAATATCAATAGCTTATGACAATTTAGAAATAATTATTACTTTGATTTATCCCTTGGGGAAAAGTTTTATTTCTGGTAAGAATAATGCCCAATAATGGTATACTTATTCAGCAAATCTTCCACCACCTGTCCTGCTCCAATGTTATGAACAAATAATGGTCTTTTCCCATCTCGAGACATCTGGTCAATTACAATTCCAATATGTGTTATTCCTCCACCCAGATCCCAACAAACGATATCACCAGGCAAATAATCCTTTAGATTTCTGGTTTTGGCTTTGATCATGCCTTTGCGCTCGAAAAAAGTCATCAAATTCGGCACTCTTCTGTGATCGATGTTCTTATCGGTGGTTTTCAGTCCCCAGTTTTTAGGATACAGAGCAAAATTGGCCTTCATATCCTCATGCACCTCCTTTTGCAAATCGATTCCCAACATTCGATAAGCACGAATCACCACATCAGTACATACTCCACGATCTGCGGGAACATCACCATTGGGGTAATCAATCGCAAAGTAAGATGGGTCGTAAACCACATGTTGTTTGGTAAGTTCTTTTGCAGCAATTGCTAACTGATCAGAAAAACTTTGGGCATGTCCAAAAATAAAAAAGACACTACAGATGAATGTCAAAAATAACTTTCTCATTATTTACCAATTATCAATATCATAACAACCATTCCATACAAAAAGAGTGCACCCTGAGTACACTCTATCATTTATCATCATTTAGTATTACTCTTTCTCTGGCGACATAAATTTATAGGCCAAACCTGCCAGAATAGCCCCTACAATTGGTGCCAACCAAAACAACCATAATTGATCCATTGCCCAATCACCAACAAATAATGCCTGGCTGGAGCTTCGGGCCGGATTCACCGATGTATTGGTAACTGGTATGCTAATCAAATGAATCAAGGTCAAGCCTAAACCTATTGCGATACCTGCAAAACCAGCAGGAGCTTTTGAATGCGTTGCCCCAAGTATGATAAGCAAAAACATGAAAGTCATCACCATCTCGCATACTAATGCCGAAAGCATTCCATAACCACCAGGCGAATGTTCTCCAAACCCGTTTGCAGCGAATCCACCCAGCTCAAATCCTGGTTTTCCACTTGCTATCATATACAGAATACCGGCTCCTGCAATTCCTCCCAATACCTGTGCAATAATATAAGGTATTAATTCCTTTCCATCGAATCGTCCACCAGCCCACAAACCAAATGACACCGCAGGATTTAAATGACAACCAGAAATATGTCCAATTGCATAAACCATGGTAAGAACAGTTAACCCAAAAGCAATAGCAACACCTACGAAGCCAATTCCCAATTCGGGATAAGCTGCTGCCAATACAGCACTACCACATCCTCCCAATACCAACCAAAGGGTTCCAATAAACTCTGCTACTAGTTTTTTCATGATATATTATTTAAGGTTAATAATTATCTCACATGTTTTATCCACAAGCATTCTTCCATTTCATCTCATCAGAATAATAAATATAATCATTTTAACTCATATGACCATCTAAATCAGATACTCACCAGAAATAACTAAAACACAATACATTCAAATTACAGATGAAAATATACAATAAAAAAATCTCCCTGCTCATTACTGAACAGGGAGATTGCAATTAAACTAATTGTATGTAGTTGTGAAAGATTCCTATTACATGAAACCACCGCCACCTTGCGTTTCGCGATTATCTCTGCGTTTGCGTTGTTTGGCTTTGTTTTTACCACTACCAAATCGGTAAGAGAATCCTAAATAAGCAGTTCTACTTTCCCAATGGAACTCACCATTTTGACGGTATGGTACTTCCGAATCAAACTTGAACTTCATTCCTTCAAAAATGTCGTTCACCCTAAAGGTAATGGTACCTTTTCCTTTCAGCACACGGTAGCTTGCACCGGTATTAATCATCCACATCGGATCAACCTCGAACTGCAAATCTTTTCCGCCACCACGATACATGGCAAACAGCTGAAATCTTAACTTTTTGGTTGCAGTAAAACTATTGGCAACACGCACATTGAATGAATTGTTGGTAATCTCTAAGTTCTCGCCATTCGAAACACCTGTTTCTTTCTGGATATACAAATCGGAACTTGCATTCATCGACCACCACTTGAAGAATCGGTAATTTGCCGATAGCTCCACACCATAACGATCGTTGTCATTGGTGTTATAATACGACATTTCTACCTTTTCAATATCTTGCGGATCTTTATTCAAAACTCTAGAGATATTTCCACTTACTCTTCGATAGAATACTCCAAACGTAGCCGATCCTTTCTTTAATCCCTTTGTGTAATTGAACTCAAATGAGTTAGTAAACTGAGGATCCAATTCAGGATTTCCAAAAGAGCTAATCAAAGGCGTACTCCACTCTCGAATAGGATTTACCTGCCTGATTGAAGGACGATCGACTCTACGACTATAGCTCAACTGAAATTGATTTCTCTCACTTGGATTAAAGGTGAAGAATACCGAAGGATATACCGTAAATCTACTATCAGTATATTTTGCTTTCTCGTCACCTTTCATAAAATCTCCATCCACTTCATATTGCTCCAATCTGGCACCAACTTGCATCGAAAACTTATCGATTTTGTGATTTAAATTCACATATCCCGAATAGATACTTCTGTCGTAGCTAAATGCCGAATTATCAACTTTAGTATTGGTAAAATCATATTGATCAGTTACTCGTAAGTTATCTGTATCATTCAGTCTTAACTCCAAACCCATTTCCAGCTTTGTGTTTTCCGACAAAGGATTTGTGTAATCTAAATTCAAAAGTGTATTGGTATATTCATTTTCAATATTATCAGTGTAATTGGAATTGCGATCATCTGGATTTAGCAATTCTCTATAAGATGCATCTTCAGGAGCATCACTCTCACTATAGGTAGCTTCAAACTCCAGATTATGTCCTTCTTTCTCAAAATCGATTTTATAATTAACATTATAGGTTCCTGTTGAATTATCGGTTTTTGAATTCATCAAATTGTGGAAATCCAAACTATTCCCTCTGTAAATCTTGGTTGTTCCTTCAAAATCACCATCGCGAAAGTTCTGTGTTGTGTAAAAAGAAAGTGTATTCTTTTCGTTCAAATAAACATCAGCACCTACTTTTAATAAATGAGAGTAATTTTCACTATCGAAATTAAATTTCTGATAAAGATCATCTTCTAGGATTGCCTCTCCATTCTCATCCAAAGCGCTTCTTAAAACATCACCATAATTATTTCGCTTTCCTCCATTTGCTCCATAGTTTAGGAAAAAGTTCACTTTCCCTTGCTTGTAATTCATATCGAATGAACCATTGGCACGTGTATTTTTTCCACGTGTTACCCCCATATTTACATTGGCATTAAAACCAATATTGGCATTCTTGTTCAAAACGATATTAATAATTCCACTCATTCCTTCGGGATTGTATTTTGCCGAAGGGTTGGTAATTAACTCGATACTTTTAATGGATGTTGAAGGAATCTGTTGCAACAATTGTGATGGACTGATATTGGTAGGTTTACCATCAACCAATATTCTTACATTCTCGTTACCTCGTAGGCTAACCGCACCAGTCTGACTATTTACACTTACCGATTGTACATTGTCCAAAACTTCGGAAGCAGTAGCACCAGCAGCAGTAAGGTCTTTCCCGACGTTTACCACCTTACGGTCGATTTTCTGAGTAATGGTAGACAATTCAGCTCTAACCGTCACCTCTCCCAACATCTCTGTGTCTTCTTCCAAATGAACAGTGCCCAATTTATGCGCTTTTGTTTTAGAAAAATCCAATTGTCTTTTATAGGGTTTGTATCCCATAAATTGTATTTCAACCACATTTTTCCCCTCAGGGATCTTCTTAATAGTGAACTTTCCCTCAACATCAGTAATCCCTCCGGTAAGAATTTTTTCATTGGCATCACGTATCACTACATTTACATATGGCAGTGGTTCTTTAGTTTTCTGATCTAATATTACACCCGTTAATGAACCGCTTTTTACTGCAGTTGTGATTTCAGTTTCTGCAAAAACTGTAAAGCTCAACAACAACAAAACAACTATTAGTAGTTTTTCTCTCATAATACTTTTTTAATTTGTTAGTGGGTTTAAAAATTAGACTACATCAAATCAATCATCACATCTACTTATTATTTACCCCAAATTTCGTTTCGATATTTGTATTAAAACGCGTAGTCAGTTAGTAAATATGAACATCTTTTTTAGATATTCTCCACGATACCATCAGAGATAGTGCCAAAAAATACAACCAACACTGTTTCAATAACTAACACTATAGTGGATTTATTTTCATGTTCGATATCGGACAAATTGATGTACGGTTTCAGATATAAATTTTGGCTTTGTCTGGATAGAACCTTTAAAATACTAAAGGGACTTTTACATTCAGATTATAACAGGTAAGTATACTATGTAGTAAGAGGGTTTGTTGGTGAATTGACAGTTTAGAACGGAAGTTTTAAAATTTATACCAAGTGCCTTTTTACAAAAGCTCTTCCCGATCCTGATTTTAAATATTTCTCAAATTCAAAAGCCTTGTATTTATCTGAAAACACTATATAGCTTATCAATTTTACAGGACGAATATTCTTTGTTGCAGGAACATAACCATTTTGATCTCTTTCCAGACGTTCCTTCAAATTAGAAGTGCAGCCTGTATAAAGTTTAGCGTTTGAACAATGCAAAATATAGACGTAATACATAATTGCAAATTAATTGATCATTAATTTACTGCATCTATTTAAATTATCAAAAGTGAGGCTTTTAAAATAATAGGTCTATAATTATTGAAAAACCTACGGGGAAACTTAGGGAAACCATGAGCTTTATCTTGAAGAAGCGGATTTCATCCGCCGTAGCCCAATCTAATAAATCCAATAATATAGCACAAGTTTATAAGAACAAAAACCCGCCATCGCAATAAATTGCTATGGCGGGCGAAGGCGGAGAGAGAGGGATTCGAACCCCCGGTACGTTGCCGTACAATGGTTTTCAAGACCACCGCATTCGACCACTCTGCCATCTCTCCAAAATTTTGAGCGGGAAACGGGACTCAAACCCGCGACCCTCAGCTTGGAAGGCTGATGCTCTATCAACTGAGCTATTCCCGCAAGAATACTTTTCAAAGATTGAACGTTTTCAATCCAATTTTGTGGGGAGAGCAGGATTCGAACCTACGAAGACGAAAGTCAGCGGAGTTACAGTCCGCCCCAGTTGGCCACTTTGGTATCTCCCC
>NZ_JALPNU010000003.1 GCF_030851345.1 Marinifilum sp. D714
GATATACTATCTACAAAAAGTGGCACAACTTAGACCGAAATCAGTGGCACACTTTGCTCCGATATGAGTGGCATAAGTTCGAGCGATTTATCCACACAGAGAGAAATAATCTCTTTGATATCCAATTTTTCCATTAAAGCAGCTTTGCCAATGTACTTCTGTTTTCCCTTTTGAAAAGGATTTTCTTGTAGGTAGTAAGGAATCATGCTTTAAGTATTTAATTACATGAAGTTAAAATTCAGATATAATAATTTTATTACAAATATAAAATTACTTAATATGTTATATATAGCAAATGGTTTATACTATAATAAGACTTCACCGCCATTTTTCGTCGGTGAACAACAAAAAGAATAATACATACTTAACCGACTAATGAATTGATTCTCATTTTAAATATGAGCTTTAAAGTCACTTTTAAAAACAATTTACTTTCTAAATAAGAATTTTTATTAGGAGCTTATTGTTGTATTGTAAGATGTATTACAACTTATAATTAGTGCCTTGCAGAAGTTTTCGAGAATATTAATTTATTTTATTATGCTGCATATGTAGTGTTTGTGGGAGGTATAGAGCTTTCAAATAATAAATGTGTAAAATAAACTATAAATTATTTTATTTAGAGGGTTACCTTTTTGCTTTATTCGGAATTAAGGGGTGTAATAAATGAATAGATCTATCGAAAGATAGGTGGTAACCTGACTCACTACCATTTTAATATTTATTTATTGATAATACATATTAACTAATTCTAAATTTTAATTTATGAAAAAGAACCTTTACTTTTTCCGAGTATGGGTAATGGCCATTGCCATGCTCATTTCAGTAAGTGCTTCGGCTCAGAAGCGAGAACACATTAAAATTGATCCAAACACTCGTTACGACAAGAATGAGCTGGTTTTAAAGTCGGCCATCGGTAGCGATTATCTGATCGACTTTAAGCTAAACTCCTATGATTTGCTCTATATTGCATCGGAGAATGCCTATAAGGTGGAAGCCAACAATATGGGAGATATTCTGGAAAAGGGTAATCCGGCTTTGCCACGATTTGCTCAATCCATCATGATTCCATCAAGTGCGGATATGCAAGTGGAAGTTTTGTCTTCGGAGTTTATCGAAATTAAGGATTTCAACGTGGTTCCTTCAAAAGGTAATCTTACCCGTGATATCGATCCAAAGTCTATTCCTTATAGCTATGGCGAGGCTTATCAGCAGGATGATTATTATCCTTCTAACTTGGCTTCGCTTAATGATCCATACATCTTAAGAAGTGTTCGCGGTCAGGCATTGGTGGTGAATCCGATCACCTACAATCCAGTTCAGAAAACCTTAAGAATCTATACACATATGGAACTGAAGGTGAGTGCAAGCGGAAAAGCATCTACCAAAAATACTTTAACTGGTGTCAAGTCTGCTGCTCCTGACAGGGGATTCGAAAAGGTATATGAGTCTCATTTCTTGAATTACGTTCCTTCGAGCACGAAATACACAGCTTTGAACGATGAGCCTGGCAACATGCTGATTATTTGTTACGATGATTACATGGATGAAATGGCTGATTTCGTTGCCTGGAAAAAGCAGAAAGGAATTCCTGTTGAGATGGTGGCATACAGCACCATTGGTAGTGCTTCGGCTATTAAAACCTATGTGAGTAATTGTTACAACACCAAGGGTTTAACTTATTTGCTATTGGTTGGTGATGCACCACAAGTTCCAACATCATCTACAAGTGCAGGCGATTCGGATAACAACTATGGCTTTATTGCTGGGAACGATCATTACATCGACATTTTTGTAGGACGTTTTTCGGCACAAACTGCTGCACAGGTAACTACTCAGGTAGAAAGAAGCATACATTATGAACGTGATATCAACTCTTCGGATACATGGATTGCATCGGGTGTAGGAATTGCATCCAATGAAGGATCTAACCCCTCAGACGAAGAACACATGAATGCCATTCAAACAAAACTGGAAGGTTATGGTTATACCATTTCGCGCTGTTACCAAGATGGTGGGTCTGCTGCACAGTTGACCAACTTGCTGAATGCCGGTAAAGGAATCATAAATTATGTTGGGCATGGTTCTAATACCGGCTTCGCAAGTATGGTATATACCAATACCAATGTAAACAATCTTACCAACGATAACAAGCTGCCTTTTATTTTTGATGTGGCTTGTGTGAACGGGAATTTTAAGAGCATAACTTGTTTTGCCGAAACATGGTTACGCGCTACACATAACGGCAAACCAACGGGTGCTATGGCAATTTGTGCTTCTACCATCAATCAATCGTGGGTGCCACCTATGATTGCACAGAATGAGATGAACGACATTTTAATTGAGAGCTATGCCAATAACATTAGAAGAACTTTTACTGGTATGGCACTTAACGGGATGTTTAAAATGGTGGATGTTTACGGATCGGGCGGAGAGAATATGATTGACACCTGGACCGTATTTGGTGATCCTTCTTTGCAAGTAAGAACCAAAACACCTACTGTTATGCAGGTAAGTCATTCTGCAACTGCTACTCCTGGCGCTAACAGCTTTACGGTAAACAGCAATACCAACGATGCCTGGATTTCGATGACCCTTAATGGTGAGATTATTGGTACTGCTAAAATCAACAACGGTTCGGCAAATGTAAGCATTAGCCCATTGCCATCAAGTGGAACGATTAAACTTACAGTTACAGGCTATAACAAGATTCCGTATGTTGCTGATATTAATATTTCTGGAAGTGGAGTAGAAGAAGTAGTAGCCAATTTTACAGCGAATAAAACAAGTATTTCTACTGGAGAAAGCATCAACTTTACGGATTTGTCATCCAATAATCCTACTTCGTGGAATTGGTCTTTTACGGGTGGTACACCAGCGGTTAGTACCGCTCAAAATCCTACAGTTACTTACAATACTGAAGGAACTTACTCGGTATCTTTAACGGCAGCCAATAACAGTAGCACCAATACCAAAACCATTACCAATATGATTACGGTAAGTGCTCCAGTATCTCAAACTTACTGCGAAGCAACAACAAATGGCTGTAGTTCTTATGAATACATTTCGAACGTTTCATTCGGAACCATCAACAACAACTCTACTTGTGATGGGTATTCTGACAATACATCCCAGGTAGCAAATGTTGAACAGGGGCTGAGCTATGATATTACCGTAAGCATTGGTCGTCCTGATTCAAGAAACCAGGTAAGTGCTTGGTTCGATTGGAATCGTGATGGAGAGTTTAGCGGAGCGGATGAAGAATACTCTTTAAGTTACAATTATGGAAGTAGCGTTGGTACGGCAACTGGTAGCATCCAGGTTCCTGCTACAGCCAGCTTAGGTGCTACCCGAATGAGAGTGCGAGTTACCTACAATGAAACACCTCAGGCTTGTGGAAATACTAGCTATGGCGAAATAGAGGATTATGGTATTCAGGTAGGAAGTGGAAACAGTTTAAGAGATAGGGCATTAGGAGAGAATGCAAGCATTACGCTGTATCCTAATCCTGCTACCGATTATTTTAAGTTGGAACAAATTGGAATTTCAGGAGAAGTAAGTGTAAAGATCATCAACCTTACAGGTACGGTAGTCAACACATTTGTCTCCGATGGCTCAGATAAGTTTGATATCAGCAACTTAACTAGTGGAATATACATTGTACAAGTAAGCTCTGGAGAAGAAAGTTGGACTAAAAAATTAGTGGTGAAGTAATTAGATATGCTAATCACCCAGGGACTGTTGAATTCCCCTACTCACAGTCCCACCCCTTTTTATTCATTTGGTGCGTGAGTCACACCAATAAGTCTGCCTAAGTTATCATTTAATGTAAATTTAAGTAGTAGTGTAGAACCGGATTTTCGATGCAAATTGATCTTCCGGTTCTTTCTTTTCAATAAAAAGTAGTTTTTAATTGCTTTTGTTTAATTTCACCACTCGTTTGTATGTTCAGACAAAATATTAAAAACATTAGTACAATGAGTCAATATATTTACACACTAAAGCTTAAAGTGCGCGATTACGAGTGCGATATCCAGGGAGTAGTTAACAATTCAGTCTATCAAAACTATCTAGAGCATGCGCGTCATGAGTTTTTGGAATCAATTGGTAGCAACTTTAAGCAACTACACGAAGAGGGAGTAGACGCCATGGTCTCTCGTATCGAAATAGATTATAAAACCTCACTAACCAGTGGCGATGAGTTTGAAGTGCGATTAAATATTGAAAGAGAAGGATTAAAATTGGTATTCAACGAGGATATCTACCGAACATCAGACAATAAACTCTGTGCCAAAGGAAAGGTATTCGTTATTTGCCTTGTGAATGGCAGGTTGAGCAAAGGAGAAGTCTTCGATGAACTGTTTAAAGAATATCTTGTTTAAAATTTACTTTTCTGCATCAGGCAAAATATTGCCTGGTGTGGGATAGTCTTTCCTTCCAGTTCTACTTCCTTAATCTCCAATATCCTAAAATACTGACTCATTAAATCCTGAATTTCTTCTACAGAAGAGAAGTAGAGTTCTGTTCCAATAGGAGTTTTCCTATATTTGCCTTCTCCTCCAAAGTTTTGATCCTTTTTGCTAAAACAAATTGAAAGATAATAGCCACCTTCCGATAAAAGCTTACGTACATTCTGCACATACATTTTCCTGTATTCAGGATAAATATGATGAAGAACTTCAAATTCATAGGCTAGTTCTATTGGAGGCAATGTAATATTGGTAGTCTTACACAAGTCTAACTCATAGAAATCTCCCTTTAAATTCTTGATTCCAAATAATTGATTGGCATGACTGACGGCTATTTGAGAGATGTCTATTCCTGATACTTTGTATCCATTTTGTGCAAAGTAGGCTGCATAATGTCCTAAACCACAACCTAAATCCAGTAAATGCGAAGGTGATGAAACTAGACTTTTTATGGTGTTGATTAAAATATCAGGAGGCGTTTCACGTTTCCATGGTATTTTATCAAGGGGTATTCCTTTATAAATATCTTTCTCATTCATGTTTACCTAAGAAAGAAAAAAACAGCATAATTATCAAGTTACAGGCAATAAAAAAGGATCGAACTCCTCCGATCCTTTCCTAACACAAAGTGTTAACCTTAATCTCAATCTATGATAAAACTACTCTATTCTTTTTTCTTCTTGAATACATTTCAAAGGTAAGGCAATACGCGGTTAAGAGCTGCAAAGGAAAGTTAAAAAAGATTAAATGTAATAGAATAAAAAATGGCTGAGAAACTCAGCCATTTTTATCTAACCATTAACCAACTAACTAAAAAACTCATTTCATGAAAATCCCCTAATTTTCAATTGGCCTATTAGCCTGATATCCTGACAATAACAAGTCGCAAAGCCGTTGTGAGTTTTAATCGGCGGCAAAAGTAGAAAGTATTTGTGAAATTACAAGTCTTGCATGCATAAAATGTGCGCTTTTAAACATTATTTAACACTTCTTATATTGATCTTTTTTCATTTTTAGATTGACATCTATTTATAGTTTCTCTATATTGCAGGTAGAAAGCCTTCCAATTATCTTATTACCACCAAAATATTAGGATATCACAAGTTGTGGCACTGTATATATTGCATTGCTAATTGTGTAACTCTAATACTTTAATTCATGTTCGATCTTGACAAATGGCAGGAGATTTTTGAAACCATCCGAAAAAATAAACTTCGAACCATCCTTACAGGCTTTAGTGTATCCTGGGGTATTTTTATGCTGATTATCCTTTTGGGTTCTGGTAATGGGCTACAAAATGGGGTGTTAGATCAATTCAAGCGTGACGCTATGAATAGCCTCTGGATCTATAGTGGCAGAACCAGTATGGCATTTGATGGCATGCAACCAGGAAGAAGAATACAGTTTACTAATGAGGATTATACTCGCACTAAAGATTCTGGGCTTGATGTAGATAAAATCAGTTCTCGCTATTCCATTTATAGAAATAACGTAATTTCATACAAATCGGAGTACGTTTCCTATGAAATTATTGCGGTACATCCCGACACTGAAGTCTTAGAGAATACGACTTCCCTAAAAGGAAGATTTTTAAATGATGTCGATATAAACCAATATAGAAAGGTGGTAGCCATAAGCACTATTTTAGAGGAAGCACTCTTTAAAAGAGAGGAACCTGTCGGAAAATACATTAAGCTCAATGGCATTCCATTTCAGGTTATAGGAGTCTTTACCGATCATTCAGATAGAGATTTACAAAGGGTATATGTTCCGGTATCCACAGCTCAAAGGGTGTTTAATGGAGCCAATCGAATTTCCAACATGTCTTTTACCACCAATACTCATGATATTGAAGCATTGCAGCAAATGGAGAATCATTTGAGAAAGAGTTTTGCTGCTCGCCATAAATTTGATCCAAAAGACAGAAGAGCCATGTGGATTAATAATAACATGGAAGGTTATCAACGTACCATGGCGTTATTTTCAGGCATTCGAATTTTTGTTTGGATCATTGGTGTATTTACCATTATAGCAGGAATTGTGGGAGTTAGTAATATCATGATTATTGTTGTGCGTGAAAGAACCCGCGAAATTGGAATTCGAAAAGCACTTGGTGCAACCCCTAAATCTATTGTAGGGTTAATTTTGCTAGAATCAGTTCTGATAACCTCTGTAGCAGGATATATGGGATTGGTAATGGGGGTGTTATTATTAGAACTTCTTGCTCCACATACTCAAATCGAATTTTTTATGAATCCATCAGTTGACCTAAGTGTAGGTTTGCAAGCTACGGCTGTACTGGTTTTTGCTGGCTTATTGGCTGGGTTTTTTCCAGCCTGGAAGGCGGCAAACGTCAAGCCAATAGAAGCTTTGGCTGATGAATAGAAAAATAAAACTCATTTCAATAAAAGAAACTTTTAATCACTAAATGAATTATCATGTTTGATAGAGATCGATGGACCGAAATATATATGGCACTTAAAAGCAATAAATTAAGAACATTCCTAACTGCTTTTGGTGTTTTTTGGGGTATTTTCATGTTAATCATCATGCTTGGATCTGGAAGAGGTCTGGAAAATGGCGTGTACCATGGTATGGGCGACTTTGCAACCAATTCAGTATTTATCTGGGCACAGCCAACAAGCAAACCGTATAAAGGATACAAACAAGGACGACGCTATAACTTCACCAACCAGGACACCAAGGCCATTTTGGATAACATACACGAAATTGAGATTCTTGCACCACGTATCCAAGCCTGGGGCGGTGGTGATGGCGAAAATAATGTAATTAGAGGATTGAAAACAGGCGCATTTAGTATTCTGGGCGATGTTCCTGAAGTTAATCAAATAGACCCAGTGACTCTTACATCAGGTAGGTTTATTAACAAAATGGACATCAAAGACATGCGAAAGACTGCTGTTATTGGTAAGCGCGTAATTGAAGTTCTATTTGACGAGGGTGAGGAACCTCTTGGAGAATACATTAAGATTAATGGAGTTTACTTTCAAATCGTTGGAACCTTTAAATCTATGCATAATCAAGGTTGGGGTGATTGGCAAAATCAATGTGTAATTATTCCATTTGCAACCTTGCAAAAAACATATAATTACGGCAATCGAGTAGGACATTATTCCATTACTTCAAAGAAAGAATACTCTGCAAGCTTGGTTGAAGAAAAAGTTAAGAATTTACTACGAAGACGTCATGCCATTCATCCTGATGATCAAAGAGCATTTGGAAGTAATAATGTTGAAAAAGAATTTATTCAAATTAATAACTTATTTATAGGTATAGCTGGCTTAATATGGATTGTTGGCACAGGTACTCTTCTTGCAGGAATTATTGGCGTTAGTAATATCATGCTATTCATTGTTAAAAAACGAACCAAAGAAATTGGAATACAACGAGCTTTGGGAGCTTCTCCATCAATTATAATTAGTTCAATACTTACAGAATCTGTAGTGTTAACTGCAATAGCAGGTTGGATTGGTCTTGTTTTTGGTGTATTTCTTTTGGAGATCATTACAAAAGCAATCCAAAATGGTGGAGGAGATGAAAGTATGTTTTCCAATCCAGAGGTTGATTTCAATATTGCAATTATTGCCTTGGTAATATTAATCATTTCAGGTTTGGTTGCTGGAATAATTCCAGCTAAAAAAGCGATGGCGGTTCGACCAATTGAAGCAATTAGAGATGATGGGTGATGTTATAGTGGCTTGACTATATTGCTGTTTTTTGCTTTATAATAATCTAATTATTATTTTTATTAATTAATAATTAAATATTATGAAAGCTATATTTAAATTAACAAGCATAATTTTCCTTGTATTGTGTTCTATTAGTTGCTTCTCTCAGAGAATTGATGTGAGAGGTAAAGTGGTAGTATTTGACTCTATACCAGTTGTTAATGCTAATGTAATAATAAAAAGTACTAAAGAAACCGTTAAAACCAATCATTTGGGAGTCTTTAAGTGTGAATGTAATGAAAAAGATAAATTAATCGTTCTTGCTAAGGGGTTTAATAAGTATACAATTAAGGTTAAAAAGAAGAACAATGAGTTGATAGGCAAATTAAAATTGGCTAAAATCCCTAAAGCAGCAGAAATTGCAATCAATAAAGGACATATTCTGAAGGTTGATTCATTTAAAGAATTGGCAAAAAAATATTCTGATCAAAAGGATTACTCTAAATATACGTCCTTTATGGATATTATTAGAAACGAATTCCCTTCATTGCAAATTTCAAGTGGAGAAATTATTATACGGGGAAAATCATCATTTTATGGATCAAGTGCAGCAAATATTGAGATTGATGGAGTTATGACAGATTATTCTACTTTGTCTAATTTATCGCCAAGCAATATTGCTAAAATTGAAATTGTTAAAGGGAGTGATGCTGCAATATATGGTGTTCGAGGAGGAAATGGAGTAGTTAAAGTAACTACAAAGAAATAGTTATTATAGAAAATAATAAAAAAGGGTGTCATGTTTGAATTTGACACCCTCTTTGTTTTTAAAATAGCTCCTCTATCGAGAGATACCTTTCTCCTGTATCGTAATTAAAGGTAAGAACTGTTGCATTAGCTTCAACTGAGTTTAGTTGCTTGCTAACAGCAGCAAGTGATGCTCCGGTTGAAATACCTGCAAGTACACCTTCTTTAACAGCTAGTTCTTTTACTTTAGCAAAAGCCTCTTCTTTACTTACCTGAATTGCACCATCGAGTATTTCTGTATTTAAGTTTTTAGGTATAAAACCTGCACCAATACCTTGCAATGGGTGAGGTCCTGGCTGGCCTCCGCTAATTACAGGTGATGCCTCTGGCTCTACAGCAAATACTTTAAGATTTGGAAATTGCTTCTTTAAAATTTCAGCAACTCCACTAATATGGCCTCCTGTTCCAACACCTGTTATCAGATAATCTATACCTTCAGGAAAATCTGCTATAATTTCCTCAGCGGTAGTAGTTCTGTGAATTTCAACATTGGCCTCATTGTCAAATTGTGATGGCATCCAGGAATTAGGATTGCTAGCAATTAACTCTTCGGCCTTTTCAATTGCACCTTTCATTCCCAATTCTCTTGGTGTAAGCACAAATTCGGCTCCATATGCAGCCATAAGACTTCGTCTTTCAACCGACATTGATTCAGGCATTACCAAAATTAACTTATATCCTTTAACAGCAGCTACCATAGCCAATCCAACTCCAGTATTTCCAGAAGTTGGTTCAATAATTATTGATCCTTCCTTTAGAGATCCATCTTTTTCAGCTGTCTCTACCATAGATAATGCAATTCTATCTTTAATACTACCCGCAGGATTCGACCTTTCAAGTTTCATCCATACATTAGCTCCATTAAATATTTTATTAAGTTTTACTACTGGAGTATTTCCAACTCCTTCTAAAATATTGTTCAGTTTCATTTGGTTGATATTTAAATTTGAAAATTGATAATTTTACTTTCATCAAGGTTTGTTCTAACCTTAGTTTCATGCTTGTGATAAACGATACTGTTTGATTCTACACTAGAAGTTAACCAAACATTACCTCCAATAATGCTGTTCCGTCCAATTACAGTATCACCACCTAATATCGTAGCACTTGAATAAATAATTACATTATCCTCCACGGTAGGGTGTCTTTTCTTCTTGGCTAAGCTTTTTTTAACTTGTAATGCTCCTAAAGTCACCCCTTGATATATTTTTACATTGTTCCTTATTATTGCAGTTTCACCGATTACAACACCAGTTCCATGGTCTATAAAAAAAGATTCCCCGATTGTTGCCCCAGGATGAATGTCAATACCTGTTTTTGTATGAGCATACTCACTCATGAGTCTAGGAACAGTAGGAACTCCAAGTCGATGCAAGACATTACTTAGACGATATACCATTATTGCAAAAAAACCAGGATAAGCTATTATTACTTCACCAATAGTTTCCGCAGCAGGGTCAAATTTTTGTATTGCCTCAGCATCTTTTAAAAGTGCGCGATAAACCGATGGTATTTCTATCATAAAATCGTGTGTGATTTCTTCAACTGATTTCTTCAACTGAAAGTTTACAGGTAATAACAAGAGCTTTAAAGTTGATTCCATTTGATAAAGCAAAGACTCTTCTGCACAACAACTCTTACTTCTCCTGGCACTAATAGGAAATAGGGTGTTCATGGCTTCTTCAACAAATCGATGTGCAAGATCTCTTGCAGGCATGTCAATTTCATTGTTGTTTCTGGAAGCTTGTAATTCATCCATTACTTTACTTAAATAACTCATTGCTTTTATGATTTTTAATGTATTGATACGTAATTATTTAGGTAAACTTATAAGTAAACCTATGAGGGGATTGTTAGTAAGATTGATTATCTACTAACAACAGCAACAGCAACAACAGACTTGATTGTTGTTGTATCCAAACCTTTGGGAATAATTTGAAAAGGATTGTTGAATTGAATGCACACCCAATGCAATCGAAGAAGTTCGATCTGATTGTTTGGTTCTGATATGCTTTAAATTCCTTTTCATTTTGAAGTTTCTAGAAGCAAACTTAAAAAAAATAAATTAAACAAGACTCTTAAGTCTGAATATTTCTGTAAAAAAAATGTTATTTATTTTAGCCATGTAAAAAAATAACTTTAACGAGCTTTTTTATTACTTTTAGTATTAGTAACATAAACTAACTGAAAATGAATACATCAAAATATATTTGCCCAAAATGTGGGAGCAATAGCTTTGAAACGGATGAGTTTAGGGCTACAGGAGGAAGGTTTGCTAAAATTTTCGATGTTCAAAATAAAAAATTTACTACAATTACATGTTCCAGATGTTCTTATACGGAATTGTATAAAGGAACAACTAGTCAATTAGGAAATATCTTTGATTTCTTAACCAATTAAAATCATTTTAATGAAGAAAAAATTACTTTTTGTGTGTTTGGGAAATATATGCCGATCGCCAAGTGCCGAGGCTGTTATGAATGGATTTTTAAAAGTAAATATGCTGGATGATGAATTCGAATGTGATTCTGCAGGAACAGGTGGATGGCATGTTGGCGAAAGGGCTGATAGTCGAATGAGAACTCACGCTGCTCGAAGAGATTATGACTTGACAAGCATTGCAAGACAGTTTAATCCGAAAAATGATTTTGATGAATTTGATCTCATTTTAGGTATGGATTCACAAAATGTATCTGACCTGAAAGGAATGGCAAGAAATCCTGAAGATTTGAGTAAAATCAAATCAATGACTGATTATTGTAGCCGATACAAGCACTACAATTCTGTTCCTGATCCATACTACGGTGGGGCTGATGGTTTTGAATTAGTTTTAGATATTTTAGAAGATGCATGTGATGGATTGCTAAAACAAATCGATAAATGATAAAATCTCAAATTATTGAGAAAATAGAAAGCTGGGCAGGATGTAAAATACAGAAAGAAAAATCTGTATCTGGAGGTTCTATTGCTCAAACCAATTTGATTAAACTGGAGGATAACAGAACCTGTTTACTAAAAACGGGTTCTGAGTATTCTGATAGCTTCTTTAAGGAAGCTAATGGCCTTAAAGAGATTCAAAAAGCTACTTGCATCAGAACACCAGAGGTTTATTTTGTTGAAGAAGAATTTTTATTAATGGAGTTCATTGAACAAGGCCATAAAGATCAAAACTTCTTTATAAAATTTGGAAAGCAATTGGCAGATTTACATAGCCGTACCACTTTCAAATTTGGTTTTAAAGAAGACAATTACATAGGTTCGACACCACAGTTAAATATCCCAAAGGGCACAGAATCTGAAAGTTGGATTGATTTTTACTATAACAAAAGATTGTTGTATCAATATAAATTAGCAGAAAAAAATCAACTGGTTGGAAACGAATTAAAAAACGGATTTCTGGTTCTTGAAAATAGGATAGAGGAAATACTGGAAGGTAGCGAAGAAAAACCTTCACTTTTGCATGGTGATTTATGGGGTGGAAATTATCTGTGTGATTTGGATTCTAATCCAGTCTTAATTGATCCAGCAGTGTACTATGGCCATCGCGAAGCTGATTTGGCCATGACGAAGTTATTTGGTGGCTTTACCGATGAATTTTATCAATCCTATAGCAAACACAAGCCTTTACCACAGGGGTACGATTACAGAGAAAACATTTACCTACTATATCATGTACTTAACCATTTAAATTTATTTGGTTCTTCTTATTATGGCCAGGCTGTGCGTTTGGTGTGGTCTTACCTGCACTAAATGCAAATAATTTAACTAAGGAATAAAGAAGTCTTCGGCAATACTTTCAATTTGCTTGTAAGATATTAGTTTGCCCTTTTTATGATATTCTTCCACCCTGATAAGACCTACATTAATTGCATACCACTCAATAAGCGTTGTTTTGTTTCTCAATATGCCAGAGAAATATATTTTATCTGAGGAGATTTTATAGCATTTAAATTTACCTGCAGGCGTTTCAATTCTTTCAACACCATCAACCTTTCGATTTACCAACAAAACAGTCATAGACATTAAAACTGAGCCTGTGCCACGAAGGATATCAGCTTTAC
This sequence comes from Marinifilum sp. D714, assembly GCF_030851345.1. Taxonomy (GTDB): domain Bacteria; phylum Bacteroidota; class Bacteroidia; order Bacteroidales; family Marinifilaceae; genus Marinifilum. The sequence goes on from NZ_JALPNU010000003.1 coordinate 13,027, forward strand.
AGCTAGCTTCGGGAAGAATTTTACCTGGAATTGGTTTAATTGGTAAAACAACTCGATCCGCATCGATCTTAACGACCATTTTCTGGTAGGAATCTAATTGAATCGGATCTAAATATCTCTCGGCACCAATATAGAAGTTGGAATCTTTAGAGGTGAAATGAAAGTATTGATAGAAGGTGTTTTGCTTGACAGTTGTAATCTCTGATTCGATATTATATCTTATTTTTCCTGTTGAATCTTTTGATTTACTAGCCAATTGCCAAACCTCTGTGTAAGCTTTTCTATTTTTATGATCGTAATTCACATATTTAACTTTAAAATTCCTCTTAGAAGGCATGTATGAGTAATCTCTTTGTCCAAAACAAAAAGTAGAAATCATCAAGAATAAAAGAGTAGAATATATACGCTTCATCAATTCTGTTTTAAAATAATGATTGTATTAAAAATAAATTTACATAAATTTCAACTGAGCAAAAAACTTTAAAGCCTAATATTTATAAGAAGTTCATAGAATTCTAAATAAGCACTAGTCAGTTTAATTATTCTTAAAAACAACTATATTTGAATGACCAACCTTCTAAAATCAACCTGCATTATTAATTATTAATTTTTTTGAGAATGAGAAAATTATTATGTGTAGGTTTAGCTACTATTTTATTAGGATTAAGTGCATGTAGTAGTGATGAATCTGAAATCATTGAAGAAGGGATTGTATCACAACCCCTTAAAATTGATTCTAAAGTGTTGTTGAATTTGGTAAATGATGTTAGAGCAGCAGGTACAACCTGTGGAGATAACTATTATCCACCTGTTGATGCTGTTTCATGGAGTACTAAACTTGAGGAAGCTGCAATAAATCATAGTACCAATATGTATGAAAATGACTTTTTTTCACACGAATCGCCACAGGGAAGCACTCTAACAACACGTTTACAAAAAGTAGAGTATAACTACTCCACAGCAGGTGAAAATATCGCTTATGGCTATACCAGCGAGCAACAGGTGATTGAGGCTTGGTTAAAAAGTCAGGGCCATTGTGCGAATTTAATGAATGGCAATTTTAAAGAAATGGGTGTAGGGCGAGTTGGGAAATACTGGACTCAGAATTTTGGAACACAAAGGTAAAAAAAAACCACACCGAGCGTTAATCGGTGTGGCTTATATCTGTTTGTTTGAAAAGCTTTAAGTCTGTCTGTTAAAAACTTAAATTAATTGTGTTGTGAAGCGAATTATTCTGACACTACTTCAAATTCGATCTCAACCTTAACTTCTTTGTGAAGTTTGATTGAAGCGGTATATTTACCGATCTCTTTTACAGCGTCTTTAATAGAAATCACTTTTCTGTCAATTTCAAATCCTTTTTCAACTAATGCTTCAGCGATTTGGATGTTGTTAACAGAACCGAAGATCTTACCAGTAGTACTAGTTTTAGCACCTAAACTTAAAGTAACACCTTCTAGTTTTTTAGCAACTTCTAGTGCTTCGTTCTTAATTTTTTCCTCTTTATGAGCTCTTTGTCTCATGTTTTCAGCATGCATTTTCTTAGCTGACTCTGTAGCTAAAATAGCAAGACCGTTAGGAATTAAATAGTTTCTTCCGTAACCATTCTTAACAGTTACGATATCGTTCTTATATCCTAAAGTATGGATATCTTGTTTTAAGATTACTTCCATTTCGTTTCCTCCTTCTTTAAAGATTATTTCATCATGTCAGTTACGTATGGTAGTAATGCTAAGTGACGAGCACGTTTAACAGCAGTGGCTACCTTTCTTTGATATTTTAAAGAAGTACCTGTGATACGACGAGGTAAAATTTTACCTTGCTCGTTTAAGAATTTCTTCAAGAATTCAGGATCTTTGTAATCAATGTACTTGATCTTGTTTTTCTTGAAACGACAGTATTTTTTCTTTTTGATCTCAACTGAAGGTGGGGTCAAATATCTGATTTCTGATTGATTCTGTGCCATAGCTTATTTCTCCTCTTTAGTTTCTTTAAGGTTTCCTTTTCTTTTAATTGAATACTCATAAGCGTATTTATCAAGCTTGAAAGTTAAGAAACGCATGATTCTTTCATCACGTCTGTAGTTAACTTCTAATTTCTCGATGAATTCACCTGGAGCTTCAAATTGAAGCAATTGGTAAAAACCAGTGCTTTTTTTCTGAATTGGATAAGCAAGCTTGCGCAGTCCCCAGTTCTCTTCATTTTCAATCTTACCGCCATTTTCGGTAATAAGAGTCTTGAATTTTTCTACCGCTTCCTTTACCTGAGCCTCAGATAAAACGGGAGTTACAATGAAAACGGTTTCATAATGATTCAACATAACTTAAATAATTTAATTAATACTTAATAATTAAGTGTTTTTATTGAGCCGCAAAATTAACTATTCTTTTTTGATTTTTCAAGAATATCAATTCTTTATTCGACTACGATTTGCAAATGTACGGATTACAAGTTTATTAGTAAAGGACTTTAGAGGATTAATTTAAAGCAATATACGGACAGATCAGCATAAAATACACTGTTTTTAATCAGTCTGTATTCCTAGGCTTCCTTGGCAAGAGATCTATTTTTTTGTAACTTATTAGTAACAGTATAACTAAACTCAGGCTTATGAAGGACAGGATGATAACATTAGCGACCTATAGTTACTCGAGAGCCCAGTTGCTTCAAACTCGTCTGGAATCAGAAGGAGTAGAGTGCTATTTAAAAAATTTAAACCTTATTCAATCTGCTATTGGAGGTGGAGTAAAGGTTAGAATAAAAGAAGAAGATCTCAATCGAGCTTTAAAAATTATCGAAGAGCTTGACTTAAGCTACGCGCAGGAAGATTTAGATGCAGCTTTTCCGCATCAGAATATTGATGTAAATCGCATTTTGGTTCCTGTTGATTTTTCGGATTTTTCTCCAAAACTATGTGATTCTGCAGTTGGAATAGCTAAAAAGTTTAATGCAGATATTTTACTTTTTCATACCTATTTTGCTTCGGCCATTGAAACTGTTCCATTTTCTGATAGCTATACATACAATTCAACCGTTGTAGAAGTATTATCAGAGGTAGAGAAGAATGCAAAGGCGAAAATTAAGGAATTGTATTACGATATCCGTAATAGGTTAGAAAAGGAGAAAATTGAAGGAATAGAGGTGGATTATGCACTTAGTGGAGGAACTGCTTCTTCCGAAATTTTAAACATGTGTAACAAGTATCGACCAGATTTAATGATAATGGGTAGTAGAGGCGAAACTGCTGGTACAACGAACCTTTTAGGAAGTGTAGTTTCCAATGTAATTGAAGAAACAGATGTGCCTATGTTAATTTTATCTGACCAAGGAGATGAAGTTGATTTTGATCAGGTTCGTAACATCATGTATGCAACAGATTTTGATAAAGCAGATTTTAGAGCAATTGCCAATCTTAAATATATTACTCAACCATACGACATGAAAATTCACTGTGTTCATTTCGATGATAAGTCCACGAATGATCCAATGGAAGAACACCGAATGCAAATTATTCGCAAATACTTAAAGCGTGCTTTAGGAGATACTGAAGTAAGTTGTAGAATTATTCATGAAAATGAAAAAATGGAAGGAATTGACAAATATATTCATGATCATGATGTAGGCTTAATTGCAATTTTGGCAAGAAAACACAATTTGTTACAAAGACTATTCTTTGGACAAATGTCACGAAAACTATTTATAAAAACACATATGCCAATATTGGTGTTCCACTAGATAGCCAATTAGAACTATAAAAAAAAGACGCAAATTGCGTCTTTTTTTATTTTACTTGTTCACCTATCAGCACAGGGTCTGTATCCTTAGTGATTTCCTTTATTTTTACTTTATAGAAATGATTCCTCTTAAGTTCGCATCCCTCAAACACAACCGGTACATAATGCTCTCCATATCCTTTCGCATTTTTACCATCCGTTTTTTCAACCAAAACAATTTGCTCTTTACCAATAAATTGCTTTCTATATTGAAACTTCACATCATCAGCAATCTCTCTTAAGACTTCACTTCTTTGAGTTTTAATTCTTTCATCTACCTGAGCTGGCATTCGCTCAGCTCTTGTTCCTTTTCTTATTGAATATTTAAAAGCATGTACGTGGCCAAATTGCAAATCTTTGATGATATTACATGTAGATTCAAAATCTTGGTCTGATTCGTCAGGAAAACCAATAATAATATCTGTAGTAATATTAAAATCAGCACGAACTGAACGAACTTTATTTACAATTTCCTTAAATCGCTTAATATTATACATTCTTCTCATCTTCAGAAGAATAGGATCTGATCCACTTTGTAAACAAAGGTGGAGGTGAGGAGTCATCTTTGGGTGATTTAACAGACCTAGAAATTTATTACCAAAACCATCAGGTTCTATAGATGAAATGCGTAGGCGAAAATCTCCTTCTAAATCAAGGATTTGCTCCACAACATCATCGAATTTGTAGCTTTCATACTCGTATCTTCCAATGTTTACTCCTGTTAAAACTACCTCTTTCGCACCATTTTTAACGACATTTTTTACGTTATCTAAGATGTCCTGAATAGGCCTACTTACAGCTCTGCCGCGTACCGAAGGAATGATGCAAAATGTACAGAAATTATCACAACCATCTTGTATTTTAACCATACTTCTCGTGTGGAATCCTTTATCGGTTGAACCGTAAGAAAACAGATCAGAATTTATTTTCGATGGATGAAAAATCTCACCATTATAATGTGCTTCCACCAATGAATAAACCGAACTTTTATGGTCATTTTCAACTACATAATTGATTTCGTTGCGACCTTCGAGTTCTGTTTTAGCATTGTTTGCCATACATCCCGTTACGACTAAAACAGAATCTGGATTTTTTCGATTGGCTTGACTGATAAAGTTTCTGGATTTATGATCACTTTGATGTGTAACTGTACATGAGTTAATGACGTACACATCCGCTTCTTTATCAAACGGAACCAATTTAAATCCATTATCTTGAAACTGAGAAGCTATGGCATCAGTTTCATACTGATTTAATCTACAACCTAAGGTTTTGAAAGCTACTTTTTTCACGCTACTTTTTCATTTACAACAACCAATTCTCCTTCAACAGAAAAATCAGTAGCTGATGTAATTTTAATATCAACAAACTCACCTATTAAAGATTTGTCCAACGATAAAAATCGAACATTTATCTTTCCTTCTGTTAGGGCAGCCAAAAATCCTTCGTGTCTTGCTTCTCCTTTTACCAAAACTCTGAATGTTTTACCCACCATGCTTTCATTATAAGCTCTGGAATGAATTTTCAATTCCTCCGTCAACTGATGATGGCGCTGCTTTTTTACATCTAAGCTCACATCATCAAACCATCTATGACTTAAAGCACCAGGACGAGGAGAATACATGGCGATATAGGCCATATTGTACTGAAATTCTTCCATGGCTTTTCTAGTATTCTCAAATTGCTCGTCATTTTCACCCGTAAATCCAACAATAATATCGGTAAACAAAGTTGCCTGAGGTATTAATCTTCGTATGGTTCGAACAATTTGGCGATACTTCTCAATACCATGTTTTCTGTTCATGTGAATCAAAACCTTGTCATCACCTGACTGTATAGGTAGATGAATCTGCTTTGCAAGACAGTCATAATCAGCAATTACCTCAATCACTTCATCCGTCATATCACGAGGGTGTGGAGAGGTAAAATATACCCAAAATTCTTTCTTTAAATGATTTCCTAACTGACCAATTCTTCTTAAAAGTTCAGGAAAATCAACCTCTTCACCTTTTTTATCCAGACCATAGGAATTAACATTCTGTCCAAGCAATGTAATGGATTTAAAACCTTTTTCTACCAGGTTTTTCACCTCGTCAACAATTTCATCGGATGGACGAGACACCTCTCTACCTCTTGTATATGGTACAGCACAAAAAGAACAGAACTTATCACATCCATTTTGTATTGGTACAAATGCTTCAAAATGTGAAGTATAATTTGGTTTTACATTCCAAAATTCTGAAATATTTTCATTTCGAGCATCAAAACCGCTTTGCAATCCAACTGGTGTAGAGATTCCATATTGCTGAATCATTTCAGGTAATTTTGGTAAATCCTTCATCTGAAAAATGATATCAAACAGTTTTAAAAATTTCTCTAAATCAGATGGTAAAATGCAACCAGAAACGAATGTAACAAGGTTTCGTTTGTTTTTCCAAAGGTTCCATTTATGAATTTTAGAATATACTTTATCAATCGCTTTTTGACGCACGGAACAAGCCAATATTCCAATTAGATTAGCCTCCTCTTCACGATCGGTCCATTGGTATCCCATTTTTTCAATAACCGAACGAACACGCTCTCCATCGGAGGCATTCATTTGGCAACCCAATGATACTAAGTGATATTTCATTCTTCAATAATTATGAATTATAAATGATGAGTTAACTCAATTGCATTTTACATACCATTCGTTCACTCATCTAATTAGTTTATAGTATTTTAAAAATATACTTCCGTATGAATAGGACCCAAGTTAATTCCTTGTTTCTCTAGAATATCATATGCTTCATAAATCATATGGCAATTACCGCATAAATAGCAAACCGTATCAGAAGGTACCGGATTTTGTTTCAAATATTCCGTAACCCTTCCATAAAAATCACCTGAATTTTCCCTAGAAGTACACAATATATAGTTGTTGTTTTGGTAAGATTCTCTTTCGTAGGCTTCTTCTTCCTTTCTTACTCCATGCAACAATTGGTAATCCATATTAGGATGAGTTGCAATAAAGCTATGGATAGGAGAGATGCCTGTTCCCGTAGCAATAAATAAAAACTTCTTTTTGGAAATTTCATCTTCCTTCAAAGAAAAATGACCAAATGGACCATCAACATCTAAATAGTCGCCAGGTTTACAGCGTTTTAATTTCTTCGAAACCAAACCATCTTCCACCTCTTTAATCAATACCTCTAAAAATTTATCTTGTTCAGAACTATAAATTGAATATTCTCTTCGGTCGATACTGCCAGAAAATCCTAAGGTGATATATTGTCCAGTCTTAAAAGTGAAATCTTTCTTTTCCATTTTTATAATATAAGTAGATGGAGTAAGATTTCTTATTTCAATAACTTTATGTGATCTCATACAAATTTTCTATTTTTTTTGATTTTCCCTTCAATTCCCTTTTTCTTTTTTATGTGGAATCTTTTTAAATAAGGGATTACAAAAAAATAGAAATTTCCTTTAAGTTACAAGAATAATAAGACCTTTTTATCTGTTTAGAGTTCAAAAATTATCACTTTTACAAAAAATGCCTTAAAAAAGGTAATTTTACTCTAGATTTATCCAAAATGTGATTTGTTTAATTTATTATCAAATACCTGTATATCCGAATGTTTAGTGTGTGAAGGTACGTTTTAAACTCTCTCAGAATCCATTATTTATTTCCTGCCTTAGTTCTTGGTCAGAATATTATAGAATTTTCGATTTAAAAATTTTAATTGTATCTGTGAATTTTATCACATCATAACTTTGCAATATTTTTATTCGAAAAATGCAGAAAAATCGACTTCTGATTTTTTATAATCATTAATTACTGGAATTTCAATAATTGGACAATCAAAATTCATTTTTTTCAAATAGTGTTCAAAAACTTTTACTGAGTCTTTCAAGATAAATTCACTATTGGCTGGAAAATGATTGTAAATTAACCCGTGCAGTGGAATGTTTCTTTTTTTCAAAATTTCCAAGCTAAGCAGGGTATGATTGATGCTACCCAATTTGGAAGAGCTAACCAAAATGGTTGGGTATTTCTTTTCCTCCAAGAAATCCAGCAATGAATAATCTAATGTAATAGGAACATTTAAACCTCCAACACCTTCAAGAAGAACAATTTCGAACTGGTTATTTAATTTTTTGCTTGAAATATTAATTTTCTCAATATCAATGGTTTCATTTTGCATTTCAGCAGCCAAATGAGGCGATGCGGGATAGTCGAAAACAAAAGGGCAGGTGGTGCCATCTTTATCAACATCCATTAATTCAATTCCCATTATTTCGCGATGAGTCTGAATATCTTCAGATACTCCCTTACAACCTGTCTGTGCAAATTTTTGTGTTATAACATTTACTTGCTTTTTCAATAAGTACTTAGCTAATAGTCCTGTAGCAAAAGATTTTCCAGCATCTGTATCAATTCCAGCAATAAAATATATCGACATGTAATTTATTTTTTAGGTTTTGCAATAAAGTAAATTGGTTGATAGGTTAGAGGCACTCCTAATTCAGTTCCAAAGAGGTCTAAATAATCCTCTTCAAATCTTTTTAAATCACTCTTTGTCCACGCTTTACCAGGAATTCCATTTACTCCAGTTTGTTTCATATGCTTTAATACTCCTACCGGATCGGCAAAGTACCTTGTAATCGTTTCCCTATCACTCCATATAATTTCAAATTTATCAGCGAGCAACCTTTCATGCTTTCCGAAAGGCAGGTAGTTTAATCCTTTGCCTTCAACATCTCTAATTTCCCTGTAGTTATCAGGTCCAAAGGAGCTGAATGCTAATAAAGAGTCAGGATTTAGAACATCGTAAATGTTATTCAAAAACAACTCCAAATCAGTAAACCATTGAAAAGTAGAACTTGAAATAATCAGATCCAGATTCTTAGGAAGTTCAATTGATTCAATATCCCCTCCAAAAAATTGAATGCTATTATCTATGCTTTGTAATACATCTTTATACTCTTCAACAATATCATTAGCAAAGTATTCCTTTGCCTTAAAATGGCGAAAAAACTTCTCTGTTAGGACTGCTGGCCCACATCCTATTTCAAGAACCTTTTGAAAATTCTCCTTTTTAATGTTCAGTAACTCATTTATAAGTCTTGATGCAATAGCTTCTTGAACTATAGCATGTTTACGATAGGTTTCAATGCTTTTTACAAAGCTTTTCTGAACATTTTCTTTATTAATATTTTGATTTCCCACAACTTAAACCTTCAATTATCTCATCCCACGAATTCCATTTGTCAAAGCAATAATGAGGATATTCTCTTTCTACAATTTCAATAGATTCTTCCCATGCAAGCTTCTGGCTGGCCGCTGAGAAAATTAAATCTTGCTTGCCCATTAAGGCTTTGTTGTATATGTTCCAATCTATAAAGTGATTTTGAATTAGCTTCTTTAATTCCTTCAATTCCAGCAGTTGATCATCAAATTCTCTATTCGGAATATTCGATTTAAAGTGAGTGAAGGCAGATTTTCCTCCACACATTCTCATCCAAAATTTTTCCAGATTTTTTGAGTTTAATCCATCAATAGTACCCTGAAAAACAGCAGGAGGAATACCTTTTAAGTTGTCAATCGGGTGTAAAGTGCCATTAATAGCTATCACATCAGCAAATAAACCCTTACGTGCCTTCAGTAGTAGATTTGCAACGTAAACACCTAATGACCACGATATAAGATATACCTTTTCGTAATTTTCGAAAAGACGATTTATCTCCTTAGGAAGTAAAATATCCCTATAATCGTAGCAACTAAGAACATCATACTCCTTTGAAGTTAAATGCTGCAATGGCTTTTCATCACAGCTCCATCCGTTAAAAAAAAGAATACACTTCTTTTTTGAAGTTTTATGTAACCATTTAGTTTCCATCGCAATATTCTTTTATCAATCGTGGTACATCTTGTAATTCTTCCCAATTCATATCTGCACAAATCGACAAACGCAAACGCGAAGTTCCAACTGGCACTGCTGGTGGCCTAATTGGAAAGATCAAAAAACCTTTCTTTTGCAGATATCCAGCTAAATTTACACATTTTTGACTATCACCGATAACTACTGGTACAATATTCGAATTGCCATCGGTTTTTAGACCTAACTCGATGAGTTTATCTCTCAGTTTCTTGGCCAACATCATCACGTGCTCTCTTTCTATCCGCATTTTAACGATAGTACGCAACATGATAATATTCCAACTAATTACAATAGGAGGTAGCGCTGTAGTGAAAATCAAGGATCTCATTCGATTAATCAGGTATTTCTTAATGATTGAATCGCAAATTACAAATGCTCCGATTGAGTTCATAGCCTTTCCAAAAGTACCAATCAAAAGGTCTATTTCATGCATTAAATCAAGCTCTTCAGCCAATCCTAAGCCCTTTTCTCCTCTTACTCCTAATGAATGAGCTTCGTCCAGATATAAAAAGCAATTGTACTTTTTCTTTAATTCGATAAGATTTTGCACATCAGCTTCATCACCATCCATGCTAAAGATCGATTCACTTACAATAAATACCTTATCGTACTTATTTCTTTTATTTTGCAATATTGTTTCAAGATGATTGTAGTCCAAATGCTTAAAACGCATGTACTCTGCATTTGACAGGCGAATACCATCAATTATACTAGCATGGTTTAACTTATCTGATAAGATTAAATCTCCTTTTCCAGATAAGGCCGATAAAATTCCGATATTTGCATGATATCCAGAGTTGAAAAATAGGGCAGAACGTGAGTATAGCTTTTCCAATTCTTCTTCCAACTGCTCATATTCCGTAAAGTTTCCGGTAAGCAAACGTGATGAACCAGATCCAAAAGAATTCCCTTTAGGTCTTGGTATGTTTTTTTTACTTACACCTAGATAATCATTGGAGGAAAGGTTTACTTTAAAATCTTTATATGAGATATTTTTCAATGATCTCAGGTTCCCCGAATCCTCTAATTTACTTAATTCTTCTTTATATCTATTCAATAAACTATTCATCGTAAAATCAAGATGGTTTAACTATAGAAATAAGTCTTTCGCATAAGAAAATCAATTCTTCGTCACTGATAATAAATGGAGGCATTAGGTATACATTCTTGCCAAATGGACGAACCCAGATTCCATTTTCAACAAATTTCTTTTGCATATTGGCCATATCAATAGGTTCTTTCATTTCTATAACGCCAATTGCCCCTAAAATACGTACTTCGGCAACATTACTAAAGCTTCTTGCAGCACTTAACTCCTGTTTCAGAATACTTTCAATCGTATTTACTTTATTTTGCCAATTATCGCTCAATAGCAAGGAAATACTGGCAATTCCAACTGCACAAGCCATTGGATTTCCCATAAAAGTAGGTCCGTGCATAAAATTTCCTGGTGTACCATTGGAAATTCCTTCACTTACTTTTAAATTGGTTAAAGTTGCTGCAAATGACATGTATCCGCCTGTAATTGCCTTGCCGACGATCATGACATCTGGCTCTATGCTTGCGTATTCGCAGGCAAACATTTTGCCAGTTCTACCAAATCCCGTTGCAATTTCATCCAATATCAATAAGATGTCGAATTCATCGCAAATTTGTCTTAATTTTTTCAAATATTCTGGATGATAGAAACGCATACCTCCTGCACCTTGAACAATTGGCTCAAGGATAACAGCAGTTAATTCTTCATGATGCTCCCTTATCATTTTATCCATTGGAGAAAATGCTTCTTCATCCCAACTCTCATTAAATTTGCAAGAGGGAGCTTCTACAAAATAATTTATCGGTAATACTCCCGTGAAAATTTCATGCATTCCAGTAACTGGATCACAAACCGACATTGCGTTAAAAGTATCGCCATGATAACCAGAACGTATTGTAAGAAACTTGTTTTTTTTAAAATTTCTGGTAGCAAATCTATACTGTATTGCCATTTTCATTGCTACTTCAACAGCAACAGAACCCGAATCGCAATAAAATACTTTTTCCAGGGATTTAGGAGTAATTTTTACTAGTAATTTAGCAAGGTCGACTGCAGGTTGGTGTGTGATCCCACCGAACATCACATGAGACATATTTTTTAGTTGCTTTTCAACAGCTTCATTTAAAACAGGATGATTATATCCGTGAACCGCGCACCACCAAGATGACATTCCATCAATAAGTTCACGACCATCTTCAAGTTTTAACTTTACACCATTTGCTGATACCACCGGATATACTGGCAATGGATCTTTCATAGAGGTGTAAGGATGCCAAATATGGTTTTTATCAAAACAAAGGTCTATTTTACCTTGCATACTCATACAATATAAATTCTTTTAATTTCCTGCGTAAAGCTATGATTTCTTAGTTTACAAGGATAGGATTTGAATGTATTTTTATAACATATCTCCTTAAAATCCTTACAATCTAGATTATAATACTAGAAAGGCTGTTATTTCCATGTTAAAAATCAATTTCAAACTCCTTTCATTGAAATTAATGATTAATTTCGAACATTATTAAATCTGACGAATGATATAAATACTAAACAAATGAAACGAACATGAATTTTAGCATTCTAAAATACACACACGAGAATGATTAAATTCATCAAGATCCTGAAAGCTTTCGGGACCATCTAGCAAAAAAATAAAATTTAAACAGATGAAAACATTTAAGTTTTTTTTGACTCTAAGTCTGGCTTTATTCCTAATGAATAACCTATCAGCTCAAAAGATCTATAATCCAAATGCTGATGCAAAAAAGGATATTACTAAGGCCGTGGCTAAAGCAAATAAAGAAGGGAAGCATGTTTTAATTCAAGTTGGGGGAAATTGGTGTCCGTGGTGCATCAAAATGCACAGATATCTTCACAATCAAGAAGAAATCAATAATCTTTTGAATAATAACTATGTATTCTTAGAAGTAAATTACAGTAAAGAAAATAAAAACAAGGAAGTTTTAAAGGATCTTGGTTATCCTCAACGATTTGGTTTTCCTGTAATGATAGTCCTTAACGCTAAAGGGGAGAGAATTCATACTCAAAACACAGGGAATTTGGAAAAAGATAAAAGCTATGATTTCGATCGGGTTAAATCATTTCTTTACAATTGGCGTCCGGACGCTCTGAATCCAGCCAATTACAAATAATCACTAAAATTTGTTAATATTAGACCAAGAACTCCGATTTTATTTGAATAAAGAAATAAATGTACTTTCTTTGTATCGGATTTATAAGAAAATCTAAAGAATAAAATAATAAAAAAAGATTTTATGACTATTGCAAAAGATAAAATGGTATCAGTTATTTACGAATTAAAAACTGATCCAGCTGGTGAAATCATTGAAAAAGCAGTTGCTGAAACTCCTCTAACATTCTTGTGTGGAGCTGGTCAAATGCTTGAAAAATTCGAATCTAACCTTATGGGATTAAAAGTAGGTGAATCATTCGATTTTAAATTAGAAACAGCTGAAGCATACGGAGAAGCTTCTGAGCAAGCTGTTATCGACCTTCCAAAAAATATTTTCGAAGTAAACGGAGAGTTTGACGCAGAAATGATTAAAGAAGGAAACGTGGTTCCAATGCAGGATAGTTCAGGTCGTAGAATGAACGGTATCGTATTAGAAGTAGCAGATGCAACTGTTAAAATGGACTTCAATCACCCATTAGCTGGTGATGACTTGTATTTTAAAGGTGAAGTTATCGAAGTAAGAGATGCTACCGACGAAGAAAAACAAGCAGTTTATGCACCACAAGGTGGATGTGATAGCGGAAGTTGTAATGACGGAGGCTGCGGAAGCGGTTGTGGTTGCTAATAGCAATTCAAAAATATACAAAGCCCGAAAGCCAATTGGTTTTCGGGCTTTGTTTTTTTATTTCATAAAACTACCTTTAAAGCTCATTAAAATAATTGCTCTATGTGGAAAAGATTACCCCTTTATGTAAAAATACTAGTAGGAATGGCTTTAGGTATTGTTGCCGGAATGCTTGCTGTTTATTTTGATCTAACCAAATTCACTACAGACTGGATTAAACCATGGGGTGCAATCTTTTTAAACCTCTTAAAATTAATAGCAGTTCCTCTAATATTTGTTTCATTGGTAAAGGGGATTTCAAGTCTTTCCAATATCTCCAAACTCTCACGCATAGGGATAAAAACCATCTCACTTTATGTAATTTCTACAGTTATAGCTGTTAGTTTTGGGCTTTTACTTGTAAATAGTTTTGAACCAGGAAACACCTTCCCAGAACACAAAAAAATTGAGCTACAGGAAAGATTTGGATCAGATATTAGCCTTAAGAAGAATCAAGCCGATCATATCAAGGAAGAATCTCCACTTCAGTTTTTAGTTGACGTAGTACCAGACAATTTCTTCAAAGCAGCCACAGACAATACCAAAATGCTGCAAATCATATTCTTCGCCATTTTATTTGGGATTGCAATGGTAAGTCTGGAAGAAAAAAAGGTAAAACCAGTAAAGGATTTTTTTGATGGAATAGATGCTATTATTCTCAAAATAATAGACATCATCATGCTTTTCGCACCATATGGAGTATTTGCATTAATTGCTGGATTAATTGTTGATTTTTCAGGTGATGCAGATCTTTTTACAGCATTGGGATGGTATGCAATTACGGTCATAGCAGGATTATTGATCATGATATTTTTAATTTATCCTTTATTCTTAAGAATTTTTACCCCAATAAAGTATACTGACTTCTACAAATCCATTTCTCCAGCTCAATTACTAGCTTTTTCGACCAGTTCCAGCGCAGCAACACTTCCTGTAACAATGGAATGTGTTGAGAATAAAATGGGGGTTTCAAATGAGGTTGCCAGTTTTGTTTTGCCTGTTGGCGTTACCATTAATATGGATGGTACTAGCTGTTATCAGGCTATTGCAGCGGTTTTTATTGCCCAGGTGTTTGGTGTACCATTAGATATTTACGATCAGCTTTTAATTGTGGTAACAGCCACTTTGGCTTCAATTGGAACGCCTGGTGTACCAGGTGGTAGTATTGTAATGCTTATTATTGTCCTCACATCTGTTGGTATTCCTATTGAAGGTCTGGCATTAATACTTGGCATAGATAGACCATTAGATATGCTTAGAACGGTTGTAAATGTAACTGGAGATGCCACCGTTTCGACAATTGTTGCGAAAACGGAAGGAAAATTAACTTACCCTCCACAAATAATCGCAGAAAAAGTAAAATCTTAAAATCCCTCACAAATAGAGTATTTAGGCTTATTGTTGTATTAGCTTTGTTTAATCTTTTACTATTTTGCTTGAACAAAAATCAATTGAATTTGTTTCCTGATTGAACCATTAAAAAAAATGACATGAATTTCAGGAATTACAAATTTAGTTTAGGATTATTTCTCCTAATGATCGCAGCAATAGTTAATGTTTCATGCGAAGACGATGACGATGACATGCCGAAACCAATGCCAATTAAAGAAAATATTGTTGACATTGTTATAGGTAATGATAACTTCTCAATTTTAGCTGCCGCTCTTACAAAGGCAGATTTAGTAGATGCTTTAAATGCCAATGGACCTTTTACAGTATTCGGTCCAACAAATGCAGCTTTTGAGCAATTGTTTATGGATTTGGGAGTTTCAGGTATTGATGATTTGAGTGCTGAAGCTTTAACTCCAATTCTTTTATATCATGTATTGGGAATTCAAGCAAAATCAACAGATTTATCCAATGGGTATCTGGAAACACTAAATACATTTACTCCTGGGGATTATCCGATTAATTTACTTGTTAGTTTTGATTCGGGCGTAAAATTAAATAATAGTGCCAATGTTACCACCGCAGATGTTATGGCGTCCAATGGCGTTATTCACATCATAGACGAGGTTCTTCTTCCTCCTGATGTTGTTGATATAGCTATCGCAAATGCTACATTCTCACATTTAGTAGATGCGGTTATTAAAGCTGATTTAGTGGATGCACTTAAAGGAGATGGGCCATTTACGATTTTCGCTCCAACTGATACTGCTTTTGAGGCATTATTTGCCGATCTGGGCATAAATGGAATTCAAGATTTGTCAGCAGAAGATCTTACCCCAATTCTTACCTATCACGTTGTTTCAGGAAATGTTCGAGCAGCAGATGTTAGCACAGGTACAGTTTCGACCCTAAATACCGAAGCTGATCTTGAAATAGATGCTGATGGTAGTGGAGTTATTATCAACGGATCAAGTAATGTTATTGCTACTGATGTACAAGGAACCAATGGAGTAATACATGTAATTGATAAAGTATTAATTCCTGGTGCAGAAGAGGAAGCACAGTCGATAGCAGATATTGCAGCAGCAAATAGCGATTTTTCTAGCCTGGTAGCAGCTCTTGACAAAGCAGGTCTTGTAGAAACAATGGATGGAGAAGGTACATTTACAGTTTTTGCACCAACCAATCAGGCTTTTCAGGATTTATTTAACAGCCTAGGTGTTTCAGGAATTGAGGATTTATCTGTTGAAACACTAACTCAAGTTCTACTTTATCATGTTTTAGGCAGTAAGGTAATGTCATCGGATATTAATCCAGGATATGTGGAAACACTTGCGACCAATAGTCCGGATATGGATCCTGTAATGTTACGATTAGACACTGATGATGGAGTGAAGTTAAACAAAGAAACAATGGTAACATCTGCAGATATTGAAGCATTTAATGGTGTTATTCACGTAATCGATATGGTTTTATTACCTCCTAATGTAGTTGATATTGCAATTGCTAACGATAGCTTTAAGCATTTGGTAGCTGCAGTTGTTAAGGCTGATTTAGCTGGAACTTTAAGTGGAGATGGACCATTTACAATATTTGCTCCAACCGACGCAGCTTTTGAAGCACTTTTTGAAGCCATAGGCGTTGATGGAATTGACGACTTAAGTGCAGAAACTTTAACCCCAATTTTGCTTTACCATGTTGTTTCCGGTAATGTAAGATCAGATCAGGTATCAACTGGCATGGTTGCAACTCTAAATGAAGGTAGTATGCTTGATATTGATACAAGTTCGGGCGTAACAATAAATGGAGATACCAACGTAACTGCAACAGATATTCAGGGAACTAACGGAGTAATTCATGTAATCAATAAAGTTTTATTGCCAGAATAACCTGTATAATATACACTAAAACCTGCCATTTCATGCAGGTTTTAGTTTTTTTGATTAGATTTAATAATTATTAAAAGGAGTGGATTTAAAATCTTCTCACCAATTGAAAAATATGAGTAAATATTCCATAAAAGATCTTGAAAAAATAACAGGAGTAAAAGCTCACACCATTAGAATATGGGAGAGAAGGTATGGTATTATTCAGCCAGAAAGAAGCAAAACCAATATTCGTTCTTATTCTGATAGTGATCTTCGTAAACTGCTCAATATTTCAATGCTTAATTCATCAGGAATTAAGATTTCCCATCTAGCTAAATTAAGCAGTATTGATCTTGAAGCTAAGATTTTAGAGTTATCAAGATCAAATAAAAGTATCGGATTTCACATAGAGAAACTTACACTTGCAACCGTAAATTTTAATGAAGAGTTGTTTGAGTCTATCTTATCCAAATGTGTACTCGAAAGTGGAATGGAATCAACCATTACAGAAGTACTTTTTCCATTTTTCGAAAGGATAGGAGTGCTTTGGCAAGTTGGCTCAATCAGTCCGGCTCAGGAACACTTTATTTCAAATTTAATTAGACAAAAATTATTTGCATCCATCGATTCTCTTTCAGGAAAGTCAGTTGAAGGTGCTTCGAAAGCATTGATATACTTAAAGGAAGGTGAGTTGCATGAAGTCGGGATTCTATTCTATAATTATATACTAAGAAGAAATGGATTCAGTACACTTTATCTTGGACAAGATCTGCCATTTAAGGATTTGGTAAGTGCAGTAAATGATTACAATCCTGATTATATTATCAGCTCTTTCATTTCGCCAATTAATGCAGAGGATATTAACGTTTACTTGTTAAGTATGGAAAAATCCTTTAAAGGTATAGAGCTAATGGTCACAGGACTACAGCTTAAGCAAGATGGAGTAGAAGTGCCAGATTCCATGAAGTTGATTACATCTCCTCAAAAATTTAAAGAGCTACTTCAATTGAAGTAAATAAAAGACTCTCCGGTCTTATTTAGAAAAACTAATATAAAATTGCCAAAAGCCTTTCATTTAAAAGAATGTAGGCTTTTTTTATTTAGAATCAGAGGCTGTTATTAAAGTTCTGTTTAAGGATTGATTGATTTTTGTCTAATCTTTTTGTATTTTTATTAGACAAAACAACAGGAGGTACAATCATGACAACAATAGAATTTAATAATACGATCGTTAATTTAGAAGAGCAACTTAGAGTTTATGCTTACAGATTAACTAACAACAGAGAAGATGCATTGGATTTATGCCAGGAAACCGTTTTGAAGGCTTTCATATACAAAGCGAAATTTAGCCATAACAATCTTAAAGCTTGGCTCTATACAATTATGAAGAACTTGTTCATAAATGCATATAGAAAGAAGTTAAAACAACGTGAGTGGATGGCTCATGAAACAAACAACAATCTTGGAAAAATGAATGTAAGTTTTGACAATCCATATTCTACACAAAATTATAAGGATATCATGAAGGAACTAAACAAATTGGAAGAATCACTACGTACACCTTTTAAAATGTTTTTAGAGGGATTCAAATATCGTGAAATTGCTGAACATGCAAATTTACCAATTGGCACCATTAAAAGTAGAATATTCCAGGGGCGTAAAATTTTAGCTGAACAATTGGCTGACTACTCATAAGTGCCATCAAGTTTTATCCATTTTTAAATGATAAATTAATCGGGGTTTATTACCTTTGTTCTCGATCAGAGGGAAAAAACCCGATTTATTCATCAAAAACGATTAAGATGGCTAGTAGAAGACGCTTAAAAAAAGACATTGATTATCTTTGTTTTGAGGTTATTTCAGATTGTTATAACTACAATTATTTGCACCCGGAAAACAAGGAGCAGGTAATGGATATCATCAAGGATACTATTATTGCAAGAAATAATTTAATTGCAAGAGTTAATCATCCTGATGGAAAAGATAATCCTAAAATGGTAAAGGCATATTACAAGTCAATTTTTAACGACTTGATTAAGAATGTAGATGAATCATTTACCAGATTAAGCACCTTAATTAAGGAAAAGTAATTTCCAAAATTAGATATTTTAATAGCTTTGCATTTTGCAAAGCTTTTTTTATGCCTACAGAAAAAATCATCTATATTAAAGACATTGGCGAAGTTGCACTAAGAACTGATAAGCGTTTCAAGCGGTTATCAATTCGTATGGCTCCAACAAAAGGAATTTGGATAAATGTTCCGGATGGCATTTCAATCAAGGAAGCCATAAAATTTGCTGAAGAAAACAAGGCATGGATTATTCAAGCCAAACAAAAGAAAGATGCCAGGGAAAGTCAGCAAACCATTTTCGATCAGGATACCAAATTTAAAACCAAATACCACGAGCTAAGAATTACTCAGGTAACTACCAAGTCTTATTCTTCGAAACTTAATAATGGCATACTTGAGGTAATGTATCCTGTAGGAATGGAAATTATTAATACGGACTTGCAAGAGTTCATTAGAAAATCAATCATTGAAACTCTTCGGCGCGAAGCAAAATACTATTTGCCTAAAAGGATAGAATTTCTTGCGAAACAACATGGATTTAAGTACCATTCCGTACAAATTAAGAATACCAAAAGCCGATGGGGATCTTGTTCTCATGATAATAAAATCAATTTAAGTTTGCATTTAATGCGTTTGCCAGAAGAATTATCGGATATGGTTATCCTCCACGAATTGTGTCATACAGTTGTTAAAAACCATTCCATCCAATTCTGGGAACTTTTAGCAAGTCATTGCCCCAATCTTGCGGAAAAGAAAAATAGAATCAAGAAACACTCTATAAACATCATATAAATGAGTACAGAATTATATATCGTAATAGGACTATGCGTATTTGCCTTTCTTGTGGGTAGTCGATTAAAAAAAGCATTGAAAACACCACAAAGTAAATCGAAGCATCAAAAAAAGAAAAACCATGTCAAAAAAAAGGAGTTGTCACCAAAGCAAATAAAACTCCGACGGATATTTACAATTGCAATGCTGGTTTTGGTTTTTGGACTTTTGATCTTCATGATTCCAGCATTATCAAGAGATATTTTAACATCCAATGGGAGTGTAACAGAAAACCTTATTTTAAGAATTTTAATTGTAGGATTCTCAATTTATATTCTTTTTATGGGATATGTAAAGATAAGAAAGTCGAAATAGGCTTTCTTATCTTGCAAACACCATTTTTCCTCTAGATTTTAGCAATAATTATTTTGCTATTTACACTTGCATCTGATTCAATTACTGAGCATTGTCAACAATTCTTACCATTTTTAAGCTCCTTAGCTTGTAATTTTTGTAAACAATCAGACCATTTTGATTGAAAAAATACAATTGTCAATCCATTTCGAGTAAACAAAAGCATTTTTTTCTCATATTATTTGTTTACATCATTAAATTAATGTTGTAAACTGAAATCGGAGTTAAATCCAGTTTTCAAAAATTGAATATTTACATGTGTAGTTTATAGTTGTAACTAAGTTGTCTGTTTCGTATCCAAACTATTGTTCATTCTCAATTGCTTTTTGTATACACATTTCAAATGTATTATATCATTTAAATATAGGTTACAAATCTAATAGTAGTTGATACTTAAGCACATTGGATTCTAGTAACCAGACTTTTACGGATTTGTATTACATCATTACTTTAATTATTTAGTTTACAATACTATAAAACTGTGTGTGTATGGATGATAATTGTAAAATACTAGTCGTTATAATATTGTAATTCAATGTTTTATGAGCTTTAATTGATTTAAAAATCGAATAGTATTTCAATCAAACAGGCCGAACTAGTGTTGATTCTTGTTATATTTCTAATAAATACATTTGTAAATAAATCCTAATGAGCTGCAGTACTGTAATTTAGATCGACAATGGCTATATTTATAGTATTATATACTCTTTTTGTTTAGGTAATGGTTAATGGATGCTATTTATTTTAAGAAGCCTTTTCAAGTCTATGTATACAGAAATTAGGAGCTTAACGCATTTAGAAATGTAATCTACAATTGTAATTAATAATTGTAACTGTTTAAATTACCTATTTACATGCATAAATTACATAAGTAACACGGATTTAAATTTCTTATTTGATTTTTGTAAATTTTATTTTACCTTTGTATCGATAGACACAATTAACATCTGTAAAATATCAACCTATGAAAGATAGAATCGTTCAATTAATTAACAGTGAAGGTTTAACATCTTCTAAATTTGCTGATACAATTGGTGTACAACGCTCTAGTATATCTCATATATTATCAGGCAGAAACAAACCAAGCCTTGATTTTGTACAAAAAATAAGACGTTCCTTCCCTCATGTTAACATTGATTGGATTATTTTTGGAGAAGGTGAAATGTACACATCACAAGACCCTGCTAAACTTTTCGAGAATGAGATGATTCAGTTTGAAAAGGAAGAAGAAACACCTAATATCACTCCACAACCACCCAAACTAAAAAAGGAATCGTCTAATAAGGCTGTTAATCAGCCTGAATCCTTCTCAGAAATGAACGTATTCGTTCCTGGTAAACAAATAGAAAAGGTAGTTGTGTTTTATACTGATAAAACTTTTAGGGAATACAACCCATCTTAAGCATTTTTTAAATTATCTTTGCCTGGATTTATTCTTAACAGATATAATATTGCTAGGCACCATGAAAAAATTAGTACAAGACTTTGAGGTACTACAAAGAAAAGAGCTGAACGATGAGCATTTTGTGCTGGATGTAAAGGCTTTAGAGCCACTTCCGGAAATACGTCCAGGACAATTTGTAAACGTTTTGGTAAAAGACTCCAACACAACCTTCCTTAGAAGACCATTATCGATCCATTTTGTAGATTATGAGCACAATACAATTAGCTTATACATCAAAAAAATTGGTGATGGAACCAAAAAATTGGGCAATCTTAAAGAAGGTGATTCATTAAACATTGTTTATCCATTGGGTAATCAATATTCCATTCCAAATAATGCCAATACATTACTTGTTGGTGGCGGTTGTGGTGTAGCTCCCTTGCTATATCTTGCAAAACACCTAAAAGAAGCAGGTAATAATGTAACTACCCTTCTTGGTGTTAGATCGGAAAAAGATGCCGTAGAGCTTGATGCTTATAAAGAATACGGTAACATCCTGGTTACTACAGAAGATGGTTCCTTTGGTGAAAAAGGATACCCAACCCAACACTCTGTATTGGAAAAAGAAAAGTTTGATTACGTATTTACATGCGGTCCAGAGCCAATGATGAAAGCCGTTGCGGCATATTCTGTACAAAAGAACATCCCTTGCGAGGTGTCGCTTGAAAACACTATGGCATGTGGATTTGGCGCTTGCTTATGCTGCATAACTGAGACAACAGAAGGTAATAAATGTACTTGTACCGAAGGACCGGTATTCAATATAAACGATCTGAAATGGTAAATTTAGGAGTAAAACTTAAAGATCTAAGCTTAAAAAACCCAGTAATGACCGCTTCTGGAACCTTTGGGTTCGGTGAAGAGTTCGAAGATTTTATCGATTTAAGCAATTTAGGCGGTATTTTAGTAAAAGGTACCACCAGACACCATAGAGAAGGAAATCCTTACCCTAGAATGGCAGAAACGCCTTCAGGAATGCTAAATGCAGTAGGATTACAAAATAAAGGCGTTGAAAACTTCTGCAAGGAAATTTATCCACGAATTAAGCACTACGATACCAATATCTTGGTTAATGTTTCAGGATCAGTAATTGAAGATTATGTAGAAACAGCAGCTATGATTAACGAGCTGGAGTATATTCCAGCCATTGAGTTGAATATCTCATGTCCTAATGTAAAGGAAGGTGGTATGGCATTCGGAACCAGCTGTACTTCTGCTGCTTCAGTGGTTAAAGCGGTTCGTGAGGTGTATAATAAGCATTTAATGGTAAAACTATCACCTAATGTTACTGATATTACCGAAATAGCCAAAGCAGTTGAAGCTGAAGGAGCTGATTCCGTATCATTGATCAACACCCTATTGGGCATGGCAATTGATGCAGAAACCAGAAAGCCTTTATTATCAACAGTTACCGGAGGTTTATCAGGTCCTGCAGTAAAGCCTGTTGCTCTTAGAATGGTGTGGCAAGTATTTAATGCAGTTAACATTCCCATAGTTGGATTAGGAGGCATAATGAATGCCAAAGATGCCATTGAGTTTATTTTGGCCGGGGCTACTGCAATTCAAATTGGAACAGCGAATTTTATCGATCCACAGGTTACTGAAAAGGTAGTTGTGGGCATCGAAGACTACATGAAGCGTCACAACGTTCAAGATATCAATGATTTAATTGGCACATTGCAAATTCAGTAATTGAACTTGATTTATTAAAGAAAAAATTCTTTAATTGACATATAATGAGTTTACATGTGTAATTACATCTGTAAACTCATTCTTTTTTGAAAGAAATTACCAGAAGTAATATCTTTATACTTTATAACCTTTATATATTATATAACAACATGTTACAGGGACACGGAGATGATGGATACAAATATAAACAGGACATTAAAGCCAATTTTAGCACCAATGTCTGGTACGGTGGGTATTCCGAAGCGTTAAAAAAACATCTGATAAAGAATTGGAATGCCATAGACTCCTATCCTGAAGCTTCTGCAGAGAGCTTTACCCATGTTTTGGCGAAAGATCTTGATGTTGAAACCAATATGTTGATGGCTGTAAACGGTGCTACTGAAGCCTTTTATCTTATCGCCCAATGCTATGGTAATACGAGCTCTACAATTGTTGTTCCTACATTTTCGGAATACGAAGATGCCTGTAGAATCAATAAACACAAGCTTGACTTTATCAATTGGAAAGACTTGTCCTCTTCTGCCAGCTTCGATACGGATCTTATTTGGATCTGTAATCCTAATAATCCAACTGGCGATATTTTATTACAAAAAGATCTTGATATTTTGCTACAGAATCATCCAAATTCTGTTTTTGTAATTGATGAAGCCTATATAGATTTCACTGATGCAATTTCATCTTCAATAGATTTGATTAAAAAGCATCAAAATCTTATCATCGTAAAATCGCTCACAAAAAATTTCGCAATTCCCGGCCTGAGATTGGGATATTTGATCGCAAACAAGGCATTGGTACAGAAAATTGAATTCTACAAGGCTCCCTGGACGGTAAATTCACTAGCCATTGAGGCTGGAAAATACCTAATTCAGCACAAAGCGGATGTTTTACCTCCTATAAAGTATTATAAATCAAGCACAGAAAAATTCAGAGAAAAATTGGCTAAAATTTCAGGCATTAAAATTCACCCTACAAAAACTTCCTATTTTTTAATCGAACTAGAAAAAGGAGACTCTACAGGGCTAAAAAATTACTTAATTTCTGAATTTGGCATCCTGATTCGAGATGCTAAAAATTTTCGTGGCCTAAATTCTTCTTATATTCGCGTGGCAACATTAAATGAAGAAAAAAATCAGTTGCTAATTGATGCATTACAAAAATGGAGCAAATTAAATACATTATAATACCTCTTCTAATAGGATATATATTGGATCTAGTTTTTGGAGATCCAAGAAAGTTACCTCACCCTATAGTTGGTTTTGGAAATTCAATTTCTATTCTGACCAATTGGTTGAACAAAGGAAAAAATAGATTGATTAAAGGTGCAACGATGTGTTTGTTTTTGGCATCATCAGTATTTGCCCTTTTTTACCTGTCGTCATATTTATTGCTTCAACTTAATGAATATGCGTACCTAATTTTTACATCGGTATTTGTATTTTACGGATTGGCCAACAAAAGTCTTTTGCAGGAAGGAGTTGAAGTCTTTCACCATTTAAATAGCATGGGATTAGAGGCCGGACGTAAAAGACTATCCTGGATTGTTGGACGTGATACATCCCAATTGTCAGAGCAAGAAATTCGCTTAGCTGTATTCGAGACCTTATCAGAGAATTTATCGGATGGCGTTGTTGCACCACTATTTTACTATGCAATTGGTGGAGTTCCTGGCATGATGTGCTACAAAATGATTAACACCATGGACTCCATGATTGGATACAAAAATGACAAGTACATATTATTTGGTGGATTCGCCGCACGTTTGGATGATGTAGTTAATTTTATCCCAGCTCGAATCACTGCCTTGTTAATGACCTTTGTTACTTTGAGTTACCGTGGACTAAAATTCATTTTTAAATATGGGAAAGCACATACCAGTCCTAATGCAGGATATCCCGAATCAGCACTGGCTGGCATTTTAAATTGTCGATTTGGCGGCCCGCATGACTATGGTGGAGTTAGTGTTGATAAACCTTATATTGGTGAGAATGATAGACCTCTGAAAAATGAAGAAATCAATAAAATCAGATACATAAACCACGCTGTCTGTTTTGTTAGCATCCTAATTATTATTGCATGCTATTTACCATGGAATAGCCTGTTTTAAAAAAGGGAAAAAATATTCTTGTCAGACTTATAAATTCGTAAATTCACCATAACAAATCATTCTTATATATAACACTTACATTTAGCTATGATTCATTTAATTACAGGAGGACAAAGGTCTGGGAAAAGCGAATTTGCAGAAAAATTGATCTTAGGTAAAACTTCAAATCCTGTATATATGGCCACTTCAAGGGTTTGGGATGATAATCATAGAAAAAGAATTGAAGCACATAAAACTCGCAGGGGACCTCAATGGACCAATATCGAAGAGGAAAAGTTTCTAAGTAAACATGACGTAAATAACAGAGTCATCTTGCTTGACTGCATTACCCTATGGCTCAACAATTTTTTCTTCGATAATGGAGAAGATGATGATAAAACAATTGCTCAAGCCAAGGAAGAGTTGGACAAAATATTGTCACAGGATTGTGATTGGATTATTGTGACAAACGAATTAGGCTTGGGCGGTCATCCGGGCAATGAAATGGCAATGCGCTTTAATGACATCCAAGGAACCATTAACCAATATATAGCAGCTAAGGCTGATATTGTTAGCATGGTTATATCGGGGATTCCAATAGAAATAAAGAACACACTAAAATAAACCACTAACTAAACTAACATGAACAAACTCCTTACAATTGGAGCACTATTAATTGCTCTTTTATTTACTACATTCTCTTGTAAAAGAGTTCCTACAAAAGCCGAGAAAAGAATAAAGGTTGGCGTATTCGACAAAAATGGCGATAGCCCTTGGTGCATTACCGATGCTGTTGAAGCTCTTAAAATCGATCCAAAAATTGATTGCGAAGTGATTCGTGCAAGTCAGATTGTGTCTGATGAAATTCTTGAGTTCGATGCAATTGTATTTCCTGGCGGAAGTGGAAGAAGTGAAACCATGAGTCTTGGAGAAACAGGTATCGAAAGAGTTGTTTCTTTGGTAAAAGATAAAGGCATAGCTATTGTTGGTATTTGTGCCGGAGCATACATCATGACCAATACACCAAACTATCCAAGTTTGAATTTAACTGGCTATAAAGCAATTGATATTGAGCATGATCATCGTGGACATGGCTTGGCAAAATTCTCTTTAACCAAAGAAGGCGAAAAAATCTTTCCTGAATTAAAAGATCGTGAAATTTCGTTTTGTCAGTATTATGAAGGACCCGTTTTGGTTTCTGCAGAAGATGAAATTGAAGAATCATCATTGGGAACCATGTTGTCTGATGTTCACACTGTTGAAGGATCACCTGCAAATATGACTAACAACAGACCATTTATAGTAGCCAACACTGTTGGAAAAGGAAAAGTAGCATCATTTGTTGGTCACCCAGAATGCACCCCTGGTATGCGTTGGATGCTTCCTCGTATTGTTCGTTGGGCTACCAATAGTGAAATAGTTAAATATCCTAAGTCTGTAGTTCGTCCGGATTTCTTCAAGGAGGAAATCATTTATACCAAAGATATTCAGGATCTTCAATCAAAATATTACAATAACCTTTTGGGATCGAAAGAAGAGAAATTGGAAGCAATTGATAAGGTGGTTGAATTGGCTTGCTGGTCTTCAAAAAAATGGATTCCTGGTTTATTGCGCGATAAAGATGCTACTGTAAGAAGCAAAGCCTCAATTGCATTGGTAAAATTAGAAAGAACAGATGCATTAGCTGATTTGGAAGTAGCATTCGCTAATGAAACTAATGATGATTGTAAAGTTCAGTTGGAGAAGAGTTTAACTGAATTAAAAAATATTCTTGGTAAAAATAGAAATTAACAGATGATTGAATTTAAAATTGATTCTTTATCAGATAATTTAAATAAAGAATTACAGGAGAAGATTGATACGAAAACCAAACCTATTGGTTCGTTGGGAATGTTGGAAAAAATTGCTTTCCAGCTAGGGAAAATTCAAAATAGCCTAAATCCTACAATTAACAATCCTAATGTGGTGGTATTTGCTGGAGATCATGGCATTGCTGATGATGGAGTTAGTTTTTATCCAAAATCTGTTAGCTACCAAATGCTATACAATTATATGGAAGGTGGTGCAGCATCAACTGTATTTGCCAAACAACATGGTATAAAATTTAATGTAGTTGATGCGGGTGTTGATCATGATTTTGATCCAAGCCTTCCTATAATAAACAGAAAGTTGGCCTACGGTACTAATAACTACCGATTGGAACCAGCAATGACCAAAGAGCAATGCCTAGAAGGAATTAAACGAGGTGCCGAAGTAATTAAAGAAATTCACCAAAATGGATGTAATTTCATTATTTTCGGTGAAAAAGGAATTGGAAATACTTCATCGGCTTCACTAATACTTAGTCTTTTAGGAGATATTTCTTTGGAAGAATGTGTTGGCAGAGGTACCGGATTAGATAAGGAAGGTGTAAAAAGTAAATTCGATCTTTTAAACGAAGGGCTTTTAAAATATAACAAATCCAATGATCCAATTGATGTGCTTACTCACTTCGGAGGATTTGAGATTGTGATGATTGTTGGGGCGATGCTAAAAGCAGCCGAACTTAAAATGACACTTTTAATTGATGGATTCATCATTACATCGGCATTACTGGCTGCATTCAAAATCAATCCTAAGGTAAAGGATTACTGCTTATTTGCACACAAATCAAATGAACAGGCTCACATTAAAATGCTGAATATCATTGGTGGCGAACCAATTCTAGACATCGGCATGCGCTTGGGAGAAGCAACAGGAGCAATGGTTTGCTATCCTTTAATAAAGAGTGCAGCTCAGTTCATGAACGAGATGGCTTCCTTTCAGGATGCTGGCGTTAGCGAAGCAAAAGAAGAAGTATAAACCAGATTAAACTCAATTTCAATATGAATTTCGATATAAAAACCCCAAACAAAGAGTTGATTGAACAACTTCAACACAAAATTGATTTTAAAACCAAACCCATTGGTTCATTAGGAATGTTGGAACAATTGGCCGTTAAAATCGGTTGCATTCAAAATACCTTATCCCCAGAATTAAACCAACCTACAATAATGGTTTTTGCTGGAGATCACGGCATTGCACTAGATGGCGTTAGTCCTTACCCACAGGAAGTTACCTGGCAAATGGTTGCCAACTTTATGGCTGGAGGCGCTGCCATTAATGTATTTGGTCGTCAGAATGGCATTGATATAAAAATTGTTGATGCAGGTGTAAATTACGATTTCGACAAAGAATGGAATGTAATTGATGCCAAAGTGGCTCACGGAACCAAATCATACCTTAATGGAGCGGCCATGACAGCAGAACAATTTCAGCTTGCCATTAAAAGAGGAGCAGATTTGGTAGAACAAGCTCACAAAGGTGGAACCAATACCATAGGTTTTGGTGAAATGGGTATTGCAAACACCTCTTCTGCAGCTGTATTATTGCATTTATTGGCTGATGTAGATTTAAAAGAGTGCGTTGGACGAGGAACTGGATGGGACGATGAAGGCTTGAAAAGAAAGTATGAAATTTTGAAATCGGCCGTTGAAAACTACAAAGGAGACTCATCTATTGAAAGTATATTCGCTCACTTCGGAGGATTTGAAATTGTAATGATTGCCGGAGCTATGCTGAAAGCTGCAGAGCTAAAAATGGTAATCATGGTTGATGGATTCATCATTACCTCAGCACTTTTGGCTGCCTCCAAAATTAATCCTAAAGTATTGGAATATTGTATTTTCACTCACAAATCGAATGAAAATGGACACAAGCACATGCTAGAGCATTTAAATGCTGATGCAATTTTAGATTTGGGAATGCGATTGGGTGAAGGAACCGGTGCTGCTGTAGCTTATCCTATTATCGAATCAGCAGTTAACTTCCTGAATCAAATGGCTAGTTTCGAGGATGCTGGCGTAAGCAATAGCGATAAAGTCGTTAATGAATAATATCAGTTCTAAAGCTTAGAAAAAACATGAAACGCGAATTCAACATTTTCTTTACAGGTTTATCCTTTTTCACAAGAATTCCATTTCCAAAATGGGCTGATTTTAAAAAGGAATATCAGCACGAAGCCATTAAGTATTTTCCTATTGCTGGCTTGTTAATTGGTGGAGTAGCGGCTCTTGTTTTTTATGTGAGCAATATACTTTTGCCCTTTAATTTGGCTGTGATATTGAGCATGGTAGCCACAGCATTGCTAACCGGAGCATTACATGAAGATGGCTTTATGGATGTGTGCGACGGATTTGGTGGCGGTTGGACCAAAGAAAGAATCCTTGAAATTATGAAGGATTCGTTAATTGGTGCATTTGGCGTTACGGGAATTATCTTCCTGATATTGACAAAGTTTTATTGTCAGTTCTCCATATCGGCGAACCAATTGCCTTGGATTTTAATTGCTGCACACGCGACAACACGAATGGCAGCAGCTACTTTGGTAAACACACACCAATATGCAAGAGTTGAGAATTCCAAAGCCAAAGACTATTCACAAAAACTAAGCATTGGTAATTTTATATTTATGGTATTAACAGGAATTTTGCCTTTGGCTCTTTTAGGCAATGCTAAATTTTCCCTGATTATAATTCCTGTATATCTTTGCAAGTTCTTATTAGGAAGATATTACAACAAGTGGATAAACGGATACACAGGCGATTGCATTGGTGCAACGCAACAGGTTTGCGAAATCGTCTTTTACCTATCTTATTTAGCACTTTTAAACTATTAATATTACAAAATGGAAATCTATTTAATTCGTCATACATCAGTAGCAGTAGAACAAGGAGTTTGCTATGGACAAAAAGATGTTGATTTGGCAGCAACATATCCTGAAGAGTTGGAAGCTGTCAAGAAAAATCTTGATGGAGTGGAGTTCGATAAAATTTATACAAGTCCACTTTCAAGAGCAAAAAAACTAGCCAACGATATTTATCCTGATCAAGCTGAAGAAGAAAAAAGACTAATGGAATTGCACTTTGGCGATTGGGAAGGAAAAGTTTGGGACGAAATTAAAGATCCTTTCCTTGAGAAATGGATGGAAGATTTCGTAAACCTTAAATGCTCTAATGGTGAGTCGTTTGTAATGCTTCGCGATCGTGTTTTGGAATTTTGGAATGAATTGAAAGCACAGGATCACAATAAAGTTGCTGTGTTTACTCATGGCGGTGTGATTCGAACCATTCAAGCTATTGAAAAGAACATTAAGTTGGAAGATTCATTTAATATCGCAACACCAGCATTTGGCGAAGTGGTTGTATTAAATGTATAAGTTTCTTTCGATAGTATAAGCTTAAGCAGAGCCAATTAGGTTCTGCTTTTTTTGTGGATTTTATTGTGTGGTTTAATGAACAACCTCCCTCGAAAACAAAAATACACCCTTTACACTCATGCAAAGAGTATTTTCTTTTGATAAAACATGCTTTACACGCATGAGAAGCATATTTTTTTGTAGATCCACGAGCAATGCAAGCATGTGCAAATCATTTTTCTCTGATAAAACATTCTTTGTAAGCATGTGAAGTATATTTTTTTTGCGTAAAATAAGCTTTGTATGCATGAGATTTATATTCCTCTGCAATAAAAGATACATTGCAAGCTTGAGATACACATTTTTTTATGGTCGAACATGGATTTAAAGCTTGCAATCCATTTTTTCCTAAAATTAAGTTGCTTCCGCAGTATAGTGGTATTTAGAGAGTTTCTGATTGATCGCAAGTACTTGTGCTACTCAACGATCATTTTAGTTTTAAATTTGTCATCAAAAAATAAAATACTATTTTAGCAAACTGAAATTAACAATAATTCAATATGAAACAACTGTTTATTTCTTTGATTTACTTGCTTTTAATGTGTGTGTCATGTACAGAACGTGTGGTATTTACACATGAGAAGGTTACTCCGGAATATGCAGAGATTGTAAGCAAAGAAGATGTACATGCCTTTGCTGATACACTCATTACTCCTTATATATATACCAAGGTGATCTCGTTACGAATGCTTCCTGTAAAAGAGAAAAAGCAGAAGTTTGTAGAAATGTTATTGCCATCGGTTCTTTTGGCTCAACACAATTTAAATCAGAAAATTAAAAGAGTAGAGCACATTGAAAATTGGCTAAACCAATATCCAAATTACATTGAGAGCGATAGTGTTTTCCTTTTTCAATTGTTCGAGCAGTACAAATGTTCCGAAATATCAGAATTGAAGAAAAGGTTAAAACCGCATCCGGCAAGCATTGTTCTTGGACAAGCAGCTTTGGAATCAGGTTGGGGATCATCCAGGTTTTTTCAGGAAGGTAATAATGTTTTCGGTATATGGTCGTACAACAAAGGAGAGAACAGAATTAAAGCATTGGTGGGAAGAGATTCTACGCATATTTACGTGCGCAAATACTCCAGTATTGAAGAATCAGTAAACGATTATTATCAGACCATTGCAAGAGTTCGTGCCTACAAAGAATTTAGGTTAGAGAGATCAAATACCGAAGATCCTAGCAAATTGGTACCATTATTGCATCGTTATTCGGAGATTGGAGAGGCATATACGAAAAAACTCAATAGACTGATAAAGAACAATAAGCTTACTCAATACGACAGCTATACGATTGATGATAAGTATTTGCAAAAGGAAACCGTTGAATTGGCCCAATTAAATAAATTTCCTCTAAACAATCTTTATTGAAGAATATTTTTGTGTTAATTCTATTTGATTTTTCTCTGAAATCGTTATTTTTAGGCTTGTTTTGACCGAAAAATCTAAAATCAAATAATCATAAAATTCAAAGTATGAAAAAATTAATTTTATTTATCGCAGTATGTTTTTGTGCCACAAGTTTATTCGCACAATCAGCAGAGGAATTAAAAAATGCCGGTAATGATGCGTTAAGATCTAAGGATTACAAAACTGCTCTAGAAAAATACGAAGCATTTTTAGGAGCTGAAGATACATTCGAAGATACTGCATTGGTTTTTAATGCTGCCTACTGTGCTAATAAATCGAAAGATTACGCTAAAGCAGAAAAGTATTTTGCTCAATCTGTTGCAAATAATTATAAACTTTCAAAATCGTATCAATATCTTGCTTTAGTACTAAAAAAGCAAAAGAAGTATGATGAAATGGTTGCTACCTTGAATAAAGGTATCGAAGCTTGCCCTACAAAAAATAAGAAACTAAAAGCATCTTTGGCTAAACATTACTTCAGTGCTGCACAAAAAGCCAATAATTTCGAAAAGTCAGAAGATCTTTATAAAAAAGCTGCAGGGATAGAATCTAAGTATAAAGAAACTGCACTTTTGGCATTGGGTCAGTTGTACTATAATAAAGGAGCTGAATTTTGGCCTGCAAATCAACCTAAAGCTAAATCATATTTTGAAAAATCAACTAATACATTAAATGATGTATTAAAAATGAACCCAGGAAGAAAAGAAGCTTCAGATTTAATCGCAACCATTAAAGGTTTGGTGAAGTAATTTCTTAGAAATAATATAAATAGAAAGGGATACTCAATTTTGAGTATCCCTTTTTGTTTTCTTTCGTATAGGAAATTGTATTTTCATGCCATCAGATTATGAGATTAAATTACGAGCACATTCAAAAGATTCTTTTCAAGGGTATTCTTCTCTTGGCAATATGTGTGCTGTCATTTTCGGTCTGTGCGAACAATGAATTGAAAGGCAAATTCAATTTGCATTCCGTAAACTTGGTTCAGAAGTCTATAGACGTTAGCAAATCAGATGAAACACTTTATTTCTCATTGAGAGCCTATTCTTTGCAGGGATTAAATAAGGTTGACATATACTTTGAATCTCCATCTGGAAAACAAATCATTCAGACCACTTGTGAGAACAAGAAAAAAACCAAAGTTGGAATGCTTTTGGGTAGAATCTTGTTTAAAAAGAAATCAGAAAGTGGTGAATGGAAAATTAATAAGATTGTTGTTGAAGATTTGGAAGGCAATTGCCACACTTACGACAAGAAATTCCTTGCTGAAAATAAATTTACTCACTCTTTGCTAATCAAAAGCAAAAGATAGCTGACCAATACCCGTATATTCAAGAAAAATTTCTCTTATTTATCACTAGTCTTAATTAAAAGTAATTCAGTAAGATACTGATATCATTACAGTTTTTAACTAATTCTCTATATTTCTTACGCTGTTTTATTAGCATCTTTGCAACTCACAAAATACTATTAACCGTGCCTCTTGCACGAAGAAAAACAAACAAATGGCAAAGATTAGTTCAAAAGATGCTTTAAGATACCATGCCGAAGGGCGTCCTGGTAAAATTGAGGTAATTCCAACAAAACCATACAGAACTCAACGAGATCTGGCTTTAGCCTATAGTCCAGGTGTTGCCGAGCCTTGTCTTGAAATTGAGAAAAATGCTGCAGATGCTTATCGATACACAGGAAAAGGAAATCTTGTGGCAGTAATTTCCAACGGAACAGCAGTTCTAGGCTTAGGTAATATTGGAGCATTGGCCGGAAAACCTGTTATGGAAGGTAAAGGTCTGTTGTTTAAGATATTTGCGGATATCGATGTTTTTGACATCGAAGTGGATGCTACTGATGTAGATAAATTTGTAGAAACCGTTAAAGCTATTGCTCCAACTTTTGGAGGTATTAACCTGGAGGATATCAAAGCTCCGGAATGTTTCGAAATTGAAGAAAGACTAAAAAAAGAACTTGATATTCCTGTGATGCATGATGATCAACATGGTACTGCTATTATTTCTGCTGCAGGTTTATTAAATGCTTTAGAACTTGGAAACAAAAAAATTGAAGAAGTAAAAGTAGTGGTAAATGGAGCAGGAGCTGCTGCAATATCTTGTACCAAACTTTACATTTCGTTGGGAGTGAAGCCTGAGAATGTAATCATGTGCGATAGTCGTGGCGTGATCAACACCAAACGTACCGATTTAAATACTCAGAAAAAACAGTTCATGACAACAGAAGATGTTGATACTCTTGAACAAGCTTTAGTGGGTGCAGATGTATTTTTAGGTTTATCAGTTGGTGGAATCATGAGCAAAGAAATGGTTCTTTCAATGGCCGAAAATCCTGTAGTATTCGCTTTGGCAAATCCTGATCCTGAAATTTCATACAATGATGCTTTCGATGCTCGAAAAGATGTTATTGTTGCTACGGGACGTTCTGATTATCCTAACCAAATCAACAATGTATTAGGTTTCCCATATATTTTCCGTGGTGCTCTTGATGTTAGAGCTACAGCCATTAACGAAGATATGAAAATTGCTTCGGTTCATGCCATTGCCAAGTTGGCAAAAGAGCCTGTTCCAGAGGCAGTTCATGCTGCTTATAACGAAGCCAACATCGTATTTGGCAGACATTATATTATCCCTAAAGCATTGGATCCTAGATTGGTTTCGAGTGTTTCCATTGCAGTTGCAAAAGCTGCTGTTGAATCAGGTGTTGCACAAAAAGAAATTACAGACTGGGATGCTTATGCTGAAGAGTTAAAACAGCGATTAGGCACAGAAAATGAGTTGCTAAGAACAGTATTCAACAAAGCAAAAAGATTCCCTAAACGTGTTGTATTTGCCGAAGGTAATAACTTTAATGTGCTTAAAGCTGCCCAAATTGCTCTAAACGAAGGAATAGCAAAGCCAATTATATTGGGTAATCCAGAAAATATTCAGCGCATTGTTGAAGAAAATGAGTTGGATTTAACTGGTGCTGATATTATTGACGTTCGAAGTGAAGCTGAAAGAAGAAGAAGAGACAGCTATGCTAATATTTTATGTGAGAAACGCGGCCGTAAAGGTTTAACTCACAAGGAAGCAGCTGAAAAAATGTACGACCGAAATTATTTCGGTGCCATGATGGTTGAAAATGGCGATGCAGATGCATTTATTTCAGGATACGCAACCAGATATTTCGAAGCACTTAAAATTGCCAGCAAAGTAATCGGTATCGAGGAAGGAATGAAAACTCTTGTGGGAATGAACATAATCATGACCAAAAAAGGACCTCTTTTCTTCTCTGATACTACAGTAAATTCAGAACCAACACCACAATCCTTGGTTGATACAACGTTAAGTACTGCTCGCGCATTAAAAACATTTAATGTTGATCCGGTAATGGCCATGGTATCTTATTCAAACTTTGGTTCGGTAAGAAAAGGTAGCCCTGTAAAAGCCAATAAGGCAATTGAATATTTGCACGAAAATCATCCTGAATTGCCAGTTGATGGTGAAATGCAATTGAATTTTGCCCTTGATAAAAAACTGAGAGATGAGACCTTTGCTTTTAACAAGATTAAAGGAAAAGATGTGAATACAATCATATTTCCAAATCTGAGCTCCGGAAATATTGCTTACAAGCTAATGCAAGATCTTGGTGGATTGGAAAATATCGGACCTATTTTGTTAGGAACTGCAAAGCCTTTCCATATTGTACCAATGGGATGTTCTGTAAGAGAAATCATTAACATGACGGCAATAGCCGTAGTGGATGCACAGGGATAAACTAAAAATTAACACAAATATGAAGAGGATGGAAGTTAATTTCATCCTCTTTTTTTATTAAGAAAGATCATTTTAATTGACAATTGGTATTGTTTTATCATCGGACTTTCTAATTTTGCAAAAATTTTTAATCATGAGTGTAATATATTTTCTAGATCTTATTGGAACGCTAGTATTTGCAATCAGTGGAACATTATCTGCAGCAAATAAAAAGCTTGATTTATTTGGAGCTTACTTTACTGGATTTATTACAGCTATTGGCGGTGGTACGCTAAGAGATGTGATTTTGGGTAACTTCCCAGTTGCCTGGATTAGTGATTTAAATTATATCGTGATTATTAGTTTGGGAGTAATTCTTACTTTCCTTTTCAAGAATACAATTATGACTTTGAAACGCACACTGTTTCTCTTTGATACTATTGGAATTGGAGTTTTTACAATTATCGGTATTGAAAAATCATTGAGTCTTGGTATTCACCCATTTCTGGCAATTATCATGGGCTTATTCTCAGCGGTAATGGGTGGAGTAATTCGCGATACTTTGTGTAACGATATTCCTTTAATTTTCAGAAAAGAAATTTATGCAACTGCATGTCTCGCTGGTGGTGTATTATTTATTTTGTTAAATTCAATAGAGATTAACTCTGCATTAAATCAGTCTCTTACCATTTTTTGTATTATACTTTTCAGATTGCTTTGTATTAGATTTAAAATCTCATTGCCTGTATTAAAATACTAGCTGGTAAGCCATTCCTTTTTCTTTAACGAGCTGAAATTTCGTATATTTAGTAAGCTCGTTAAAAAGGATTCAGATGGCTAATAAAAAAGCAATTTCCATAAACAAACAAGTTCTCCATTTTACTCCGGATGATTCTCGAGTGGTAACTCGTTTTTTTACTCCAGGAAACTTAAAACGCATAGAGAATATTTTTGAACGAATATTTCTTTTGCCTGAGGAAGAAGCTAAAAATATTCTAGATCAAACTTTAAAAAGTTTTTCTAAGCGCCATCGCAATATAAAGAGAATTTTTAAGGATAATTTCGACCAAATTGTTAAGATAACAGAATTCGAAAATGACTTTAGCTTGGAACAAAAGCTATTAATAGGCTCTTATTTCACAATGGAATATTCCATTGAATCCGCTGCGCTTTTTAATCCATCCATTGTTATTCACCCTGAGGCTATCGATTCTGAATCTGATAGATTAAAGGTTCTGTTAAGCTTCAGAGCTGTAGGAGAAGGGCATATTTCTTCAATTGTTTTTAGACGAGGTGTAATTAGGTCTAATGGTGAATTGCTGGTACAAAAAAACAGCGCTTTGGTTGAACGGGTAAACCGAATTCCTGATCCCATATATTTAAAAAGTGATTTTTGCCTGAAGTTAAAAGAAATTGGTACTTATGATTTGGTTTCAAAAATATTAGACAATTTATTGGATGAGTTTACATTTAATGAACTAGAGGAAGCCATTCAAATATTCAGAAAAAAGAAAGATATAAAGCACAAAAAAATAGGGAGGAGTAGCGAAGAGGCTATTGATACCTTACTGTGGTTAGCCAACGCTAATTATGAGATCAAATTTTCGCCTGAATTGGATATTAGCGCACGAGTAATTTTCCCTATTTCGAATAATGAAATCAAAGGAGTTGAAGATGCCAGGTTTGTATTATTTAAAAATGGTAATGGAACGGGAAAACATGTTTACTACGCAACTTATACTGCTTACAATGGTTTTACAGCTTTGCCCCAATTGATAGAAACTGTTGATTTTTGTCATTTTAAAGTATCAGTTCTTTTGGGTGAAGGATCAAAAGGCAAAGGCATGGCATTATTCCCTAGAAAAATACATGGCAAATACGCTACAATATCCAGGAATGACAATGAAAACTTATACATCATGTTTTCTGATAACATTAAGCATTGGGAAAACCCAATTCTTTTGAAACCACCTGCATTTTACTGGGAGTTTTTCCAAATTGGCAATTGCGGTTCTCCCATTGAAACTGAAAAAGGCTGGCTTCTTTTAATTCACGGTGTTGGTCCAGTACGAACCTATACCATAAGTGCCATTTTGCTAGATTTGGAAGATCCAACAAAAGTTATCGGATTATTAAAGGATCCATTTTTAATTCCTAACGAACAAGAAAGAAACGGCTATGTTCCTAATGTTGTCTATTCTTGCGGTGCAATTATTCATAAAGACATGCTGATCCTACCATATGCGATGTCCGATTCACGTTCCGGGATTGCATCACTTAAGGCAGAGGAATTATTCGATAAGATGGTTTACTATTAATGAACAATTTTTGTGTTTGAATCCAAACGTTCTGGCCTATAATAGAACTGTGCACCATTAATGGGTGGTACCAAAAGTTTTTCATACACTTCAATATGCCTTTTAGCAATTTGTGACCAATTAATTTTCTCATTATTAATTCTTATATTCTCTTGAAATTCAATCCTTAAGTCATCATCTTGTAGCAGATTGGTGATGTGATTTACATATTCATCATCCGTTGTTGCATAAAATCCACCTTTAACTTCTTCTATCCAATTTTTGAAACTTATTAATTCAGAAGTAACTACTGGTAATAGCAAAGCTGATGCTTGAGCCAACACTCCACTTTGACCTCCTTTAAGATATGGTAGAGCCATAATATCTGCAGCACTTAAAATTGTATCCAACGTAAATTGCGGAAACTTACCGTAAAGAATTTTAACATAATTCTTGATCTCAGGATTATCCAATGATTTATACATTTGATCTTTGTAATCGGATTGCTCATTAATTCTGCTTCTGGAAGCCATAAGCAAAACTAAATCTTTATTCTTTTCAATTAGTCGAGGAAGCAAATCAATGATTTTCTCAAAATTTTTGGTTGATCTCATATAACCAGCCAACAGAAGCACTTGTTTTCCTTCCAAACCGAGTAATTCCTTCGCATTCTCAACTCTCTTTATTTCACGAACACCGTGTGGAATAACAAGTATTGGATTCGGGCAATCATAGTCCTTCAAAAGAATATCTTTTTGAAAGCTTTCATGAACAATTATCGACGAGCTTAAATTTAAAATATGCTGAACAATTATTTTTTCTTGATATTTAAGGTCCTCAAAAACAGTATGCAAAGTTACAACTACAGGTGTGTCTGCTAAATTACAACGAATTAAAAACTCTACAATCTGCACTCCTCGTTGATCCCCAAATAAGCCAAACTCATGTTCGATTTGAACGATATCAGGAGTTAATCTTTCTACATGAAAGAATAATTTAGAAGCAATGTCCTTGTCATGTGGTGCATATACCTCAAATACATTATCCCCCTTTGCTCCAATTTGAGCTAATATTCTAATTTCTTTTCCCTTAGCACTTACAGAGTTAGTTAAATATTGAGTGTAAGTTGCGATTCCGCATTCCGTAGGCGGATACGTTGAAATATATGCAATTCTCATAATAAGCTTAATTAAAACATTTTAATAGATTTTGTACACTTGTAATCGCAAGACAAACCGTCTCATCACAAGCCCCATAATAAATCCATAATTCTCCATTATCCTTTTCCACTATACCATTGGTAAAAACAACATTAGGGAAGAAGCCATTCTTCTCGTATTCCATTTCTGGAATCAACACAGGTGCATCGAGCTTCTTTAGTATTTTAGTAGGATCATGAAAATCAAGAAGCAGTAATTTTAAGGAGTAAACGCTTTCTTCTCCTTTCGCATGGTATATTATCAACCAACCTTTATCTGTCTTAATTGGAGAGGAACCACCTCCAATTTTTTGCCGTTCAGTTTTTGAACCATCAGGACGTAACAAACAAATATGTTCACCCCAATTCTTCATATCTGGAGAAGTGGCATACCAAATAGAGGGCAATCCAAACCCCTTATTATCGGGGCGATGAATTGCTGCATATTTTCCATTTACTTTTTCAGGGAAAAATGCCACATCCTTGTTTAAAGGAGGAAAAACAATTCCAAGTTTTTCAACATTTATAAAGTCTTTTGTTTTTGTCAAATAAGTTACATATCCATCTCCTGACACAGCTGTGTAATTAATGTAAAAAACATCGTCTATTTGAACTATTCTAGCATCTTCAACGCCAAAACATTCACAATCCAGAGTAGGATAGATAAATGGTTTGTCCTCTACAATAAAGTTAATCCCATCTTTACTTCTAGCCAATCTCAAGTGGCTTATCGTTGTTAAATAATCAACACCTTGATAAAAATACCCCCGTGTATCTTTGTAGATTAATTTAGGATCATTTTTATCAATTCTCATTACCTTGGGCTCACCATCATGGTAATACGGAATGGTAATGTGATTTTTTTCAGGTAAAGAATTCTCCGCCACCCTGATTAAAAGAAGAGTTTCATCTTTAAACTGTATGGCACCAGGATTAAATGCTCCTAATACCTTAAAAGAAGGATTAGAAGCCTTAACATCTTCAGGGTGAATCAATGGATTATTTTTATGTCTCTTCATGATTTCAAGACATATCAATCAAATTGGTGAAGTTTAAGTATTTAGCAGCATGTTCACCATAGGTATCTACTTTATCCTCGGAAATCTGATAAGTGCAACGTTCACCATATACTCCAGAAAATAAAATTTCATACTCCTGATCTTCTTCATCCTGCATTACAATTTTGTAAATGTTCTCATGAATTCTTTTATCCAATAAACTCTTGTGGCAACAAGGACAAAACATAGAGATCTTTTCATTGTTTTCCATTTCAAAATTTGCATGTTTAAGAATCTCATAATCACCAAGGTGTATGCTAAATAGCAGAACTCCTTTTTGACCTTTTTCATTTTTAGCTGAGATTACAATTCTATCATTAACATTCAGATAGTTTCTACAATGTGGACATATATAATTTGCATTCATAACAATGTGTTTAAATAGTTCGTTATTTATAAAAAA
Source organism: Marinifilum sp. D714 (assembly GCF_030851345.1). Taxonomy (GTDB): domain Bacteria; phylum Bacteroidota; class Bacteroidia; order Bacteroidales; family Marinifilaceae; genus Marinifilum. The sequence goes on from NZ_JALPNU010000003.1 coordinate 53,736, forward strand.
TATACGCCTTTAATTGAAGAAAGTCAATTTAAATTGATTAATAATCAAGTATATAAAATATTAAATGTTGGCTCATCAAATATAGAAAGCAATTTAGTTTAAGATCAAACTTTCAAATCCATTTTAAATCGGTTATATTTGAGATACTCAGAATTGAAATAGAAAACACAATTAGATTTGAAGTTATTAATAAATATTATACGTTGGGTAGCAAGATTTTTAGGAATATTTCTATTCCTATTTTTTGTTTGGTTTGCTATTGAAATTGGTGCACCGGATTTGGATATGATGAGTAATCAAGAGGTAAAATTATTTCTGGGCAATTTAATAATGCTTATAGGATTAATTGTTGTTTGGAAGTATGAATTTATTGGATGTGTACTTTTAATTGGAGGTTACATCTTTTTCTCCATTGTTAATTACTCATTTTGGATAGGACCCATTTTTCCAATATTTATGTTAATTGGTATTCTTCACCTATTTTGTTGGTTTGCAGATGTTTTTAAAATTGCGAAAAAATTTAATTTTTCTGCTCGATTGTTTTTAAAATAATAGAGTATATAAAAACATTAAAAACGTGTAGATGTAGCATAAAAATTACTAATTTTGAATCTTGACTAACTTAAAAAACATAAATTTAACCACATGTTAAACATTGCATTGTTTGGACCTCCAGGAGCCGGAAAAGGAACCCAGTCTAAAATGCTGGTTGAGAAGTATAACTTAGCATATATTTCAACTGGTGATATCCTAAGAAGTGAAATTGCGGAAGGAACTGAACTTGGCCTACAAGCTAAAGATATAATCAAAAAGGGAGGCTTGGTGCCCGATGAAATTATAGTTCAAATTATTGAGGAGAGAATAAAAACAAATACTGAAGTTAAAGGTTTTTTATTTGATGGTTTTCCTCGCACAACAGTACAGGCCTATATTCTAGAAGGTTTGCTTCTAAAAATGAACACAAAATTGGATTGTATGTTGAGCCTAGAAGTTCCTACGGATCAATTACGCAATCGTTTGCTTGAAAGAGCAACAAAAGAGAATAGACCTGATGATACTGAAGAAGTTATCGATGTTAGGTTACAAGAATATGATACCAAAACTGCTCCTGTAGCTAACTTTTATAAAGAAAAGGAAATCTATCACGGGATTGATGGGTTAGGTGGTATTAATCAAATTTTCGATCGTCTAACGAATGTTATTGATCAAACACTTGAAAAATCTTGGATCAATTTAGTCCTTCTCGGACCTCCAGGTTCGGGAAAAGGAACTCAGGGAAGAAAATTAGCTGAAAAATTCAATTTGGTTTATATTTCAACCGGACATTTAATGCGCCAGGAAATTAAGAAGGGAACCGAAATGGGTAAAAGTGCTAAAACTTATATTGAGAAAGGGGATATTGTTCCTGATGAAATTGCCATTAAACTAATTGAAAGGCAAATTAAAAAACATCCTGATGCAAATGGATTTATTTTTAAAGGATTCCCTAGAACAATTGTTCAGGCATATATATTAGATGGATTGCTAAGAAAACTTCAATCTACTGTTACTTCTGCCATTAACTTGAATGTACCTACATTAGAATCGATTAAAAGGCTTACAGCCAGAAGTAAAACACAAAGCAAACGAGCTTATGATGCTGATACAGATATAATAATACATCGATTGGAACAGCATGAAAAAAGAAGTTCTAAAGTAAGTGATTACTATTCGAAACAAAATAAATTAGAATTAGTTGATGGAGTTGGGGATGAAGATCTGGTTGCAGATCGATTAAGTGAAGCTGTAATTGAATCATTTAAAAAGATTAGATAACAAAAAAGCCGGTTTTGATTTAAAAACCGGCATTTTTTTTCGATAAAACACAAAATCTACCGCTTGACAAGCTCATTTTGATATTTTGTCAAATCTGAGAAAAAATATTTTTTTATTTTGCTAACATTGTAGACAACACCAATCACTGTTAGGGTTTATGTATTTAGAAAAACCTACTATCAATAGTATTCTTAAAGGGTTAAAGGAACTTTCTGTTTCTGATAACACTCAATTTTTATTATTGATAGGAGAAAACTGTAAACTAAATCTGGAGAAACTAGTTCTTTCTTTAAATAAAGCAAAACATTTATTTATAGGCGGGGTTTTTCCTAAAGTGATCTACAAAAGTATTACCTCCGATACTGGGATTATCATTAAAAAGATCAATTTTGATGTTGTTCCAATTTATTTCAACTCTGAAGAGGAGTTTTTAAGTCAATTTGCAAGTTATCACGATCGTCAATTTACTACTGCATTTACTTTAATTGATGGTCTTTCCGAAAAGGCATCTGATCATTTGACTACATTATTTACACACTTAGGAAATAATGTTCGGTTCTTTGGTGGGGGTGTAGGCTGTTTAGAAACCAAAGATAAAGGCATCTTATTAACAAATGATGGCGTTTTTAATACTGGAACCATTATTGTTTTCCTCAATTCAAATACTAGAATGGATGCAAAACATGGTTGGCAGAAGTCTGAAGGACCATTCATAGTCACCAAATCAGAAAAAAATTTAATTAAGGAACTCAATTGGGAAAATGCGTTTGATGTATATCAAAAATGTCTCAAAGAAACCCAAAACCTAAATCTCACAAAAGAGAATTTCTCATCTCATTCAATTCATTTCCCATTTGGAATCTATAAAGAAGACAGGGATTATATCGTTCGAGATCCATTTGAAGTAAATTCCAAGGGATACATTACATGCGTTGGCAACATTCCAGAAAATTCATTAATTGATATTCTAGCAATAGAACAGGACACGCTAGAAAGCATCTCCAGTACAATGATATCCAATTGTGTTATAGAGTCTAAAAATAATCCTATAGCACTAATATTTAGCTGTATATCAAGAGTTAAACATTTACAAACCCGGTTTGATGACGAATTGGTAGCATTTAACAATGAGATAATTACAAATTTTCCTCATTGCGAATTAGAAGGTGCTTTATCCATAGGAGAAATTTATTCTAGTGGAAATGGATACTTGGAATTACTTAATAAATCGGTTGTTTTAGGACTAGCTTATTAATTTATAATAATGAATACAAATAGCTTAATTACTGATATATCGTTTCTATATGAACTTTCTTTATCTGTAGGACAATCTCTTGATAGAAAAGAAAACTGCAAAAATTTCTTACAAACTCTGATGTCAAGAAAAAACCTGGAGTTTGGTGGCGTTTGGATTCGAAATTATAGTATTCCATACTCAACAAAAACTACAGGATATACAGTAATATATTCACATCCTCAAATTAAACTCGAACAAACTGATATAGAAGACTCAGATTTTTTAAATCAATGTTTTGAAGATAAGGATTCCTTTTCAATTCCGTTAAGCATAGAGGCAAGAGAAGCCATTGGATTTAAAAAGAAGGAGAGAGGTGTAATCACTTGTTACAAATTACAGGAGTTGGGTTTTGTAGTTCTGTATACTTCAGCACAGGATAAACTATGGAATGAAATTGAACAAAGGAAACTTAAAAATGTAATCAATAAATTTGCCATTTCAGTAAAAGCATGCCTGTTTCACGAAAAATCTATTCTTGATCTCATCACAATCTCAAAGACCCAGAAAGAATTAGAAAAAGCCAAGAAAGAAGCTGAAGAATCAAATGAATTAAAATCGGCATTTCTTTCAAATATCAGTCATGAATTTAGAACCCCAATTAATGCAGTAATTGGATTTTCAAATCTACTAAAGAATCAATATATTGATTCTTCGGAACAGAAAGGATTTATTGACAACGTACTGAATAGCAGCTACAAACTACTTAAAATGGTTAATAATTTGTTGTATGTATCAAAAGTAGATTCAAACCAACTAAATTACACATTGAAAACCTTTAAAATCAATGAAACATTAAAGGAAGTAAAAGCTCATTTAAATTCCCAACTCTCCAATAAGCCTCAAGTAAATTTTAAATTGGTATTTCCCAATAATTCTGAGGATGTACAGATTGAATCTGACCGTGACAAATTGATTCAAATAATGGATTGTCTGGCTGATAATGCTATCAAATTTACGAATGCTGGCAAAGTTGAATTAGGATACTATATTGATGATAAGTCTATTCCTGTTTTTTACATAAGAGATACGGGCATTGGAATTTCGCAGGAAAAACAAAAACACATATTTGAAGTCTTTCGACAATTGGATTATGAAGCCAATAGAAAATTTGAAGGATTTGGATTGGGACTTACTTTGTGTAAAAAGTTAATTCAATTGTTAAAGGGTGAAATCTGGTTTGATACAGAAGAAGGCGTTGGATCAAATTTTTACTTCAGATTATCGGGCAATGGTAGAATTCAGATGGACTTATTAAATGATACTAAGCCAAACTCAAATGATAGTCTGGGTTCCATTAATGATTTAGATTTTTCTGAAAAAAATATTTTAATAGCTGAAGATGTTCGATCCAACTTTAATTATCTAAACGCAATAATCGAATTAACCGACGCATCTGTTGTATGGGCTCAAAATGGAAAAGATGCAATCCAAATTTGTCGTCATAACAATCCTAAAATAGATTTGGTGCTAATGGATATCAGAATGCCTGAAATTGATGGTTTGGAAGCCATTAAGCAGATTAAAGGCACAAATAAATCAATTCCTGTAATTGTACAAACGGCATATGCAATGAACAATGAACGCGAAGAATGTTTACATGCAGGAGCTGATAATTTCATAACCAAACCAATTGATCCAAGAAAACTAATTCAGATACTTCAGGAATATTTGTAATAACAATTAAAAACAAAATTCATAATAGATATAAAACCAAGCCATTAAAAGTCTTATAATTCACATTATGTTATTTTTATGTATATAAAAAAAGGACCAAACTTTGGTCCTCCAATTTAGCCCTATTGCATATTATCCAATTGAGTTTTTACCTCATTATATTTTTCAAGATAAGCTTCTTTTTGATTTCTAAGTTTGAAATAAATTTCTTTTAGAATCAACAAGGTGTTTTTCTCACCAGGTTTTACTTCGAGTGCACTTTCAAAATATGGTATAACCTGTTCGTAATCAGCATAAACCTCTTTTATTGCTTCATTATACTTTTTAGCATCCAAAATTTCATTTACTTCTTTATGATGCTTACTAACTCTATTTGAAACTATAATGGCCAAATTATATCTAGGAATAAACGCTTCTGGATCTAATTCTATTGATTTTTTATACATAGAAATGGCATTATCTAACTCTCCCATTTTATCATACAATTGGCCTTTTGCGCTATAAAAAGATGCATTGTTTGGATCCAGAGCAATCGCTTTATCTAAATAATCTGCTGCTTTCTGTGGCTCTCCACCGAACATGTAATAATTAATCAGTTCTACAAGCATATCTGAATCATTGGGAAACAACTCAAATCCATTGTGAATATATTCTACAGCTTCTTTTTCATTACCGTTTGCTTTTAAAACTTTCGACAAATATGCATATGTTTTTGCCCCACCATAATTGTATTCAATAGATTGCTTATAATACTTGATAGCTTTTTCAAAGTTTTCAGCTTTTTGAGCAGCCATACCTGCATTAAAAATAACTACAGTATCTACAATTGGATTATCTTTAAATAAATCCATTGATTCAATTTCAAGAACTTTTTCAAATGCAGCCAATGCTCCTGAATAATCTTTATCATTATAGCGATTAACCGCTTCGTTTGTGTAATCAGGAATCATATTAATCATTTGTGCTTTTACCGGCTTAAGCATCTTCCCTTTCTGATCTAACTCAAGAGCTTTCAAATATGCATTATAAGCAATATCCAAAGGATTTTTTTCCAAGTTTTTATAAGCAGGAAGCGGACTTTCGAAAATACCCTGGTAAACTTTACCTTTTACTAGGTAGGCTTTTGGATAATTTGCACATTTTTCATGCTGAATTCCTTCATCGATATTTTCTTTCGCTTTATCTAGCTTACCAGATGTAAGATAATTTTGCGCTCCAGAAACTTTACTTTTTTGTGCGAATACGGAAGAAGCGCTCAACATCATAACTAGAATGAATAGTATTTTTTTCATGTTTTCTATAATTAAACTTAATAATGTTTAAATGTAGAAAAAAAAGAGGGAAACACAATGCTTCCCTCTTTTTTATGTCAATATAGAAATCTTATTCCATTCCTTCCAACTTCGCTTTCACTTCGTTGTATTTTTCCAAATAAGCTTCTTTTTCATTTCTAAGCTTGAAATATAATTCTTTCAAAGTAATCAATGAGTTTTTCTCATCTGGTTGCATTTCAAGAACTTTTTCAAAATATGGGATTACTTTTTCGTACTCTGCGTAAACACCCTTAATCGCATCATTGTACTTTTTAGCATCCATAATTTCGTTAGCTTCTTTATGCTTAGCAATTGCTGCGTTCAGTTTTAAAAGCCCTAAATTATACTGAGATGTGTAATCATCTGGAGTTAATTCTAAAGCCTTAATGTACATTTCTTCAGCTTTTGCAGGTTCTTTAGTCTTTTCGTATAAAGTACCTTTTGCTCGATAGAAAGAACCATTATTAGGATCTAAAGCAATTGCTTTATCAAGGTAATCAGCAGCTTTTTGAGGCTCTCCTCCTAACATGTAGTAGTTAATTAACTCAACTAGCATCCATGAATCATTTGGAAACAACTCAAATCCTTTATGAAGATATTTTACAGCTTCTTCTTCATTACCGTTTGTCTTCAAAACATTAGCTAGGTTAGCATATGATTTAGCTCCTCCATAGTTGTAGTCGATAGACTGTTTGTAATACTTAATAGCTTTTTCATAATTTTCAGCTTTTTGAGCAGCCATACCTGCATTAAAAATAACTGCAGTATCTACTACAGGATTATCTTTAAACATATCCATAGCTTCAATTTCCAATACTCTCTCGAAAGCTGCCAACGCGCCAGCATGATCTCCTTCGTTGTAACGATTTACTGCCTCATTGGTGTAATCAGGAATCATATTGGTCATTTGTGCTTTTACAGGCTTAACCATTTTTCCTTTTTCATCTAACTCTAAGGCTTTCAAATATGCATCAAAAGCAACATCAAGAGGATTTTTAGCCAAATCTTTGTATGCTGGAAGTGGACTTTCAAAAATACCTTGGTAAACTTTACCTTTTACAAGGTATGCTTTAGGGTAGTTTACACATTTTTCATGCTTAATTCCTTCATCAATAGCTGCTTTAGCCTTATCTAACTTACCTGAAGTAAGAAAGTTTTGTGCTCCGGTAACCTTACTTTTTTGTGCGAATACAGCCGAAACGCTCAAAATCATAACCAGAATTAATGATAATTTTCTCATAATCAATGTTTAGTTTTTATAACAATCTTGAACAAAAATATACCTTTCTCCGAATATTCGAACAAGATTAATCACTTTATAATTATTCTAAGTATCAAAATACTATTCTTCAGCATTTTCCGTTGCTTGCTCCGCTCCTTTTTCTTCATCATCTTCATTTGAAGAATTTACCTTAGCTACAGCAGCAATCGAATCGCTCTTCTTACTCAGGTTGATCAAACGAACACCTTGAGTTGCACGTCCCATAACTCGAAGATCTGAAACTGCCAATCGAATGGTAATACCTGATTTGTTGATAATCATCAAATCATCAGCATCAGTAACATTCTTAATAGCAATCAAATCGCCAGTTTTTTCAGTAATGCTTATGGTTTTAACACCCTTACCACCTCTGTTGGTAATTCTGTAATCATCAATATTTGATCTCTTACCATAGCCATTTTCCGAAACAACAAGAATATCCTCTTCTCCATTCTCAACACATATCATGCCAACAACTTCATCACTCTCGTCTTTCAGCGTAATTCCTCGTACTCCAGAGGCTGTTCTACCCATTGAACGAACTTGATCTTCAGCAAATCGAATGGCTTTACCCGAACGCCCAGCAATTACAATTTCATTTTTACCATTGGTAAGTTTTGCTTCAAGAAGTTGATCTCCTTCTCGAATAGTAATTGCATTTACTCCATTTACTCTAGGACGAGAATAAGCTTCAAGAGGAGTTTTCTTAACAACACCTTTCTTAGTACATAGAACAATGTAGTTGTTATTAATATATTCTTCTTCTTTTAGGTTAAGAACATTTATATATGCCTTCACATTGTCATCAGGTTCTATATTCAATAGATTTTGAATAGCTCTACCCTTCGACTGCTTAGTTCCTTCTGGAATTTCGTATACTTTTAGCCAGAAACATTTTCCTTTTTCTGTAAAGAACAACATGGTATTATGCATTGTAGCCATAATCATGTGCTCAAGGAAATCTTCCTCCCTGGTAATTGATCCTTTTGAGCCTACACCACCTCTATGCTGTGTCTTAAACTCTGCCAATGGCGTACGTTTAATGTAACCCATATGAGAAATCGTAATTACCATTTCTTCATCAGCATAGAAATCTTCTGGGTTGAATTCTTCAGAAGCATAAACAATGTCGGTTCTTCTTTCATCACCGTATTTTGCTTTAACTTCTAACAATTCTTCTTTAATGATATCCATTCTCATCGATTCATTAGCAAGAATTGCATTCAAGTGATCGATCAACTTCATCAATTCTTCGTATTCCTCATGCAATTTCTCACGTTCTAAACCTGTAAGTTTTTGCAAGCGCATATCAAGAATTGCTTTTGCTTGAATTTCATCCAAATCAAAGTTGCTCATCAATCCGTTCTTCGCTTCCTCAGGAGTTTTAGAGCCTCTGATTAATGCAATCACTTCATCAATATGATCTAAAGCTATAATCAAGCCTTTAAGGATGTGAGCTTTCTTTTCAGCTTGTCTTAACTCATATTGAGTTCTGCGTACAACAACATCATGTCTGTGCTCTACGAAATTATCAATCAACTCACGCAGATTAAGCAATTTTGGACGCCCTTTTACCAGTGCAATATTATTTACACTAAAAGAGGTTTGCATTTGAGTGTATTTGAACAACTTATTCAACACAACATTTGCAATTGCATCTCTCTTAAGATCAAAAACGATTCTCATACCATTACGGTCCGATTCATCGTTTACATTCGAAATTCCATCAATTTTTTTATCATTGATTAAATCAGCAGCCTTCATAATCAGCTCTGCCTTATTAACCATGTAAGGAATTTCTGTTACAATTATCTTTTCACGGCCTTTTTCATCCGTTTCAATATTTGTTTTGGAACGAATTACTACTCGACCTCTACCTGTCTCAAACGCTTCTTTAACACCTTGATATCCATAAATTGTACCACCTGTTGGGAAATCTGGAGCTTTAATAATCCTTATAAGCTCATCCATTTCCACTTCTTTATTATCGATAGTGGTTACAATTGCATCAATGGTATCCGATAAGTTATGTGGAGGCATATTGGTTGCCATACCTACAGCAATACCAGATGCACCATTAACAAGAAGGTTAGGAATACGGGTTGGAAGTACAGTTGGCTCCTTTAATGATTCATCAAAGTTTGGAACCATATCAACAGTATCTTTATCCAGATCCGATAAGGTTTCTTCAGCAATCTTATCCATTCTTGCCTCTGTATAACGCATAGCAGCTGGGCTATCACCATCTACAGAACCGAAGTTTCCTTGTCCATCAATCAATGGGTAACGTAAAGACCAATGTTGAGCCATACGAACCATAGTCATGTATACAGAGCTATCACCATGTGGATGATATTTCCCCAATACCTCACCAACAATTCTTGCTGATTTCTTATACGGTTTGTTTGCTGTAATACCTAACTCGCCCATTCCGAAAAGTACTCTTCGGTGAACCGGTTTTAAGCCGTCTCTAACATCTGGCAAGGCTCTGGAAACAATAACCGACATCGAATAATCGATATAGGCGGATTTCATTTCCTCCTCGATGTTGATACGTATAATTCTTTCTCCCGTAGTCATCTATAATTAATTTAAAATTCTAAACTTTTCTCAGAACTACAAAAGTAACAAAATATGTGATTTTTGCGTAAGAAAAGCATCTATATTTGTGTATGGATTAAGATAAATATTTTACTTTTTTACTTTAAAGCTTGATTTCTAGTTTAATTCCGATTCTAATTGAGTTTTTAATTGAAAATTGATGTGGAAATTAGGCGGTATCTAATATTTTTTCATTATTTTAAAGTTGCTTTAATCAATTCGAAAAATAATATTCGAATATTTAAATAACAATTACTTACGAATTTAATTTAAAGACCTACTATATGGATTCAAAATTTTCACCTCGTATTAAAGATGTTCTTTCATACAGCAAAGAAGAAGCTGAAAGGCTTGGAAATAGTGCTATTGGAACGGAACATTTGTTTTTAGGAATTCTTCGTGAAGGTGAAGGCATTGCTGTTGATATCCTTATCTCTTTGGGTGTTGATCTTTACGACATCAGAAAAAACATTGAAAGGGAAATTAAATCAGACACTATTACTGATTTAGATCAAAACAACATTCCTTTACAACGGTCAGCAGAAAGAGTTCTTAAATTGATTTATTTGGAGGCTAAGGCCTTAAAAAATAACACCATTGACACCAGTCATTTACTGCTTGCCATATTAAAGGATGATAAGAGTATGGTTACTCAAATTTTAGAGAATCAAACCGTAGACTACAATAAGGTAAAAGAGAATTTAAAAACTTTGTTCCCTAAAGCTCAGGCTGATTATCCATCAGAGGAGCGTGAAGGAAAAAGTGGAATGTCTGGTGGATCAAAGGGATCAAGTGCCCGTGGTAAATCCGAAACCCCAGTATTGGATAACTTTGGTATTGATATTACAAAATCGGCAGAAGAAGGAACCTTAGACCCTATTGTGGGTAGAGAAACTGAAATCGAACGATTAGCGCAGATTTTAAGTCGTCGAAAAAAGAACAATCCAATACTAATTGGCGAACCTGGTGTTGGTAAATCTGCTATCGCAGAAGGCTTGGCTCTTAGAATTGTTCAGAAGAAAGTTTCACGAGTGCTATTTGGGAAACGAGTGGTAACCTTAGACCTAGCCTCTATTGTTGCTGGAACTAAATATCGTGGACAGTTCGAAGAAAGAATGAAAGCTATACTAAATGAGCTATCCAAAACAACCGATATCATCCTATTCATTGATGAGATTCACACCATTGTTGGTGCTGGTGGTGCTACAGGTTCATTAGATGCTGCAAATATGCTAAAACCAGCTCTTGCTCGTGGAGAAATTCAATGTATTGGTGCAACAACTTTGGATGAATATCGCCAGAATATTGAGAAAGACGGTGCTTTGGAAAGACGTTTCCAAAAAGTAATGGTAGAACCCACTTCTGCTGAGGAAACTATTGAAATTCTTAATAATATCAAAGAGCGTTACGAAGACCACCACAGTGTTTATTATACGGAAGAAGCAATCAGTGCATGCGTGAAGTTAACTTCCAGATATATAAGCGACAGATATCTTCCAGATAAAGCAATTGATGCATTGGATGAAGCTGGTTCGCGAGTTCACATTTCAAACATTCATGTGCCGGTAATTATCGAAGAACTAGAGAAAAAGATTGAAGAAACTCGTCAAAGTAAAATTAAAGCTGTAAAAGCGCAAAAGTTTGAATTAGCAGCTAGCTTTAGAGATAAAGAAAAAAACTTTGCTGAAGATCTTGACAAAGAAAAAGAAAAATGGGAACAGGAGTTAAGTCTTAAGAAAGAAAAGGTTTCTGAAGAAGATATTGCAGAAGTTGTTGCTATGATGACAGGAGTTCCAGTTAAAAGAATTGCACAAGCTGAAGGTTCTCGATTACTTAAGATGGATGAAGAATTACAAGGTAAAGTAATTGGTCAGGATGATGCGATTGCTAAAATTGTAAAAGCAATTCAGCGGAATCGAGCGGGTTTAAAAGACCCTAACAAGCCAATTGGAACATTTATTTTCCTGGGTCCTACAGGTGTTGGTAAAACCCAACTGGCTAAAGTCCTTTCCGAATATCTTTTCGATAGTACAGATGCTTTGATTCGTATCGATATGAGTGAGTACATGGAGAAATTTGCAGTATCGAGATTGGTTGGAGCTCCTCCGGGATATGTTGGATACGAAGAAGGTGGACAATTAACTGAAAAAGTGAGAAGAAAGCCTTATTCAGTTGTTCTACTGGATGAAATCGAAAAAGCGCATCCTGATGTGTTTAACATTCTGCTTCAACTATTAGATGACGGTCAATTGACAGATAGTTTAGGGCGAAGAGTTGATTTCAAAAATTCAATCATCATTATGACATCTAATATTGGTAGTCGTGAGTTGAAAGATTTTGGAAAAGGCATTGGTTTCCAAACTGGAGGAAATGATTCGAATGATTATGCCAATAGCATTATCCAAAAGGCTTTGAAAAAAGCTTTCGCTCCTGAATTTCTGAACAGAATTGATGATTTAGTCATGTTTAATTCATTAACTCAGAAGGATATTCATAAGATTATTGACATAGAACTTAACGGATTATATAAGAGAGTCAATGACTTGGGTTATAACATCAAAATTTCAACTGCTGCGAAAGATTTCATTGCTGAAAAAGGATACGATGTTCAGTTTGGTGCCAGACCACTAAAAAGAGCAATTCAAAAGTATCTGGAAGATGAAATGGCTGAAGTGATAATTAAAGCAAGCATCACTGAAGGTGATACCATATCGGTAGGTTTAGACAAATCGAAACAAAAAATCACCACCAAAATACTAAAGGCTCAAAAAGAGCTTAATTAAACGAAAGCCGGAGAGTTAATCTCCGGTTTTTTTATGCTTTTTTCATACTTTTTTATTCCTATTTATTTAGAATAAATCAAAACAATTCCTATCTTTGATCGAAACAACAAAATACATAATTATGCAAAAAAACAATAGCAAAGTTACATTTGCAGGAAATGCAATGACTTTAGTAGGAACAGAAATAAATACAGGAATGAAAGCTGAAAACTTCACAGCCTTGGGACAAGATTTAGCTCCAGTTCAACTTTCTGATTTTGATGGAAAAGTGAAAATTCTTTCAGTATTTCCATCAATTGATACTGGTGTTTGTTCTGCTCAAACTCACAGATTTAACAAAGAAGCTGCTTCGCTTGATAAAGATATTCAAATCATTACCTTATCAAACGACCTTCCATTTGCTTTAGGTCGCTTCTGTGGTGCTGAAGGTATCGAAAATTTGGTTACTTTATCGGATCATAAGGAATGTGATTTCGGTTATAAATATGGTTTCGTAGTTGAAGAATTACGTCTGCTTGCTCGTGGCGTTGTGGTGATCGACAAAAACAACGAAGTAAAACATGTTGAGTATGTTGCTGAAATGACTGAAGAACCAAATTACGAAGCTGCTTTAGAAGTAGCAAAATCTTTAGTTTAATCTAAGCTTGTAAAATATACAGAAAGCTCCTTCGGGGGCTTTTTTTAATATCACAACCTATGTACTTATTTTTCGATACCGAAACCACAGGTTTACCAAAAATATGGAATGCTCCTGTTACCGATTTGGACAATTGGCCACGTCTGGTTCAATTAGCCTGGCTACTGTATGATAGTCGCGATCAGGAAATTAAATCAGCCAATAGAATTATAATTCCTGAAGGATTTACGATTCCTACCGACGCATCGGACGTGCATGGCATTACAACAGAAAGAGCTCTTGCTGAAGGTATAGATCTTTACGAAGCTTTAAATGAATTTTCATCGGCAATGGATGATGCTGAATATTTAATTGCACACAATATTAGTTTCGATGAAATAATAATTGGTGCTGAATTTCTTCGTAAGGATATAACAAGTCAATTGGCTGAGATTCCGAAAATCTGTACCATGAAAACCACAACCAACATTTGTAAAATTCCTGGAAGATATGGTTTCAAGTGGCCAAATTTAACCGAATTATACCAACATCTTTTCCACAAAGGTTTTGATGGTGCCCACGATGCCCTTGCAGATGTTAGAGCTTGTGCAGATTGCTTTTTTGAATTGAAAAAATCGGGAATGTACCAACAGCAAGGAAGTTTATTTTAGAAAAATACTTTGCACAAAAAAACCATCTGTATTTCTACAGATGGTCTTTATTCTATTTTTGTATGATTGGTATTACTTTACAATTCCAAACAAATCGTAATCTTCACAATCTGTTATTTCAACATTGTAGAATTCTCCAATCTTTAAATCTCCATACTCTGCTGGAATCAATACTTCCGGATCCACTTCGTACGAATCAAATTCGGTTCTTCCGTAATAATAATCACCTTCTTTTCTGTCGATCACTACTTTTAACTCTTCGCCCAAACGTTTTTTGTTGGCCTCCATGCTGATATCTTGCTGAATCAACATGATATCCTCTTTTCTTCTCTCCTTTTCTTCTTGAGGGATATTATCCTCGTAGTGATTTGCAGCATAAGTATCTTCTTCGTCGGAATAAGGAAATACGCCCAAACGTTCAAATTTCATTTCCTGAACGAAATTTTTAAGATCTTCCATATCTTCCTCTGTTTCACCTGGATGGCCAACCAACATGGTAGTTCGAAGCGTTATACCTGGTACTTCTTCGCGGATTTTTTTGATAAGATCAATGGTTTTAGCTCTATCTATACCCCTTCGCATCAAATTTAACATGTTGTCACTTGAATGTTGCAAGGCAATATCGAGGTAACGGCAAACTTTCGGATTCTCACGCATTAATTTTAAAATACCGTAAGGAAATTGAGTTGGATATGCATAATGCAATTTGATCCATTCCAGGTCTTCAATTTTAGATAACTCTTCTATCAATTCTGCCAATTTCGATTCTTTGTACAAATCGATACCATAATAAGAAAGATCCTGAGCAATTACCAAAAGTTCCTTCACTCCTTCTTTCACAAGATTTTTTGCTTCTTCAACAATATCTTCGATAGGACGAGAAATATGCTTGCCTGTAATAATTGGAATTGCACAATATGAACATGAGCGATTACATCCCTCCGAAATTTTTAGATAAGCAAAATGCTTTGGAGTAGTAACAACTCTTAAATTTTTGAAATCTGGGACATAGTCTTTATTCAACTCGTTTACCATACCTTTCCAATCGAACTTTCCAAAATACTTATCAACTTCCGGAATTTCCTTACTTAATTGCTCTCTGTATCGTTCCGATAAACACCCCATCACAAAAAGCTTATCGATTCTACCATCTTTTTTCGCTTCCACATATTGCAAGATAGTATCAACCGATTCCTCTTTCGCATCACCAATAAACCCACATGTATTAATAATAATGGTTTTGGCATCGCTATTCTCTTCTTCACATGTAACAGAAAACTGATTTGCATCGAGTTGTTTCATTAACAATTCGGTATCCACCAAGTTTTTTGAACAACCTAAGCTAATAATGTTGATTTTATTTTGACTCATACAATCCTCTTATCTCAAATTAAATTTTGGCAAAAATAGGATAAATTACTCTCTTTCCCATCTCGATATTTACTTTTGAATCTATTTATACCGATTACGAATCAATTCCTATGATTGCTGGGAGCATTGATAAAAAATCAGCAGGTGATTCCGTATCGGCATTAACTCCCGAAATTCGGGACATGCTATTGTAATTAGCAAAACGATTGGTAAATCATTTTGAAGTACAATTGGCATAAAATGAAAAAGGCTACCCAAAAGGCAGCCTATCTTATATTATAATATTCGATCTTTTCAATCAAATAATGAAGCTACGAATTCATTACGGTTAAATACCTGCAAATCCTCCATCCCTTCACCAATTCCTATATATTTTACTGGCACCTTAAATTGATCGGAAACACCAATTACAACCCCACCTTTGGCAGTTCCGTCTAATTTGGTAATTGCTAATGCATTTACCTCGGTTGCTTTGGTAAATTGTTTTGCTTGTTCGAATGCATTCTGTCCGGTAGAACCATCCAATATCAATAGGATTTCATTTGGAGCACCTGGGATTACTCTGTCCATTACACGCTTAATCTTACTCAATTCGTTCATTAAGTTGATTTTGTTGTGCAAACGTCCAGCTGTATCAATGATAACTACATCAGAACCTTCTTCTTTGGCCTTGGTTAAGGTTTCGAAAGCAACAGAAGCTGGATCGGCTCCCATTCCTTGATTCACAACAGGAACTCCCACTCGCTCCGACCAAATAATTAACTGATCGACTGCTGCAGCACGGAAAGTATCGGCTGCACCAAGCATCACTTTCTTTCCTGCGTTCTTGAATTGATGAGCTAGCTTTCCAATGGTTGTGGTTTTTCCAACACCATTCACACCAACTACCATGATGACGTATGGATATTCTGATTTTGGAAGTTCGTAAGCCTCGTAATCACCTTTATTGTTTTCTTCTAAAAGAGCAGCAATTTCCTCTTTTAAGATTCTATTCAATTCTGATGTTCCCAAAAATTTATCCTGAGCAACTCTCTCTTCAATTCGTTCGATGATTTTTAATGTTGTATCCACGCCCACATCAGAAGTAATCAATACTTCTTCCAATTCATCAAGTACATCATCATCAACGGTAGATTTACCAACAACAGCTCTGGAAAGCTTTTTGAATACACTTTCCTTTGTTTTGGCCAACCCTTTATTAAGATTTTCTTTTTTCGATTTCGAAAAACTTCCAAATAATCCCATTTCTTCTAAATTTTAAGCTGCTAAAGTACAAAAAATCGCAAACACAAACAATTAACAATAAACGTTTTAAAATAAAACAATAAAAGTTTTGCTTTAAAGCACAAAAAAAGCTTCCCAAATAATCGGGAAGCTTTTATGATTCAGTATGATATGAATTTCTTACTTCTTAGCAAAGAAATCCTTTACGTTCTCATTTGGAACAATCTCTTCTTTAAAAGAGTATGCGCCAGTCTTAGGTGACTTCACCATTTTGATTACTTTAGCGTAACCACGGCCTTCACCTTTCTGTAGGGATGCTACTACTTTCTTAGCCATATCTTAAAATTATTTAATTTCTCTGTGAAGGGTTACTTTCTTCAAAATAGGATTGTACTTCTTCAACTCCATACGGTCTGGAGTATTCTTTTTATTTTTAGTAGTGATGTATCTTGAAGTTCCTGGCATACCGCTTTCCTTATGCTCAGTGCACTCAAGAATTACTTGCACTCTATTACCTTTTTTAGCCATTTTCTATGCCTTTTTTAATAATTTTTAATAAATCCTTTTTCTTGAGCTTTAGTAAGTGCACCTTTTACTCCTAATTTGTTAATTAGACGTACTCCGGCAGCAGAAACTTTCAATTCAATCCAACGATCTTCCTCAGGAAGATAGAACTTTTTAACGAAAAGATTTGGATAGAATCTTCTTTTAGTTCTTCTCTTAGAGTGAGAAACATTATTTCCCACCATTACGCTCTTTCCAGTAATTTGACAAACTCTTGACATAGTCCAGATTATTTTTTTCCTTAAACGCTTTTCAAACAGGTCGCAAAATACGTAATAATTTTCTAAAAAATCAAATTATCTCACAACTTTTTACAGATATATTTTCAATCAGCATCAATCCACCGCTAATCTGCAAAAACAATACGTTTTTATGATCTGCCAGAATTCAGAATAACAAACAATAAATATCTGAATTGTAAATTGAAGTGATCCTACATGCAAAAATAAAAAAATCCCTCCGAATACGGAGGGATTTAAGCAATTATCTCAAGCTTATTCTCTATTCTTCTTCCTCGTTCAAAGATTTAAATCCTTTACCGATAATTTCATTTGCTTCTGTTACGTTCACAAATGCTTCAGGATCCACTGACTTAACGTGTAGCTTCAAAATCTCAAGCTCTCTTCGACTCATTACAGAGTAAACCATTTTTCTTTCTTCACCCGAATAAGCACCTGTACCAGTAAAAACAGTTGCTCCACGTTTTAAATCTCCTTTAATTTTAGATACGATTGATTCGTACTGATCTGAAACAATCATAACTGTTTTGTGATAGTTTGCTCCACTCACCACCATATCGATAATCTTACCTTCGATATAAATAATGATCAATGAATAAATTACAAACTCCCATCCAATCGCTCCTGTTTCTGTTGGCTGTACCAAAGTAAATAATACAATTATACCATCAACAATCATTACCAATTTACCCAAAGAGATTTTAGTGTATTTTGCAAAAATCATTGCAATAATGTCCGAACCTCCTGAAGTTGCTCTGGATTTAAAGATCATTCCGATAGCAATACCATAGAAAACACCTGCTACAATGGTGTTCAACATTGGATCTGCAATTACTTTTGGATACCCAGGAACAACATATGTCTCCATTATCCAAACGGTCAACAAAATAATACCAATACTAAGCATTGTTTTAATCCCAAATCGAGGGCCTAAAATAATTGTACCAATAATTACCAACGGAACCTCCATTGCAAAAGTACAGTAACTAATTTTCCAGCCAAACAATGTGTTTAGTACGGTTGCAATACCATAAACTCCACCTGGCGCCAATTTGTAAGGCACAACAAATAAGATATCGGAAACAGCAAAAATAATACTACCTATAATCAGGTAAGTGTATGCCGTTAACCATTCATTCGACAAGAACTTTTCTTTAGTAATAAAAGCCATTTTAATAGTGTTTGTTAAAGTGATAAAAATTCGCCGACAAAAATAGATTCGCCGATTTTATTTGCAAGGTTTTTCCTTATTTTTCTCACTTTTACAAACACCTGAAAAACAGAACAAAAAGAAAGTTTGGCATATTTTTTTTAGCAGCTTTTCAAAAAACGATAAAAAAAGACGTCAATTTTTCACTTATGAATAGATAGTCACAAGTATTATTCCTGATTTTAAAATAGTAATAGGACAAAAAAAATAAAATAAAAAATCATGATTATGTCTAATAAAAATACCTTAATAAGTGCCACATCACGTATTTTCACTTTATTTGAGCTCATACAAAACATGTAAACTACACAAAGAGAGAGTTTTCAGGCTGAAACGATATCATCAATACTTATATTTGGCATTCGCTCCATTTTACTTACTTCTATGCTTAGAAATCCATATTCATCTATCACTCGCCCCTCTATAACATAACAGCCTGGTCCACGAAATGGATATTCTTTGGCAATAGGTGGAAAATGCACAGTATCTAACCAATGTCCATCTAAATCTACCCATGTTCCAAAATACATAATTTTACCATTACTGGCTTTTGCGGGTTTGCGATGAATTAAAAAACCAACAATTCTGATGTAACAATTGACTAAACGAGGCAAATGACAGGCTTTTATGTTGGAAGGTAAATCACCTTTCACCAATTGAAATGGTGATTGAACCGATAAGCCTAACAATTCCAATTCGTCGAATGCATCTTCGAGCTTGTGCTTCCACAATTCGGGCAGCTCAAATTCTTTTACCTCTGCCTGAAAAAGTGTTCTTTCCGGTTTGGTCTTCCTGGTGTGTCCTAATAGAAAATGAGCATCCCACAACAGCTCTTTCTTTCCTTTTCCTGTAAATCGAAAAGCTCCAATACGTATTAATATTATCAATTGCTCCAAACTGCTTGGGAAACGCTTCACAAAATCGCGCAAGCTTTTAAAACTTCCATGTTCCCTGCGCTCTTCAATCATTTTTTTTCCTGTTGAACGTTCTAAATCTCTTAAAAGGTAAAATCCCAGCCAAATGGTATCTCCATCAATAATATTTTCCCACGAACTCCGATTTACGCAGGGTACTTCTACCTTGGCACCATGCATTACTGCCTCGTGCAGATAGAGTTGTGCTGAATAGAATCCTCCTCCATTATTTAAAGTTGCTACCATATATTCCAATGGATAATATGCTTTTAAATAAAGCGCCTGAAAACTCTCTACTGCATAACTGGCCGAATGCCCCTTTGCAAAAGCATAATTGGCAAAACTCTCTATTTGCCTCCAGATATCGCTCACCACTGCATCGAGATATCCTTTTGCTTTACAATTGGAGAAAAATTTATCTCTCACCTTTGCAAATTCGTTTCGCTGTTTAAATTTCCACGACATTCCTCTGCGCAAGACATCTGCTTCATCTAAACTTAGCTCGGCAAAATAATGAGCCACCTTAATTACATCTTCCTGATAAACCATTACGCCATAAGTTTCCTCAAGTATATTATATAATTCAGGTAAATTATGTTTTGCCTGTTCTCTCCTTTTCTTATTCTGAAAACGAATAATGTATTCTCGCATCATTCCACTTTTGGCAACTCCCGGACGAATAATGGAACTGGCAGCAACCAGGCGTTTGTAATCTTCAGCTTTTAGCTTGGTTAAAAGCATGCGCATGGCAGGCGATTCCACATAAAAGCAACCAATTGCCTGTCCTTTTTTTAGCATTCTCTTTACGCGAGAATCCTCCATAAACAGTTTGGTGTCGTTAATATCGATATCTATTCCATGATTCTGCTTAACGATCTCCAAAGTATCTTTGATTTTTCCCAAACCACGCTGACTCAGGATATCGAATTTATGCAGTCCCAAATCTTCAGAAATGTACATGTCAAACTGAGTGGATGGGAATCCTTTAGGCAAAAGCTCAGTGGCTGAATAATTACTAATGGGCTCATCGGCGATTAAAATCCCACTGGAGTGAATACTATTGTGGCTTGGAAAGCCTGAAATATATCCACTATAGCGAATCACCCACTTTCCATATTCATCGGCTTGCGCTGGATTCGGATTTTTCTGCAAACGACTGATTTCTTCATCGGGCAAACCAAATACTTTCCCAATTTCGCGAAAAGCTGACTTGTGATTAAATGTGATAAAATTTCCCAGTAAAGCAACATGATCCCAACCATATTTGTCAAACAAATAACGTGTGACATCATCCCGATCTGTCCATGAAAAATCGATATCAAAATCGGGAGGTGATGATCGGAACGGATTGATGAAGCGCTCAAAGTAAAGGTCTAAGTCAACCGGGTCAACATTTGTGATTTTCAACAAGTAAGCAACCAGGCTATTGGCTCCACTTCCTCGTCCAACATGATAATATCCTTCACCTTGCGCATAGCGAACCAAATCCCAATTAATCAGGAAGTAGGAGCAGAATCCAAGTTGTCGGATCACCTTCAATTCCTTGTTTAAACGATCTAAAATTTCATCGGTTATTGTACGATATCGATATTCCAAGCCCTCACAGGCCAATTTCATTAACAGCTTAAAATCTTCTTCTTCCGAATCGGTAAAAAGCTTTTTGTTTTTGTTGGTTCCAAATTCGAAATCCATGCTGCAAGCAGCCAATAAAGCTTCTGTATTTTTTATAATTTCAGGATAATCTTTATACAATTCCAACAGTTCAGACTTGCTTCTATATCTATCTTCAAAACTCGCCTGTTCCTCTTTCGAAAGCTTACTTAGCAGTGTATTTCTGTCAATAGCTCGCAACAGTCGATGAATATTGTAATCTTTCTTGTTGCGAAAGCTTGCTGTTTGTAGAATTACCAGCTTATCCAGGCGATTCTTCCATTCAGAAAAAGGCAAGTGAGGTACATCCTGCGGTCTGACTCCAATGCATTCATTTGCTTTTAGATCTCTATACTGGCTTTGAAATGGATAGATCACATAAACTTCATTCAAATCCGGAGCCTCTGGTTCAAATATCTTACTAACATGCAGGTTTCCTGATAAAAACTCATTGATTTCCCGAAACCCGGTCGCATTTTTGGCCAGCAAAACATACTGCTGCATTGCTCTATTCCTGATATCTGCTCCAACAAGCGGTCTTACATTAAATTCCTTTGCCTGCCGTACAAAATCGAGACTCACGGCTGTATTATTAATATCAGTCAATACAATGGTATCGTGTCCTCCCACCTGGGTTTCCTTTAAAACCTCCTCTACAGAAAGAGCTCCATACTTAAAACTATAATATGAGTGGCAATTCAATAACATTAAATACAATAAAGAATTAACAATTAGTAATGATCTATTACTAATTGATTTTTATCGTCTACGGTGAGCAGGAATAATTGGAGCTTGTCCATTAAAAGGATTCATTCCTCCAATGGTTTTTACATCCATTCCTATGGCGCGTTTCACCGCATTTTTCCCAAATCTGTTTCTCAAATGATCCATTTTCTGATACAACTTAATGAGCTTTTCAGAGTCCTCAAACAGGCGAATCTGGTAAGTTCCGCCTACCAAATTGCTGAAGCAAACTCCGATGAGTCGAATCAAAACCCGACGTTCATACATTTTATCAAACAGGTCGAGTACTGTAGCGATTAGTGTATGATCAAGCGATGTGTAGGGAATTCGCTTCTGTTTGGTGTAAGTTTGAAAATCGGAATAGCGAATCTTAAGCGTCACACAAGCAGTTAGTTTGTTTCCATTTCGGAGCTGATAAGCCAAATTTTCGGCCATTGCAACCAAAATACTACGTAATTTCACTACATCAGTGGTATCTCGCTCAAAAGTTCGTTCTGTAGATATGGATTTTCTCTCATTCCAGGCAATCACTGGAGTGTTATCAATTCCTTGTGCTTTTTTCCAAATCACTTGCCCATTTTTCCCCAGTACACGTTCCATTAATTCCATAGGCATTTCTTGGACCGTTCGTACTTTTTCTATTCCCATGCTTCGCAATTTGTGGTAAGTTTTATCGCCAACCATAGGAATTTTTTTAATGGAAAGCGGAGCCAAAAATGGAACTTCATATCCCGATTCTATATTGATATGATTATTGGGCTTGGCCTCGCCTGTTCCAACTTTAGAAACTGTTTTACTGGTAGATAAACCAAAGGAAATAGGCAAGCGTGTCTCCTTTACGATCTTTTCTCTCAGTTCCTTTGACCACATGTAACTTTCCTTCACAAAACGATCCATCCCTGTTATGTCCATATAAAATTCATCAATGGATGATTTTTCGAACAAAGGCGAACGTTCCTTAATGATTTCCGTTACATGATCGGAATATTCGCTGTAAGTTCCACTATTCCCCCTAATCACAACAGCTTCCGGGCAAAGCATACGAGCCATTTTCATGGGCATGGCAGAATGGATGCCATACGTTCGTGCTTCGTAAGAACAAGCTGCTACCACTCCTCTATCTGATGTTCCCCCAATCAAGACCGGTCGATTTTCCAATCTACTGTCCAACAACCTTTCACACGACACAAAAAATGTGTCTAAATCCATATGCAATATTGTCCTTTTCATTAAATGTCGATATTTTCGTCATAATCCTGTCAATAATTTAGTCTATTCTCCTTATCTTTGAAAGAAAAAAGCATGTTTTTTGCAGAAAATATCAAGTTTCTTCGCAAGAGAAGAAGAAAATCGCAAGCCGATTTGGCTGAACAGTTGGAGATTACAAGAACCACACTGGCTGGCTATGAAAAAAGCGTTCAACCACCTTTTAAAGTACTGGTGAAATTTGCCGAATACTTTAATGTTTCCATTGATGCTTTAATAAGGTATAACCTGCAGGAATTATCGGAATTCCAGCTTTCGCAAATCGAAGATGGATTTGACATTGATGTAACGGGAAAGAAGCTTCGCTTGCTTACCATATCGGTAAATCAGGATGGAGAAGAAAATATAGAAATGGTTCCCTTAAAAGCACAAGCTGGCTATACAAATAGCTATGGCGATTTGGATTTTATAGAATCACTACCAAAATTCTCTCTCCCATTCTTGCCCAAAGATAAAACCTACAGAACCTTCCAAATTGAAGGAGACTCCATGCTTCCCATTCCTGAAGGATCGTGGGTAACGGCATCCTACATTCAAAACTGGGAAGCAATTAAAGATGGTACTCCTTGCATTATTGTTACCCAAGAGGATAGTATCGTATTTAAAGTGGTATACAAGCAATTTGAGAAAAATCAGTCTCTCCTATTGGTTTCTTCAAACAGAAATTATAAACCTTATGAACTGCAAATTGGAAAAGTGGTAGAAATCTGGAAATTTGAGACTTATAATGGCTTTGAGATTTTATAAGAAAAAAAATCAAAAAAAAGTGTAACTAATCATGCTCCTCCCTTACTAAATAGATAAAGAACAAAATACACACACATTGAAAAAAGAAGATCTATTTAATCAAATTCTATCGGATAATAGTGATCGAATACAACGGATATGTCGTTACTATAATTCGAATGCCGAAGATCAAAAAGATATGTATCAGGAAGTACTGATTAATATCTGGAAGAGTTTGGATCAATTTAAAGGTAAATCGGCAATTAGCACATGGGTTTATCGGGTAGCTGTTAACACATCGCTAAGCTTTACGGGCAAAAGCTACAGAGAAATGCAGCTAATAATAAACACCGATACGCAAAATCTAAGCTCCATTTTAGACAATGAAGATTTGGAAATCAAGAAAAAAGAAGAAAAGCAATTCAACCTACTTCAGAATGAGTTAAATATGCTTTCTGTGATCGACAAAGCCTTAATATCTCTTATGCTTGAAGGATTAAGCATGAGAGAAATTGCAGATGTGATCGGCATTAATGAACCCAATGTAAAGGTGAAAATTCACCGCATTAAAACACAATTAAAAAACAAATTAACAGGAGGTAAGCATGAACTTAAATAAAACAAAGAACGAAAAGGTTAATCTGGATCAGTTATTAGGAAAACTTAAAAAGGAGGATAGTAATTATTCTAACCTATGCAAAAGAATGAAGATTGTTTATTGGATTTTCATCCCACTTTACACGATAATTGCCTTTATACACTATTTTGATACAAAAGAGCTTACTGATTTAATTGCAGGACTATTCCTTGTAGCGGCATTTTTACTATTTGCACTAGTATTTGGAAGCTACCAAAAAGAATACAAAAATGTTGATTACTCTCTGCCTACCCTTCTCATGTTAAAGCAAGCTGCAAAAAGGTATCATCCCTTCCGAAAAAAGAGCATACTGATACTTCTTGCAGTTTTTTTAATGAATGCCAGTTTTAATCTTAGATCTCAACCATTATTCAATACTGTTGAATCTCAAATTGTTTTCTTTTCGATTTTCATACTTGCAATCATCATAGGTCTAATAATTTGGTATTTCAAATATAAACCCCTTCGTGATAATGCACTGGCAAATATTGCCGAAATTGAAGGCAATTAAACCTATAAGTCATTTTTTAACATCTCGTTAAAACAAGCTAAACAATTGCAAGCTTACCTTTGCATTATCAATCAAAAAAACAAAAACAGATGAAAGTAGTCGCATTTAATGGTAGCCCCAAAAAAGAAGGCAACACCTATCATGCATTAAAATTAGTGTGTGAACAGTTGGAAGAAAAAGGTATCGAGACCGAAATTGTAAATGTTGGAATCAAAAACGTGAAGGCTTGTACTGCCTGTAACTTGTGTTTCAAGAATCAAGACGAAAAGTGTGTCATCAAAAATAATGATGTGAATAATTGGATTCAGAAAATGAAGGAGGCCGACGGGATTATTCTTGGATCACCAGTACACTATTCATCATTAAGTGCCAGCATGAAATCCTTTCTCGACCGTGCATTTTATGTAGCTGGTGCAAACGGATCATTGTTCCGTCATAAAGTAGGTGCGTCAGTTGCAGCCGTTCGTCGTTCAGGTGGATTACCTGTTTTTAATGAATTGAACAATTACCTGACTTATTCGGAAATGATGATTCCAACATCGAACTATTGGAATGTGATTCATGGATTAATGCCGGGTCAAGTTCATCAGGATGAAGAAGGTGTGCAGATTATGAGAATTTTGGGTAAAAACATGGCTTATCTATTGGAATTAGTTGAAAATGGAAAGAATAAAATAGAAGCCCCTGAGAAAGAAGATAAGGTATACACTCATTTTATCAGGTAATTAGGTAAATGAAAAACAGAAAATCTCCATTGACAGAAATGATAAAAGATCTGATAGTTTGATTATAAAGACGATTATTCATTTAAAAACAATTTAATATGTATTGGAAGTACCTAATTGCAGCATCACTTTTACTAAGCTTTTCTGCTTGTAAACCTTCTAAACAGTCGCAAACAAATAAAATTGAAGTAATTGCTTCATCCGACAAGCAATGGACGGGAGTTGCAGTAAGTAAGGATAACCGATTGTTCGTAAACTATCCCAAATGGTCGAATGATGTGCCCATTAGCGTTGCGGAAATTGTAAGTGGTAAAGCAATCGCATTTCCAAATCAGGAATGGAATAATACTGATGACAAGGAATCCTTTCAGGCTGTTCAGTCGGTAGTTGTTGATGAGCAGAACAAGCTATGGGTATTGGATACAAAAAATCCTCTTTTCCAAGGTGTTTTGGAAGGAGGCCCGAAATTGTATGTTTTTAATTTGAACAACAATGAAAAGGAAAAAGTATATCAATTTCCTGAAGGTGTTTACCAAGCGAACTCTTATTTTAATGATGTTCGGGTTGATACAAAAAATCAATTTGCCTACATGACTGATTCAGGAAACGGAGCATTAATCGTTTTGAATCTGCAATCGGGAGAATCTAAAAGAGTATTGGACCATCACTACTCTACCGAAAGCGAAGTGGATCACCTCATTTGTGATGGAATCAAATGGGAAAACAGTGTACATTCCGATGGTATTGCTCTTTCCCCTGACAAACAGTTTTTGTATTACATTGCCTTAACGGGTCATAGTTTGTATCGGGTTCCTACTGAAACATTACGTTCTCAGAACGTAACAGAAGAACAAATAGCTGAGCAAGTAGAAATGGTAAAAAAAATTCCAGCCACTGATGGAATGATGTTCGATAAAGATGGGAATCTATGGTTAGGCGGTCTGGAAGACAATTCCATTAATGTCCTGAAAAGCGATGGTAATATCAAAAAACTGATTAAAGATGAGATCATTCGTTGGGCCGATTCATTTGCCATAGATACTCAAGGAAATGTATTCTTTACAACATCACAAATTCATTTGCCAGAAATCCAGAGAAAACAATATCAAGTTCTCAAACTATCAAAATAAAATATAAAATGAAAGACGGACTTTTAAAAAACAAAAGGTCCGTCTTTTTGTTTACAATTCAGCGAATCAATGGAAAAAGTACGAACCTTACGATTTTAGATATTGCAATACTTATAAAAGCATACAAACTACAATTAGAATGAAATCATAATCAACAAGATATTAATATGAAAAAAACAGCATTGGTAAGCGGTTCGAACAGAGGGATAGGCTATGCATGCGTACAAGAACTTTTACAAAAAGGACATCGGGTGATTCTTACTGCCCGCACTCTGGAAGATGGAAAAAAAGCAATCGAGAAACTAAAAAGTTTTGGCGAAGTCCACTTTCATCAATTGGATGTTTCCGATGAAAGGAGTGTACAACAAATTGTCAAATATGTTGAAGATAGTTTTGGTCATCTTGATATCCTGATCAACAATGCGGGCATTAATTACGATACTTGGCATTCGGCATTTAATGCCGATTTAGAAGAGATACATCAAACTCTGGAAACCAATTTGTTTGGAGCCTGGCTCTTGGCACAAGCCTTTATTCCTAATATGAAAAAGCAGAAATATGGACGCATTGTGAATGTATCGAGTGGCTTGGGAGCTTTATCGAACATGTCTGCCGGAACGCCAGGTTACAGCATTTCAAAAGCCGCAATGAACGTTCTTACCATAAAGTTGGGCCAGGAATTAAAAAGAAATAACATCCTTGTTAATTCGGTTTGTCCGGGATGGGTAAGAACTGATATGGGCGGTTCAACTGCTCCCCGTGATCCCCAGAAAGGAGCGGAAACCATTGTTTGGGCAGCCGAGCTGGAAGACAAAGGGCCTACGGGAAAATTTTTTAGGGATATGGAAGAAATCGAATGGTAATGAAAGTATCTTTTACTTTTTTAATGGCTGATTAACAAATTATTAACAACCACCACATTTGTTGATATTCAACATACCACACATCCATGTAACCATATTTCAGCTCTGTGCGATATTGATTTCTTTCCTCTTTAGCTCTAACATTGCAGCGTATTTCAAACATGAATGATGAGAGCAATTTTAATTTTACTAATGAGCATCAGCCTTTGTTTTTCGCTTGATGCACAAACCAAAACAACAGAGATGAAAGATCAAAAAGTTTATCCAAAAAGCTTTTCCCACGTTGGAATTACAGTGCCTGATTTGGACAAGGCAGTAAAATTCTACACCGAAGTAATGGGTTTTTATGTAATTATGCCTCCAACCGAAGTCCTGGAAGAAAATGAGACAGCAATCGGACAAATGTGTATCGATGTATTTGGCAAAGGATGGAACAGTTTCCGCATTGCGCACCTTTCAACAGGCGATCGCATTGGAATTGAACTATTCGAATTCAAAGAAAGTCAACCAAAAGCTCCGGAATTCAATCCATTTCAAACCGGCTTATTCCATTTTTCCGTTCAGGATCCGGATGTAGAAGGATTGGTTCAAAAAATTGTTGAGCATGGAGGAAAACAGCGTATGCCTATTCGCGAGTACTATCCAGGTGATAAACCATATCGTATGTGCTATGTAGAAGATCCATTTGGAGTGGTATTCGAAATCTATTCACACTCCTACGAACTTCATTATTCACCAGGAGCGTACAAGTGATTCTCTTTTGCAAAATTTTGTCCCCATTGGTCTAATTTCATGATAATGGGGATAATGCTTTTTCCCGCCTCAGTTAATCCATACACAACTTTTGGTGGCACTTCAGGGTGAACCTCCCTACTTACCAAACCATCCCGCTCCAAGGCCCTTATCGAGAAGGTAAACATACGATTAGAGATACCATGAATGCTTTTTTGTAATTCACCTGAACGCATTTCACCATCTTTCAAGTGAAACAAAATAAGCGATTTGTACTTATCGCCTATCAATTGTAAAGTAAAGGCCAGAGAACAAACAAACTTCTTCCCCTCGTAATTAATGATTTTTGAATTGCTACAATCTTTGGTCATGGTCGAATCTTATTTGGTAACAAATATAAGCTTTTACAGGTAAAGAAAAATCGCCAGCCTACAACTATAGATTGACGATTTAATCTTATCATTAAGGATTTTAATTTACTTTATTTCAATCCACTTCGTTTCAAAAGAGGATCGATTGATGGTTCTTTGCCGCGGAATTTCAGGTACAAATTCATCGGATGATCGCTTCCGCCCTTTTCCAATATATTCTCACGGAAAGCATCCGCAGTTGCCTTATCGTAAATGCCATTCTCTTTAAATGCCTCGAAAGCATCGGCATCCAATACCTCGGCCCATTTGTAGCCATAGTACCCGGCAGCATAACCACCTGCAAAAATATGTGAGAATGAGGTACTCATACAGCTTCCATTCACCTTAGAGAACAATTCAGTTGATGCCATTGCCTGGTCTTCGAATTCTCCCACAGGATTCGTAATTGGCTCATTAACACTATGCCAAGCCATATCATTTAAACCAAAGCTTATCTGACGAACAAAACCATATCCACTTAAGAAATTGCTGCTGTCAATAATTTTCTGAATCAGTTCCTGAGGAATTTTCTCCCCTGTTTTATAATGCGCTGCCACTTCATCCAACCACTCCTTACGGAACGCAAAATTCTCCATAAACTGCGATGGCAACTCCACAAAATCGCGATATACATTGGTTCCCGACAATGCACTATAGGTACATTTCGAAAGCATACCGTGTAATGCATGACCAAACTCGTGCAAGAAAGTAGTTACCTCGTTAAAAGTCAACAAAGATGGCTTGGTTTCTGTCGGACGGGTAAAGTTACATACAATCGAGATGTGTGGTCTGTAATCTTTATTCTCTTTTTTGTACTGATCTACAAATGAAGTCATCCAGGCACCACCTTGTTTGGTACTTCTTGGGTGGAAATCGGCATAAAACAAGGATAAAAAGTTTCCTTCCTGATCTAACACCTCATACACATCCACTTCTTCGTGATATTTAGCGATATCAGCACTCAACTTGAACTGAATGCCATACAATTTGGTAGCCAAATCGAAAATTCCCTTTTTGACTCTCTCCAACTCGAAGTAAGGACGTGTAATTTCATCGTTGATATCGAATTTTTCGGTCTTTAGCTTTTCAGCATAGTAGGCCCAATCCCATCTTTGTAAATCGAAATCTGCCCCAAGCGATTTTGCATACTCTTGCAACTCCTTAAATTCCTCTTGCGCTTTTGGCATTGAAGCATCCAAAAGTTCATTCAAGAAATGAATTACCTTGTCTGCCGATTTTGCCATTCTTTCCTCCAATACATAGTCGGCATAAGCTTCGTATCCCAACAAATGCACCTTGGCCAAACGCAGTTCTACTATGCGATGTATGATCTTTTGATTGTCGAATTTATCGTTGAAACATCGCGAAGTATAGGCCTTGAACATTTTTTCACGCAATTCGCGCTTATCAGCGTATTGCATAAAGGGAACATAGCTAGGAAATTGAAGGTTAAAGATCCATCCATCCTTCTCCTTTTCCTTTGCCAAGGCCGATGCAGCTTCAAGAATTCCTTCAGGTAGGCCTGCAACATCCTCTTGGTTCGTTAAATGAAGTTCGAAATTGTTGGTTGCCGCCAAAACATTCTCACCAAACTGCAAGGTTAATTTTGAGAGTTCTTTCGAGATTTCTCTGATTTTCCCTTTCATCTCTTCATCCAAATCAGCACCTGATCTAACAAAAGACTTGTATCTATCCGTTAAAAGTTTGGTCTGTTCTACATTTAAATCAAACTCATCTCTTTTTTCGTATACCTTTTTCACTCTTTTAAAGAGTTTCTCATTCATGATGATATCATTTGAGAATTCGGTAAGCATAGGCGATATTTCTCGTGCCATAGCCTGCATTTCATCATTGGTGTGCGCATGATTTAAATTGAAGAAAACCGACCCAATTCTATCCAACTGATGACCCGAATACTCAAGAGCTTCAATGGTATTCTTAAAATTTGGTTCTTCAATGGAATTGGCTATATCATCAATTTCGGCTCTGGCATTTTCGATACTCTGCTTAAATGCCGGCATGTAATGCTCCAATTCAATTTTATCGAATGGAACAGACTCATATGGTGTTGAAAATTCTTCTAATAAAGGATTTTTACTCATAATATATCGTGATTTAATAATTTCTCAAACAAAGATAAGAATTGAACATACAAAATCAGGGATGTAAAAATCTTATTTGAAAAATTTTAACAAACATTATCATGTTTATAGCCAATATCAACACATTATATTGATTTTCTTGCTATTACAGAAGAGAAGTATTGAATCATTCCAATCCAAATAAGAATTTCGAAAAGCTTTTCGAAAGCCTCTATTTGCACAATAATCTTATTTGCAGTGATTTAAATCCCAAAAGAATACCTATATTTGACTTGGTTTTGATAAGGGGGAAACTTACAAACCCAAAAGTAAATGTCATGAAAGAATTCAATTTATTAATAAGACAATCAGGTATTGGTGTAGCAAATCTAACTACATCCAACTCTTTCATTGCTTCTCATTTCCCTAAATCACTTAATACTTTTCGCTTTCCCGTGTGGGTACGATAATTTCTTACTAATTAAAGTATTCCTTTAAATAGAAAATCACTATTCATAAAGCATACAACCTTTTATTGCATCTTTTGCATACAGAAAAACATGCAATACAATCATTTGCATCTTGCCCAAATATTTAGGCAACAAGATGTAGTTTCGTATACCATAGAAAATCATTCACATGAAGCGAATTTGTATAAAAATAGGCTCAAATGTACTTACCAAAAGTAAGGGCCAAATCGACAAGCAGAGAATTAAAAACATTGTATTTCAGATATCGGAATTAAAAAAGTTGGGATATCAGTGTATCCTTGTATCATCAGGTGCTGTAGCAGTCGGAAGAAGTAAAATTAATCTGAATCAAAAAACTGATACCATATCAGCTCGACAGGTATGGTCATCGGTTGGGCAAGTTGAATTACTAAACATCTATTCGAAATATTTAAGAGAGTACAACCTGCAATGTGCTCAGGTATTGGTAACAAAGCAGGATTTTAGAACCAGGGAACATTATCTGAACATGAAAAATTGCATCAGTTCCCTCATGGCCAATGATATTTTGCCAGTAATCAATGAAAATGATGCGGTTTCGGTTACCGCACTAATGTTTACCGATAACGATGAGCTTTCCGGTCTTATAGCATCGATGATGGACTGTAAAGCACTTTATCTACTAAGTAATATTAATGGAATCTACACCGGAAATCCAGAAGATCCTAACGCAAAATTGCTAAGAACCATCAATGGTGATATCAACCGATTAAAGCAGTACATCACCACCAAAAAATCAAATTTCGGACGTGGTGGAATGCTTACCAAATGCAGTATTGCCGGAAGAATAGCCAAATCAGGCATACCTGTGCACATTGCCAATGGTTCAAAGGATAATATTGTTCTTGATTTAATAGGAGATCATGAAAATGTAGATCACACTGAATTTATAGCCTATAAAAAAGCATCAACAGTAAAACAATGGCTTGCCGGGTCTGATGGATTCGAAAAAGCACAGGTAATTATTAACCAAGGGGCTGAAGAGGCTTTAAACTCTAACAATGCTACGAGTTTGTTACCGATTGGTGTAACTGATATTAATGGAAGTTTTGAAAAAGGAGATATTGTAAAAATCATGAATGAGAAAGGCAAAGTTTTAGGATTAGGCAAAACTTCCTATAGCAAAACCAAAACAGAAATTCACATGGGAAAAAGTGGAGCCAAACCATTGGTTCATTACGACTATCTATTCTTATATTAACAATTAATTTACTGATAATTACATATCTTTATCTTACATTTAAATTCAAATACAATGAATACCAAAGAACAATTCCATAAAATCAAGGAAGCATCGAGAAAAATGCCTCTTTTACCTACCCAAAAGATTGATGAAATTCTATTAAAACTATCCATAGCAATCGTTGATTCCAGCTCTGCTATTTTAGCAGCAAACCAAAAGGATTTAGAACGAATGTCTGTCGAAGATCCAAAATATGATCGATTGTTACTAAATCATGAGAGAATAATCGGGATTGCAGGGGATGTAAAAAATGTTGCCAGATTAGATTCTCCATTAGGACGTACACTATCATCAAAAAGGCTCGAGAATGGTTTGCTGATTGAAAAGATAAGCGTGGCATTGGGCATTGTTGGTGTTATTTATGAAGCCAGACCAAATGTTACCATTGATGTTTTTGCGCTTTGCTTAAAATCGGGAAATGCTTGTGTTTTAAAAGGAGGAAGCGACGCCATATTCTCGAATCAAGCCATTGTGAAGATCATTAAAAACACATTGAAAGTAGAAAATGTCAATCCAGAAATTATTCAGTTGCTGTCACCAGAACGAGAAGCTGCAGTGGAGTTAATGAATGCACAAGGGTTTGTCGATGTTCTGATTCCACGCGGATCACAGAATTTAATCAACTCGGTTCGTGAAAATTCAAAAATTCCGGTAATTGAAACTGGTGCAGGCATCGTACACACCTATTTTGACAAAGATGGAGACCTCGAAAAAGGGAAAAACATTATTTATAATGCAAAAACAAGACGTGTAAGCGTTTGTAATGCCCTTGACTGTCTCATTGTTCATTCTGATAGATTAAAGGATCTACCTGAGCTGGTAAATCAGTTAAAAGATAAAAATGTAGAAATTTATGCTGACCAAGACTCCTTTGAAGTTCTAAAAGGCTCATATCCTGGTCAACTTTTACTTCAGGCAAGTAAGGAGTCTTATGGAACAGAATACCTAAGCCACAAAATGTCAATCAAAACAGTAAATGATTTTGAGTCTGCACTTAATCACATTTACAAGTACAGTTCAAAGCATAGTGAGGCCATAATAAGTGAGAATAAAGAAACCATAAAAGCCTTTTACTCAATGGTAGATGCCGCGGCTATTTATTCCAACACTTCAACTGCATTTACTGATGGTGCACAATTTGGACTGGGAACTGAAATTGGTATCAGCACACAGAAACTTCATGCGAGAGGACCAATGGCTTTGGAAGAATTGTGCTCATACAGATGGATTATTACTGGTGATGGTCAAATAAGAAGTTAAATTCCCATGCCCGAATGATCTGCATTATATTCGGGCTTTTTTTGTCCATTTTATCTTTATCATTGAACATTTTTTGGTTTATATTGTAATAAGAAAAACAATAATCCAATATAATGAATAATTACACCCTAATTTGGCTTAGAAGAGACTTAAGATTGCAAGATAATGCAGCGATATATCATGCGCTTCAATCGGAGAATAAACTTTTATTCTACTTCAATTTCGATACAGAAATATTAGATCAACTTGAAAACAGAAATGATGCCCGAGTAAATTTTATTCATACCGAACTTCAAAAAATTAATCAGCAGCTTTCACAACTTGGATCTTCCTTAATTGTAAAGCATGGGCCAGCACAGGAATGTCTATTCCAGGTAATAAATGAATATCCAATAGCGAAGATCTATGCAAATAAGGATTACGAGCTGTTCGCTACATCCAGAGACATGAACTGCAAAAGAATTTGTGAATCTCAACAAGTAGAATTTCAACTTTTTAAAGATCAAGTGATATTTGAAGAGCAAGAAATCCTTAAAAAAGATGGAAACCCCTATACGGTTTATACTCCTTACATGAAAAAATGGCGTTCTGAGTTCAATTCGAAGGAACACCTACCCTATTCCTATGAACTAAACTCTACGAATATTGCACAAGTTGAATTTACAGAAATACCACCCTTATCTAAAATTGGTTTCAGTGAATCTTCAATTGAGATTCCTGCCATTAATTTATCTGCGAATATGCTTAACAATTATGATGCTCGTAGAAATTTTCCTGCCTTAAAAGCCACTTCAAACCTGGGTATTCATCTTCGTTTTGGCACCATTAGTATTCGCCAGGCAGTACAAGAAGCATTAAAAGGTGATGATCAATTTTTAAATGAACTTATCTGGCGCGAATTTTTTATGCAAATCTTGGTCAATTTTCCAAAAGTTGAAAGCGAATGCTTTAAATCGGCTTACAACAATATTCAGTGGCTGAATAATGAAGAAGAGTTTGAACTATGGACAAATGGCAAAACAGGCTTTCCGATTGTGGATGCCGGCATGAGAGAATTAAAGGCCACAGGCAATATGCACAATCGCGTAAGAATGATTGTTGCCAGCTTTCTGGTTAAAGATCTTTTAATCGATTGGCGTTGGGGTGAAGCTTATTTTGCCAATCATTTGCTCGATTACGATCAGGCAGCCAATAATGGCAATTGGCAATGGGTTGCAGGATGCGGATGTGATGCAGCTCCTTATTTCAGAGTATTCAATCCCATTGAACAACAAAAGAAATTCGATCCCAATTTTGAATACATTAAAAAATGGGTACCTGAATTAGACACGGATTCCTACCCTAAACCGATGATTGATCACAAGTTTGCCAGGATTAGAGCATTAGAAGCATATAAAAAAGCTCTCAATACATTTTAACAGTTTATTGCCTGCAAAAAACCCCACCTTATTTCATAAATAATCAATTGTTTATGAGAATATTACGCATATATTCATAATTTTTACAGGAAAATTTTAACTTGCCCTGTAACCATTCTCATATTCCCAGGTAACCAATACAGAACAAAGAACAAAACACGCTAGCAATTAATTTTATTGTGAAAAAGAGAGATGACGAACAATTAATGATTTTGGTAAGATCTGGTGAATTGAATGCATTATCACCTTTGTTCGATAAATACCATATGAGACTTTATAATTTCTTTCTGAGATTGACAAAAAACCAATCCATTAGTGAAGACCTTGTACAGTCGGTATTTAGAAGAATATTGACCTATCGAAAGACTTATAACGAACAACACAAATTCCGATCGTGGATGTATCAGATTGCAAGAAATGTACACGCAAATTATTATCGGGATAATAAATTAGTGATTTCAGACTTTAGTGAACCTGAAAAAATCGAATATGAAACCGATTCGGCCATAGAAGAAATGGAAAAGGAATCCAGAAAGAGAATCTTATACGAGGCGATGGACAAATTACAAACGGATCAAAAAGAGATCATAGAACTCAGTCGATTTCAAGGTTTAAAATACCGAGAAATAGCCGAAATAACAGGCCTAAGCGAAACTGCTGTGAAAGTAAAAGCCCACAGGGCAATAAACAAGCTAAGAGAACTTTATTTTAAACTGGCTTAATTTAGACAAGAATGAATTGCAAATACATACAAGACCTTCAGATAGAATATTTAGAAAACAATTTGAATCAGGAACAGACCAATGAAGTTGAAAAGCATCTTTCCTCTTGTGAAAATTGTAGGAATGAATACCAATTTACCAAACAATTTTTGCATACGATAAATGATATTGAAGATGAACAGCCTAGCGCTAATTTAAGTACGAATTTCAACCAATTATTAGAAAAGGAGAAAGAAAATCAGCGCCAGGAATCGAATCAATTTACGGATCAAAAACAAAACAATTATAGGTTTGGTGAGTTCCTAAAATATGCAGCAGCTATTCTTATCATATTCGGAGTTGGTTTTTTATTGGGAAAAAACTCACCCTCCACCAATGATCAAAGCATGGAGATAGCAAGTTTGCAATCGGATTTGAATAACATGAAGCAAAATTTAACGATGGCTACTCTGAAACAACCAACCAGCAGTCAGAGATTAAAGGCTGTTAACATTTTGGAGAAGCAAGATGTCGCAGATGATAAAGTGCTCTCTGTATTGGTTCAAACCTTACAAAGTGATGCTAATGTAAATGTTAGAATGGCAGCAGCAAATGCACTAACCAAATTCGCACAGCATCCCTTGGTAAGAAATGCATATCTCGAAGCCTTAAAAAATCAAAAAGAACCTTCTATTCAAATCACTTTAATCAATATACTCATCGATATTCAAGAAAACAGGGCTAAAATTTTACTGGAGGAGATCATGAAAGAAGACAACAGCCTTCCGGTAGTTAAAAAAATGGCCAAAGAAGGAATTAAAGTTTTTGTTTAGAATAGATTTTGAAATACAATATGCCGGCAGCTCAATTAATATCAATTTTTAAAACATCGAATAATGAATACACTGAATAGACTCCTAATTATCTGCATCCTGATTACAGGAGCATTAAACCTTAAAGCTCAAAATTATGAATTGGCAGTTAGACAAGGTGATCAAATTTGCATTGAAAATCTTCTTGGCGAGATTAAAGTTGAAGAACACACTGGTTCAAAATTGATCATCGAGACGAATTATGAGAAAATAATTCCAGCACGAGCCAAAGGCTTAAAACCAATTTATGGTAGTGGACTGGATGACAATACTAATATTGGAATCAACTCATCTAAAGAGGGAGCAATCCTTACCTTAACGGGATTAGGTAAAGTTACCCAGCACAAATATTATTTCTTTAAAATCCCTAAAGGTGTAAACCTGAAAATTAACTGTAAAAGTCCATTTGCTTCATCAAAAGCCATTGAGATTAACAATTTCAGCTCAGAAATAGAAATCAATACCTTAATGCCGAGTGTCAAGCTAGATGAAGTTACAGGTCCTGTAATCCTTGATTTGATCAATGGTGATGTAGATATTAACTTTAATAGAATTAACCAGGAAAGCCCTATTTCTATCTCGGCAATTAATGGAACAGTCGACATTAAAATGCCATCAAACACTCCTGCCAATATAGCATTGAGCAGCATTAATGGTGAATTCTATACCGATTTTGACATTAAAGTTGATGCAAAAGAAAAGAAAGGTCTTTCGTATGTTGGTGGTGGCAATAAAATTAAAGCCCAAATTAATGGTGGTGGTGTAAACTTTAAAGTAAAAACCATCAACAATAACATTTACCTAAGAAAAAAATAGAGCCAACAGGCTGCTTCGGATCCTTGTTTCATTCTAACTCTTGCAAAGTAAAGAGTTAATCATTTTTTCCCTGGCAGCCTTTTTTGTGCCCTTTTGTTAACAGTTTCAAAACATCAGAAATATGAAAAAATCAATTTATGTCACATTATTGTTCATGATGACAACTGTGTTTGCTTATGGACAGAAAATTGTTGAAAAATCTGTAAAGATCTCATCAGAAGAGAAAGTCTCTTTGGAGTTTAAATTTGCTGATGACATTAAAATTTCAACTTGGGATAAAAACGAAGTGTATGTTAAAGCCTCTGTTAATATCAATGAAAATGAAGACAACGATGCTTTTCGATTTAATGTAAATTCATTTTCTAAAGGCATCGAAATCGAATCGGAAATTGAAAATATGGAAGATTTGCACAGAACCACAATCATTAAAAGAGAACAGAGCAAAGACGGGAAAACAGAAACCATTACAACCAATTCAATTGACATGGAACTTTTCTTTGAAGTAAAACTACCTCGAAATACCAGATTATCAATCAATACCATTAGTGGTAATATAAGCATTGTTGGCTTACAGAGCAAAATGGAGATTGAAACCATTAGTGGATTCATTGACCTGAGTCTACCAAGCAAGCAACAAGCAGATCTGGTTTTGAATACAATTACTGGTGAAATGTATACCGATTTTGAATTGAATACAAAAAACAAGGGAGAATTAAAGCATTACCGCAACGGTAAATTCTCTACATCATTAAATGGTGGCGGTGAGGAAATTTTCCTAAAAACGATAAGTGGTGACATCTTTCTACGAAAAGACAAGTAATACAACTACTTGGTTCCTTCTTTCCGAAGATTTGTTATTACCTTTTTTTACACAGCTTAAACCTTTGAGACAATTATAACTCAAAGGTTTTTGTTTGTTATAAGCCTTCTTTTAAATTCAATAATTACTCATTGTAAGAGTAGATTTAGTAGTTTTAGCTTTTCAAAATGAATTAACCTAAAATAGAAACAAAATTACACCTATGAATCTTGATTTTTATTCAAAACGCATACAGAATTTTAAAGAGGAAGTTCAGTTGCTAAAAAAAGCAAACCGCAAATATTCAGCAATTAGATTGTTTAGTGCAATTGGAGCTTTTGTTCTTTTTTATGTTATTCTTCCCTACTCAATGCCTGCAGCTATTTTTGTTGCTGCCATTTTAATTGGAGCGCTGGCCTATTTTGTTCGCAAATACAGCAGAAATGAGAAAAACATCAAGAGGCTTCTGAAATTGATTGAAATCAATGAAAATGAATTGAATTGCCTGGAAACAAGACATAGTGATCTCTATAACAATGGCAAGGAGTACGAAATACATAACCATCCTTACAGTTCCGATTTGGACATGTTTGGTGAACACTCCATTTACCAATTGATTAATCGTTGCGTAAGCAAGAGTGGAAATGACTGTTTGTCCTCCTACTTATCTGCTCCAGCCGACAACTCAACCATTGCCCAAAGACAAAAAGCCATTCAAGAGTTACGCAATAAAATCGATTGGCGCCAGAATATCATACAATACGGTTTGCAACGAAAACTAAAGACCGATGATCCTGATTTTGTAGGCGAATGGGGCAAAATGCCATCCCCTTTTCATGGCAATAGAAAATTATCACTGATCATCTCCATTTTACCATTTCTGTCGCTTCCAGCACTAGTTTATGCAATGATAGGTTCCTCAATTCCAATTTTATTTTTGCTAATGATTAGCATCTCGATTCACTACTTTAACTTCAAGAAGGTAGGCATTGCTCATAACAGTACCTCTAAGCGTGCAGATATGCTTAAGATTTATGCCAAAATTATAGAAGAATTTGAATCGGAAGATTGGCAATCGGAAAAACTCACAGAAATAAAGCAACAGCTTGCAAGTAATGACATCAAATCCTTCCAAAAAATTAGAAATCTTGGAAAACTAATTGAGCTCCTTGATCAGCGATACAACATGTTGGTTCAAATCCTATTCAATGCTCTTTTCTTTTACGAACTGCACTTGCTTTTCCGCATCGATAAATGGAAAACAAAGTATGGACATGAAATTGAAAGCTGGTTTGAGAGCATTGGTGAAATTGAAGCTTTAAGCAGCATGGGCAACCTTAGCTTTAATCATCCGGAATGGACCTTCCCAACAGTTGTTGAGGAGCATTTTAAACTTGAAATGAAAGAAGCCGGTCATCCAATGATTGATGAAAGCAAGCGTGTTTGCAACGATTATGAAATGAATGGTCCTGGAGTAGTTCACATCGTAACAGGATCGAATATGGCAGGAAAAAGTACCTTTTTACGCACCATTGGTGTAAATGTAGTGCTTGCATTGAGTGGAGCTCCAGCTTGTACAAAGCAAATGCTGGTTTCAAATGTTGAAGTAAATACTTCCATGCGAATTAAAGATTCGATTGAAGAAAATGAGTCATCCTTTTATGCTGAACTGAAAAGAATTCAACAAGTGCTTGATAAGGTAAACAAAAAAGAAAATGCATTGCTTTTACTTGATGAAATCCTTAGAGGAACCAACTCCAAAGACAAACATACAGGATCGGCTGCACTAATCAAGCAATTGGTGAAATACAATGCAGTTGGGCTCGTTGCCACCCATGATTTGGAATTGTCTGTTTTGGAAGATGAATTGCCTGGTCATGTGAAAAACAGATTCTTCGATATTAAAATCGATGGTGAACAATTGTACTTTGATTATAAAGTTCAGAATGGTGTTTGTAAAACTTTTAACGCACCTATTTTGATGAAGAAAATGGGGATTGAGATGGAGCTAATTAATGATTAATTATAAATGATTAATTTTTATACTTTCACTCCAAATTAGACACTGATTTACACGATATTTCACTTTAATTGGGATTATATGTATAGAATTTTGGCATAACTAAGAAATGAATAAAACTCAAAAACAACTTTTCAAATTAATTGGCAACTTATTATCGTTTAAAACTAGGGAAAAATATGGCTTAAAATATCAAAACATTGCTATTCTGGGATTAGTTTGCATTCTACCCATTTTCCATAGATATAATTCATTAGTAGTTTCTGTGAGCGAACTAATAATTGTTATCCCTTTAGTCAGTTTTATAGTTACATTTATGTTCTTTAAATATTATAAGAAGAATTTTGGTTTTATCTGGTCTCTTTTTCACAATCTTACAATTGGTCTACTTGTGCTTTTCGCTTTAATAACTATCAATTCAGCATATCAATCAGATCATATTAAATTCAAATCTTATAAAATTGAAAATGTAAAATTAGCAGATAATCATCAAAAAGGTAGTATGCGTGCACTACAACCAATTATAGCGATTGAAATAAATTCAATTATTAAGCACATTAAAATTCATCCTCAATACACTAAAGTTTCACTACATTCTGATAGCATTAAACTTGGAATTATAAAAGGCAACTTAGGTTATTCTGAAATTAAATCATTTGAGTTTATAAAAAAGTAAGATTATCTATATTATCACTATTGAAAGATTTATTCTGTTTCTAATTAAATTAGTTAATGTTTTGCCTTGCTATTAAAGGAACAGTAACTATTCAAGGCTAAAGTTGTTTTCAGAATTCTGCTTAAACTTTATAAAGGCATTTACTCTTTTGTTTGATTTTATTGTTCCCATTTTTGTTTTAATTTCCTTTGAAAAGGATGACTTATGATCAAATCTGCTGTGTATCAATTTATGATCAGCATTAAATACATTTTTTAATTGAATAAATCCTTTTGGATCTTGAAATGTATAGTTCAGGCTTATATCTGAAAATTTCTTTGCCATAAATGTGCCATGGGGCAATTTATACAAACTATCTAAAACAAATGGCTCCTTTGGTCTCAAAAGCATTTTATCAAAAATACTAATCAGATCTTCCGGGTTTAGATGATTTTTAATTTCCGGAACCGGATTGTATTCATTATCCACAGCAATTCTTGCCAAGGGCAATTTAAATTCGGATTGAAAATAGCAGCTGTCTGTTTTTATGATTGCAAATGTAAGTCCTTTAATTCTTTTGAGATGATGTAATGCTTTCTCTTGCCTGGCCACTGTTTTTCCACCAAATCTTATGCGCCCTGCATTTTCGCTTACTTTCTGAATCAACTGAACACTGTCTTTTTTTGTATCAAAAACAAAGTTTAGAAATGGTCCTGGTATGATATAACGAATATCCATAAGCTCAAAAGTGTACATACTATCCTGGCTTATTAGTTTCCAATAACTGGTACTTTGAAAGCTGGTTTTGTGCGTATTGATATTCATAGGTACTTTTTTAGATATAATGGTGTTTTTGTCCAATTCAAAAAAAGTGGTATCGTTTTGTTGAGGCAGTAACTGCACAAACTTTAGTTTGGTTACATTGGTTTGCTGTTGTGTCTTATTATTAGAACATGCATTACTTACAAATAGTAATAACAAGTAGAGCGCCGTTTGTTTCATATAATATGTGCTTACACAATGATTCATACTAACTGATTTATTGTATTAATTTCTTCTTATCCGTAAACTTACCGCTTAGCAAATTATTTATTTTCAATTGTTTGTTTTAACTCTTCCAAGCAAGTAGATATTTCGGGATACAATCTTTTATTTCTATCACCTCTATCCTTATCCAACAGCCATGAATGAATTAAATCGAGAGTTGATTCTCCCTTGTAATTCAATACCCTAAAATCTAGTCGACTGCTGTCTGATATTAATTCCTTTAAACATGCGCATGCATCTTTTTGAGAGCCCAAACTTAGATGGTTTAGATTTTGTATCATCTGCATTAATGGAGTGTTACCCGCTGAATTTTGACTATTCACATTCATTTTGGGATTACTTACTAAAGTTTTTACCAGAACCGTTGCAT
Organism: Marinifilum sp. D714; assembly: GCF_030851345.1. GTDB lineage: Bacteria > Bacteroidota > Bacteroidia > Bacteroidales > Marinifilaceae > Marinifilum. The sequence continues at coordinate 96,474 of NZ_JALPNU010000003.1, forward strand.
AGCCATCTACTGCGTAATGTAAGGCTGTCGCACCAATATAGTCAGGCAGATTTAGATCAATATCAGGGTTTTGCATCAGTTGCTTTACTAATTCTGATCGCAATTGCAGGTTCGATTGAATTTCTTTATCAGAATATCCATATGACCTGTTCTTTGTGTAACACAGCCAAGTTAGAGGCGTTCTTGCCAGTTGATTTTTGATTACATTAGGATTGGCGTTGTAATCCAAGCAAAGTTTAATGTTTTCCTTGTAAAAATCAACTTCATCTATTTTCGCATCAGTGCCTATTCGGTATACAAATTTCGATAATTCCTGCGATGCCCCATTATTATACTCTTCATTCGGTTTTAGCTTGTCAATAAGCTCTGTATTCTTATCATCTAACCAGTTTTTTCTACTTGCATAATCAAAGGCTGAAAAATTAACATTGTTTAAACTATTCAATTGTAGGTCATCTCGATTAAGAAACAGGCTGATTAACTCAATTCCTCGATCATTTATTCTATTTACTCCAATGTTGCCACTCATTAAGTACTGTTGCAGTGGGTTATTGTTATAGTAATAGTTACGAATGTTTACATCGACCTTTGGACTGTTCAATAGTAATTTTATAAGCTCAATTGGGTGATTACAGGATTTCTTTTCCTTTTCAAGATAATATGCACGCAAAGCGTAATGCAAGGCGGTATTTCCCATGGCATCCTGAATATTCGGGTTCGTACTGTCCAACGAAAGTGCTTCCTGTAATAGTGTTAGCTTTTGTCGGCCATTGATATGTTCCCACTGTTCAAATAAAAACAACTTGTGTAAGGGAGTCTGCCCCAATGAATCCTGCATATTCCAATAAGGAACTTTCCATCCTTTGTAGTTATCCTTAACACGAATTGTAATCTTCTTACACTCCCCTTGATCTACAATTTGGTTTTGATTTCTATCGGTAAATAGCAACAGATAGAATTCGCTTACCTTAATTTCCGACATGGCAGTGGAATAGCCCATAAAGTTTAGGGAGTCAATCTCGAACTCTAACTTAAGCATATCCCCCAACGAACCAAGTAAATTCACCCTCTTATTTTTCTCGTTCTGATAAAACAGATAGTGATGTGCACTTGAATTAAATCTCAGAGCTTCATAGCCTCCATTTTTGGCTGTAGCCATTCCAGTTCCCGGAGCAAAACACTCTATGGTGTCAATTGCCATACCTGTTTCCACCACAGGTAATCGTGATACATAATAAAATGCAGCAATGCGAGTAGCGTAAAACTTTTCGTTTGCTAAATCAAAGCGTTTATTGTAAAAACGAAGGGCAAATTTGCTTTTATCTATCTCTATCGTATCACTTTGGGTGGATATTGGCAATTCAGTACCGTTCTGAAAAACATAGACTGTGCTATAGTTATCGGAACGCTTACTTCCTTGTATTTTTAACATTGAGCATGATTGTAGTACAATCACAATAAAGATAAGCCCAATTAATCGTAACGAATATTTCCTCTTCATCCAGTAATTCTTCCTTCTCGGAAGGATAATTAGTACATAAAAAAATCCGAACCATACTGATTCGGATTTTTAAATTTCATAATGAATCTTTATGCTGTTTTTGCTTTTAAATTTCTGATAACGAAATAAGCTCCTAGTAAAACAAACGGTATACTTAACCATTGTCCCATATTCAAAGCCATTCCTTCTTCAAAGGCTTCCTGATTTTCTTTAATGAACTCGATGAAGAAACGAGCGGTAAAAATCAATACCAAAAAGGCTCCGAAAATCATACCTGAACGTTGTTTTGCATCTGTTTTCCAGTACATGTACATCAGAACTCCAAATGATATCAGGTAACAAATTGCTTCGTACAATTGTGCAGGATGACGAGGTGCTTTTGGATCTTCGATTGAAGCTCGTACAAACTCAAATCCCCAGGATACAGTCGTTTTCACACCAATAATCTCAGAGTTCATCAGGTTACCCAAACGAATGAAACATCCTGCCAAAGCAACTGGAATTACAACGTAATCTAAAATCCAAAGAATTGATTTTTTGCTTACCTTTTTTGAATAGAACCACAAAGCAGCAATAATACCGATTGCAGCTCCATGAGAGGCTAATCCTCCACGCCACACCTTTATTATTTCTGCAGGATGTTGCGAGTAAAATTCCCAGCCATAGAAAAAAACATGGCCTAAACGCGCTCCTACCACAGTGGCAATCATGGTATACAAGAACAATTTATCAAGCCATTCCAGCTTAATTCCATCCTTCTTAAACATTTTCTCAACGATATAGTATCCCAACAAAAAGCCAAGGGCAAAAAGTAATCCGTACCAACGAACGGAAAAGGAGCCAATTGTAAAAATTTCAGGTTTTATATCCCAAAGGATTGATAGTAACATATGAGTTATTTTTAGAGTTCAGTGTATCAAAATTAAATGGATTGTCCCGACAAGCGGAACAATCCATGTGAAAATAATATTAATATTTCATATTAGGAAATTAAGCTGGCACACCTTTACCGTGACATTGCTTAAATTTCTTACCGCTACCACAAGGACAAGGTTCGTTACGTCCTACTTTCTGAACATTTCGAACTGGCTCAGCCTTTTTAGGAGCTTCTCTTCTGCCATCAGAACCTAATTCTTCCTTAGAAGTTCTTAGGTTACTCATATCACGCTTACGTTCTTCAGCTTGACGCACTTCTTCAGGATCCTGCAATGGAATGTGACCTTTCATTAAGCTGGCAACCACTTTCTTGTTTACATCTTCAACCATTACTTTAAATAAGTTGAATGATTCAAACTTGTAAATCAAAAGTGGATCTTTTTGCTCGTATGAAGCATTCTGAACAGATTGCTTCAAATCATCCATTTCACGCAAATGCTCTTTCCAGGATTCATCAATAGTTGCTAAAATCGATACTTTTTCGAAAGATCTCATTACATCTTCAGCTTCGGTATCGTAAGCTTTCTTCAAATGAGTAACTACATTGAACATCTTAGAACCATCAGAAAATGGAACCACGATATTCTCGTACATTTCACCTTTCGATTCGTAAACATTCTTGATAACAGGATACGCTTGCTTCGCAATAGCTTCAGTTTTTCTATTGTAAGTATCCATAACCACATCATTTATCTTCTCAGCAATTACAGCAGGAGTTTCTTTCAAAAACTCTTCCTCTGTAACAGGAGATTCAATTGAGAAGGTACGGATCAAATCCATTTTAAACTCTTCAAAATCGCCGCCATGATTTTCATTTGCAATCACTTCAGAAACATCGTACATCATGTTGGCAATATCCACCTGGATACGCTCTCCGAACAATGCGTGACGACGACGCTTGTAGATTACCTCACGCTGAGAGTTCATCACATCATCATATTCAAGCAAACGCTTACGAATACCAAAGTTGTTCTCCTCTACTTTCTTCTGTGCACGCTCAATAGATTTGGTAATCATGCTATGCTGAATCACCTCTCCTTCTTCAAGACCCATGCGGTCCATAAGCTTCACAATACGATCTGAGCTAAACAAACGCATCAAATCATCTTCAAGAGATACGAAGAACTGAGAAGACCCCACATCTCCCTGACGACCCGCACGACCACGTAACTGACGGTCAACACGACGAGAATCGTGACGCTCTGTACCAATAATTGCCAAACCGCCTGCCGCTTTAACTTCATCAGTTAATTTGATATCGGTACCACGACCAGCCATATTGGTTGCAATAGTTACCGTACCTGCCTTACCAGCTTCTGCTACAATATCTGCCTCTTTTTGGTGTAATTTCGCATTCAGTACGTTGTGTTTAATACCACGAATCTTAAGCATTCTACCCAACAATTCCGAAATCTCAACCGAAGTTGTACCTACCAATACCGGACGACCTGCATTCACCAATGCAACAATCTCTTCGATAACTGCTGCATACTTCTCACGCTTGGTCTTATACACCAAATCATCACGGTCATCACGAGCAATTGGCTTGTTGGTTGGAATAACAACAACCTCTAATTTGTAAATATCCCATAATTCACCTGCTTCGGTTTCTGCAGTACCTGTCATACCCGAAAGCTTGTGATACATTCTAAAGTAGTTCTGAAGGGTAATGGTAGCAAATGTTTGAGTAGCTGCCTCAATCTTCACATTTTCCTTCGCTTCAATTGCCTGGTGCAAACCATCAGAGTAACGACGGCCTTCCATAATACGACCTGTTTGCTCGTCAACAATCTTCACTTTACCATCCATCAACACATACTCAACATCTTTTTCGAATAAAGTATATGCTTTCAACAACTGGTTTACTGTATGAACACGTTCTGTTTTAACCGAGTAAGATTGGATCATTTCATCCTTCTTTCTCAGTTTTTCTTCATCAGGAAGATCTGATTTTTCGATTTCATTGATTTCAGTACCAATATCTGGCAATACAAAGAATCCTGAATCGTCGGTATCAGCACTTAGTAAATCGATACCTTTATCGGTTAATTCAATTGAATTATGCTTTTCGTCGATAACAAAATACAACTCATCAGTAATGATGTGCATGTTTTTGTTATTCTCCTGCATATAGAAGTTCTCTGTCTTTAATAAAGTTGCTTTATTCCCTTGCTCACTCAAGTACTTAATTAAAGGCTTCATTTTTGGTAAACCTTTAAAAGTTCTCAATAACAACTTCGCTCCTTCTTCTTGTTCTTTTTTGTCTTCGCTATTCAACAATTTCTTCGATTCGGTAAAGATTTTCATTACCAAGTCGTTCTGAGCCTTTACGATTTTCTGCACCTGAGGCTTCAAAGAATCGAACTGTTGATTGTCACCACGTGGAATTGGACCAGAGATAATCAATGGTGTACGAGCATCATCTACCAATACCGAGTCAACCTCGTCGACAATAGAATAGTTGTGACGACGCTGAACCAAATCCTTAGGATTGGTAGCCATATTATCACGCAAGTAATCAAACCCAAATTCATTATTGGTACCGAATGTAATATCTGAAGCATATGCTTTTCTACGCTCATCTGAGTTTGGAGAGTGCTTATCGATACAGTCTACCGACATTCCGTGGAATTGATACAATGGTCCCATCCACTCCGAGTCACGTTTTGCAAGGTAATCATTCACGGTTACTACGTGAACACCACGACCAGTTAATGCATTCAAAAATACAGGCAAGGTTGCAACCAATGTTTTACCTTCCCCTGTTGCCATCTCTGCAATTTTACCTTGATGAAGAACCGTACCACCAATCAACTGCACATCATAGTGAATCATGTCCCAAACAATCTCTGTACCTCCGGCAGTCCATGAGTTGAAGAATACAGCTTTGTCTCCGTCAATTTGAACATTATCGAAATGTGGAGCCAAATCACGGTCAAACTGAGTTGCTGTAACTTCAATTTCTTCATTCTCTGTTAAACGACGAGCAGTATCTTTTACAATCGCAAAAGCAGTTGGTAAAATTTGCTCCAATACTTCTTCTATTTTCTCATCTATTTCTCCTTCAATCTTATCAATCTGATCGTAAATATCTTCCTTCTCATTCACAGAAAGTCCACCATTTTCGATCTTGTCTTTCAAAGATTTAATCTGATCATTTTCAGCTTGTATGTAATCTTGAATACGTTGCTTCAATTTTGCTGATTCTTCACGAATACCATCGTGGCTTAGTTTTGTTACTCTATCATACTCAGCTTTAATTTTTGCCAAATAAGGAGTTAATTCTTTTAAGTCTCTGTCCGATTTGTTACCAAACAGTTTTCCTAATGTTTTATCTAGAAAACCCATAATGATTTATTGATTTCAGTATTGATTGCATTCCTCTACGAATAGAAGAACCTATAATGTATTTAAAATAGAAAGTTGGTTCAGAATTGAACCTTAATAAATTAGCATGAATAACCTGGAGCACGAATAGGATTATCGCGCTTAACAACTTGGTTAAAACATGGTTCTGAATAAGGTAGATATCCTTTTATATACTCAGGTTCAGGATAATTCAGAAATTTTAATTGTTGGTTTAATGCAGGAATCTTAGGCAGATTCTTCAATACAGATAATTCTTCCGCAGTTGAAAAACATGAACCAGCCAATTGTTCTTGCTCTACATTTACCAGAATTGGCGAAGCAAAAGCTTCATCCAGATGTTCAATATGATCAGCGTACCATTCAGCAAATAGCTCGTTGTCCACAGTAAAATCCTGTGCATTGGCCATAGGTACGGCTGCCGCACATCCTGTGAGCACACAAAAAACTACTATGAGGTATCTGTTCATATCCATCGAGACCAAAAGTAGAAATTTTTATTGGTTTGAAGGCTTTTTTATGAAAATAATTTGAAGGAATAGACCGAGATGACTAATAAAGTTGATTCTCACCCATTCTTTCAAACTCTTTTTGACCGATTCTTCGACCATTAATAATAGTGGTATCCCAATCTTGAATAATTTTCCAAATTCCTGATATCTTTTTATGAACAATATGAAACTGCCCATAATGAACAGAGGTTTCATCATTTATTATCGTTGCCATCTTATAATAGCCTACTTCATAGGAGGTATCAGAATTTGAATGCCTGCTTTCGAACCAAAAATCCAATTTTACAATGGCAGACTTCTCCTTGAGCATTTGAAATCTTTCAACATTGGCAGCCTTAAAAGAGTTTTCTGTATCAATCCCATTTGGAGTAACTCTTAAAGTTTGATCTGCATAGAGATCATTTAATGCTATTGCATCTATCCTTTCAAATGCAGATTTAAACTCTTTCCAAACACTTTGGTCAATGTCATTTTGTATCATTTCCATATTAACTTGAGCTGAACTTAAACCTGATATACACATGATCAGAAGAAAGATGATGGTTCGCATAACAAAGATTTTCTTTTAAAGATAAATTCTTTTTGCAAATCAGATACAAAAAAAGGATGCCACGGTATTAACCAGACATCCTTTCTTATAATATTATTTGTATGGATTATTCAGCAGGAGCAACAAAAGTTCTTGCTTTGAATTCTTTGTCCATCATATAAAGACCATGTCCTTTACCTTCGAACATTCTCAATTGGTCAAGAATTTCACTAACACCAGCTTCTTCCTCTACTTGCTCATCAACAAACCACTGTAAAAAGTTTACTGTTGCATGATCTTTTTCTGCAATGGCAACATTTACACATTCATTAATCAAGCTTGTTACTTTTTCTTCATGAGCTAATGTTTCTTCATAAATGTTTACAACACCATTCCACTCCGAAGGAACCTCAGCAATAGGTTGAAGAATAACACGCCCACCTCTTTCATTTACAAAGTCAAGCATTTTCATAGCGTGGAAAGTTTCTTCTTCAAACTGAACTTTCATCCAATTTGCAAAACCTGGCATTCCGTTCGCGTTAAAATAGTTAGACATTGACAAATAGAAATAAGCTGACCAAAATTCAGCATTAATCTGCTCATTCAAAATCTTCTCAACATTTTTATTGATAGCCATAATATATAATCTTTTTTGTGTTTTTCTAATTTCATTCAAATGTAAGGGAAATCTAGCAATCCCCTGTTTTAGTTTATTAAATTTAATGCTTATTTAAACTCAAACTAAATACTAAACAATTAACAAAGTCAACATAGTAATTGTTCTACAAAAATCAATTAAAATAATACCCCAACAGAAAAATTCCATTGGGGTAAAACCTGAGTGATGTAGTGAAAACTAAACTATTGCGAACTACATCTATACTACATAACAAAATGGTGAAAATACTACGAAATAACACTAAAAATAATTTTAATCATGGCGAGATTAAATATTCAACATTTTGTTTTTTAAATCATATCCATTCAAACTCATTTCTAACGTCAGGTGATTTGAATAAATTGAACAATAGCAAAGTAAGCCAAGAGAAACCTAATCTGCAATCACTATATATTATGATTTTTTACGCAAAAAATCTCATAAAAATACTCACCAAAGTGCAGTATGGCTGCCTAAGGTGAGTATCGAATTAATAGCAAAAGAAAAAATCTTTATATCTAACCAACTAACTTCTCATGAATAAGTTCGTTATTGATTCCCGTTCGTTTAATGTATCTCTCATATTGCTGATTTCTATCATAGCCAAGCATAATTCCCAGAATAAAATCCTGTTCATCGGTAAAATCGGACAAAGATTTATCTCCAAAGAATTTCACAATCTGAATGCATTCCTGTTTCCCAAAAAATACATTAATCTTGTTTTGACTAACAGTTTGTAGAAAATAACTAATCCCCTTGCGCTGCAATAAATTTTCTGTTTTTTCCCTCTCACTGCTATGCATGGTGTGTAATACCAAACTTCTTAATCCTTTGTTGTATTCATAAACGTGGTGAATCAAAATCTGCATGTCAGCAGTCTTATAATCCGAACAAGTTAGCTTTATCATTATCTAATTAAATTGATTTTTAAGTTCCGCAACCCAATCTGCTACTCTTTCTTCTGTTTGGTCATCTTGATTATCAATATCGATAGCCAATCCTACTAACTTTCCATCTTTCTCTGCTTCCGAAGCATCATATTCATAACCATCAGTAGAAGTTTCTCCAACAAGTTCACAGTTTTTTTCTTCCAATGCCTTAAATAACTCGCCCAAACCATCGACAAATGAATCTGAATAGGAATACTGATCGCCTAAACCAAATAGGGCAACTTTCTTTCCATCTATATTTGCATTTGAAATTTCAGATAAAAAGCCTTCAAAATCATCTTGCAAATCGCCAATCCCCCATGTAGAAGTTCCTAAAATTAGGTTATTAAACTTTTCAAGATCAGATGCACTGGCATCAGCAACATCAATAATTGTTGCGATATCTGCGCCAAATTCTTCTTGTATTTTCTTTGCTACGCTTTCTGTATTCCCAGTAGATGAACCGTAAAAAATTCCGATGTTTTGCATTTTGTTCTTATTTAGATTAAATATACCGACAAAAGTAAAGGGCATTTCAATGCTCATCAATCGCTATTTGTTGTGATTTATGACATTTCAAGTTTTTCGCCACACTAAGTTCCCTATGAATCAACACCATAATAAAAATCACACTTCATCATAAATGGGAATTAGTCAAATAAATCACATCTTTGCACCCATAGATATACCTACATATCATTAGCAAATATTATTGCTCATTGCAGAAGATTTATCTATTTTTAGTATTCCGCAGAAGGAGCGCGGAATTTAATCTCTAAAATATTACTTATGGATCCGGTATGGTTGGCTATTGCATTTGGTTTAGGACTTGTTGTCAAATTAATTGGATTACCTCCTTTGGTAGGCTATCTTTTGGCAGGCTTTACACTCAAATATTTTGGTGCAGAATCTGATGATTTAATTCAAAGTATATCCGACCTGGGAATTACTCTACTTCTGTTCACCATTGGATTAAAGCTTAGAATCAAAGACCTTTTGCATCGTGAGATTTGGGGAGGTGCATCCATTCATATGTTGCTGGTCACAATACTTATGGCAGTTATTCTGTTTGGATTAAGTTATACCTCACTACATATATTTACAGATTTCACCTGGCAGCAAGCTTTAATCATTGGTTTTGCGCTCAGTTTTTCCAGTACCATTTATGCAGTTAAAATTCTGGAAGAAAAAAGTGAATTAAAATCTGCATACGGAGTTTTATCTATAGGTATACTTATTATTCAGGACATATTTGCAGTTTTTTATATTGTACTGGTAGCAGGAAAACTTCCAAGCTATTGGGCCATAGGATTACCGGTATTATTCGTTATTATCCGCCCTGTTCTATTACTGATATTGGAAAAAATTGGTCATGGTGAGATTTTAATATTATATGGATTTTTCCTTGCCTTTGTAGTAGGTGCCGAATTGTTCAAGTTTGTTGGCTTAAAAGCCGATTTGGGTGCTTTGGTAGTAGGCATATTGATCTCCAACCATACGAAAGCAAAAGAATTGGCCGACTCTTTAATGAGTTTTAAAGATATTTTTCTGATTGGCTTCTTCCTTTCCATTGGTTTAATTGGCCTGCCAAGTATACAAATGTTGATTCTTGCTTTTGTATTGGCTTTAGCCATAAACTTTAAGGTGATATTGTACTTTTTTGTTCTGACCAGATTTAGAGTTCGTGCCAGAACCTCAGTTTTCACATCTTTGGCCTTGGCCAATTTTAGTGAATTTGGACTCATTGTAGCCTCAATTGCTGTAGGCAAAGGCCTAATTCCTTCCGATTGGTTGGTATCCATAGCGATCTCAGTTGCCATTACCTTTATCATATCATCACCTTTAAACTCAAATGCCCATAAAATATACTTTGGCATTCGTAAGTATTTAAAAATTTTCGAAACCAATAAACGATTGGTATACGATAAAGCTTTTGATATCGGTGATGCAGAAATTTTGGTTTTTGGGATGGGTAAATTAGGAATGGCGGTTTACGAACAATTAAACCGAACATATGGACGTAAGGTATTGGGACTTGATTACAATTACGATTTGGTTCAGCGTTTAAAAAAGGAAGGCAAAAACATTCAACAGGATGATGCAACAGATAGTGAGTTCTGGGAAAACATTTTCGAAAAATCAAATCATCACAAAATACGTTTGGTAATGCTCTGCATGAACGATCACAAATCGAACTTGTATGCAGTAGAGCGTTTGCAAAAAACCACTTACAACGGAAATATCGCAGCCATTGCACGATTTGACGATGAACGACAACAACTTGAAAAAATGAATGTTGATGCAGTTTACGACATCTATTCTGAAGCCGGTTATGGTTTTGCCAATCATGTTTGTCATCAAATTAATATAGGATGTGAAACACGAAAACCAATGTGATAATACTCCACTTGCTCTTATATAATTCGGAAAAATAAACGTACATCCATTACATTAAAGAACAAAGATCTTTAATATAGGTATATAAATCTATAGGAAGGCAAATTATACAATTGCTCTTTAGATTCCTGGTTTGAGTTCATAGTCTTTTTCAAAAATCATACAGGGTAAAAATACACTTCCCTCCTACTACTATCACCTTATTGCATGATATATCTTAAAAAATCAGATCAAATGTCTTTTAATAACAACTTACAAAATCAATTTGCATTTATTGATACATTTTGATGTCCATTATCAGGCAATCTGCCGATTTCCATTCAAAAGTTATAGAAAAAAGATTTTCTGTAAAAAATTCACTTTCGAAAATCCTACTGACATAATGCTGTCACTACTGTCATTTAGCTTTGTTCTATTGTTAATTTATTAAAAATGGAAATTATGAAGAAAGTAACAGCACCAGCAATGATGGTATTGTCTAAAGTCGTGAGAACAACTTTGGAAGATTTAATGAAAAACATTGAAGACTTTCCAAAAGAGATTGTTCAAGAAGCAGTAAATGCAGGATTACATCCTTCAGGTCCACAATATTGGATTTATAAATGGGAAACTTGTGTTACGTTAGAAGAATTTGAATTGAAAATTTGTTTGCCTGTGGCTACTTTTGGCAATAGCTTTAGTAGCGAAAAATTTAAATTGGAAAAACTAGAAGAATATGTACATGTAAAGAAAACACATTTGGGTGCTTGGGATCAACTTAAAGAATCGTACGAAGTACTCATGAAAGAAATGGAAGAAGCTAAATTGGTTCCAGGACAAACATGTCGTGAAATATACATAAATTGCGATTTCGAGAATCCTTCGAATAACATTACTGAAATTCAATTTCAGGTGAATTAAACCATTGTATGTAAGAAGTATCCGGAGTGTTTTAGATGTGATGCAAATACTCCGGATATTTCAACAATTAAAGGGAAGCTAAATTTTGAACAGAATAGACAGATTACAGGCCATTTTAACTCAATTACAAAGCAAGAAAGTGGTAAAAGCACAGGAAATTGCTGATCGATTTGACATTAGCTTAAGAACTGTGTATCGCGATATACGTGCACTTGAAGAAGGAGGAGTTCCCATTGGTTCTGAAACTGGCATTGGTTATTTTTTAGATGACAATTATGCATTACCTCCCATCATGTTCACAACCGAGGAAGCTTCGGCTATTTTAATCGCAGGCAAGCTCATTTCTCATATCTCCGATAAAATTGTAGATGCCTCCTTTCAGGATGCTTTGTACAAAATTAAATCGGTAATGAAATCTGAGGACAAATTGGTTCTTGAAAAGCTTGAGAGCTCGGTGAAGGTATTCACTGGAATCACCAATATTCCTAAAAAGGATTCTATCTATTTGCAGGATATTCAAAAAGCACTGGTAAAATCAAGAATATTAAGATTGGGCTATTTTGCTCACTACAAGCAGGAACTATCGGTTCGCGAAGTAGAACCTATTGGTTTGTTATTTTATGCCCTAAACTGGCACTTAATTGCCTATTGTCGTTTAAGAAATAGTTATCGCGACTTTAGATTGGATCGGATTCGGAAACTGGAAATCACAGAGCAAACTTACCATCGCAAGCTTGATAAAGATTTCGAAGACTATTTGAATCAGGAAAGAGAGCAATATCAACATTTTGAGGTAGAACTCAGAATGGAAAAACCAATGGCTCTGCAGCTTCATGAATCAAAATATTGGTATGGGCATATTAGTGAACATGAAGATGGAAACTTTGTCGTAATGAAATTCTTAAATCCAGATTTAAACGGTTTTGCTCGTTGGATTTTAACAATGACAGATAAAGTTGATATTCTTTCTCCACCCAATCTTAAAAATATGGTAGGTGAAATGGTAAAAAAGCTATATGAAAAATACCAGGACGACTTGCCTTAATTTGAATTCAAATAAGCAAATGACTATTTTCTATATTATTAAATTGTGCAGACAATTCATCTCATTAATTGTAAGCATATTCCTGCTATTTTTACGATTATGAGCTTGAAAATCATTCAAACTTGTAATAACTTCTTATTCTTTTTAACTTTAAGAATCTGACAAAGAAACAAACCATCCTATATTAAACAGATTACCTAAAATAAAATACCTATGCCTAAAACTTATGTAGAAAAGTCGATCACAATTGCTGCTGGTGTTGACAAGATAAAAAGCGTTATTGCTGATTTCAATCACTGGAAAGCCTGGTCGCCGTGGTTCATACTGGAACCTGAAGCAAAAGACACGATTTCTGATAACGGTAAAACCCATGAATGGGAAGGAAAACGAATCGGATCAGGAATCATTAAAGTCGTTTCGGAAGAAGAATCCGTAATTAAGTATGATTTGCAATTTCTAAAGCCATGGAAATCGGAATCGAAAAGCGACTTTATTATTGAGAAAATTGACGAGAACAATACCAAATTGACATGGACCCTGGCAGGATCTCTCCCATTTTTCATGTTCTGGATGAAAAATATGATGGAACGCTTAATAGGAATGGATTACGACCGCGGCCTGTTGATGTTGAAAGATTACATCGAAAAGGGGCATGTTGATGCCAAACTTGAGTTTCTTGGAGAATCGCAATTCGAGGGTTGCAATTTTATTGGCCTAAAGAGCGAATGCACCATTGATAATATTGGCGAAGTAATGGAAGCTGATTTTAAAAAGCTGGCAGAATTCGCAAAAGAAAACGAAGATATCGTTACCTGCGATTGGTTCTCCGTGTATCACAAGTTTGATTTTAACAAGAACAAGGTAGTTTACACTGCTGGAGTTGGAATCAAATCAGATCCTGAAAGCATACCGGCAGGAATGTTCAAAGGAAATCTTCCGGCTACCAAAATACAAACGGTACGTCATATTGGTCCTTACGAACTTTCGGGAAATGGATGGAGCGCGATCATGTCCATGGAAAGAGCCAAAGAGTTCAAACAAAACAAGAAGATCCCTCCGATGGAATTCTACCGCAACAGCCCAATGGAGACCGAGCCAAAAGATTTGATTTCAGACATCTGTATGGCAGTCAAATAAAGTAATGATTTAAACAAGAGGCGCAAAACACTGCGCCTCTTATTGTTATACCTAACATTTCTCCTCCTGCCAGAAAATTCCGCATAAAAAAACAGCCACCCAATGGGCAGCTGTTCTAATTCCAGTAATTGAATACTAGTTTACCGCTTCGTCCATAGCTTTACCAGCCTTGAACTTGATTACTTTCTTAGCAGCAATCTGAATTTCTTTTCCAGTTTGAGGGTTTCTACCTGTTCTAGCAGCTCTTTCAGAGATTGAGAATGTACCGAATCCAATCAATTGAGTACTTTCACCTTTCACTAAAGATTCTTTAATTGAATCCATCATTGCATTTAATGCTTTTTCGCTATCCGCTTTTGACAATTCTGCCTTTTCAGCAATTGCTGAAACCAATTCTTGCTTGTTCATATAATTTTTCTTTATTAAAGTGGGAAGATAATAAAAAATTCCCCAGTTTATTTGATTCTATTGGACTTTATTGATTTAATTTTTTCCAATTGCTCAACAATATAAGCATTTCTTAAGTACAATAAAAATTTTTATTGGGGCTATATTGTAAAAAATTGCCCTAAACCTTGAGTGAATTTTAATGTTCAAATAAAAGTCAATTCTAATCCAGGACATCCACCATAAACATTGGATCCTTGTTAAAAGCCGTCCAATCCTTTTTAAGGGCCTTGTACATCTCTTCCATACCTTCACCCTCTATCCCGCTCTTTTTCAGCTCCAAAATGTATTTCATCAGGTTGTAACAGGTGGTAAACTGCCCACAGGCAATCAAGGAATTCATTCTATCCAATTTGATATCTTCCTCGCTCCACCAAAGGGTTGTTGGGGCTTCCGAAGCAATCATGGCAACGGTTTTCAATTGCTTTTTAGGAGCAGAAATTTCTCCATTATTTTTCTTTTCACCATTCAATTCTCCAATTACCGAGCTAATTCTTCTATTTTTCAAGCTATCCGAAGAGTACAGCAACTCATAATTCAGGTATCTGATTTGCTTCAGGAATACATTATTAATCATTTTGGCACCCGATGTGGCACGTTCTATGATCATGCGCTTTACCAAGTCAATATCCAATCGCTGAAAAGATTGAACTTCATCCAAAAGCGATTCCGGTACATTCTTTCTGAATACCGATTTAAGCTTTCGTATTACATCGTTCTTTACATGACCAAGAATAGCCCCAATTAAAGTAAAACTTAAACCAATCCCTGTAAATACTCCTCCTACAACGTATAAGGATGCCCAGTCTCTCCCCTTAATCAGTTCCAAAGAATTGATCAGCATGATCAGAATACCTGCCAACAACACAGACCAATACAACCAGTGAACACGAACATACCTTAAGAGGCTCTTCATTTTCTCTTTGATCGACAGCTTAGTGGTATCCTGGGTGCTTTCGGCTTGCCAGGGCTGCATATCGCTGCTGCCCACATCGTTTACAATGATCAAATCCAGTGGTTTTTGGCGTTGCTTGGAATTGCTGATGTTCACCATACTCCCAATGCCCTGGTTGTCAACAATGCCTCCATCCATTACACCAACCCCATGGCAGAAATCAGGCAGACGCTTTAAAGCCTTGTAATGAGGATCTTTTTGCTCTCGAATGTAATCGTCAGGAAAAACCAGTGGCTCGAATCCAATGGGAAAACAGGAGGATGAAGCTACGATATCCGACAGCTGTACTTTTGCACTTAGCTGATTCATTTCGGCACAGCGCAAACTTCCATTTCCAAACACACCCACGTTCTGAAAACGGAAAGCTTTGCCATATGAAAACTCCGTAGCGTTGAAACAAACATGTTTCAGACTTGGGGATGTACTCTTTTTGAACATGCCAAACTCTCCCTTGAAAATGGGCATATCAGCATAGGTTAACGCAAAGGCATTGATGAGCGAAGGCTTCTTGTACGGATGTTTCGCCCAGACTTCGGCGAATTCCAACTTGGCCACCGCATGTTCCACCAATTTGTCATTGCTTGGCGCAAAGTTCTGATAAAAAGCTTTGTAGAAAGTATGGAAGTCGAAATTCTCTTCCTGAACAGCCTTTGCATAGGCCACAGCCAGCAAAGAACCTCCACTAACCGAACTTACGGCCTCTACATGGCTCAATAAAGACTCTCCCTGGTAGTTAATTTTATTGAGATAGGACACAACGCCCAGGGAAAAAAAGGTAGCGCGATATCCTCCACCGCTAAAGCACAAGCCGATGGATTCGAATGGGGTGATTGGGGTTTGCATAGGTTATTAATTATAAGAATTGAGTTAGTTTGTCTTTCAAACTATAAATATAATAATTAATACATTTCAATAATGTATCTTTGATGTGTTGAATTACAACTATCCGATCGCTTAACACCCTTGCAAAACAGTTGTGATTTGCTTGCAGAATGTATCTTTGATGTGTTGAATTACAACCTAATATCGTAATCAGTTCCATGCCCACTAGTTGTGATTTGCTTGCAGAATGTATCTTTGATGTGTTGAATTACAACAGTGGGAAGGTAATGAGTTGGATGAAGCAGTTGTGATTTGCTTGCAGAATGTATCTTTGATGTGTTGAATTACAACCTGATCGGCCCTGGTTACAATCGTTGCTGGGTTGTGATTTGCTTGCAGAATGTATCTTTGATGTGTTGAATTACAACCAAACCGTTACATACAACGGTGAACAGGTAGTTGTGATTTGCTTGCAGAATGTATCTTTGATGTGTTGAATTACAACAACATGGTTTGGATTCTGTTGGTATTATGGGTTGTGATTTGCTTGCAGAATGTATCTTTGATGTGTTGAATTACAACCTATCGTGCGCTTAAATACTTATTTGATTAGTTGTGATTTGCTTGCAGAATGTATCTTTGATGTGTTGAATTACAACGATAAGGTTTCAATTCCTCAAGCTCCTGGAGTTGTGATTTGCTTGCAGAATGTATCTTTGATGTGTTGAATTACAACAGAAGATCAGTTTTTATACTCTCATAGCACGTTGTGATTTGCTTGCAGAATGTATCTTTGATGTGTTGAATTACAACCTTTTTCTCTATCAGTGTATCCACTTGTTAGTTGTGATTTGCTTGCAGAATGTATCTTTGATGTGTTGAATTACAACCGCCAGCCAAATCATTAACAAATGGACCTAGTTGTGATTTGCTTGCAGAATGTATCTTTGATGTGTTGAATTACAACAAACGCGCATGGGGTGAACAATTGTGCAAAGTTGTGATTTGCTTGCAGAATGTATCTTTGATGTGTTGAATTACAACTTCCATAACCCGGATAGCTCATTATTTAAAGTTGTGATTTGCTTGCAGAATGTATCTTTGATGTGTTGAATTACAACTAAAATCGATAATAATATAATCCGATTAGTGTTGTGATTTGCTTGCAGAATGTATCTTTGATGTGTTGAATTACAACGTATTATAATGACACATGAACAATTTAATGGTTGTGATTTGCTTGCAGAATGTATCTTTGATGTGTTGAATTACAACCAGCACCCCTAAGTAATGTATTCTCCAATTGTTGTGATTTGCTTGCAGAATGTATCTTTGATGTGTTGAATTACAACTGATACTGGTTCTGGTGATACTGGTTCTAGGTTGTGATTTGCTTGCAGAATGTATCTTTGATGTGTTGAATTACAACAAGATGGTGAGTTTATCGCACAATGTAATAGTTGTGATTTGCTTGCAGAATGTATCTTTGATGTGTTGAATTACAACAATTACTAATAAAACATATATCATAAAATAGTTGTGATTTGCTTGCAGAATGTATCTTTGATGTGTTGAATTACAACACTTTCTTAACAATTGCTTTTTAATAGTATGTTGTGATTTGCTTGCAGAATGTATCTTTGATGTGTTGAATTACAACATTAATTAGGTCGTTAGATATGTACACATAGTTGTGATTTGCTTGCAGAATGTATCTTTGATGTGTTGAATTACAACTGTAATAATTCTGGCAATGTAATTGGATTAGTTGTGATTTGCTTGCAGAATGTATCTTTGATGTGTTGAATTACAACTAAGCAAGCAGAGGTTGAAGAAGTTCAGGAGTTGTGATTTGCTTGCAGAATGTATCTTTGATGTGTTGAATTACAACAGTTTCGGGTAATTCAATGCCATTTCTAAAGTTGTGATTTGCTTGCAGAATGTATCTTTGATGTGTTGAATTACAACTTAGAAATACCGTTATCTGAATTAATGGATGTTGTGATTTGCTTGCAGAATGTATCTTTGATGTGTTGAATTACAACCCTATTGCTAAATATAACTCTTTTAGCATGGTTGTGATTTGCTTGCAGAATGTATCTTTGATGTGTTGAATTACAACAAGTGCTTCTTCTGCCAATTCTCTTTGTTGGTTGTGATTTGCTTGCAGAATGTATCTTTGATGTGTTGAATTACAACTCACTCACTCTCACCCTCACCCCGCCGGAGTTGTGATTTGCTTGCAGAATGTATCTTTGATGTGTTGAATTACAACGGGAAGTCAGTAAGTATTAAATCAACTATCGTTGTGATTTGCTTGCAGAATGTATCTTTGATGTGTTGAATTACAACGTAAACATCCTTTTTACCAACTGTGACTCCGTTGTGATTTGCTTGCAGAATGTATCTTTGATGTGTTGAATTACAACGAATGGCAAGTGCTTTCAAACATCGCTTTTGTTGTGATTTGCTTGCAGAATGTATCTTTGATGTGTTGAATTACAACTGGCTAAATTACCACAAGCAGCTTAGAGTGTTGTGATTTGCTTGCAGAATGTATCTTTGATGTGTTGAATTACAACGGCTTTTCTGAAAATCAAAATGTATTCAGGGTTGTGATTTGCTTGCAGAATGTATCTTTGATGTGTTGAATTACAACGTACGAACAAAATTGCTGTTCTGTTGACATGTTGTGATTTGCTTGCAGAATGTATCTTTGATGTGTTGAATTACAACAGAAATCGATTAGGTTTTCTTCTTTGATTGTTGTGATTTGCTTGCAGAATGTATCTTTGATGTGTTGAATTACAACAACTAAAGAGTTTGGGATTTCATTATAATAGTTGTGATTTGCTTGCAGAATGTATCTTTGATGTGTTGAATTACAACTGTTGAAAGTTAACTTTATGTCATTATATGGTTGTGATTTGCTTGCAGAATGTATCTTTGATGTGTTGAATTACAACCTATTCGGGAATCTTTCTTTTAGTTTTATCGTTGTGATTTGCTTGCAGAATGTATCTTTGATGTGTTGAATTACAACTTATTATGGCCATAGTCATTGTAAAAGTCAGTTGTGATTTGCTTGCAGAATGTATCTTTGATGTGTTGAATTACAACCTAAGGCGATGCAACCGTCAAGTTGCTTTAGTTGTGATTTGCTTGCAGAATGTATCTTTGATGTGTTGAATTACAACCCTGGAGATATTTTTGAACATCCAATTATAGTTGTGATTTGCTTGCAGAATGTATCTTTGATGTGTTGAATTACAACTATCGTTGTGGCTGGGATCATCATTGTATAGTTGTGATTTGCTTGCAGAATGTATCTTTGATGTGTTGAATTACAACGACTGGAAATGGAAACATGTTCGGTAGTGGGTTGTGATTTGCTTGCAGAATGTATCTTTGATGTGTTGAATTACAACTTTGACTTTTTCTATTCAAATATTCACTACGTTGTGATTTGCTTGCAGAATGTATCTTTGATGTGTTGAATTACAACGAAATAAAAAAGATAAAAAAAGTACAGATTGTTGTGATTTGCTTGCAGAATGTATCTTTGATGTGTTGAATTACAACATTTTCACCACAACAAAAAAAAGATCTTTCGTTGTGATTTGCTTGCAGAATGTATCTTTGATGTGTTGAATTACAACAGCTTTTGTTTATGGCAGCCACGACACCATGTTGTGATTTGCTTGCAGAATGTATCTTTGATGTGTTGAATTACAACTGATCAATTAAATAAATCTCTATAAAATCGGTTGTGATTTGCTTGCAGAATGTATCTTTGATGTGTTGAATTACAACAAACAGTATTAAGACATGAAGAGTATGCAAGTTGTGATTTGCTTGCAGAATGTATCTTTGATGTGTTGAATTACAACCGAACCTTCTAATCCTAAAGTGTCTGTTGGGTTGTGATTTGCTTGCAGAATGTATCTTTGATGTGTTGAATTACAACTTGTCCAGTTCGCGCCGAAACTACGACATAGTTGTGATTTGCTTGCAGAATGTATCTTTGATGTGTTGAATTACAACAGGAGGATGAATAATGACAGAAAACAAACCGTTGTGATTTGCTTGCAGAATGTATCTTTGATGTGTTGAATTACAACCGAGAATAACAACTATAACCAAGCCAGTTAGTTGTGATTTGCTTGCAGAATGTATCTTTGATGTGTTGAATTACAACAGCTTGTTGATCACAGAAAGACATATCTGCGTTGTGATTTGCTTGCAGAATGTATCTTTGATGTGTTGAATTACAACATTAAACGTTAATAAACTCCCTGCATTACGGTTGTGATTTGCTTGCAGAATGTATCTTTGATGTGTTGAATTACAACCTATCAAGGGAAAGTATCTCACAATAAGAAAGTTGCAATCTACATCAGAAATGAAAAACCCGAAGCTTTTTGGCTTCGGGTTTTCTTGTTATGGAGATTTTTTGAATTCTAACAGTAGTGATCGAAGCAAGTAATTTTTAAATATGCTAAGCATCTCAAAGATGCTAAGCATGTAAAAACCAAGATCAAAAAAGTTGTAACTGCTGCACCACATCCGGTTTATCAGCTTCTTCCCTGCTGTAAAACAATTCCATGGCTGCAAATTGCTTGTCGGTGATTTTTAGAATTCCGACATGACCATGTTCGGGCAACAAATGTTTTACACGTTTGGCATGAACATCAGCATTTTCGCGAGATGGACAGGTTCGCATGTAAATGGAAAACTGAAACATGGTAAATCCATCTTTCAACAATTCCTTTCGAAATCGGCCTGCTGCCTTCCTTTCCTTTTTGGTATCGGTAGGCAAATCGAAAAACACCAGCACCCACATGCTACGATATTGGCTTAAGGCTTCGTGACTCATAAAAATCGGGATAGAGTATTTTACGTCGTTCTCCGGCAAAACATTCGAACAAGGAGTTTGTGGTTCGGCTAATGGCTGTCATTAAAGGACTTTTTTTACCAGCTATTAACACATCACTGGTTAATACACTCAACAATTTTGCTTTTTGGTCGGTTGTTAAATCTTCCGATGTAAACTCTCCATTGTAATACATGGGCAATACCAACTGATCGCAAAACGGACGGTAAGGTTCCATGATATCATCGGCCAAACAATAGGCATTGTATTTGTTCCTGTGAAAAATACCTAAAGTAGGCAGCATGCCACTACTCACCAAAGCACGTGCTACTGCTGCACGAATTAAAGCATAAGTATAATTCAGCTGCGGATTAGGCGCTTTCCCGAAACGCTCGCGAACAAAATCATCTTCTCCCAAAAGCAAATCCCAATACACTTTGGCAGCACGTCCTTCCACATTGTCCGAATCGCCCGATTTAATTTGAGGAATTAAAGCATGCAATCTTTTGGCCTCCTTTCCCATTTGTTCCAAAATATCTGCCTGATTGGCCACCTTAGCAGCAACCGTTTGAGCCCACAAGTTCTTTTTTAAAGGCTCAGAAGCTGCTATTTGTATTCTAAAACGCTCCGATTGCAAGGAGTTGCCAGCCAAAGGCATGAACAAACCCACAGGGTGATGTTTCTCGTTACAGGATAAAACCGCCACATTGTTTAGTACCAATTCCGAAAGCAAAGCCTGGCTAATGGTTACCTGCGGATGATCCAAAACCACCACTCCTATGTCTTCTATGGGAATGCTGGCAACCTCCTTTCTTTGTTCTGGTTTTAATACTTTCAATTGTTTGTCCTGTCTACGCAAATAAGCAGGATTTCCAAAATACAATGTGCGTTTTATCATGATTGTCTATTTTAATTTCACATACTCATTTCCAACTCTTGCTTTTGGTAAAGTTCTTCTCCAACACTTACAATTCTACCAAGATGATCCAATCTCACCTTTTTAATTGTTCCAAGAGGTGCTGTACTTCTGATATTTATATAGCTTATATCTTTTAAAGCTTTATTTTCTTCAACATTTGTTTCCAAATGAAATCTAAACATATAATTCTTTGTAGCAATCTTCTGTACTCTATACAAATGCTTCGAAACTACTTTTGCATTTCTCTCATCCAATAAATCCAAATCATTTGGATCAAAACCTTCGGCAGGGAAAACAAACATTTCATTTTGTTTCATGGTAAACAAAAATTGCCATCCTTCCTTCTTCTTATAGTCGTAATCAATTACAGAAACTCCTGCATTTACCCTGGCAACAGCCTCATAAAAAGAAACAACCTGTTCTTGCAATTTGCCTTTGTGGTCTCTATAAATAGCCACATGATGGTTGTTTCCTGTACTTACAAAATCTACTGGTTTGGTTTTGCCTTCAGCATCCATTATTAAATTGCGATTGTGATCTTTCTGATCGTGTAAGGCTTCTGCATTTTTTACACCAGAGATTTTAACACGTTTCATTGCGATTCCAGCCTTTTCATTCAACCAAATTGGATTTTTATCAAGATTTGAAAAAGCTTCCTTAGCATTGCCTCCAAACTCTTCCAGTCTGGCACTCAAAATTCTTTTTACACCTTCATCTATTACCTTATCCAATTTTAAATCAGGTCCTATTTCCTTTCTAATGGTATAATTCTCTTCTGCTACATGAATTTTTACCTTTTCAGGCACTTGTTCTTGTTTTGCAGCATCGGTATAAACTGGATTCTTTGCAACCGCATTTTTTCCGGTAAATGCTTTCTTGGCATCGTTCCCAAATTCAGCCAGGCGCCTTAAAATGGCATCCTTGTATTTTGGTTTGCATACTTTTAGTGCTGTTTCAAAAGTCATTTTGACACCTAATTTTTCCTCTTTTACCCCTTGCTCTATTATCCTTCCATAAACTGTTTCTTTATGTAGCTGTCCGCGAGGTGTAAGTTGTACTTTTTTAAAGGTTTCACCAGATTTCCTGTAATGGTTTACATTCTGCGTTACTACCTTATTTTTAGCTTTAAATGAAATTAGTATTTGTTCCAGATGATTTTTAACCTCCTGTCTGAAATTGGGCATTGGTGATTTAAATACACGTTTCTTTCTCCCGCTTTTAGTCTCTAAAGCGGTCGTTATTTTATTTCTAATTCCGTATAGTTTGCTCTCTTTCTCGCGAGAAGCATGCAAGTTATTTAAATATTGAACATGATCGTAGGTAGTAAAAGCAGCAGTTAAGGCATCCATAGCATGATGGCGATGATCGTTGCGCTTGGTCCAATCTTTTATCACCAGTACTTTCTGATCATTCTTTCTTTCCTGCTCTTCGGTCAAACCTAAAGCTTTGTACTTCGGCAAATTCAATTCCTTCATTACATTCACCAATCCCCAATCATCACGCAAACGATCAGTAACACTACCCGAGGTGGTGTTAACCGTTCGGATTACTTCCATTAACATTTGCTTTGCTTTTTTAGCTATATACTGGCTGTTTCTAAGATCACGCTCAATAAAATCATTAGGCAAATCCACTTCCTTCATCAGTAATTTTTCATACTTAGCCTTACTGATGCCTTTTACTTGTTTGGTATTATGAGTTTTTAACCAGGCAGCATACAAACTTTCCACTCTTGCCTTAAAATCCAGCAATTCAACACTGTATTTTTCTGAAATAAAATCCATTGCAGTCGAATCACCTTTTTCCAAATTCACCTCCCGAAAAGCCAACGTTTTATTCGAAAAAGAGTCATCAAACAATTTTGCTTTTGGAATAATATGCTCAATATCTATATCCTTTGAAAATAGTTGTGATGGTGAAATATAACGATTGGTAAAGATGGTCTTATAACCATTCTCACTCAATTCTTCATATAGTCTATATCTAATAATATCATTTCTTGTAGGATTCAGCACATTAAAAGGAGCTTTTCTAAGAATTTTAACAATCTCTTCATTTCTTTTCTTAGCATCATTAATTCCTTGGGTCATTCTCTTTCGCTCATCAGCCGACTTTTTCAACTCACGAGCCAATTCAATCCTTACTTCATCAGGTTTTCCATATACCTCAATTACCTGATTCACCAAATTCACCATTTGATTCAAAATCTTTTCAACCACAGGATTGCGCAAA
Organism: Marinifilum sp. D714; assembly: GCF_030851345.1. Classification (GTDB taxonomy): domain Bacteria; phylum Bacteroidota; class Bacteroidia; order Bacteroidales; family Marinifilaceae; genus Marinifilum. The sequence continues at coordinate 120,632 of NZ_JALPNU010000003.1, forward strand.
CTATTTTTGGGCAATAAATTTAATTGATCTTTTAGCTCCCTACTTGCCAATTCTTCTGCATTCAAAGAGTGTGAATGATTATAACCAGCCTCATTGCAGGCTTCGGAATACAGAAATCCCTTTTTCAAATATGGATATATCTTTTTTATGGCACGAGCACTCAATTGTCCATAATCCTGCTGCAAATTTAAATTAGCCAACATAGCTGCATATTGAGGCTGAAAACCAAAACCTTTGTGCAGCTTTTTCTTTAATGCTACTGCCGAATTTCCATAAACAAACTGATCTTCCTCACTAATCTTCTCATCATCTTCAACAGAATAAATCAAATGCCATAACTGATATGCAGCTTGCTTATCAAATTCATTTCCCTTAATATCGGCATCAAAACGAAGTAAATCTTCAGATAAACCAATCTCTGGAAAGATTGCTTTCAACTCCTCATTAATTTCTCTTGCTGATTTCTTAGCCCAATCGAATCCATAACCCTCATACTCTGCAATCAATTGATAAACTCCATATAGCTGTTGATTTGTTGTATTACCTGAAAGCCCTTCCTTATAGTTCAGTTTCCATTCTTTTTTCGGTAGTTCCAAACACTTCAATACCTGATCGTGACTTAAATCTCCTCTTACATTCAACTCTTCGAACAAAATCTGCCTTTCCATTTCATCAAGTTTTCTCTGCTCTTTACTTTTCTGGTTTTGAAGCTCTAAACTATTTACCAAGCACCAAACTTTAAACTCTTGAAACAAAGGTGATGACTTTGGTATAGCCTTATGTTTCGGTTCAAACTCACAATTACTAATTAAGTGTTTCTGCGATTTCAACTTACGCTGATAAAAGATAACAACATCGCGCACTTCTTCTTTCAGTTCTGGAGTTAACTCCCTATGGTGCTGAGCTTGTGTTTCCCATATCTTCTCAAACTCATCTAAATAATCCTGACGATAAAAAACTTTGTTCTTTAAACTGCCGTGGAAATTCTTCTGTAACTGGCGATAAAGATTCTGTCCTATGGTTTCCTTTTCAAAATACAGTTCCTTACTTCTATCGCTAATAGCTCCCAGGTAGCCACTCGATTTATTTAGGTTATTATTAATTTCGACCAATACGTAAGCAATAACTTCTATCGGTAACTGCTGCTGGAGAGCATCTACTCTCCATTGATAATGTTGTAATTTTACTTGCTCACGTTTACCCTTGTTCTCAGCAGTGTATATCTGGTGCACTGCTAAAAACAATTTTCGAGTATTTTGTTGCCCTTGCCCTTCAAGTTTCCTGTAAAACTCTTCGGTAAGAATATCCGGATGATACTGTTTCTGATAATTCCATATTGCATCGAACTCTGATTTTAAATCAGAACGATAAAATTCTGGAATATAATTTCTACCATCATTTAACAAGTTCAATACATACTGTCCCGGAGTCAATCCTTTATCGTATAATTCTTTTGCTATAGCCATTCCGTCAATCACACTTCCCTCTTCTTCATTTTTGGCTTTACGACTACTTTTGTAACCTCTTTTTTTATTAATGGCAAACAATACTCTGGCAAACTCCTCCAACTCAATTTTATCAGTTGCTGCTGCTGATCGCAATCTCCAAGTTTCATGAGTTGTAAAATTTCCTTCTTCCGTTAAAACTGTATCCTTCAGAATTATACCCGATTTTATAAGTAGTTCCTTAAGGTTTTGTCTCCTTTGTTTATAACGTTGTAGGTTTCTTCTTGCACCACGCTTTAAAGTTCTATCAGCATTCACCGATAATGGGTTACCTTTTTCAAAATCGGTTTGCTCATCTGTCGTTAATGGATTAACGCGTACACCCAATTTAATTATTTCTGAATGTTCGTAATCATTCTCAGCCTCATTAACCAAAGCCCAACCTATTGAGGTTGTTCCAAGATCTAATCCTAATATTTTTTTCATTATGAGTTGTATGTTTAGTTTATTGTTTCTATTTTTGGAGTACATTCTGTAAGCAAATCACAATAAGGATTATTCCGTTGTGAAAACATTTAAGCCGCCTCGACTTTCCATTCGGGGCTTTTTTATGCTCTAATCTTTCCTGATATATGAGCTATCGGTTTCCATAGCTATAATCCAAGCTGTTTCGTGAAGTAAACCGATATAATTGTGCGAAGTGTTGGTCATGTGATTGAATAATATTCTTCTCAATAGAATGAACAATATGTAAATATAAAAAAATTATTTAGAAGTAAACAGTAATTATTCTGGATAAATCTGGTTCGATATTAGCTCCATTTTTATTTATTCAAGATTAAATTTTTGGCCAAGCAAAACAGTTCATTCTGATGTGGAATCAGTTTAATTTGGATAATTTACAAACTAATATGAGCAATTTACAAACTAATATGGGCTGTTTTTAAACTGATTGGAGCTGTTTTAAAACTGATTTGGGCTGTTTTTTAACTAATTTGAGCGATTTACAAACTAATATGAGCTGTTTTCAAATTGACTTGGGCTGTTTACAAACTCTAAATTCTTAGATTTTAATTGATTTCTATTTACATGCATAACTGTTGTAACAGAATATAAAACCATTTAATTTGCCTACTATTTGTATTATACAGCGATTCATCCTTTGCATTTTATATAGTCATAATTTTATTTATAAAGCAAAAGCTTAATTTTTATCAACTTTCCACACCACAAACCTTAATAGTTAATTATCTGTACATTACCAGATTTTAGGCTAAAGTTAAATCCTTGTGTAACTCTTGTTTTAGGTTTTTCAACTATTAAACTTAATCAATATTTTTGAGTTTATAAATTCAAATTTGCCTTAATATCAACCATACATTAATGATTTTTTGATTTCTGAAAGCATTGAAAACACAAGTCTTTCAGCCTGTTGATCAAAAAAATATATATTTTTTCGTGTTTTTTCTGGGCAAGTTTTCTAGCTTTAATATAGACGCCCAACTTAATATTTACGAATTAAAAAGAAATCATTATGAGTTTTATCCTAACATTGATCACAACAATTAAAAGTTTTATTTCTTCAACCGAAGAAGGTTATGCAGAAAAATCGGATAATTTTATTGAAAAGGCTCCAGCCTACATCGAACAGGGAATTCTGCCCAAAGAAGCCACCGAAGCCTTAATTGCCAAACTACAAGAAGTGGAGGCACTGAGGAAAGAGAAAAATGAATTGATACAGGCTTCTCACAATAAGCGCCAAGAGTTTGTAGGAAGCAAAACAGATTGTGACAGAGTACTACGAGACTATAAAAACGAGGTCGATCTGAACCCGGCAGTTCCTGAAAATGTAAAAAGGGAATTGGGATTGTTGAATGAAAAAAAGATTGAAGAAAGTAACAACAAACGACCAAAGTTGGATGTAAAACCAATAGGTGGTGTTCCCCGCATTACTTATCAAAAAAGTCCGATGGACGGCATAAAACTCTACTCCAAAATTAATGATGGAGAATACAACTTCGAAACTACCGTAAACCTCTCTCATTTCGACGATACCCGTGCCAGAATCAGCACTAAGGAGACCGAAATAAGAGAATATTACGCCTACTACATTTACAAAGGACAAAAAGTGGGCAAACAATCGAATGTGGTTCGAGTGGTATTGGAGCCAATCGAATAGTTTTAATTGAAGGTTTTATCCCCTTATATCCTTACCAAATTCTGAAGAGGCTTCAAACTTGCAGGCAAGCGAAGCCTCTTTTCTGTTTGCTCCTTTCCAATCCTATACTAAAATCTGAGCTAAAAATCGCCGAAGTCGGCCTGAAATGCGGCTATGAGAATGCTTCGCACTTTTCAACGGCTTTTAAGAAGCAAATTGGGCTAAGTCCGCTTGATTTTCGGAGGGGAATTGTGGACATGTGAACCTTATGGGAAACTTCAACCAAATGTAATATTTAATGAGCCATTATAGAAAAATGGTATAATGTCGATTTAAAAAATTTTAGGCAGTGCGAGCTTGCAAAGCAATGGCTCATTCATTTCCACATTCGGTATTATTCTGCCCAGACCAAGATCTAATACCAGACATCACAATATAAAATATAGCCCTCTGCTAAAGCAGAGGACAAATGGAAAAGCTTTGTGCTATACATGATCTCTTTACCTTGGGTTTTAACCCAAGTATTTTTAAGAATGATTGTTCTTTTAGGCCAAAATCTGCTAGACATGTAATAGAACATTAACGCCTCTTATAGCCCAAATTCATAATACTGTATTAACTCTCCCTCCACATGTTTAAACTTTTAGTTAATTATTCATTTTTCACTCTTGATTTACAATTTTGTAATCCATATATGTTCATTTTTGATAAATTTGAACTTTTATTTTATGTAATACGATTTAAAATAAGGAACCAATATCTCTAAATAATAAAAATGAAGAATCTAATTATCCTATTGTTTCTGATATCATCTTGTTTCACAAGTTTTTCTCAGAATGAAAAAAAAGCAGAGAAGGCTGCTTTAAAATGCATAAACAAACACTTAGCGAAGGCTAATAAAAATGTGAATTATTTATTAGATGCTTTTGATCAGTATACAGGATTTGTATCTAAAATGAACATTGAAAAATTTGAACAAAAGAAACAGGAAATCGACTCTATTCTTTCTAAAAGTGGATACCTTAAATCAGGTTATTTAGATTTCGATTTGCTTAAACAATGTATGCAAAAATCATATCATTTAAATAATACAAAAAACGATACTACATCAACTTATTATCAACTATTGAGTCATGTTAATTATCTTTCTAAGAATCCAACCATAACAGATGAACTTTCGTCCACATTATTAATTGGGACCATAAAATCAATTATCCCAGATGATAAAAAAGATGAACCTATTTATAAAGCCATTTCACTTATTATGTGGCATGGCTATATTGTAAAACCATCTTCCAATAAAAAAGAATCAATTAGCCTTAGTGATTTTGAATATCACAAAAATGATGAGCAGTTTGAAGTTGTTTCAATTGTTGAAGACAATGAAACTACAGAGGAAACAGTATCTCACGAAGATGAAATCAGTGATCTTGAATTCGATTGTGGAGAAATGGCTTTTATGTTGGTTCAAAAGATGCCAGAATATAAAGGTGGTGCTGAAGCTTTAAATAAATATTTAAAAGTACATTCTGCCAAACTTAAAGGAAGGGTATTTGTGAGCTTTACTGTTAATTGTCATGGAAAAGTAATTAATCCTAAAGTTGTTCGAGGCTTAACTCCCCTTGCCGATGCAGTTGCGCTGCAACTAATAAAATCGATGCCAGATTGGATCCCTGGCGAGCAAAGTGGTACAGCTGTAAATGTAATGCAGACACATCCGATAATTTTCGAATAACCAATAAAGATTCAATCAAATTACCTTTTACTTTCTGATTAATAATATTGAGTTATTACGACTCACAATATGTGTTTAAGGCTACTATAAGTTAGCCTTATTTATTTTAATGATATCCTAAACTTTAATCAAACATTTAATCAATATTGATGACGAAGATTTCCACAATCGGTATTATTTTGTCCAGACCAAGATCTAATACCAGATAAAAATATAGCCCTCTGTTAAAGCCTACTCTTTATACACAAATATGAAATAACGATATTGATTAGATACAAATGAATATTAAAGAGCATTTTCATATTGAGTTTTTCCCTTTTAGGGAACCGTAGCGAAGCGGAGCTCATGAACACAATTGAAAATGGAGTTTAATGTGAACAAACTGTCGACAGACTAAAGGGTGAATTAGTAAAAAATATAAGCAATAGCACCCCTCTGCCTGTCGGCATCTCCCCTAAAAAGGGAGAATTTAGAATTAAACGATTGTATATTTAATTCTCATTCGAATTATATTCAGGAATATAAATTTGTATAAAGAGTAGCTGCTAAAGCAGAGGACAAATGGAAATGGTTTGTGCTTTACATGATCTCTTTACCTTGGGTTTTAACCCAAGTATTTTTAAGAATGATTGTTCTTTTAGGCCAAAATCTATCTTTGACAAAACATATCAAGCATGTTGTATCAGCATAGCTACCAATCTAATACATCGTCTGCCCAAACTTGGCTTTCAGGTTTCTATCGTACATGATGATGCTACCGGCAACCGAAACATTTACACTTAGGCGAGTATCGAATTTTACCAGGTGGTGCGATTTTTCGATGGCAGTTTTGGTTAAGCCGTTGTCTTCGGCGCCCAATAGGTATACACAGCGGCGTGGATGTTTGAACTCTTCCAGGTTCACAGCTTTATCATCCAGCTCCACTCCTACCAGAACGGCTCCCTTTGGCAGGTGGGCATAAAAATCATCGAAATTGTCGTAATGGAAATACGGCATGGCTCCTGTGGCCTTGTGTGTATCGCAGGCTTGTTTTGCATAGCGTTTGCCAACGGTAAAAATAAAGCTGGCGCCCATGTTCTGTGCCGATCGCCACAACACCCCTAAATTCTCTGGTGTTTTTCCATTCTGTATTCCAATTCCAAAAAATCCTTGTTCCAGTGTATCTATCATTTGTACTTTAAATTACCTGCTGTAAATCTATATTGGCTTCATCTTTCAAATCAGATTGTGATTATCCGTTCAACCACTTCTTAAAATCGTTGCTTCGGTCCTGACTCACTATGGCATCCATACATTCGGCCTGATCGGGTTTTAAGTTGAGTTTGATTCGTGTTTTCGAGTAGTAATGCATGTCGATAATGGAGGCATAACTCACCATAAACTTACGGTTGATGCGAAAGAATCTTTTGGGATCCAACTTGCTCTCCAAAGAGCTTAATGTCCCATCGCACAAATAACGGTGTCCATCGAAACCAAAAAGGTAAAGCGATTTTCCATCGGCCATAAAATAGGCGATTTTATCTACCTCAAGAGAACACAAACGATCGCCAAGACTTACCATGAAACGTTCCTGGTATGCATTTCCAGCCATCAAATGATTTAAAGATTGCTGCAGGGAAGACAAATCAACCGTTTCCTTTTTTTGATATCTTTTTTCGAATTTTTGCAATGCCATTTCCAAATCATCCGGATCAATCGGCTTTAGCAAGTAATCCACACTGTTTTGCTTAAAGGCCTGTATGGCATACTGATCGTAAGCCGTAGTAAAAATTAAGGGACTATCAACACTTGTTTTATCGAAAATGCCAAAACTATTGCCATCGCCCAGGTGAATGTCCATAAAAATCAAATCGGGCCTATGTGAAGAAAGGTACTTTACAGCATCCTTAACATTCTCTAAATGTGCTGCAATTTGAACTTGATTTGGGCGCAGGCTCAAAAGCATCTTCTCCAACTCACGTGCTGCCAACTGCTCATCCTCTATGATTACTACTTCTATCATCTCCTCTTGCTTTTTACAACTCTCTTTTTACACAAATATGAAAACTATATTGATTAGTTACAGATGAATCTCACATAGCTTTTTCAAGTTTAGTTTTCCCTTGTAAGGGAACCGTAGCGAAGCCGAGCTCGTGAACACATTAATGTGAAAATTGTATGTGAACAAAATCCCGATAGGGAAAAGGGTGAATTGGTAAAAATATAAATAAACGCACCCCTCTGGCTGTCGCCATCTCCCCTAAAAAGGGAGAATTCCAAAATAAAACTAATGCATATCTATTTCCTATATTCTAAAAATAAATTTGCTTATAGTGTATTCGCTTTTTCAAGGCGCCAATTTACAAAAGAAAAGGGGCATTCCGTAATGGAATGCCCCAATTTTTGATATGCTAATGATCCTAATTTCTCAAATTAGGGTTATTGTCAATCGCTTCCTGAGGGAAACGCAATGTATAACGAGGATCGTTCTTTACAAGAGTTGCAGTTTCACCCTTGTATGTATGAACGATTTCTTCCTGTGTTGTTCTTCTTAAATCGAACCAACGGTGACCTTCGAAAGCCAACTCACGGAAACGCTCGGTGGCAATCTCGGCAATTAAATCTGCTTTATTCAATGCATTGATTCTTGTTTCTTCAGTAGCATAGAAATCCGCTGTCAATCGTTTTGCTTTTAACTGATTCAAATAATCTTTCGCGTCATCCAATTCATCCAAACGAGCCTTACATTCTGCTACAATCAGATACAATTCAGCAGTACGGAAAGTACATTTCGAAGCCAGCTCAATCCCTTTATCAATGGCAAACTCTTCACCATCTGCTTTAAAATACAAAGCAAAACGTAAATCATTGCTTTGATCGAATGCAGCCTTCATTTCTTCCGAAATATAAGTAGCATCACGTAAATAATCAGTTATATTATCATCCATGGCAAGAATGCTTTCTACAGCATCGTACATGTGTGGAGCTTTCGAATTATCAGCTGGCAAATCCTGTAAGTCTGATTTCAATTTTAAAGCTTCCATAGCACTTTCCTGAGCTTTTGCGTATTCAGCCATGTACAAATATACTCTCGACTGAAATGCCAATGCAGCCACCTTGCTAAATCGATAGTTCAAACCTGTTGCATAAGTATCCACTTTCAATTTGGAAAGACCATCTGCAATATCCGATTGAATTTGCTCATATACTTCAGCAACTGTATTGGGAATGTACGCTGCCTCGCTGTCAATTTCCAGAGAAAGAGGAATTCCTTGATCTGTAGCAGCGCTTGCTTTCTGATAAGGCTTTCCAAACATGTTTACCAGGTTAAAATGAATGTAAGCTCTTAATAGATACGCTTCTCCTACAATCTGATCAATTTCTTCCTGTGTTGCTTCGGTTGCATCACCACCTTCTGCAATCACATGATTGGCATACATGATTACTTTATAAAAAATATCATAAGTATAAGTAATTGTATTATCGGCAGGATTGGCATCGTTCCACATGTAAATATCCTTTACATTGGATAAATCCCATCTGCTTTCATTTAATTTTACTTCGTCGGTACGAAAAGCCAACTTTGCTTTATCAGCAGGCACTGCATTATAAGCACTACTTAAAAGATCTCTAAAATCTTCCCCTGTAGTTGGAATCACTCTATCCTTTGGCTTTACATCCAAATAATCCTCGCAGGCAGAGAATGATACTACTGCCAGCAATAAAAATAAATATGTACTAAATTTTCTCATTTCTCTCAATTAAAATGTAAGGTTAACACCAATGGTATAAGATTTTTGCTGTGGCTGAGCATAAATATTTCCAAAAGATTCCGGATCGAAATATCCATCAAATCCATTTGAAATCACGAAAGGATTTCTGGCTTCAAAACTCAAACGAACACTAGACAAACCAAGATCTTGAAGCATGTTCTTGCTTAGGGTATATCCCAAACGAATGCTACTAATTCTTAGGTAATTCACCTCTTTGTGCCAAATGTCTAAACTATTGTAGAAATCAGGACGCAGATTGGTGTATAATTGCTCTTGCATCCAATACTGTCCATCTGCCGATGCTTTTGTCATTAGGTTTGGTAATGATTTGTTGTCACCTCTTAATACATCCAAAAGAACTCTTGAAACATTGTTTGATTTATCATATTGAGTCATGCTATAAGGAGGTCTTTCCATTACATTCATTCCCAAATTGAAGTTGGCCGAAACCGTAAGGTCAATGTTCTTGTACTTGAAAGTATTGATGATACCACCAGAGTATTTAGGATCTCTACTACCTACGTTCACAAGCAAGTCATTCAACTCTTCATTAGAAAATCTCGATCCTGCCAAATAGTTAGGATAATAGTCAGCCATTTGGTCATACAATGCGAAATACTCATCTGCCGATACAATCTTACCATCTTTTTCAAATTGAGGGTAACCGTTTTCATCCAATCCTGCAGTTTTAATTACCCAAACTGAATTGGCTGAGTAACCTTCGCGTGATGGAGTTGTTGAATTGATCTGTTGCTGCTCTTTTAGTACTTTATTTTCGTTGTGAGCAATGTTAAAGTTTGTATTCCACTCAAAATTGTCTGTTTTAATATTACGAGTAGAAATGCTTAATTCCCAACCTTTATTGGTCATTTCAGCCCAGTTTACCGACATTGAATTGAATCCATTTTCCAATGGAACGGCTTGCGATCCAATCAAATCAGTTCCTTTACGATGATAATAATCGAAGGACATGCGAACAGCATGACGCAAAACAGACAAATCGAAACCAACATTATAAGTTGAAGTTTTCTCCCATCTTAATTTGTCGTTAGGAAGACCTGAAACTGAAATTCCATTCTCACTGTTTCCTGGCAAATTGGTTACCGTAGTTGGCGTTCCTACAATATAAGGTGAGCTTTGTTTATCGATATTTCCCTGTAAACCATATGAAGATCTGAATTTTAACGCGCTCAACCAGTTCACATCTCTAAAGAAAGACTCTTCCTTGGCATTCCATGATGCACTTAATGCATACAAAGGCAGGTATCTGTATTTTGAATCTACACCAAACAAGTCTGATCCATCGAAACGCACACTACCAAAGAATGTATATTTTCTGTTGAAGGTGTATGATGCTGTTCCAAAGAAAGAAGCATATCTGTTCTTTCTATAGGTTTTGGTAAACAGTGGGAATGATTTTGCATCCGCTTCATCTCTATAAATTACTGGCTTAGACGTATTATTCTTGCTATTCCAACCGTAAGCAGAAGTTGCAATCTGAGTATATTTAGATTCTCTGATCTCACTACCAACCATCACATCAACCTCATGCAATTCGTTATAAGTTTTCGAATACTGAAGAATGTTTTTCCAGTTGTAATAAGTACTCTCTGCATCCCAGTTTTTAATAATTCCACCTTCAGGCAAAAAGTAATTTTCATACTTATTATCAACTATGCTACCATATCCACTCTTGTAACGAGTTCTACGTACGAAGTATGTCTCTTGCTCTGCTTCCTTGGTAGTATTCGATTTGTCAACCTGGTATCCGAATTGAGATCTATAAGTTAAATTTGGATGAATTTTCCAGTTCACCTTAAAGATAGAGTTTAGGTTGTTCCCTTTTAAAACATGGCTTGTGCCTTCTCTCTCTTCAAGAATATTATAGTCCAAATTAATGATTCGCCATGAACCTTTTTCGTTCTGGTTGTATACATAGTTCCCATTTTCATCTCTTAATCTCAAATAAGGATTAGATGAGCGAATGTACTGAGATGGGTTGGTCAACATGCTCCCCTCTGTTAAGAAGCTCTGGTTTCTTCTTTGGTTGGCAAACATGCTTACCCCAAAAGACAAGTTATCGGTTAATTTAAAATCAGTTTTTAAAGTAACATTGTAACGATTAAGCGATGTACCTTTGGTTGTACCTTTCTCGGTGTGTGCACCAGCAGAGAAATAGTAAGTTGCTTTTTCGCTACCGCCTGAGATGCTTAATGAGTGATCCTGGTTCACTGCATTCTGATACAACTCATCTTCCAAATTAGGATCAATCGTTCTCAATTGGTTAATTGCGGCAAGAGATTCGGCACTAATTGCATCGATACCACCAGCCTGGAAATTGTCCCAATCGTTATTTGCATTTAAAATTTGAGCTACACCACCTTTACTAGCATTATAAGTTAAATCTGTTCTTCCTGCCATCAACAACTCCAAATCCACTTTTTCGCTGGAATTCATCAGGTTCAATTTGTCAAAATCAGGTTTAGAAATAAATGAAGTATTGCTGGTAAGCTGTACTCTCATTTTTCCCGCTTTCCCTTTTTTAGATGTAATTACAATTACACCATTTGCAGCACGAGCACCATAAATGGCAGTTGCAGCAGCATCTTTCAATACGGTAATGTCTTTGATATCCTGAGGATTTAAACCGGCAATCGAAGAATTGTACAATTGATCGATATTGTCTTTGTCGTTAAAATCAGGCACATCATTTCCTTCCAATGGAATCCCATCCAATACCCAAAGAGGATCTTGAGTACCATTTAATGAAGCCGTACCACGAATACGAATTTTAGCAGGAGCACCCGGAGCACCACTTTGAACCACACTGGTAACACCAGCCAACTGACCCGACAACATTTGATCTACATTGGCAACACCAGCCTGACGGATGTTATCAGCATTTACCTTAACAACTGCTGAAGTTACTTTTCGTTTTTCAATTTTTTGGTAACCTGTAACGATAACCTCTCCCAATTCACTGGTTGATTCGCCCAATTTAATGGTAACGAAAGATTTTCCCTTAATGTCTACCACTTGAGTTTCAAAACCCAAAAAGCTACATGAAATGGTATTTAATTGTTTAGGAACTTCAAGGCTAAAATTTCCATCGAAATCTGTAATGGTTCCCAAGCTAATGTTTTCAATAATTCCCTTCATACCTGTTTCAGCTCCAATTGTTGCTTTGTCGATATAAACCGAAGCACCAATCAGAACGTCACCATCCTTCTCAGAAAGTACCTTTCCTTTAATCAGCTTCATCTCTTGGGCCCAAACAAATGCGGGCAATAAGATCAAAAGCAAGGTTAGCATTCTTTTCATAAACTTTTGTTTTTTATTGGTTATTAATTAATGGTTATATTATACGAAAAAACAGGTAAGGAGAAGGTAAATTCTCCCAACCTGCACTAACTAATTATAGATGTATATTAAGCGCTTCTTCAATTCGAAGAAGTAAATCTTGATAATGAAACTTGGTAGCTTCATCATAAATTGTTAATCTATTTCTAAGTAGATCTCGGATTCTCATCAGCTCTCCTCGTTTCACCGATACCACATCTGATACCCTGTTGCTCGTGGCATAGAAAATATTTCTGTCGGCATATTTACTTTCCATATCCTCTATTTCACTGCCCGAATCAAACATCTTCTTACTTTTCACTGCATAATCACAAAGCATTGGCATGCGACTGTGATGCCCGCAACCACAATGATTGTGATGATCATGTAGTGATTTCTTGGTAGTCTTTACCATGGTTTTGTTGTGGGTAATGATCAGGTTATCCACAAAATTCTTCTGCATTTGACGAGTAAAGACATCTAACTTTTGTCGCTTAATGGTTTTGGCAAAAACACCATTGTGTAGATCTCTAATCATTTCAGTTACCGTGTAAGCTTTTCTACCATTCATCGCTTCGTTTTGCAACATTCTTTGCAAACGCTCATCTTTTAGGATTGAAAAGAAAAGCTGAGAATTTAAATCTCTGAAAAGCGTTGTTGGAGCGTACTCAATGTTTCCGATAACTGATTCTCGAATTGGATATGTTTTTTTGTAGATCTCAGCATTGGTAATCCATTCTGGATTTTTCACTACTTCATCGATGATGTATTGAACGGCATCCTTTTGCTTGGCTTTTTCAACATGAGCATAAGCTGCTTTGTTTTCACCATAAACAGGCTGATCCAAATAGATACCACCAATGTTTGCAATTACATGATTGGCGTAGGTAAACCATTGCCCGATAACTCCCATCATCATCTTCCCAGCCTTCTCGTAGCTTACACCTTCTTCATAGGTCCATTTTTCTACTTCAGGAACAATTCGCTTCAAATTTTTCAATCCATAACGACTTGCTTTCATTGAGTTGTCACCCAAGTCTTCACTTTGTGCCGAAGGGTCAATAGTATTCTTTCCACTTTGCTGAGGTCCGTAATGGTACAAAGGATCATTTTCATGTTTGCGGATCATATTGCCCAATACTTGCAACTCATCCCAAGGTGTATTCTTATCGATCCAACGGTATGCCCATGCAATGGCATATTTATCGTACACCCCAATTTGTGGAGTGATATTTTTTACGCCATCTTTAGGCTGAGCCACGTAATTGAAACGTGCATAATCCATGATCGATGGTGCGGTTCCTCCCATTCTTTGGGTAAAAGACTTCGATCTTAATGAATCCACCGGGAAAGCATAGGATGCTCCCATATTGTGCATCAATCCAAGTGTGTGACCAATTTCGTGAGAAGAAACAAAACGAATGGCATGAGCCATGTGTTCATCTGTAAATTTGTTATCTCTTGCTTTGGGATCAATGCTTCCAGTCTGAATTCTAATCCATGAATGAAGAGCGGTCATTACATTGTGCCACCAAATTACATCCGCTTCAATAATTTCACCCGAACGTGGATCCACAACAGATGGTCCCATGGCATTCGCCTGGCTTGATGCTGCATAGGTAATCATTGAGAAACGAACATCATCACCATCAAAATCAGGATCATCTACAGGTGCATCCTTTGCGATAATGGCATTCTTGAAACCCGCTTGTTCGAAAGCTGCTTGCCAATCTGTAATTCCATCTTTAATGGCTTGTCTCCATTGTGGTGGAGTTGATGGATCGATATAGTATACAATTTGCTTTTTAGGTTCTACCAATTCACCAGCCAAATACTTTTCAACATCCTCTTTTTTAGGCTCCAGTCTCCAACGGTTCACAAATTCACGATTCTCTACAGCTTGCTGATCATCCTTATAATAGAAATGCTTGGTAGTAAAGTAACCGATTCTTCTGTCTGCAAAACGAGGCTTCATTGGTTCTGCAGCCAAGAGTACAATATTAGAAGTCACCTCTATCGAAACAGTAATCCCTTCCGCCTTAGTGGTCAAAAGTGATTTCATGATCACATTTTCAGGAAAACTTTTGGCTGCATTAATCTTAGACAATGACTTAATGGCACTACCAGGCATTCCCAAAACTCCAAATAAATCATTCAAACTCTTTTCCGATCCATCAAATACTTTGTTTACTTTAAAAACATAGGATGTAGAATCTTTTCCGATGCAAGCCAAATCGAAAGCTTCTCTGATTGAAGGAATGTAATTGTCTTTTACCGATTGAGTAATTGCATCCCCTTCTTTTCCTTCGTAATATGGATGGTAAGTTTTTACCCAAATTTTCTCTTCCAGAGTATCCGCTTCAAAACGAATTAAAAGGTTTTGGTAGTTGATCCCTTTGTTCAAACCCAATTCGTTCACCTGAGAAGGAACCTTTGAAATCTTGTTCACCAAAAGGAAATCACGTCCTATTAAAGAATCTGCAATTTCGAAATAGTAATCCTTCTTTACACGGTGGATGTTAATGACACCCTTTTTTGTGTCGGCATCCGAAGTGATTACTTCTTCAAAAGCTTTTAAATCAGATTTAGATTTACTGCTTGTGGTTGAATCTACTTTTGTTTCTTTTTTCTTCTTTTTCCAAAAATTAAAGATTCCTTCTTCAGGAGAAGTCGAATGGATTTCTGATGCTAAAGAATTAGCATGCATACCCCCCAGAATGCAAGCCATTATCATCAGCTTCCCAATCGACTTAGTAGGTGTAATTGTATTTAAATTCATTTATAATGATTTGTTTCAAAGAGATCAATTAATAATCTCCTCATATTTGTTGTTTTGCATTCATTATTGCTACTGCTATGGCAGCTCAAAGCAAGAATTGGGAACAAAAGTGAATTATTTCAAACTCACAAGGAAAAAGAAAGGAGTGAATCCGAAATATTGGGGAGTGAAAGACAAAAAAAATGGTATGAATGGATTGCAGGCAATAGAGAGCTTTGCTAAAACAGAGGCAAGATTGCAATAAAATGTTCCTTCTCAATGCCGTAATACGGCTTTCTATCGCCAAGGAAAGAGTATAAAGCATCAAGATTTTTCAATCCTGTTCCCGGAGAATGATTTAAATCGGTACGTGGTTGATAAGGATTCTCAACCAAAAGACAATTGTCATCAGTAATCTTTATTCGAATGGTAAGTGGCTTATCGCTGGTAATAACATTGTGTTTAATGGCATTTTCAACCAATGATTGAATACTTACAGATGGCAGTTTATATTGCATTGCATCCTCAGGAATATCATAGTTCAGAATTAAATTTTCTCCAAAACGTATTCTTTGTAAAAAGACGTATTGCTTTATAAAATCCATTTCCTGTTTCAGTTGAATCAAATTACTGTTGTTACTGTCGAGCAGATATCGGTATACCTTTGACAAATTCACAATGAACTTACGAGCCAATTTAGGCTCCCCATCTACAAGGGCATACAGTGAGTTTAAGGAATTGAATAGGAAATGGGGATTAATTTGATTTTTGATATTCTTTAACTGAGCCTTAACCTTCTCCTCTTCTTCCTCCTGTGCTTTTTTTCTCAATTGTAAAGTTTCACTGATATCCAGTTTAAAACTTGCCACGCCGACAACCTTACCTTCTGCATCGGATATGGCATTGAATATCTGCTGGTAATCTATTCCATTACGCTGATATTCTACCAAGAAATGCTCTCCTCCCAATGCTCTATCCAAGTACTTTTTCATTTCGATGCGAAAATCTCCATAGTACGCATCTAAAATATTCTTCCCCTCTTTTATTAGTTCGTTTTCAAATTTAAGAACCTCCTCTTTATGCACCGAATTAAAACTTGTATACCTGTAATCTCTTCCCACCGAAAAAATCATAATTTGATCGGTACTCTCCATAATGGAAGATAATTTACTTACCTCGTTCATGTGTCTTCTTTCTGCTCTTCTCCTTTTGGTTGATTCATAAAGCCAACGACGCTGAGAAAAATAAAGAAAAACCATCAACAAAAGAGCCAGGACCAATCCAATTAATATGGTTGAATTTCTTGTGGCTTGCACCGATTCTTTTACGTTGAAAAGTGGCACACTTACCGTAATGAGCCAATTGGTATTGGTTTCGCCAATATTAACAGGCTGATATACCCTAATAACAGGTACTTGAAGGAATTGGGAATGAACTTCGTTGTGCATTTTTTTACCACTTGCCAACACCTCTCGTATGCCATCTGCATCATTCAAATAATCAATACTTTTGCCAATAAAACTTTCCTCGGGATGTGATATACAGAATCCTTGTTCGGAAATAATACTTACATAGGCTCTTCCCAAATCTTCATTATCGTAAAAATGTTGCTGAAATCGATACAGATCCAAATCGGCACCCAACACTCCAATAATACGATTCCTACGTTCAACCGCAACCAAAATAGAACTTATTAAACGATCATCGGATCCCTGATAAGGGACAGATATGTTCTCAATTTTACTTTGTAGAAATTGAATCGACAATTGGGCATGTATTTGATTCAAATCAGATTGGTAAAAAGAAGTATCTATCTGATCATTTTTTCTATTCAAAGAATCAATAGGAATGTACCAAACTGCATTAATTTCATTTCTCAACTTCAGTTTGGTGATTAGCGCATTATTAATTAGTGCGGATTCCTCCGTGTTCATATCGATAGTCTCTTCTATCGATTCGGCCAGCATTTTTGTACGCAAAATGCTTTCATCCAGCTCTCTTTTTACAATCAAAAAACTATTTTGTGCTTTCGATAAAGCCAGATCCACGCTCATTTTACGGGCAGTAATGGTCATTTTATCCCCAATCAAATATGCTACCACTCCAAATGCCAAAATGATAACTGCTCCTATAAAGATGATGGATTTGTTACGAAAATTCATTAATTACAGATTTTTTATGCACAAAACTTACTAACAAACAAACATTTACAAATATGAAATTCTACCATTTCAAAAAATAGAGTACAAAAGTAATATTTAGAATGAATTAGAAATAAGTTTTGATAAATTTTATAAATAAGAACATTAAAAGGCTTCAAAATTAGACAGCTAACATGTGATCATATCAGAATAAACAATTCACCCTCAACCAAACTGACAATTAATATATTGCTGAAAGATGTTGATTAACAAAAACTTATTATGCGATAAATATTTTTCGAATTTAAACCTGTTAATTAACATACAACAAAAGCGATTCCCATCATTTTATAATCAATAAAAAAGAATACATTTGCAAAGCTTTTGGTGCTCTATTTGCATTCAGCAAGTGGAGTTAAAAGGGAATCCGGTGTAAATCCGGAACAGTACCCGCTACTGTAAATCTCGTTAATATCCATAGATATTAATTCGTTCTCAACAGTCAAAATCCACTGTCCTATAGGGATGGGAAGGAGTTGAGAATCGGGAAAGTCAGGAAACCTGCCAGGAGATATTGTTTAATTATTGCTTCCGGGAAAAGAAGTTAATGATGATTTGAGTATATTTTCTGATTTCATTTACCTCACATATTCCAGGAATGCATTAGTATATTTTTACTATGCATAAGATTTTTTGTATGTTGTTAATGCAGGCAGTATGTTTCTCTGCATTCTCACAAAATTTTAGCCTTAGTGGCAAGGTGTACAACAAAAACACCAGAGAGGGAATTGATTTTGCTTACGTCTACCTAGATAGTTTAAATACGGCAAGTACCCAAGATGGTGGGCAGTACGCATTAACCAATATAGCCAAAGGCAAATACAGTCTTTGCGTTTCGGTTCTTGGCTACGAGAAGTTCTGCCAGGAAATTGATGTAAACACTTCCAAAAATTTCAATATTGGACTGCAACCAAAATCTTTTACCATTTCTCCTATCGTTGTTACAGGTACAGGTACACATTATAAGATTGATAATGTACCAGTTCAAACAGAAATCATTACCAAAGAGGACATTGCTGACATATCGGGCCGAAATGTAGAAGAAATCATTTCGGGTATCTCCTCTTCTATTGACTACACTACCAGTTCGATGGGTTCCAATATCAAAATTAATGGTTTGGGCAAAGACTATGTATTGATCCTTTTGAATGGCAAAAGATTAACTGGAGGTGTAGGCGGATATGCTGATTTAAACAGAATTAACTCAGCAGACATTGAGCAAATAGAAGTAGTAAAAGGTGCTTCCTCTACCCTATACGGATCCGATGCCATAGCCGGAGTAATCAATATCATCACCAAAAAAGTAAAAGGGAAACGATCTGCAAGCAGTAGTTCCCGCCTGGGTGCTTACGGAGATTTCAAACAGCTGAACTCTTTCACTTTTAGTGAAGGGAAACTATCTGGCAAAACTACTTTTAACTACAAGCAAAAAGCTGGATACCAGTTAAATTCCATGAAGTTTAATAACAAATGGGATTCCAATCACGATTTGCCATTTTTGGTTCATACCTACTATAAACCTGCAAATAAAAGTAAAGCTTATACCATTAGCCAGTTTTTAGAGTATGAGGTAAACCAGAAGTTAAGTTTGAATATGGATTTGTCGTGGTACGAAAAAACACTGTACCTCCCATTCAGAGCGCAAATGCATAACTACTACTACAACAACAGGGCTGTTTCGCTAGGAGGCAAATACAAATTGAAAAATAAAAATTTCCTAAGCTTTAATTTTGATGTAAACAACTACTTGTACTACAAGGAATATCCTTACAAATACAACGAAACCTACATTACAAGTACCGATGTAATCAAGAAGACCTATTATCCGGGTGATCGATTTAAAAACTCAGATGTGGTAAATGTAATTTCGCAGGTAAAAGGGGTTTTTAACATCAACCACAAGAACAAACTAAGCTTTGGAACTGTGCTTAGAGGCGAATACCTAGAAGCGGAATACAGGTTAACCACACCTAAAGTTAATGCCTACACTTACTCCTTGTATGTTCAGGATGAAATGAAGCTAAGTAAAAAATTAGATTTGGTTGCTGGTCTTAGAACCTTGTATCATGATAAAACCGGAATTTCGGTAACGCCAAAACTAAGCATGATGTACAAAGAATCTAAATTCACCCATAGATTTACCTACTCTAATGGCTTTAAAAGTCCTACTTTAAAAGAATTATACTATTACTACGAAAGCAACCGCATGGGCATGTATCGCCTATATCTTGGCAATGAAGACTTGAAAGCTCAGAAATCACATTACTTTTCATTATCAAGTGAATTTAAGGCCAACAAGTTTAAAACGGGCCTAAATATTTACCTGAACAGAATCTACGACAAAATTGATTATAAAATTATTCCTACAACATACGACCATGCACGAAGAGGAATTGAGGAAACAAAAAAGCGTTACAATATAGACGATGCAAGAACCATTGGTGCTGATTGGCACTTTAGTTTCCCTATATTTTCTCAATTGCGATTCAACGGAAGTTACAGCTACGTAAGTGCAAAAAACCTAACACAGGATATCAGATTAAATGGCATATCAGAACACAGTGCAACCTGGAAATTATCCTGGACAGAAAGATGGAACAAGAAGAAACTAAATATTAGTCTATCTGGCGTTTACAAATCAGATCGTTTCTATTTGGAAGAAGATTTGGAGAGAAGTTATGCAGATGCTTACCAAGTTTGGAAACTCTCTTCGAACCTAAGCATTAACAAATGGGAAAACTACAAAATTCGAATCACTGCAGGAATCGACAACCTGTTCGATTATGTAGATGACAGACCATATGGTTCACATTACGGAACCTTAAATCCGGGAAGAACAATCTTTGTAGGGTTGAATGTAAACTTTAGCAAATAAGCTAAAATCCCTTTGGGGATTTATTAATAAAATCAAATTAACAAAAACACAAGACAAAATGAATTTAATCAAAAGATCAGCTATCGCTTTGTGCGCATTAGCAATGGTATTCACTGGTTGTAGTGATGACGACAATGACGACAAGAACACTTTAGGTGACAAAGAAGGTATCCTATTGGTAACTTTTGGATCTTCATTCCCAGATCCACAAGAGACATTCAAGAACATCGATAATGCTGCAAAAAAACGATTTGCCGGTGAAACCATTAAATGGGGTTACACCTCCGATATCATTATCAACAAATTGCGTCAGGGAAATGGAGAAGGTTCTTTAAAAGGACAAATTATCGACAATGACACGCCTCAGGAAGCTTTGGAAATCATGGTAAAGGATGGCTTTTCTAAATTCGAAGTACAATCTTTACATGTTATTCCTGGTGAAGAATTTGACGAGATGAAAGAAGCAATTGTAGTATTTAAAGCTAAATATGAAGGAGTCGAAGTAAAAATTGGTCGTCCTTTATTGGATAGTGATGCCGATATTAAAGCTGTTGCTGAAATTATGGCTGCTAAATTTGCTACTGAAATTACTGAAGGTCCAGTATTGTTAATGGGACACGGTACTCCACATGCAGCGGATGCTCAGTATTTAAAACTTCAAAATGAGCTTCAAAAAATCAATGCTAACTTCTTTGTGGGTACTGTTGAAGGTATAGGTTTTGATGCTGGAAAAACTTCAATTGGTGGTATTCTAACTGAATTGGATAAACTTTCTCCAAAAACGACCAAAGTTACCATTACGCCATTAATGTCTATTGCTGGTGATCATGCAAATAACGATATGAATGGTAACACTGGTGAAACTGATCCTGCAGAACAATCTTGGAAAGAAAGATTAGAAGGAAAAGGTTACACTGTTAATACTGTAATGAAAGGTTTAGGCGATTACAACGAGATTAACAAAATCTGGATGGACCACCTTGAAGATGCTGAATAAACTACTGCCAACATCATATTTTATTTAAAATCAAAGGCAGAAATTTATTTTCTGCCTTTTTTTGTGGCCTTTGCAGAAAAAAGACTACCTCGTGATAAGGTAGTCTTTCGGATTTCACATTTTAAATCAAATATAAGCAACATGCTTGCAGTTAAAATCTTATTTTATTTAGTTACTAAGAACTTTTACTTGTGCAAACTGGCGATGCCCATTCTCTGTTCCATGGTATCCAAAACCACTTTGCTTGGCTCCTACCCAAGGAGCATCTCCACCACCAACACCACTGTTGATTCCAACCATTCCGGCTTCTAATTGCCTGGCTACATTTTTTGCATCTTCTCCACCATACACTACAGCACCCAAACCGTAAATAGTATCGTTGGCAAGGTCAATGGCTTCATCTAAATCGCTGTACCGGCTAATGCTTACAACTGGACCAAATGTTTCTTCGTGTTCCATTAACATTTCTCTGTTAACTCCACTTAATACGGTTGGCACAATATAGTGCTCGGGATGATTTTCACCACCTAATAATAATTTGGCCCCTTTATCAACTGCATCATTAATATGAGCAATAATTTTACTACGCTGAGTATCATTGATAATTGGTCCTATATTTACATTATTATCATCCCAAGCACCTATTTTGTAATATGAAGCAATTTCCTTTACCCTATTTTCAAAAGCTTCTGCAATACTTTCATGTACATAAATACGTTCCGTAGAGGTACACATCTGCCCTGCATTTTCGAAGCTACTTCCTACCGCAAAACGTGCCGCTGAGTCCAAATTGGCATCAGGCAATACAATCATCGGGTCATTTCCGCCCAATTCCATTACCAAACGTTTAATGGAACCCGATGCACGTTTCATGATATCTTTTCCAGCCGCCATAGACCCGGTAAAAGCAATCATTTTGACATCACTATCCACCAATTTTTGTCCTTGCTCTTTGTCGCCATGAACAATTTGCAGCACATTTTCAGGCAAATACTTATTTAATATTTCCACATACTTTTGAGCAATTAAAGGTGTTTCTTCCGATGGTTTAAACACTACTGTATTTCCTGCAGTTAAGGCAGGAATCATAAGGTTTACAGCCATTGCCAAAGGATAGTTCCAGGGCGATATTACGGCTACAACTCCCAGTGGATCGAATTCAATTACTGAACCTCTTCTTTGCTCCGGTTCAATTGCTCTTTTAGCTTCGTTGGCAATATATGGAGCACCGTAGGCTACTCCATTGACTTCGCCTGTTGATCGGCGATAGTCTTTTCCCATTTCTTTGCTAAGTAAAACTGCAAGTTCTTCCGATTTTGAACCAACTTCCTGTGAAGCTTTTTCAATCAGGTCAACACGCTTATCAGCACCTAGAATTCTCCATGCTTTCTGCGCTTTTTTAGCACGATTTACAATTTGTTCTATTTCTGATATGGCTGTGCTTTCAACACTTCCCACAAGCTCGCCATTACTTGGATCGAACGACTTTAAAACTCCAATCATATCTAATTCTTTCTTTAAATAAAACGTTTCATTAATTCATCAATAGTCTGATCGGCATTAGATTCATTGATATTGAACTGGGCCATTGTATTCAGCACACGTTCTTTTCTGTGTGGATCATTAAAATCTTTTATGGATTTCATTACTCCCGATCTTCTTCCCACACTAAATATAATCTGGTCTTCTCTCGATAGATCCAAATACCACTGCAAGGCATTCACCATCTTGTCTTTATCTTGTGCTAATCTTCCTTCTACTTCTTCAATTAAATTCAGAATGTGATCACTTTTAACGTAACTATCTATTCCTTCCAGATTTTTAATCATGGTTTGCAGTTCCTTTGCCATCATGGCATCATTGGTTCTGGTAAAGGTTCCATTTCGATAATCTTCTACCAATAATATATCATCTGGTAAGGCCAAAGTTCTAATTCTTATAAAATCAGGATTGATTTGATTTAAAGCATCGGCAGTATCAAGAGCATTTCCTTCCGAATATTCCTGTCCGCCTAAACCTGGCATGTAATATTCGCTCAATTCAATTCCCGCTCTTTTTACTTTCTGTCCTGCAAGTATGTGTGTTTTTTTGTCAACGCCTTTCTTAACAATCTTTAAAACATCGTCATTAGCCGATTCCATTCCAATATGTATGCGGTTTAATCCTGCATCTGCTATTCGTTTTAAATCTTCATCGCTGATATTGTTAATGGTATGAGAACGTGCATAAGAAGTAACTCGCTCAACATTTGGAAAATAATCGCGCACTCTTTGAAGGATATCAACCAAATCGTCTGGTTTCATTATCATGGTATTTGCATCCTGAAGGAAAATGGATTTCATTCCTGTTTTCAACCATTGTGTAGCCGAATAATAAGCCCATTCGTTATGAATACCTGCAGTCTTTTTTAAAGATTCCACTCTTTTAAGTTCTGCTAAATTGTTGGCTTCTTTGTTCTCTTCAGACAATGCGTCAATCCATAATTTTAGATTCTCGATATCTTCAAATACGTGTTCTATAGAGCGAATGCTAAATTTCTCTCCTTTGTATAATCCACAAAATGTACACTTGTTCCATGAACAGTTTCTGGTTAATCGCAGTAATAAGCTATCGCCTTCGCTTGGAGGTCTTATTGGCCCTACTTCAAAGCCTTTATAATCTTCTTTTACTTTCATGTGTTTTCCCCTAAATGTTTATTTTGATTTTTTTAATAGTAGATACTTGTAACCTGAATCCATTTTATCGATGTGTCTTTGAGCAATATCTTCATCGATCATATATCTAAATGTGCTGAATATATACACGAACAAGGTTAAAGTTACGCCTATTAATATCCACTCATGTCTTGGTAATAATAAAGACGATGCTGTTAGTACAAATACAATACCTGTGTTTAGGATGATGTATTTTCTGATCTTAGGAAATAAGATATAGTATGGAACTTGTTTACCCAGGAAGAAAATTACAATGCCTGCCATGGCTAAAAATCTAAATGTTCCTATTTCCAAATCATTTAATATTGCATGTCTGATTAGATTAGCAATAACTGCCAGTCCCATATACAGGAACAGATTGGGAAAAATAATCAAATAGGCTTTTTTGATGCTTTTATTCTCGGTTAGTAGGTAAATGAAATCGAATAAAATCCACCAAATTCCTCCAATCAGGATAAAACCTGTTATCGTAGCCATAACATTAAATGTATTCCATTGAATCCCCTGTAAAGTATTCGAAAGACTGATCACAGATTCTCCCAACAGAATAATCATTAACAGTCCTGTTCGCTCAACAAGATGCTCACTATGAATTTTGGCGTGCGTCATCTTTCTGCCTAAAATAGGTGGTAGAATTAAATCCAGTAGAATACTCAGGTAAACCACTACATATTTTATTTCGTGATCAATTAATATGGCACTAAAACCAAGCAAGGCATTTATCAAATATACCCTCCCCAACATTTTTGCATGCTTTTCATCCTTCTCATGCTTTTTGTGAGAATTCATGTACAATAAAGCAATAATCACTCGAATGGCTGAGAAGAAACTAATAAATCCATAAAATACCTTGTCAAAATCTACATCAATAAAAACAGATAAGCCAATCA
Source organism: Marinifilum sp. D714 (assembly GCF_030851345.1). Classification (GTDB taxonomy): domain Bacteria; phylum Bacteroidota; class Bacteroidia; order Bacteroidales; family Marinifilaceae; genus Marinifilum. The sequence continues at coordinate 145,496 of NZ_JALPNU010000003.1, forward strand.
TTAAAAACATGATAATCAAGGTAACGAAACGATGATTTTTGCTATCGGTATCATACAAATTGCAGTACACCGTATGATTTGCCCAAAGCCACCAAACCGGAATAAAAACCAATGGAAACTTAATGATGTAATTCCAATCCAGGTGTCCATCGTGAGTATGAGCCAACATATGAGTTATGCTACTAATAACCACGACAAAAACCAAATCGAAAAATAGCTCCAGCCAGGTAGCTTTTCTGTCTTTATTGAAATACTGTAGAATTTTCATGTTTGAATGTAATTGTTAGATTATTCAATTTCTCATGTATGGAAAATTAAATTCCTTTTAATGCTTCCAGAATATCTTCAGGGTTTGCACGCATAGTGTAGTCCTCATCAGCAAATGCATAGCGAATGGTGCCTGTTTGATCTACAACATAAGTAGCAGGTAGTGGCAATTCAACCTTTTTGCTGTTGTTGTGTTTCTTTAGGTCTAGTCCAAAGCCATTGTAGGCCTCATCAAGATATTCCGGGAATTCGAATACAATTCCAAAGTCGCGAGCCAGCTTATTATCAGTGTCTGTCAGTACTTCAAATTTCAGTTCATTCTTCTCCACGGTAGACATTGAGTTATCAGGTTTTTCAGGAGAAATGGCAATTAGCTTTGTACCCAGATTCTCAAACTCCGGCAGGAATTGCTGCAGAGCTCTTAGCTCCAAATTGCAATATGGACACCATCCTCCCCTGTAGAAATTGATTACTATTGGATTATTTTCCAAAATTTCCTTGCTACTCACTTTTTGATCTTTGGCATTGTTTAAAATAAACATGGGAATTGTATCCCCAACCTTCAATCCTTGACTGGCAAAGTTCATATCTCTTAGTTCCTGAATTTGCTTGTCGAACTTGGTGGTTGTCTCTTTCGGCATATCCTGATACACCTGCTTTTTAAATGCTTGCAATTTGTCTTGTAACATGCTTGTTTAGTTTTAAGTATTTATAAATCTTTCCATTTCTAATGTTGAAACAATCTGAACCATCTATTCCTGCTTGTCAAGTGTAGAAGATAGATCCGTCAGGCTATCGACAATTGTACTTGGTTCAATCACGCCATGCGAATCACTTGTCCAGGGATCAAATATGATTTTCGGATTACGCTGTACCCAGACAGAACGAAATCCATAAGCAATGGAACCTATTACATCAAAAGGATTACTTGAGATTAACCATGTATTCGACTTTTGAGAACCTGTTTCATGCATAAAGTGTTCGTATGTATTCGGATTTGGTTTAAAGATCTGCACATCCTCAACACTGACTATCCCATTAAAGTAATCAGTTAGATTTGCATTGCTAAGGAGTTGTTTTATTGCCTCTTTACTTCCATTTGAAAAAGCATACAATTTATGGTTCGCATTTTTAAGTTTTTGCAAACCTTCCTCAACATCCGGGAAAGCAGGTAAAACCTTATATTGATTCATTAATTCACTTTTTTGGCTTTCCGTTAAATCTGTTCCAAACAATCTATTGCAATAATCCAGCGCATCCTTTGTACATACTGAGAAATCTTCATATTGCTTCATGAGTCCCCTTCTAAAAGAGTATTCAAGCTGTTTACTTCTCCAGCTTTCTGAGAAAATCTTTGCCTTTTCGCCAATCATCTCTTCTAACATTTCAACAACACCAGCAGTGTTGATCAGTGTTCCGTAAATATCAAATGCCAAAGTATATTTCATTTGTATGCCATTTTATCATGATTAAAAAATGAACCGAACCAACAACAGTCCTATTTTTGGTATCCATCGAAGTCAGAATTGCTCGCCACAAATTCATTGCAGCAAGCAACAAGTTCAATTTCCTAGTTATTTCTGATTTGTGAAATACACTGACCCAGAATCATACCACATGATTTGCCACGTGCGCACGTTGTTTCAGCTAATAAATCTGTATCTATTGACTCGACTGATCGGTTTTTAACCAATGCAGATATCGACTTTGGGTGCCCCATGCATCCTTGACGTGTAAATTTTATATCAAGGTTTCGAATAATTTGTTCCGAACCATTTTCATCAATATCAAACACCCATGTTTTCATACATGTATCCTCATTTGAAACATCAAACTCTAATCTTTTCATAAGTATCAAAATTTTATTGCCTGCCGCATAAGAAATACGGCAAGTAAGCATGTTGAATTAGTTTAATTGTGTAATTATTTTGGTCATGTGATCTTTCAAACGAATCAGATCCTGTTCTGCCTGTGGTTCTTTTATCACATTAAAAGCTCCAAAACTTTCTATGGACTCCATTCCACAAAATTCATTGATTTTGTGCAAGTGAAACAGTGATTCATCAAGACTTTTTCCTTCAAAGAATTGCTCAGTATCGTTATAAGCATATGCCGGAGAGTTAGCGGTAATGGAGAACATGTATTTCTTTCCATTCATCATCCCGTTTCCATATCCATACTTCTTCCCTTCTTCGCCCATTCCAAAAAACACACCATGAGCATATACCTCATCAATGTACTTTTTCATTAAAGCAGGAGCTGAGAACCAGTAAATAGGAAACTGAAATATAATAGCATCTGCTTGCTTGAACTTCTCTTGTTCCTCTTCCGGATTGTATCCATCCTTAATGATGGTTTTGGTAATGGTAAACTTACCTTTTAGCTGATTTTCAATCTCATCAAACATGGTTTGATTAAAGCGACCTTCTGCAAATGCGTAAGGCTCATGTCCGTTAATTAATAATACTTTCTTCATCGTCGATTTCTATATCTTATACAATATTTATTTCTGGTCTTTTTATCTCTTGCAGCTTCCCTTATTACACGAATGATCATTAGAATCTGCATCAACCTTTTGCTCATTCAACCACGTGTTTAAAATGCTTTGTACATTTTCAAAAGCTTGAAAACCTGGTGTGATCATTGTAAGACTGCTGTCCTTTTCTCCAATTAAGCTTGGAAATCCTGTTACGCCTAACTCCCTGCTTTTCAAAAATCCCTGATTGGTTTTCAGAAAAATGTCCTTGGAGTTGAATTTCTCTATAAAAACTTCCCTTTCTATACCAAACTTCTCAGCAAGATCTGCTAATATCTCTTCCTTAGTAATGTCTTTCCCTTCCGCATAAAAGTTTGACTGCATTAGCTTCAAAAACTCATAGGATTTTTCAGGAACCAATTCCTGAATAACATGAAATGCCCTGCTAGATGGTTCTGTATCGTAACAAAACTTGTCATGAACAAACTTCATTGAATAATCGAATGCTTGTCCACTTGCCAGGTTAACGCTTGCCCAGGCTCTTTGTAACATGTTTTTGTATTTTTCGGACATTACCTCTTTGTTTCCAGGGGAGTATCCACCTGGAATAATTTCTATCTCTACCTGAGGATAATTCTCCTGAATCTTGTCAATGACCGTAGTAAAGCCATAACACCAAGAACACATCGGATCGGAAAAATATAACAACTTCATACGCTTCTTATTAGGTTCTGATTATTGAATAGTGACCTTACCTGGTCATTAACTCTTGTTATTACTCTACAAACTTGAATTGATCATCAATTTCAGGATGAATAATATGAGCTGCATAATTCACGATTGTTTTTCTCCCCACATGTACAAGAATCTCATACAAGCGTGCTCTATCAATATTCATCTTTTCAATCTTAGTTAAATCTTTTTCACTCAAGTGACCTCTCTTATCCAAAATTGTATTGGTAATCCATACTAGGTTTCCAAGATGTTTATCGCTAAGCTTTTTACCTTTTCTAATTGCAAGAACATCTTCATGTGACACTCCGTTTAATTCTGAAAATTTTGAATGCATACTGGTACAATATGCACAAGCATTGTAAACTGAAGTTGCCAATTGAACCACCTGTTGCTCTTTTTGTGTTAGATATGCAGCATGCATAATTTTGTCCGACTCTGTATAAACCAATGGAGCTACAGGACTTTTAGACATTTCTACCAAAAGGTTTGGAACAAATCCAAAATCAGCTTTAATCTTAGCTCTTGTTTCTTCACTGGTCATTTTTTTATCTTGTGCATTCCCTGGTAAAACAAATATCAGGCTTAGTATTACTGTAATCAAACTTAGTTTCGTTACTGATTTCATAATTGTAATTTTTGAATGAATTAGTTTTGTTTATTTAATAATTACATGCATGTCAATTTATTTTGTTTTAGATCTAGCTTTACAGTGAATTTGAAATATTGCTTTCGTATTAAATCGGTATTTATAGATTATTTCATTGTTTTATCTAAATCTTCGATACAAAGTAAAATTATTTATATATATTTGCAAAACAGAAAAAAACGATAGATTAATCGATAATAACGATCATGAATATTCAATTCATTAAATACTTTGTTGTTTTATCAGAAACACAAAGCTTTACAAAAGCCGCTGAAAAGATGTTTGTAGTACAATCGACCTTTTCGGCAGGTATTAAGAAGCTTGAAGAGCACTTCGATTGCAAACTATTTCATAGGGACAAACGAAATGTTAGCCTTACAAAAGATGGAGAAGCACTTCTGCCAAAAGCCAAACAGCTTCTATCGCTATGGAATTCCATAGAAACTGATTTTGAAAACTCAGAAGTCAAGTCACTAAAAGTAGGCGTATTGGACGACCTGATTAGTGATGCTTTTGTTCCCATGTTAAAATCTTTTAAGGAATTACATGGCCACATTAAAGTGGAAATCATTGATAATGCCAGAGACGTATTGGTGGAGAGATTGGTAAAACAAGAATTAGATGCCATCTTCATTGACAATGAACACATCGATCCGATCAATTTCGATAAAAAATTAGTGTACGAAGAGATATTAGAAATCGCCGTTCCAAAGAATCACTTTTTGGCCAATAAGGAACAGTTGGAACTAAAGGCTATTCATCAATTGCCATTTATTGAAAGATGTAATTGCAAACTATTCAATGAAGTACAATCAACATTGGATGAAAGAGATATTAAACTGGAAAAGGTATTCTCGGCAAAGACCAATGAAACTGCTGCATCGCTGGTAAACTCCGATTTAGGAATAACATTATTGGCTCGACCTGAAAAGGAGGTTGAAGGAGTTAAGTTTATTCCAATTTGTGATGCAGACTTTGTTAGAGAAATTGTGCTTGTCTGGAGAAGGGATAACAAATCTAAGGCACTTGAATTTTTTATTGGATAACTTTTTATCAATGGAATAAAAAAAGGCCTTCCGTTTGGAAGGCCTTTCATATATATTATCTAATATGATTAGATAGCGTCTACAATTGCATTCAATGTAGCTGATGGACGCATAGCTTCGAAAGCCATTTTATCGTTTGGCATGAAATAACCACCAATGTTCATTGCTGAACCTTGAGCATCGTTCAATTCCTTAACGATTTTCTCTTCGTTAGCTTGCATTTCAGCAGCAACCTTAGCAAACTTTTCTTTCAACTCAGCATCTTTATCTTGAGCAGCTAATGCTTCAGCCCAATACATTGCCAAGTAGAAGTGAGAACCACGAGTATCCAATTCGTTTACCTTACGTGATGGTGATTTTCTTTCATCCAAGAATTTAGTTACACCAGCATCCAAAGTATCAGCAAATAGCTGTGCTTGCTCGTTGTTGAAGTTGTTAGCAATGTGCTCGAAAGATACACCTAATGCCAAGAACTCACCAAGTGAATCCCAACGTAAGTGACCTTCTTTTTCGAACTGTTGTACGTGCTTAGGAGCTGATCCACCTGCACCAGTTTCGAACAATCCACCACCATTCATCAATGGAACAATAGATAACATTTTAGAAGAAGTACCTAGCTCAAGAATTGGGAACAAGTCAGTTAAGTAGTCACGCAATACGTTACCAGTTACTGAAATAGTATCTTCACCTTTACGGATTCTTTCCAATGATACAGTAATTGCATCAACTGGAGCAAGAATACGAATATCTAATCCTTCTGTATCGTGATCTTTTAAATACTTGTTTACTTTAGCGATTAACTGAGCATCATGAGCACGATTTTCATCTAACCAGAAAATTGCCGGAGAACCAGTTGCCTTAGCTCTATTTACAGCCAATTTAACCCAGTCCTGAATTGGAGCATCTTTCACCTGACACATTCTGAAGATGTCGCCAGTTTCAACAGCTTGTTCCATATAAACAGTTCCGTCGAAATCTACAACGCGAATTGTACCTTCACCTTGTGCATAGAAAGTTTTATCATGTGACCCGTACTCTTCAGCTTTTTTAGCCATCAAACCAACGTTGGATACAGATCCCATAGTAGCTACATCATAAGCTCCATTTTTCTTACAATCATCGAAGCAAACCTGGAACATTGTTGCATAACATCTATCTGGAATTAATGCTTTACAGTCCTGAAGTTCTCCTGCAGGATTCCACATTTTACCTCCATCACGAACAACAACTGGCATCGATGCATCGATGATTACGTTGTTTGGTACATGTAGGTTGGTAATTCCTTTATCTGAATCAACCATAGCCATATCCGGACGAGTTTTGTATACTTCCATGATATCAGCTTCGATTTCTGCTTTCTTGTCTGCTGGTAATTTTTCAATCTTAGCATAAAGATCACCCAAACCATTGTTAAAATTCACTCCTAATTCCTTGATTGTATCAGCGTGCTTAGCAATAGCTTCTTCGTAGAATACTTCTACTGCATGCTTAAACATCTCAGGGTCTGAGATTTTCATCATAGTTGCTTTAAGGTGTAAAGACCAAAGTAGTCCTTCTTCTTTAGCAGCTTCGATTTCCTTTTTGTAAAATGCACGTAATGCTTTCACATTCATTACTGAAGTATCAATAACTTCACCAGCTAACAATTCCTGCTTCTCTTTTAATACAGTAGCAGCACCTGTGTTGTCAACAAACTCGATACGTACATTGGTTTCTTTCTCAATAGTTACTGATTTTTCAGAACCATAGAAATCCTTTTCAGTCATGTGAGCTACGTGAGATTTAGAATCTGCAGACCACTCTCCCATTCTGTGTGGATTCTTTTGAGCGAACTTCTTAACAGAAGCTGCAGAGCGACGATCTGAGTTACCTTCACGTAACACAGGGTTTACTGCACTACCCAATACTTTTGCGAATCGTGCTTGAAGTTCTTTCTCTTCAGCAGTTTTTGCTTCCTCAGGATAGTTAGGAATGTTATACCCTTTTTCCTGTAATTCAGCAATTGCAGCTTGCAACTGAGGAATTGAAGCACTAATGTTTGGCAACTTAATAATGTTAGCCTCTGGAGTTAATGTCAACTCTCCCAATTCAGCCAAATAATCAGGAATTCTCTGATCTTCAGTTAAATTCTCAGGAAAATTAGCAATAATTCTACCTGCTAAAGAAATGTCTTTAGTTTCAATTTCAATGCCTGAAGTTTTAGTAAAGGCTTTGATAATAGGCAACAATGAATATGTTGCCAAGGCTGGAGCTTCATCAATCTTGGTATAGATTATCTTTGCTGTCTGTGCCATGTTGGTTGTTGTTTTGTGTGTTTTAAATTAAAAATAGTCTGTTTAACTCTTTTATGTAAGAATTAAGCACAATTCAAACTTGTGGTAAACATAGATATTTTTTTTAATTCCCAATTTAAAAGAGCTTATTTTTTAACGATTTATTTCTTTAATTATAAATAGCTATAAATAAGGCCCATGAATGAATTCATGAGCCTTATTTAGTCTAAATGTCATATGCTTTATAACCTATTTATGCTTTTCTATTCAAAATCGAGGGAGAATTTTTGTTTTAACACTGCCAAAGCGGGATTTTTCTTGCACAAATAATCATATCTGTCGGTATCTGTAAACACCCTTTTGGTTTTTGTGGTTGCTGACTTTACTGTCTCCACCGATATAGAATTGTTGTTATATATTCGCCTGAAATAATTTTGTAATTCTAACAATACACTATTGATATCGTCTTCCTGAAGTGGATTGCTCACCTTTAAAACAATCTTATTATCGGTAAGCTCAGGCTGGTTTACTGTTAATGCCAACCTAACACGTTCACTCTTGTTCTTGATACGGGCAAACTCCTTTAGTTGCGTGAAAACTCCTGCTTTGCTATACTCAGTGTTCGCATGAGTTCCTGTCGTATCATAAATCTCGGTTTTATTTTCGTTGGTTTTGCTAACGATTTGTGGTTTTTGAATACCCGATTTCAGTGCTTGCTTAATCGATACCGTAGAAGTATAGGTATTTCTAGGTACACCGGTATCAATACTTGTCTTATATTCGGCTTTTGCAGGATTGCCATTGTTCTGTACAGTGGTTGATACCTTGCCCACACTTTTCTGTACATTTTGAGTAGGAGAAAGAGTTCTCCCATCAATAGCAATCCTCAATAATTTCTTGGAATTCTTTTTTAAACTAGCTCCTTTTTTTTTTGATTCAATTATCTGGGACAATTGAATTAAACTTAGCTCGATTAATAAACGTGGATTCTGACTGGATTTGTATCCGACATCACATTGGTTAAGTATCGTGAGCGCCTCATACAAGAAATCCACCGGGCATTTCTTTGACTGATCGACATACTTCTGTTTCACACTCTCACTCACTTCCAATAATTGTATGGTTGCTACATCTTTTCCAACCAACACATCGCGAATGTGAGCACTTAAGCCTCCAATAAAATGATGTCCATCGAAACCTTTCTCAAAAATCTCATTAAGCATTACCAATACATCAGTAACCTTTCCTTCCAATGCAGCATCAACAATACGGAAGTAATAATCGTAATCCAGTACATTTAAATTCTGAATTACATTTTCGAAAGTGATTTCTTTTCCGGAAAAACTTACAATCTGATCAAAAATAGAAAGCGCGTCACGCATTGCTCCATCGGCTTTCTGACCAATTACATTTAAAGCTTCTTCGTCAATACTAACAGATTCTTTCTCGGCAATATTCTTAAGATGCTTCACCGCATCTTCCACTTTAATGCGATTAAAATCGAAAATCTGACAACGCGATAAAATTGTTGGTAAGATCTTATGCTTTTCGGTTGTTGCCAATACAAAGATTGCATGAGCAGGTGGCTCTTCCAATGTTTTCAAGAAAGCATTAAATGCCGATGCCGATAACATGTGAACCTCATCAATAATATATATGCTATAACTTCCGATTTGAGGTGGTATTCTTACCTGGTCAATTAAGGTACGAATATCATCAACTGAGTTATTCGAAGCAGCATCCAATTCATGAATATTGTATGAACGGTTCTCATTAAAAGCCTTACAAGATTCACACTCGTTACATGCTTCAAAATCGGAAGAGATATTTGAACAATTTATGGTTTTGGCAAAAATACGTGCACAAGAGGTTTTACCTACACCTCTAGGACCGCAAAACAGGTAGGCATGTGCCAAATGATTGTTCTTGATCGCATTTTTTAAGGTAAGGGTAATAGACTCCTGACCTACAACAGTTGAGAACGTTGAAGGACGATATTTTCTAGCTGAAACGATAAAATTTTCCATATATATAATTGAACCAAAAAGAGGTCGATTTTTCTTTTTTTCGAAATTCAAATATACAGAATCAATGCAAATAAAACATCATGAAAGTGGGAAGAATTTGCAAACGATTTTCATGCATTTTCTTATTTCCAATAAGCCAATAAATTAGTCACTATATCCAATAACAAAGACTCCTAATAATTAGAAGTCTTTATAAATATTTTAAACAATTTTGAATCCAAACTCAAGTCGGAATCTAAACTGATAACTGAATCTAAGCCACCGTATCGTAACGCGAAACTCTATGTACACCTTTAATTCTACGAAGTTTTACCATTAGTGTATTCAAATGCTCAATATTCGATACAACAACCGTAAGGTTTCCTTCGAAGCTTCCTGCATTGGTTTCAACCGAAATGGATCGCATCTGAACCCGCAAATCTTTCGTAATTACCTCAGAAATATTGGTAACCATTCCCAATTCATCATCACCAGTAATATGAAGAACAGCCTGATATGAAGCCGCACCTTTCTCTGTCCAATTGGCCTTAACCACACGATAAGGATACCTGCTCATCATTTCTTTGGCATTAGAACACCCAACCCTATGAATACGAATGCCTTTGCCAATGGTAATAAAGCCGAAAATATCATCTCCAAAAATTGGATTACAACATTTTGAAAGCGTATAATCCACATTGGCAATGTTCTGATCTACGATTAATACATCTTCACCAGCTGTTTGGGTAGTTCTTGCTTTGTAGTCAGGCATCTCTTCAGGTGTCTTTTCCACCACAACTTCCTCTCTGGTTAGAATATCTTTGATTTCTGACAAATCATGAAGCTCGGTAGCAATGCCATAATACAAATCTACTGCTAGCTTGTATTTGTATTCATTCATTAACTTACGGATATTCTCATCACAGAACTCTATCTTCCAATTCTTCATCCTACGCTTCAAGGTTTCCTTGCCCATATCAGCCTCCTTGAGCATTTCCTCTTTCATCGACTGGCGAATTTTGTTCTTTGCTTTAGTGGTAACAACAAAATTTAACCAATCAGACTTTGGTTTCTGTGTATTGGAAGTCGTAATGGCAACCTGATCTCCATTTTTCAACTCATGACGAATGGAAACATTTTTTTGGTTTACAGTTCCGCCAATACATTTCCCACCTAAATCAGAGTGAATGGAATAAGCAAAATCTAATAATGTAGCTCCTACCGGCAATTGTTTCAAATCCCCCTTGGGAGTAAATACATATATCTCCTTGTTATATAAATCGGCTTTAAATTTATCAATCAAGTCAATTGAATCACTCTCCTGGCTCTCCAAAACTTCACGAATATCCTGCAACCAATTGTCCAATCCTCCATCGCCTTTATCTCCTTTATATTTCCAGTGAGCTGCAAAGCCCTGCTCAGCAATTTTATTCATGCGTTTGCTTCGAATCTGGACTTCAACCCAACGTTTATCAGGACCTAATACAGTTGTATGTAATGATTCATAACCATTCGATTTTGGAATCGTAATCCAATCGCGCAAACGCTCTGGATTTGGTCTGTACAAATCACTTACCGCAGAGTATACTTTCCAACATTCCGATTTTTCTTTCTTAGGAGAAGCTTTTAGAATAATACGAATGGCAAAAATATCATATACTTCTTCGAACTCCACTTGCTTCTTTTTCATCTTATGCAGAATGGAAGCAATGGTCTTGGTTCTGGCCTTTACCTTATATTTTACACCTAACTGGTCTAGTTCCTTTTTTATCGGATCTACAAAATCGTTAATAAACTTTTCTCGCTCCTCTTCCGAATCCTTTAGTTTCTGAACAATTTCGAAATAAATATCAGGCTGAAGGTAACGCAAAGCCAAATCTTCCATATCCGACTTCACATTGTACATACCCAAACGGTGTGCCAATGGAATGTATAAGAATTCTATTTCTTTTGCCAAAGAAATTTGTTCTTCCTTTGATTTGTGTTCCATATTTCGCAAATGGAACAAACGATCCGCTAAAATGATTAGAACCACACGAACATCATCAGCGAAGCTAAGCAAAAGTTTTCTGAAATTCTCGGTATGTTGAGTCAGGTTTTGATTGTAGATGTTTGTCACCTTAACCAGTCCGGTGATAATATGAGCTACCTTATCTCCAAATAAACCCTTTATTTCATCGATATTAACTTGTTCTTTTTGAACAAGATCATAAAGCAATGCACAGATAACCGAAGTACGTCCGAGTCCAAGTTCTTCAACTACAATTTGCGCCACCGACAATGACCTGTAGATGGCAGGATCGCCATTACTTCTTCTCTCACCTTCGTGATCTTGTAAACTTAAATCGAATGCTTTTCTTACCAGCTTGATATCTGCCCTGGTAACGATGTTTTTACAGGTCTTAAGTAAGCGTTTGTATCTTAATAATATTTGCTTTCTTTCTTCTTCTTCCCTATTTAATTCTGTCATAATTGTCTCACTTAATCAAGAGATTTAATCATATCGGCAAGTAACGAAAAATGTTTTTAAGTCCTGCTTCTATATTTTATGAAATATTTATTTCCATTGCTTTTTTAAAGCTCAATAAAAGTATAAAAGCTATTAAAAACAGACAAGAAGATTAATACTTTTTAACGTATTTAAATGCTCAAAGAATTTACGAAAAAATAATGATATGGCAGGTCTCAACTCATTATCAATTCATTGTTAATTTCTTGCCAATTAAGTATAAAAAACTGCTCGGATTTCTTAAATTTGTTAGCTCAGTATATGAATAAACAGCTAATGGACAAAGGCAAATCAAAGCACATACTCTTTACCCGAAAACTTACCGATAATCATTATGAGTTCGGAAAAAAAATGGGATTATCATTAGAAGATTATCCTTTCATTGACATTGAGTTAAGCAATTTACCTAATGAAACAATCGAAAACCTAAAAACAAACGAGAATGCATCCTGGATATTTACCAGCAAGAATTCCGTTAAGAGTTTGCTAAAATCATTTCCTGATATTTCGAACTATTCATATCGAAAATGTTTTGCGGTTGGTGAAAAAACTGCCGATGAACTCCGAAAGCAGAATTTTGAGGTAATCGTTCCCGAAAATCACAATGCGCTTTCTTTGGTTGACAGACTGGAGCAAGAACCTTCGGGAATTCCGTACTTCTATTTCTCTGGAAACATGCGCAGGAAAACAATTGCCAACTTTTTTAATGAAAATGAAATCAAGTATCAGGAAATTGAATGCTATATTACCCATTTAATTCAGCCAGACTTGAAAATCGATCAGTTTGATGCCATTTGTTTCTGTAGCCCAAGTGCAGTAGTTAGCTTCTTCTCAAAATATCAACTAAGAGAGGACATTCCATGTATTGCCATTGGAAATACCACTGCAGTTAAACTGTTAGATTACACCGAAAACGTGGCCATGTCGGAAAGGACAAACATTTATTCCATGCTAGAAATTTGTAATGAATATTTAAATTCTTAAAACCATACACTATGTATCAATACAAAAGAAGTTCCGAACTATTCGATGAAGCGAACAAATACATTCCAGGTGGTGTTAACTCACCAGTTAGAGCTTTTAAATCGGTTGGAGGAACTCCTGTTTTTATCGAAAAAGCAAAAGGTAGCATTTTAACAGATGCTGACGGAAACGAGTATATCGATTATATCTCATCATGGGGACCAATGATCTTGGGTCATGCTTACCCAAAGGTGATTGAGGCAATTAAAGCTAAAGTTGAAGATTCAACATCATTTGGTGCTCCAACTGAATTGGAAATTGATATCGCCAAACTGATTGTGGAAATGGTTCCGAACATCGATAAAGTAAGAATGGTAAACTCGGGAACTGAGGCATGTATGAGTGCCATTCGTGTTGCCAGAGGTTATACGGGTCGTAACAAATTCATCAAGTTCGAAGGATGTTATCACGGTCATGCCGATTCTTTCCTAATTAAAGCAGGTAGTGGTGCCAGTACATTTGGTGTACCAAACTCTCCTGGTGTAACACCGGGAACTGCTAACGATACGCTGACTGCAAAGTACAACGATATCGAAAATGTAAGACAGTTGGTTGCTGAAAATAAAGATGAAATTGCGGCAATTATTATAGAGCCAATTGCGGGTAACATGGGATGTGTTCTTCCTAAGAAAGGATTTTTGGAAGATTTGCGTGAGCTATGCGATAAGGAAGGAATTCTGTTGATCTTCGATGAGGTAATGAATGGTTTCCGTTTGGCAAAAGGTGGTGCCCAAGAATATCTAGGTATCAAGGCCGACTTGGTTACTTTCGGTAAAGTAATTGGTGGTGGTATGCCCGTTGGTGCTTATGCTGGCCCTGATGAAATCATGAAGGTTGTTTCTCCTCTTGGACCTGTATACCAAGCAGGAACCCTATCAGGTAATCCAATTGCCATGATTGCTGGCTACACTCTTCTTAAAGAATTGAACGAGAATCCTCGATACTTTACTGAACTGGAAGAAAAAACTGAATACCTGCACAAAGGCTTGGATAAAGTATTTGCAGAATCAGGATTCGATTACAAGATTAACCGTTGCGGATCGATGATTAGCGTATTCTTTACCGATGTTGAGGTAGTTGATTTCGATACGGCAGCAACAGCTAACAATGAGAAATTCCCTCAGTTCTTCCACGAAATGTTGAAAAGAGGCATTTACCTTCCGCCTTCATCATTCGAGAGTTATTTCTTATCAAACTCTCTTACATACGAAATGTTAGACAAAACAATTCAGGCAGCTAAAGAATCTTTAGAGGCTATGAAATAATAACCTTTGAGGGTCTTAAAAGAAACTTATATTAAAATGAGCAATAATTAATTTTAAAGATTCTCCCCTTTTAGGGGAGATGGCGACAGCCAGAAGGGTGTATTGAATTGTATTTTTCTTCGTTCACCCTTTTCCCTGTCGGGATTTTGTTCACATTAAACTCAATTTTCAATTGTGTTCACGAGCTTCGCTCCGCTACGGTTCCCTAAAGAGGGGAAAATTCAACTTGAAAATGCTATTTTAAGATTCATCTAAATCTAATTGATTTCATATTTTCATTAAATCTCACTTCAAGTGAGGTTCACAATTAATTCTACTCTTTATTTGGTACATCTGATTAAACTCGGAACCCGAAAAAGAATCTTAACCAAATACCCCGGCAAAATGATTATATCCAAACAGAACCTCCTCAACACCCACCAGAGAATAAAAGATTACATCCACCGGACCCCTATCCTAAGCTCACAACTAATAAACGAAATAGTAGGAGCTGAACTGTTCTTTAAGTGTGAAAACTTTCAGAAAATGGGAGCATTTAAAATGCGTGGTGCCAGCAATGCCATTCTCCAACTATCGAAAACCGAGAAAGAGTTTGGTGTAGCAACTCACTCATCGGGAAATTTCGCACAAGCTTTGGCACTTGCCGCAAAGTTGCAAGGCATTAAAGCCTATGTTGTAATGCCATCAAGCGCACCGGAAATTAAAAAAGCAGCTGTAAAAGGTTATGGTGGTGAAGTTATTGAATGTGAGCCAAACCTAGAGGCTCGAGAAAGCACACTAAACGAGGTGGTGAACAAAACCGGAGCTGTATTTCTTCATCCATATAACGATTACAACGTAATTCAAGGACAAGGAACTGCAGCCATGGAGTTAATTGAAGAGCATGCCGATTTGGATTGTATTTTTGCACCTGTTGGCGGTGGTGGTTTATTGGCAGGAACTGCTTTGGCAGCTCATCATTTTTCGCCAAGTACAAAAGTAATTGCTGGTGAGCCTATGGGTGCCGATGATGCCTGGCAATCATATCAAAAAGGGGAAATTGTTCCTCAAACCAATCCCAATACCATTGCCGATGGTTTGTTGACATCACTTGGCGACAAAACTTTTCCTATCATCAAGGAGCATGTTGAAGATATTGTAAGAGTGGAAGAAGAGGAAATTGTTTCAGCCATGCGATTGATTTGGGAGCGAATGAAGATTGTTGTGGAACCATCAAGTGCCGTCGCTCTTGCTGCGTTCGTCAAAGAGAAAGAAAAGTACCAAAATCAGAAGATCGGTATCATCATTTCGGGCGGAAATGTTCAGCTCGATAAATTGCCATTTTAAGAATCATCATTCATGGACCTAAAAAAATTACTTGATCCTTTTCCTATAAAAAAGGAGGCTGAGTTGGTGGCACAAAGCATTGCTGAGGATCCAAAACATGTTCAGCAACTGTGGGAATGGTGCATCAGCAATGAAAAACATTCCTGGCGTGCCAGCTGGCTGATGGATAAGATTTATGATATTGATCCGGATTTGGTTCGTCCCTATATTCCAAAAATGATTGCTTTGATACCAACACTTGAAAATGAAAGCAAGCAGAGACAATATCTAAAATTAATTAGTTGCGAACCACTTCCTAAGGATATCTCAGGTGAATTTATCAACCGTTGTTTCGATCTACTAATCACGGCCACGACCCCTGTTGCCGTTAAGGTTCATGCCATGCAAATACTTTACAACTTCTCTAGCAGAGAACCTGATATTAAAAACGAACTTGCCCTTATTTTGGAAGAACAAATGGAACATGGAACAGCTGGATTTTGCTCAAGAGCCAGAAAATTATTAAAGACATTAAGATAAGGACTAGTTTATTTTGTCAGTTGTACAAGATTAACTTAAAAAACATCTCCTATATTTCGTCTATCAATAAAAACATTTAACTTGCAATTCTATCTTTACAACCAATACGCTATAAAAAAATGAAGTTAAGCAACAATGATTTCATTACAGAAGAAGAAAAGGAAACCCTCAGGAAAGATGCAATAGATAAAGAGTTTACAAGATTAACAAAACATCTTAAAGTTAAGAGTAGAATTATTAACTTTTATCGAATTGCTCTTGCTACCGGACTTATTGGCTTTTCAATATTTTACTACAATATTCGATTTCAGGATGAAGAACAGAAACAGTTTTCGCTGAATAAACAGCAAACTGTTCAGGCTGCTACAAAAATCACAGTAAAAAAGAAGGAGCCAAAAGTAGCAACATCAAGTCTATATTTCACAGTGTTTTTTCTAAACGAAAACAATCATCCCTTGGCACAATTTAAATCAAAGAAAAAAGCTTTGAAGTTTTGTGAAATAATAGGCAAAATGGACTTGCCTACTACCACAATTGTTCGCGAAACAACTAAAAGAACAAAAAACAAACTTCAATCTCAAATCTACCCTTACAAATACACCGTTCAGTTAGGAGCCTACAATCAAGATTTTCTGCAGGATTTTAAAGATCATTTTATATGGATGAGCTATCAGCATCAGGATGAATATCACAAATTCAGAATAGGTCCTTTCTATGGATATTCAAAGGGTAAACAGTTTCTGGGAGCAATCAATTTACAAGACAATTACATACTAGCCTATTAATCTGATTTCAATGATTAAGAAGCCATACCATATAGGTTATCAAAGTCAATGCGAATTAATCTATTTCTATCTAAGTTACTAACTCCTAAAACTTGATACTCGTGATTATTGACAGCTAGTGTCAAATGCTATACCTTTAGAATAGCAAAGCAACAAATCATGAAGTTTATTTTTACATCTGATCTGGACAGCTACAGGATCAGATCAATTTTATTGACTCTTACCTAAAAGATTTTCTGAAAGAGATATCCATTAAAACCCTTTTTATTCCCGGTAATATCGATTGGCCGGGAGCTATTCATATTATCAATAAACTGCCGAATGAATATGGCATTCGCGAGATCCATCCCAATGGAATACCTCTAGAAAATAACATGATACTTGCTGGATACCCTTTTGTTCCTCCTGGCCCCCTGCATAGAAAGGATTTCGAATTACGGGATTTGAAAACTGATAAGCACACTCCCATTCCTGATTCATATGTCACCAATAAAATAGGCACACGAAAATATATTAAAACTGACTATTTCGAAAAAAAACAGAGTATTGAGGAAGACTTGCAGCACATCCATCCGCAATGTAAAATTTTAATTACTCATACACCTCCATGGAGCAAATACCTGGATTTGTGTTATGCAAACAAACATATTGGTAGCAAAGCCATACGAAACAAAATACAAGAACTAAAGCCTCACTTAAGTCTGCACGGTCATGTTCACGAATCTCCAAGTATAACAGGAAAGTGGTATGAAAAAATAGGTAACACGATTAGTATTAATGTTGGTTCGGATCAAAAAAACTTACATGCCATTGTGGGAGAAATCAATAACAATGGAATGATCAAAAAAATTATACACACCGTATATAGAATTCTGCCCATAAATATTTAAGAAACCTCATGCAATTTGAAAAAGTTTTACATTGATTCTCACAATCTTTTTATCATACAGATTATTTCCTTAATTTTATTGAGCATAAAATAAAAGTAAAGTAAGATGAAAGCGTTAGAAGAAATGCCTAAATGGATGCTTGACAAATGGCAAGGAATCGCCGACTTGTTAGCAGAAATTCTCTCTATACCTGCTGCTTTAATCATGAAAGCTGAAAATCAGCAAATGGAAGTGTTTATAACCAGTAATTCGAAGAACAATCCATACAATGCTGGTGATAAAGAAGACTGGCATGGCTTGTATTGTGAAACAGTAATCAAGTCGAATGAAAAATTATTGGTTGCAAATGCATTAACAAATAAAGACTGGGATCAGAATCCAGACATTGAATTGGGAATGATTGCCTACCTTGGTTACCCGATTTTATATCCTGATAAATCACCCTTTGGAACAATTTGTATTCTGGATAACAAGGAAAACTATTTTTCTTCTGTTCATGAAAAAACTCTAAGGCAATTTAAAGATGTAATTGAACTGGACTTGGCCATGGTAACTTCATTTGAGGTAAAATCCTCCAAAATGATTCAAACCATAAAAGAACAACAGGATCAACTAAAAAGACAAAACATCGCTTTGCAAAAAGCCAAAGAAAAGGCTGAGGAAGGAAATCGTTTAAAATCGGCTTTCTTACAGAATATTTCGCATGAAATTAGAACTCCCTTAAATGCTGTTGTTGGTTTTTCAGAACTATTATCAAAGCCGGATTTAACTAATGAAAAAAGAGATTATTTTTCTTCGATTATTCTAAAAAACTCAGAGCAATTGTTATCAATAGTATCAGATATCTTGACTGTTTCAGAGATAGAAACAGAGCAACATCAAGTTAAAATTGAATACACTTGCCTTGATTCGACCTTACAAGATCTTGAGGATATCTACAAACAAAGATACCAAGACAATGGTATTGATTTTATCAAGCGTATCCCGGAAAATCTTCGTGGGCACAAAATTAATACAGATAAAACCAAACTGAATCAAATTATTACAAACCTGTTAAACAATGCATTTAAATTCACCGAAAAAGGATCGATTGAATTTGGAGTTGAGCTTAAAAATGATGATTATGAATTCTACGTAAAAGATAGTGGAATTGGAATATCGGAAGACATGCAAGAAGAAATCTTTAATCGATTTACACAAACCAACGAAACCATTAGCGAATTGTATGGTGGTATAGGCCTAGGCCTTTCTATATCAAAAGCATTTGTTGAACTGCTCGGTGGAAAAATATGGTTAAAATCAGAAGTGGGTAAAGGTTCTAATTTCTACTTTACACTTCCCAATCGATAAGACATTAAAAAAGGAGAAAGCCAAATCACTTTCTCCTTTGTTTATCTTAGATAGACAGGATAAATCTCATCTATTATCTACCCCAGTCAGATTCTTTCACTTTCTTCACTAGATATTCAACATTCTCAACAGGAATTGATGGCAATAAACCATGACCAAGGTTGAAAATCCACTTGTGATCTGTTCTTCCATAGTTCAAGTAATACTCAAATTCACGATCGATAGCTTCTGGTGTTGATTCCAGAATTCTAGGATCGAAATTTCCTTGTAGAATCATCTCCTCTCCAACAATGCTTCTCACTTCGTGCAATGGCATTTGCCAATCCACGCTAACACAATCACACAGGTCGTAATTCACCATATTAATACCTGTTCCCAATCCTTTCGGCAAGTAAATGGTCTTCACCCCTTTTTCACGGACTGCTCCCAAAATCGCTTTTACCGATGGCAAAAATACTTCTTTGTACAATTCAACAGGAATTAAACCTGCATGAGTCTCGAACAATTGAAATGCCTGAACACCGTGTTCAACCTGCTTTAATGCATAATGAATACTCATTTCGGTGATTTTTGCCACCACTTTCTTCATCAATTCCTTATCGCGATAAATTGCAGGAACAAAATCAGGGAAATTTTGATTTCTACTAAAGCCCTGATACATATAACAAAGCGTGGTTAAAGGGCCTCCGCAAAAACCAATCAATGGAATATCCTTAGGTTTAATTTCAAGAATTCTGTCAATTGCGGCATAAATATGATCAAGCTTCTCCGGTTTTTCGGTTAAGAATGACAAAGGATCGGTAACATCTTTTAAAGCCGTTGCAAAACTTGGACCTTTCCCTTCAAAACTTAACTCCATTCCCAAAGCTTCGGGAATCACAAGAATGTCAGAAAATAGAATTGCAGCATCAACTCCCAAATCATGAATTGGCAACATGGTAACATCCGCAGCCAAATTCGGAGTTTCCATCATCTCTTTAAAACCATAGGTTTCTCTTAGTTTCATGTACGATGGCAATACTCTTCCCGCCTGACGCATAAACCACATTGGTGGTCTTTCTCTTTTAACTCCGTTAATTGTATCTAAAAATAGGCTCATGTGAAATTAGTCGTTAGTGATTCATAACTAGCTTGTGGTAATTTATGCTTTCCCGTTTAAAACATTTGCTACGTCCTGCGCGTGGTAAGTAATAATAATATCGGCTCCAGCTCTTTTGATTGACATCATGATTTCCATCATTACACGTTTTCCATCAATCCAATCGTTAGCTTCTGCTGCTTTTACCATCGAAAACTCTCCACTTACGTTGTACGCTGCAACTGGTACATTGAATTCATGCTTTGTGCGATAAATCACGTCCAAATAACTTAAGGCTGGTTTTACCATTACCATATCAGCTCCTTCTGCAATGTCCATTTCAACTTCTCGAATTGCTTCATCACTGTTTCTAGGATCCATTTGGTAAGTAGAGCGATCTCCAAATTGTGGTGCACTTTCAGCAGCGTCTCTAAACGGACCATAGAAACCAGAAGCATATTTAGCTGAATAAGCCATGATAGGAATTTTCTCGAAGCAATTCTCATCCAAAGCTTTTCTCATGTATCCTATGCGACCATCCATCATATCACTTGGTGCCACCATATCAACACCAGCCTCGGCCAATGAAACAGCTTGAGCTGCAAGAGTAACTAGAGTTTGATCGTTATCTACATCACCATCTATTATGGTACCACAGTGACCATGTGTTGTGTATTCACAATTACAGATATCAGCAATGATGTACATTTCAGGGTATTTTGCTTTGATTGCTCGGGTAGCCTGCTGTACAATTCCATGATCGTGGGTTGCTACTGTTCCATCGGCATCTTTCGTTTCAGGGATACCGAACAATAATACTGATTTAACACCTGATTCCAATAATTCTCCACATTTTTCAACCAATAAATCAACTGACAACTGGTCGTTACCTGGCATACTTTTTATCGGATTCTTAACCTTCTCTCCCGGACAAACAAAAAGTGGCATGATTAAATCATCAACAGAAAGTGAAGTTTCTGCAACCATATCACGAACAACTTTGCTGTAACGCAATCTTCTCATTCGTGTATCAGGAAAAAGTGGACGTAAACTCATAGTGTGTGTATTTTGTAATTTTATTTATTGAAATAATTTTCTGTTTAACTGTAAAACTCCTAAAGATAAAAATTTATTCCTTTTACCTTACAAGTATCTTTCATTTGTTGCGCCAATTTTGTCGATTCCTCAACAGATTTTTCTATTGAAACTTCTATTTGTTCAACAATGAATTGATTGGTTTTTAAATCCCCTACAATCGCAATCATTGTCAAGTTTTCATTGCTCACCACTGCATGCGCTGCCAATGGAAACTTGCAACCTCCCTCAATTTCTGCCATAAAAGCACGTTCAGCCAGAACTGCATGCATGGTAGGTTCATGATTTACCTTCTTCACTAAAGCAATGGTTTCCTCATCATTATCTCTACATTCAATAGCAATTGCACCTTGACCAATTGCTGGAATACATTGATCGACATCTAAAAGTAGTTTCTCCTGAAATTCCTTTCCCATTCTATTCATACCTGCAGCAGCAAGAATAATGGCATCATACTCACCATCCATTAACTTTTGCATTCTGGTATCAATATTTCCTCTGATCTCTTTAAAATTGGTATCAGGTCTTAAATCCGCCAACTGAACTCTTCTACGAGGACTTCCCGTTCCCAAAACAAAGCCTTCAGGCATTTGATCTATTGTACTTCCATCGCGACTTATAAATACATCGCGTACATCTTCACGTTCAGGAAAAGCAACCAATTTTAATCCATCAGGATGAAAACTTGGGACATCCTTTAAACTATGAACTGCAATATCTGCCTCTCCTTCAAGAAGTGCATGTTCCAGTTCTTTTACAAACAAACCTGTACTTCCAAATTCAGTAAGCGAGCGATTCTGAACTCTATCGCCTTTTGTACTAAATTTAATTACCTCAAATTCAACATCTGGATTGGCATTCTGTAGTAATTCAACAGTTTGCATTGTTTGTGTATAGGCAAGCAAACTTGGACGTGTTGCAACTCTAATCTTTTTTTTAGCTGGCATTTAGGATAGTATTTCGTAGTTATTTTAGGAAATAAAAAAGCCATATAAAACTTGTTTATACAGCTTTTTATCGAAAGCTCAAACGGCTTTACGAATCCATATCTTTAAAAATCATATTTAGGGTTTCCATTGGACTCGATTGCTTTTTATGATGATCTTTCAGGTGATTGATACATGCTCTGGCAATCTTGTTCACAATGTTATTGGTAATGTGCTCTACCTTTTTCAACTCATCTTCAGACAGTTTGTTTTTGTGATAATCGAGCTCCTTTCTTTGTACATTTTGCAGATTTTCCTTCAAAGCTACAATTACTGGAGAAAGGTACTTTACCTCTAACCAACCATAAAATTCACCTATTGAAGCATGAATGATTTTCTCTGCATCAGGAATACATGCTTTACGCTGATCAATGGCTTCTGAAATATGTTTTGATAATTCATCTACTGTAATCACCAGTACATTTTCCAAATTATCAATTGCTGTATCAACATTACGTGGCACTGAAAGATCCAGAACCAATTTACATGATTCAACACCTTTAAAATGATCAAGCGTTAAAGTTGGTTTTGCTGCTCCTGTTGCAACAATAATCACTTCTGCTTTTTCAACTTCCTGAGTTAATTTCTCGATAGGTTGGTGTTGAATATTATATCTTTCTGCTAGTGCTTCTGCTTTTTCAATGGTTCGATTTACCAAAGTTAGCGAACGGTTGTTCATATGCTTTAACAGGTTCCCACAAGTATCTTTTCCAATATCACCAGTTCCATAAAGAAGGAAATTACATGTTTCAAGTGTTGAAACTTTGTCCTTAATATATTGAACAGCAGCATGAGAAACAGAAGCTGCACCTTTGCTAATATCCGTTTCGTTTTTTATTTTTTTACTTGCCTGAAACACAAACGAAAACAATCGATTCAAAAATGAATTAACCATTCCCCTTTGCTCAGACTGCTGATATGCATTTTTAACCTGTCCAACAATCTGAAAGTCGCCAATAATTTGCGAATCTAAACCCGCGGTTACCTTATATAAATGACGAATACATTCATTTCCATATAGAGTGTATCCGTTGTAATTTAAATCATTTCTATTCCCTTTGCAGTATTTTAAGAACAGATCTGTGATGATTTCGACCTCGGAAGAGTGTGCATAAATCTCGGTACGATTACAAGTAGATATGATTACCATACCTTCAATTTGATGCTCTTTTGCCTCCTTCAACAAGTTTTCCTGATCTTCTGAAGATAAAGAAAACATTCCTCTAACATCCAGAGCCGTCTTTCTATAGCTAATTCCTAGAACAAATAATTTTTGTAGATTTTCTCGAATTTGTAATGACATAAAAACGGAATTTGTTTGCTAATTCGTTACAACCTATTATCTGTAGGTGCAACAAACCGATTCAAATATAAAGGTAATTATTCAAAAAACCTCCTAATTTCAGTAAGTACATAAATAGATATTGACCACTTTAATTATTATGAAAATTCAAAAAACCCAAAAAGGGATTTTAATATCTTAAATACCACAATAATTCAAGTTTCTTTCATAATTTTACCATTCCTAATATATTTAATCATTCAAAATAAATTTAATTAAAAGCAACGATATTTTTAGATCAATTTAAATGAATAAAACGTTTCAAAATGCAAATAAAACAATCAGCATATTAGGATGCGGATGGTTGGGCTTACCTCTTGCTGAAGAGTTCATCAAAAATGGGATATATATTAAAGGTTCCACTCCTACCCATGAAAAATTAGAACTACTAACACAAAAAAACATTCGAACATTCCAAATTAACTTAAATCCAAAGATCAATTCAAATTTTGATAAAGACTTTTTTAATGCCCATATTTTGATTGTGAATTTTCCTCCTAAAAGAAGAGAAGACATTGTTGATTGGCATACAAATCAAGTTGCATCTCTAATCGGTGAAATTCGCAAATCAGATATTAAAAATGTAATTTTTATCAGCTCCACCTCTGTTTATGCCGACATTAACAATGAAGTTACTGAGGAAAATATGGAAAATCCAAGTAAAAAGAGTGGTAAAGCATTACGCATTGTAGAAGAGCTGTTTTTTAATGAGAATGATTTTCAAACCACGGTTATTCGATTTGGAGGATTAATTGGTTACGATCGCAAACCAGGTAGATTTTTTGCTGGTAAAAAACAATTAAAAAACGGAGATGCTCCTGTTAACCTCATCCATAGAGATGACTGTATTGGCATTATTCAACATGTAATAAAAAATGAGATTTGGGGGGAGGTGATTAATGCTTGTTGTCCAATACATCCTACACGAAAAGAATTTTATAAAATTGCTGCCCAAAAGGATGGTTTTGACCTACCAGAATTTGTTGATGGCAAAGAAAATTACAAAATCATTAATTGCGATAAACTTAAACAGTTAGGATATTCATTTAAATACCAAGACCCAATCGATAGCCTTAAAGCTTAATTAAATTTTACCTTCGAGCTAAAAAAAGATAAGATCATCCTATTTTTTATTACTATAATCAATTTATTATAAGGCACTTTATTATTTTAACTAATTTTAGGGCAAATAGTCATGAAGTAATGGTTTATCTGCTACTAAAACAACCAACAAAAGATATTAACTCTTGGAGAGAATCCTTCGACCGATTTCTAGAATATCGAAAAATTGGTGGAGAATTGTCTTGCAAGATATATCAAACTCCACGAAAAAAAAATGAATTAATTGTTCTATCGGAGTGGAGAAGCATGGATGATGTAACAGAATTTCTTGAGTCTCAATCTTTTGAAATGATTAAAGAGCTTGAAATGAACGAGCCTCTTACCATTAAGCTACTTAACAAAAAAGGTATATCTAAGTATATCAAACAATTACATTAAATCCTCCACTTTAACTATTCTTTCTGAGGTAATTGCCAGTATTAGTTTTTCAATAATATCCATAATCAAATCTGAAAATTCATCTTCGTATATTTTTTCATCCAACTTTTGTAAAGCATCCTTTAATTTGAATCGATTCAAATCTGCTTGATTTAAATTGTTAAGGTATTCCAAAACCTGCAATTCATTAAGTGCAATCTCATCTGTATAATTTAGTGGCAATATTTCTAAATCTTCATTGGGAAATATTTTACCACTCTCCTCTACAACCGAATTAATTAAGGTATTTAAAACATCTATTGCATCTATAAGACTTGCTTGATAATAGGACAATTCTTTCAAATCGTTTAATGCCTCAATCGTTATGGAGTTCATTAAAAGCAAATACTCTTCAAGTTTCTCAAGAACCTCAGAAGCTACTCCTGGTTGAATTCTATAGAATTCTATAATTTCTTGTAATATTTGATTTCTTTTCTCGCTTATCGTTTCCAAAATATGATACTTAAATTCCTTCACTTGTTAATTGCAAATGTGTAGTTTCAAAAAACTGAGGCCCTAATTTCTTCAACACATCAGACACCAATTGAGAATTTCCATCAATTCCCAAAATTGCATACCCTTTATTGCCTCTTTGTCCTAATTTTAAATCGTTCACATTAATATTTCGAGATGCCAATGCAGATAATAGAATCAATAAAATACCGGAAGAATTGTTATGAATCGATAAGATCATCTGTTTACTGATAGCAATAGGTAAATTAACTCCATCCACTTCGATCAGGTAGTTCTTTCCTTTTTGAAGATCCGGAATATCAAACTTATCACATACATAAATTTCGAAAAAGTTATCTCCACCCGTTCCTTTTACAAATTCCACTGCTTCATTAATAGATTTTTCTTTTCCTGATAAAGTTAGAAATGCAGTTGCCGTTCCATCGTTATTCGAATTTAGATAAGCGGTTTCAACATTAATTTCTTCAGAAGCCAATGCATTAAAAATCATTGATAGAACACCTGGATTATCCTCATGATGAGAATACAATCCTTTTATTTTTTGATTTGTATTTTCAGGTAAAGAATTGCTAATTGTGATCGATTTATCCCCTTTTCTTATGCGAATAGCTTCAAAATCTCCCAATGAGGTAGCATTCTTATGATGTTCGAGAAAAGTACGGTATCCTCCTCCAAACGAAAATTTAGGAATTCGCCTTTGCTTACGATCTTCGAATCTTAGATTTAGCATCTCTATTCCCAAATTCATTACCTTGTATTTTTCCTCTTTAAAACCTGAATTTCGCAATGGTCTTTTCTCAGGTATCGATTTGGAAAAACTTACATAATGTTTGTATCCTGCTTCATATGCATATTCAATTCCGGTTTGATAATGATTACCCAAATTTTGAGTAGTATGAGTATCGGTACCCAAAGCAATAGGAATATCCAGTTGTTTCGCTCTTTTTAAGATTGACATATCAGGATAAATCCCACAACCTTTATTGATACCAGCCAAATTCACATCAAGTGCCAAATTGTATTCACTAATCATTTCCAAAAGGAAGCGCATTCTTCTTGCAAGAATATGATCGGAAGTTTCAAGTTCCAACAATGGTTTTGGAATAGGCGCATACAACTTAGGCAAATCAAGATGACCAACAATTTGAATCATCTCCCAACTTGTATCTATCATTTCAATCAACTCCTCAATATATCCTAACCAATAATTCTCAACTCCTCCTCTTACCTCTATAAGCTTATCGGTCTCTTCCTGCGATCCGTCATAAGGTATCCCTTCTCTGGAAAAGTGCAAAGAACCAATCACAAAATCAGCACTTTGAGCTTGAAAAATCTTTGATCGATTCCACTGCATCCCTAAATTTGGTCCCAACCATTCGAGTTCGATTCCATATCGAATTGAAATTTGATTACCATATTTTGCTTTAAGCGCATCTATTTTCTCGGGATAATGAAAATAAGCATTATCTCCTCGTATGAATTTTACGCCCAAACGCTCTTCTGCAGCATATCTAAATCGTGTTAACCTTGGGGTATGAATAATAAATGAAATATTGGGGTGGGCCTTCTCAATTGCCATTTCGGTAATTTTCTCCAGCTCGTCCACACCATGTTTCACATGATCATTTCCTGTTCCAACGTGTATTCCGTGTGTTTCCCAAATAAAATATTCAGGACTATTTGTGGTATTTAGTGGCATTTGTGTCATTTTGATTAATAGTCCAGTAAAATTAATCATTTGATTAGGATTTGAAAGCAGATTAAAACAGAATGCATAAAAAACCCGCCTTCCATTATATGGGAGACGGGCTAACCAGAGTACCCACTACAATAACTCTGGCTTATCAAACAAGAATTTGAAAAATCGAATACTAACATTTTTTTGAAACCAATTTCCTGTTTTATATTTTTTACAAACCAATGGAAACTCCAACCTTCATGAACCAGTCATTATCTAAATCAAATTTCATAATGCTATCTCTATCATCCAGAAACTCAAATCGTCTGTTAAAGGTAAATCCAGAACTTAGCTTAAGATTTATCATCTTATAAAGTTTTTGATTTACCAGCAAACCACCACCCATATTCATGATTCGAACATTATCCATTTTCTTTTCTTCATTGTATAATATTTTGCTTAGTGTATAGTTGTCTCCTACCATTGTTAAATTGGTTCCAATCTCTGTATTCTTTCCCACTTTGTATTTGATCTGAAATCTTGGGAAACCTAGATTAAATGACCATTTTTCCTTGTATTTCCACATTAAACTAAACATGGGTAAAGGTGCTGGTATTCCTGTAGTCTCTGAATACATGGCTCCAATTTGAAGATTCATATTGGGATTTACTTTTTTTATAAACATTAACATCCCCATTAATCGAACATCTTTCCATTGAACTGAAGAAGTTAAATTCGATGAAATCTTCGGGGAGACCATCCCCATCAGGGCCCAATTGTTTTTTAATTTCCTCATATATCCTACCGAATAGGATATTGTGTGAAAACGCTCTAACTCGTCTAAATTTGCATCAACAAACGGGTAATCGATATTTGTTTGAGCATATTCAAATTTGCTTATCAACAAACTTCCCTCTTTCTTTAAGCTTAAAGGCATGGCAAACCTGATACTATACTTATCAAACCTTACACTATTGGCTGAATTGTCACTTCCAAGTCTGACAAAATCAACACCCGCCAATTCTTTTTCCATTTGTGCATGTACTGATGAGGAAATAAGAAGAGTAAAAAGAAGTATAACGATTTTCCTTTGCTTTCGATCCATATAATTCTCCTGGATTAAATCCTATTCTATTGCTCTAGCAACACTCCACTAACTATTTTAATATTTAATTCTGACAGCTTTGCATTATAACCCGCAGCTGCCTTATTATTTTTAGCTTCTACTAAATTTAGCTGTGCCTCGCGAAAGCTTGTTGATGTTACTTGCCCCAAGTGATAATATTCCTTGGTCTGTTCAAAATTTAAACTTGCTGCATTCAATGCATCTTCTTCCAAAGCCAAAACTTTAAGATTATATTGGTAATCCGCATAAGCATTTATTAGGTCTTTTTCTAACTTCAATTTTTTATCCTGTAACTCAAATTCTGTAATTTGCTTTTGAATTTTAGCATTCGCAACCTCCGTTTTTTTCCTCTTTCCATCAAAAATATTGAAACTCAAAGTCAATCCCCCGGTTAATTGAGTATGCGAATTTGTTCCCATTATTTCATTTTCATAATAAGAGTATGAGGATTTTAAGCTTAGTGATGGCAATTGCCCTGATTTTGCCTTCTTTACGGCAATTTCATCTTCACGTAATTCCCTTGTTTTAAGTAGATATTCCGCATTTTCTTCCAAGGTCTTACGCTTCAATTCCATCATGTTGAATTCTTGAAAATTAGAAGCGTCCTTTATCAACTGTATTTTGGTTTCGGCACTTCGCCCCAATAAAACATTCATCTCTCTAATTGCTTCCTCATAGCTTTGTTGTGACTTCAAGTACACACTACTATCACGATTAAAATCCACCTTTGCATTCAGAACTTCCAGCTTATTAATATTTCCGAATTCATATTCTGATTCGTTTCGTAGCAATCGCTCTTTGGATATCTGCAAATTTTCAGAGGCCACATCCAATTCATCATAGGCTTTACTTAATTGATAGAAACCAGAAATAACATTGGTAATTGTATTCTCAATATTGAATCGTTCAGTCAATTCCGCTTGCTGCTTTCGAAAATTCAAAATTTTGTAGGTGTATCTTGCTCCCAAACCATTAAATAAGGTATATGAGAAATTTAAAGCTCCTGAAGAGTAGATTTTATCCTCATTGTGTTCAGAGTAATTTACACCTCCACTGGCATTTAGTGAAGGCAGTAAGCCGGCATTACCTTTTGTAGCATTATTAGCTGAAACCTCAGCCTGGTTTTTCGCAACTTTTATATTCAAATTGTTTTCTAAAGCCATTGCTACAGCAGTCTCTAGTGTCAAAGCCTCTTGAGCCGATAATGGAGCAGATAACAACAGAAATCCTATTAATACTCTTATCTTTTTCATTTGTTAATAATTTAATTTTTAATTATCCTGCTACTAAACAACAACAAAGAATTTGTCAGTAACATCAGATTAAGTAATTACCTAACGAAACAGAAACACAACTATAATTGCGCTGAATAAATCAAAAAAACAAAACCAAGAATTTAAATTTTATAATTCGATTTTCTTAACAACATCTTCATTCTGAACTTTGAATTTTGCAGTCTGAAATTTTGGAGGGCCAAAGAATCCCCTGACATTATTGGAAACACCTACTCTTTCCATGGGTCTCCCTTTACTATTACGGTCTAACTTGTTATTACCATTTTCATCATGAAAACAGATGATGGCGTACGTTCCTGCCTTTATCCTTTCAAAACTTACATTTGCTTTGCGATTCTCAATTGTTACTTTTTTTCGAATACATGGATTTTTAAGATAATTATCAGTATTACTATAAAGTGCTACGATTACTTGTCCATTGTCTGATTTCAATCCGGAAACCTGGACCTTTATAGATTTTTCATTTTCTTGAGCAAATGTGTTGCTAATAAAAAGCAAACATGTTATAGCTGTAATTACTAATACTTTCATCTTGTAAATTTTTCAAGTTTAAGACTAAATGAAATTTATCACCTCTATGTTTCTTTGCAGGACTGGAACTATTGCCTAACGACTGGCTCAATACTTTCTCGTGTTGGCATTATGCCTGTAGTTATATATTTCCATCTGCATTTTATTGAATTAACTACAATTAAAAGTACTGGCAATACAATCAGGTTTAATAGGGTTGCGACCATCAATCCATAAGCCATAGATATTGCCATAGGAATTACCATTTTAGCTTCAGGTTGGTTGGATGCAATCAAAGGAGTTATACCAACTATGGTTGTTAATGAAGTCAGGATTATTGGTCTGAATCGTGACAAAGCAGTCTCCTTAAGAGCTAGCATAAATTCTGTTCCCAATTTTAGCTTCTCATTAAATGTGCTTATCAAAACAATAGAATCATTAACCATTACCCCCATCAATGCAACCATTCCAAGGTAAGAAGGCATATCTAAAGCTACTCCGTGCAACCAGTGTCCCCAACCTACACCAATAAATCCAAATGGGATTAAAATAAACACCAACAAGGTTTGTGTATATGATTTAAATGTGAAAATTACAATTGAAAACAACAGTATCAGAATTACCGGTGCAATCATGATTCCAGAGTCTTTTGCTTTCCCCATTTCTTCTGCATGACCACCATAACGAATTCTAAGTCCTGAATATTTGTTCATTAGTTCAGGTAATATCACATCATCAATCTCACTATTGATTTCAGTCATATTTACCTTTGCATTTGCAGCATCAGCCTCAATGGTAATTTCTCTCTGACCACCCAAGTGATTTACCTGCACAAGGTTTCGCTCAAATTCTATATTTGCGATATCCTTCAAATAATATTCTCCACCATCGCTGGTTCTGATTCTCATATTCTCAAGATTTCCTATTGATGAACGTTCAGATTTTTCATATCTAACCCAAACCCTCACCTCATCAATTCCTCGTTGCAATCTTTGAACTTCTTTTCCATAAAATCCAGAACGAACCTGGGAAGTAATTTCACTTAGGTTTAAACCCAATTTGTAAGCACTTTCCTTCAGAGTTAATTTCACCTCACGCATTCCAAGCTGGTCGTTATCCATCACATTTGTAAGTCCTTCCAATTTATTAAGCCTTGCCTTAAATTCATTCTTTGCAGCATACAAATCATCTAGATTACTACTTTGTAATGAAACCTTTACCGCTTTTCCAAATCGATTTTCCTGTACATAATTTATTCTTTCAGCCTGTGGAATCTCTCCTACCATTTGCTTCAGCTCTTCATTGAACTCTGAGGATAAAAAGTCTCTATGCTCAGTACTTAGCAAATAAATCGTTAACACAGCATAATTTGTAGAAGTAACATCTATAGCTGTATATGTAATAATTGACTCTCCTGTAGCGCTCTTTTCTTTCCATTTTTCACCCAATTCAATGGCTGCATTCTCAATCTTTGTAATGTAATGAAGAGTTTCAGATTCTGGTGTTCCTGCTGGCATATCCAACTGAACGGTAGCATAGTTACTATTATCAACCGAGCTATCACCTGTTCTGATAATTCCTCCCAGTAAACCACCAATGGTTACAAAGAAAAGCCCTATGGTTAAGCCAATGGTAACCAGCTTATTGTTTAGGCTAAAATTCAATAAGGGTTCGAAGGTATGTTTACGAAGTTTTAGTATTGTCGAGCTCGACAGCTTCTCCAATTTCGATTCCTTTTTACCTCTCTTCAGTGCTTTGGAGTGAACAGCATGAGCCGGGAGAATAAAGAATGCTTCCACCAAAGAAAAAAACAGCGCAAATATGACTACAAAAGCCAAATCTCTAAAAAATTCTCCAATCACACTATCAATAAAAAAGAAAGAAATAAAAGCTACAATCGTTGTTAATACCGCTGAAAATACTGCAGGCAAAACCTCCATTGTACCGTCAATTCCTGCTTGTAATGCCGATTTCCCTTTCTCAAAGTGCTGATAAATATTTTCACAAATCACAATTCCATCATCCACAAGGATACCAATCACGATAATCATACCAAACAGTGATAGCCTGTTTAGAGTAAGACCATACATGCCTGCAATCATAAACATTCCCATAAATGAAATTGGAATTCCCAGGGCGACCCAAAATGACAATCTATGATTAAGAAAGAGAGACAAAAACAATAAGACAAGTAAAAATCCAATAATACCGTTATTCGCAAGAATATTCTGCATCACTTTTATCGAAACTGAATTGTCATATAGCAATTCAAGCTTTACTGTTTCCTTAGAATCATTAAACTCTTTTATATAAGTATTAATTACATCGGAAATATAAAGAATATCCTCACGTGAAGTTTGTGTTATTGATATCTTTATTGCCGAATTACCATTAACATAAGTTCGATTAGGATCTTCAGACCAACGATCGATCACCTTAGCAACATCGCTCAAGTAAACCGTTCCTCCTTTCGACTGAGATCTAACTACAATATCATTAAATCCTTCGGCATAATATTCCTTCTCTCGAACACGAATTCTCAGTTCTTCATCTTCACCACGAATGGTTCCTCCTGTAAGTTCAATATTTGCATTACCAACTGCCGAATAAATTTCATTAATACTGACATTATAGGCCTTCAATGCATCTTCGTTTACACTGATTTCAATTTCTTCATAAGGAAAACCACTTAAAGTAACTTTTGAGATTCCATCCATTGCGCGAAGATCATTCTCAATTTCCCTTGCATACTTTTTTAAGTCTCGTAGGCTTAAATCCCCATTTAATGCCATGGAAACTGCCAAAACTGTAAACTCACGTTTTTCCGTACTAATATTTTCCACACCCACAGGAAAAGAACTAATGCCATCCACAGCATTTTTTACATCCTGCAATGCAACGTTCGCATCATATCCTGTTTCCAAGTCAATAGTTACCGTACAGAAGTTTTCCTTCGATGAGGAAGTGATTTTCTCTATTCCGCTAATTCCTTTAATGTTATCCTCTATTTTTAAGGTAACACCCTTTTCTACTTCCTCAGGCGAAGCGCCCGGGTAGGATGCGGTCACGGTTAACATTCCCGGATCTATTTGAGGCATCACAGAAGAATTTAAGGAGAAGACACCAAAAATTCCCAGTAAGATAAATACACCTGCCAATAAATTTCCAGCAAAGGGATATTTGATAAAGTATTGTACCAATGATTTCATACTTGTTTTCGCTTAATCGTTTGTGATTACTATTGCATATTCTTAACAGGGTCGACTATTAATCCCTCGTGAATGGCAAATATTTTTAAGGCCAGCAAGCTTCCGTTTGGTAATCCCTCGATGATTACTGTATTCTCTTTTCTTTGAATCACATTAACCTCCTGTAGATGAACCTTTTTATCATTTACAATAAAAACATGTTTTGAATCGGCAAGTAGTCTTCTTGGTATTTCAATCCCAAGTACATTATGAACCAAAGAAATATCAGCGTTTAAAAACATAGACTCTTTTAATCCTTTTCCTGAAACTGAAATGTATACGTTCACCATTTGGGTTTTGTCGTCAATTTTATTGCTGA
Source organism: Marinifilum sp. D714 (assembly GCF_030851345.1). Lineage (GTDB taxonomy): Bacteria > Bacteroidota > Bacteroidia > Bacteroidales > Marinifilaceae > Marinifilum. The sequence goes on from NZ_JALPNU010000003.1 coordinate 179,302, forward strand.
TGCGTCTAACTTTACCATTCCATTTTTGTCCCGTTGCATTCGAGTACAATTTCACTTCATTTCCTACTTCTATGCCATCCAGGTTATTTAAGTCTACACCTACCACCAAATCGAAAACATTGGTATTAACAAATTCACCAAGCTTTTGTCCCGACATAACTAAGGTTCCAGGCCTAATATTCGATTCAATAACCTCACCAGCAAAAGGTGCACTAATATTATATTTTCTTAACTGTTCTTCTTGGCTTTTCAAGTTGTAATAATCGGAATAAACACTTTTTCCTGCCAGGTAGTATTTCTCTTTTTCGTTAAATGGTTCTGGAATTGGACTTATAAATCTTTCAACATCAAAATTTTTTAAATACTGTTCCCATACCGAATAACTATCCGGATAATCATATTTTAAATCAGGAAGGATATTCGCAATTTTATTCATAAAGCTGCTTCGCTTCGAAAAAACTTCCGATTCAAACTTGTCTTTATTAATCGATAAAAGTGTTTCTCCTGCGGAAAACTGAATTCCTTCCAAAAATGCTTTGTTGGAGCTTTCCAAAATCCCACTCACCTCGGCATATACTTCCATTTTGGAATAAGCCTCAAGCTTACCCACCACTGAAAGGTGAAGATCCAATTCTTTATTTTGAACTTCCTGTACCGGAAGAACGATTTCTTTTGCTACAGTTTCCTTTTCTTTAGGAGCTTTTTTCATTCCAGCAAATAAAAAGCTTAAAGCGATACAAGCTATGATCACTAAAATGCCCAGAAGAATACTCTTTCTTTTCAACATGATTGATTGCTTTTAAATTTTGCTACAATCATATCCATAAATTATCTTGATTTTAAATCTAATCGACCAACAGGTGCCATTAAGTGGCGATAGATTCATGTTTGTAGATATTATTGGTTAAATTCGAATTTGCATGTGTTTACCGACGACTCTATCGAGTTTGTCGATATTTTATGCAGACGAGAATTTTTATGCATTCATTAGATGAAAATTTAATTTTAAATGAATATCAAGGATAAATTATATCATTTTTTTTCCATTCGTTTGGTTCAACACTTATCATTCTGGACCGTTTTTATTCTCTTGGAATTGGGGCGTTTTGTTGATATGGAACCTAAACGTTTGTATAATGAAATCATATTTGAAAGTATACAACTACTTGCCATCGTAATTATGGTTTATTTCAATCTTCGCTTTCTGATACCAAAATTTTGGAACAAAGGAATGTATGTAAGATATATTTCACTGATTGTACTTTCTGAAATCGTAATGATCACATTCCTTAGTGTAACTTTCTACCTCTTCCCCGATGTTCATATGAAGAAAATGCTTTACGAACATCCGGAAAGGTTGATATTACTGAACTTTTTCAAATTAAATATCTTCCTTTTGTCTACCTCTCTATTCCATTTTGTAAAAGAATGGATTGCATTAAAAGATGAAAACCTAAAGTTTACAGCCAAAGCACAGGAACAGCTCGAGGCAGAGCTGAACTTACTTAAAGAACAGGTCAATCCGCACTTCCTTTTCAATACCTTAAACAATATCTATTCCATGAGTTTATACGATTCTGTAAAAACTCCTGAAATGATACTGAAGCTTAGTCAGTTGATTAGCTACATGCTTTATGAATGTAAAGATGAAAAGGTGAATCTGGAAAAAGAGGTTCAGTTCATTAACAATTATATCGAATTGGAATCACTGCGTGTTGAGGATACTGCCAATATCAATCTGAATATTATGGGTGAAGATCAGGATTATAAAGTTCCTCCATTACTGTTTATTCCACTAATCGAGAATGCATTCAAACATGGCATCCATAGCGAATCCGAGAAAGCGGAAATCAACATCGATTTGCGCTTTTACACAGATAAAATTGAACTGAAAATTGTAAACCCGATGGATCCCGATCAGCCTAAAAATGAAAAACCTGGTGGCCTGGGAATCGAAAATGTGAAAAAGAGATTAAATTTATTGTATCCTAAAAATCACAGCTTTATTATAACTGCAAACGAGACACATTATCAAACATTGGTCTGTATCACTTTAAACAAGGAATATGAAGATTAAATGCATAATCGTAGATGATGAAGTTCACGCAAGAAAGGTGTTGGAAAAATTTATTTCTGATATTCCTCACCTGAAACTTGTAAAGTCGTGTAAAAATGCACTGGAAGCCATGCAGGTATTAAACAATCAGGATATCGATGCAATGTTTCTGGATATTAATATGCCGAAAGTGACAGGCTTGAGTTTCCTGGAAAATTTAAGACATCCTCCTGCGGTAGTAATTACCACTGCTTATAGAGAATATGCTGTAGAAGCTTTCGATCTGGATGTAATTGACTATTTACACAAACCCATTCCTTTTCCAAGGTTTTTAAAAGCTATCTCTAAAATTGAAGAAAAATTAAAGTCAAAAACAGAACAAACTCTAATTTCTTCAACACTGGATACAAACAGGCAGGAAGAGTTCATATTTATCAAGGCAGATAAAAAAACAATCAAATTAAATTTTGATGATATTGTTTACATCGAGGGATTAGGTGATTACATTAAAATTCACGTTAAAAAGAAGACCATTATAAGTAAGTTAACGATCAAAAAAATGGAAGAATTACTTCCGTCAGATATTTTTCCTCGCATCCATAAGTCATTTATCATTTCTCTAAAAAATATAGTGGCGATTGAAGGAAATCAAATTGAAATTGGAGACACGAAAATACCTATTGGACAGATTTACCGCAAATCTTTCATGGATATTATTAATTCTTTTCTTAAAAAATAATTATCGTATTTATCAAATGAAAAAAGCAGATTTGTATAAACAAACCTGCTTTTTTCATTTCATTTTCATCACCATTATGTTGCCCTCTTTAACACATGAATATTATCACTATAATATCCTTTATCATATGGTTGCCTACCAAATAAGAATTTGTTATACTTAAAATCATTTAACAGCAACTTTGCATTATTTACCGTGCCTTTTTCCACCAACTTATTTATAAATTCTACCTGATCTTTTCTGCTGAATCTGTGTCTTAAAACAAATAGGTTTATATCAGCATATTTACCAGAAAGTAATCCATCGGTTACGGCCGATACCGGAGCATTATCCATGACAATGTAATTGTAACGACTTTTAAGTGTTTCTATAAATTTACTAAACCTACCATTAGTCATAAGTTCGGCTGGATTAATTGGCAATGGTCCTGCAGGAATAAAACTTAGATTATCAACTTGTGTTGGGTATATAATATCTTTAAAGTTATCCTTATCTTCTAAATAACTACTCATTCCAGAGGAACCACAAACACCAAAAGTTTTGCTCAATTTAGGTTTACGCATATCCGTTTCTACAAGAATTACATTGCGGTGATTCATAGCCAGAATTGCTGCAAGATTTACACTAACAAATGACTTACCTTCTCCCGAAATTACAGATTGAACTGAGATTATCTTTTGTGTATGATCAGCTAATAAATTTTCCATATCTGTTCTCAGACTTCTAAATGATTCAGTTATCTCAGCCAGAGGACGTTTTGCAACCAAAACCTCATTTTTGTGTTTATTGTGGGTTATGAAGCCTAAAACCGGCAGCTTTGTTACCTTTTCAAGTTCATAAATACTGCCAATGGTATTATTAAAAAAATAAGCAGTTTTTAAAAATAGAAATGGTAATGATACACCTAGAACCAAGCCGATCAGAATATTTAAAAGTGTATTCGGTCCTACTTTTTTCACCGATAGTAAAGAAGCCTGATCTATAATTTGAGAATTAGAAACGTTAGATGCAATAGTTAATTCCGCTTCAGCCCTCGCTTTAAGTAAAAAATTATATAAATCGTTATTCAAATCATACCTTCTTTTAATATTTATAAACTTTTTTTCAATTTTGGGTAGGCCAGCAATTAGTTTTTTCTGATCATTAAGGCGTTTTTCTATACTTTTTAAATCTCTTGCAGAGTTAATCAGTAAATTTGCCAGATTTTCTTTCAAGCTTTGTTTCGTATGCCTAATTTCCTTTTCCAAAACCAACATATTTGGTTCGTTTTCTTTTGCACTATAAGATAACACTTCTCTTTTGCCAGTTAAATCTGCTAACTTCAAGACAAGGTTATTTAAAATCGGATCGGTTATATCAACTACAGAAGGCACTATCATTGTTTTAATTCCATAGTCACCTTCAAATTCATTTTGCAAGTTGCGATCCACTTTCTCAAAATGGGTACTATTATTTAAATATTTATTTAAACTTTTATAATAATTTAGTTTCCTTTCTGCAATTGAATACTCATTTTCAAGCTTCTTCAAGTCCGAACTAATTAACCTAGACTCCTGTTCCAAATTCAGGCTCTTATTTTGCGATTGAAAATCACTAAACTGATGTCCGGTTTGGTTTAAAGAATCAGTTACATCTTCTAGTTGGGTATCGATAAACCTTATCATGTTGCTTGAAATTCTGTTCTTTTCAGTCAACTCATATTCGATATACACTTTACTTAATTCATTAACAAAATCAACCACTCTTTTAGGGTGGACTCCCCTCATTTTTATAGCAATAAGATTACCGGATAAATCTTGTAGCGATACATCCAGAGAAGATAATAGATTCAAACTAAGACTATCTAAGTCATTAAAAACAAGACAATACTCTACCCCTGTTGGTACAATCAAATCTGGTCTAAGATCAAGAGTAAACGCAAAATATTCATTTTCGAATGGTTCTCCGAACCTACCTTTTTGCAGAATAGCATCCATTTTTTCATTCGCATCAATTCTAACGAGAAATTCTTCTTCGGAAAGCATTGTAATACAAATAGGAACACCTTTGGGATTAAATGAGTTTAATATTTCAGTTACCGTAAATGGCTCATTACCATAAAGGTCAACTTCGTAAAACAACATTTTTTGAAACCAGGAAGTTTTCCAATTTAAATTTTGTATTACCCTATTAGTTAGCAAATTAGATTTCAAGACTCCAATATGATCTTGAATATTACTGCGAGTAAAGTTTCTTTCACTATCAAAGAATTCTTTTCCATGTAGGTTATTTGATTCATTTTGTACCAATATGGTGCTCTGAGCTTCAAACTTAGATGGCGAATAATAACTATAAGTATAAGCAGAAACCATACCTAGAATACCAAAGATTGCCAACCAATACCACTTTGACAAAATATTATTCCGAAATGCCATTATTCGATTCTTTTCCTCAAATACCATTTTTTCTATAAAATTATCTGAGTCGGACATGATTTTTATTTTTTGTTAAAACTCAATTTATAACAGGAGGTATATTAAGCTAATTATTTAATTTAAGGAGTTTTATTCAGAATACCTTTATTTTATTTACTGAACACTCTTTTAGTTACAATATTCTTGATGGCCATATAAAGGTATTTTAGATCGGTAGACACAGGATTTTTAAGATATTCTTTAATGTACTTCTTTTCGGATTGTTGGATCTCATCAAGTGTTTCCGGCATATCAGCATAAAAAGGAGGAATAATTCCTGGGCAGACTAATTTTCTAAGCTCCCTAAGTTCCTCATCATATAAAGATAAATACCGCTTACTAATAGGCCGAACTCCTACTAATTTCATTTCTCCTTTTAATAGGTTTATTAAGTTAGGAATTTCATCAATCCAGAATTTGCGAAGAATTTTTCCAAGTGGAGTAACACGGATATCATTACAAATCTTCCCTCCCTTGGCCAGGCTGTTTTTTTTGATAAAATAATCCTGTAAATATTCTGAAAAAGGTACCATTGTTCTTAGTTTGTATACGAATATTTCCTTTCCACCTTTTCCTATACGCCTCATCTTAAACAATAAACCATAAGACGAATATTTATCGAAAACAGGCACCTTACGTTTTTTTGCAAGTAAGTAGGTATAATCACCGCATTCATATTCCGATTCCAGCTCATATCCACTGGCAAATAAGCGTCCAATTATCTCTAACCTACGCAACGATCTGTTTTTGCCTTTTGTTAGAAAGAAATATAGTTTGCGTGTAATGGATAATTTTGGAAAAACCCTTCGATAAATAAAATAGATCGCATATCTAATCTGATTTAAAGGAAATGGAGATGAATTTAATACCTTTTCTTCAACTTTCTCCTGATCCTCAAAACGGCAAATAAAACTACCTCCATCGTCAAGCTTAGAATTTATAGAGCCAAAAAACTCATTGATGCTAATCATGTTATTAATTGGTTCTATGCTAGCCAATAATTTATAATTCTTCCCTGTTAACTTACTTATATCTTCAAAGTTTCTCGAACTTATTAGAATGTGTCTTGAGTTATAGCGATTAAAATATTTACTGATAAAATTGAATCCATTATTGCCAATTTCCTTTGCAAGATCACTATAGTTATTACGATAGATTGTGAACTTGTGAGATGTTCTATTGGATTGTATATATCTTTCAATCTTTATAAACTTGTCAACTACTTTATACTCTTCATTCATAACAATCAGGATTTAGAGTCAATTAGAAATTGAAATCTACAGTAAAGTCACTATTCCAGTATTAAACAAACAGTTCAATCAGTACAATATGTTTGTCATTATAAAAGGATGTCTTAGATTTTTCGAAATCGAATCAACCCTTTCTTTAAAGGATTTTTAAGAGTTTGGAAAATGAGTTCCTTGCACCAAGCATAGTTTAAGTCATTCCATCTTTGGGGGTGGAAAGTCATCATAATTTGATTTGGCAATTCATTATTATCGAGTGCTTTAATGATGCTAAAAGAGGATTTATAAACCATTCCATTCGCATTCCATATTTTCTGATATTTTTTTACTTTATCTCTTACACTTACATTGAATCCATTCCAGCACCTACCAGTATCCGTTAAATAAAATACTTTGCTAAAGTCAATATCAAAATATGGTTCTCCTATAATTCCAAAAGCTGAATAATGAAATTTCTTCCACAAATCTTTACTATCGTATACGGACGTGGGACTTCCATGCATACATATTGTTTCTACAGGAACAATACATCTTAATCGGTTCAACTGATTTTTAAAATCCAATAATGCAAGATCCAAAATATCACTTGAATTATTTTCATGATGAAGCGACAGAGCAACTTTAGCAACAACTGCCAAGTTCTCATAATGATAACCTATTTCGTGTCCTAGGTTCGAAATTTCCTTTATTATTCTTTCATCCCAGCTCCCCCTAACAGATCGAAAATAATAACTCCCTTTTATGCCCAAATTAGATTGAATACGAGCAAATCTCAATGAATTTTCAGGTAATTTATCTACATCATTCCGCAGAATTACTACTTTTTGCTGAGGACTTTTTAAATAGTCACAGAATGGTTGAAACTGATAACCTTTTTCCTCAAATTTTGCAAGTAGTTTCAGGTATGTATCTATAGTAAAGTCGAATTGCAAAGTAAATAATCATTTACAAATAAAAAGCTCTAATTTTAAGAACAAAATAATAGTTATTAAGCCTAAATACAGTCATATTTTTTTAAGTAACAACTTTCGTCTCATGAAAAATGCTACTTTAACAAAGTAAAAAAGCAGAGGTTGATGTATTTTTTGATATCTACCTGGATTGTACAGCTTTCCTCCAAACCGTAATTTATTGGTCCTAACTCCGTAATCGGCATTTGGACTTCCTGCTCCTGCAAAATCATAAACTGAATAACCATTTTCTTTTCCCCATAAAAACAATTCCCAGTTTAGAAGATCATTTGCATTTTTAGAATAATACTCCTTTAGACCTCCTGCATAAGTAATATATAACACTTTCTTATAAGCTAAAACATAGCGAAAAGCAATGGTTTTGTCTTCCCAATTGGCCGTAAAAACAAGAAAGCGGGGATCAATCTGAAAATGAGCTTTGCAATTTTTAAAGAAATCGATGTTCGGACAAGGTAATTTTATCCGATTATATACTTTCAATAATATCTCATAAGTATTTCTCAGTTTACTTTCCGTCGTTTCCATCTTAACAGTCACCCCTTCTCGTATTGCTTTTCGAATGCTATGTCTTTTACTATTCTTTATATTTGACCAAATTTCTTCCTCGTCCTGATTCAAATCCAGCAAAATATTGAGATGGTCCAGATACTTGTAATTACATTTAAGAAAAACTGATTTATTGAATGAAGTATCACTCCAATTCCGAATTTGAGTAAAGAGTACTTTATCCTTAATTAAGTCATTATATTCGTCCAAGATTAATTTCAAGACCTCCTTATCATTTTCCTCTATAAGTGGACCACCTCTTATAACGGCACGTCTCGAAAATATGCCCAAATTCCTTTTGGTTTCTTGCTGAATAACTGCCAGTAGTATTCCTTTTATTGATTCATCATCCATTACCACTATTAGAATGGGTACAAAACCTTCAGTTTCTTCAAACACAGCGTACATTTGTGGTGTTTGAAAAACATTCCCATGAGGATGATTACGAACAAATTCACTCCAGCATTTATGGTTTACCAAGCTGGCATCATTAATTACTTTAAGCTTGGGACTACTTGTAAGGCTTTTATGTATCGTAGTATTTATCGCCATTTATAATAAACCTATTAAATACATTTTTATACTCTCGAGCTATTTGCGACCACAAGTATTTTTTCTTTAAGCAATCATATGCATTCACCGCATATTCCTTCATTTTATCAGGATTTTTTGAAGCAAACTCCATTTTTTCAGAAAGATCTTTAGCATCTTTTACCTTAAAGAAAAGAACCTCTTTATCATTGAAAATATCTCTGTTTTCAGGAATATCAGAACAAATAATGGGGACGTTTAAAGCTGCAACTTCCAATAACATCATCGACATAGATTCATTCTCGGAAGGAAAGACAAAAAATTTGCTACCTGCAATCAATTCAAAGAGCCTTCTTTTATCCTTAATTAATCCAGTAAATTTTATTCCTCCAATTTTTTCCTGCCATTGCAACAACTTTTTCTCATAATCCGGGTTCTGCTTTAGATCTCCCATTATAATGGCCTTTTCTTTTACTTTAAGTAAGTCAAGTGCTTCAAGAAATGTATGACAACCTTTATCAGGTAACATTCTTCCTGCAGCAAAGGATATGTAATTTTCTTTTTTCGATTCTATTTTTATGTCAGCATTGACACCATTCGGGATATACATTATTTTTTCCTCGGATATGAGTTCTCTCACCAAACGTTTATCTTTTAAAGAAACTGTAGTAATAAAATTGGCGTGTTTCAAAAAATATCGGTCCTCAAATTCAAAAAAGAACTTATAGCGTATCCATTTAGAGGTAAGAATCATTCCGTGAGTTGTAACTACGATTGGATACCGTAATTTTAGTAATGGAATTACAAAAGTGGCATCCCGATGATGCAAATGAATCAAATCAAATTTCTTAAATAGTAATGCATTCAATGCTGACCGGAGATAATATATAACTGCATTTATTTTCTTAAAAGGTAATTTCTTAAATACAATTTGAAAACAACTTTTCCAGTATCCGGATTTTAAATTGGTATGTGAACTAACGGAGTAAATTGTAAAATCAAACTCATCCGAAAGATGATTGATTATATTTTCTCCAACGGCAGCAGCTCCTCCATAAGCTGGAAGACCTTTTAAGCCAATCACCCCAATTTTAGGTTTGGACACTTCTTTCATAAACAATAATCAAATCATGTAACCAGCTTAGCTGTTTTTTTATAAAAATCTATTGTTTGTTCAGCAACAACCGCAGGATGAAACTTTTTGATTGCCTCTTCTTTCGCTTTTTGAGAAAAATCAGAATACGATACATCTCCATTACAAAAGCATATTAAATACTTTTCGAGTTGCTCCACATCATTTGGCGGAAATATAAACCCAGTTTTATCACTTATCATCTCTGCAATTCCACCAACATTTGTTGCAATAACAGGCCTACCTGCCGCCAAGGCTTCCGCAATACTTACAGGTAAGGATTCCTGAAGGGAAGGCAAAACCATAAGGTCTGCGGTTTTGTACAATTCCAGTATTTCATTCTGACTTTTCCAACCTAAGAAATCAACATTCATTGAAAGATTATTCTCCTCAACAAACTGCATTATCATATTTTTATAATCCTCGTTTGTAAAATCACCAACTATATCGAGATGAACTCCTGCAATTTTATTTTTCACTTTAGCAAGTGCTTTCAACAAACAGATGAGATTTTTGCGATAATTGATAACTCCAACGTACATGATTCTTTTTCCAAAATCTTTATGAGGTTCCAAGTCAAAAAATATTGGATTAACAGGATTGTAGATCAATTTGCCAGTATAATTATTCTTTTTTAAGCCAAGCAAAAACTTCTCATTATAGTTGGAAATGAATATATAATTCATAAAGCTTGGAAAATAATGGCGTTCGATCACTTTTTTGATCCAAAATTTAATCTTCCTTGCAATTGTATTCTGATAATTCAATTCCTCAGCCATAATACCATGCTGAGTAATAATCACATTCTTTTTGTTTAATCCTCTCAAACAAAATAATATTGGCGAACTTCCATGCAGATGTATAATATCAGGATTATAATTTTCGATTACTTCTCGAACACTTTTTTGCACATGAAACAAATAATAGTACAAATCTCCTCCAATAAACTGCTTTTTAGGTATGTATTCAATGGTAATATGATCTTCGAGTTTTATTCTTTTTCTACTTTCTGTTTTTCCCACTGATAGAATTAAAAAATTGACCTCCGGAAATTGTTTAAATCCTTTTAATAAATTAATAATCACAGCATCAACACCTCCTTTAATGGAATTCAAATCAAGAGGCAAAGAACTTATTATTAACACTTTCATTAGCATGATTATTTTACCATAGGTTTTTCACTCATCAGAAAATTATCATTTTCGAAAAGTAGTTTGTTTTGTATTTCTGATCGAGCAGTATTAAAGCAAGGATAACAAAGTACAAGCCTTTTAGGTACTCATATCTCAAAAATACATTTGAATAAATAATGGTATCCATAAAAAAAACAATTGTAAGTCCTAGAAAAGCCAGATAAATTGGATTACTTCTGTATTTGTTTAAAACCATGGCAAACAATCGCATGTAAAACAGCAAATAAACGATGGTACCCAATAATCCTATCTGGAGCAGCAACCACACAAAGCCCATCCTTCCTCCATATCTAACACCATACTCATTCTTTATGGACCCCATGCGCACGTTATATTTTGATTCTATTAATTTACCGGCACCATCACCCAATAACATTTGTTGTGGTTGAGATTCCAATGTATAATTGATAAAATATGCCAATCCATCTTTTCTTCTCATTTGGTATTTATCATTTGATTTGGAGCTGGTATAATTATCCACGTAAGTGATAATATAATTCAGATCAAAACTTCCCCAGTTGCTATGCTCTGGATTCAGAGTTTTATTTGTCCTGGCAGTGATATAAAAAACTGCTACTCCAATTATACAAGCTAAACTAATCTTACTCCATAAATTCGAAACCTGCCTGGTACTTTCAAGCTTCACAAACAAAATAGCGACTAGTAATAGGATTATAGGTACAAAAAAAAGAATAGCTCTTTTATTTCCTACAATTCCCATAAGACTAAAAAGGAAGATGAAAATCAGGTATTTGCTCTTATTTTTAAATAAATACAGGCAGAATAATATCGTGATTATAAACAATGGAAATATAGTTGAAACACTTCCTGCATTAATTGATAAAGTACCTATTCCTCCATGTTCGGTTTGTCCGATTAATACATATTTAATAAGTATAGCTGGTATTTGAATTAAGACAAGTATTTTAATAAAGGTGATTACTTTTTTTATGATGAGAAAATTGGTCTCGTTATATAGTATGAGAAAATAGAAATAAGATAAACTTGTATAAACAAGAAAATAAAGCAACGAAAAATAATCAATACCGTTAATTAAAGAACTGATTAATGATATTCCCATAAATCCAAAATACCACCATACAAAAGGATATTTCAATTCATTTCCTTTAGCAATAAAGCTGTATACCAACAGTAACACCGCAAGAAATGGAATTCCCAGTTTGTATATTCCAGAATCCAATCCTAAGAGTTGTACTAAACCAGTACCAAATATTAAAATCCAATATAAATAATGAATATAAAGCCTAAGCATCGGATACAAATGCATTTAAATAAGGTCTTAAATTTCTATTCACGATCTTATTCCAAGTGTAATTTTCTAATGAGTTTACAATTGAATCATGATTATAGTTTGATCTATTCTGATAATATTTTTCCAGAGCATCATAGAATGAATCGGATGTATCCTGACATAAAATACCATTATCTTCATTTATTAAATTGGAATTTTCGTAAGTAGCCGTCCCAATACAAACCATTCCAGCCAGAATATATTCAAAAGTTTTTGTTGGTGGCTGAAAATTAAAATATGGTGTAATTGGAATATAACAAACACCTATATTTGACTCCCTGTAATAATCCTGAATTTCATCAAAGTTTTTACGACCATGAAATTTTACAATCTCAGAAAGATTTAAGTCTTGAATTGTTTGGCGAAGCAATTCTTCTTCTTGAAATGATCCAAATCCAAATATATTGTATGAACATTCAATCTTAGCATTGTATTTCTTATAAAATTTAGAAAATCCAACAACTGATTCATGTAACTTCCTGTGATTTAATGTACCTACATACAATAGTTTTATAGAGTCGTATCCAGAATTACTATCCTGTAATATTTCTGCTCCTAAAGGCAAGTAATGGCATTTTGAAGGATTAATAGCAAGATGTTTAATCAATCCACTAGATATAATCGTAATGTGATCAAAGAAATAAGACTCAAATCGAAGCAGCCAATTTTGAAACCAATTAACTAGTGGGTTTTCTTTAACAGATCCTGTTCTGATATCCATAATCAAAGATTTATTCCCTGATAACAATGTAAGCAAGAAGCAAAACTTAAAACTATAAGTGAAAATAATATGATAATCAGAATAAATTACCTCTTTTGCAACAAACTTCAGCCATCTTAAATATCTCAAGAATCGATTTCCTTTAAGAGGCACATACTTTATTTGAACACCAGGAAGGACTTTCTTTTCTAATCCCTCATCAAAACAAAGAAATGTAATCGAAAAATCCTGTTTTAAGTATTTACAGTAATAGTAATAATCGGTAAGGTACCCAAATTGCCCAGGAGAAATAAGTAATAATTTCTTTTTCATTGGAAAAAATTAATGGGAATTTTAGACTGTTTTTTCATACAATTCTTCGTAGGCGGAAATCATTTTCTCTTGTGAAAAATGCTCTGCAATTATTCTTCTTCCCTCCTTACCTAATTCTTTCATTTGCTTTTTATCACCAGCCAGTTCAATAATGCTTTCTGATATTTCCTCAATTCTATGCAAACTTGTAATTTTTGCACAATTGCCTTTTTCTGTAATCTCTTTAAAAACTGGTATATCAGAAATAACCACTGGTAATTCACAACTCATCATCTCCAACAATGCAAGTGCCAAGCCCTCGTAGGTTGATTGAAAAAGACCAATATCAGCCTGATGTAAATATTTTACAACATTGTTGGTTACACCTAAAAATCTAACATTATCAAGAATCTGATTTTCTTCGCAATATTCTTTCAAATTTTCTTCGACTCCTGCACCAATGAAACACATTTTAAAATTTGGGTATTTCTCTTTTAAAGCTGGTAACGAACGAACCATATCCCAATGGTTTTTGGCTTTTAAAAAGCGACCAACATGAACAATTACCGGGTAATTTAAACCAACATCTTGCTTGTTCCCAATCGGATTAAAATAATTCAAGTCAACACCATTGTTAATTTTTATCGGATTCAAAATCTTTAATTTTTGCCGAATCATTTTTCTCACTTCTTCACTTACACAAACCAATCTGAAATTTAAAAGCTTATATGTCCATTTCTCCACATTTCTATCAATTTTTGAAAACCAATAAGACGATTTATAGTGTCCTCCAGAAGTATGAATTGTTGCAATTCGATTCTTAATACCTAAGCCAATAATTGTAAGTAGTAAATAGGTTCCCACCCCCCACAAATGAGAGTGAATGGTATAGGGATTAATACTCTTTACTATTTTCCTAAACTTAAGAAATACCTTTGGTGAAAAAATCCAATATCTTGATTTTAATGGCACCCCCAAGGATATAACTTTAACTTTCTCTTGATTCTGCAACTTCTTAAGCAAAGGAGCTTCATCAAAAATTGTGATGATATAAGCTTCAAATTTTTCCCTATTGATGTTGGAACTAATATTTAGACAAACATTCTCGGCTCCAGCTACACTTAGAGAATAAATTACGCTAACCACCTTTTTCATATTCAAAAAATCTGAATGTTTAAATATTGAAATACTTGCTTAAAATCAATCAACTTGTACTTAATTTTGGTATCGTTATAAGATCTAGTTTTTTATTAGTTAGGTAAAGTTTCGAAAGTATTACCATTGATATTTGAATTAATTGAGCGATAAAAACAATTTCGAATCCAACACTGCTGCTAAACAAGTATATCAAGGATAAATAAAGCAATGACAAGACTATAATTATGTAGAGAACCTGCCTGTGGTATCCCAGAAAATTGGTTACCGGATGAATTCCCATAAATACAATACCTACAAATAAGTTAAAGATGGCAAAATCGAGATAATAGATATATTGCAAATATTCTTTGCTAAAAACCAATTCTACAATCAGTTCATCTAATAGCACGAACACTCCAAACCCTATACCTAGCAAAATGCTTAAAAAAAGAAATGATTTTAATAGGTTAGATCGAAGTTCCTTGAGTTTATTTTCTGCAATAAATTCGCTAACTATTGGTGATATGGTTATAGATAAAGGGCCAGCAAGTCTATTTATTAAACCTACAACCACTTTTATCATTTTAAAACATCCCGCATAACTAACACCAAAAAAGCCTGATACTATTAAGACATCCGCTTGGAAAATAATGGTATCAAATGATGAAATAAAATTGGTATACAATGAGAAATCAAAGATATCTTTATATTTCTCTTTAATCAGACTGATTTTCTTGTTTAAAAAGCGATGCAGAGCGTCCTCTTTTAATACATTGTAAAAACTCTTATTTAATACGATATCGTACGTTACTTCTGCTAAAACGAAAGCAACAATTATATAGACAAATCCAAGATTCATCCAAAGAACAAGCATGACCAAAGATAACTTTACAAATCCTGCAATTACTTGTGATTTAAAGAATAAGTGATACTTATCGAGAACCCTCAAGTATCCTGTTGCGGTTCCATTTAGTTTTGTTAAAATACTAAGCAAATGAATTTGTGCACAATGCTTATAAATCTCAGGTAAATTAATGGTTTGGTAGATTAATTCCAGAAGTCCAATCCCAAAAACAAAAGCGATAATGGCTGTTATAAAATCGAGACGAAAAGAATACTTCAGCAAGGATTGAACAATCTCAGAAGTGTTCTTGATCCGAGGGTAATATTTAATAATTGTTTGCCAAGTTTGGAAATTTAGTAAAGTTCCAACCGTTAATGTGTAAGATTGAATAATTCCAATAACTCCAAACTCCTCTATACTGATTTTTTTGGCAATTACAACCAATACAATAAAACCAAGAAAGGAAGCTATCGCATTTGATGAAAATAGAATTCCACTTCCAGCTAAAATCTTCCTATATATTTTAACTTTTTCCCCGTTCAAGAGTTAGCATTTATATGGTTAGCATTATCTTGGTCATAGTCTGCCATCAACCAAATCACGCGGATAAATTGCTTTAACATCATAAATCACAGCATCATGTCCATTCTTTAGTTTCTTTATATTTACATTTTTAATTTCATCGTGAGCTACTGCTGCAACCACAGCATCATACTTGTTACCATTTAAATATGGTATGATTTTCAAATTGTATTTTTCTCTTACTTCCAATGGGTCTGCCCAAGGATCGTAAACATCAACCTTGCAACCAAAATCCTCCAATTCTTTTATCAATCCAATTACTTTGGAATTTCTGATATCAGGACAGTTTTCTTTAAAAGTTATGCCCATTACCAAAACATCTGAACCTGGAATCCTAAATCCTTTTTTCACCATCTCTTTTATCACATTAAAAGCTATAAAAGATCCCATTTCATCATTCAACCTTCTTCCTGCCAACAATATTTGAGGATTATACCCAACCTCTAATGATTTATGTGCCAAATAATAAGGATCAACCCCTATGCAATGACCACCTACCAAGCCTGGTTTAAAAGGTAAAAAGTTCCATTTTGTAGAAGCTGCTTCCAAAACCTCATTTGTATCAATGCCCAACTTGTTAAAAATAACTGCCAACTCGTTTACAAATGCTATATTGATATCGCGTTGTGCATTTTCAATTACTTTGGCTGCTTCGGCAACCTTAATTGATGATGCTTTATAAGTTCCAGCTGGTATTATTGATTTATACAATTGATCAATGAAATCGGTGGTTTTAGGTGTTGAACCAGAAATAATTTTACAAATTGTGGTAAGTGTATGAACCTTATCACCGGGGTTGATTCTTTCTGGTGAATAACCGCAAAAAAAATCTTTGTTATAGATTAATCCACTGTATTTCTCTAATACCGGAACGCAATCCTCCTCTGTAGCTCCAGGGTATACGGTTGATTCATAAATTACCACATCATTCCTTTTAAGCACCTTACCGATGTACTTTGATGCTTCATACAAAGGACTTAAATCAGGATGTTTGTTTTTATTTAAAGGCGTTGGTACTGCAACAATAAATACATTGTGTCCTTTTAATTGATCAGGATCGCTAGCAAATTGCAAATGAACTGATGATTTTAAGTTCTCATTAACCAGATCTTTTCTCCAATCTCTTCCCGATTTCAACTCGTTTACCCTTTTCTTATTAATGTCAAAACCGAGTGTTGGAAATTTCTTTCCAAATTCAACAGCTAAGGGTAAACCAACATAACCAAGCCCTACAATAGCAATTTTAATATTCTTCATTTCCCAAATATTAAGAGTTAAAAAGCAGAATTGATTAATAACATCTAGGATATCTTGCGTTTAATTTCTTCCACATTAAATTGTTTTACCCAACCATTTCTGCGCTTAATACTTGTTAAATCGCGCAATTGATAAATTCGTTCAATAATATCTACAACCTTTAGGCCTTCGAGTGCATTAGTTGCAATCACTGCTTTATTTTGAAGCTTATTAACAACATTTGCGATTACATAATGGTGGTTTTGAGCAGATCCTTTGTAAGCTCCATAATCAATTGGTGGGTTAGATGGTTTTAAGTTTGGCATTTCATAATTTTCAATATCACAATAAACTACGTCATTCATGTATTGACCTGCCACCTTTACAGTTCCTTTCTCACCGATTACAGTTACCGAACTTTCCAAATTTTTATTAAACACAGCAGTGGAATAATTTAAGCTGCCAATTCCTCCACTCACAAATTCAAAACTCACTACACCTGAATCTTCAAAATCTGTTAATTCTGCATGCTTAAAATCTTTAAATATTCCATTTACATTTTTGATATCGCCAAATAACCAATACATGATATCAATAAAATGAGAGAACTGAGTAAACAAAGTACCTCCATCCTCTTGCTGTGTTCCTCTCCATGAATTAGGCTGATAATATCTTTCATCTCTGTTCCAAAAACATGACATTTGAACCATATGGATTTTCCCTAACAGTTCCTGATTAATGATCTCTTTTAGCCAGATTGCAGGAGGAGAATAACGATTTTGTTTCACAACAAAAATATGTCTTGAAACTTCTAGTGATTTGTATAGCATTTTCTCCGCTTCAGACTTACTTAATGCCATTGGTTTTTCACAAACTACATGAAATCCCATATTTAGTGCTTCAATCGTAACCTCTGCATGCAAGCCATTAGGAACACAAACATTTAGCACATCCATATCTTTATGCTGACGTAACATTTCTCTATAATCCCGATATAATGGAATTCCAGGGATAAATAGTTCCAGCTCTTCCAAAGGCAATAAGTCACAACAGGCAACTATCTTAGCATTTCTGTTACACCGAATCATTTCCAAATGTCTTTTTCCTATATGCCCCAAACCAACAATCCCAAACTTAATCTTTCTCTTTGCTGTCATCATCATAGATCTTTAATCAACTGCACTATTCTTCTTACATACTACCTGATTCTGAATTAGATATTCATCACCAGTTTCTTTACAAATTGCAACGCCACTGTCATTAAAATATAACCTGTGTCCAAATTCACTTACCCATCCAATTTGCTTTGATGGATTTCCAACAACTAAGGCATAATCCTTTACTGGTTTAGTAACAACAGCACCAGCACCAACAAATGCATATTTACCTATTTCATTTCCACATAATATGGTAGCATTTGCCCCAATGCTTGCCCCTTTTCGAACCATGGTTTCTTTATACTCGTCTTTTCGTATCACCGCTGATCTTGGATTGATTACATTGGTGAAAACCATAGAAGGACCAAGAAAAACATCATCCTCACAAATCACACCAGTATAAATTGATACATTGTTTTGAACTTTTACATTTCTTCCTAAAACAACACCTGTTGAGACCAACACATTTTGTCCAAGATTACAATTATCACCAATTTTACATCCGCTCATGATATGGCTAAAGTGCCAGATTTTTGTTCCCACACCAATGCTGCAGTTGTCATCAATTACAGCTGATTCGTGTGCAAAATAGTCTGTTTCCATCTTGAATCTCTTTTGGTAGCACTAACCATAGTCAACATTTTATCCATAATTTCCTCAATTGAGTCTGTAATATATTTCAACTCAATTCTATTCATTTCAGTATGAATCGGAAGAGACAATACCCTTTCACACAATTTCTCTGTCATTGGTATACTGCCCTTTGGATATTCATCAGAGCAATATGCTTTCTGAAGGTGGTTAGGAACGGGATAATATATCATGGTAGGAATTCCACGGTTTTTCAATTCCAATTGTAAGCAATCTCTCACATTGTTAATATTGAACCTATCACTTAAATCAATTTTTAAAGTAAACTGATTGTAAACATGTGTAGAATTTCTCGAACATATTGGAGTTGATATTCCCCTTACACCATTTAATTTATCTCGATAAAATTTAGCCACCGCTTTTCTTTTTTCGGTGAATTCATCCAGATGTTGCAGCTTAACTCTTAAAACAGCCGCCTGTATACTATCCAATCTTGAATTACAACCTATTATATCATGATAGTATTTTTGTTTTTGTCCATGGTTAGCCATCATTTTAATGCGATCAGCCAATTCATCATCATTCGTAAATAAGGCTCCCCCATCACCATAACACCCTAGGTTTTTGGATGGAAAAAATGAGGTCGTTCCAATATCTCCCATCGTTCCTGCTTTAACAGATCTTTTGTCTGAGAAAGAAAAGTCGGCACCAATTGCCTGAGCCGTATCTTCTACTATTCTCAAACTATACCTATTCGCAATTAGAAGAAGCTCTTCCATTTCGGCACATTGTCCAAATAAATGAACAGGAATAATTAATTTGGTTTTGGGAGTTAATTTTCTTCTCAGATCATGCAAATCGATTGTAAAAGTGTGGGGGTTTACATCCACAAATACAGGTTTAAGCCCAAGCAGGAAAATTACTTCAACTGTTGCTGCATAAGTAAATGATGGAACAATTATCTCAGAATCTGCTGGTAAATCAAGAGCCATAATGGCTAATTGTAATGCATCAGTCCCATTTGCACAAGGAATTACATGCTTAACTCCAATCTTGCTAGCCAATTCTTCTGCAAAACATTCAACCTCCGGGCCATTGATAAATTTCCCGAATTGCAGTACACTATTTATTGCAGGATCAATCTCTTTTCTTAATCTGTTGTACTGCCCTTTTAGGTCAACCATCACAATTTGTCTTTTCATCTGTACTAAATATTTGTAAAGTTTTAAGCACACTATTGCAACACCATATCACAGATTGGTGAACTAAAGATTAAATTTCAGGAAGTTTAAAGGGAGATGAAAGGGTATTCTCTATTTGAGGAAAATTTGGGCAATACTTCGTTTCCTCAGTCCCATATAATTGTAAAGTAGGACGAATTTGCTTCTTTCTCGAAAGAAACTTAAAATAGTATTATCGAAATTGTTATTAACATTCATGGTAAAGTTGTAATTCTAAATTTTGAGGAATGAAAATCTCAATTTCAATACTCAGTGATCCAGATTTTCTTGCGTTCTGAATTTCACAAGTAATACAATTTCCTACCATTTTAAATAAAAGTCAAGATTGAGATATTATATTTCATTTTTTTAGAAGAAACTTTTATAAATCATCAGATAAGCTACATAAAATACACATATAGCTCCATAAGAAAACTTAAACAAATTCATGTTTTTCCGGAGAAATCAACGGTTTATTTATCTTTGGTATTTTGAAATATGTGGACTTGAGTTTGAAACTCCTTTCTGTTTGGACAGAATTTTTCTATTTTTGATTTTATTAATGAAATATTTTCTCATAAAGTTTATCTTATATAATAACTCTTCGAATAAGCTACCTTCTTTCCAGATTTCATCCTTCTTCGCTCTTAATTCCTTATAAATACTCGGTATAATACTCCATTTATTGTAAAAATAGATTTCATCTAACCAATATATTTTACCACGACCTTTTTCTTCAATTTGCTTTTGAAGAAGGTTAACATTTTCCTGAATATCAAATTCCAAATCATAAAGTTCTTCTGACTTTGTTCTTTTGTTATAGATATACTTAAAATTGTTTTTTATTACAGCCAACTTTCGGTTTTCTTGCAAATAATATTGTGTATCAATAAATATACATTCTTCCTTTGAAACCTTATTTTCCAAAATAATGTCCATTAATTGAGTATGACTTGTTGGGAAATCTATGGTTTTCTTATCGCCAATTCTGGGCGTTATTAAAGGTACATGTACTCCCTCTTCATAAAGATGAAATCCGTAAACCGGTATGCCTTTAGACATGTTCATATGCCCATGATCTGACGTAATATAAATAGAATCATCGTCATAATATTTGCGCATTTCACCAATAAAAAAATCAAACATATCAATATCAGAATCATAACATGATGCACCATATAAGACATGAGGAAAATGAATCCACAAAAGGGCTTTCTCCTCTTTTACTTTTAGAACCTCCTCTACAATTCGATTAACAGTATCCTTAACAGTCTTATCTCTATTGGTTATTTTTGTTATAGGTTCTGCGCCAACCCTTTGTTCTATATCCAAATTATGAAAGCAGGTTTTATCTCCATAAATTTTAGTATAAGGAATAACATTCCGAGACCAGCTTTCTCCCCAAAAAATATGGCAAGCATATCCACGATCTTCCAATATTCTAAACAAGGAGTCTCCTATATAATGTTCTACTTCAGCAAATTTTTTACGGTCCATATCGTGACAATATTTACCTGTAAACATTGAAGAATAAGACATTGCAGAAGTAGCTGCTGCGGTATAGTGTCTTCGGAAAACGGTTCCCTTTTCTGCTAACTCATCAATATTACTGGTCTTCCATATTTGGCCGCCATAACAACCCAAAGCTGCTGTTCTTAGTGTATCTTTAGAAATTAGAAGAATTTTTTCCTTCATAAGAGAACCTGTTATTAATAATATCACATCACCACAAGGAGAATTAATCAAGGTAACCGATATGTAAGTTGGTTTATCAATACAATTACAAGCATTACCTCTATACAAGTTCAGAACAAATTCTTTATAAAGCAAATATCAATTTGAAGGTGCTACTTATTAACAAATGAAAGTAATGTAGAAAAAAGAGGCTATATCATTACTGAAATAGCCTCTTTATTATATTTTAAGTTTTTCTTATTTATATTCGTAAGCACCAGCATCTAAACCTGATGAAATCCTTCTGTTGTTTTCTTTATCAAACTCTGGAAATTCATTAATTCCTGTCGCAAAATTCAGTGCCTCAGCATTTGATTTTAAGTGAAAATTTCTTGCATTAAAATCAATAAAACCAATGTCTTTATTGCTATATAAGTTTTGCAATTCTGAAAATGGATTAGAACTCGAGGAGTCAATATAATTATCGTCTCCATCTGCTCTAATTAGGATATTTCCGTAAGATTCTAATTCACTAGATAGTGATTTCCAAGAGTTAGCATAAACAACAGGTTTGTTATCCGATAACATAGTATTAAAACGAACCGTCACATTACCCAAAGGGGAGTCTTCATTCGATAAATAAAGAGCAATTGCATTCTCATAATTATCAAATATGACATTATTCTCTATTAATAACGTACCATTAAATGCAGGATGATCGCTAGAGAAAGCTATACCACTGGCTCGTCCATTATATATTTTATTTTTTGAGATTGTGCCATACGATCGCACACTGATACCTAAACCTTTACCATCTGCCGACCCACAGTTGTATATTGTATTATCTTCTATAAGGAAATTTTTACCACATAAATATATTCCATGGGGTGTATGTCCTTCTACATCTACAAAAGCAACATCGTGTATTTTATTATATATACACTTAGTGTTAATATGACCTTCACCGGCAAATATTCCTATACCTGAAACATCGTAAATTTCATTTCCTTCAATTGTAATATTATTTGAATTTTGACCTGCTTGCAGGAATATTGCATGTGAATTTAAATTTCTAAAGATACAATCACGTATTATAATTTCATCCACAGTTTTAATAACAAGTGCTATGTCATCAATATTTTCGAAGGTACAGTTCTTTATAAGCAAACTATCATTTTCATGGCCATCAATAATCAAAGTCTCATTAAACACTTTATTCTCAATTGTAGATCTGTTACCATCTTTGGAAGTATCATCACTACCGTTACCTTCTTCCGTGTTACCTTCTTCCGTGTTACCTTCTTCACTGGTATCATCTCCAGTACTATCATCGTCATTATTCTCATCCTCAATCACATCAACATCTTCTGTTGGATTTTGATCTTCTACAAACTCGTCATCACAACTTGCAAAAGAACACCACATACTCAATATCATTATAATCGCAATCACTTTTCTCTCTACTCTCATGAAAATTGTTATTAAGATAGTTTATTTTTTATTTAAATTTTTCACAATACAATCCTTTTCCAAACGATTAGTTTAGATCACAATTCAAAAATATTAGCTCTAATATTCTTTCGATTAGAGCATAAATTTTGTTGTATTGTACCAAATTATTTATGCTGGTTTAGATTTTGCCCAAATGTGTGGAATGTTAAAAAACAACTCAATTTGAGATTGATAAGCACCATTGTTGCTTCTTTTTTTGGGGATCTTTTTGTTTGGGAAACAAGTTTTAAAGAATTCTATAAATGATAATTCCCTCTTCTTTATTTTTGTCATTTGTATTTTATTAGACGTTATTCAACTTCACAATTCATTTAGAGATTTCTGTGCCAAAAAAATGACACACATACATTCATTACTCAACACCATTTTTAACGAGCACAATATCTGAATGTTACAAAAGTTTAAGAGTTCTTAATCAGTCTATTTATAAATAGGCTGATTTTCAAAGCTGTAGAAAAGCTCCACAAATCGTGGATTCATTCCTCTTTTCTTAATCTGTTGTTATTCAGGAACAAATATAAACTCTGATATTTTAGAACAATGGGAATGCTACCTGATTTTTATCATTTTTGCATTAATTAACATTTTTTAGTTCGGGTTGTTCCGAACTAATACTATATTTGCACTGTCAAAAAATTAACAAGGATGAAGAACCAAGTCGATTTAGAAAAAAGGAAGAAAATATTAGTAGAAAGCTACGGACTGTTTATGGAAAAGCAAGAAAAAATGGCTCCTATAGCAGCACGAATCTTTGCGACACTCCTTATTAACAAGGAAAATGGTTCTACTTTTGATGAATTGGTAAATTTCATTGGAGCTAGTAAAAGTACAGTTTCTACAAATTTGAAAACTCTTCAGAAAAATGAAATAATCACCTATCACACAAAACCTGGTGATAGAAAAAAATATTTCACCCTAAACCCTGTTGGTTTTTTGACCAGAATTAATGAGAGCATTAAAATGTATAGAACCGAACAGAAATTATTAATTCAAGTTAGAGAATACAAACAACTGGCAAATGAGGTGTCAAATGATAAAAAGTACACCATCGATCATGATATGCCTTATTTGGATTTTTTAACAAACACAATCAACCTTTTGGAACAACTTCACAAAAACATTGAAACCAAATGTTCTCGTTTCGATCATTTTTCTAAATAAATTTTGGCATTCTAAATTCATAAAACTTGACACACTTATAGTTCTTTTACTCTAGAACTTACCAAACCAAAGATTATTTAAACATTAGGAATTACCAAAAATATTAAAAATCAACATCCCTAAAGTTCGTTTCAGTCCGAACTTTTAGAACTAAAAGAATATCACATGAGAAAAAACTATTTATTCGCTGGTATAATAATCCTCCTGCTAGGATTTACATCATGCAAAAAAGGAAATCAAGCTCAAGCCGGACATGGTCCGATGCCTTTTCCTGTTCAAACTGTTGAAAAATCCAATGTCACTACATATAATGAATATGCAGCCAATATTGAGGGGATGCAAAACATCGAAATCCGACCTAAAGTAGATGGATTCATTGATGAAATATACATCGACGAAGGTGATCAGGTAACAAAAGGGCAATTACTCTTTAAACTTAGCGCAGAAACCTTAAGCCAACAGGTTAAAGCTGCTAAGGCAAATATTAAAGTAGCCGAAGCTCAAGTATTTTCAGCACAGGTAGAAGTTGACAAAATTACGCCATTGGTTGAAAAAAACATTATCAGTTCCATTCAGCTTAAAACTGCAAAAAGCAATTTAAATGCTGCAAAGGCACAGTTAGCTGCTTCAGAAGCTCAGTATCAAAATGCAAAAGAGAACCTTGGATATACAATGATTAAAAGTCCTGTTGATGGATTTATCGGTAGCTTGCCATACAAAGTTGGAAGTCTTGTTGGAAGAACTGAAGTGAATCCATTGACAACAGTATCGAATATCAAAAATGTCTATGCATATTTTACTTTGAATGAGAAGCAATTATTACAATTCAACAGACAATTGAATGGTAGTAGTGTTGATGAAAAAATCAAACAAATGCCGGATGTAGAATTAGTATTAGCTGATGGTTCTGTTTACAATCAAAAAGGTAGGATTGAAACCATTAATGGTATGGTAAACCCTCGAACTGGTAGCATTAGTTACAGAGCCATTTTCCCAAACCCTGACAACTTGTTAAGGAGTGGAATTAGTGGAAAAGTGAAAATGGCATCCAATATGAATGATATTGTTTTGCTACCTCAAAAAGCGACTTACGAATTACAAGGAAAAAAATTCGTTTACCTAGTGGGAAAAGAAAACAAGGTAGAATCGAAAGAGGTGACAATCGCTAATACTGTGGACAATCATTTTATCGTAAAAGATGGAGTAAATCCAGGACAGAAATATGTTGTTGATGGCTTGATTAAACTTCGCGAAGGCATGCAGATCATCCCTCAAAGCGGGCAATCGAAAGCAGATGGTAATGTTGCCTTTTCTCAAAAGTAAGCAGTTCTTTCAGTTTTAAAAATTAAACAAAAATCATGTTAAGAAGATTTATTGAACGGCCGGTATTATCGACCGTAATATCCATACTCATCCTAATTTTAGGGATATTGGGACTTACATCTCTGCCAAGAGAGCAGTTCCCGGAAATTGCACCTCCAACCGTGCAAATCTCCGCAACCTATCCTGGTGCAAATGCCGAAACATTACTAAAAAGTGTTGTTGTTCCCATTGAAGAGGCTGTAAATGGTGTTGAGAACATGACCTACATGTCTTCAACCTCAAGTAACGACGGAACAGCCACCATTAGTGTTTACTTTGAATTGGGAACCAACCCGGATATTGCAGCTGTGAACGTACAAAATCGTGTAGCAACTGTGAATAGTAAACTGCCTCAGCAGGTAATTCAATCTGGGGTAACCACAAAGAAAGTTCAGACCAGTGTATTGATGTTCTTGTCTCTGTATTCAGAAAATGATGACTTTGATGCCACCTTTATTGAAAACTATGCTCGTATCAACCTAATTCCTATGATTAAAAGGATTAATGGGGTTGGAGATGCCAATGTTTTTGGATCGCGAGATTACTCCATGAGAATCTGGTTGAAACCGGAAAAAATGGCTGCCTTTGGCTTAACACCTCAAGATGTTGTAGCTGCATTAAACGAGCAAAACCTTGAGGCTGCTCCCGGTAAGTTTGGAGCAAACTCAAGCCAATCGTTCGAATATGTAATTCGCTACAAAGGGAAACTTTCTACTCAAGAAGAGTACGAAAACATAATTCTTCGTTCGGAAGGAAACAGTGATTTTCTAAGACTAAAAGATGTAGCAAAAGTTGAACTTGGTGCTTTTAGCTATGCAACAAAGAACATTACAAATGGAAATCCATCTGTTGCCGTCGCAGTATACCAAACCTCAGGTTCCAATGCTCAGGAAATTATCAAGGAAGTAGAACAAACTTTAGAAAAGGCAAGTGCCGATTTTCCAAAGGGAATCGGCTATGTAATTCCTTTTAACACGAATGACTTTCTTGAGGCATCTATTTCAAAGGTAATTTCAACACTTATTGAGGCATTCCTTTTGGTATTCCTGGTTGTGTTCCTTTTCCTACAGGACTTCAGATCAACATTGATTCCAGCAATAGCTGTTCCGGTTGCAATTGTCGGTACTTTCTTTTTTCTGAATCTTTTTGGATTCTCGATTAACATGCTGACTTTGTTTGCCCTGGTTTTGGCCATTGGTATTGTGGTTGATGACGCCATTGTGGTTGTGGAAGCGGTTCATGCCAAATTAGATAATGGAGCAAAAAGTGCCAAGAAAGCTACGGTATCTGCAATGAGTGAAATCACGGGTGCGATTATCTCTATCACCCTTGTGATGTCTGCAGTATTTATTCCGGTTTCCTTCCTGAAAGGTCCAACTGGTGCATTTTATCAGCAGTTTGCAATCACCTTAGCGGTAGCCATTGTTATTTCTGCAATCAACGCATTAACATTGAGTCCTGCCCTTTGTGCCTTGCTTTTGAAACCTCACAATCCAAGTGAAGATCACAAAAAAGGATTGATGAATCGATTCTATACATCTTTCAATACTGGTTTTGATGCAATCACCGACAGGTATACCAGCTCTGTGAAATTTCTTATCAATAGAAAATGGTTAGCAGGAGCAATACTTATTGGCTTTACCCTGTTGGCAGGATGGTTCTTTAAAACCACTCCTACAGGATTTATTCCAAATGAAGACCAAGGGATCATCTTTTGTGATATCACTTTGCCTCCGGGAAGTACTCTTGACAGAACTGCTAAAGTAGCAGGAAAGGTAGAAAGCATTATCGAGGAGATTGATGTTGTGCAGGAGCGCATGTTCGTGATTGGATTTAGTTTGATGAGTGGAACCAATGGTGGATCGAAAGCATTTGCCGTTATCAAGCTTAAAGATTGGCACGAGCGAAAAGAAGATCACCAAAAAGTAAATGCCATTATCGGACAGCTGTTTGGTCGCACTGCGGCAATAAACGATGCAAGAATTCTATTCTTTGCTCCTCCTACTGTTCGTGGTTTTGGTAACTCTGATGGTTTCGAGATGAGACTGCAAGATAAATCGAATGGCTCATTTGACGACTTAATGGCAAAAAGTGGACAATTCCTGGGCGCGCTAAATCAACGACCAGAGATTAAATATGCCATTACTTCTTTCAATACTGGTTTCCCTCAATACGAAATGGAAGTGAATGTTGAAAAGGTAAAAGAGGCTGGTATTTCTGTTAATGGACTATTTTCAACCCTTCAGGGATACTACGGAAGTTGGTATGCTGCCGATTTTAATAGGTTTGGTAAGCAATACCGTGTGATGATTCAGGCTTCGCCTGAGGATAGAGAAACCATTGAATCGATGAACAATGTATTTGTTCGTAATGCGAACAATGAGTTGGTATCGGTAAGCCAGTTTGTCAACATGAAAAAGGTAAATGGTCCTGATGTGGTAAATCGATTCAACCTGTTTAACTCAGCAACCATTAACGGTAACGTAAACCCTGGATACAGTACTGGTGATGCTATTCAAGCCATTCGCGAGGTAGCAGCACAAACGCTACCTTCAACTTATGGATATGAATTCTCAGGAATGACCCGTGAGGAAGAAAAAGCAGGTAACCAGGCAGTAGTTGTTTTTATATTGAGTTTGATTTTTGTCTATTTCCTTCTTGCTGCGCAGTACGAAAGTTATATTCTTCCATTCTCAATTCTATTGTCACTCCCTATCGGGATTTTTGGAGCCATATTCTTTGTAAAGCTTATTGGTTTGGAGAACAACATTTATTTCCAGGTTGCCTTAATCATGTTGATTGGTCTATTAGCGAAGAATGCCATCCTGATTGTAGAGTTCGCTCTTCAGCGTCGCAGACAGGGAATGGAACTATTGCAAGCTGCCGCTGAAGGTGCCAAAGCACGTTTGCGTCCAATCCTAATGACATCCTTTGCCTTTATTCTTGGTTTGATGCCATTGATGCTGGCAAGTGGTGCCGGAGCTGTAGGAAACCGCTCCATTGGTACAGGAGCCGTTGGTGGTATGTTGATAGGAACTGTATTTGGAGTATTTGTAATTCCTGCCTTCTTTGTGATTTTCCAAATGATTCAAGAGAAAATTAGCGGAGCTCCAAAAGAAGAGGAATTGGAAGAAATTGAAGTAGAAGAACTGGCTAAGATTCAATAATTAGAATACGATCAATGAGAACAAAGAAAATTATATATGGAGTGGTATTTTTAGCATTTGCTACAACAAGTCTGCAGTCTTGCTTTGTGGCTAGAAAATACCAACAACCTGATATCGAAATTCAGGATCAATACAGAAATGTATCAACAACTGATTCGGCCACATTAGCCAACATGCCTTGGGAGGAATTGTTTACCGATGCCAAGCTGAACACTTTGGTTCGTGAGGCCCTGAATTCCAATCTTGATCTTCTGATGGCAGTGGAGAGAGTTAATGCTGCTGAAGCTTATTACAAGCAAGGAAAAATGGGCTATCTCCCATCCTTGAACTTGGGTGCCAACGGTGGTAAATACGAATTGTCAGATAACAGCATGTCTGGCGTTTCAGCCGGAGGAAATGGTCCAAGCTATGAAAACTACCAGCTAAACGGTACCATTTCGTGGGAAGCAGACATTTGGGGAAAAATCAGAAGCAACAAAAGAGCCTCTCAGGCGGCTTACTTGCAGTCTGAAGCATCAAGACGAGCTATTGAAAGTGCATTGGTTGCCAATATGGCTTCTGCTTACTATCAACTGGTAGCATTGGATGCACAAGTTGAAGTGGCCACTAAAACGGTTACCAACCGCAAAGAGAGTCTGGAAACCATGATGAGTCTGAAAGAGGCCGGACAGGTTACCGAAGCTGCTGTTAAGCAAACTGAAGCTCAATTGTACAGCACTCAAATTTTATTGCTTGATCTGAAACAAAATGTATCGCTATTGGAAAATACCATCTCCATTCTTCTGGGAAGAGCTGTTGGTGATATCGATAGAGGTAAGCTGGCAGAACAAGAAATCAATATCCAGCTGGAAACTGGTTTCCCGGTTCAATTGCTTAGCAACCGTCCGGATGTTATGGCGGCAGAATTTGGCTTAAAGAATGCTTTTGAGTTAACCAATGTTGCTAAAAGTAATTTCTACCCAAGCATTAGCGTGAGCGCAACAGCCGGATTTGAAAGTTTAAAATTTGAAGACTGGTTCAGTTCTTCTTCCATTTTCAGTAATGTAATTGGAAACCTGACCCAACCGCTTTTCAACAAAAGAAATATCAGAACCCAATATGAGGTTGCAAAGGCAAAACAAGCCGAGGCAAAATACAACTTCAAGAAAGCTTTATTAACTGCCAGCAAAGAGGTATCGGATGCCTTGTACAGCTACCAAACAGAAAAGGAAAGATATGAAATCAGAAAGCAGGAATTGCAGGCTTTAACCGATGCGGTGAGTTACTCTGAGGAACTCTTAAACAGCGGATATGCCAATACAACCTATTTGGAAGTATTAACAGCACGAAGCAATGCTCTTTCTTCTGAGATTAACATGATCAATTCTAAATTCAACCAGTTAAACTCTGTAGTTGAGCTTTATAAAGCTTTAGGCGGAGGCTGGAAACAAAAATAAAGTGGGATGAAGTGACCAGATCAATAGTGGGTATAAAAATTGTTGGTGGTTCTTCAATCAAAATGATCTGGTCACACTTTTATCGTATTTTACCTTTCATTTAGCATATCAATTACAGCATCGGTTCATTTTGAATTGATGCTGTTTTATTATAATGTCATCAACTTTTAAAATCCAAAAAACATTTATCTTCGTGATATAAAAAAGTAAGATATGTCAGATAAAATCATACGTTGGGGAATTATTGGTTGTGGAAAAGTAACTGAAATCAAAAGCGGACCAGCTTATCAGAAAACTCCAGGATTTGAACTTTTAGCCGTAATGCGCCGCGATGAGAATTTATTGCGTAGTTATGCACAAAGACATAACATTTCAAAATACACCACAAATGCCGACGAAATAATTCATGACAATGATATTGATGCGATTTACATTGCCACTCCTCCCGATTCTCACAAAGAATATGCTTTAAAGGTTGCTGAAGCCGGAAAAATTTGCTGCATCGAAAAGCCAATGGCTCCATCCTACTCCGATTGTATTGAAATTACAAATGCTTTCGAAGAAAAGAATTTACCTCTTTTTGTTGCCTATTACCGACGTTCACTTCCACGGTTTAATAAGGTAAAGCAATTGATCAATGACCATGCAATTGGTCAAATAAGACACATTAGCTGGCATTTGAGCAAGGCACTAAATCCCTTGGATCTATCAGGAGAATACAATTGGCGCACCGATAAGCAAATTGCTCCCGGAGGATATTTCGATGATTTGGCAAGTCATGGCCTAGATCTGTTCACTTATTTACTTGGTGATATTGAAAATGCATCAGGAATTTCAACAAATCAACAAGAACTCTACCCTGCCAAAGATGCCATAACAGCCTGTTGGATTCACCAGAATGGAATAACTGGAACTGGGAGTTGGAATTTTGGCTGTAACACCCGAGAAGATAAGGTTGAAATATATGGAAGTAAAGGAAAAATGACATTTTCAGTTTTCGATGAGCTAGCTATTCTATTGGAAAATGAAAATGGCATTCAGGAAGAATTCATCGAGAATCCTGAAAACATACAGCTGTATCATGTTCAAAACATGAGAGACCACCTGCTTGGAAAGCTTATTCATCCATCTACCGGAAAGTCGGCCAGTCATACCGCATGGGTAATGGACAAAATTTTAGGAAGGGTCACACTCCAGCGGTAATGATAGATTTACGGTTGTCTATACCGATTATGACATCTAAATAATCAAACAACAAAGCTTACCACACTCGCCTGCTTTTCTCATAAATAAGCAGGCATAAAAAAAGCAGCTCAAGTGAGCTGCTTTCTATATTTATAATGCTAATTAATTAGCTTTTCTTCACTTTTTCAAGCTCCGCAGCCAATTGATCAACCAATTCATCTAACTGGTTGATAACAGCCATAATGGTTTCTGGTTTCGACAAATCAACACCAGCTTTTTTCAATTGCTCCATTGGGAAATCATTACCTCCTGATTTCAATAGGGTAATATATCTCTCCAAAGCAGCTTGTCTATCCTTTTTGTTACCTTCCATTACATCCTTGTATAATTTAGCTGATGAAGCAAAACAAGTTGCATACTGGTATACATAGAATGGTGAATTGTAGAAATGAGGAATTCTTGTCCAAGGATAGTTTGAATATTTTGTTTTTTCAGTTGCATCACCATAATACTCGTTAGCAATACCACCCCATACATTGGTCAACACATCTGCATTTACTGGTTTTCCCTGCTCTACCATCGAGTGAACCTGATATTCGTAATCAGCAAACATGGTTTGCGCATAGAATGTACCAATAATACCTTCAATAGCCTGAGTTAACAAAGCAATTCTTTCCTTAGGATCTTTGGTATTTTCCATCATGTGATCCAACAACAAACGCTCGTTAAAAGTAGATGCAACCTCTGCAACAAAAATTGTATAACCATGGGTAGCAAAAGGCTGATTTTCGTTTGAAAGAGTTGTGTGCATTGTATGTCCCAACTCATGTGCTAAAGTAAACACATAATCCAAGGTTCCATCGTAATTCAATAACATGTATGGATGAACACCATAAACACCAGCAGAAAAAGCTCCAGAACGCTTTCCAGGATTTTCGTATACATCTAACCAACCACTTTCAGTTGCATTCTTCAGTTTAGCCTGGTACTCTTTACCCAAAGGAAGAACCGATTCAACTACTACGTCAACAGCATCTTCATATGGATAGTTTTTATTGAAATCAGTCAAGCTGATAGAACCATCAAAGCCATAGTATTTTTCAAGACCCAAAACTTTCTTTCTAAGTTCTACATACTTGCGCATTGGAGCAGTGTTTTCCTTCACTGTCTTGATCAAGTTCAAGTAAACATCCTTAGGAATGTTATTTCCTTCCAATCTTGCATCTAAGCATGATTCATATTTTTTAGCACGAGCACCTGCCCAGTTTGCCTGAACGATTCCATTGTAAATAGCAGCGTAAGTATTCTTGTTCTTGTAATATACATCATACAATGCTTCGTAAGCTTTTTTACGATCTTCCTGGTTAAGGTTGTTGGTCACGATTTGTGAGTAAACACCTGGAGTAACTTTTACCTTTTTACCATCAGACAATTCCACTTCCTGGAATTCGATATCAGCTGTAGAGATTGCTTTAAAAACGTTACCAGCTGTACCTGTTACCTGTGAATAGTAAGATAGCAATTGCTCCATCTCTTCGCTAAGAACATGCTTTTGTAAACGGTACATGTCCAATAAGTCGAATTTATGATCTTTCAAAGCAGAATTTGAAGCAACCCACTCTTTCATTGTTGCTTCCGGAATTTGGATCATTTCAGGAGAAATCCAAGCAGTAGCTACTCCAAATTGAGCGAATAGCAATTGAACTTGCTGAAGCTTAGCCATTAGCTCCATATTTCTTTGGTCAACTGTACTTTGGAAAGAAACGAACTGGTATACTTTGTATGCCTTCTTCATTAAATCTTCCTGAATCTTCAACATTTCTGCTAAATTTTCAGAACTCTCACCCAATTTACCTTTAAAGCCTTGAATTTTTTCCATATCTACTGAAATGGCTTTAAAATCAGCTTCCCAAGCTTCCCAATTTTCGTAGATATCAGAAAAATTCCATTTGTATTTCGCTGGAATTTCTTCTCGCGTTTTATAATTTACCTGTGCCGTAGCTTGCCACACAGTACATGAAATAAGAAGAGCCAAAGTAAAAACTCTTCCTATACTCCTTAGTTTAGTGTTCATTTTTTAAAAGTTATTAATAGTTAATTTTTTCCCATTAAGACAAATATATGGCGATATTACCTGATTTTATGTCTGGATAACATGCAATCTTATAAATTTTAGATCATTGAAGATATTCTCCGATAAGCAATGCATTTAGCCGGATGTAATAATGTTTTGGGCTTTATAAATATGTCTTTGCTATAAAAGCCCTATATGCATTTTAGATATGCTATTAAACCTATCTAATAAAGTAAAACTCTAAAACAAAAATCTTAATATTGTCAACAGTAAAATAACACAACATATCATGTCAGAAAATTACAAATTCGTTCAGAATACAAAATGTGAATATTTCCCATGCCATAAAGTTAAAAACGAAGCAGATTTTAACTGCTTGTTCTGCTTTTGCCCATTGTACATGTTGGGTGACAAATGTGGTGGAAACTTTACCTATACCGATAATGGTATTAAAAATTGTAGCGAATGTACCTTGCCGCACTCAAAGAATGGCTATGATCATGTAATGAGTAAAATGGGTCTGGTAATGGAAAAGGGGAAAAAGCAAGATTAAAAAAATCCAATAACAAAAGAGTCAGTTAAACTGACTCTTTTGTTATTTTTAGGGTTTAAATCATAACAGGAATCCTAATGAGTGAAACCAATATACCCAGATATAATTTCAATAATAGAAGCACTAAATTGGGCTTAGAAATAATTCCTTTGCAAAGAATATTAAAACATTCTCAAAAGAATAATTACAAAGCGCATCGATTAAACTTCTATCAGATATTAGTCTTTACCAAAGGAAGAGGTACACACGAAGTAGATTTTGAGGAGATAGCTTATTCTGAAAATACAGTGATTCCAATTGCAATGGGACAAGTCCAGCATTTCTCTGCCAATCAGCAAGCCGAAGGATTTGCTGTAGTGTTTACTCCTGATTTTATCATCAAGGGAGGAGCCGATTATCAGTATCTTTATGACTACACCATTTTTACCCATTCATTAAAACCCATCAGCAATTTTGCCAATAAGGAAGTATATGCACTCTTAGATGAAATGATTGCAGAACAAAGCAAAGATTTACAATTTGACACAGCTGAATATCAACGCAATCTTCTTAAAAATTTCTTAATTCAAATCGAAAGAAACAAGCGCGAAAGAGTAGATATTATATGTAATGACTCTTTTGCCGTATATATAAAGTTCAAAAAAATTGTTGAAGAAAAAGTATCCTATAAGCTGCGAGTAAGTGACATTTGTGATGAACTAAAAGTTACTCCAAAGCAACTAAATGGTGCCATTAAATTATATGTAAGCACTAATGCCAAGCAATTTATAGAAGATAGATTGGTGCTGGAAATTAAACGATTATTGGGTTATACTGCCCTTTCCATAAAAGAAATAGCATACAAAATTGGTTTTGAAGATCCTACCAACTTTACCAAGTACTTTAAATCAAGAGTAAACATGCTTCCTTCTGAATATCAAAAAACAACATTAAAACAGTAAATTCTGATTTTACCATTCAAGTGAACTTTTTTACCTTTCACATGCCTTCTTGCTCCTATACATTTGTGGTATACGATTAACAAACAAAAATCATTTAAAGTATAGGATATGAAAATAGCAGTTACAGGGGCTACTGGTCAACTAGGTAGCCAAGTTGTTGAACAACTTAAAAGCAGGCTTTCTAATGAAAATATTGTAGCATTGGTAAGAAACACTGAAAAGGCTGCAAATTTGGGAGTAGAAACCCGTGAATTTGATTACAGTAAACCAGATCATCTTTCGAAGGCACTTACTGGTATTGATCGCCTATTATTGATTTCGGGTACGGAATTTGGACAAAGAAGTGCACAGCACAAAAATGTAATTAATGCAGCTAAAGAGGCTGGGGTAAAATGGATCGTTTACACAAGTGTTCTTCATGCCGACACTTCGCATCTAAATCTTGCTGCAGAGCACGTAGAAACAGAAGAAATTCTTACAAATTCAGGTATTGAATTTACCATCCTAAGAAATGGTTGGTACAGTGAAAACTATACTGCATCGGTTCCTGGAGCAATTGGCGGAGGTGCGTTTTTAGGAAGCGCTGAGGATGGAAAAATTTCATCCGCGGCAAGAGCTGATTATGCCGAAGCTGCTGCAATTGTAATTGCAGATGAATCACATAAGGGTAAAGTTTATGAATTAGCTGGTGATGATTTTTACACCTTAACCGATTTGGCTGCTATAATATCGGAGCAAGCAGGGAAAAATATCCCTTACAACAATTTGCCAGAAGAAGAATATGCCAATATTCTTAAAAACATTGGTCTTCCTGAGGGATTGGCCATAGGATTGGCAAGTTGGGATGTGAGTGCTTCTACGGGTGCTTTATTCGATGATTCACGCACACTTTCTTCTATTTTAGGAAGACCAACAACTCCAATTGCGGAATCAGTAAAAGTGGCATTGCAGTAATTTCTTTAAAATTTCAATTAATAATAGAACAAGTATAAAAATAACCCAGTCAGGTCTCACAACCATTGACTGGGTTATTTTATTTTAAGGCAATAAACTATTCTACTTTTAATTTTTTACTGTTCAAGTCTTTCTACGACTCTTCCAAATACTCTTCGGCAACCCACCCTTCAATTAAAACTTTGCTCCAACCATCTTGCGATTCAAGAACTTTGGTTCGTGTTTTTTGGTTTAAAACTCCTTCCACTTCCCCACTTGGTGACTTTCGTAAATTAAGCTTATTAGCAGCTACAACCGCATTAGTTAATTGGCTTTTTCTGTTCTGAGCAGGAATACCATCAACAATCTCAATCCAAACTCCTTCTCCATCCTCGATTGCATCTACAATAATCTTATAAATTCCCTGATATGCCTTCACACTGCTACTAACAAATCCTTCCTCAATCTGGTTGTTATTGGCCCCATCGCCCACCAATATACACCCATCCGTATCTTCCTTAGTATTCCCAAAATGAATATAGACATATTTAAAATTCGGAACATTCAGCAAGTGTAGCATTCCCTTGTGCATATTCGGAAACTTCTGAGTATATCTATGATTTTGTCCACCTTCAGTTCTGAGTGTGATTCCATAAATCCCTGCAGGTATACATGTCTCCCCCGGTATTTTCTTTTCTCTCGCTGCGTCTTCGAGTGTATAACAGGAAAAATGCCCATCAATAAACAACATGCCCAATGTAGAGCTTTCCGACATGCTGTATCGTATCAATTGTAGATTCATTTCTTTTCAATTCAGTTAAAGGTATATTTTTATCTATGAATTATATTTTAAACAGATCATTTTAAGATATTAAAGAGCTGGCAAAATATCAATGGCAAGAACTTATATTGGTAAACCTTTGATTCTGCTCTTGCATTTTTTTAATTAATCTGTAAGTTTTCCACTGTTTTATTCTTCGACGAATTAACTTTATTTATTAGATTTACAAAGTAAATGACTCTGTTTTGTTTTTATGCATTGCATTTTTTGGTTTACTGACATTTACCATAGGTTTTTTTAAAAACATCAACAGAGCACATTTATTTTTCGACATTAGTGAACCTTTGGGATTCCATGCCCAATGGTTCGCTATTTATTATGTGACTTTCAGCCAACACATACACATCTTAGAATAAATTCCACGTACATTTTTAATTATGAAAATGGCCTCGGACGAAGATACACACCCCCTATGTGGCACAAATACACCCCTCGGAAGAAATTCAAAGCATATTTTATATTCACAAAATGCGCTTGTATAAAAATCCAAGCCCTTTATTAACATCTAAAATCAAGCTGTATTTTTGTCCCCTTGGAGTCTATCAGAATACATCATCCTGTATCTTGGGCATTTACAATTAGAACTAGTTGGTTGTAAAACTTCATTTGTAGTAGCATAATGAGTCTATTTTAGAATTCACCTATCACCTCTATCCAACATATTCTTCCTTGAAAACGATAATGAAGTTATAATTATTGTAAGAAAACAACAAATATTTTAACATTATTTTTGTTAATCCTATTTTGAATCATTTAATATTACTAAAAGTTTCGTTTTCATTTTTATGATTTCTTGTATAGAGGTTGTAAGTTGTGTACATTTAACATCTTGACGTAAAATAAATATAGAATTGTAGACTATTTTAGGAATTCACAACTATGGTCATTGCAATAAAAAATATCACTTTAATTCAGATTAATTTTATGAGACATTACCTTCTTTACATTTTCTTCATAATAGCTATAATTAGTTTTCCTTCTTGCAAGCAATCCAAACCTTTGCAAGCAAACAAAGCAATTATAAGCGGCGAAGTAATCAATTTCTCTCAACACAAAAATAAAACATGGATCGAAGTTTTACATCCTGATATTTTTGCTCAATCAACTCCCTTCAAACAGATTAAAATAGATTCTACTGGTAAATTTAGATATCAAGCCCAACTTATAAGTCCCGGTCTTTGTTGGGGAATTTATAATAAATGGTTTCCATTCGTAATTAGTCCTGGTGATAGTTTACATTTCACCATTGATGCAAATATTTGGAATGATAAATCAAGAAAAGCAATATCAAAAGAAGATTATATCCAAATAAGCGGTACAGTAAAAGAAGACTATAATAAAATTAGAAATTTTCAAGAATGGGCGAGCGACTCTTTATACACAGGATCTCTTAGGCAATCTATTGATGAAGCAACAAAGACAAAATCACCTGAGGAATTTAAAGAGTTTATATTTAAAATAGAAAGTAATACTAAAAGTATAATTGAAAAATTTGGAAAAGAATTTGGTGCAGGACCATTGTATTACGACATTCTCAATGCAGAAAACCAATTCAGAAACTTAGATCATTTAATGCGCTATCGGTGGTCAAATCCTATGATGAAAAATGTTAAAACAGAAGATATTGAATTGCCAAAAAATTATTTCTCTTTTCTGAAAAATTACAATATGAACAATCGTGATTTCTTTGTTTTACAACAATCAGATGTACTTAAAGAGTTACTAAACCTATATCTATTCCAAGATAAAGAACTAAGAGAAATTTATTTTGACATTCGTAAAAACAAAGAAAATGCAAAAGTTCCAAACAACTATTTTTCTAATCAAGCCAACCACATAAACAATCAGACACATGGTATAACAAAAGATTTACTTTTGCATCTATTTGCCATGCGCAATTTCAAGGATACTCCACAAAATTCATCAATCGCTTATTCCTCCGTTAAAGATTTAATTCAAGATTCGTACATCGCCAATCATTTAACTGAAGAATACAAAAAACTTACGCTTAAAAACCAAAACACCATAAAATCCAAACCGAGCGAACATACAGCTCTTGATTCTATTATTGATGTGAATAAAGGCCAAATATTATATGTTGATTTTTGGGCGCCTTGGTGTGCTCCATGCCTGAATGAAATGAAGCCTTCTCAAAAATTGAAAAAGAAACTAAATGGCAAGCCAGTTCAGTTTGTTTATTTAGCCTGTAGAACTAATAAAGACAAATGGGAAACTACAATTGCAAATAAAAATATCAGTGGAATAAATGTATTACTCTCCGATAAAGATTATCAAACACTTAGCAAAAGATACAATATCCAAGGAATTCCTCATTTTCTATTGATAGATAAATCGGGCAAAGTAGTAAATCAAAATGCCCCTAGACCCAGCAATGAAAATATTGAAACACATATTTTAAAACTAAAATAACGTAAAACAAAACGCTAATTAGAATATAATCTCATAACCGAATCATCAACCAAAACACCCAAAATATGAAAAAGATCCTATTAATTTTAACAGTACTGATGGCTTTATTTATAGCTGGAAAATCCATCGAAAACAATAATCCTTTTATCCTTAATGGTCATATAAGTGGCATAAATAAAGGAGAGATTGTACTGTTAACATTTACAGAAAAAGGCTATCAAACAGACACTAGTAAAATTGTGAATGGAAATTTTCAATTTAAGGGCGATTATCCAAAACTACTTATGGGAACATTACGATTAAAGCTAAGACGTAATGGCAAAGAGGTCGTTCTAAAGAAACAGATAATGCTTGAGAATGTGAAAATGAATTTTGAAGGATCAGTAAATGATTTTGAAAATGCTAAAATTACCGGTTCTGTTATTCACTACGATTACGAACGCTGCAAAGAAGGCAAAAAACAAATTCGTTTAAAATACGAAAGAATAAAACAGACCTTTCCTAAGTACAATCCCAATGCAAGTGATGAGGATAAAAAGGCATTACAGGCAAAATATGCCAAACATAAAAAGGATCTTAATGGTGCAATTAAGCAATACGAAAAAGATTTTATGCAGAAGAATCCCAATGCACTTTACTCGGGGTACTTATTTGAAAGAGCAACCATTTTCAGATCTTATGAGCAGCTATACGAATTGGTGAAAGATTTGCATCCTGATTTAAAGAAACAGCCATATGTAGCCAAGGTAATCAGCAGAGTTGAAAATATGCGTCGCCTTGAAATAGGTTTGGACAAAATCATGGATGGAGTTCATCCGGTTTCGTACCAGGTTGACAAAGAATACAAAGGAAAAAGAATATTGGAAGTAATTTATTTGGCAAGCTTTACAAATAACCAGCTTTGTGCTCTTAAAAAAGATGGAACAATCTTGATTCTGGATGAAATTGGAAAAATTGCAAAACGATTTAAGCCTTCCCTTTCTGGGAAACCTACTGCAATTTCTGTGGATATCGAAGACAATATCTATGTACTATCCAGCGAAATGAAACTTGTAAAGAAAAAGATCCGTGGCAGAATGGTATCGAAAGAATTGCCTGTTGCCGTAGAATGTCAAATTTTCTCGAAGGAAGGTGAAGCAATTTGCAAATACAAGCTATCAGGGGTTCATATTGCTTCGGGCAGTCGTGTGGTAGATCAACATCTGATCGTATCAGATTGCAAATTAAAGAAGATTCAGATCCACGATAGAACATCAGGCGAACTTTTAAAGGAGATAGACGACATGCGTGCCTGCTGTGGTATTCTCGACTTCTCTGTAAACAAGAAAAATGAGATTATTGTGGCCAATTTGGGAGCATTTAGAGTTCAAGGTTTTGATTACAATGGAAACAGTTTAATGGCATTTGGTAAGCGCGGGAAAGAGTTGGGTGATTTTCATGGATGCTGTAATCCTGTTAGTGTTGCTACCCTTTCGAATGGAGCCATTGTTACCGTAGAAAAAGATCCTACCCGAATAAAAGTATACAGTAATAAAGGAGCAACGCAAATTGATGGAATAGAAGAGCTGGTAAAAGGTTGTACCTACATTCCTATGATTGTTGACAACAATAACAACCTTTACCTGGCATCTGAGGAAAAAGGCATTGTGAAATGTAGTGTAGCCAAGTAAATTCAAATAATAAATAGATTAGAATGCAAGAAGAAACAATCATCATTGCCTTTGTAGCAATAATTATCATCGTAATTTTGTTGGCATTTTTCTTTAGCAAAAAAGCAATTGTCAAGCGTAAACTAAAGAATTCAGAACTCAAAAGGCTTTCCAGTTTCAGAAGTGGAGAAATAGCTAAAATAGTAGGAAAAGTCAAATTTGTTGATTCTCCATTAATTGCTCCTCTTTCAGGACGAGAGTGTTCACATTATCATGTGCTGATTGAACAAGAAAGGTCAACAGGAAAAAGCTCGACATGGGATACCCTTGTTGATGAAGAAAGACACAGCAAATACTTGATTAAAGATGGTAGCAAATATGCTTACATTAACGATAGTCTATTGAAATCTTACATTGTTGACGATGCCAAGTACAAATCAGGCTTTTTGAACGACCCTACCGAGAATATGGAATATTTCTTAAACAACAAAGGAATTGACACTACAAATTTCTTTGGCTTTAACAAAACCCTTAGATGCAAAGAGGGAGTTCTGGAAAAGGATGAAGAGATTTCTGTATACGGTCATGGAGAATGGAAAGAGGCCATAGAATTAGGCCTTCCGGAAGAGTATGGACAAGTTCTCGAAATTACCTCAACAAATGAAGAAGCCATTTACCTTAGCGATGATCCTGCAACAACAGAGGAAAATGAGGTCAACATAAATTCATCAAGAAAACATGAAGTTAAAAGAAGTCGATATAGAAAATAACAGTTGATATTTTCACTATAATCTAAGGTTTAATTACACCTTACAAATTAACATGAAGAATATTTAACTTGACAAATAATTATCATTTATTCATCAACTAATAGGACATTTATATTGTAAATTACAATCCGAAACAAGTTTATTTTGTATGTTAGCTACCTGAATTTAAAATATCAAATCACATGAAAAAATTTTTACTACTAGTTGTTGTACTATTTGTTGGTACAAGTGTATTTGCTCAAGATGTACAGTTCGGAGCAAAAGGCGGTTTAAACTTTGCAAATTGGATTGGTGATGATGCTGATGGAACTGATATGAGAACAGATATTCATTTAGGTGTATTCGCAAGATTTGCAATTAATGAAAATATTGCTTTTCAGCCTGAATTGGTGTACTCTCGCCAAGGAATGAAAGTAGATATGGGTTCTGATGTAAAGTTTAAATCAAACTATTTGAACATTCCTTTGTTAATGCGTGCTAAAATGGCTGATAAATTTCATGCTATTTTGGGTCCTCAGGTAGGAATTCATTTGAATTCTGAAGCTGACGATGGTGATGTTTCTGTAGATGCAGATAATATGAAAGGACTTGATTTAGCACTTGCATTAGGTCTAGAATATGATATTGCAGACAATGTAGCTATAGGTCTTCGTTACAATTGGGGATTATCAAAGGTTGTTGATGTAGACGAAGCAAAAGTTCAAAATTCAGTATTCCAGTTCGGAGTATCTGTTGCTTTCTAAAATTTTGCAACATGAAAATATTAAACCTGGCCATTTGGTCAGGTTTTTTTATGCTTTAAAATCAGGTCAAAATTACCGCGATTCCTATAGCCATTGTGTAAGAAGTATTCTATTTTTGTCGCGAATTTCCATTTGGAAAATACAAGAATTGAAAATCAAAAGAAATGATCGACTTTAAAGTTGCAGAAGACAAGTGTATTGAATGTGGCCTATGTAAAGAGGATTGTCCTGTAGGAATTATCAACCTTACTCCCAAGGCTGCCATTGCGAAAGAGAAAGAAAAGAATTGTATGAAATGTCAGCATTGCTTGGCCATTTGCCCAACTGCTGCAATTTCTATATTAGGAAAAAAGCCTGAAGATTCAATTTCATGTAAAGCTGAAATGCCATCGGCTCAGGCCATGAGTAATCACATTAAAACCAGAAGATCAGTACGCAAATTTAAAGATGACAATTTGGATCAGGAATTGATTCAGGAATTGATGGAGACAGCATCTCATGCGCCAACCGGACACAACGACAATGCCGTATTGTTTTCATTAATAAATAATAAGGAAGATCTCCTCATTTTCCGTGATGCAGTTTATAAGGCCATCAAAAAAGTATCTGCAGAAGGAAAGCTTCCTAAAAAATATGCTATGCTTGCTTCATTCCAAAAACTATGGGAAAAAGCTGGCGTTGATATCATTTTTAGAAATGCTCCTCACATGCTCATTGCCACTGCTCCAGCTAAAGATGCTTCTCCAAAAATAGATTCAATAATTACTTTAACTTATTTTGAATTTGCAGCCAATGCGAATAATGTTGCTACACTTTGGAATGGTATGATTACTTGGGTTATTGAAGAAATTGATCCTTCGCTACGAGATCTGGTTGGTATCCCACAGGATCATTCTATAGGTTACACCATGATATTTGGAAAAGCTGGTGTAAAATATGCGCGTGGCATTCAATCTGATGGATTGCATTTGAATAAAATCAACTTAAAAAATTAAGCCTAATTGTCACAGCCTCGTTTTGGAACAAACGAGGCTGTTTATTTTTATACTTTCTCTTCTAATATCACTCCCAATTTCTTCTAAGAGTTTTTTTAGTATAGCCTGTTCATTTTCAAATAACATTTCTACTTAACACCCAAGTGTTAAATAATATTTTTCGCAGAATTATCCGATTATTATAAAAACAGAACTCTTTTCAACTAGATTGATTCTAAATTGACTATTTTTACATTGTAATCTCTACATTGCAAAACTCCAAGAATACCAGAAACTTTGGCCATTCGAAAAGCTTTGCATTAACAACATCATTACATCTTGGTATTGCGCAACAAAAAAATAGTCTGTTCCTTTGCGCTCTGAAAGGAAAACGGACAAGTTTATCTTGTTTATTTTCTATGGCTAGATTGTCAATTTTGATAATCAAACACAAAATATAATTTTAAACACAACCATTTCGAGTTCAAATTCAACATTAAGGATTTGAATTAATCATGATTGAAGAAATTCAATCAACGAAAACTATTAACTGCAATGGTAAAAATGCAATTTAAAGCCGGCGAATGGCAAAAGACAATTAACGTTAGAGATTTCGTTAGTAACAATTTAACCTCATACACTGGGGATGCATCATTCTTATCAGGAGCTACAGAACGCACTAAGCAATTGTGGCAAATGTGTCTTGATGCAGTGAAAGAAGAACGTGCAAACAATGGTGTTCGCTCAATCGACACTGAAACTGTTTCAACGATCGCTTCTCACGGTGCTGGGTATATTGACAAATCTTTAGAGGTTATCGTAGGACTACAGGCAGACGAATTGCTTCGCAGAGCAATGAAACCATATGGTGGTATCGCCGTGGTTGAAAAAGCTTGTACTGAACAAGGTCTTGAAGTATCAGATCGTGTTAAAGATATTTTCCGAAACTTCGCAAAAACTCACAACGATGGGGTTTTTGATGCTTATAC
Organism: Marinifilum sp. D714; assembly: GCF_030851345.1. Classification (GTDB taxonomy): domain Bacteria; phylum Bacteroidota; class Bacteroidia; order Bacteroidales; family Marinifilaceae; genus Marinifilum. Next base: position 223,655 of record NZ_JALPNU010000003.1, read on the forward strand.
AGCTGAAATCCGTAAGTTCCGTTCATTAGGATTCCTTACAGGTTTGCCAGATAACTACGCTCGTGGTCGTATTATTGGTGACTACCGTCGTGTAGCTCTATACGGTATCGATCGTTTGATCGAAGCTAAAAAAGAAGATTTGGCTGGATTGAATGGTCCAATGACTGACGAAACTATCCGTCTTCGTGAAGAAGTAGCTGAGCAAATCAAAGCTTTGGGTCAAATCAAAGAATTAGGTGCTAAATATGACTTGGAATTAGGTCGTCCTGCTGAAACTGCACAGGAAGCTATCCAATGGGTTTACATGGGATACCTTGCTGCTGTAAAAGAGCAAGATGGTGCTGCTATGTCATTAGGTAACGTTTCTACTTTCCTTGATATCTACATCCAAAGAGATCTTGAAGAAGGAACAATTACTGAAGAGTTTGCTCAGGAAATGATTGACCAATTCGTAATGAAATTGCGTATGGTTCGTCACCTTCGTATGAATGCTTACGATGAAATTTTTGCTGGTGACCCAACTTGGGTAACTGAGTCAATCGGTGGTAGAACTTTGGACGGAAGATCAAAAGTTACCAAAACTTCTTTCCGTTTCTTGAACACACTTTACACATTAGGTCCATCACCAGAGCCAAACATGACTGTTCTTTGGTCTGATCAACTACCAGAAGGATTCAAGAAATTCTGTGCTCAGGTTTCTATCGATACTTCATCAATCCAGTACGAGAATGACCAGTTGATGACCGACACTCGTAAGTCTGATGACTACGGTATTGCTTGTTGTGTATCATACCAGGAAATTGGTAAGCAAATTCAATTCTTCGGTGCTCGTTGTAACTTGGCTAAGACTTTATTGCTTGCCTTGAACGGTGGTCGTTGTGAGAAAACTGGTACTCAGTTGATCAATGGTATTCCTGCAATGAAGAGCGATGAGTTGAATTACGAAGAAGTAATGGCTAACTATACAATCGCAATGAGAGAAATGGCTCGTGTTTACAATGAGTCAATGAACATCATCCACTACATGCACGATAAGTACTACTACGAAAAGGCTCAAATGTCATTGGTAGATACAAATCCTGCTATCAACCTTGCATACGGTATTGCTGGTCTTTCAATCGTAGCTGACTCACTTTCTGCTATTAAGAACGCAAAAGTAACTGCAGTTCGTAACGAAGAAGGATTGACTTGCGACTTTAAGATTGAAGGTGATTTCCCATACTATGGTAACGATGATGATCGTGTAGACTGTTTTGCAGTTGAGATTCCTAAGATTTTCAACGGTATGTTGAAAGAACTTCACACATATAAAAATGCAGAGCCAACAATGTCTATTCTAACCATTACTTCTAACGTAGTTTATGGTTTAAAGACAGGTGCTACTCCTGATGGTAGAGCTGCTGGTGTACCATTCGCTCCAGGTGCTAACCCAATGCACGGACGTGACACTAACGGTGCAATTGCATCTTTGAACTCTGTAGCAAAAATCAACTACGAAGATTCATTAGATGGTATCTCTAACACATTCTCAATCGTTCCTAAGTCATTAGGTGCAACAGAAGATATCCGTCAAGATAACTTGGTAACCATGATGGATGCTTATTTCATCAAAGGTGCTCATCACTTGAACGTGAACGTATTGAACCGTGAGATGTTAGAAGATGCAATGGAGCGTCCAGAAGAATATCCGCAGTTAACTATCCGTGTATCAGGATACGCTGTAAACTTTGTACGTTTGACTCGCGAACAGCAACTTGAGGTAATCTCTCGTAGCTTCTTCGAAAAAATGTAAGAACGTTTTTCTACTTATATACCGAGATCCGGGAACACGCTGTGCTTTCCGGACTCGTTTTTTATTTAAGATATGAATCTGGATTACAACTGAAAGGTTCATTAACTAAACAACTAACTCTCAACAATGTTAAACGTTCATTCATTCGAATCTCTTGGTACTTATGATGGTCCCGGTATTCGTCTTGTTGTATTCCTTCAAGGGTGTGCATTTAAGTGTTTGTACTGTGCAAACCCAGATACCATAAGCTTTAAAGGAGGTACTCCTACTCCACTTGATGAAGTGATGAGAAAAGCGCGAAACCAACGTCCATTCTTTGGCAAGCTTGGTGGAATAACCATTTCAGGAGGAGAACCATTATGGCAAGCTGCTGAATTGAAAAAACTATTCAAACAGCTAAAAGAGGAAGATTTTAATACATGTATCGACACAAATGGTAATGTTCTTAACGATGATGTGAAAGAATTAATCTCAAATACCGATTTGGTTTTACTAGATATTAAGCACATTAATCCTGATTTACATGTAAAACTAACCGGCAAAAGGAATGATACAACTCTAAAATTTGCCAAACATCTTCGTGACGAAAATATTCGAACCTGGATGCGTTACGTTTTGGTTCCCGGTTATTCTGATCAACCAGAATATTTACATGAAATGGGGAAACATTTTCAAGAATATGGAAATATTGAAAAGCTTGAAATTCAACCCTATCACAAATTGGGTGTTCATAAATACGAGCATCTAAAATGGGAATACAAATTAGAAGGAGTTCCCGAAAACACCACAGAACAATTAGAGACTGCGAAGAATATTCTAAGCCAATATTTCAAAGAAGTTATTATAAATTAAGAATTGCATGTAATAATCGGTAATTACATTTTTAATTACTAATTGTTAATTATTAATAGAATACAATGTCGTATCAAGATATTAATGAAATCATTGAGGTGCAAAAACCTCAAATTGAAGTAAGTGTTAAAGAACAAAACGGTTTCAACTCTCCTGCTGAAACTGTAGAAGAAGTGAATCACACTGCAGAGGCTAAAAAGGCAATGGCAAATAAAAAAACATTTGTATTGGCTTTATTGGCTGGTGGATATATTGCTATGGGTAGCCTTCTGGCCTTAATTGTTGGCGGTGCGATGCCAGGTTTTGCCGAAACCAACCCAGGTTTGCAAAAATTCTTCTTTGGAGCAGTTTTCCCATTAGGATTAATTCTTTGTGCTGTTGCTGGTGCTGAATTATTTACAGGCAATACTGCTTACTTTATTCCATCGGTATTCTCAAAGCGTATGTCATTTAAAGTGCCACTGAAAAACTGGGCTATTGTATACTTCGGCAACTTCATTGGATCATTACTCGTTGCTTACTTCTTGGTTTATCTTACTGGTGCGATTATGAATTCACCTTCTGTTGATTCAGCCATTAATATTGCAATTACAAAAACTTCTAATCCATTCTATAAGACATTCTTAAAAGGAATAGCATGTAACTGGATGGTAGCCTTAGCGATGTGGTTGGCTTATGCATCGAAAGATATTGCAAGTAAAATATTAGGAATTTGGTTTCCTGTTATGGCTTTTGTAGCAATGGGATTTGAACACTGCGTTGCAAACATGTTCTTTATTCCTGTGGCTATTTTTCATGGTGCTGATATTACTTGGATGGATTTTATTGTGAAAAATCTTATCCCTGCAACTTTAGGAAACATTGTAGGTGGCGCACTATTTGTTGGAACAGCTTACTGGTATGTATACGATAAGAAAAAGTAAACAATTGAAAATATATCTTGACTAAAGATTTTATTCCTGTTATTTAATTCAAGAAGAGCCATTGAAATATCAATGGCTCTTTTTATTAGTTATTTTTTGTCTCGTTCCTATTAGTAATCTGATTTTGATTAAAAATATACTTGGTTGTAAGCCTTAAAAATTAGCAACCATATGATCGAATCCATCAAACATTGACTGGTGATTTTTTTTATAATTTTCATATGAATCTCCCATCTGCTTTCTCATTTTCTTTTGAACTTTCTCATCCAATGAATCTAAAAAATCATCAATTTTATTGCCATTTACAAACAGCGAATATTCATCTTTAAAGTCTTCAATGGTAGGTTCGCGTCTAAGCTCATTCTTTATTCGAAAGTAATTATCCTTTACTTCTTCGGCATATTTTTTCTTAGATTTCTCGTAGTATTCATCTATTGTACAAACTGCTTTCGCTGGTCTGCCTACCGCAATACAATTTGAAGGTATATCTTTTGATACTAAAGAGCCATGACCTATAAATACATTATCACCAATAGTCACTCCCTTCAGAACTGTCACCTCTCTTGCAAACGCAACATTATTCCCAATTTTAACTTTCCCAGTAGAATGAAGAGGCAGGAAATCATTGTATTTTATTTTATACAATCTCGAAACAGCATCATGGGTTAAAAGAGTAAAATTCTTATTAAAATAAACATTGTCACCAATTTCAATTAACCACGGTCTAGTTAAATCAATATCTACTGTCTTCCTATTTTTAAAATGAATATTCTTTCCCATGATAACACCCTTTCTTTTCAGGTATCGATGGAAGCGTTTCTTTGAGGTAAGAGCAAACAGGTATCTTATCTTTCGAATCATTTAGAATATCTATTGTTTGGATGGCAAAAATAAGAGTTCCTTGAAAAATACAAAGGTTTTAATGCAAAATTTTCAAGATGCAAAACACTGTATATCAGATATGAAAACTATGTTTAGCATCATAATTTCTTTTTAAAAAAAATTATAAAAATTCCATCACAACAATCTTTTCTTAAACTTACTCATCAACACCTACTTAAAATATCATTCAACATTAACAACTCTTTAACACAATTTAACATTTATCTAATTATACGTATATTATTAAATTAATCATCGGATTTTGCCACAAAAAGCAGTCTTATGAATTAAACTACAAAATATAGTTTCTAGGTAATTTGAATATTTAATAGTTTTCAGAGTTTAAATTTTTTAACCTATCAAAATACTTAATCGTATCTTTACTTATGTATTAATATAACCTATTATTGCGGAATTGTATTTCTACAATAATTATAACTGAAGGCCTTGTTTATGTGCAAAAAAAGAGCCATTCAAATATCTATGGCTCTATTATATGTTAGCTTATTTTTTATTCAAATTTTTTGTGTCTTAAACTCTTATTGGTAAAGTAAAATAAAAAGTTGTACCAACCCCAATCGTAGATTCACACCAAATTTCTCCTCCCAACAGTTCAACCAAGCCTTTCGCAATAGATAAACCAAGACCTGTTCCACTGTTGTTCTCCATTCCTTGATTTTTAACTTGCAAAAAACGATCGAATATATTCTCAAATTGATCTTCAGGAATTCCCACACCAGTATCTTTAATCTTAAACAATAAAGAAGCACTATCCCTTTTCGAGCAATGAATTAATACTATTCCCTTACTAGTAAATTTACATGCATTTCCCACTAAATTAATAAGTATTTGCTTTAATCTTACCTCATCGGTATATAAACGATCATGCATTTCAGTCAAATCAATTTGTACCTTCAGCTCAATGCTATAATTTTTAATTTTATCATGATTTGCAAAAGTATCCTTTACGTTATCTATTATATTTTTAATACTAACCTCTTCAATGTACAATTTAATTTGTTCGCTCTCAATCATGGAAATATCCATAATATCATCAATTATCTTTTGCAAATAGTCGGAACTTTTCTGAATAAAATTACAATATTTAAGCTGCTTATCTTTAGATAAATTTGGTGTAGCTAATAGTGAAGAAAAACCAACTATGCTATTCATAGGTGTTCTTATTTCATGTGACATATTAGCAAGAAACTGCGTTTTTAAGCGATCTGCATTTTTAGCAATTAATGTTGCCTCTTTTAGCTGCTCTTCTCTTTCAATTTGCATTGATATATCACTCATTATTCCCAGCATTCGATAGGCCTTATTGTCTTTATCTTTAAGGAAGGTACCCTTGTCATTTATAGGAACATATGAACCATCTTTTCTTTGATATCTGTATATTACATCATAATTTTCTCCATTAACAATGCATTCTTCCAAAATGTTTTTAGTTTCATCAACATCATCAGGATGCACAAACTTTTCCCAGTCATTGATTGTTACCGCTTCATATTCTTTTGGTGTTGTACCAATCGTTCTCTCCAAATCACCAGACCAATATATACGATCATTTAATAAGTTATAATCATACACAATTTGTCCTTTTTGTTCTGCCACCACTCTATACCTCTCTTCACTATCGCGCAAAGACGTTTCAGCCATTAACCTATGAGAAAGCTCTTTATTTAATTCTGAAGTACGTATCCTTACCAACTTCTGTAACCTTTTGTTGAAAACTAAAATTATTGAAAACACTCCCAGCAAAACAAGAAGTATACTCGCTGTCCAATACCAAAAGGATTCTCGTTCCCAAAATTCACGAGTTGAAAGAAAAACCCAGCCTTTACGTATTTTGTTTTTTTCACTTCTATTAATTGAACGAATTGTATTATTTAGAATATCCCTTAAAATTGGCATATCGTCCCGTACTCCCATCGCAATTCTATAGGTAAAATCGACATCACCTGCCACATGAAGCTTCACAATACCCAAATTCTCCAGATGAAATGAAGCCGATGCTAAATCCACTATCATTGCATCTGTTTCATTGAAAACTAACTTTTTAAGTCCTGTTAAATCATCTGGTACTAAATCTAAATCTAATTCAGGATAATTTTTTACCACATATTCATGTACAGCAAATAAATTACTTACACTAACTTTTTTTCCCTGTAGGTCGCTTATAGACAACTTTCTATTTTTACTGCTAATAATTACTGCAGGCGATTGATAATAGGGTTCTGTAAAAAGTAAATATTCACTACGTTGAGGAGTTTTTGCTATAGAAGTAGCAATTTCAACTTTTTTATCTTTAATTAAATTTAAGTTTTCTTCCAGGTTATTTCTGTGCGTTCGAATGAATTTAATATTCAATTTTTTTTCAATTAAATTTAAATAATCATTCGAAATACCAACCACCTCATTTTTAGAGTTTAGAAAATCAAGTGGCGCAAACAAAGGATCTTGAACAACCCTAATTGAATCACCATTTTCTAAAAGCCATTTTTGCTCATCCTTATTTAGAAAGCCAGCTGCATCCTCCTTTTGACATCCAAGTAAAAAAACAATTAATATTAATAGGAATATATATTTCATTTAGGCAGAGTTCTATTAACCTACTAAATTTAACCATCAACTTCTACAATTACAAATGCATGATATTAACTTATCATCTTTATCATTCAGACTAATTTTTCTTGATGGCTACATTCCCATAATTGTCTAATTAGAGCTTAAAATTTATGCACAATCATTCATGCATAATATTTCATAAAATTCTCAGCACATTAAAAAGGCCCAAAACACATCATTAGTTTCTGATAATCTGACAAAAAGAATCTATTATGAATGTTTAATAAAACATATAATCTATATGAATCCTACTACTTTTAGGCCTACAACATCACTTTTATATAAAAAGGTGATAGACGATTTAAAATTTGAATATACTTCTTGTTGAAGACTTAGTATGCTTCTTGTCGGAAACTTAGTATGCTTCTTGTTGAAGACTTAGTATACTTCTGGTTGGAGACTTAGTATACTAAGTTTTTGATTTGTGTTTCAATTCCACTATCAAACCAGAGCAATTTCAGTAAAATCAATCTTACCTTTAGTATTTTTCACTAAAGTGTAACCCGTGCAAATAAATCTACATTTGAATATTAAAAAATCCCGAAACAAAAATTTGCTTCGGGATTCTCAATCAATAAACAAAACTTGCGGATTAATTATCCACTTTAAAAACTTTTCGAAGAATATCGTCCATCAAACACCATTTGGTAATTGAAGATTGTAAGAGGTTTAAACCTACAAAGGCTGTTAATAATAACCAGTTAATGTTTACATAGACTGCCAGTAAAATACTAACCAATACCAAGGTCCCGGCAATTGCTCTTATAATTCTCTCTCTCATTATATTACTTATTATATAAATTTTTCAACATCCAACATATATGCATGAATTGGACTACAACCATCAATTCCTTCATTGAATTCTTCAATTTGCTTCATCAATTCTTCACCTTTTCCCTGATCTAAAAAAGAAAAAGTAGCGATAGAATCGTAATGGTCTTTATTGGAGGCAAACCAGTTTGGAGCCTCACATTGCTCATTACGTTTACTGGTATAACCTTTAACATCAAACTCACTATAAGCATCAATAGCTGATTTATTATAAATCTGTTTTAACTCTTCATAAAATGCTTTCACACAAAAAATGATAACAACTTTCATCTGTTTAAATTTTATTTATTGGCTAGATGGAACTCTCGATTAATTTAATCATTCTCATGTCTGTAATTTAGAATGCTAAAATTCATGATCGTTTCATATTTACCATATTATGTGATTATTCATTTGAAACTTCTAATTCTTCTTTTACATCGGGATACTTCTTCTTCTCAGTCATATAATAAATCAATGGAACAATAACCAAAGTAAGAAATGTAGAAGCAATCGATCCGCCCATTAATGAAATTGCAAGTCCCTGGAAAATAGGATCAAACAAGATAACTACCGCTCCAATAACCACGGTTCCTGCGGTCAATAGAATTGGTGTTGTTCGAACTGCACCAGCCTCAATTACAGCTTCTTTCAATGGTACTCCTTCGGCCAGTCTCAAGTTGATAAAATCAATCAACAGAATGGCGTTACGAACCATGATTCCTGCCAGAGCAATCATTCCAATCATTGAAGTTGCAGTAAAGAATGCACCCATTAACCAATGACCAATTAAAATCCCTACAAGGGAAAGTGGTATTGAAACCATCATCACAAACGGAACTTTAAAATTCTGGAACCATCCAATAATCAACATATAAATCACCAATAACACAACAGCAAATGCAGCACCCAAATCACGGAAAACTTCGTAGGTAATTTGCCATTCTCCATCCCACTTCAAACTGTAGTTGTCTTCGAAAAATGGCTGTTGTGTATACTCTTCCAGTAGTTCATATCCTTCCGGAACCTTCACATCACTTAAATGATCGGAGATTTCCATGATACCATAAACCGGACTTTCCAATTTTCCGGCAACATCAGCGGTTACATACACCACTCTTTTCTGATTTTTCCTATAGATGCTCTTCTCCTTTATTTTTTTCTGAATATCAACAATATCACCCAAAGGAATCAGATTTCCCGATTGAGTCAGAATATTTATTTTCTTCAGATCCGTTAAGCTGCTTCTATCCTTTTCCTGAAGTCTAAGGTCAATTCCAACCTGCTCATGTTCATGCTCCTGATATAATTGAGAAACCTCTTGTCCACTCAACCCCATGTTCAAAGTATGAACCACCTGCTGAGTTGAAACCCCTGCCAACATGGCTTTTTCCTTATCTACATTAAACTGAAATTCTGTCTGATCATCTTCCACCAACCAGTCTACATCAACCACATCCTGTGTTTTTCCAAAAATTGCTTTCAACTGCTTAGCCACATCAATCTGACCTTCAGTATTTGGTCCATAAATTTCAGCTACCAAGGTTGACATTACTGGTGGTCCTGGAGGAACTTCAACAACTTTTACATTCGCATTAAATTTCTTGCCTATTTCCTGTAAGCCCGGTCTCATTGCCTTGGCAATATCATGACTTTGTAAGTCTCTTTCTCCTTTGTGAGTAAGATTCACCTGGATATCTGCGACATTTGATCCTCTTCGCAAATCGTAATGACGAACCAAACCATTAAAGTTTATTGGTGCTGCAGTTCCAACATAAGTCTGATAATCTACCACATTTTCTTGTTGAGCGATATAAGCAGCCAACTCCTTTGCCACCACTGCGGTGCGTTCTAATGTTGTTCCTTCAGGCATATCAATCACCACTTGGAATTCATTCTTGTTATCGAATGGCAACATTTTTACAGCAACCATTTTAAAATAAATCAGTGTTGTAGAAGCCAGAAGTAATACACTCACAATTCCAATAAATCCCCAACGCTTCAATTTAGATTCTAACATTGGTCGAATGGTGGCTGCATACAACTTGTAAATTCGCGAGTCTTCAAGCTTAAACACTTTTTCCTCTTTTCCGTTCTTTTCATCATGATGAAGTAATCGGTATGCCAAGTAAGGGGTAATGGTAAGTGCCACCAATAATGAGAAAATCATAGCAATGGAAGCACCAATTGGCATCGGACTCATATAAGGTCCCATTAATCCGGAAACGAAAACCATTGGCAAAACAGCGGCAATTACCGTAAAAGTTGCTAAAATGGTTGGATTTCCAACTTCATCGATTGAACGCAGAGCAGCCTGAATCAGCGGTAATCGCCTCATCTTAAAATGCCTGTGCATATTCTCAGCAATAATAATTGAATCATCAACCACAATCCCTGTTACAAATACCAACGCAAATAATGTAATTCGATTTAATGTGTAATCCAGAAAATAGTAACTGAACATGGTTAATGCGAAAGTAATTGGTACTGAAAGGAATACAACCAATCCTCCACGCCACCCCATGGCAAGCATTACCACAAATGTTACAGCCACAATGGCTCCAAGAAGATGTAGAAGCAATTCAGCTACCTTATCTGAGGCAGTTTCACCATAATTCCTGGTGACATCAACATGCACATCCGAAGGGATCAAATCTTTACGAAGCGATTCTATCTTAGTCAGAATTTGTTCTGATACGTGCATGGCATCAGCACCACGACGTTTCGCTACCGATATAGTAACAGCAGGGTATTCTCCCTTAAATTGTTCTTTGGCATCGTTGATTTTACCATATCCAAAATTCACATATTGCGATGCAATTTCAGGCCCGTCAATCACTTGTGCAACCTGCTTCAGGTAGATTGGACTCCCTTTGTAAACGCCTACTACCAGATTGGACACATCGTCGGCATTCTCCAGAAACTTACCCGTTTCAACAAGGTATTCCTGATCGTTACTGTTAAAGGCCCCTGAACCAATTTGCTGATTGGATATCTGAATTTGCTGAGAGATGCTTAATGCATCAATATTGTAACCAGCCATTTGTTCACGATTCAACACTACTCGAACCTGACGTGAACGTCCGCCAATTATTTTGGTTTCCGATACTTCGTTAACCTTTTCTATTTCATTGTTTACTTCCTGCGCGATTCTCTTTAGCTGAAAATCATCATAAGTTTCGCTCCAGAAAGTCAGTCCCAAAACAGGAACATCATCAATTGCACGTGTTTTAATCAAAGGCATGGATGTTCCTTTTGGCATCTGATCCATGTGTTTCATAATCTCGTTGTACATTTTAACGAGAGATCTTTCAACATCTTCCCCTACATAAAACTGAACGATTAACATAGCCTGTCCCGGCATAGATGTAGAATAAACATACTCCACACCCGGAATATTCGTCACTACTTTCTCAAGTGGTTGCATTACCCGCGATTCAATTTCCGATGGGCTTGCTCCCGGATACATTAAAAAGATATCAGCTATGGGAACATCAATTTGTGGCTCTTCCTCTCTAGGTGTTAAATAGGCGCTGTACATTCCAATAATCATGAATGCAACCATTAACAGAGGAGTCAATTTTGAATTTATAAATAAGTTGGCGATACCGCCTGCAAATCCTGTTTTCATCTTTTAAGACATTTGATTTTTGAACTCAAATTTTCTTTTAACGATCGTACTACTTGATGCTTAATTTTGCACCATCCCAAATTTTACCTTGATAAGAAACGATATACTGTTCTCCATCGCTTAATCCTGATAATACCTCTGCCATATTATCTTTGGTTTTGCCAACTCTTATCCAACGTAACATGGCTGTTCCCATTTGACTAACCGTATAAACACCTATTAGTTGTCCTTTTCTTACCAAAACATCATTCGGAATAAAAATACCTGGCATCCCTCCTTTTTCAAGGCTCACCTGTGCATACATGCCACTATATAATTTTGTCTTTTGCTCTTTGGTGGGTTCCAAAACAATCTTGGCCTCAAATTGGTTTCCAGTATACAAAGCAGAAGGATTTACTTCCGTGATTTTGCCATTCACAACTTCATTCAAAGCAGTAATTTTCACCTTTACCACATCATTCTTTTGAACCTTAGAAATCTCTGTTTCCGGAATTCTAGCCATCACCTTATACTCTCCTGGTTTTTCAATGGCCACCAAAGGCATACCCGGAGAAGCCAAATCTCCCTCGTTCATATATTTTCTAGCTATGATACCATGGTAAGGTGCTTTTATTGCCGAATAGCGTAACATTTCATTTACTTCAGCTTCCATTTGTTTCACAGCTTCCAATTCGGCTTTGGCCATATTGTAGTGTGTTGTCACATCATCCATTTCTTTCTGCGAAGCACTTTTTTGTTCGAACAGTACCGTAAATCTCTTGTAATCCTTCTCTGCATTTTCAAAGGCAGATTCGGCTTTAATCATATTGGCTTTAACCTGTGCTTTTTTAGCTTGAATATCCTGATCTTTAATCTGAACCAACAACTGACCTTTGCTTACTTTTTGGCCAGGTTCTACATATATCCGAGCAATTTGCCCCATAATACGTGTACTTAAGTTAGAATGGGTTTCTGCCTCAATCTTACCCGAAAAATTCAAAAGTTCAGGTTGGTTTAGCATTTTAACGGTTTGTACGCTTACCGCAACATCCGCTTTCTGATCTTCCTTTGTATTTGATTCTCTACCGCACGATTGGAATCCCCAAGCAAGTGTGGCAGTCATTGCAATCAATAATATTGTCTTAGAGTTCATATTTATTATTTTTTTGAGATTTGTTTTGTTTATTGTAATTCCTTTTCAAGCAATAATTCCAAGTGGAAAACTGCTACATGATATTGATACAGTGAGTTGATATAATCCAGATTTTTCATCATCGCCATCGACTCCGACTGTAATACATCAATCGTTTTTTCCAATCCTTGCTTGTATCTATTGGTTCTGATTCTATAAGCCTCTTCTGCCTGATTCTTTGCCAATTTGCTCATTTCAATTCTGTCGAAGGCAACTTTCAAATTTCTTTTGGCAGCTTGTATTTCCATACTAGATTTGGATTGATAGTCGGCAAGATCCAGTTCTGCAATCCTTAATTCTGCCCTTGCTTTCTGCACCTTTCCAACATTTTTATAACCCTTAAAAATATCCCAGGATAAACTTGCTCCAATCAAATAATTGTTGGCTGATGTTCCCAACAGTTGAGAATCGTTCCATTCGTAAGCTCCAAAAGCATTCAAGCGCGGAAGAAATCTCATTTTTTCTGACTTTAGCATATTCTCACGTGCCTCCAGGCTTTTCCTGTAAGCCATAATATCGGAACGCATGCCTTCATCCTGATCCTTATTTAAAGCTTGTAAGAGAGAAGGCTTTTGATCTAATTTCTCTGTAGTCTCGATTTCAGTTCGAATGTCCAATCCTAATATATAAGCTAGAAATTCATTAGCTTGTTTTTGGGCATTTTTGGCATCGGCCAGCTGATTCTTCAATTCAAGAACCCTAACTTTGGCAGAGAGCAAATCAGCCTCCTTTACATATCCTTGCTCCAGGTTGTCTTTGGTAAGCTGTAAAGCTGATTTTGCAGTTTCCAAGGATTTTTCAACCACATTAACTGCTTCTTGCGCCAATTCCAATTGGTAGTAAGTCTTCTTAACTTCAAACCTTGTAAAATTTATGGTTCGCTCCGTTGTAAAATCTACAGCTTGCATTTTTGCATTAGCTGCTTTCCTCCCATACAAACCATCAATATTAATAATAGGTTGTTGAACTTCAATTTTGGTATTGTAATTTTCAATTCGATCCGGATCATTCAGCAAAACAGGATTAAAATCGGCTTGCGCAGTAATTTCCTGCTTCAATTTAAAACCAAAGGCAGCCAATGGATCATTTGTTGTTATTGCTGTATGAGATAAATTTAAGTTGGGAAGAAAAACCGAATTGGTTTGACGGAATTCTGCCTTTGCAGCTTTCCCTTGTGCTTTTGCTTTGTTAATTTGCCTGTTATTTTGGGTCGCTTTTAACAAAGCATCCTTCAAACTTAATTGTAGTTCTGCTTCTTGAGAAAATATCTTAGAGATATTTGCAAATGTCAGAACAAAGGTCAATAGGTAAATAATCTTTCGCATGTTTATTTATTGATTGTTTATTGATTTCGGTTCAAATGTATATACTTTAATCTATATATGCAAACATCTAGATATTTGTAGTTTTATTTAAATTTGTTGATTAAAGCATAAATTAAGATTAGCTATTGAAATTTAGGAAATTATGAAACAAAAACCAATAAATACTTTATATAATATTATCTATCTGAATAAAAACCGTTCTCATATTTAAATTGCCTACACTTGTAATCACAAAAAAAAGGCTTGCCATAAAGCAAGCCTTTCAAATCATCTATCTCATTTTATTTTTCCAATTCTTTTCGGAGTAAGTTCAATACTTTAAAAGCGGAAACCTTTATATTTCTTTCCCTTACTTTATATAAGTCGAGTTTTTCTGATCGCACACCAAAATCTCCAGCGAGTGCAATCCAAACCGTACCAACAGGTTTTTCATCGGTTCCTCCATCAGGACCTGCAATACCAGAGGTTGCTACTGCATAATCTGTATTTAGCACCTTCCTTGCTCCCACAGCCATTTGTTCAACCACTTCTCTACTTACAGCTCCGAACTCCTCTAAATCTTTAGAATTTACTCCCAATACATTTTCTTTGATTTCATTGGAGTAAGAAACAACGCTTCCTTTAAAATAGGCAGAACTACCCGCTTGCAAAGTAATCAAGTGAGCTATATATCCTCCAGTACAACTTTCTGCAGTTCCCAGGGTTTTTCCCTTCGATATTAAAAGTTTGGCTATACATTGCTCAATGGCAATATCGTCGTAAGCAAAAATATTATTAGGAAGTATCTTTTTCAATTTCTCAACTTCCTTATCAATAATCTTTTCAAGTGTAGGTTTATCCTCGCCAGTAATACTTAAACGCAACCTTACCTTTCCTGGGGAAGGCAAGTAAGCCAACTTCATCTGCCTTGGTAGGTTTTCCTCCCAATCGCTCAGTATATCAGCCAGAACCGACTCTCCTATTCCATCAGTCATAATGGTTTTATGAACTATTTCAGGAGTTTTAAAATACTCTGTAATTGCTGAAATTAAACCGTTCTGCATAATTCCTTTCATTTCGAACGGAACGCCAGGCATGGATATCAAAACCCGATTGTTTCTCTCGAACCACATGCAGGGTGCAGATCCAAAATTATTAGGAATGATTCTGGCACCATCAGGAATTAGAGCCTGTTCCCGATTGAATCGGTTCATGGGTATACTATACTTCGCCAATCTATCTTGAATTTTTTGATACAATTCATCATCCTGAATGAGCTTCATTCCAAAATAATCACTCAAAGTCTTCTTCGTGATATCATCATTTGTAGGACCTAAACCACCCGTCATTAATACAAGAGGAGATCTTTTCAAGGCTGCTTCAACTGTTGTTACAATATCATTTGCCTCATCCGATATACTTGTGATTTTGGATACACCAATTCCATATTTGTTTAACTCCTTCGCCATCCAGGCAGAATTTGTGTCCACAATCTGCCCAATCAATATTTCATCTCCTATGGTAATTATTTCTGCTTGCATTCCTTTTTTTAATTAGTCTTTGTTTCTAGTAAAATTAATTGCTTTCAACCTTTGCAATAAGGTTGGATGCGAATAATAGAAAAACACGTACGCCTTGTGTGGTGTTAGATTACTTAATGTACTTACCGATAGTTTTATTAAAGCATCCCCCAGTGATTGTCCATCGTAGTTTTGCTTTGCGTATTCATCTGCCTGATATTCATTAGCTCTGGATAATAAATTCATACCTAATCCTAATATGCTTGAAATTGGAGAGTAGAGTATTCCAAATGCAATCAATCCTAAATGGAAACCATGCTGTTCTGCTCCGAGAGCTGCCGATAAGTTTTCATTGCCAATAAATAGAGAAAAGATATAAAACATCAATCCGGTTTGCAGCAATGACAAAATGATCCCGCTTCGGGTATGCTTTTTCTTGTAATGACCAATTTCATGAGCCAAAACCGCAACAATTTCTTTGGTTGATAATTCACTGATCAATGTATCAAACAGAACAATTCGTTTCTTGGCTCCCAAACCACTGAAGTATGCATTTCCCTTCGACGATCTTTTTGAACCATCCATCACATATACATTATCAAGCTTGAATCCTGTTTTATCCGCAAACTTTTGAATCTCATCCTTCAATTCACCTTCCTCCAATGGAGTTTGCTTGTTAAATAATGGAACAATTAATGAGGAATAAAACATGGTCATGAATATCATGAAAGCGGCTAAAACAGCCCAAGCCATCCACCAAAAGTTATCGGTTGTCTGGAGGTATATCCAAATTAAAAGAGCTAGCAATCCTCCTCCAATTAACATGCCTAGTAATCCTCCTTTGATCAAGTCCATGATAAACGTTTTTAATGTCATTCTGTTGAATCCATACTTTTCTTCAATCACAAAGGTTGAATAATACGAAAATGGCAAGCTGATAATGCTTGATGCCAACATGATGACTCCAAAGAAAAGAAGGGCCAACCAAATAGGATTTGTTGTGTATTCTCTAACCAACTCATCAACCCAGGCAAATCCGCCAAGAGCGATCATTAAAAAACTTGTTACAAAACTTATTACCGATGAGATAAAACTAAGCTTGTACTTCTCTTTCTGATATTCCTGAGATTTCAAATACTTTTCTTTCTCATAAATACCTTCCAATATTTTCGGTAAAGTTGGTGACCAATTTCTTAGATTCAGAATATCCAATATACGTTCAAGAATAAAATCAAAACTTAAAATGATAAGTATGATGTATAAAATTGTTGTTGCGTTCATTTCTCAAATTTTTATTTGCTAAACAAAATTAAAAAACCCCTGAAACTATACTCTTTCAGGGGATCTTTTTTTATTCTGTTTTCTCTTTTCCAAAGAATTTGTCGAGTAAATAATTATTTTGCGTTCTACCGATTAATTCTTTATAATATTCTTTTACAAATTTAAATTCCTTTGGCTCTTTATCAATCTCTCTATACTTTTTAATTGCTCTTCTCACCCAACTACTCGCCTCTTGATATTCTTCCTTTAATTCGTATGCCAATGCCATGTTGTAACATGCTCTACCTGCTAATTTCTTATCTTCTGAATCCACATGTTTTTTCCACATTTCAATTGCCTGATCAACACTATCATTATTCAAATAATAACTAGCTAAAGAAAAATCCTGATGCCCGGCAATAAAATACTTTCTTGTGAAAGAAATCCATTTAGGAGAAATTAAATCAGCATAATCTCGACCTATATCATATGCTACTTCGGCATTTATCTCTTTACGTTTAGGCATTTTCTCCTCTATCAATTTTGTGTAAGAGTAAGAACTAGTTTCTGTAAATAAACTATCCGTAATCATTCTTTCATCATGAAATTTTTGTGATAAAGGATCATAAATTCTCCAGACAACAAAATACTTTACATCTGTTATTCCCCAGTTTTCTTCGCCTTTTATGATTTCATATTCATTATATATTTGAAGGTCTTCCAGGCATATTAAGATATCTGAACCGTTAGACTCACAAATACTATCAACTCTATCCCAAGACATGGGATCATAGTGTCTATCTCCTTCAATATGATTTTCTGGTAATCGTGTATATGAAACGCTGTCCAATTCAAAATATGCAGAGAGATTTTCATTTAAACCTAAATGACAATTAATAGCACGAATCTCTGAATAGTCTACACTATCCTTCAATCTTAAATTATTTACCTTATAGTAATTCGATAAAGTATCTAAATCAAAACTCAAATTTCTATCAACAAATCCAATTGTCTTAACATCGGGAGGAATAATTACCTTGGGCGCCTTTAACCCTTCAAAATCATATAATGCCATGGTTTGGCAACCAGCAAAAATAATTGGTAAAACACCTAATAAAAGGAATTTTCGAAAATTACGCTTTGTAAAAGATATTCGTTTTGTCATTAGTGTGAAATTTCATGTGGTTAGAATTAATTTCCTAGCCAATATTTTCTCAAAAACCATTCCAAAATCATTAATATGATAATGAAACTTAATAAATATATTAAACTTACTGCATTACCATAATTAGATTCATAAGAAATTGTAGGTTTTATATATTTATCATTCTGAAAGTGAGTTTTTATCTTTTTAGAATCAAAACTACCAAAGTAGATTCCATTCGTACTTTCTGAAATTTGTTTTAATGTTATAGTTTCCGCTTGCAATCGTTTCGATTCAATAGTATTGGAGCGAACTATAAATTCACCGGAACGCACCAAATTCTTAGATAATCCAACTGTCTGAACTTTATAATTATATCTTCCATTTTTTAAACTATTGATTGTTAAATCATAGTCATTTTCCTTTCTTGAGAACTGATAATTATAGGTCTTCCCATCTTCATTAGTTAATACAAATTGAAGGTCTAATTTGTTTATTAATTCATAACTGTCATTATACAATTCGGCTTGAATTTTTACTTGATTTCCTTCTGCATAGTCTTTATCATGCCTAATAATCAACTGATCTTTCTTCACTTTTAAAGCCAAATACTGGATAGTTCTATTGACAAAATCGTTAAAATGATTATTCGAGTCAAACAATTGAAATTCATTCAATTTCCAACGCCACATTCCTTCTCCAAATATCCAACCCATTTTTCGATCTTGCACAGAGCCAAAAGCAATTAATGGATATTGCGTATCTACTCCTTTTATTTTCTGATAAGCTAATATTTGAGATTCATTGTTCAATTTAATATCACCAAAAGGAGTTCGAATCGGAGGTAATTTTTCAAATACATTCTTTTCTTTTGATTGCAGATTAAATAAAGAAAAATTCTGATTCCCCATATAAACAGCATCCTGATAATACTCATTTTCGCTATTTAAACGAACTCCCAGATTTAAAGAATTCAATGAATTTAAATCTGAACTTGCTCCCACAACAATTAATGTAGGAATTTTAGCCAATTCAATTTGTTTGAACAAATCCTGATAATTCTTTCTTTTGGATGGTATTTGGTACAATACAATCAAATTGGTTTCTTCAAAACTTACTTGTTTCTGACTTAGATTAAGCAATTCACAGTCGAAATTAAAATTCTCCAAAATTGCTGATTTAATGGCTGCAATATCTGGATGATATTGATCGAAAGCAATCACAATTTTTCTTTTGGAATCCAGAACATCAACAACAAAATCCGCAGTATTATTTTTTAAAGTATATTCAGGGAAAGCAGAACTAACTTTTACACTATATCTTTGTAAACCTTTTTGCTCGGCATCTAACAAATAATCTTTTTCAAGATAAAAGTTTTCTCCCGCTACATTTATTTCATCTTGCAATAAGAGCTTAGTCTTATTTCTTATCTCGACAAATAGTTTTTTATTTTTAAAGTTTAAAGCCTTAATTCCTACTTTTACTGGTAGTTTGGTATTTGTAAAACCAATTCGATTAGATTTTATAGAGTAAATCGACACATCATTAATTTCCAATGTATCTCCAAGCTGAATCGTATGAATTGGCATACCAATATCAGAGCTTAAATAACGAGGATTTGCACCTGAATTGTATAATCCATCACTAGCCAAAAGCATTTGAACATTTCCCACACTTCCATAATTGTCTTTTACAAACTGAAATAAGGAAGAATAATCGGTTGAA
Source organism: Marinifilum sp. D714 (assembly GCF_030851345.1). GTDB lineage: Bacteria > Bacteroidota > Bacteroidia > Bacteroidales > Marinifilaceae > Marinifilum. Next base: position 243,300 of record NZ_JALPNU010000003.1, read on the forward strand.
GGTTCATTAAAATCCAATTCTGATAAAGCCGAAACCTTTTCACCAAAACTTAAAGATCTTACCTCATAATCATCTTGTAATGAAGCTATCAGTTCATGAAGATCTTTATGGTATTGATTTAAATAATAAGATGAGTCCTGTCCCAATTTCAAGGACATTGAATTATCCTGGGCAACAATTAATACTGGTTTATTTTTAATTCTCTTTTGGTACTTAATCCTTGGTCCTATTAATAAAAACAACAATAAAAAAACAACAAAAAAACGTAAACCAGCAAGCGTTGTAGTTTTCCAAACAGCTATTTCTTTTATTAAGATTTGTTTGTAAAAATATAAGCGATATACAATTGCTATCGAAAGCAAAAATATCGGTAATATCCACCACAATGAGTATTCGGTAACCAGAGAAATATCCAACTTTATTCTTTTTTATGTAGCAAATGTAATAAACTATTCTATATGTACCGTATTAACTCTATTGTTCACTTACATTTTGCTTTTGTAAACTCTTGTGAATTTTATTTACCTGCTTCAAAGCAGCAGAACCATACCAAGGATGTAGTTCCATTACCAACCTACCTGCTTTTATTGCCGGATCCGTCTCAGTTAAAGCCTTGGCTTCTTCAATGCTTTCAACATTAAAAATATAAATCCCCCTAATTTCACCATCATCAAAAAATGGACCAGCCAAAACCAACTTACCTTCTTCTGCCAATCTTTCAATATTTTCTAAATGAGCTTTCTGTAGTTTGGCAGCTGTAATAGAATCTTGACTGCGAACGGGACCTCGCTTTAAAAATGCCATAACATACTTACTCATACCATACTGATCAGCTTTCAATTTAGTTGCTAATTCAGCATTGTATCCGTTTTTTACTTTATTCTCATTTGGTTGGTTAGATGAACACGACAAAAAGATACCAAAGGCAGCAAACAGCCCATATTTTATGAGTTTCATAGCTATTATTTTATTCTGATTGATTCTAAAAAAGCAAGATAATTAAACTTTTAAACTTCTTTAACACTTTTTCGCAGTGCTTAACCGTTTTTGAGCCTACATTTGTAATATAACAAAACAGAAAAGTGGTTTTTTCATAGAGTTATAGGGTTATAAAGTGAATATAGAAAAGTCGGGGTGGTTCCCGACTTTTTTGTTTCTAGTAATTTCCTATCCTTAGAAGAGCTTTTACATCTTTCCCCTTCAATTCGGCAAAAAGAATTCCAATAAATATTAATAATCCACCAAATATGGTTTCTTCTGTAAGCGCCTCATTTAAATAGAAGTAAGCAGTAATTGCAGCAAACAAAGGCTCAAAAGAGAAAATGATAGAAGTTGTAATTTCAGAGATATACTTCTGATAATAATTCTGAACCGTATACATATAAGCAGTAGCAAACAAGGCCGTAAACAAAATAGCCTGCCACAATTTATATTGCATTGGGATATACAAATCGCCATTGATTCCAGCATGGGTCGTACAGATCACCCCTACCAACAGAAACTGAGTAACCGATAGTAATATGCCATCACACTTTTTACTAATGTTTCCAACCATGATAATATAAATTGCAAACAGAATGGCCGATAGAAATACCCAGGTATCACCAATATTTAAATCCAAACTACTGCTTAAGGTTAGCATGGCCAAACCCATTGTTGCCATCAGAACCGCAATAAAAATATTACTGGATGGTAATTTTCGCTGAATGATTGAGAGAATTACAGGAACAAATACCACCGAAAGCCCAGTTATGAAACCTCCTTTTGATGCGCTGGTATACTGTAAACCGATAGTTTGTGCCAGAAAACTAGATAGCAATGGCAAAGACATTAATGCTCCATACTTTAATGTTGTTCTATCCAATCTCTTAATCCTTTTAATAAAGATCAAAGCCAGAACAAATCCTGCCAACAAAAATCGATATCCCAAAAACCCCGCTACACTCATTAATGACACAGCATCCTTAATGAAAACAAAGGTCATTCCCCAGAAAATGGTTCCCAAAAGAAGTAGACCAATTGCTTTAAATCTTAAGCTCATCACAAATAGATTTTAAAATTACTACTCAAATTAGCTTCCATTGAAGTGAAACTCCGATACGAGATCCAGTATCTCTTCCAGATAGAAATCGGCAAATACTCAAATACTTTTTTGAAGTAATCGTACCAATACAACTTCACAAATCAATGATTCAACAATGAAGCTATGGTACACAGAGAAGGTCTGTGATGAGCAAAGGTGATATTCAAAATCTTCCATAGCAGGAATATCACCCGATAGTAACACTCAATCTGCTGCGAATATATGCTTTTTATTAAGAGAGACAAAAACATTTCTCTATAAGGTAAATTTCCCAAATAGAATCGATTTCTTTCAAGAAATTACAAACGGTCTTAATCTAAAAACGAAAAACTTTTTATTTATTAATTTTTAAAGCGTTTGGGCATTAAAAAAACTGTTTTTTTTCGCTTATATATCGAACCCGGGGCGCACAAAGTTTCTTGCCTCTGGAAATACTTCCTCTACCAAGGTTCTTAAACCCGAAAGAAGAAGTAATATTGGCAACATTCTATCTTCTGCTCCTTGAAATTGGTGCATGTAACTTGTCCATGCATCAATTGAATTGTCTATTGAAATCAGAGCTACTTTTGCTGATGCCACGCTGTCGTGAGCATAAAAATCGTTGCCAGTTTCTTCAGTATTCGCTTTACTCCGTAATGCTCTAAAAAGTTTACTTGGGATGATAAACTGAAACCAACGAATAATTTCAGATTTATCGAAAACAAGTAACTCCGCATCATTCATCTCCTCTTCTTCCTTAAAATCAAAAATTTCCTTTAAAGAGTGAGATCCTACGTATAAAAGTGACTCAAAATCAGCAAACCAGGCATCTACCAGTTCCGAATATTTATCAGCCTGAAGCATCAATTGGCTTTTAAAAATTAGCTCATCTTTTTTTTCTTCCTCTTCGGCATCAAAATTCGCTGATTGTTGTGGCAACTCCATACCTAAATCTTTTGCCGCCTGATTCAACAATTCCATACTCAACTGAAACATCTCATCCAAATTCTCCATTGCAGATGAAGCTTCTGCTTCTGTATCATGTTCCGTTGATTTTAAGTCAGGCACCCCTTCTTCCATCATCTTAAAATTAAGACAGTTGGAAGTAAATTTACAACGCTCACACCATCCATCACAGTAATTGTAAATTCCGGGAATAAGGTTAGGATTCTGTATTAGTGCAAAGAGTAAATCTTTATTCATTGAGTATAGTGATCTTAAGTAATAGCATAATAATCAGAAACAATACAGTTTACATATTTTTTATCAAAAATAATTGACATTCTTAATTCAATAGTTTATGTTATAAAAAGTATTGATTCAATTAAATTTTTGCATAGGCGTAAGCCTGGCTTCTTTTTCTTACAAAATCTATTGTACTAAATATTGTTCATTTTGTTGCATAAAAATCCAATGTTTTTAAAAAATAAAAATAGGGGCTCAAATTCAGGCAATGCTAATACTCTTCTAGTAAGCATTATGATTGCCATTTTTTTGGGTTTTTTTGTGGGTGGAATATTTCCAGAAATGGCTTTAAAATTCTCGATATTTGGCGAAATCTTCTTGAATATTCTGATGATGCTGGTGGTTCCCATGGTAATACTCTCCATGCTGGTTGGCATTTCAAAATTAGACAATCTTCGTAGTTTGGGAAAAATTGGCAGTAAAACTATGGTTTATTATCTCTCTACAACGGCAATATCAGTATGCTTGGGAATTGTTTTGGTTAATTTAATTCAACCGGGAAATGGATTAAATATTCCGTTGCCTGATGATTCCAATCAATACATATCAAAAAGCACGGCAATTTCTGAAACATTAAAGCAGCTAATCGTTGGAAATCCAGAACAAGAACAGCAAGGATTAATTGCATACAATTTATTTCTTGCCATGGCAAAAATGGACATTTTGCCTCTAATCGTCTTCTCTTTGTTTTTTGGCGCAGCTTTATCTTCTCTCGGAAAAAAGGCAAAGAAAACCATTCAGTTCCTTTCCGTTTTAAACGATGGAATCATGCAATTGGTAAATTGGGTAATGTATATAGCTCCTTTGGGTATTTTTGGATTAATTACTGCTCGAATTGGAAAAGCTGGTGGTTATGAAGGCTTTCTTCCCGAATTGATATCCCTTGGTAAATTTAGTCTTACTGTACTTTTAGGATTATCTATTCATGCATTACTTGTTTTGTGTTTACTCTTGAAATTTATTGGAAAAAGAAATCCCATAAGTTTTGCAAAAGGAGTTGCTACTGCACTAATGAATGCCTTCTCAACCGCATCAAGTACTGCCACACTCCCCCTTACACTTCAAGGTGTACAGCAACAAAATAAAATATCAAAAAAGATAAGTAATTTTGTTCTTCCTTTAGGTGCAACCATAAATATGGATGGAACTGCCATTTACGAGGCTGTTGCTGCAATATTTATCGCACAGTTATATGGAATGGAATTAAGCTTTGCACAACAAGCCGTAATTTTTCTAACTGCCACACTTGCTGCCATTGGTGCTGCTGGTATACCCGAAGCTGGATTGGTGACTATGGTAATTGTTTTAAAAGCAGTTCATCTTCCTATTGAAGGAATTGGACTTATTTTAACCATCGATTGGTTATTGGATAGGTTCAGAACTACAGTAAATGTTTGGGGAGATAGTGTCGGTGCTGCAATCATAGAAAGGTACGAAAACATAGAAACCACCTCTGAAGAGATGGTTTCTTAAGATTATTATTTCAGGGGGGGAAATATAATCAATGAATTACTTACAATTCTTCAATTTCTGACATATAAGTGTTTGTTTGTACCAATAATTTTTGCAATTCAACCATCAATTTGGTTTTATTCTCATCTTCCATTCTGCACATTGGTGAACGGAATTTTTCCTGTACTTTTCCCATCAAGCTTAAACCTGTTTTTACAGGTATGGGATTAGATTCAATAAAACAAAGCTGAATAATATTTAGATATTTAAAATGCAATTCACGTGCAGTAATTAAATCGCCTGCTAAAGCCGCTTGTATTAAGTCGTGAAACTCTTTTGGAAATAAGTTTGCAACAACCGAAATTACACCGTCAGCCCCAAGGCAAACTGCAGGAAAAGCAAGAGCATCATCTCCTGAAAATACCATGAATCCTTCAGGTTTATCACGTAAAATACAAGCCATTTGCTCTAAGTTTCCTGATGCTTCTTTAATACCTGCAATATTTTCAATCTCATTTGCTAACTCAACTACCAAATCAGCTGGGATATTAGAAGCTGTTCTTCCTGGAACATTATACATGATTACAGGAATCGATATTGCATTGGCAACATGAGTAAAATAGTCTTTAAGGCCTTTTCTGGTAGGCTTGTTGTAATAAGGAGAAACAACCAATACAGCATCTGCTCCCAAAGATTCTGCCATTTGAGAATTTGCTACAGCTGTAATTGTAGAATTAGATCCTGTCCCTGCTATAACAGGGATGCGTTTATTCACCTTATCAATAACGAATTTGATAACCTCAGAATATTCTTCTTTAGACAATGTTGCCGCTTCACCTGTGGTTCCACAAACTACGATTCCATCTGATTGATTTTCGATATGAAATTCAATCAAATCATCTAAAGCTCTGTAATCAACACTTTCATCTTCGTTAAAAGGTGTTACAATCGCTACAATTGATCCTTGCCAATTCATTCTCATTTTTACTTTTTTATTCTTTTATACAGTTAAAAGAGCATTAAAAATAATCCCGATAAACTTCTGAAATCAGATATCTAAAATCATAATCCTCGCTCAGAAGATTACCAGTATTATTCTCCTTGATTAAAATCCTACTTGGTTAATGTAGGGTTGTGGTTTACGTGGGCAAATATAGATGCAGTAAATAAATCAATAAAATTTTTAGAAAATTTATTCAAAAATTCTACATTTTGTGATAATTTCAACATCTTTGTGATGAAATTCAACAAATATCAAGAAACATGATAACAATTCCACAAGTTGTAGAGAAAATTGTGAGTACTCAGCCATTTTTGGCAGAGGCATTGGTCGAAGGATTAATTAACGTTTCTTCTTTAGCGCGCAAAATACAGAATCAAGTTGAAGATACCGTAAAAAAACCCGTAAAAATAGGGGCAATAATTATGGCTTTAAACAGATTGGCTCCAAACCTTGAAGTTAAAATCAATCCTGGCCTAAAAGACGTAATAACCAATGTAGGTGATATTATTGTTCGTTCGAATTTGGTTGATTTCACTTATAAAAATTCAAATACTTTAATTGAAAAGCACACCGAACTCTTGCGTTCCATTGGTCCAAACCAGGAGTTTTTCTACACCATGGTACAAGGTGTTTTTGAATCAAACCTTGTAGTTTCCGGATCCTTACAACAAAAAGTTGAGGAAGCATTTATTGGCGAAGAGCTGGTTGCCAAAAGTGAAAAGCTCTCTTCGGTAACCTTAAAGCTTCCTGCTACCAATTCTCAGCAATTGGGTTTCTATTATTTTATTCTAAAAAATATTGCCTGGGCAGGGATTAACATCGAAGAGGTAGTTTCTACAACCAATGAATTTACCTTAGTTGTAAACGATTCTGATATCGATAAAACATTTTCAGTTCTTAAAAATATGGGGAATAATTAATTATTCCCCTTAATTTTGCCAAAACAGCATTTCTTAAATTTCTTACCGCTACCACAATAGCATGGATCATTTCGATTCGGCAGTTTTGGTTTTATTTCTTTCGGATACTCCCCTGAAACATACACCCACTGTTCATCTTCCTTTTCGAAGAAGGAGTTTTCGTGCAAGCACTGATCTATTCCATCTTCTTTATAATAAGCTTTAAACTCAACATGCCCAATATTGTCAATTGAATTACCATTGTTGATATTTACAACTTCTAATCGTTGCCATTCTACAGATTTGGCCCAGTCTAAAATCTCTTTTACCTGGTTAACCGGACGAGTTTTCGATGCGTAAGTTTTTAAAATATAATCGATGTCGGCAATTACAAATGCAGAATAACGACTTCGCATTAGTTCCTCAGCAGTTTCAGCTTTCTTTTTTCCTGAATGAATGACTCCACAGCACTCTTCGTAGGAATTTGATTTACCACAATAACAAGATGAACTCATAACTATTTTTTATCGAATCCTTGAAAGAATTCATCAAGCTTATCGAAATCCTGTTCTCCAATTAGTCCCAAGAATTTTGAAAACTCAGGAGTTAATGTGGTAAGAGCATCCTTAATTTTAAACATTGCGTTGAATTCCGTAATAAATTCAGATCTCATATCGAATGCACACACCAAAGTTTCATAGAAAACACGGAATAAATTTCCTTGACTATATAAAACCTGATCATCAATAGATATTACCTTCATAAGATTCATCAACAAATCAAGGTTTTTAAGTTCTATAGCAACAGCAAATCCCTTTGTAAAGTTGGCAAATAGCATCTGAAGAGATTCCTTATCATTGTATTCAGGAATCGGAACTGGTGTAAATTTGCAGTCCTTAAACATTGCCAATGCCTCTTCCCTCTTTCCTGATGTTAGCAACATAAAGGCCTTAACATTTGTCAAACACAAGTGATAAAATTCTTGATATTTGTCTTCTGGTAAATCCTGAAAAGCCTGATCAAGAACTTGAACTCCTTCACTCATGGCATTTACAATCTTTTCATCTCCTCTTTTAAACGAAAACTCTGCCATAAATTGCAAAGCCCAATTCAATCCGTAAACCCATTTCCCATTTTTAGAACATGAAGAGTAACCTTTTCGATATTCCTCTCCTGCTTCTTTCAATTCTCCGAATAATGAAAATGCGCCTGCACGTAATTGCAGTATTTCCAGATAATATGCTGCATCATCTTTCAATTTTTCTACTGAATTATCAGCCAAAAATTCTCTGATTAAATTTGGGTTCTTCTCCTGAATACCTTTATTATACGATTCAATAAGAGCCTGATATATTTCTTTATTAGTCTGCATTTATGTTATTTTTTTACTTTTATTAATTGAACAAATCCCAAAGATATAACACTCAATACTGCTCCTGCCAAAAAAGGAATATGTCTGTCAATCATCCAAAGCATTCCTCCCAACACAGGAATGACAACAGCTGAAATGTGATTAATAGTAAAACCAACAGCCATTGAAGGTGCAATATCTTTTTGATCTCCGGTTTTCTGGAAGTAAGTGTTTATTCCCATTGAAAAACCAAAGAATATATGATCGATGATATATAGCCCGGCAACAATCCAGGCATTATCAATAAATGCATATCCCAGGAAAACAAATATCAAGCTAAAATACTCCGCTGATAACATTTTTCGCTCTCCAAATTTATTGATTCCCTTTGCAATATATGGCGAAATAAAATAGGTAATGATGTTATTTACAACAAATAAAACTGCAATATCCTGCACTGAATAACTGTATTTTTCAACAAGCATAAACACTGCAAAAACTACAAAAATCTGCCTTCTCGCACCGCTTAAAAAATTTAGTACATAAAACAGCCAATACCTTTTTCGCAATACCATTCCTTTATTCTGAGGAACAATATTTTTATCTGCAGGTTTCCAAAAAAAAGCCCAAACCCCTAGCGCAAAAACAACCGCTCCAATTAAAATAAAGCTCGCTTGAAGTGACATCACATGTGCAATTCCAAAAATGAATGCTCCCATACTCACATTTGCCACGGCAGTCCAGCTTTTTTGTTTGGCAAACACCATAGGAGAATCCTCAAGAGAGAAATATTGTAAGGTTAAAGATTTGTTGGTAGTCTCAAAATAGTGAAATCCCACTGACATAATTAATGTAGTAAAAACCAAACCCCAGAAACTTGGGAAAAATCCCGTACAAGCAACGCCAACACCAACAAATAAAACTGATATTGCAGAAAGTTTATGTTCTTTAATTACCAAAAGAAGGTAAACAACCAATAATGCCAAAAAACCAGGAATTTCCCTTACCGATTGAATGATACCAACTTGAAACCCATTAATTCCAACTTCATCAACTGCCAAGTTATTAAACAAAGTTCTCCACCCTTGATGCCCAGCCGTTGCCGCAATTACCAACAACATTAAATACTGGTACATGATATTTTTCTTCAAATCTTTGGTCATCCTAAACTCTCTATAAAAATGAGTGGCAAAGTTACTAAAATGCTTATTAATTCGAGTGTTTCTTGGCACATAGAATAGATTATTTAAAGTTCTCTTTTCTTCTTTTTAAATAATTCTCAATTTTGTATCCGAATCAAACTTACAATACATGGATTTTAGAACAATTATAGAAAACCGTTACTCGGTTCGCTCATACCAACAAAAAGAAGTAGAAGAAGAAAAATTGATTAAAATACTTGAAGCAGGTCAACTTGCTCCTTCCGCTGTCAATAATCAACCTTGGCATTTTATTGTGATACGTGAACCTGATAATCATGCAAAATTTTCTGAAATCTATCACAGAGATTGGTTTAAAGAAGCTCCTGTATATATGATAGTTTGTGGAGATCACAACACTGCATGGAAAAGAAAGGAAGATGGTAAAGATCATGCTGATATTGATGCAGCAATTGCGATTGATCACATGACTTTACAAGCTACCGAATTGGGATTGGGAACATGTTGGATTTGTAATTTCTATGTGGAAAAATGCAGAGAATTCTTTCAATTGCCAAAACACATTGAACCCATTGCAATCTTATCATTAGGTTATCCAAGCGATGATAAGATCCCTGCAAAAAAACGTAAATCATTAAATGAGATTGTACATTGGGAAAAGTTTTAAAAAGCATGAGTAAGATACCCGTAACCGTTATCACAGGTTTTTTAGGAGCTGGAAAAACAAGTTTACTCAATAATTTAATTAACGAATACTCGGATAAAAAATTTGCAATTATAGAGAATGAATTTGGTGAAGAAAACATCGATTCAACTCTTGTTGAAAATATTCAATCTGAAGATATTTTCGAATTAAGTAATGGATGTATTTGCTGTAACTTAAACCAAGAATTGTTTGTTGTACTTCAAAAATTGGTTGAATCAAAACATGATTTCAATTATTTACTTATTGAGACTACTGGAATTGCCGATCCGGGAAGTATTTTAGCTTCTTTTATCAGTGATCCAATTATCAAAAATCAATTTGAACTCGACAGTGTAATTTGCCTTGTTGATGCTAAAAATGCAGATTCGGATTTGAAAAAAGAAAATGTACTTTCAAAACAAATAGCTGTAGCTGATATTATTCTTCTTAATAAACTAGACTTGGTTGATGAAAAAAAGGTCAAATCAATTTTAAAGTTGATTCAAAAGCAAAATCAACATGCAGAAATCATTAAAAGTGAATTTTCCAGATTAGGAAATCATCAGCTACTTGATCAATTCTCGTATAAACCGGAAAATATTTTTCGCCACATCTTGGGTTTAGAAACGAATATGCAAGGCAATTCATCAGAAAATAATCATGGGATTCAAAACATGCTATTTAAATGTGATGAACCATTGGATCAAATGAAAATAGGCATGTGGTTAGATGCATTTCTGCAATTTAATCAGGATACCATTTATCGTGTTAAAGGAATTTTGAATTTAGCAGGCGTTGACAATAGGATTATTCTACAGTCTGTTCATACTCAAATTCAAGCAACCGTTGGAAAAGCATGGGATCACGATGAAAAACGAGAATCTAAAATTGTTATCATTGGAAAGGATTTAAATCAAGAAATCATCAAAAAAAACCTTTTAGATTTAAAAGCATAAAAAAACGAGAGTCTTAGCTCTCGTTTTATCATCCTGTTTCACTTATTCGTTCCAGCTGTTCAGCATTTAATACATTAAGATTTTTTCCATCCAATTCTATGATTCCTTCGTTGTGAAACTCCTTTAGTATTCGAATCGCACTATCTTTCGACATTCCTGTTAAATCAGCAATATCCTGTCGGGATAAATGCAATGAAAACTGATTGCTTTCATATATTCTTTTGGAAAGATATAAAATCCCATCTGCGATTCTACCATGCATTTGTTTTTGAGATAAACTAACCATTTTCTCATAGGAAAAAACACCTTTCCGCGTACATTGAGTTATAAAGTCTTCAGCAAAATTAGGATTTTGACGAATCATTTTCTTAAATGATTCTATTTCAATAAAACAGGCTGTACAGTCATCCAAGGCAGCAATAGAGTAATGATGTCTATTGTCAAAGTACAATGATGCTTGTCCAACAATTTCCCAAGGCTTTATAATCCTAATAATCAACTGTTTTTCCTGAACACCTTCCACATAAAACTTTGCCAATCCCGATGTTAGAATTAACAAATGAGTTGCAGAAGTTCCTTGCTTAAAAATGGTTTCTCCAGCTTTAAACTTCACTTCATATCGACTTGTATTAAGCTCGGTAAGTTCAGCTTTAGTAAGAAGCTGAAATAGGGGGATTTTTTTGTTACAATCAACACAATTCTTACAATTGTCAGTTTTCGTAAATTTTGCCATAATTTAGGATAAGAGGGTTAAGGGGTACATAGTTCATTTTTCTAAATCAAACATCTAATTAAACAATTCTAGTTGATATGATCTGTTCTAAAGATAGAAAAATAACAGTTATAAGCCTAGTTATTTGTTGATAAATGTCGATTTGTATTAGATAAATTCCTTTTTCTCTCGAAAGATATCTCGCCACCCCAGAATAGCTGTGCACATTGCAAATTTCTACCTTTAGGAGAGAGTGAAAAGCCCTTATTAACCGAAAACAGTTCATAATCTAAAATCTTTAATACTATGCAAAAGAGCAAAATTGTACATCTTATAACAATTTTAGCGACACTGCTCTGCTTTGTCTCTTGTGAGTACGACACTGTTGAGTTTGACGAAGTTGTTATTCCACCAGATCAGGAAGTTTCCTTTAGCAATGACATTGTTCCAATTTTTACATCGAATTGTACTCAATGTCATGATGGAGGTGTAGATCCAGATTTGAGAGCATCTAATGCTTATAATTCTCTTGTAAATGGTGGTTATCTTAATACCGAAACCCCTTCAAATAGTGAAATATATACTAAACTACTTGAAGGATCTCATAGTACAAGAGCATCAGCGAATGAAAAACAGCTGATTCTTGAATGGATAACCAGAGGTGCTAACAACGACTAAAAACTACAGACTATGCGTACAGAATATATTAACAAAAAAGCTAAAAACATTAGCATATTCGAATCTATAACTGGACTGTTTGTTATTTTACTGATTTTAGGAAGTTCACTAAATGTAAATGCGCAAACCGATGAATTTGCAAATGAACCTGTAAGCGGAACATTTGAATCTGGTTTACTTGCAGAAACTCAAACTGTAGCCACCCCATTTGCTGGTGAATTCGAATTACATATCCAACACCGATTTGGTCTTATTGAAAACGGATTAGAAGATGTTTTCGGAATTTATGCCACTTCGAATATCAGAATGGGGTTAAATTATGGTATTACTGAGAAATTTATGATTGGATATGGTTACACCAAAGAATTTAAATTACAGGAGTTCCATGGTAAATATCGTGTTCTAACTCAAACCGAATCAAATTCCATTCCCGTTTCTGTTGCGGTATATGGAAATTTAGCAATCAACTCTCAAGACAAATCGGTTTTTGGAAATGACTATAAATTCTCTGATAGATTATCGTACTTTTCTCAACTATTAGTAGCGCACAAATTTAATGATAACTTCTCCTTACAATTTGGACCAAGTTTTACTCATTTTAATAAAACAGATACTTTGGTTGAACACGATAAGGTGGCACTTTCTTTAGCAGGTAGAGCAAAGGTAAGTCCTTCGATGTCGCTATTTTTTGAATACGATCAACCTTTAAACATTGATGATATGAGAGAATTTGCTTCGGATGAGAACGATCCGGAAGCAAATCTATCTTTTGGTATAGAAATTGGTACAAGTACTCATGTATTCCAAGTATTTATGTCGAACTATGAGGGAATTACTCCGCAAAGGAATATACTATACAACAAAAATAAAATAGGAGATGGGGATTTTCTAGTAGGTTTTAATATACTGGTTAGATTCTAGCATCCCTCATTAAAACATTTAATTATGAAAACATTTAAGATTTTTATCCTAGTTGCCATTGCATTGGTGGGCTTTTCTTTTACAATTCAACAAAAAAAGGCAACCCCTTGGGAAATTCCAGCAGAATATAAGAAAATGGAAAATCCATTGGCAAATGACAAGGCTAGTGTAAATAAAGGTAAAATGGTTTATATGAAGCATTGTCGTTCATGCCATGGAAATAAAGGTTTAGGAGATGGCCCAAAAGCTGCAAGACTGAAAACTTTCCCTGGTGATTTTAGTTCAGCAGAATTCCAAGCTCATGGCGATGGAGAATTATTTTACAAATCGATAATTGGTAGGGACGAAATGCCTAATTACGAAAAGAAAATTCCTAGTAAAAAAGATCAATGGGCAGTGATAAATTACCTAAGAACATTCAAAAAGTAATATAAACATTTCAATTTTAAAAGGGTATTAGAAATGAATAATACCCTTTTTTAGTCATATCAACCTATCAGCAAAACCCATAAGCCTAATCTTTATGAAATTATCAAAATTAATATTGGGATTTATATTTTTATTGCTTTTCTACAGCGGAAACGCTCAACAAGAAACCAATAAAAACCATTCATGTCTTAAATGTCATGCACATCGCACATACAAATACATGAATGAGGATTTTGGTATGGAAATTAAGGAATCCATGTGTTCGAACCGAATGATTGATACCCTAGCCTACCAACAATCGAATCATGGCATGTTTAAATGTACAGATTGTCACTCGCCGGAATACGAAACATTCCCACATGCAGGCAATTTGAGAATGGAACTAATGTATGCTTGTAATGATTGCCATGCTGGTGATCCGGAATATGCAAAGTTTCATTTCGAAAAAATAGAAGAAGCATTCTACGAAAGCATGCATTACAATCGTGCGCCAGATGCATTTACTTGCTGGAGCTGCCACAATCCCCATACATACAAAACTCAGGCTCGCATAGGAGATAAAATTAGCGAGACAGTAAAATATGACAACAATATTTGTCTATCCTGTCACGCAGATGTGAACAAATTTGAATTATTAACGGAGAGAGAAAATATCAACATTCTTAAATCTCATAAATGGCTTCCAAATCAAGAACTTCACTTTAAAAAAGTGAGATGTATTGAGTGCCACACACAACTTTCAGACAGTCTTTTGGTTAGTCATGTTGTAATGTCAAAGGATAGTGCAATAAGAGAGTGTACCTCATGTCACTCTGAAAACTCACATCTCATGGCAAGTTTGTATCGCTATAAAAGTCTGGAGTCAAGAAAAGGAAGTGGTTTTTTAAATGCTGTAATTATAAATGAATCTTATGTAATTGGAGCAAACCGAAATAAATATCTTAATATTTTAAGTGTAGTTATATTTGGATTAGTATTAATCGGAATTTTCACTCACACTATTTTTCGAATTTTTAAAAGCAAATAACTATGGCAAACGAAAAACTTTACTTGTATCCTTTATGGATTAGAATTTGGCATTGGTTAAATGCAACAATTTTTATTGTATTACTACTAACCGGGATAAGTATGCAGTACTCCAATCCTGAAAATCCACTACTTATATCATTTGAATCATCAGTTCAGCTACATAACATTTGTGGTATTGCTCTTAGTATTAACTATCTCCTATTTGTTTTTGGAAATTTATTTACTTCAAATGGAAAGCAATACAAAATGAAAACTAAAGGTTTGTTCAAAAGATTATACGATCAATCCGTGTTCTATTTGTTTGGAATGTTTAAAAAACAAGATCCTCCTTTTCCAATCTCATTAGAAAATAAATTCAATCCATTACAGCGGTTTATTTACTCAACAGCTATGTATATTGGTTTTCCAATAATCATAGCAAGTGGTATGGCAATGCTCTTCCCCGAAATCATTATTCCTCAAATCTTTGGAGTTAGCGGATTATTGGTGACTGCATTATTACATGTTGTGATAGGATTTGTTTTGTCATTGTTTTTATTCATTCACATTTATGTTTGTACGATTGGCAATTCTATAATAAGCAATTTTAAAAGCATGATAACGGGTTGGCATTAACAACTAAAACATATATATTCAAACAGACACATTTTTTTTGTGTCTGTTTTTTTTACTCTGTATTAATCCATTAACAGTATTTTAACAAAAAATCTCACTTCCTTTTCACCCATTTTCAATCTTTGCCTGTCTTAATATCGTAAAGGATTAAAAAAAAGTATCTATTTTTACATCCAGAAAATGAAAAAAATGCTTCGAAATACAATCATATTGGTTCTTTTAGGATTTTACCTAACAGGATTTTGCGGCGTGCACTTTATTAAGCATAGTTGTTTTTCTTGCGAGCATTCCAAAATTCATTTTACAGTAGATGCTGATTGTATTGACCACGTAGACTGCAATTGCTGTTGTAGCGATCACGATCATAATAAAAAACATCATACCAAAACTTCAGAATGTGGCTCGGTTCTTTGTTGTGATTACAATCTGGTTTATCTAAAAACAGATCCTAATACTACATTAGTTGAAACAAGTAAAGCTCCCATAGCTCTTAAGACTTTGCTTCTTTTCACAAATCCCTTATGCACAATTTCCGATTCAATTACCAACACAACCAAATGTGGTCACCTTGATGATTATCCTGATGACTATATTCAGGTCGACAGGTGTAAGTTATGCACTTTCCTGTGTTGATTCCATAATTACCAAAATATAAATGCATAATGATGTACAAAACTATCATTGTGTAATATTCGCGTGCAATAAATTCTAAACTAATAAGATAACTCAAGTTGTACTATATACAATTTGAAGCTGTATTGTATTAATTTATTTTTATCATGAAGATTAAAATAATAACACTAATCCTCTTAATTGTACCCTTTTTATCAATGGCAAAAGGTACTGTTGTAAAGGGTAAAATTGTAGAAAAGCAAAATTCTGGAGAACAAGTTCCTTTATCGGGAGCATCAGTATTTTGGAAAAATACAAGTATTGGTACTGCTGCCAATATGGATGGTAACTTCACTATTGATGTTATAGATGGTTCAAAAACATTAGTCGTTCAATTCGTTGGCTATAAAACCAAAGAAATCAATATCGATGACTACATAAATCAAGAATTGTTAATTGAACTAGTCCCAAACATTGAACTGAACGAAGTTATCGTTTCGGAAAGAAAGCTAGGAACCATTTTGGATAGAGATAATCCTATTCAATCTCAAAGTATAACAGGAGCCGAACTTTGTAAAGCCGCCTGTTGCAATCTTTCTGAAAGTTTCGAAACCAATGCTTCGGTTGATGTATCATATGCAGATGCCGCAACAGGTGCAAAATCGATTAAACTTCTTGGTTTAACCGGAAAATATATCGAAATGATGACTGAAAAGAATCCAAATTTTAAAGGATTAGCTTCTGTTTATGGTATGGTATATGTTCCTGGACCATGGATGGAGTCTATTCAGGTTTCGAAAGGTGTGGGCTCAGTAATCAATGGTTACGAATCAATTACTGGTCAGATTAATATCAATTACCAGAGACCTCAAACTGCACCAAAATTTTATTTAAACACTTTTGCAAATAGTATGGGGATGGCAGAGGTAAATATGATAGCTTCTGCAAAATTATCACCTAAGCTTAGTACTGCTATTTTAGCTCACGGACAAGATAATGATAGAGAAATTGATCACAATCATGACCATTTTCTAGATGATCCTATGGTAACCCAGTACAATTTCATTAATCGTTGGAACTGGGACGCTAGTGAATTTTTTAAAGTACAGTTCGGTGCTAAGTTTATTGATGAACAAAGAATTGGTGGTCAAAAAGGATTTAAAAAGGACCAACCCAACGATTTAAACAATGCATACCGCATTAATATTGATACCAGAAGGTACGAAGCATTTGCTAAGTTTGGTTATATCATGCCAAATGATGATGACAAAAGTGTTGCTTTAATCACAAACTTTGCATCGCATGAGCAAAACTCATTTTATGGCTTAAGAAATTACGATGCAGAACAAAAGTACTTCTATGCAAACCTGCTGTTTCAATCCTATATCGGCAATTTGAAGCATAAATATACTGCTGGTTTATCCTATGTTTACGATGATTTTAAAGATTATTTGAGCATAGATAACTTGGGGACAGACAGAACTGAGAAGGTTGTTGGTGCATACATGGAATACACATGGTTACCCAATGATAATATTACATTACAAACCGGATTACGTTACGATGATCACAATATCTATGGTGCTTTTGTAACTCCTCGTTTGCATTTTAGATATCAATTTGCACCTAAAACTACAGCACGTTTGGCTGTGGGTAGTGGTAGAAGAACTTCAAATCCAATTGCTGAAAATAGCTTTTTATTAGCCTCAAGCAGATCTTTGGAAATTGCTGAAGAATTAAAACAGGAAAAAGCTTGGAACTTTGGCTTAAACTTAACTCAATATTTTGATTTGTTTGATAGAGGATTTACCCTTTCGGCTGATTTCTATAGAACCGTGTTCGACAATCAGATCATTACAGATTTAGACAATAGCGTTGATAAAGTAAGATTCTACAACCTTGATGGCAAATCATGGGCAAACAACTACCAAGTTGAGTTAAAGTTTGCTCCTATCGACAGGTTTGATATAACAACGGCAATTCGTTTTTCGGATGTAAAAGCTGACATTAATAACCAATTCCAAAAAGTACCATATGTAAATCGATTTAAGGGTTTGATTACAACATCTTATGCCACAAACTTTAACAAATGGCAATTCGATTTCACAACACAGTTTAACGGTGATATGAGAATTCCTTCAACAAAGGCCAATCCAGAACAATACCAAAGACGCGATAAATCTCCTGTTTATGCATTAATGAATGCTCAAGTCACAAAGAGATTTAAAATTTGGGAAATATATGTGGGAGCTGAAAACATTAGCAACTATACGCAGAAGAATCCAATTATTGGAGCTACAGATCCTTTTGGAGAGTATTTTGACGCTTCGATGATATGGGGACCAATCCAGGAAAGAAAGTTCTATGTAGGATTACGATTAACAATTGAATAAACAAACACTAATATATCTAAACCAATAAAAATTAAACAAATGAAGAATTTATCTAAAATTTTCAAAAGCACTCTTTTAGTATTAAGCATTGTAATTACATCTACTCTATCTTATGCTGCAAATAAAAACGATAAAAAAGTTGAAACGGTTGTTTTTAAAGTGGAAATGGATTGCATGGGCTGTGCAGGTAAGATTGAAAAAAATATTCCTTTTGAAAAAGGCGTTAAGAAATTAGACGTTGACTTTAAAGCTCAAAAAGTTACAATTTCTTATAAAGCTGATAAAACAAACAAAGAAAACTTAAAGAAAGCAATTGAAAAATTGAAATTTAAGGTTGAGGAAATAAAAGCCTAAGTTCAAGTGATAGAATAAAAATTAAGAGGGTGTCCTAATTAGGACACCCTCTTTTTATATTGATCAAATTTAGATTAAACTCCAGGAGTTGGTTCGGCCTCAACTGCTTCAATTGTGTTAATAAGCAATGCACGAATATATTTTGGATTATGTGCTCCAAAACTTCTATCTTCAGATAAGCCAACCCAATTAAAGAAAGCACGTGCTTGAACTGTTGGATAAGTACCAGGTACTGGTTCATAGGCTTCATCTTCTTCAACCCATTCAAGAACACCTAATCTTAGAAGTTCATCACGTAAAACATCTAATTTTGCAGCTATGTCAGATCTAACTCCACCATAGTTGAAATCTTCTTCATTCGCCTCATGACAAGTATTACATGCTACTAGAGATACATTCCATGTATGACCTCCCTCATCTCTGTCATTATCAAATTCAGCCATGTGACATCCTGTACATGAAGCTTGTTGTAAATGGAATGACGATCCAGCCTCAGGGTAGTCAACAGATCCTTCAATCTCTGCAAAACCAACACCATATACAGAGTTAGCTTGAGCTCCATGGTGAGGCCCCCAGTGTGTACTTGTAATTCTAAATGTATCTTCGCCTGGATTAGTCATTGCAGGTTCTGCTCTTCTTGATTGGTGACAATTTGCACACAAATTAGAATTTCCATTTAAATCCATAGTAATAGAAGGATCAAAAATAGGATTAACAGGATCTTTAAGTCTTAAAGCATAATCTCCTGCTTCCATTGTTTCATGTAATCCATGACAAGTGGCACATTCCCATGCTGTTGGGTTTGAAATATTACCTGTCACCTCTCCTGTAGTTGCAAATTGCACAAATCCTTGATGAGAGTGACATGCGGCACAAGAAGCTCTACCTCCAGCATAATCTACTGCATTCAAACCTGCATTATGAACGGACAAAGAGAATTGTGCTTCAATATTTGCTTTGGTTGTTGTATTATGACAGGCCATACAGGTAGAATTTCCATCTTCCCCGTCAATTCCGTCTGTACCATCTGCACCAGCTGGTCCCATTGGTCCTTCTTTTGTACAGCTGACAATTAATAATGAAATTGTAAAAATTCCAATGCCAACAAGTTGAAAAAATAAACGAGTTTTTTTCATAATTCCTAGATATAAGGTTAATATTTGATAGTTTACAATAGAGTGAATAAGAGCCCTACTCTTATAGTAATTAAATATATATCAATGTAAAAAGCTTATCAATAATTGCTCAGCGAGATTTATACCCCAGAATAAAGAGTTTTACTACATTAAAAGTACGAGAAATAGGCTATTAAAATCGATATTTATCTTGTGTGAATCGATTTTTATCGTCATGGATTACAACATTCATTGCAGTTAAATAATCTTGTAGAAATTGAAGGAATTTATTTCTATAGAAAAAGCCGACATTTGTCGGCTTTTTCTTTTAATATTCAAGTATTTCTGTTTCTTTTCGCAGTATCATTTTGCCATAATAGGAAAGTGCTCCAAGAACCTCTGCTCCTGGCTGGATAGATACAGGTGCAATTTTATTAACACGAGCCCTTATGGCTTTTACAAACTTCTCATCCTTCGCCATACCTCCTGTAATAATTATCGCATCCACCGTTTCATCCTCAAATACTGCATACATTGATGCAATTGATTTTGAAACTTGATAAGCCATTGCTGCTAAAACTTCAGTTGCTTTTACATCACCAGCATCTCTCATTTTGCAGACATCATAACCACTGTAAGTATTAAAATGAGCAAACAATCCACCCTGGCCAGTTTGCTTATTTAATATTTCCTCCTGTGTGAATTTTCCTGAGAAACATTCCCTAATCACATCGCCCATTGGCAAACTTCCACTACGGATTGGTGAGAATGGTCCATCCCCATCATAAGCCTGGTTAGCATCTATTACTTTTCCCTTTCGGTGAGCTCCAATACTAATCCCTCCTCCCAGGTGTGCTACAATTACATTCATTTCTTCATATTCCTTGTAAACACTCTTGGCATATTTTCGTGCTGCAATTTTTTGATTCAATGCATGAAAGATAGATTTCTTTTTGAATTCCGGACGCCCCGTAATTCGAGCAATGTCTTCTAGCTCGTCAACAACAACAGGATCAGCAATAAATGCGTCAGCATTGCTTAATTCAGATGCAATTGTATTGGCTAAAAGACCACCAAGATTTACAACATCGTCGCCAAATTCACAGTTTGCCAAATCTTTTACCATGGAATCATTTACTTTGTAAACTCCAGATTTAACAGGCTTAAGCAAACCTCCTCGGCCTATTACAACTGCAATGTCTTCAACTGCAATATCATTGCTCCTTAGCTCATCCAGAATAATTTTTGCACGCATGGCAGCTTGATCAACATAGCGATCGAAACCATTAAAATCTTCAGGTTTATGATTTATCTTCTTAAGAAAAACAGTTGTATTCATCCTATATACAGCAATTCGGGTAAATTGCATTCTAGGATTCAATGCCAGAATTAGTTCTCTACTCATATTGTTGGTATTTTGGGTTAAACAAGCTACAAATGGTTAGGAATTTGCAGCTTGTATTCATTAATTCTTTCTATTCATCCATTATGTATCTTGAAATCACCAATCGTTGAATTTCAGAAGTTCCTTCTCCGATTTGCAACAATCTTTGATCTCTGTAAAAACGTTCTACCGGATATTCTTTCATCAATCCATATCCTCCATGAATTTGAACCGCCTCATCAGCTACTTCCTTGGCGATTTCGGAACAATACAATTTCGACATTGCAGCCTCTTTGGCAAAAGGTTTTCCATTGTCCTTTAACCAACATGCTTTGTATAATAGATTCCTTGCCAATTCAATTTTAGTAGCCATATCGGCTAGCTTAAATGAAATGGATTGAAATTTTGCAATTGGTTTTCCAAACTGCTTTCTCTCTTTCGAATATTGCAAAGCCATTTCGAATGCACCTTGAGCCAATCCCAATCCCATTGCGGCAATAGATAATCTCCCTGAATCCAATGTATTCAACATGATTTTTGATCCCATACCACGCTCGCCAAGCATATTCTCCTTGGGGATACAACAAGTATCAAAAAACATTTCAGCAGTATCCGAAGCTCTCCACATTAGTTTTCCGTGCATAGCTCTTGACAACCATCCCGGTGTATCCTTTTCTACTATAAAAGTTGAAAACTCCTTCTCATCTCCATTAATAGCCGTAACAGCCTGAACCGTTACTCCCGAGCACATCGAAGTAGATCCATTGGTAATAAATATCTTGGAACCATTAATTTCCCAATTCACGCCATTGTCCTTAGCAAAGGTTTTTGATCCACGGGAGTCAGATCCTGCATCAGGTTCTGTAAGTCCAAATGCCCATAACTCTTCTCCACTACAAAGCGATGGCAAATACTTCATTTTCTGATCCTCGGTTCCAAACATATACAATGGTCCAATTCCTAAAGAATTATGAGCAGCCAATGTTGCCGCATGAGATCCATCAACTCTTGCTATTTCTTCAACAGCAATAATATAAGAAAGATAATCTGAATCTTGCCCACCATATTTTTCAGGAAGAAACATTCCAAACAATCCCATCTCTCCCATTTTCTTTGTTAATTCTAAAGAAAACTCCTCCTTCTCATCAAGCTCTTTTGCCAATGGCTTAATTTCGCGCTCCGCAAAGTCGCGAACAGCTTTTCTTATGATATTATGTTCCTCGTTTAATTCAAAATTCATTTTCTATGTACTAATTAATAAAAACCAAGTAAAGACTCACAGCTGTTTATATTTGTCGTCTTCATTAGTTATATTTTACACTATTTAAGTTAATAACAATTCTTAATTATCCCAATATAATTAGGCACTTTCACAAATTATTTTTGTGATTCAACCTTCATCATTGACGAAAGCAATTTTTCTGGAATCTTGATTTCTTGATTCAAAAGTGCTGTTGCAAATGTTTTCCCCTGTGCATCAATCATTAAGGATTTCGTTCCTCCTCCATCCAGCGATTCTTCCAATAGAAAATTTAATGCCAATAAATTATCTATTTCGTATCGATGTATTTTTCCTTTCACCATTCCAAAAAACATTTCGGAAAGCTTTTCTGCAGTCAAATCATGTTTCAAGTATTGATAGATCTCTTCCGAACGAGCTAAAACACCAATATTTACAGTATCACCCTTATCGCCAGAGCGACCTAAACAAATGTCGCGCAAAGGAACCGTTATCAATCGATCTTCCTCCCAGACTGGATTAATATAATCGGTATGCTCACTAGCTTCCTTAAAAGTCAACTCTTCTTCGTAGCCCAAAACCGAACCAATGTCATTAGATTCAGTCACCTCACCCTGTTCGTTTAGCACATGCACGGTTGATGTAATACATCCTTTAGGAATCAATGTTGGCCAATAGGTAATTACCTGTTGCATTCTGGCTCGTCCGCCCGTTACTGCCACTCCTGGAGGCCCACTCAAAATTAAAGGAGCAATACTCATTGAGAAATCCCTGATTTTAGCTACATCCGTATCGTAAACCGATAATCGAAGTAAGATCTCATTGGGATCAATATGATCTGCCAGATGTTGATGACAGGCATTGTATCCTACAAACTCGGTATTTTTCTTTAAGAAATCGGTATCCAATCGATCCCAAAAAATCTTTTCAAACTCCTGAGCCTTATTCAATACCCTACCTCCACTAATCACAATGGAACTTGTAGCTTTATATCCATCCTCATAAGCCATTGAAACTTTCAAGTAAGGTGTAGACGGATAACCTTTGGCTCCACTTACCAATACTTTGTTGCTTTCCAATTTCTCCAGCTTCAGATGGGTAAAGTCGGCTACTACATCAGGACTGATATATTGATCGGGATTGCCCATTTCATATACCAATTGCTCCCGAATGGTGTCTACACTTATTAATCCACCAGTATTCTCATGTTTGTAGACAGTAAAATCACCATTTTGTTTCATTTCAACGATTGGGTAACCCATATTATCCCAACGTTCCACTTTTTCCCAATCGGTAAAATTACCTCCTGTCGACTGAGCTCCACACTCAATAATATGACCAGCCACCAAACCTGCAGCCAGTTTATCCCAATCGTTCAGCTCCCAACCCAATTCATAAATCATTGGCGCCATGGTAACCGAAGTATCGGTAACCCGGCCTGCTAAAATCAAATCGGCTCCACTTTCTAAAGCTTTAAGCAAAGGAGGTACACCCAAATACACATTTGCACTTTGAATGTTCTGGATAATCGATTCGAAATCATCACCGGAATCCATATTTTTAAAGTTGGCTTTCGCCGGATAAAATTCATCTATGCGATCAACGATATTGTCACCATCAACCACCGCAATTTTTAAGGAAACACCTTTTTTTTCAAGCTCCGATAAAATCTTTCTTGCACATCCAATTGGATTAATACCGCCGGCATTGGTAATCATGCGAACACCTTTCGATTTCATCAAATCAGCCACATCTACAATCTGATCGACAAAATCAGTAACATATCCCAAGGCTTCATTCTTTAGCTGCTGTTTTCGAAGAATACTCATGGTAACTTCAGCTAAAAAATCGGATGAGATATAATCTACCTCGCCACCTTCCAGTTGTCTGCGTAATACTCCCAAATCATCTCCCCAGAAGCCTCCGGCATTTGCAATTCTGATTTTGGTTTTCATTTTGGTATGTTTTAATATTTAATATTCTATTTTTTATCTATTCAAAAGATTTCTGCAAACCTCTAATTCTTCTTTTTCAGTATTCAAATCTATCCTAATCAAATCAATATTCTTCGAGCCTATTTTAATGATTTTCAGGATGATCTCTGAGCCCTTAAAGATGAACTCTGTTTTCTTCTGGATGAACTTCGTTCCCTTGAAGATTGACTCTGTTTACTTCTAAATGAACTTCGTTCCCTTGAAGATTGACTCTGTTTACTTCTAAATGAACTTCGTTCCCTTAAAGATTGACTCTGTTTACTTCTAGATGAACTTTGTTCCCTTAAAGATTGACTTTGTTTACTTATAGATCATCTCAAAATCTTCCTAAACAAAACTCTAGTTCGCTGATAAACGAATCAGTTCTGTCTCATTCATTACCTGCTCACCCTCCTCAACAAACACCTTTTCTATTTTTCCTTCGAAAGGTGCCAATATGTTGTTCTCCATCTTCATGGCTTCCACAATAACCAATACCTCTCCCTTTGCAACTGATTGTCCCGCTTTTGCTTTCACTTTCACAATTTTTCCTGGCATTGGCGATAGAATCCTTCCATCCGTGGCTCCCGAATTATCATTCGATGATTCACCAGGTTTGGCTTGAACCTCAGACCAACGCTCCAATTGACGCACAATTCCCCTGCAACTTACAAAACTCTTGCCTTCTAAATTTTTCGATCGATAAAATCGATATCGAGCACTTTCATATTCAAATGTCATGTAATTCTCTTCAATCTGAAGATTCTCCAAACGATAGTTGCTCTCACCTATCTTTATTCTGTAAGGATTTTTTTCCTGAATTTCAACATCTAAGGTTTCACCATCCAATACACGAAGCCTTGTTCCATTCATACGCCAATAACCAATATGGTCCCATACAGAATCAGACTTTTTCGGACACAATTCGAACAAAACAAAGCTGATATGAAACAGGAAGGAAGGCACATCTTCTTTTTCCTTTAACATGATTTGATTCAACTCATCAGCATGATGCTGACAAAAATGAGTTGAAATCTTGTTTTGCTTAAATGATTCAGTATTTACAAGTGTATGTAGGTACATGATATTATTTTTGATACCATGTATTTGATAATCATGCAATGCCAAATGCAAGCGCTCAATGGCCAAGTCGCGATTTTCATCCCAAACCACCAATTTGGCAATCATCGGGTCAAAATCGGGATGAACAACACAAGGACCCGTTATGGCCGAATCTAATCGTAGCCTGCCTTCGAACAATTTTGGTACTTTGTAAAAACTGATCTCTCCAGGCGAAGGAATGAAATCTTTCTCTGGATCTTCAGCATAAATCCTTGCCTCAATGGCATGTCCTTTCAGTTGCACCTCTTCTTGCTTAAACGGCAAGTTTCTTCCGGATGCTACCAATAATTGTTGTTCCACCAAATCAATACCAGTAATCATTTCCGTAACCGGGTGTTCCACCTGAATTCGGGTATTCATTTCGAGAAAATAGAAGTTTAACTCCTCATCTACCAGAAATTCTACCGTACCTGCGTTGCTATAATTCATTTTTTGAGTCAACAATACGGCTGTTTCACCCATCTTCTGTCTTAGCTCGGGTGTTAGTGTTGGCGAAGGTGCTTCCTCTATCACTTTTTGGAATCGTCTTTGAATGGAACATTCCCTTTCAAATAAATGAATTACATTCCCATGTTTATCTGCCAGCACCTGGACCTCTATATGTCTTGGATTCTCGATGTACCTTTCAATCAATACAGCTCCATCGCCAAAATAACTTGCTGCTTCACGGGATGTTGATTCCAAGGCTGCTTCCATGTCCTTAGGCTCATGAACAATACGCATTCCTTTGCCACCACCTCCAGCTGCAGCCTTAATCAATAGCGGAAATTTCAAATTCTTGCTTGCCTCCAATAAGCTTTGCTGATCACCAACAACACCTTCCAAAACAGGCACTCCAATGGTTTTGGCAAACTCTCTCGCATTTACCTTGTTCCCCATGAGCTCAATGGCTTTTGCATCAGGACCAACAAAATCAATTCCTGAATCTGCACAAAGCTTTGAAAACTCTGCATTCTCAGCCAGGAATCCATAACCGGGATGAATGGCATCAGCTTTTGCTTTGTGAGCCACATCAACAATTTGCCGTGCGTTCAAATAAGTTTCCTGCAAACCAACACCTTTTAAAGGAAAAGCCTCATCTGCTTGCAATACATGTTCAGCATCTCTATCCTGTTCAGAATAAAGTACTACAGTGTGTATTCCCAGGTTCTTAGCTGTTTTTATCACCCTTAAGGCAATTTCGCCACGGTTTGCTATTAATATTCGTTTGTAATACATATTTTATACATGTGGTAGAGGCGCACGGCCGTGCGCCTCTACAGATATTAATTCTCTAATGTCCAATTTGGTTTGCGTTTCTCTAAAAATGAACTCATTCCTTCTTGTCCTTCTTCCGATTGACGCAAATCAGCAATCATTTTGGCAGTATTCTCCATGGCTTCTTCATGTGTCCATTGGTTTTCCACATCATATATCAATTGTTTGCATGTTGAAACAGCAACAGGACCGCTTGTTTTTAGCTTGGAAATAAGATCTTCCAACTTTGCTTTTAATTTTTTTTCTCCAAATGACCAATTGGCCAAGCCTGCTGCTTGAGCTTCTTTTCCATAAAATCGCATCCCCGTTAGCATCAGCTCTTTTGATTTGTATTCACCTACACGTTTTATCACGTAAGGAGAAATACAAGCTGGTACAATTCCAATTTTCACCTCGCTTAAGGAAAATACCGTGTTTTTGTGAGCCAATACAAAATCACAGGCTGCCAATAAACCATTTGCTCCGCCAATGGCAGCTCCATGAACCATTGCAATGGTCGGAAACTTGCACGAATACACGGCGTTGAAACACATTGACAACTTGTAACTTTCCAGGTAGTTTTCCTCGTAGGAATAATTTGCCACTCCTTTCATCCAATTCAAGTCGGCACCCGCGCAAAATGATTTGCCTTTTCCTTGTAGAATTACTACTCGTATCGTATTGTAATCCAATTTTTCTATTTCTTCAAAGCAATCGATAATCTCTGCAATCATACTTTCGTTGAATGCATTGTGAATATCTGGTCGATTCAAACTAATCGTTCCGATTTTATTATCGATGCTAAATTCTATGGTTTGATATTGTTTCATCTGATTCATTTTGATCCCTGGCATAAATATCAGGGCTATTCATTACATTCTAAACACTCCAAAATCTGGTTCTCCAAAATCTTTATTCAAGGATGCTGCAATTCCCATAGCAAGCACCTTTCGAGTATCAACCGGATTGATAATTCCGTCATCCCACAGTCTTGAAGTACTGAAATATGCTGATCCTTCTTCCTCATATTTCTTTAGAATTTTTTCTCGCAGTTTGATTCTTTCTTCCGTATCAAACTCTTTTCCTTGTTTCTTCAGTTGCTGTTCTTTCACCTGAACCAGCACACCAGCGGCTTGTTCGCCTCCCATTACTGATATTTTCGCATTGGGCCACATGAACAGCAAGCGAGGTTCGTACGCACGACCAGCCATGGCATAATTTCCTGCACCAAACGATCCTCCAACAATCACAGTGAACTTGGGAACCTGAGCATTGGCAACGGCATGAACCATTTTGGCTCCATCACGTGCTATTCCTTTGTGTTCATACTCCTTACCAACCATAAAGCCTGTAATATTCTGCAGAAATACCAAAGGAATCTTACGAAAGCTGCACAACTCGATAAAATGTGCTGCTTTTAATGAAGTTTCCGAAAAAATGATTCCATTATTAGCTACAATTCCAACGGGATAGCCCATAATTTTTGCAAATCCTGTTACAATAGTAGGAGCATAACGTTCCTTAAATTCTTGAAAAGAGCTATTGTCAACAATACGCGCGATTAACTCTCTGGCATCTATTGGCTTTTTTAAATCTAAGGGAGCCAATCCATACAAATCTTCGACTGGATATTGTGGTTCCTTAAAGTCTTCCCTTTCCAAAGGATATTTCTGCACCTTGGGCATCGATTCGAAAATATCCCTACAAATCTGAATGGCATGTCGATCATTTTCTGCCAAATGATCAGCAACACCAGAAATAGAGGTATGAATTTCAGCACCACCTAATTCCTCTGCACTTACTTCCTCACCGGTTGCAGCTTTTACCAATGGTGGTCCTCCAATAAAAATAGTTCCTTGTCCCTTCACAATAATGGTTTCGTCGCTCATTGCAGGGACATAAGCTCCTCCCGCAGTACACGATCCCATTACAATGGATATTTGTGGAATGCCTTTAGCTGACATTTTAGATTGATTGAAAAAGAATCGACCAAAGTCATATTTATCAGGAAACACCTTCGACTGCTCTGGAAGAAATACACCGCCTGAATCAACCATATAGATACATGGTAAATGATTTTCCATGGCTACTTCTTGAGCTCGAATGTGCTTTTTAATGGTTTCCTTAATGTAGGTTCCTCCTTTTACCGTGGCATCATTGGCTACAATCACACATTCACGTGCATGAACTATTCCAATTCCGGTAACAATTCCCGCCGAAGGAAACTGATTGTCATATTGATCGCAAGCAGCCATTGCAGACAACTCTAGAAAAGGAGTATTCTTATCCAGTAGTAGCTCAATTCTGTCACGAACCAATAATTTCCCTCTCTTCAAATGTCTTTCCCGAGCTTTTTCATCTACTCCATTCATCACAGAGTTTAAGCGATCTCGATACTCAGACATCAAGAGATTATAAGACTCTTTATTCTTAATAAAGTCTTCGGATTTGGTGTTTATTTTTGATTTTATTGTTTTCAATGTATTATAGATTTACAGCAGAGACGCAAGACCTTGCATCTCTACCTATATAATTTACATGTTACGTCTATATTGACCGCCTACTTCGTACAAGGCATTGGTAATCTGTCCGAGTGTACAATATTTACAAACCTCCATTAATTCAGCAAAAATGTTCTCATTCTTTAAAGCAGTCTCTTTTAACTTACTCAAAGCCAATTCTGCTTGCTCTTTATGATTCTCCTGAACCAACTCCTTGAATTTTACCTGATTTTCTTTCTCTGATTCATCTGAACGTATCACCTCTTTCGGCTGAACAGTTGGTGAACCTTCAGAGCTTAAGAAGGTATTCACACCAATAATTGGTAACTTTCCATTATGTTTCAAACTCTCATAATGCAAGGATTCCGATTGAATTTTACTACGTTGATACATGGTTTCCATGGCTCCTAAAACACCACCACGCTCAGTAAGTCGATCAAATTCCATCATTATTGCCTCTTCCACCAATTCTGTTAACTCATCGATAATAAATGCTCCCTGCAATGGATTTTGATTCTTCGCCAATCCCAATTCATTGTTAATGATCAATTGAATGGCCATTGCCCTACGAACCGATTCTTCAGTTGGAGTCGTTATTGCCTCATCGTAAGCGTTGGTGTGTAGCGAGTTGCAATTGTCGTAAATGCCAGTTAATGCCTGTAAAGTTGTACGAATATCGTTAAACTCAATTTCCTGCGCATGCAAAGATCTTCCTGAAGTTTGAATATGATATTTCAGCTTTTGAGAACGCTCATTGGCCTTGTACAGATACTTCAAGGCTTTGGCCCAAATAATTCGAGCCACACGACCAATTACAGTATATTCCGGATCCATTCCGTTGGAGAAGAAGAACGACAATTTGGGTGCAAAATCATCTACATTCATTCCTCTTGAAATGTAATACTCAACCAAGGTAAATCCATTTGCCAATGTAAATGCCAACTGACTAATTGGATTGGCTCCTGCTTCGGCAATGTGATATCCCGAAATCGAAACCGAATAAAAATTCCTAACCTGATTCTGTATGAAATACTCTTGAATATCACCCATCATCTTCAAAGCAAAATCAATGGAGAATATGCAAGTATTCTGAGCCTGATCTTCTTTTAACATATCAGCCTGCACGGTACCACGAACTCTGCAAATTGTTTCCGTTTTTATCTTCTCGTAAACCTCCTTCGGAAGCACCTGGTCTCCTGTTACCCCAAGTAACATCAATCCCAATCCATTATTGCCTTCCGGCAGATCTCCAATATATTTTACTCTCTCTTTTGACTTATAGATTTCTTGAATTTTAGCCTCAACCTCATCTTCCAATCCATTTTCACGAATGCATTTCTCGCATTGCTGATCAATGGCAACATTCATAAAATATCCGACTAACATTGGAGCCGGACCATTAATGGTCATAGACACCGAAGTTTTAGGATCTACCAGGTCGAAGCCGGAATAGAGTTTTTTTGCATCATCCAAAGAAGCAATAGAAACTCCTGAGTTGCCCACTTTCCCATAAATATCTGGTCTAATATCCGGATCTGCTCCATATAAGGTTACTGAATCGAATGCCGTTGATAAGCGAACTGCAGGTTGTCCTTTTGCCAGATAATGGAATCGCTTATTGGTGCGTTCCGGAGCGCCTTCTCCAGCAAACATTCTGGTTGGATCTTCTCCTTCTCGCTTAAAAGGAAATACACCTGCTGCATACGGAAATTCTCCAGGAACATTTTCTTTTAAACTCCACTTTACAATATCGCCCCAGCTTTTATAATCGGGCAAAACTATCTTTGGTATTCTGTTGTGAGATAAGGTTTCAGTGTGTGTATCCACACAAATTTCCTTGCCTCTTACTTTGTATATAAAAATATCTTCCTTGTATCTTTTTACTTTTTCCTTCCAACCCTCAACAATATCCTGATGCTTAAAATCTGTTGAAAGTTTGGTAAACTCCTTCTCAATTGACCTTTGGGCAATTTCATCATCTACCAAATCAGATGATTTTCTTAATGCATATAACTGATCAGCTATTTCAGCCTGATCTTCAACTTTTCTGTTGTATTTTCGAACGGTCTCTGAAATATCAGACAAGTAACGAACTCTGGAAGGAGGAACGATCTCAATCTTCTTACTTGCCTCTAATAATGGCTTTCCATTAATCTCAAACTGCTTCACTCCTTGTTTCCCAAGAAAATTGATTAAAGCATGGTACAAATCGTTAACTCCATGATCATTAAATTGCGATGCAACCGTTCCGAACACAGGCATTTCTTCAGGATCCTGATTAAAGAGCATGTGATTCCGTTGATATTGCTTTTTTACATCTCTCAATGCATCCTGCGCTCCTTGCTTATCGAATTTATTGATAGCGACCAAATCTGCAAAATCAAGCATATCAATCTTTTCCAATTGAGTTGCTGCCCCAAATTCAGGGGTCATCACATACAACTTCACATCGCTGTAATCTACAATTTCGGTATCCGATTGTCCAATGCCTGAACTTTCTAGAAAAATACAATCAAAACCAGCCGCTTTCATAATCATCAAAGCATCATCCACATGCTTCGATAAAGCTAAATTTGCTCTTCTTGTTGCTAAAGATCTTAAGTAGATATTGGAGTTATGAATGGCATTCATTCTGATTCTATCTCCCAATAAAGCTCCGCCGCTTTTCTTTCGTGATGGATCTACAGATAGAATTGCCAGTTTCAAATTGGGATAATCAATCTGAAACCTTCTAATTAACTCATCGGTTAAAGATGATTTTCCTGCACCACCTGTTCCTGTAATTCCAACAACTGGAGTATGATTTATTTTTGCATTGTTCTTTAGCTTTAAATACAAATCAGACCCTTGAATTTCATCATGTTCAGCTAAACTTATTAATCTTGCCAATGTATTAACATCAGAAAAATCAATCTTTTCGATACCAGGCAAATCAATACGATTCAACGCATAATCTGCTTTCTGAAGCACTTCATTTATCATGCCTTGAAGCCCAAGATTGCGACCATCATCCGGAGAATATAGACCTGCAATACCATAGGCTTCCAGCTCCTTAATCTCTTCAGGCAAAATTACACCACCACCTCCACCAAATATCTGAATATGTCCTGCATTTTTCTCCTGCAATAAATCATACATATACTTGAAAAACTCAATATGTCCTCCCTGATAAGAACTGATTGCAATTGCTTGAGCATCTTCCTGAATGGCACAGTCAACAATCTCTTCTGCAGAGCGATTGTGCCCAAGGTGTATAACCTCTGCACCTGAGGCCTGAATAATTCTGCGCATGATGTTAATAGAAGCATCATGACCATCAAATAAAGAGGTCGCAGTTACTATTCGTACAGCATTTTTCAGTTTGTATGTAGCAGGTGTGTTCATGATACTTAATTTCTATAATTCGAGTGCTTTCTCTATAATTTCGGCAACATCTAAATTCTGAAGTTCCGATTCCTTATTTTTTAGTTTGATTCCATCGGTAAGCATTGTCATACAAAACGGACAAGCCGATGCCACCTTATCCACTTTTCTTTCAATAATTTCCTCAGTTCGTTCTATGTTTACTTCCTTATCCCCCTTTTCAGTCTCCTTAAACATTTGCGCTCCACCAGCACCACAACACAAGCCAAAACTTTTGGATCTCTTCAATTCTTTCACATCACCAAAAACGGCCTTAACCACATTTCTAGGAGCATCGTAAATCTTATTTCCTCTTCCCAAATAGCAAGGATCATGATAGGTAATGGATTCTCCCTTAAATGGATTATTTTCCAGTTTCAACTTTCCAGCTTGAATCATTTCATCCAAAAATTCGGTATAGTTAATCACATTGTAATTCCCTCCTAATTCGGGATACTCATTCTTGAGTGTGTTGTAACAATGCGGACAAGTACAAATGATTTTATCCACTTCGTACCCGTTTAACACCTCAATATTTTGCATGGCTTGCATCTGAAAAAGCATTTCATTACCTGCACGCTTAGCAGCATCGCCAGTGCAACTTTCTTCTTTCCCCAAAACAGCATAGCTCACCTCAAGGTGATTTAATATTTTGGCAAATGCCCGTGCCACTTTTTGATATCTATCATCAAAAGCACCAGCACATCCAACCCAGTATAGATATTCCGGCTTTTCTCCTTTAGCAGCCAAGTCGGCCATTACCGGTACATGTAGTTTTTTATCTGTCATTCTATTTATATTTTATGGTAGAGACGTACGGCCGTACGTCTCTACATTAAAATCATTTTTAATTTATCCTTCTGTCCATTTCAGGCGATCTTCAGGGGAAAATTGCCATGGTGCACCATTGTTTTCAATATTCGTAAACATGGCATTCAATTCTGCAGGTGCTGCTGCTTCTTCCATCACCAGATATCTTCTCATATCCATAATCAAATTTGGATGACTGATATCAATTGGACATTCCTGGGCACATGCATTACAAGTTGTACATGCCCACAGTTCTTCCTCAGTAATGTAATCTCTCAACAAGGACTTACCATCATCCTCTCCTTTTATGGCTATAGGACCCTTTTCATCCATTCGCTTGCGCAAATCCACAAATATTTTTCTGGGTGATAAAAGTTTACCAGTAATATTGGCTGGACAAACATCCGTACACCTACCACATTGCGTACAAGCCAAGGAATCCATGTAATTTTTCCAGCTTACATCCTCAACATCTTTAACACCAAACCTTGCTACCTCTTCGCTTTCATCATAAGCCGCTTCAGGATCTAGCATTAACTTAACTTCTTTGGTAATGCTTTCCAGATTAGGGTATTTGGTAAGTGGTTCTAAATTGGCAAGAAAAACATTCGGAACCGAAAGGAATACATGAAAATGCTTGGAGTAAGGAAGATAGTTTGCAAATGCAAAAATCAGTAGAATATGTACCCACCAACCAGGCTCCTGCAACCAACCCAAATCCGCATTAACCAGGTTTACAATTGCTGCTGATACTGGATAAACCCCTTCATATCCATTGGGATGATTGCTGATGTATCCTACATTAAATGCTAACAAGGATAGCATCAGAAATCCAATAAAGGTTAGTGCAATTTGTGCATCCCAATAGGATTTGGATGACATCTCAACTCCTGAAAATCGCTTAACGCGAAGAATACTTCTTCTTAAGCTGAATGCTTTTATAAAGATGATAATTAGCAATGCAAATATATCTCCAGAAGCCATTACAAAATCGTAAAACCAGCCAGTAAATGCAAATGATCGCTCCAAGCCAAACACTCCATCAATCACAATTTCAATACTTCCAAGGGTGATGACCAAAAATCCCCAAAATACCAATGCGTGCATTAAGCCAATCACAGGTTTTCTGAAAATTTTGGTTTGTCCAAAAGCCACATCCAAAGTATGAGAAATTCTGGCACCAATGTTTTTGATCGGATACGAAGGCTTTGTCAGTTTAAAGAAAGCCCATAATCGTTTCACCGACCAGGCAAAAACCCCCAAGGTTATTGCCAATGAAATAATGAAGAGGATCTGTTTTGTCATTGTTTTTTAGAGTTAATCTTTGTTTATGATTTTGAATTCCTTAAAGCCTTCGTTAATCTTGGTAATACATCCATCACATCTCCAACAATACCATAATCGGCCACACTAAATATCGGTGCCTCAGGGTCCGTATTAATCGCCACAATACACTTGCTTCGGCTAATACCTGCAACATGTTGAATTGCACCTGAAATACCTGCTGCGATATATAAATTCGGAGCAATTACCTTACCCGTTTGTCCAACATGTTCTTCATGTCCACGCCATCCTTCATCAGAAACCGGTCGAGAACAAGCAGTTGCAGCACCTAGTACCTCAGCCAATTCTTCCACTGGAGTCCAATTTTCGGGACTTCGCATCCCTCTACCTGCCGAAACAACAATATCAGCATCAGATAGAATCACTTTATCTTTTTGTTCTTCCTCTTGAATAATCTTTACCTTAAACAAGTTTGTATCGATGTCTAATGCAAACTCTTCAATGGCTACATCACAAGGATTTGCCACCAAGCCAAAACAGTTTTTTGCAATAGTGAGTATCTTTTTATCAGACTTGATTTGTATATGCCCAAATGCCTTTCCTGAGAAAACACTTTTCTTCACCACAAATGGGTCTAAAGAAAGCGGCAATTCTTGAACTGCAGCTACATGACCTGCTTTTAATTTGACCGAAACTCTTGGAGCGATTGCTTTTCCACTGTTGTTATCAGACAACACAATTACCTCAGCTTCTACCGAATTAGCTGCCTTTGCAACAATATCAGCATAAGCTCTACTAGTTAATGTATTTAATTGCGGATTACTGACAGTGAGAACTTTATCTGCACCATAATTTCCTAATAGTTTTAATTCTTCTTCGGCAACCTCCCCAATAGAAAGAACCACCATATTTGTATTTAGCTGATTAGCTAAAGCTTTTGTATATGAGACCAATTCAAAGGTGGAATTCTTAAATTTCCCATTCCAATTCTTGGCAAATGCAATTACAGACATAGGCTAAGTTTTAAATGTTATTACTTAGTTTTAGATTTGAGAAAGAGAGGCTAACTTTACTACACTTCATTCTCATACCTATTTCTTGATTTCAATTAAAGCACTTTTGCTTCATTTTTTAGCAGTTCAACCAGTTGTTCTGCCGATTCTGAATCAATCATTTTACATGCTCCTTTTTCCTGTGGCAATTCAAACTTTATCGATTCAGTTAACACTTCCAGCTCTACAGCTGGTTTGACCTCCAGAGGCTTCTTACGCGCCATCATAATACCACGCATAGATGGAATTCTAGGTTCCGTTGCAATTCCCTTTTGAACAACCGCAACAAATGGAGCTTCAGTTTTTAGTACCTGCTTTCCACCCGGAATAGCTCTGTTTATCTGAATGTCATCATCATCCAGATTCACTGAGGTAACGGATGAAATTCCAGGATAATCCATAAACTCAGCGATCATGGCACCAACAGAAGAACCATTGTAATCACTCGATTCAATACCACTTAAAATGATATCAAATGGATTCTCCTTTAGGTATTCCGCAATTTGTCCTGCTACATGATAAGCATCTGCAGGACATGCATCAATTCTTACTGCTTTATCAGCACCAATAGCCAAAGCTTTTCTTAGAGTTGCATCTGCACTTGCACCACCAACATGTATAACACAAATTTCATTCACTGAATTACCAGCATCTTCTTTTAGTTCCATAGCACGAGTCAAAGCCAACTCATCCCAAGGATTAATAATCCACTGTACACCAGAGTCATCAAACAAGCTGTCTCCCTCTTTAAATTTAACTTTGGTGGTTGTATCTGGAACATTACTTATACATACTAATATTTTCATAAGCGATCTTTTTTATATGATATAAGAGAAATAGAAGATTCCTTTCTCTTTTATTTATTCAAATTTTTAATCAACCAATCCTCTCGAAATTACAATCTTTTGAATTTCTGAAGTACCCTCATAAATCTGCGTTAACTTGGCATCTCTCATTAATCTTTCAACATGATATTCCTTTACATAGCCATAGCCACCATGAATCTGAACTGCTTCTGTAGTGACTTTCATTGCTGTTTCCGCAGCATATAGTTTAGCCATCGCACTTGCATGTCCATATGGTTTACCCTGATCTTTTAACCATGCAGCCTTTAAACAGAAAAAACGAGCAGCTTCAATCTCCGTAGCCATATCTGCTAATTTGAAGGCAATTGCCTGATGGTTTATAATTTCTTTTCCAAATGTTTTTCTTTCCTGAGCATATTTCAGTGCCAACTCGTAGGCTCCCGAAGCAATTCCCAATGCCTGAGATGCAATACCAATTCTTCCTCCTTCAAGTGATTTCATTGCGAACTTGAATCCAAAACCTTCTTCTCCCAGTAAATTCTCCTTTGGTACTTTTACATTGTTAAACATTACCGAATGAGTGTCGGATGCACGCATTCCCATTTTATTTTCATGTGGTCCAACAGATATTCCTTCCGAATCAGCTTCTACAATTAAAGCATTAATTCCCCTGTGCTTTAATTCTGGATTTGTTTGAGCGATTACAATATATGTAGACGCTGTTTTTCCACTTGTAATCCAATTTTTGGTTCCATTTACCAGATAATGATCCCCCATATCAACTGCAGTTGTTCGCTGAGATGTGGCATCCGACCCGGCTTCAGGTTCTGATAAAAGGAAAGCACCAATTTTCTCTCCTCGAGCCATTGGCTTTAAATACTTCTGTTTCTGCTCTTCGGTTCCATACTTTTCAACCCCCCAACAAACCAATGAATTGTTCACTGACATGATTACAGAAACCGATGAGTCGATTTTAGAAATTTCTTCCATGGCCAATACATAAGAAATGGTATCCATTCCTCCTCCATCATAATCAAGACCTACAAGCATTCCAAGAAAACCAAGTTCTCCAAGCTTCTTTACTTGTTCAGTTGGATATATCGCTTTTTCATCTCGCTCAATTACTCCAGGCAACAATTCTCTTTGAGCAAAATCACGAGCCGCATCTCGAATCATCAATTGTTCTTCGGTGAATTCAAAATTCATAGTGTTTGTTTTTAGGTGTGATAAAATGAGCTAATAGCTGTTAGCATATTGCCATTAGCTCATTTACTTATTTCTATTTCATTCTAATCAATTTAATTCCTACTCTCCTCTCTTGTAAACAATTGCCACAAGAGATTTATCATCTCCCCCCATATTTACGGTCATACCGTAAGGTCTGTCTTCTTTCATTTCTATCTGGGCATCACCAGCTTTACCTGTTAATTGTTCCCAAATTGTAACTGCCTGATGCACTCCGGTAGCTCCTGTTGGGTGTCCCCAGCCAATAAGACCACCTGTTGTATTAAACGGCACCTTACCACAACGTGATGTATGTCCTTCCAATACAAAATCTACACCCTTGCCTTCTTCTGCAAAACCAATGGCTTCAGCACCCATGATACCAGCAATCGAGAAACAGTCATGTACTTCAACAGTTCCAATCTGATCCACTGTAACACCAGCCATTTCCATCGCTTTGGCAGCTGCTGCTTTCATGGTAGTCAAACAAGTCATGTTCTCAGGTTCCTGAGTAATATCAGAAGCAGCTTGACCAATACCAACAACTTCAACTGCATCTTTTGGATCAATACCTACTTTCTTCAAACCTTCTTCAGATACAATTGCAATGGCAGATGCACCATCAGAAACTTTAGAACAATCGGAATAGTTCAAATGATCTACAAACTTTTTAGGATTCAATGGCATTTTTGCCGTTCCTTCCAAATCTTTGTTTTGATTATGGAATTCCTGAGCCGTTTCGCACAAACGAGCATTTTCTATGGCATTGCAATACCACTTTGCCATAGCTTCCCTGGTCTTCTCTTTTCCAAACTTTTCGTAATAAGCTCCTGCTCTCTTACTAAATACGCCTGGAAAGAAATAAGCATGCCCCTCTTTTCTGGTTTTCATCCAGCCAGCACCTGCCAATACATCGGCACCATACATGGCTTTCATGGTGTTCTGAACCTCGAAACCAACAGCCAAAACAACATCCGCAGTTTCAGCCAAAATCGATTTGATTCCACTTGCCAATGCCAAGCCACCTGAAGCACAAGCTCCTTCAACACTAATGGCTGGTTTGTACTTCAAACCTTCATCAATCATAGGTAAAAATGCTGGCAAATTGGCCTGCTTATTAAAACGAGCTGCCATAAAGTTTCCAATTACTCCTTCATCTACATTTTCAGCGCCACCAATCATTTTCAATGTAGCCTGTCCAGCTTCCTTAATGTAATGCTCCAAATCCGGACGTGGCTTTTTCGGGTGAAACTCTTTTCGGCCGGTTCCCATTGAAACGGTATTGTAACCAGCTACCATATATACTTTTTTGCGTAAAGCTTTCATTGTTGTGTTTGTTAGTTCTTTTAGAAATAATCGTTAATGGGCCCGTAAGCATGGAAAAATCCTGTTTCCAATACTGTATTTACATCCTCCGCTGAAGCAGCTACCTCTGTATCAACAAGCATTTGACCAATTGCTTTAGAGTTCTGACCATATGCTACTGCAAGGTTTGCGCCTACACTATCAATCTGATGAAGTTCTTTGAAGAATTTCTCCAAATACTCAGCCTTGTTCTTATCTCTCACAACTGTTTTCCAATAGATTTTCAATGTTGGCAACTCACCCATTTTTGCTGCACAATCCATTTCAATATCTTCCTTAGAAACATATTTACCAGCGCCAAAATCATATACATGTGTGATTCTGCCTTTCTGATACTTGAAAACTCCATCCTTCTGAGATCCGTCGGCATACTGTCCACCTTTTACTTCTCTATCAAACAATTCATTTAATACACCATGTGATAGGGTTTCATTTGGGAAAGAAGGCTGCATGCTGGCCAAAATAAATTTGGTAACATCCACTCCTACATAATCGATTAACTGGAAGATACCCATTGGTCGAACCAATAAATCTCTACTAATGGTATCGATCATGAAGAAAGCTTTTGCCCATCCTTCAGTCTCCGCCAATTTTTGAGCTTGATTTAGAGCATACAAAGCATCGCGCATGAAGTGACCATTACCAATAAAACCAGCTACATCTTTCGATGGAACGATAATTTTACGCATCGATTTTGCCAATGCAATTGAGAATTCATTCAATTCATCTCCTGTATTATCACACTTGATAATTTCCAATAATTTCTGAATTACAGGAGGGTTATAGAAATGGTATCCAACGATATCTCCATTCAAGCCAGCTTCTTTTTCAATCTCCCCAATAGGAATGGAAGAGGTATTGGTAAGGAACCATGCATTTGGATTGTTTTGCTTGATTTGAGAGAACAATTTAACCTTCAAATCTTTATCTTCCTTAATTGCCTCAAAAATTAGATTTGATTCGTAAGTGGTTTCAATTCTGGTTGATGTTTGAATCATTGCCATCACATCTTCAACAAATTGATTAATGACATCTTCATTGTCAACAAGGTTTTCCTTGTCGGCATACCATTCACGAAGTTCAACAATATTCTTTTCTGCATGTTTCAGCAACTGCGATCTAACATAGCCTAATAAATTCACTAGAGCAGGCTGCGATACATCAATCGCATTCAACACAAATTGTTCGTTTGATTTTTTGCCAATCTTCAATTTGGCCATTTCGAATGAAAGTAATACCAGAATTCCGCTACCCATTTTCCCAGCAGCTCCCAATACACTCACATTTTTCATTTTAGGGACTAAATCCATACGTTTATTGTTTTATTTAATTTTCTTAATCAGTTCATGGTGTAATTCACCCAATTGAGTCAACTTAAAAAACCCATCATCACTACCTACAAATCCCCTTTACGGAGATAAGCTTCCCCACTAAAATTGAATGTTACCAATTAGGTTGACGCTTCTCCAGAAAGGCATTTATACCTTCTTCGCGTTCTTTCTGATCCTCCTTGAACAACCTACCGAACTCTTTCGATTCCATTTTACCAGCATCTTTGCTGCACATTTCCAATCCATTGCGAACCATCTCTTTTACAAGGCGCAATGCATTCGGACTTTTACCCGCAATCTTTTCAGCAAGTTTTATGGTATCTTCCAGAACCTGATCTGGTTCGGATAGTTTCTGAACAACTCCCAGGTTATAAGCTTCCTGAGCAGTTATTCCTTCTCCGAGCATCATTAAATACATGGCATTACCAGCTCCTACCAATCTTGGCAAACGTTGCGTTCCATTGAATCCAGGAATCAATCCCAGGTTGACCTCAGGCAAACCCAAGCGAGCTTTTTCACTGGCAACTCTGATATCGCAGGCTAATGCCAATTCCAAGCCTCCCCCAAGGGCAAATCCATTAATGGCTGCAATAACGGGAATTTCTAAATTCGCAATCAGGTCGAATACTCGTTTGCCTGTTTCTGAAAAATCGTAGGCATTTTGTGGAGAGTATTCCTGCATGGCTTTGATATCGGCTCCAGCAATAAAGGCTTTGCCTTCTCCGGTAATGATTAATACTCGAATGTCATTCACATTCTCGCTTTCCAAAAAGCAAGTCAAATCCTTAAAAACCTCTTCGCTTAAGGCATTTAAGGCTT
Source organism: Marinifilum sp. D714 (assembly GCF_030851345.1). Classification (GTDB taxonomy): domain Bacteria; phylum Bacteroidota; class Bacteroidia; order Bacteroidales; family Marinifilaceae; genus Marinifilum. Next base: position 284,520 of record NZ_JALPNU010000003.1, read on the forward strand.
TAGGACGATCAAGAGTTAGAATCCCAATTCTATCTCTTTTTTCAAATTTTAAATAATTGTACTTCATAGGTGTGAGTAAGACGTTTTTCATCTACATATCTAAATATAACAAAAACTCTTAACACTCAAAAGGCAATTTATATTGCATTATAATAATTGGCCTACACCCCCTAGATTTACAGGCTATTAGAAAGGTAAAAAAATTAAAAAAAGATCTGCAATTCTTTAATGAAAAGTGGGAAATAAAAAACCCGATTCAAGTTTGAACCGGGTTAACTATAATAAGAATTAAATCTTTTTCTAATTATGCCATGTTGTGATATACGTTTTGTACATCATCGTTATCTTCCAATTTTTCCAATAACTTTTCAACATCAGCAACCTGATCTTCAGGCAACTCTTTGGTATCCATTGGTATTCTTTCGAAACCAGATGAAATCACAGTCATGTCATTCTCTTCAAGGTAAGACTGAATTTTTCCGAAATCAGCGAAACCACCATAAAGCATGATGCCATCTTCTTCAGCAAATACCTCATCAACACCAAGATCGATCATCTCCAATTCCAATTCTTCTACATCGTAATCGGCATTTTCAATCTTGAAATGACATTTGTGCTCAAACATAAATTCAACGCTACCAGCAGTACCTAAACTACCCTTGCATTTGTTAAAGTATGAACGAACATCAGCTACAGTTCTGGTATGGTTATCGGTTGCTGTTTCTACAAGAATAGCGATACCATGTGGTGCGTATCCTTCGTAAACAATCTCTTTAAAATCCTTTTGCTCCTTTGATGAAGCTTTCTTAATGGCACGCTCAACATTATCCTTAGGCATGTTAGCTGCCTTAGCATTTTGAATAACCGCACGCAAACGAGCATTAGTTGACGGATCAGGGCCACCTTCTTTTACTGCAATAACAATATCTTTACCAATTCTGGTAAAGGCTTTGGCCATCTTATCCCAACGCTTCATTTTACGCGCTTTTCTAAATTCGAATGCTCTTCCCATAATTTATGTATAAAATTTTTTCGCAAAAATAACACATGTAATTCAATCTGTGAAACGAATCTGGAATTTTTATTGGTTAATCCAGTTAATGATTTAAATTTCTTTAATTTATTATCATCCTCAAGCCGGAAGGCTCTGACTTTTTTCATTGATAAAAAAGTCAGCAAAAAATCTAGGGCGAGTAAGCCCAAACTTCTTCTACTTAAAAACTTTAAGTGCGGCGGGGTGATCTTCTCTCCCGATTATGAACTTTGTTGTATTTGGCTCCCAAATGCTTACAAATTCTATTTCGGGACGAAGCTTCCCCTTCTTTCTAAAAGTTTTTTTTGCGGATAAGCAGTTTGTCCTTCCAATGCCCACTGACAAGGTAACCAGATATTAATGGGTCTCTTTAAATATCTATTAAAGAACAACATTAACAATTCAAAGTTGTCTACTCTCTATATCATTTATTGTGATTGTAAACTGAGATTGCTCATTGTTTACGGGTGAGCGATTTCTTATATTAGCCCTGTTAATTCAATTTTTAGATAACAAACCTAATCAGATGAAGAAAATTTTTATTCTTTGTGCTGCATTTTTAACTTTAGTAACCACTACTAATCAAGTTATTGCAGAAAAGAAGGCAGAAACCTCTAACATTACTGCCGAAACAATTAAATCGACCATTGAGGAGTTAAGCACCAATTGTTTGGACAAAGCTTTACTTGAAAAAGGCGTAAAACACGCTGCAAGTCTTTGGCGCATGAGCGACGGAACAGAAGCCGATTTCAAAAACTTCTGTAAGAAAAGCTATATCGCCGACAAGGCTGAAAAGGAAATGGTGTTCCAGAAAATTTCAAGAAACCTTGAGATCATTACAGGACACTTCAACAAGATTACTCTAGATTTATTGGAGCCTGTTCACTTGAACACCTTCGAGCAGCACCCTATCGACAATGCTTTTGGTGCTTATAGCGTTGGTTCGCACTGGATGAACGATTTCTACAACAACAAAATCGCTTTTACCATTGCATTGAACTTCCCATCGTTTAGCCTGGCTGAGAAAGAAGCAAATGCGAAAAACTGGACTCGCCAAGAATGGGCATACGCTCGTTTGGGTGATTACTTTACAGCAAGAGTTCCTTCGGATTTGTTGCAAGCTGCAGGAACAGCTGCTGCAGGTTCTGATGTGTACATTGCAGATTACAACATTTATGTAGGTCATCTTACCGATAAGAAAGGAAACCGTTTCTTCCCGGAAGATAAGGTATTACTTTCTCACTGGAACCTTCGTGATGAAATCAAAGCAAACTATGCCAACAAAAAAGATGGTTTAGACAAGCAAAAGATGATTTACCAGGTGATGAAAAGAATCATCTCTCAGGAAATCCCTGAAAAGGTAATTAACTCGGGTGATTTTGAATGGGATCCATACACAAACGTGGTTTACAAGGCTGGTAAAACAGTTGATGCAACTCCGGAACCAAACGAGAGATATCAGCAAATCCTGAATAACTTCCACGCAAACAAAGCAATTGATCCTTACTATCCAGATCAGAATACATTTATCAAAAGACAGTACGACGGAGCGAAAGAGATCTCTGCGGAAGCAACTGAAAAGATTTTCTCTGCATTCTTAAGCTCTGAAGAAACCAAAAAAGTGGGTAAACTGATTCAAAAGAGATTGGGTCGTAAGTTACAGCCATTCGATATTTGGTACGATGGTTTCAAGGCTCGTAGCGGAATGGATGAATCGAAACTAGATGCTCAAACCAGAGGTTTGTATCCTAATGCTGCTGCTTTGGAAGCTGATTTGGCGAACCTATTGGTAAAATTGGGTTACGACAAGGAAAGAGCTCAGTGGTTGGCAGACAGAATTGCTGTTGATCCTGCAAGAGGTTCAGGTCACGCCTGGGGTGGCGCTGCAAAAGGACAAAAAGCTCACTTGCGTACCAGAGTTGGTGCAAAGGGTATGGATTACAAGGGTTACAACATCGCGATCCACGAGTTTGGACACAATGTTGAGCAAACCATCTCGCTATATGATGTGGACAACTTTGTAATGAACGGTGTTCCTAACACTGCATTTACCGAGGCTTTGGCATTTATCTTCCAGAAGCGCGACATGTTGCTATTGGACGTTAAAGATGATTCGCCACAAAAAGAAGCTTTAAAGAAATTGGATCTTTTCTGGAGTGCTTACGAAATTATGGGTGTTTCCTTGGTAGACATTCGCATGTGGAGATGGTTGTATGCTAATCCTAATGCTACTGCTGCTGAATTGCGCGATGCTACCATGGATATCGCAAAAGCGGTTTGGAACGAGTTCTATGCTCCTGTTTATGGTGTGAAAGATCAACCAATTTTGGCGGTATACTCGCACATGTTGAACAGTCCGTTGTACCTATCGAACTACGCATTTGGTAACGTTATTGAGTTCCAATTGGAGCAACACCTAAAAGGTAAAACTTTCCCGAACGAAGTAGATCGTATCTTTAAGCAAGGTCGTTTGACTCCTAACCAATGGATGGTTGAGGCTACTGGTAACGATTTATCGGCAGAACCATTGTTGAATGCGGCTAAAGAGGCTTTACAAGAATTAAAGTAATAGCGATGGCATTTGCGCCATGAACACAATAGAATTGAAGGCCATCTCGAAAGGGATGGCCTTTTTCTTTCGGTACTATTTACAGTATTGCAATCCTAAGTAAAGACAGCATGAGTGCTGTCTCTACCACCAGCTATAATAATGGTAAAGAGGATGTCCAAAAAGTTCAATATAATTGTCATTCTGATCCCGAAGGTTCGGGAGAAGAATCTGTCCCTTTGATAAACAGATGTTTCACTTCATTCAACATGACACTATGTTCGATTGAACTTACTTTTTGGACACCCTCACTACATCATACCCTTTGCCTGAAAGGCAAATATCATTCAGCCCAGGGCAAGGAAGTGATAACGACCGTCGCCCTGTGGTAATGACACGGTCTATAATCGTCACAAGTGTGAATATGGTTTGTTCTGGGTTATTTTATGCGACGAATATGGATTGTTTATTTTGTCTTCGAGCCAGACGAGCTGTATTTTTATCCTCAAGCCGGATGGGCTCAAACTTTCTCCATTGATGAGAAAGTTTGCAAAGAATCTACGGCGTATCTACTCAGTGACCCATAACGGATCAAAAGCGAATAGAAATAGATAGTCTCACTCATGCTTCGTTCGACAGCATTTCTATTTGCCGCTTTCTCTCCTATGGGGCCCCACTTGCGCAGCTGATGCCGATCCCTACAAAATTTTTGGCTTACCACAGGACATCTTCATAAATAACCTACACGCTTATATACTTTTCACCACTTCCTCTCCTTTAGGAGAGGATTGAGGTGAGGTGAATTAATTGAATAAAAAATGAGGGCATCACATGAAGTGATACCCTCTAAACAATAGAACAAATATTTAAAAAAACAGAATTAACTTTTTACCAAGATACCCAAAACCTCTAATTGCTGAGGTGTATCGTAAAGTGCAATTTTTGCAAGGGTATCAAAATCATCCATCCACTCGCTTAATTCGTGAAGGGCTTGATTTTTAGAAACAGTAGCTGCTTGCGACTCCCCCATTTCTCTATCGAAATCTGCGCGAAGTGTAAGCAAGGCTTCCAGCTCTGTTAAACACTCGGTAGCCAATTCGGGCGTTAGATTAATTACAGCCACTTTAGCCTGAATATCGGTATTCGATTTTACCACAGAATAAAATAGCTTGCACTTGTCGAAAAAATCGTTGTAACGATAAGGAAAACGGCCTCTTATCCCCAGCTGTATCAATGTATCAGGATCTTTTTTACTGAGAATCAACACCAAATCGCGATGACGTTTGAACTTCATTTCCAAATTGCCAAAGGCTTGATGATAGGCATTGGATGCCAATCGAGTTTCAGACTCTTCTTCCTGATTTAACTCCCACCTTTCTTTGGCTTTGTTATACACTTGCCAACCTTCGGCATACTTGGCTTCATCTACGCCAAATGCAGCTAATGCAGCTTTAATTTCCGGGTGGGTTTCTGCATTGGTCAATGCAATGCGTGAACGTTCTAAAAACTTAGACTCCGATTTAATTGTTGTCATCTTTTTTAATTTTTAAAATTTTTGAAAATAAATTTAAGTTTAGTCGTAAGCGATAGTTAAATTACTTATTTAGAACGATAAATGAAAACATATTATAACATAAATTTAAAAACCCACACAATACAGGCGTTCTACTGCCCTGTTTTGTTGGTAGAATGAACAAATGAAGCTTCGGATTGACATTTTGCCTGGTAGAATTGACAAATCACTCTTTCGGATCGATTCTGCACGCTTCGAATCGACTTATTTACAGGTAGAATTGACAAATCACTTGTTCGGATCGGTAAATCAGTCGTTCGGATAGGCACTCTGTGCTTCGGATAAGTTCCGCAAGCGGTTTTATGCCCCCGCAGCTGGTAGAATTGATGTTTTCAGCATGGATCATAAACAAATTAATCGATTCTTTAAACTATACCATAAGATACAAGGCCCATTTCTTTGATTAACTATTATTGTTTTGTAAATTACCAATCGATTTTATAAAAGGTGCACATATCAACTAGTTAGACACAATTTGATCATTGCACAAAAAGAAAATTTGAATGAAACAAACTGAAGAAGAAAGTATTAATTCATTATTAATAGAATTAGGATTGGTGTTTTATTTAGGTCAATCTGTAGAATCTAATCTCGTTATACTATTAGGAATGGCTAAGAAATCAGGCGAGTTGAAATCTGACAAATCTGTACGAGAGTTAATGACAATGTATTTTTCTCGAACAATGGGAAGCATTAAAAGAAGCGTTTCTGAATTAGTTGATATTAATGAAGATCTTGAAGAGATTCTTAAAGTTGCTTTGGACGCAAGGAATTGGTTAGCACATAGTTTTTATAGGGAGTATGCCCCTTCAGCTTTTGATGAAAATTACCGGAGCAAAGCAAAATTAGTTTTAAACAAGGCGAAAGAAATATTTGAGAGAACAAATGAACTAATAACTAAAGAAATAGAATTACAAGGTGCAAAATGTGGTCTATCTCATGATAAATTAGATCAAATGAGAATTGATGGAATGCAAAATTATATTGCTTGCGAAAAAGCTCCTAATGAAATGTGGGATGAATCATTAAATAAAACTTCCTGGCAAAGTTTTGAAATATAAACTGTGCTAATAAAAGTTAAATTTCAAGGGCGGTGATGCCGAACTAGATAATGTAAAAAAACAATCCCTCCCCGCTGGTGCGCGATTCTATCGCGTTCCTTTTTAGCAGAACCACACGAGAGGACTCGTGCGGTAGCTGGGGGCAAAAGCTTAGTCATCAGTTAAAAATGAACAAAAACAAAGGATTAAAATGAAAAAAGAAACATGTTTAATTAAAATTCAAAAAAGACTTCCCGATGATATTATTGTCGTAGATGAAACTCCTTTTGAATTTACAGATGACGAGTTTATATGTATTCTCTCATGGATTAAATACTTTAATGCACATTATAAAGAGTATGGAAAAGAAAAATATCCAGATGTAATGTTCCCTATAATTTCCAAAAGACTTCGTCTTGATTTTGGAATATACCGTGTACCAAATAAAAACGAACCATATAGAGGCAAATATATAATTTACTTATCACAAAATGGTAAACGAATGGATGGAACGGTTAAGAAAAACCTAACAATAAAGGAGTTAGTTAACACTTGGCATCTTTGATACTTAAATAAAAAAAAATTAGTGCTAGTGCCTAATTGAGTAGGCAGTCCCCCCCGCTGGTGTGCTATTCTACCACGTTCCTTTTTAGAATACCACACGAGAGGACTCGTGCGGTAGCTGGGATGCACCTGTGCACATACAAACAAGTCATGTACAATTACACTAAATGAAGAATGATGAACTATAAAGACCCAAAAAAAGTTTTAAGCCCTAAAGATGCTATAAGTAAAGTAGATGTTATTTATGATGGAGGAGAAAACTCAATTTCTATCGCTAAAATAATATGGAATGGAGAAGAAGTAATTGGGATGAGATGGAATGTAGCTATGAGGGAATGGCATAATAAAGAAAAAATTGCTGGTAAACAATGTCTTGGTATGCCAACATCAAGTGGACATTCAGTTTGGTTTGTTGTACCAAATGATTTCTTTGATAGGAACTCTGATTTGTGGAAAGAAATTGAAAGCAAACTCTAATACATAAAATAATGAAAGAAGCAACGAAACAAAAATTAAGAGGTGAATATCTTGAGATTGATTATCCCTGCTGGTGCGCGATTCTATCGCGTTCCTTTTAGCAGAACCACACGAGTAGATTGATTTCATCGAACTTTGTTTTGTGCGATAACGAGGGGCAAAAAAAAGATTCTGTTACTTTTACATTCCATTTTCAGCTGTGTAAACGTATACAATCAAGCAGATATAAGAAAAATAATCACAACTGGTTGTGTTTATATATAAGTTATGGCCAAGCAAAAAAACGACATAGCAAATATTGTAACATAAATAAAAAATATTAATTTTGAATCGGACTTGTAGTTTAACAAGGTAAAATGCCTAGAAATAGGAGTTCCCGGTTCGATTCCGGGCTAGTAATACGGACTGTGGTTCGTATTACTAGCCTTGACAGACCAAAAATTATGATTGAAATATACAAGTCATCCGTCCAAAATGTTCGTGAGCTAAAATCTAGCCGAAAGAAATTCAAAAGGTTAATCAACCAATCAATTAAGGATAAAAAGAAAGATGTTCTTTCTATTTTGACGAAGAATTATGCTTTGTTGTATAGTTCTTTTGCTGAAACATGTTTTCTAAAAATGATTCATACGCCTTATGGATTTTCAGAAGACAAGATTCAACAAATTTCAAGACAAAGAAATCTAGAAGAAAAGTGGAATAAATGTTTGGAGTTGGCTTTAAGAGAAATCGATAATGGTAATGGAGAATTCAGAAACAAAACTCAAACATTAACGAGACTTATCCAGAAATATATAATTGAGCCTAGTCAAATAAGAAATAAAATTGCCCATGGTCAGTGGGTTGTAGCTTTTAATTCTGAAAATACTTCGATTAATACGAACACTACTAGCAAAATTAATTCTTTAGATTTTGTAAAAATTGACATTTTATTTGATGCCTATGAGAAAATTGGTCAAGTAGTAGAAGACTTGATTGAATCTCCGAGAAAAGCACATTTTCGAGATTTTTATGTACACCTAACAGAATTAGAACTCTTAGTCGACAAAACTAATGATTGGTCTATTAAGTCAAAAATAGCTGTATTAACAAAAAAATACGAAAAACAAAAGAATGCCAGGCCATAACAGCGGGTGCTATGTAATGCATAAACCATAACACTGCCCAATTTACGGCATTATTTTGGATTTTTCATCTTGTAAACCCCTCGCTGGTGCGCGATTCTATCGCGTTCCTTTTTAGCAAAACCACACGAGAGGACTCGTGCGGTAGCTAGGGGAAGTGCGAATTTAACGATAGAACAGTTAACAACAAACCTGCGGAATTGGAGGCAAGACGCCATACCCGCAAAACGTTAGTAACAATAACAAACAAACCTTGACATAATGGAAATATTTTTATTAATCGCAGGTGCAATACTTGGCGTCATATTTAGCGAATATTGGATAAAAATAAAACGAAATATCTTAAATAAAGTTAGATATAAGAAAGCAGTAAAGAACGTTCAAAATTTGGGATTTAGTCCTGAACCTGGATTTAAATATTTTGACCATGCAATCCCTGCATATGAAAGGAATCATCTAAAAACTGAAATGTCAGACAGTAAGATGATAATTGAGATACCTAAAGAATTCGCAATCCATCTAAATAGTTCTAATTTTATATTTCGTAAGCAAAATATTTCAGCATGGGAGGAACAACTTAAGAAAACATTCAACCATTTGGGTATTGATAATTATCAATCAATACTCAAAGAAAGTGCTTACGAAGTTGCTCTACAAATGCAAAAAGATATAAACTATGGTCTTCAACGATTTAATGGAGAAATGTTAGGTGTTAAACAAATACATTTACAACGAATTGGAGAGGATGAGCAATCCTCATTACGGATTACTTTTTATAAAACAGACTTTTTTACTTTTAGAGTATTTGCCAATATTTATCAGAAATATAAACATTTAATAAAAGTAAAAGGGATTCAGGATTTAAATAGCTATTATACTCCATTTTTAAGTTCATTTGGAATCTCAAATTATTTAATAATTGATGATGGGAAGGAAGACAAAGTTCTTTTTGGGTACAGAAGCAACAATGTATCAGTAGATAAAAATAAAATTCATTATAGCATGAATGAAGCTTTTAGTTTAAAAGACGTTGATACAACAGAAAATCATTTTAAACTATCATTAAATACTTGTCTAAAAAGAGGTTTAAGAGAAGAACTTGGTATTGCAAGTGACATTCAAGATTCGAATTTGGAAAAATTTGGTTTTATGAGTTTACTAATGGATGTAAACAGATTTGAACTTGGTCTTTCATCATATGCCCGTTTAAGAATTGATGAGAGCTTTACTTTATCTGACTTTAAGAGAGCATATCATTCAGCGCAAGATTCAGAACTAGAAACGGATGGATTAAGCCTAATTAAAATCAAGGATGTTCCGAATTTTGTAAAAACTAACAATTTAGAAATGAGTGTTGGAGCTAGAAACGTTATAAATACCCTATTAGCTAGATATAAGGCCGGATATTTTAAATAGTTACTGTTGCTAACAAAATGGATAACTTATGGCAGGAAATCGAAATATGCAACAACTTTAACCCCAGAAAGCGCGAGCTTATGGCTCGTGCTTTGCGAATGCAAAGAATCATTTGCAAAACCTATCATCTTAAGTAGAAATCCTTCAATAATTGCCAAGGCAGAGTACGAGCTATAAGCTCGCACTAGCGGGAGGCTACTATATCATTTGAACAGGCATTGGTGGTGGCGGAGCATCAAATTTCATTCCATGAAACTCTGTTAGTTTCTCTTTAAAGTACAATTCAAAACTATCATTTGATCCAGCTACCTTGTGCAAAAAATCATCGGCACCGGGCCCCTCATGTAAGGCAACGACTACCTTGCCACCCGGCGTTTCTGCCAGCCAGGCATTATGTCTGGTCAAACCATACTTTTTATTAAAATCATTAAACTCATTACTTTTCTCATTCGAAAGTGACTTAGCCCAAGCTTTCCAAGCTTCCACTTTCTCATCAAATAATGGAACAACAACTATCCCCATGACTTAAAATATTAATATTAAACAATCTATTTTATCTATAATAATTTAAGACATATTTGTCCTTTAATCAAGTTTTGCAATTTAATTATTACTAATTCATATTTCTTATAATCAAGCAAATACTACTTAAAAATAAATATATTGATGTTGTTGACTTATGGAATAATCCTAACAATTATCCAAACCCCAGTTAGGGTGAGCTATAAGCTTGCACTAGCAGGGATCTGCCCATATTAATCATACAAATAAGCATTAGTCCAAACAATTTCTCGTCTATTTTGTGTATTATTAATACTAAAACCAAATAGTAATACCATACAATGGCAAGATCACACGGCTCCGACACCTCTAGTGTTCCGAAAGGAAAGATTAACCGCAGCGGATTAAGCAGCGCTTTGCGTTTGTACAAATACATCAAACCTTACCGGGGACAATATTTTTTAGGAATGTTTTTCCTTTTGGGATCGAGTTTGGCAAGTTTGGCATTTCCCAAGCTGCTGGGCGATTTGGTAAATACTGGAAACAGTACCACACTGGGACAAAGCCTGAACCAAACCGTTATCCTGATTGCGGTTATTCTGGTGGTGCAAGCTACCTTTGCCTACTTTCGCATTGTGCTCTTTGTAAATGTTACCGAAAAATCCTTAGCGGCATTGCGTCAGGCCAGCTATCGCCATTTGATTAAGCTGCCTTTGCAGTTTTTCGAAAAAAGAAGGGTTGGCGAACTCAACAGCAGAATATCGGCAGATGTAATCCAGTTGCAAGAAACCATGACCAGTACTCTGGCCGATTTTATTCGACAAATTATTGTGATTACAGGTGGAATCATCCTATTGGCGGTGATCTCCATCAAGCTAACCGCCTTTATGTTGATTACGCTTCCTCCTACCATGATCGCCGCAAGATTCTTTGGGAGATTTATTCGTAAATTCTCCAAGGAAGTACAAACAAAGGTTGCCGATTCGAATACCATTATTGAAGAAACCCTGCAAGGGATACAAAGTGTAAAAGCCTTTACCAATGAGTTTCTCGAGATTGCCCGTTACAAGAAGAAAACTTTGGAAATTGCCGATTTGGGCATGACTCGTGGGAAATATCGTGGTGCATTCTCCTCTTTTATCATATTGGGATTGTTCGGAGCCATTGCTGCTATGGTTTGGCAAGGATCGAGATTGCTGCAGGCAGGAGAAATGGCTGCCGGTGACCTCTTCTCCTTTGTTATCTATTCGGTTTTTGTGGGTGGAACCATCAGCGGATTGGCTAACGTGTATACCAACATCCAGAAATTTATTGGTGCAACTGAGGATCTGTTCAAAATATATGATGAAGTTCCCGAGGAAATTCAAGAGATCAAGGAGGTCGATTCCAAATACAAAATGAATGGATCAATTCAGCTTAAGAACCTAAGTTTTGCCTACCCTTCCCGATTGGAACAAAAGGTTTTGAATGATATCAATTTAGAAATTAAAAGCAATCAAATGGTGGCCTTGGTTGGACATAGTGGGGCTGGAAAAAGCACTTTGGCTTCCTTGTTTTTAATGTTGCATCAACCACCGGGCAATAGTTTGTTTTACGATGAGCTCGATTGCCACGCTTATCCCTTATCGGCCTTAAGAAATCAGATTTCGCTGGTTCCACAGGATATTTTTCTCTTCGGGGGAAGTATCAAAGAGAATATAGGCTACGGCAAACCCAATGCCAGCGATCAGGAGATATTCGAAGCCGCTCAAAAGGCCAATGCTTTAGAGTTTATCGATCGTTTCCCTGAAAAGTTCGATACCATTGTTGGTGAACGCGGCACGCAGCTTTCTGGAGGACAAAGACAAAGGATCGCCATTGCACGAGCCATCTTAAACGACCCTAAAATTCTAATTCTGGATGAAGCTACCTCATCCCTGGATTCTAAATCGGAACTTTTGGTGCAAGAAGCTTTAGAAAAACTCATGCATGGAAGAACCTCCATCGTAATCGCTCATCGTCTGTCCACCATCCGAAAAGCAGATGAGATTGTTGTATTGGAACATGGTGAAATTGTAGAGAAAGGAAATCATGAAGAGCTAATGAGGCTATCTAATGGGCAATACAAAAAGTTGATTGAATTGCAGTATGCGACTTGATGGATAATCATGTTAAATTGGTTCGTATAAAATATAAACAAAGACCGAATGCTTACACCATCCGGTCTTTTGATGGCTTCCCAGCCATCACTCACACTTTACAACTACCTATTTGCTACATACAAGTTTTTCATGCATATCACAACCAAGCATTTACCATGTTTTGATTTAAGAATCGTTTTGATTCCTTTCTATGTAGAAACCAACTTTTTTCAAGCTCTTATTTCCTGCTTCATCCTCTACTTCGATTTGGAAGTAGTAATCTCCTACCACTGCATTTTCATCAACGCCTATGGCAAAATCCAAACAGGTCTCTTTCTTTCCGGATATAACAGGGATATCATTCCCATTTGCATCTTGTTTTGCATTTACCATGTGATTGCAGGAAAAATACTGAGCAAAGCTAAGTGAGCTGTCCCCACCCTTCGTTATCTTGATTTGGAAATCCTTTAAGGCCTGATTGTCTTTCACTAGCGCATTCACATTTACCGTTTCACCTTGCATCACTTTTACTGCATCAACAGGGCTAATTAAATTGATACTGGGTTTTATTACATCTCTTGAATGATCTGTAGAAAAAAGTGTTGTAAGCATAAGAATCACTGCGCAAAAAAAATGGTTCATATCGTATTTTCTATTAGAAGAATATTGCTTGCATTATTTCTGCAATACCCTCTTCATTTGAGTAAAAAATTTGGCAGGTCGGCTTATAGTTATATTTGCAGACTATGTTAATAATTCAATTTATAGAATAATGCCAACCTGCCCACAGACATATCGTTCATGTTTTCTTAGGAGAATAGAGAAAGGGGACTTATTAGGGGTATATTCCCCTTTTCTCTAGTCTGCCACTAACTAAAATTTGTGTAAAGTTTACTCCACTGGCCATTGAGTTATTGAGAAGAGCTCCCCCAATAAACTGGGGGAAAACTCTAATTGTTGTTGTTGTTATAAAAAATAATCTACTATTGCTTGGTGAAAACGGTTTCTCCATAATATGCAAAAGATCCTGCAGATACGGTTGGAGCCCACATTCCTGTGGTAATGTTTCCATTTTCATCAATTGTACATTCGATGTTATCCTGAGGATGGTACACCACATCTTTTTTGCCATCACCATTATTGTCAGGAACGATTTCAAAACTCACTGCAAAACAGTCACCATACGTGCTATGCACAAACAACAACTGTCCTGGGAGAATACTCATCGTTTGGTTTTCAATATCAACCGACGCTACAATGATCTTGTCGTTGATTCCCCAGAAACCTGTCATGAAAACTTTAGTATCATCATTAGGATCTGCCTGGATCACCATATCATTTCCAGAATTTGAATCATAGGATCCATCAGTAAAATAGTCATCCTGAACATAGTTACCCAAGATTAATGCTAAAGGATGCTCATCATCAGAAATGTTAACCACACATTGAGTATCCGCTCCATCTGCCAAACCTTGGTTTATGCCAGCAGAATTAGATTTCAATTTAATCACAAACTGCTTGTCGCCATCCTTACTGTCATTGTCGATGGTTTTGATGCGAATTTCATCAACAAGCTGAGTAGATGAAAAACTCAATGTTTTTGATTCGTTCATGATTTGGTAATCTACTCCTTCTTCAGCCGGAGTGTCTAATCCTTCAAGAACGATTTCATATTCCAAAGTCACATTTTTCGGGTTAACTGTTGAAATCCTTACCGGGATTTTCAATTCATCGGTTGCATTCTCAGCTACTGCAGCAGATGCCACATTGAATGCAATGTAAGAATCATCTTCCTGAAAGTATTCAGGATCGGCATCACAGGCTCCAAAACCAATGGAAACCAGTACGATAAAAAGCCAATATATATTTCTCATTTTATTAATTTTTTAGTATCCAGGGTTTTGAACCATATTGTCATTTGCAAAGATTTCCTCAATTGGAATTGGGAATACAAATCGATAGTCTCCCGCTTCAAGATCTGCATTAGATGCTAGTAGTCCATCCTCTTCGATACGATGAATCGATTTCTCAAATCTTCTCAAATCATAGAATCGGTGCCCTTCGTAAGCCAATTCTTTTCTTCGTTCCAGTAAGATTTCGTCCATTGCCAATGTTTGTGAAGCAAAGCTGATATTGGTATAATCAGCAATACGATTTGCTCTTAGCATATTGATGTCATCAGCTGCGTTTGCAAGGTCGTTGCCTTCATTTCTTCTAGCAGAAGCTTCGGCACGAATCAAATACAATTCAGAAATACGCAATAGTTTCACATCTACAAGGTTTAATGTTCCACCTACTTTGCCTCTGTGCTTCGCAACAACATCTTTGCCATCAACCTGAGTAAAATAAACGCTGAATCTTGCATCCTCAGCAGAATACTTTGACATCAGGTCAACTCCAGGGTGGAAAAAGATATCTCCGTTACCAGAGCGAGTGTAAATATCACCCAATAAACCTTCACCAGGAGTAGTACGAGCTCTGCGGAACAATACTTCTACATCCTCAGCAGACTCATCGGTCCAAAGACTCGCAATTTCAGAAGCATTCGCCATTCTTACAGCAGAGTTATCAATCACATCGCTTGCATAAGCAATGGCATTTGCCCAGTCGTTTTGGTACAAAGCAACTCTTGCCAACAATGCAGTAGCTGCATCTTTGGTTGCGCGAGTGCGATCTGTAAAATCAGCAGGAAGAAGATTCTGAGCATCTTTCAAGTCACTAATAATATTGGCATAAACAACCGATGCTTTCTCTCTTGCTGGCTCAGCACCAACATTTGATTCAAGCATGTAAGGAACTGCCAAAGCATCTGGTGAATAGTTACCAGAAAACAAACGCACCAATTCAAAATGACAGTAGGCACGCATAAATTTAGCTTCTCCAACAATTCTATTTACCAATGCAGCATTTTCGTTATTCGCAGCAAATTTTTCTGTAGCTGCCAATACTCGGTTTGCACGGTCGATGGTATGAGCCATATCTACCCAAACACTCCCTGTACTACCTTCGCTAGCTGTGAAAGTCCAGTTGTGCATTTGTACACCCTGACCTGTATTTTCATCAGATAGTCTTAAATCATCACCTGCACGAGATGAATTCACAATTGCCCCTGAACCACCAAAAGAGGAATAAACTCCTAACATTCCTGGCTCAAGATCTTCTACATTTTCAAAGGCCTTCCCTTCGTCAATTGAGTCGGTTGGTTTCAAATCCAGCAGATCCTCACAGGAACTGGACAGAACCATTACTGCCAATAACAGGCTATAAAATATCTTGTTCATTATTTCTATAATTAATCTCTAAAAATTAAAAAGCAACATCAACACCTACAGTAAAGAATCTTGAAGATGGATATTCATACTTTGCAATGTTGTCGCTATCCTCAGGATCGAAACCAGTGTAGCTGGTCCAGGTATACAAGTTTTGTCCTTGCGCATAGATTCTTACATTATCAATTACCTTTTGATTTTGAAGCAAGCTCTTAGGTAGAGTATATGCAATCATCAGGTTTCTAAATCTCAAGAATGAAGCATCTTCAATGTCTTTAGAAGAGAATTCTCTCTCGGTTCCCAAACGCTGAATTTCTGTGATATCGCCAGGCTTTTGCCAGATGGTATTCATCACTGTAGAAAGGTTAAATTGTGCAAAGTTTGGATTCTCCTGGAAGAAGCTCTGGTTGTTGAAACGCTTGTACCCATGTGCGAATGAGAAGTTTGCAGAAAGCTCGATCCCTTTGTAAGATAATTTGGTATTGAAACCACCAATGAATGGAGGCTCGCTGGTTCCGAAATCGGTAACCGCATCAGAGCTACGGTAAGTATCAGTTAGCTGTCCATCTTTTGTATAATACATTGGGTTACCTGTTGTTGGATCAACACCAGCCCATTTTACGATGTAATGAGATCCCAAAGGTAAGCCTACTTTCACAATAGAAGTTCCCTGTTCGAACTCATCTACCTGACCCAATGATAAGATTTCATTGTCATTGTAAGAAAGGTTGGCTCCAACACTCCAGGTAAAGTCTTTGGTACGCATCACATCCGCGCTGAATAGGAATTCCACACCACGGTTTCTCATTTTACCTGCATTTACGCTTTTTGAGTCGCCAGGAACACCCGCCCAAGAGCTTAAGGATTGTACAATAAACAGATCGGAAGTGATATCATTATAGAATTCAACCGAACCCGAAATACGATTATTAAACAAGTTGTAATCAATACCAAGGTTGAATTTCTTCCCGATCTCCCATTTGATGTCCGGATCACCAGCATGTGTCAAGCCCATTGAAGGCTGTCCATTATATGATCCTGCACCGTAAAGAGTTTGCGATTCATAGCTTCCGATACCTTCCTGGTTACCGGTTGTACCATAACTTGCTCTCAATTTCAGGTTGTTCACCCAGCCAAGGTTACTCATGAATGCTTCCTCTGTAATATTCCAGGTAAAACCTAATGAATACAATACCGCATATTTGTTGTTCTCGCCAAACGCCGAAGACCCATCTCTACGCAAACTTCCGTAGAATGAGTATTTTGAATCGTAAGTATAATTCAGAATTGAGAATACAGAAAATAAGTTTCTCTCCGATTTATAACCACTTACATTTGGAATAAAGTTATTATCAGGAGATCCCGGAGTAACAGCAGCAGGTGTTTCAGGCAATTTACCGTTTAGTCCATATCCTGTATATCCGAAACCATCATATTTTCTTTTGATTAACTCAGAACCAACCAAAGCACCAATTACATGCTTCTCACCAATTTCAGTTTTGTAATCGGCAGTATTGGTAAAGTTCATTTCACTTCTTCGGGCAAAATTTTCGCTAATAGAACCTTGCTGTCCATTGGTTACTTGCTGACCAGCATATGAATTCGGATCAAGCCAACGCTCGTAAGTCGTCATTCTATAGTCGATCCCAACTTGCGACTTAATGGTTAAACCTTTAATAAGGTCATATTCTAAGTGCATGGCTCCAACACCTTTGGTTTCTGCTTTGTTATTCGATGAGTTCAACAAACGATCCAAAGCATTAGAACCTGTGCGACCACCTCCAGTTACAATATTTCCTTTTTCATCATATGGATTTTCATATGGATTTGCCAGGTAAGCTGCAGCAAATGGATTAGCCAAAGCAATTCCACCTTCCGATTCAATCATGCTTGAAGTTGTGTAACCCATAGAAGTTGACAATCCGAAACGTAACTTGTCGTTGATCTTATGATCCAGGTTCATACGTCCAGCCGTTCTTTCCAAATCGGAACGAATGGCTTGTCCTTCCTGCTCGAAACGCTGTAAAGCAAAATAGAATTTGGTTTTATCGTTACCTCCAGACATGTTAATCTCGTGACTTTGAGTTTGCCCCGTACGAGTAAATACATCTCTCCAGTCGGTATTTGTATTTCTTAAGCGGTTTAACTCTCCTTCATTGGCAGCCAACTGAGCTTCAGACAAACCAGCATTGGCTGGATTCATTGGAGACAATCTCCATCCTTCCCCTCTCATGGCCAATTCTTCAAATGCCAACTTCTCAGTTGAATTCATCATGTCAAACTTATCACGAGTTCTGCTGGTCCAACCATTTTGAAAGCGATAGTTAAACTTGGTCTCACCTGCCTTACCACGCTTGGTTGTAATCAAGATTACCCCATTTGATGCACGAGAACCATAAATTGATGATGCTGAAGCATCCTTCAAAACAGAAATCGATTCAAAATCGTTCACATTTAAAGATGCAAATACTGAAGGCTCAATAGGCACACCGTCCATTACATACAATGGAGCATTATTACCAGTAATAGATGCATTACCACGAATACGCACCTTAGTATCTCCCGATCCTGGCTGACCAGAACCCGAACTAATGTAAACCCCAGTGGTTTTCCCCTGCAGAGCCTGATCGAAAGTTGCCATCGGCACCTGCTCCAACTCGTCTGACTGTACCGATGTTACAGCACCTTTCAAACCCACCTTACCTTTAGAACCATAGGCTGTTACAACAACTTCCTCCATACCAATGGTTTCTGCTTCCATTTCCACGTTTACAACAGTTCTTGCACCAATGGCAATTTCCTGCATTTTCATCCCTACAAAAGAGAATACCAATACATCCTTGCTATTTGCCTGAATGGAATAATCACCTTCAATAGTGGTTACCGTACCTACCGTTGTACCTTTTATTACAACAGATACGCCGGGGATTCCAAGTCCATCCTCCTTACTGGTAACCTTACCAGTAATTTGTTTGGCTTGCGCGACTACCATCTGCACTCCCAACACAAAGAAGAGTACCGACAGTCCAATGATTTTTTTCATAGAAAACTTTTTAAATTAGTAATTGAGACAATTAGTTTAGTATTTCTCATTCCCATATCTTAACCTCTTTTCGCCTGAAAAGAGAAGCTATAAGGCTTTTTAAAATTGAAATCCAATCAAGTAATCCTTATACATTATTTTGAATTCCACTTCATCAGTTACATTGCCCGAGACAAGTATTCTCTTGTATCTTTTCCCCTTCTAATCCTCTCCATTTTTCGAGCTGCACAAGGATAAATCTTCCTACTTTTATTCTTAAAAAAACAGCCCTATCATAACTCCTACACGAAAGGCTTTTAGCCATATATTTATTACTACTCCCAAGTTTCTTCAGCATATCAACACCACTACAAGCAGGGCTTTTATATCTGGTTTTATGCCACTTATAATCTGACCAACTCTTAATGTGAGTTTTTTAAAAAGAAGTACAGAATGCTCCCATTTGAAGAAATCTTCCATTACATTATCTCAAAATCAACAAGGCAATGAGAAATAGAAAAGGGATTTTCACTTTGGAAAATCCCTTTCTCTTATTCTTTAATTTTGGAAGCTAAGGTTCAACTGCGAATATGGAGCACAAAACGTACGCAGCTTCCAAATAATTAGGAGAACCGTACTTTTGTTCTCCATGGAGTAATCTACTAATGATCCTCGATTTGCTCTATAAAATCCCTATCTTTTCTGAATTGAGTTCAGTTGTCATTGATTAACACCTACAATTTAGCGCATAAAAACGCTCTTGACTGAAAATCAAGCAATCTAAATGAGGAAATTAAGCTCAAAAAAAAGGGATCTACTTTGCAGCAGACCCCCCATTTTCGCATATCAATTTCCAATTAAGGACGGGAAATTTCCAATTGTAATGTTTCTTCACTTCCATTACCAGCTTGATCTTTTACTGATAAAGTGAAAGTATAAAAACCGGCACGAGCATTATCAGCTATGCCAATATCAAAGCTCAATTCTGTGGATTTCATCCCCTTTATTGCAGGTAGTGAATTTCCATAAGCATCCGTATCAGTATAGGAATTAAAAGAAAACTCCTCTACATTTTTAACAGACTTTGTGCCTCCGGCTGAAATGGTAAGTACATATTCTTCTAATCCAATATCATCTGACAGGCTGGCGCTAACTTTTAATACGCTTCCCGGTAAGATAGTCGTGGCTTCTGTTGGACTATTTAGTGTGATACTTGGATTTGTTCCATCAACAGAATCATCTCCACCACTACCACAAGCAAACAAGGCCAAACCTATGAATAAGCATATGATTTGATTTACTATTTTCATTTGTTTTGTTTTTAGTTATTAGTTCAAAATTGTTAATTACTCCTTTGCTCTTACTCTTTTGAAGAAAAGAACTCCTGCACTTATTAAAAAAGCTACGGGAAACAAACTAGTAATTCATAAATTAAATAAAGAGGGGAAGCCGTGAAGGCTTCCTCTTCTTATTTTTTAACAACTTTTCTCACGATATCACCATCGTTTGTACGAATACGAATCATATAAATACCTGATGGCATATTTGCAATATCAAGCTTAGTTACATATTGACCTTTTGATTTGGTTAGCTTGGTGTTATACTGACTGCTACCAATAATATTTAATACATCAATAATTACTTCACCTTCAATTTCGCCACCCAATACAATATTTAAAGGACCATCCGTTGGGTTAGGGAATACTTTGGTTGAAGATTCTGTGATCTCTTCAATACCTGTAACAGTTGCAATTATTACTTCGAAAGTAGTTTCTGCTTTTAATCCTAAAGGATCAATAGCAATCACCTTCACTGTTGCAGTACCTTCTGCCAATGGCTCAATCACAATACCTGTAGCTGAAGTGTAAATATTCACCACAGACTGATTGTCCACAGATACTTCATACCTCAATTCCTCACCGTCAGGATCGATAAAATGTTCATTTAAATCGATGTTTTCCAAATCTTCATCTTCATAGTATTCTTTGGTAACAATTGAATTTGTCAATTCAGGAGCACGATTCACATTTACAACCTCTACCTGGAAATTATAAGAACTCTTTGCTCCATGCTCATCGGTTGCAATCAACTCTAAATCATGAATACCCTGATCGAAGTATCCAGGCGCAAGGCTAATCGTGATGCCTTCTGCGGTAGAAACATAGGTATAATATTCACCAACTCCATTAACTTCAATATTATAACTATCACCTTCTTTATCAGTAATTGTAAATGGTACTTCCAAAGTTTCCATCTCAATCACTGTTGGGTAAGGAACTGTTGTCGTAATATCCGGACCTTCGTTCATTAACAGATTCACATCTAACTCAAATTGCTCGTTATTCGGATCGTTGGTATTTACCAAAATGGTAGCATTGTTACGAATCTCCTGAGCATATTCTGCCTTAAAATTCAATGTTAATGTTGAAACCTCTCCTGTTGCTGCAGTTCCTGACATCTGATCAACTGTAACCCAGGTTTTCATATCTTGCTCCTTCTCCATGGCTTTCACCATGAAAGTATAAGTTTCAAAACCACCCTGAGAAGTAAGATCATACCAATCTCCCTCATACTCAAAGAAGAAACGATCTGCCACAGCATCATCTTTTTTCTGTAGAATTCTAGTTCCCTGAGGGTTGCTTACTCCTAATGGATAGTGAATTACCACATAAAAATCTTCTCCCGGATAAACAAAAGGAACTTCGTCCAATTCAACGGTATAAAATTCTCCTATATCATCATTATCACCAAACGAGTAATCCAATTTTCCTTCGGCCACTTTCGTTGCAGTTGCAATACCATTGCCTCCTGCACGAATTTCAACATGCAGAACTCCTGTATTAACAGTTTCTCTTCTAAACCAAGTCTTAATATGAGATGGTGAAAATCCATCTAATGGTGCCGTAAACTTGGTTGCTGAAGTAAAGCTTAAGCTAGCACCAAATCCTAACCAGTTATCTACTTCCGTATCATTGTTATCATACTCCAATACACGGTTGTACTCCTCCGATTGGGTAGCCTTTACTGATGATGGAGCAGGATTGTTATTCATTTCTGAATCCAGAGATACTGGTGCCTTCACAGCAAATGTTTGTGCAGAAGTAGCAGACTCTTCCACTTGTCCTCTATTGAAAACAAACTCAAGATTCCACTCCAAATCATTGTTACCATCTTCGTTACCAATTACAAATTCACGAGTATCAGTAAATGTATAATCATCGGCGTGCAAAGTAATGCTTTCATCGCTAATGGTAGCGGCAGGTGGCAACATCGCATTTACAGATGCATTCCAAACAAGCGCCTCGTTACCATCCACATCAACAATCACAACATTGGCATTGGATGCACCCGGTGCTGTTGGTGTATAGGTTACAAAGAACTGCCAAGAATCACCAGGAGCCAATTGAGAACCATCAGCAACTAAAATAGGTCTTCTTCCAGGAATTATAATTTGTTCACCAATAAAATCCTTAACCGGAACATATCCTTCTGGATATCCGAAGATACCTGGAGCTCCAGGGTAGTAGAACTCCACTTTCATGTCGTCATTCATGGTAACCTGAGCTGAATCCAACTGAATGGCTTTGGTACCGGTATTGGTAATGGTAAACCCTTCTACCACTTCCATTCCTTCGGTGTACCAAATATCTCCCAACTCAACATCTGCGGCCGTCAATTCCGGTGAACCAATCACAGTTAAGTTCAGAGGCACAAGTTCTACACCTTCACCAACAGTATTGTTATTTACAACAATATTCGCATTGTAAGTACCATCACTCAAGCTATTTGCATCCAAACGCAGGGGTATATCCTTTGTTGTTTGAGCCGGAACAATTTCCTTCTTCACAGGGAATACAGTATAAGAGTATGTATTAACCCCAGTAGGCATCATCCCGTAATGTACCAAAAGACCTTGCTTTTCATCTGGACTTTCTACACCAACAAAGCCAAAAGATTTTACGATCTCAAAATTCTTATAATTGAAATCTATTCTTCCATTATTGTATAGAATCACCTGGAAATCGTAATTTTGACTCATAGCAGTCATATCGATATACTCGTTCCAGGTTACAATTACCTTGTCTTCATCTATCTGATAATAAACACCATCCTTTTTATCAGCTACTGTTCCATTAGGAACATGAAAACCACCCATAGGAGCAATTGCACCTGGAACATTATCCTCTAAAGGAATTCCATTTACACGATCCCACATTGATTCTCCTTTAGGTTTTACAAAACTGACCCAACCCATGAAGCCAATGTATAGGGTATCGTAGGTTTGACCATAGTAAGGAATTGGATTATCCAATTTCACAGCCTTGTATGGAAGTTCATCAAAAACAAACTGATCTCTCAAATTCGTTTCCGCAGAAGTTTCGGTAATATCAATCCAACCATTTCCATCTCCTTCTACATAGATGTACTCAAAATCTTTGATATCCATTGCTGGAGAGGAAGTCTCCAAAGGATAATACCACGAATCCGGAAGGATTGCGAGTTCTAAATCCCCCAAGCCATCGTTAGTGATCTGAAGCACTGTATCCTTTATGGTACGCGCAGGCATTTCCCAGGTAATACCATCAGCAGGAGCAATGCTAATCAATGGATTCTCCACCACATTTCCTTTCAGTACTACTTTAAACTCCTCGCCTGCAGCAGTTGTTATATATATTGCACCTTCCAGTACAGCAGCTACTTCCGTATTGATCTTCACAGGAATATAAGCAGACTGTCTGGTTCCCACTTCGATTGGTACCGACCTGTTTGTGCTGAAATTACCATTTTCGAATCGAATACCAGTAATTGTTTCTTGTGCCGTTCCGGCATTAACCACCTGCACAGCAATTGAGTCCTGAGCCGTTTTGAAAACCTCGCCAAAATCGATGGTATCCTTTTTTACACTCATTATAGGAGCTCCTCCTGCTACGAAATTTGCATACGTAGTGAAAGTTGAAATTGGTGAAGTAATATCATTACTGATAATAGGCAGCTTCTGGTAAATTGAATCCTGCAACACTTTATCAGTATTGTAGCTCAAAGTGATATCAGCTGTCTGACCTGGCATCAAAATACCTGATGCATTGGTAGCAGAAGTAATCATATCCTCGCCTGGATGATAGAATCTGAAGTAAGAATGATATGAGGTAGTTTCACCCATATTCAAACTGTACTCACTGTTTGTGGCAAAACAAACATCCTCATTCTTTTCGTCAATCAAACCTACAAGCCAGCCTTTAGCTCCTTCAGCCGCAGTACCCGTTTTATTAAAGAGTACATCTACATCACCATTGGCGTGCAATACAATCTGGTAGTTAGGAAGCGACTTTCCATATTTCAAATATTTGAACTGAACACGGAATGTACCATCCTCTTTTTCATAGTAGATTGCAGCATTTGAATTGTTCAAATCAGCTCTTGCCATTACTGCGGTAATCATATCTCGATCCTTCAAATAGCGAGGATCGAGAGGTGTTCCACTAGCCCAATCTAATCCTACGTTACCATCCTCACCAAAAATTAAGGCTCCTTCATAATTGATCCAAACCTTGTCGTAAAATTTATCACGGAATGGGAAAGAGAAACCAAGATCTACTTCAATCGCAAATACCTGATTGGTTTTGATTTGAGGAAGAATATTGTTAGAATATATGTTTTTCCAGCCATATTCCTTTGAGTCATTGTATGTACCTCCAATCACATAGTCATATGAATATCCAAATTTGTTGAAAGGTCTTTTCAGTCCTTCCACCTCGTAACCGGGAGCAAATTTAGGAATCATATAATCCAACGGATACTTTCCATCGTTGCGAATGGTAAAAGTACGATCAGCAATTGTATCGCCAATAGTTAAATCACCTGGTATAGTATCTCTTTCAGGTAAAATAGTCAATTTAGCAGGTTCTGTAGCAACTCCATGTACATTAAATGTATATGGATGGCTTCCATCAGTAATGGTGATGGTTTCGTTGAAAGTACCTGCTTCTGTTGGTTTAAAAGTCACTCTTACCCAACCTCCATCACGGGCAGGAATGTTATTCCCGCTGGTCTTATTATCCGTGAAGAATATATTTTCGTTTGAAGATGAGTGAGCATAACTGCCTAGTTTATAACCAACATATCCTTCGTTTACAATCTGAATATCCAGAGTCTTCGTATTGCCAACAAATACGTCTCCAAAATTTACGGTTTTCTCAGATTTCAATATTGGAAGGTGTCCATCAACATCCAAATTAATTTTGGCTTTCATCACCTTATTAACAGGGTCGTTGGAAGTGAACACAATGTTTTCGGTATACTGTCCGTCCACAAGGAAATCAGAAACCACATCAATAGCAACCTGAAGGGAATCCCCTCCGTCTACTACTCCATTATCAGGGGTTAAAGTTATGTATTCACCAAGATCTTCGAACTGGCTTCTTAGGGTCATTGCCCAGGCCCAAGTATCATCTTCTATAACCTCTGAAAGGGGTTGCCAAGATTGTCCACCGTTAAAACTCATCAAACAGTTGTCTGATCCGGTTTCGGCCTTTTCAGGAGCAATCCCCAAAGGATACAAGTTCCCTGCCGGCACATGTATTACCACCCAGTAATAGGATCCTTTCTTCATGAATACCTGTTCATCCATATCCACAAAACGAGAATAATCAACGTTTGCTTCTGAAAAAATATTCTGAGCAGTAATTAACTTAGCTTCTTCAAGTACAGGACCTTCCCAAATTTCAAGCACTGCAGGTCCAATTTCCGGATCAAATTTTAAATGTGTCCACAAACCCGTTAAATTAAAACCTTTATCCCGCTCTACATAAAAACGGGAAGCCGAAGAATTGGTAACTGTAACGTCATTATCTCCAATAAGTCTCCAGGCTTGTGACCCTTCAGTATTACCCATTCTCTCGTCAATAGCCATGGAGGTTGGAGCCATTACTTTTTCAACCTGTGGAATCTCGTTTCCACCCAAACTTGTACTTTGCGAAAAGGTGCTTACATTTGGATAAACGACATCCTTAACACTAAAAGCATCAGGTTCAAGACCCACCAAACCAACATGAGCATCCCAGTTTAATACACCAATAGAGTCGTTGTACACCCATAGAGCATCTGAAACGTTAGGGTTAACTGCTACGTCAGCTACAATATTTACATCTTCTCCCAAGCGAATGCCAGGGCCAGAATTGGTAGAAACAACTTTCACATCAGAAAGTTCTGACTCATTTCCCCAACGGTCATAAGCCTTAATCGCAAAATAATATGGAGTATTGGCATCCAATTCTTCGATCAGGTAATTCAGTTTATCACCTGCATTTGAATAGAATGATTTAATTACGGCAGAACTTGCATATTGAACCTTTTCGGCATCAAACTCATTTTTGCTCCAATAAATAGAATAGCTAACTGCTTTTCCATCATCTTCATCTGCAGGCACAGACCATGTTAGGGAAGCAAAATCCTGAGCTGCATTGACCGCTAAGTCGTTAATTTTTTCGGGAGCTTTGGTTGCATCACCTGCTTGAAGAGCCATGGCTGCATCAATATATCCATTCCCCATCTTCCCTTTCGCAAAATCTTCAACGAAAGGATCAATATCGTGAACTGAAGTCAGCAAGTGTCTTTTCAAACCCTCAGCTGTAATATTCCCTTTGAACTTCGATACGACCAAAGCAGCAATACCTGAAACATGTGGACAAGCCATTGAAGTACCCTGTAAATAGGCATATTTATCTCCAGGAGAAGTACTTAAAATCCCCGCTTCACGTGCAATTCCCATGTTTCCACCAGGAGCCGCTACATCAACCCAATCACCATAATTGGAGTAACCTGCACGACCGTTGTCAGGACCAAGTGAAGATACAGCAACACAAGGCTCATAATAAGCAGGGTAAGCATTCATTTCAGCTCCATTATTACCAGCGGCAAAAATGGCAACCCCACCTTTCATAGCGCTACCTAAATAATTACCTGCTTCTGCAATAAAGTAGTCAATCGCATCCAATACTGCCTGGTCGTAATGATTGTGAGTCTTCCATCCCCATGAGTTCTGAGAAATAACGGCTCCCATATCAGCTGCGTAAACCAGAGCGTTAGCAAAACCACCAACTCCACCATCTTCAGTAAAAATCTGGCAGGAGATCATTTTTACACCAGTACCTTCGGTTCCATCACCACCAGCAACACCAGCAACACCAATACCATTGTTGTTTACCGCACCTACAGTTCCTGCAACATGTGTTCCATGGTAATGATCTGTGATCTCACCTGAGTTGGTTACAAAGTTGTATCCATAGATATCATCAGGGTAACCGTTTCCATCATCATCAACTCCTGCCACTCCATTCAGCTCTGCCTCATTCACCCACATATTAGCAGCTAAATCCTCATGATCAACATCAATACCACCATCAATAATAGCTACCACAACATCTGAAGAACCTGTTGTTTCCTTCCAGGCTTCAAATAAATTAATGTCAGCACCTGGTATAGCTCCATCCACAACAGTTCCATCATTATTGTAATGCCATTGTGCATTCAAAGCTGGATCATTCATTGGCAATTCTTCGGAGGTAAGAACAGGAGCCTCACTTGGCTGTGGTCCATCGATTAACTGAACTTCACCAATGGTTTCTGCAATGCTTACTTCTCCTAATTGTGTATAAGATTTTGCTACTTCTGCGGCATTTAAACTAGCATCGAATTTTACTTCATACCACAAGTGTAAACCGTGTTTGCGGTGTTTGTCTTCATGTGCTGGAGCATAAGGGAATACACGCTCCAAATGATATGCTGACACTTTTGCTGATACTGCATCAAAAGCAGATATGCCAGTTTTTACGCCACGGCGTGTAGTTTTAAAGCTTTTCGTGGCTGCTGATAATTCGGGTTTAAACTTTATTCTAATGGCACCTTTCTGTGCTCCATTCTCGTATTCCTGTGCATTGGCAACTCCTGTTACGAGGATGCAGGATACGAGTAGTAAGAATAAAAATTTCAATCGTAATCTTTTTTTCATAGAAATTTGTTTTGAGTAAATCACTTTATTAATTCATTAGATTCAGGACATCCACTATGGGCTGTTGTTTTGGGTATTCATTGTTTATGGGTTATTTTGTCTTGTTGTCTTTTCCTCTTGGCCAAAAACAATCGTTCATGACCATTGTAAAAAAACCAGAGATTGATAATTTCAACTCCCAAATTTTATAGTTCGAAAAAGCAACACTTGTAGTTATTTCGTTTTTTGATCTCTCTTTTTCTCAATCGACTCCAGTATCTTTCGCAAAGCTTCTGTCTCATTTTTTTTCTTATCAATGAGTTCAAGAATTTCTTTCTCTCGATCTGTTAGTTCTTTAGTTTTCTTTTCCCAATTCATATGCTGGCAATTTTATTTGCTCACAATGATAGACGGTATTTAATAGAGAAAAGAAGGATGTGCCTTATCAGGAATCTTCAACAATTAAAAATGACCTTAGAAATGGCTCTACATTCCTATTTAGACACCATAGCGGCACCTTAACAAAAACACATTAACAATTAATTGTCTGACACTTACGAATAGACAGTACTCAAAACACTCCAAATCTTAAAACAGAGTATGAATACAATTTTTAGGGGTAAAACAGTTGGCGTTAGGAAAGTAGAATTAAAAGGAAAGTCCTATACTATCGGAAATAGTAATCAGCTGATTTCAAATGAAATTCAGCTGATTAATTCAATAAAAAAAGAATATTTCTGGCGAGTAAATAAATCAGACTTGAGATGTCCTGATCAATTGCTCTGCATTATAACATTCAATTGGCATTAATATCTCATTTCATGCATGTTGCAAACACTCACAACAAAGGAAATGAATCTTTACAATTCGGATAAGAAAGTAACCAAATTCACATCCTTGCCCGTAAGATCCAGCTTCTTGCGAATACGGGATCTGGACACTTCAATACTTTTCACACTTTGGTGAATGATACTGGAAATCTCCTTGCTGGTCATGTTCAGTTTTAAAAATGCACAAAGCTTAACTTCTGAAGGAGACAAGTTTGGGAATCGTTCCTGTAATTTCTTGTAGTAATCGTTATGAACCTGTTGAAAACGCAGCTCAAATTCTTCCCACACATCCTGATCGGCGCCAGCCTGAAGGTCGAAAATGATCTTTTGAATGGGCTCCTTGTTTTCTTGTTTTAGCTGGGATTTCAGCTGTAACAAACGACTGGAAACACTTGTAATCAATTCATTTTTCTTTAAAAGGTACATGACATTGGTGGTAAGCTCCTTGTTCTTAATCTCCAAATCCTGATTCTTCAGAACCAAATCTTTTTCCAATGTCTGCTTCTCTAAACTAATTGCCTTGGCTCTACTCTTTATAAAACCATAAAGCAATCCGGTAATGATCATTCCCAAAACCAAAATGGCCATCAGAAAAAGGTAAATCATTTCCTTGCGTTGCTGCTTTACCTGCCTCTCTTTTTCAAGCTTATCGAACTCGTATTGCATTTGTAGACTGGTAACTTCGCGAACCGATGCTTCATTGATAATACTATCGTTATATGCATGAAATTTCTGGTAAGCCATCAAAGCTCCATCCGAATCGCCCAACTCTTTTTTTATTTGTGAAATAGTCTGGTAGGCTTCCATTAAAGACAGCATCGATCCTGCTTCACTGGCCAAATCTTTCCCAATATTGGCCTCGTCCAAAGCTTTTTGAAATGCTCCTGTTTTCCGATAATACTCGGCCATAAACAGGTGTGATCGAGACATGCCATTTTTATCATTTATTGCCTTACGTGCTTGTAACGAGAGTTTCATATATTCCAATGATTCTTCATACTTGCCTGTTTCCATGGAAACTTTTCCAAGATTGTTATAGATAACACCCAAATTCAATTTATCATCAAACTTTTTGGCTCCTTTCAAAGCCTTTAGAAAGTAAGTTTTGGCTATTTCATACTCTTTTTTCACATTGTAACAGTTCCCAATGCTATTGTAAAAAGCATGATGTTGAGTATAGTAAGTCGAATCTCCCATCGCTAGAATTTTATTCTGCATGGAAAGAGCTGCCTTATAATGTTCCAATGCTTTATCGTACTCCAGCAAGCGATAAAAAATACTTCCCATATTGTGCTCCACCCCCACCAAAGAGGTATGGTCCTTTTCTTCTTCAAATATCTTTTTACTCTTTAGGTAATGGTCCAGGGAACGATCATATATACCTTTTCGAAATAAGATATCAGCTATTTTCTTATGGCTTCTAGCCTGTAGTAATCTCAACTTACCTGAATTAGCAAGCCCAAGGGCTGAATTTGCATATTCAAGACTTTGTTTAAAATCTGTAAACTGATAGGTATCTGATAATTCAAGAAGTATTTTAACTTTGGTACTATCTTCCGTTGCTGCTTCCATTCGCATACTCAAGCTATCGACCAGAAAACGTTCCTGGGCCAGAAGCATCAATGGGAGCAAAAGAACTGATAGTAAAACGTAACGTTTCATAGATTGAGGGGTTTGTTTGGTTGTTTGTAATTTTTTCTTGATGTGCCAAATTATTTGGCACATTGCTTATACGATGCAGGCAATACCCAATGGTTGCGTATAAACAATCTCTTTTCTTCCTAGTCCTTGCTTAGACTTCTCTACCCCAGAATATACGAAATTTACAGGGAAAAACATTTATTTGTTTAGATAACGTGAAGAATCCCATTTCAGGTAAGAATAAAATAAATAGGCAATTGCACCCACAATGGGAATCAAAAGAATGACAAGTGAGTAAATCAGTAAGAATCTGTTTTTTTCATTTCGGATCACAAAATAGATAGACACAACACTTAGTAGTAAATGAACTATAAGTAAAAGAATCCAATCATCAGGGCTAATTACATCAGACATATTCATACGATGATATTTTGGTTCGATCGAAAGAATTGAAAAATTGTTTACAAACCCAAAGCTTACTCCTTAGGAATTTACCTTACCTGCCATAGCAATACCATAGCAGCAACTTTCATTCTCTTGATAATAAGATTAGAAAAAAGATAGAAGCAATATTTACTTATTTATCCCATTGATCTGAAACTATTCGAATTGAATTTCCAAAACTGTTATTTGATTTCGAAATGATTCAATAGGTAAGTACTTTTTCAATTGAAGGATGAAATATTTTTCGAAGCCAAATAAAATCAATCCCTACAAGAAATTAATACATAAAAAAGGCAACACAACGTGCTGCCTTTAAATATTATCTAATAAGTTGAATTCTTACAATCCAAAGAAATAAGTAAACACCTTACGAACGTATGTATTATCTTCTACTCCACCTGTTTCGCGAACCGAGTGCATTCCGAACATTGGGTTACCTATATCTACAGTGCGGATATCAACCTGACCTGTTGACACATTACCAAGAGTGCTACCTCCAACTAAATCGGAACGGTTCACAAACTTTTGATAAGGAACATCAGCATTCTTACACAATGTTTCGAATACTGTACCCGAATCACCATCGGTAGTATATTTTTGATTTGCGTGGATCTTAATTACCGGTCCTTTATTAATAAACGGGCGGTTGGTAGGATCGTGCTTCTCACCAATATTTGGATGTACAGCGTGAGCCATATCCGCCGAAATCATGAAAGAGCTGTAGATGGCACGGTGCAATGCTTCCATATCTTTACCCAATTTGAAAACAATGCGCTGCAAGATGTGACGCAATACTGGAGAACCTGCTCCCTGCTTGGTTACACTTCCAACTTCTTCGTTATCGAAAATAGCAAGCATCTGCGTTTTCTTAGAGTTACCAACCGACAATAAAGCCTTTAAACCTGCATGAGCCATTGCCAAGTCATCCAAGCGTGGAGAAGAGATAAATTCATCATTCAATCCGAAGATGCATCCTTTTTCAACTTCAAATAGATTCACATCAAAATCGATAATGGCTTCAGCATCAATTTTCAATTCTTCGGCAATCAATTTCACCAAACAATTGTCCTTTTCCATTTCTTCTGTAATCATAGAAAGCAATGGAAGCATATCTTTCTGCTTGTTCAAGGCAACACCATCGTTTACTGCACGGTTCAGGTGAATTGCCAGATTAGGAATCACCATCAAAGGACGATCAATCTTTACATACAAATGTTCTGGATGCAAAGGATCATTTGATTTTACCGACACACGACCAGCAATAGAAAGTGGACGATCCATCCATGTGTTCAGGATTGGACCACCGTATACTTCTGTATTTAATTTGATATAGTTTCCTTCAACTTCAATTTCAGGATTTGGTTTGATTTTAAAACCTGGTGCATCAGAGTGAGCACAAATCATTTGGAATCCTTCCTCTTCAATCTCTCCTGTTCCAATCTGAAAAGCGAAAATAGCTGATCCATTTTTGCTTGTAAAGTACTTTCCACCTTTTTCAATTTTCCATTCTTCACGAAGATCTAACTCCTGAAAACCAGCATCATTCAACTCCTTTCTGATGTTATTAACGGCATGATAAGTACTTGGACTTTCATGAATAAAATCGATTAATTCTTGTGCTTGTTGTTTTGAATTACTCATAGTGTATGTTTTAATATTGTCTTCAAAATTTGAGTTTCAAATCTACATTATTTTTTAGGTTTGGCAAGTACTTTAGGTACTATATGGACTCATTTTTCGTTCAATAGTTTTATATTTGCTCTAATCTGATTACCCTAATAAAAACTAACTATGACAAACGATCCAATACTGGAACTATATAAGCATCAATTTGCCATTATCTCACTTGAAACAACCGGTATTTCACCTCAACATGGTGATCATTTGGTTGAGTTGGCCATTCAAACCGTGAACTGGAACGGAGAATTATTGGATAGCTATGAAACATTAATTCACCCAGGAAAAGATATTGAAGGATTTCAAATTCATGGCATAACCGATGACATGGTGAAAAATGCACCTTCAGCTTCAGAAATTGTTCCTGATATTCTTTCTCGCCTAAATGGCAAAACTTTGGTTGCTCACGATTTGGATTTTGCTGTTCGCTTTTTAGAACCAATTCTAAATGACAGCATGCCTAAATTGAAAGGGATTTGTACTCTTAAGCTATTCGATTTGGTTGCTCCAGATTCTGGTCTACGTAGATTAGAACAGCTATGTACTTATTACGATATTGAATTTTCAGTACGCCATTCTGCCAAGTCTGATTCTTTGGCAACGGCCAAGCTTTTCTCCATACTGAAGAATTTATATGCTCAGCAAAACGAGATCGAAGACTTCGTTGAAAACTTCCTTCACCTAATAAAAATTGAAGATTGCCCAAAGGAACGCAATATCTTCATGAAGCGAAAGGAAGCAAAAAACATAGCTAATATCCAGAAAAACAAACTTTACGATTTACTAAACAGGTTAACTTCAAGTGCTGGAGATTCTGTTCCTGTACGTCAGTATTTGAATGTTTTGGATCGTGCTTTGGCAGATCGCATTTTAGAAGAAAAAGAGATTTTCTCTTTGGTAGATTTGGCAACAGCCTACAAACTCTCGAAAGAGCAGGTAATGGAAATTCATGAGGAATACTTGCGCAAGCTGATTCGCATTTACCTATTGGATGAAATTCTAACAAATGCCGAAATGGATGATCTTCATTTGGTTTCTGATTTGCTTTGTATTCTTCCAAAAGAGTTGGATTTGTTAATTAAATACGAGCGCACTAAAATTCCAATTACTACACCTGGAGTACAGAAACAATTAAAATCATTGACAGGAAAGAGCGTTTGTTTCTCTGGTCATCTAAATTGCAAAATCAACGGCCAACGAATCGATCGTGAATTGGCTCAACAGTTGGTAAAAGAACGTGGACTAATCGTTAAAAGAGTAGTCTCTAAAAATGTAGATTACCTTATCACTGCTTATGCTGAACAATTCTCTGGAAAAGGTCGCAAAAATCGCAAAGCCATGGAATATCATGTAAAT
Source organism: Marinifilum sp. D714 (assembly GCF_030851345.1). GTDB lineage: Bacteria > Bacteroidota > Bacteroidia > Bacteroidales > Marinifilaceae > Marinifilum. Next base: position 318,141 of record NZ_JALPNU010000003.1, read on the forward strand.
GTAATAGATGAGAAAATCTTCTGGGAGATGATTGGCGTAGTTGTAGACAATGAATAACTATCAATTAACAATGAATAATTATTCCTAGTCGATGATCAAATCTTCCATCTTCATCCTCTTTCTGGCTTTTGGATGTTCATCAGGATAACCAATTGGCAACACCGCTACCGGATACAGGTTTGCATCCCATCCAAACAGTTCGCTAATTGCTTTCTCATCAATCAGTCTCATCCAACAGGTTCCTAAACCGAAATCCAATGCTCTTAAAGCAATATGCTCTACTGCAATTGCGATATTAAATGCAACCGACTTGGCTAAATCTTCCTTTTTTAATAATGATTTTGCTTTTGTCGTTTTATTCAAGATTTCACAAATCTCATTATCGAAAACTCCTATTTCTCCCAGATCCTGAACTCCTGAAACACGACCATCTATGTAGCCCTGAACATCTGCACAAATAACCAAAACAACTGGTGCTTGACTCACAAATTTTTGATCAAATGAATATTCCTGAAGCTTTTTCCTGGTTTCGATATCTCGAACGATTTTAAATCTCCACGGTTGGGAGTTACATCCTGAGGGAGCAAGTCTAGCTGCCTCCAACAATTCCATTAAAATCTCATCTGAAAAATCATCAGGCTTAAATTTGCGAATACTTCTTCTTTCTTGAATGGCTTCTTTTGTACTAAGCTCTCTATATTTCATCTGTGTGTTTGCTTTATTTTTTAAGGGTGGCAAAACTAATAAGAACAGATTAAAGTATTTAAACTTTTAATGAGAATTAAATAAATCTGGGACAGCTCCTACTTATTGCGAATCTCACTTGGAGTAAGAGTCTCAAGCCTCTTCATTCGCAATTATTAATTCGTAATTCGTGATTGATTTATACACTTCATATAATGCAGAGCTTGCAAATACCAATGGATACATATCCTCAAAGTACCAAAGTGAGGCAAAATACAATCCTATAGGAGTAGCTTTAATGTCATTCAAATCATTAGGAAGATGCATTTTAAGCCACTGCAATCCATTATTTATTTCTTCCTGATTTTGAATTGAAGCCAAAGCTCGTACTGCCAAAGAAGTTTCCTCAATGGTAGAGATTAGACTCGCATTTCCTCCCCATCCACCATCTTCATTTTGAACAGCTTGTAGAAAGGCCGTAGCTTTGTTTTTAACTTCACGTAATCCTTTTAAAACATCTGGGTTTAAATCACTTATAGAATACAGTACTATTGAAGTTCCATATACAGGGTTTTCATGCTGCAAATCGTCCTCATTTCCAAACCATAAAGGCAACCATGAGCCATTATCCAATTGTGAATTGTTTAAATATCTCCATGCCTTCTGAATACTTTTATCCACTTTGCTTCTGGTCTGAGCATCCAATTTATCTCGCCAAAGCGAAAATGCTTTTATACCATGAGCAGTAATATCCGGGCAAGAACAGTCGAAAGGCAATTTCCCCCAACCTTTACAAAAAGTTGGCAATCCTCCATCGTTATTCTGTAGGTCAATTAACCAGTTCACACCATTTTTTATAGCCTCAATGGGAATATCCTGGTATTCGTTCAATTTATGTAGAGCAATCAATGCTCCCGAAGTATCATCGGCATCTGGTACTCCTCCTTGTAAATGGGTCCATGCCCAACCTCCCGGTTTTGCCTTTGTAAATGGGTGAATATTCTTTAACTGGTAATCCAGGTAATAAGAAGGAAGCTTCTCTCTATCAGCCATTTCAGACAAAACACTATTATCCAAAGCATTTACAGATAATGATGTTACCCAAGTTGCCAAATGTGTGTCAATAGGCCAGGATCCATCCTCACGTATCGAATGTTCCAAAAAGTTTGCTGCCTTTTTACAAACTTCAAGCTCTCTCTCTCCTGCTCCAATCAAGCTCATTAGTACAAATCCCGTTAAAGGTGCAGCTTCTAAAAAGCCACCATTGCCAGGCTGTTTTTCCGATAGAATTTGTAGAACTTTGGGTTTTACGGATTGGTTTAGCTTCTTTGTTAACTTATTTGGTTTGCTATGTTGTGCTTTTACCAAGCCAATCGCAATCAATGCCGGAATGGCATAGCTTACCACTGATAAGTTCAGAAACTTAAAGAGCTGATCGGGAAATACTGCCATTTGAAATGGAAGTTGTGGAACAAATTTCCATCCATTTTCTCCTAACCTTCCTGATAGTGCACACATGGAAAGGATAGGTACCGAAAAGGTTTGATCGCTTTGATAATGATTCAATATGGCAGAACTTATGGATTCCGGATCCAATTTTTTCAGACGATCAGTCAACCAATTCTCAGCATTATGAATGCACTCAGCAAACTCAGGACGATCTTTGGCAATCGAAAAACAAGCCCATGTAAGCAAAGTAGTACTTAAATTGCTTTTGCTTCTTATGGTATCTCCCCAGCCACCATCTAAATTGACATTTTGAGTCAACCAGAACAGTCCTTTGTTAATCTGAAAGTCATACTTCTTTTTATTGTATTTCCATAATGCAAAAACCGCAACCGCTGTTGACAAGGCACTACTGGATAATTTTCCATCCCAGTATCCATTTTCATTTCTAAGGGAAAGAATATGATCGTCAAGTTTCTCTTTTAGGTTTTGTATGCAGTTGTAATTGGAAATCATGATCTGGTCACTGTTAGTAATTGGTTATCTTTTCATCTACACATGGATTCTCTATCAAGACAAAATACCCAAGCCAAGAAGAGCATAATAGGTATATTCCACATCACAGGACATATCAGCAATGCTACCGAAAAAGCCTCCTGACTCATCCCAGTGAAGGTTGATGAAATTTAAGGAATTTTCGGCAAACGAGTCCATATTTTCTCCAGACAATTTCAAAGCCAACAATGCAGTTGCTGTTGATAAAAGATCAGAAACAGGTACATCTTTAGCAGCAATAAAGCCACCTCTCTTCGATCTCATTTGAAGCAACCAATCTTTACTTTTTCCATGATCCAAATTCATGATCATACCAGCAGAAGTAGCTGATGTTACCCCATCTGAACTGTTATTTTCATTCGCATAAGAACCATTATTCAATATTAATGACCGGTTCGCATTTTGAATTTCCTCAATTGTATCCTCTTCTATTTGCAAATCTTGATATAAAGTCCACATTAAATAATTGGCATAAACGGTAGAGTGTTCTGCGTCTTTTCTATTGTGATTGTAACCTTCATCTTTTGCGATATAATTTTCCAGTTCCCACAATACTTCCGAACAATCAATCATCGTTCTTTTGACCAATTTTCCTATTATTAAATCTTTAGCAAATCCTATTCTTAAATATTTGGTGGACTTAAATCCTGTTTTTTGTTTTAAATTTATAAGATGTAGCAAATAGAAAGCCCTTACCAAACATACTGAATGTACAAAATCAAGATTTTGTTGTTCAAATTGCTTCAGATATTTTTTCTCATCAGCTATATTCAATTTCAAATCCAAAACCAAAGCAAGCGTATATCCAAAAACCGAATAGTACAAATCTGATTTGCCAGCCTTATCGATAAATCCTCCTGATTCACATTTTTGGGAACGTAAAAACGAAAGAATATGATTTTGAGCTTCTTCACTTAAAGCCTCTTTTGCCTTTAGCAAGCTTTCCAGTATGAATTGGTTACAATTGATTGATTTCTTAGACAATGTCATATTTACTCAGGTACAATCCTATTCAATAGGCGGGTTAATAATATCTTTAAATTTGAATTGGACAACTTGCAAAGACTTTTCATGGCTTTTTGCTTGTAATCACTTAGCATTTCTTCTGCTTCTTGCATTGCCGCTTTGGTTTCATCCCATTTTAAAATGTCTGAGTCCTGATTTCGACTCCACTCCTTCATCTTTTCAGGATATTTTTCATTCAGAATACATGAAATCATCGACGGCTGAACTGTATTAAATCCATTGACAATTTCATTCTGTTTGAAATCATCCAAATCATCATTAATTTGATAAGCAATGCCCAATGCAGTGCTGTATTCTGAAATCACCTTCATAACATCACTTCCTGCATTTGCTTGAATGGCACCAAATTGCAATGCTACTTCAAAAGCTGGTGACGTTTTGTTACTAAATATTCGAATGATTTCTTCTCTGCTAAGCAATTTCCCATTCGATCTCCAAAGTAACTCTTCACCTTGTCCCAATGATAAATCACGATGAGCACGAGAAGCTACCTTTAGCAAACTTTTAATATGTTTAGCTCCTGATTCTGCAATCATTTGGTAACCATATCCTACGATCAAATCTCCAACATTTAAGGCTATCGGAACATCAAATTCCTTGTGCAAACTCGGTTTACCATATCTCTTATCATCATCATCTGCAATGTCATCGTGCACAAGCGATGCTTTATGAAAACACTCTATCGAAACTGCTAATTTTTGAATCGTTTCGTTATACTCTCCTGATTTTCCGATCAAAGCATCATAAACAGCAGTCATCATTATAGGACGCCAACGCTTTCCATCCTTTTCAATCCAGTCGATGGCAATATCAACGGTATCATCTGTATAATCAAAAAACTCTAGCAATTTTTCTTTGCTAAACCATGAGTTTACAGATTTCTTAAGCTGATCCAAATCGATCCAGCCATGCCAATTGCTTTCCTTTCGATTGGCAAGAATTTCACTAAACCAAACTTCATCAACTTTGGAATCTTTACAATCGTTATTATACAATGGTATAGCAATGGATGGAACCGCTTCTTTTACTGCCAAAGGGAAAGATCTTTCGAAAGAGTGCAAACAACCTACACCAATTACACATTCAACCTGACCAGATGAAAGCAGAACACTTGCAGATGTTGTTCCCTCGCTTACAATGGTGTGATAACCCAAATCATCCGCTTTAGAGATAATATCGGCCAAATCACACCTGCCACATTGTTCGCAGAGTAAGCCCAACTCATCAAATTTTGCAGGACAATCAGCATGACTAAAGCACTTAGGGAGTAATAAAATTCGGCGATTGAAAGGAATGCCAGCTACAATATTTTGCCATGCAAAATTATTAATCATTACAGCCAGTAATTTCTGATACAGAAACAATTCAGGATGCATTTTGATTAGTTCTCCTGAATGAAAAATCACCTCCGATTCCTGCAAAGGAGGAACTATTTCCGTTTCAGCAGCATAATCACGAATCAAATCCCTGATTTGCTTTAGCTTCTCAGGAGATTGAGGTAGCGCATTTCCTAAATTGGTATTTATCTGATCTTTCCTTAATATCATTGCAATCTCATTATCGTATTCTTCTATATTTCCTCTTGTACAGACGCACGGCCATTATTGATTTTCCCTTGTACAGACGCACGGCCGTGCGTCTCTACAGTATATCAAAAACGGCCGTGCGTCTCTACAGTAATCATTTATCCATATGCTCCAAACCCAAAGAATGAATATTTCTTTGCAAATCGGTATACCCACGATTTTTCGGGAATTTCTTTTCCCGGGATATGATGACCAGCACATGGCTTCATTTTTTGTAATTCTTCGAATGCTTTGCTTCTTTTCGATGAATCGTATGCATCAGCCTCTTTCAACATGGCATGTAATTGCTCTGGAGCATCCAACAAAATGCATCCTTGTGTACAATCAGTGATGCCATTTCTTAAACCTGAAATGTATTTTGAATTTTCAATTAATTCAGGAATATTGGAATCCGCCTCAATTTTTTCACCTGCAAATTGAATTGGCGGACAAAATTCAATATCTCCATATGGATTAATATGATGTGATAAACCTATTGCACCCGGACAAAGCGCATTTCCTTTCTCATCCCAATAGGTATCAATAATCATTAATGGCGCTTTTACACGAATGTCAACCATAAACTGTCTCAACTCCAGAATTTCCTCTTCAGACAAGGCCAATTCTGTTGTTGGACGCTCTCCTACTGGTCTATAAATGTAGTACCACAAGTAATGAATTCCCTTCTTGATGCAAGAATTCACAAATTCTTCACTCACCAAATCCTTAAAATTCGATTTGCAAACACTTGTAGCCACACCTGTAAATAGCTTGTTATTAATGGCTGAATCAATTCCAGTCATTGTTCGGCCATATACATTGTTTGCTCCTCTTCTGATGTCGCTTACATCCTGCAAGCCTTCTACGCTAATTAAAGGAGAAACATTCCCTAACTTTCTTAAACGCTGAGCCACTTCATCGGTCAACAAAGTCCCATTGGTAAACAATTGAAAGTAACAATCGGAATAACGTTCGATTACATCAAACAATAGAGGATACATCAATGGTTCACCACCTAAAAGACCAAAAAAGTATGATCCTTTTTTCTTACTGGAATTGATGATGTTTTCCAGTGTTTCCACATCCATTCCCTTCGAAGTATTGTTAATTGTTACCCAACATCCCTGACAATTCAAGTTACAATTATCAGTAACCGAAATCATCATAAAGGCAGGGTACAACTCTCCTTTCTTTAAACGCTTTTTATGCTTTGCAACTGCCTTCATGCCTTTAAAGCCAAGATTGTAGCCTAATTTCCAAAGCAACTTTAAATCAACAGTGCGTAATATTCTTGATCCTAATGAAAATATCATTCTCTCCTTTTTAACAGCAACATGAATTCGAATCACCATCCTTGCAATCGCAATTACAATCGCAGCTTGCCTCTGGTTCTTCCTTGCAATTACAGTCGCAATCGCATTTCTCTTCTTTTTTCTCTTCCGCCTTATCTGCTCCGCTGCAACAAGCTCGTCGCTCTTCCTCTGCCATTTGTAATTGATCTTTCTTCAATAATGACACCTGAAAATTCTTTCTTCTTGCACTTAGTACTGAATAAACATCATCATTTTGAATTTGTTCGAGGATATCTGTTTTTTCATTTTCAGAACCATCGCCTTCTCCTCCATCAATCGGACTTTCGGCATGTTTAGGAAAAATGATTGCATTTTGTGGACAAACCCTTGCGCAGGCAGGACACATGTCTTTGCAATTTGCCGAAGCCGATACTACAACTGTTCCATCATCTTCAACCGAGTAAACGCTAAACAAACAGAAGTTCAAACACTTTCTACAGCCATTGCAACGTTCATAATCAATAACAGGATACCAAGGTTTCCAATCATCAGAATATTTAATCTTTAGTGGTTCACCTGTTCCCGATTCCAAACTCGAAATCAATTCCTCCTTGTCATCATCAATATGGTGGTACGTTGTTGTACTTTCTTCTATTCTTCTTCCTGAGTTGTCAACCAAATTCTGCATGGCACGAACCTGACAGCCAAAAACAACAGCATCTTCAGCTGTGTACAGACTTTCCAAATCATCTGGATTCTTAAGAATTGTGCCACACATATCTTCAATATAAGTGAAGCCAATATTCTTCTCTTCCAGAGTCTCTATCAATTTTTGAACAGACTCTTTTTCGATTTTTCCATCTTTCTCACAACCACATATAAATATTTGCTTACTCATAGTCTAGATTTTTAGTATCAAGATTCAAGTCTCAAGAAATTGCTTTTGCGTAAAAAACTAATTGCTGAAACTTTAGGTTCTATATTATTCTTAGTGAGTGACTTATTAAATAGTACTTAAAATATTTAAAGTGCTTAAAGTTAAAATGTATGCTATAAACACTACAATCACTCATTTAAGCGTACATTTAATAAACTGATAAAAAAAATATTATCATACTAATACTTTAAGTACTCCAAGTATTCTAAGTACTTTAGGCAATTCTTTATAATTACCCATTATAAATTATACTGCACCAAACTTTTATTCTATTCTTCTTCGAACAATTATTAATTATTAATTGCCTTAATATCGTATGCCATTAATGCATCGCCATGACGGATATACAATACACCATTGGCAATTACAGGTTGAGCAAAGTGCTCTTTGGTTCCTTTGGTAATTTTGAATTGACTTACCAATTCCATCTTTTCAGGACTTACTTCTACTAATCCAACTTGTCCTCTCTCGTTATAACAATACAACATACCATCGGCAGCAATACTCGAGCCTCTACCAAATTTCAAAGTATCTCTGGTTTCACCAGATTCAGCATCAACACTCTTCCAAGATTTCTTGCGATGTGCCGAAGCAATGATTTTACCATTTAGCTTCACAACACCACCCATGATATTGTCTAGTTCTTCATTTCTCCACACTTCAGTGATTTTAGCACCCTCATCTTCCAATTTTAGTTTCACAGTACCATTTCCACATCCGGTAACGTAATACAAATATCCATCTTCATAAATCGGCGTATTTCCATTTACATCACCTTTGGTAGTATCCTGCTGGTGAGTCCATAAGGTTTTACCTGTTTGCGATTCTACGGCTAAGAGTGCATGTTCCGAGAAGGTTACCAATACATTTCTTGTTGGATATTCAATCAATAAAGGAGAACAATATGCAGGCATTTCACCAACGCCCGAATTGATCCATTTGGTTTCTCCTGTAAATCGATCCATTGCAATAATGTTTTTTTCTTTCCCTCCAGGTGCAGCAAAAACCAAGTCTCCATCTACCAAAAGAGACTGAGAATATCCAAAACGTGTATTTTTACCTTCAAATTTTTCCAACATGTTGATTTTCCACTTCAATTCACCTGTTTCAGCATGAATACAAGCAACATCTCCCAAACCAGAAGCTACGTAAACCAAACTATCAACAACAGTTGGAGCAGAACGAGATCCGATAAAATTCTTCATCCAATCTTTACCAAATTCTGTTTTCCAAAGCATCTTCCCTTCCAAATCCATTGCAATCAAATAAGCAATGCTATCCATCTCTCCATTCAAATAAATGTTACTATCAGTAATAACAGGCGATCCATAACCATTTCCAACACCTTCTACATCCCAAAGAAGATTTGGACCATCCTTTGGCCATTCTTTTAAAAGGTTCGTTTCTGCATAAATTCCTGAGCGGTTTTCACCTCTCCATTCACTTACTTTTTTCTGTTTCGATGTACATGAAAACAGCGACAATGCCATTAAGATTAAGACGTAGTTCTTCATTTGTAAGGGTTTTATTGTTTAGATTTTAGATAATTTTCCGTTATCAAGTTTGTATATTTTCTTCATTTTTTTTGCCAGGTCCATGGAATGCGTAACCACAACAAGTGTTACTTTTTGTTTTTCGTTGATCGATACCAATAAATCTCCAAGTTGATCAGCAGATTGCTTATCCAGAGAACCTGTAGGCTCATCCGCCAATAACAATCCTGGTTGATGAATTAAAGCGCGTACCACAGCAGTTCTTTGACACTCTCCTCCCGACATTTGTCCGGGCAATTGACTAACCTGGCCTGACAAACCAACAAAATCAATCAATTCCTGAGCCCTTTGTTCTGCCTCAACTTTTAACTTCTTATCTTTTTCAGGAATCAGGGGAACCAATACATTCTCAATCAAACTCAATTGAGGCAATAAGTGATGCGACTGAAAAATGAAACCCAAGTTTCTATTCCTGAACTGGGCAACTTCATCTTCTCCCAGCTTCCCAATTTCTCTCTCTCCATGAAGAATAACTCCTGAATTGGCTTGATCCAATGAGCTAATCAAGTTTAGCAATGTACTCTTACCAGAACCCGATGGTCCAACAATAGCAACCGAATCACCCGATTTTATTTTTAAGGATAAATCGTCAAGAACCATTCTCTTTTCCTTGCCCGGTACCTGATAATATTTTGAAATTTGCTTTAACTCTATTTCCATACTTGTAATCTTTTCGAATCCTTAATACCGATTAGTTGTTAATTTTACTCCCTTATATCGCTACACTCATAATTAAGTATTAACAATCTATCGGCATTATACCCATGTAAATTAATCTCTAAAATGGTATAAAATATTACTATTCGCTTGTTAAATCACTTTTTTTCGTTCTATGCCCTAATTTTCCTGATAAAATGATCATCCTTCTGGAAAATTTGTCGTCCTTCTGAAAAGTAAGCTTCCCTTCCACATAAAAACTCTTCCCTTCTGAAAAGTAAGCCTTCCTTCGGCAAAGTATCGATCCCTTCGCAAAAGTAAGCTATCCTTCGGGTAAAGTACCCGTCCTTCTAATAAGTAACCTCTCTTCACGGGGCTTTCAGAAGGTTCTATACCGATTATTAATATCACAGTTTCGCTAAAAGCTCTCCCGATAGCTATCGGTACTGAAATTTAAATGGGTTCACTTCTCACCAAAGACATAAACAGAACCATCCATTGATGTCACCACAATCATTCCTTCAACCACGGCCGGTGTTCCAATTAAAGCTCTTCCTATTTCATATGACCATATTTTCTGTCCATTTTCTTTATCCAATAAATATATGCGACCGTCACCAGATGCCATTACTACCCCATTAGCTGCAATCACAGGCGATGCTTCTATTTTGTTCCTGGTTTTAAATTGCCATTTTATTTTTCCTGATTTCTTATCAAAACAGTACACCTGTCTGTTCTCTGATCCAATAATCACAATATCATTGGCAATGGCAGGCGATCCCAAATAAGAAATCGCTCCTTCTTTCTTCCAGTTGACCTGATTTTTCCTGAAATCCACACAGTAAAACTCCCCATCGTGATTTCCGAAGAATGCATGATTTTCATCCAAGGCAACCGATGAAGCGATATAGGTTTGGATATCCAACTTTTTCTTCGATTTTCCTGTTTTCACATCCACTTGGTGCAGAAATCCATCACAACCACCAAACATGGCAATTTCGCCATTGCATGATGCTGCTCCGTTGATGTAGTTATCCGATTCATAATCCCACAGTTTCGTTCCTGTTTTGGCATCCAAACAGTACAGTTTAAAATCGTAGGAACCGAATAGGATTCTTTTCTGCTTGCTAACCTTATCGTAAAACCAATTGGCAGATCCTGAAATTTGACCTTCAGTTGTGAACTTCCACTTCACCTCGCCAGTACCAGCATTCAAACAATAGAAAATCCCATCCAAAGCACCGAAATACACATTTCCATCCAGATATAAAGGCGATGCTTCCACCGAAGTCTCCGCATTAAATTTCCACTTCAACTCTCCCTCTTTGCTTAATGCATACAGGTTACTATCATTCGATCCTACATATATGATCCCATTACGAACAATTGGCGATGATTTAATGGCATCACCAGTTTTGTACGACCACAAAAGAGACGGATTCTTAGGCAATTTTGCTTGAGTAATACCGCTCAACTGCGCATTCCCACGAAAAGAAAGCCAATTGTGTTTGTTTTGAGCTATCGATGATAGGCTCAAAGCGACTGTTAATATGGATAGGAATAAATGTTTCATAGTTCCAGGACCCTGACAGGTTCAAGAACGCTGTCAGGTCATTATTAATTGTTATTCATTTAACCTCATCCCCCTAACCCCTTCTCCTTAATGAGAAAAGGAAGGGAGCTTTTGTATCATTTTTTCACCTAACCTCTATTCTCTGCGTTTCCCTCTCCTCGAGGAGAGGGACCAAGGGTGAGGTAATATTATTAATTGTCAATTACCAATTCTTAATTAGAGCGAAGCGACAAAGCTCCCGTCGGACAAACCTCGGCGCACTCCTTTCCTGCAACAGTTAATGCCTCGCTCAATTGCTGATTAAAAGGAACTGACACTTTCACCGTAAAGCCTCTACCAATATTGGTCAATCCCGTTTTCTCACCATGCCTTTCGGCGATCTCTATACACAATCCACATTTGATGCATTTTTCTGGCTCATAAATCACAGAATCATGATTGATGTATTTCAATACAGAATTTCTTTCGCCTAATGCAAATCTTCTGCGATCAATCTTGTATTCTTCGGCACAATCTCTCAAACGACAATTGTCCAGCTTGCGGCAATCGCAATGCATACAGCGCTTTGCTTCTGCAATGGCTTCTTCTTTTGTATATCCATTCGGAGATTTTGCATCCACTCTATCTCCTTCAAGCGATTCTTTCAAATACTCAGTCAATTCCTCTTTTCGAAGGGTGCCAAATCTGGAATTAAATATACGCTCCGTAGCTTTAGCTTTTCCGTTGTTTAAATAAGCATCAACCGACCAGGCAGCTTCCTTTCCCATCGCAATGGCTTTTACTGCCATTTTTTGAGTTCGAATTACGCTACCACATGCAAAAACCTTCGGATCGGATGTTGTATAAGTTCCTGAATCCACTTTCAAGCTGGTTTTTATAGCCTCCAGACCAAATATTTCTCCATCTGTTCCGTTGGCAAGGATCACTGCATCGTACTCTTGCTTTAGGGATTCAAATTTCTCTTTGGAAACTTCAACATTGCAATTTGTTACTAATCCCAATTGATCCAAAACAGCAACTTCTCTAACCATCACTTCAGTAGGCAAGTCACCATTTAAGACTGATGCCAATAACATTCCTCCAACACCTTCATATTTTTCAAACAGTTCACAATCGTGTCCATTCAACAACAAATGGTAGGCTGCTGAAAGTCCAGATGCTCCTCCACCAACAATGGCTACTTTCTTACCGCTTGCCTTCTTCTTCTCAGGCAAATAGTTTTGAGTTTCCTCTTCCGAGAATCGCTTCAACAAACAAATGGAAACTGGCTGGTCCACATCTTTCCTACGACAAACTTTTTCACATGGAGCAGAGCATACATATCCCAATATCCCCGGAAGGGCAATTTCCTCTTTTACAATTTTCAATGCCTTATCGAACTGATTATTGGCAATAAATCGGTTCATTTTTGGAATATCCATATAAGCTGGACAAGCCACACGACAAGGAGCTTCGCAATCACCAACATGATCGCTCATTAATAGCTCGATGGCTTCTTTTCTGGCCTCTTTTACTTCTGTGTCCTCACTTGCCAAATCCATTCCATCCACTACCTTGGTTGCGCAAGAAGGAATCATTTGCTGATTGGCATTGTTTTTCACCATACAAACCATACAGGTTGGATGATTGCTGCATCCTTCCATATAACACATGCTAGGAATGTGAATTCCTGCAGAACGGGCTGCATTCAAAATGCTGGTTCCCTCTGCAACTGTAATGGTCTGATTGTCTATTTTAATTGTTGGCATTTTGTTTCTTTTTCCAATCCACGGGCTAAAGCCCGTGGCAATTCATTTTATTTCTGGCAATTCATTTTATCTCCACTGCATCAACCGGACAAATCTGTTTACAGATATCACATTTGATACACAACTCATTGTCCACAGTGTGCAATTCATATGGTTTTGCCTGTATAGCATCCACCGGACAGCGTTGAGCACATTTGGTACATCCAGTACAATCATCATTAATTTCGTAGCGAATCAAGTTTTCACACTTCCCGGCAGGGCATTCGCCTTTGATGTGTGCCTCGTATTCATGACGGAAATACTTTAATGTTGACAGTACAGGATTTGGCGCAGTTTTTCCCAAACCACAAATACTTCCCTTTTGGGTATTAATGGCCAGCTGCTCCAAGAGATCCAAATCACTCAACCTTCCATTGCCTGATTTAATCTTTTCCAAAATCTCAAGCATTCGTCTTGTACCAATTCTACAGAATGTACATCTGCCACATGATTCTTCCTGGGTAAAAGACAAGAAATAATGAGCGATATCCACCATACAATCGGATTCGTCCAAGACGATCAAACCTCCTGATCCCATCATGGCTCCTACTTCTTTTAGAGAATCAAAATCGATGGTTGTATCCGCCATTTCAGCAGGAATACATCCTCCTGATGGTCCTCCGATTTGTACTGCCTTAAATTTCTTTCCATTGGCAATTCCTCCACCAATCTCTTCCACAATCTGACGAATGGTAATTCCCATTGGCACCTCAATCAAACCTCCACGATTGATCTTGCCTGCCAAAGCAAATACCTTGGTTCCCTTGCTGTTTTCGGTACCAATCTTCTTAAAACTTTCTGCGCCATTGCGAATGATAAATGGCACCAATGACAGGGTTTCCGTATTGTTGATTAAGGTTGGTTTCTCCCACAAGCCTTTTTCTGCCGGGTACGGCGGACGTAATTCAGGAATACCACGCTTTCCTTCTATTGAAGCAATTAGTGCAGTTTCCTCACCACACACAAAAGCTCCCGCTCCTTCGAAAACCTTTAAATCGAAAGAAAAATCACTACCAAGGATATTCTCTCCAATTAAGCCTTCCTTCTTACAAATTTCCAACCCCTCTTTAATACGAGTTACTGCTAACGGGTACTCCGCACGAATGTACAATCGCCCTTCGCTTGCACCTACTGCATAGGCTGCAATTAGAATCCCTTCAATCACTCTGAATGGGTAGGATTCCAACAACATGCGATCCATAAATGCTCCAGGATCTCCCTCATCACCATTACAGATGATGTATTTTTCATCGGCTTGGGCATTTTTCACCAAATTCCACTTGATAAAGGATGGAAAACCTGCTCCCCCTCGACCTTTTAATCCACTTTCTTCTACTTGAGCGATAATTTCATCTGGTGAAAGTTCTTTCAAGCATTTTGCGAATGCCTCAAAACCACTTTTCGATTTGTATTCTTCAAAATCTGATGGTTTAATTTCTCCTCTATATTCAGTAGCAATGTTTACTTGCCCCTTTAAAAACTCTGCAATAGGCGTATCCTTTTCAGTTGAATTGTACCTATTTGAGCTAACCGGAACATCCGAAAAGGTAAAGTTCTCGGCGTAATTGTAGAATCTGTTTTTGAAACGACTCATCCAATTTTCGGAGCGAAAGTGGTTTTTAATGATCTCACTTACCTCATTCGCCTTAATTTTCGTGTAAAAAGCGGGTTCTTCACCATCCTTGTGAATCTCTAACATTGGTACCTGATTACACACACCAACGCATCCAACCTGCTTTACATCCACTTTAATTTTATTGTCCGCAAGAGTTCTTTCCAACTCTTCCTTTACTCCCGAGCTACCACTTGCAATACAACAGGAACCTAATCCAATCCTGATTTCTCCCTGTGAGATTCCATCTTCGGTAAGCTCACGTACCTGCTTTTCTTCACTTGGAGCAAGGTTTTTAAAATCTTCTATGATCTCAGCAACCTTTCCGGTTTCTACATGTCCGTAGGTCACATCATCAATCTGCACAACAGGAGCAATGGTACAACATCCTAAACAGGCCACCTCTTCTACGGTAAACAGTTTTTCGGCATCAGTATCTCCTTCAGTAATTTTCAATTCACGCTTAAAACTATCGTAAACCTGCTTGGCTCCCTTTACATGACAAGCTGTTCCAACACATACCTTTACAATGTGCTTCCCTACTGGATGGTGTCTAAACTGAGAGTAAAAGGTTGAGATTCCCGTAATCTGAGATTCTGTAATTTCCGTAGTATCGCAAACTCTTTTCAAAGCCTCTTCAGGCAAATAGTTGAATTTCCCTTGAATGGCCTGAAGAATTGGAATCACTTTATCAGAATCTTTCCCTTTTTCAGCAATTATCTTGTCAACAATATTTTGAATCTCATTCATAGTTATTTCCCTATACAATAAAGGTGTTTCTCTCCGCGGATATATACTCTTCCATCAGCAAATGCTGGAGTCATATCTGATTTCTCTCCTAGTTCAGGAGCTGCGATCTCCTGATATTCTTTATCAGCTTTAAAAATGTGCATCACACCTTCTCTATCAAGCAGATATACATTCCCATTGGCAAGAATTGGAGATGCATAAAATCCATTACCGAATTCCTGCTCCCAACGAATCTCTCCGGACTTGGCATCATAACATACCACGGCTCCATAACTGGTTACAATTATCAAATTATCTCCTGAAATAACAGGGCTAGGAACATCCGATAGGTAATCATATGCTTCCCACAAAATTTCCGGGTTTGCACCTGGTTTAATGGCTACAAGACTAGCATATTCATTCAAAGCATACACAATTCCATCACCTACCACCACCGATGGCCCAACCTCTCCGGTTATGCAATCTAATTTCCAAAGCTCTTTTCCTGTATTCACATCGTATGAAGCAACGCAAGGATCAGCTGCCACAATGATTTCAGTATTTCCTCCAATTTGAGCAATTACCGGCGATGCCCATGATACACGTACTTTTCTTTTTGTACTCCACAGTTCGTCACCAGTCGCAGTTGATAGTGCCAATACTTTAGCTGCTTTCTTGTGATCGTACTGCACAATTAGTTTATCCTGATACACCAACAAAGATGAAGAGTGTCCATAATGATTATCAGGAACACCTAGATTCTTTGCCCATTTCTGTTTTCCATTAAAATCCAAGGCAATGATATCACCATTGGCAAAAATGGCAAATACTGATTTTCCATCTGTAGTAACAGTAGAGGCCGCATGACCTGTATCTGGTGTTACCTCAGGCGATTTTGCCGGAGAACCTGCAATGCCTTCTACTTTAGCTGTCCAAAGTAGCTTCCCATTATTTCTATCATAGCAGTATACTTCTCTTTGGGTGGCATTAGCTCCTGACAAAAACAGTTTATCTCCCCAAATTACAGGCGAGTTGTAGGCATGAATTGGCACCTGAACTTTCCACAATACATTCTTGCCACTTGCACCATCCCAATCGGTTGGGATATTCTTTTGATAAGACACTCCCTGTCCAGCAGCTCCACGAAAGGCCGGGAAGTTTGCCATCATTTCTTTTGTAGGATATGATGCACTGGCAGCAACTTTTTTGACAGGAGCTTCCTTTTTTACTTCCGGTTCTTTCTTCTCCGCTACTTCTTGCTTCTTTTCTACAACAACAGGTTCTTGATTCTTAGGTTCCTCCTTTTTCACCACTTCTGCAGTTTTCTCTGCAACAGGTTCTTCTTTTTCAACTGACTCTTCCTTCGCAACTTCTTTAACTGGCTCAATCACTTCCACATTATCACTGGTTTCTTCAGGAGTTGATTGTGCCACCAAAGCAGCTTGGGTAAATTGATTCCCCAATTCCTTATGAGTCAAAAAGGCAATCAATAAGGTTATCGCCACCAAGCCAAAACCTCCAACACCAATCCATTTACGGGCTTTCTCTTTGAATAACACAATATTCTCTTGTTCACTCTCTGTTATTTCCGGCAGTTTTTGCTTGCCTGCATAAAACATCTGCAAAGCAATTGCTGTAACAATAACACCTAATAACAAGAGATAACCACCAGCTTTCACCTGCCACTGATTGGTGAAATATGCTTTACGCACCAGAAGATCCATTTCACGAATCTGCTCTCGCAATTGATTGTCATTTGGATTTTCTTCCAATCGTTGCACCAATGAGTTAATTAATTCTGTATTTACAGGATCAATTCGATTGATTTGTATGTAATTCACCAAAACCAACATGCAGATGATAAACGAGAACACTCCCGCCACAATTGCCATATTTCTCCATAGAGATAGGTTGGTTTTTCTTAATTTGAACTTATTATTCATAGGTTAGTAATTTACTACTGAATATTTTTTGATATAAATGATTCTCTTCTTGTAAAACCCCTCTGCCAGTTGGCATCTCCCCTAAAAGGGAGAAATCCAAAATTGTAGCATTGCTCGATATAATCGGTACATCTCGAAAATTTAATTCGGAATCCTAATTACTCATTATTAATTGTTAATTCTTAATTGCTTTCCACCGGACAATATTTTAAACATCTGGCACAGCTTACACACTCTCCTTTATCTGCCTCATAATCTTCTCTATAACGATATCTGGTTAATCCTGCCAATGACAATCCAAATACCAAACCAATAAAGGCACCTAGCATCCACGATCCATAATAAAACTGCTTTAATATAGCTGCTGATTCCAGATATAGTTCCTCCTTGGTTTTTCCAGAGGTTCTGAATCCTTCAATTTCCAAGCTTTCCTTCATCGTGTTCGAATTGAAATGAAGCAATTCATTGGCCAAACGTACTTTCGAATTCACCATAGCCAAATTTTCATGGAAATTAGAAACAACCCAACCACCAATAATCATTAAGGCGGGAATAATCATTCCCAAAAGAATGAAACGTCTCGTTGCCGATCTTTTATCCTCCATTTGTTTGACTTCAACAGGCTTATTGATGGCATCCAATGGACATGAATTCTCGCATAGTTTACACTGAATACAACTTGCCGGAGTAATGCTTAAGTGATTTTTGGAAACTCTGCTCACCAAGTTCAGAATCACACCATAAGGGCATAAAAATCGACAGTAAGGGCGTGCAATAAAAACACTAATCAGCAGAAATGCAGCTCCAATGGCAAACATGAAAAAAGTTGCGTTGAACCTGAATATTCCAACAAAAGGATCATATCTACAGATAATAAAATCGGTTCCCGTAGCTGCATAAAGAATCGCTAAACCAAGATATATCCATGGAATTAACCCCAGAACTTTCTGCAACCATTTCTTTAAACTAATCGGTCTTAACAGAAAAACATCTTGAACCGCGCCCAAAGGACATACTCCAGCACAAAAGGTTCTTCCAAAAAAAAGTGTATAAACCAATGGAATAACGAAAAATGCTAATGCCGAAAGTGGAATGTGGTATCCTGGATTGAATAAAGCCAACACAACATTTTGAACTGATCCTACAGAACATACACATCCCTCTCTAAGGAATCCAAAATATACAATGGAAAATAGCGAAGTAATTACAACGCCTGTACGCGAACGTTTTTTATGAATGAACCAGGTAATCAAGCTTAAAGCTGCAATTAAAAGCAATACGTCCACCAATGCGAATATTCCAGCTCGAGGTTCTGGCATGGAAGTTACTGGTTGCGTGTAGCCAGATTCAAATTCTGGTCTTGGAAATCGTTGAGTTTGCGCAAAAGCTGCAAAATCTATGATTAGTAGTACTAACAGAGAGAATAAGGAAAAGATTTTCTTCATTTCTTAAATCTTTTTATTGGTTTTGAAGCCAGCAAACTGGTAGGCTTCTTCAAGAGGAACTCGTTTAAAGGCATCTGATGGACAATCGCGTGCAATGGCACATTCGTTGCAATTCACACACAAATCGTGACTGATTTGCAATTGCAGGGAACCATTTCCAAATGCACCACAACCTTTTACACATTTGCCACAGCCAATGCACAACTCATCAATGATCTCATATTTAAAATAAGGATCTTCTACATAAGTACGTTTGATTGCTCCTGTTGGACAAAGCATATTTTCTGCTCCCGTAGATAGGTTCTTTACATTAGGTCGAAAATATCCACCACACAAATCACAGTACCCACACATGTCATAAACATGAATGCATTTTACCGCCGATGGTGTTACAACGCAACTTGTTGCACAACGCCCACATTGAGTACATTTGGTTGGATCAAGTTGCCAAAAGAAATCTCCTTTTGCACTTTTGCTCGCCAGAACTCCTGCTACTCCAACAATGCTTGCTCCCGCCGCAAAACGAAAGCATGTATTTATAAATTCTCTTCTGTCTTTTTTCATACTGACTAGTAATTAGTAACTAGTTGTTAGAAACTTTTTGATCTCTTTTGAATTTTAAGCCTTCTGGTTTTTTACAACTTTTTAACTGTTTACAATCCTGACATGGAGTTGTAAACTCACAAGTCTCTTTCGTTGTATAGTTTCTATAAACAAATACCCCGCTAATTGCTGCCAACCCTGCAATTATTAATCCTCTCAAGCCACTTCTTAAAAAATCTCTTCTTTCCATTCTATTTTGCTTCAAATATTCTGATTAATCTTTTAGCTGGATCCAAAACCAAAATCCTATCTTCCGAATCTACAGCCAAATCAATACCAACCGTTCCAGGTTCAAACAAGTCCGGAGCAGCCACTACCGATTTAAAATCACCTGAAGGGAGATGTATTTTTACTCTTTCCAATCCTTTTTCAGCGGTCACAAAAGAACCATCAGATAAGATGGCAATATTCGACGGATTGCAACATCCACTAAAGCCTTCCACACTCATAGAGGTTCTGTTCCAACTTGATATTTGTTCTCCTTTAAAGTTGTAGGCCTCAAAAGCATGTCGTCCCGGATTTACCGCCCATAATTCACCTTGTCTACCAATCAGCAAATCAAAGTATGGACTAGGAATTACAAAACCTTTTATTCCTTCCGCCTGATTTTCTTCACCAATTTCCTTTATTTTAATGCCATCAATACTGTAATGATGAATGATTTTCTGACCAGCATCGGCGATAAAAACATTGGTATCCTGAACAGCAATGGATGTAATGTAAGTTCTATCCCCTTTTACAACAAAACTATTTCTTAGGCTGCCATTGGGTTTTCTGATATCGATACGATTACTCATTCCTACCAGAATATTACCATTCTCCATTACTGTGATACAAGATGCTGCTTGTCTTAATTTCAAACTGTTAATTTGCTTGCCTTCCGAGTTGAGTACAAGTACATTTTTATCTGTTCCAACATAGATGTTATCATCCTGATCTACTGCAATGGCATGAATCTCTCCTGCATCAATTTTGATTTGCTTGCTCTCTTTATGACTGATTTTTGATTCATCTACATGGCGCAAAGAATTCAAATCATACTCATAAACATTCTCCTGGCTAACATTACCTGTTTTAAACAGATCTTTTGCCATGAATACTATCAATACGATTAGCAAAACAACAGACAACCATAAAATCAATTTATTCTTCATTTTTATAAGCTTTTAGCTATTAGCTTTAGGCTTTTAGCTTATTCAAAACTTGATTCCCCTAACTAAAGAGGGATATTTTTAAAATTCAGATTACAAACTTTAATTCCTTCTCACATCAATACACACCATATGTTTGTCATCTCTCATTAGCAAACGTCCATCAACCACAACCAAAGGTCCCCAAGCATCGTGTCCATCCATAATTTTGGCTTTATCCAAAAACTGGAAACTCTTTGATGTAGCCTTGGCAATACTTATGGTTCCATCATCTTTAAGGATAAAGAATTTACCATCAGCAACTACATATGGTCCCAAACCAAATCGATGTGCCGAACCACTATCCCAAAGTATCTTTTGACTATCATTTGGATCAACGCAAACAAAACGATTTCTCAATCCTCCAGCATCCTTAGGAAGAATACTAAACATGTGTCCATCATATAAAATAGGTGTTTGCTGTTCAGATGCTATTCCATCCTTAGGCTTGAATTTTTGTAAGGTTTCAACCGAATATTTATTACCTGATTTTTTTACCTGCAACAAAATTCCTCCTGCACCATATCCTGCTGTCATGTATACTTTGCCATTGCCAAAAACAATTGGCGAAGGAGCCACAACCGAAGGAGCAAAATCCTTTGTTTTCCATAAGATCTCTCCCAAATCATCACCTTCTGCAGAAACACCAACAATACCTCCTACGGCAGCATATACCCACATTTTTTTACCATTCAAATTCATTGGCATAACAGATGAATGAGACATCTTCCATCCATCAGGATTTGGGGTTTCCCAAACTACTTTTCCCGTAGCACAATCCACCCCCATTAGTAAAGATGATCCTCCTGGAGCAATAATGGCAATATTGTCGACGATAATCGGACACTGACCAGTATACCAAAAAGGAATTTCAGACATGTAATCCTTAACCAAATCAATTCCCCATAAGAAATCTCCCGTATTGGGATCTGTACACATCACGTGACATCGAGGTCCAATCGTAATTAAATACTTATCGTTGATGGCTGGAACAGTTCTGGATATCCCATGATTTCGTTTGATACGTACTCGATACCATCTTCTCCACAACTCTTCGCCCGTTTCCAATGAAAAGCATCTTAAAGCATCCGCCTTTTTTACCTCATCGTAATCTAGCACATATACCTTTCCATTGTAGACCACAGGAGCAGCATGACCTTCTCCCAGTTCTACCTGCCAATCAATTTTAGGTCCGTTTCCCCAGGAATTAATCAATTTTGTTTGGTCTGCTGAAATATTATCCGAATTGGCTCCGCGAAACTGAACCCATTTACCCTTTAAATCAGTAGATAACTCTTTAAAGAAATCAAATCCTTCTCCAATCTTAACTTTTCCTCCACTGGATTCACTTTCCTTCGGACGATTGTCCATCCCCGGAATACTTGCATGAATATCTTTAACCGGATTGTATAACAACCAATACACAAACAATGCCGTTGCTACAACAACAGCCAAGAGAATTAATCCTTTTTCGCTTCTTTTCGACAGCATATACTTATTCGTAAGAAACCTGTCAGGCTTTTAAATCCCGACAGGTTTAGCATTTACATTATTCTTTTATTGAATAGGCCATTAGTGCATTTTCATGACGCACATACATCACTCCATCTTTTATTACCAAATGAGACCAGTGAGGTCCTTTCCCATATGGCACTTTAAATTCACTGATTACTTTGAATTCTTTAGGATCAGCTTTCACCAAGGCAATATTTCCACCTTTTTCATCGTAGCAGTACAACATGCCTTCTGCCGAGATAATAGAGCCCTTGGTTTGCCATTTGGTTTCATACATTTTTTCTCCCGTATTCCAATCCAAACAACACCAGTTTCCCATTCTATTATTCACCCAGTTTGCACCATAAATGTATCCATCTACCAATACGGCTCCTCCATGATGCACATCAAGCAAAGAATCCACATAGGCCAATTCAACCCCTGATGCATCTTCGTTCAAGTTCAACATTACCGATTTGTGGTCGTATCCATTGGTCACATATATCTTACCATCTTTGTACAAAGGAGTATTGGTATTGATATTTGCTTTCCATTTGCCGCCAGCGTATGCTCCATAATCAAATCGCCACTCTATTTTTCCAGTATCAGGATTTACTCCAAACACATTTTTCTCAATTACCGTAACAATTTGATTTTTACCATTGCGATTGATCATTAATGGAGATACGTAACCAGGATTGTCATTCAAACTTTCGGATTGCCAAATGGTTTCACCTGTCATTTTATCCAAAGCAATCATGGTAGTCTGTTCTCCACAAGGAGTATAATAAACCATATTCTTATAAAGAAGTATCGATTCTGAAATCCCCCATTTACCAAAAGTTCCACCAAACTTTTCACTGGCATTTACTTTCCAGTTGATTTCTCCATTCAATGCATTTACACAAGCAACATCTCCCTTTCCACTGGAAAGATAAATTCTGTCATCTTCAATGGTTGGTGTAGCACGACTATCTACAAAAGAGGCATCCCATCCTTTTCCATAGGCTACCTGCCATTTCTTGTTACCATTCATATCTAAAGCCAGAAGGTAATCCAAAGAATCAACTAATCCTGTTAGGTAAATTGTATTGTGAGCTATGGCAACCGAAGAATAACCAACAGGAATGCTATCATTATACCATAACATTTTTGGTCCCTCAGCAGGCCATTCCTTAAAGAGTCCTGTTTCATTGTAAACTCCAGTTCTATTTGGTCCTCTCCATTCGGTAAAAACCCTTTCCATGGTTCCTTGAGAAAAAGCCAAACAAGCAAGAAGTCCAAATCCTAGTAATCGTTTCATAATTTAATTGGTTATAGGTTATCGTAGTGTTATAATTTTTTATTTCTCAATTGAGTACACCATTAATGAACTTCCATGGCGTACATATAGCTTCTTGTTGTGAATTACCAAATGAGCCCAGTGCTGCTTTTCACCATAAGGAACACGGAATGAACTCACTTTATTGAACGAACCATTGCTTACATCAACCAAAGCAACTTCTCCACTATCTCCATAGCAGTATAGCATTCCATCTGCATAAATCACGTTTCCACGACTCAACATTTTCGCTGAATAAAGGGTTTCTCCGGTTTTCCAATCCAAACAGAACCACTCTCTGTTTGCATGGCCTGATCCATAAATTTTACCATCCAATAAGATCACACCCCCCATTTGGTTGTCCAGTTTCTCATTTCGCCACAATTCTTTTACACTTGAACCATCATCAGACAACTGCAACATTACACCACCTTTGCCATATCCACTAAAGCAGTACAACATTCCATCTTTATACACAGGAGTATTGGGATGAATAGAATATTTATTGGGATGATCAACACTCCAAAGCATTTTGCCATCTTTTGTATCGATACCAACAATTGAATTTTGTGTATGGGTAACCAATAGACTTCTGCTATCTAAATTTATCAAAGCAGGTGAGCAATAGGCCGATTTTTCACCCTTTGCGGCAGATTTCCAGATTAGTTTCCCATTTTTCTTATTTAATGCAACAATACTGGCATCACTTCCACCTGGTGTACAAAAAATCTTTTCTCCTTCAACCAACAAGTTCTCTGTTACGCCCCAGCGAATATTACTGCCTTCATATTCATTTAAAACATTCTTCTTCCAAACAATAGTTCCATCATCAGCATTCATAGCAACAAGCTCACCATGTCCTGTAAGTACATATAGCATTCCATCATTAATCATAGGAGTCGTTCTCACACCATCATAAGAATCCATCCATTCTTTGCCATAAATTTGCTTCCAAATTTGTTTTCCTGAATGATCAAATGCAATCACAAAGCCTTCATCACCTTCTGTTCCTGCAGTGTACACATACTTTTCAGTAACAGCCGCAGATGCGTGGCCATCTCCCAATTGATCGAAATGCCATAACATTTTAGGACCTTCAGCAGGCCAAGATTTTAAAAGATTAGAATCAGGATATTTACCATCTCTGTTTTCTCCACGCCATTGAGCGTTATTCTGTGTAAAACCAGCAAAACTTGAAATAAGAATTACCAGGGATAAAAAAATACGTAGCATGCTTGAATCATTTATATTTGTTAAAACTCTATAAAGATAATTGCTATGAGTTTTATTATAGACAAATTCACCCCTACACCTTCAAATATGTTTTAGGTCTAAATAAAAATGCAATTCTCCTAGCATTTTTTGTACCAAACATGAAAAACAACTACTGTCCACTACTGTAAGCAACCAAACACTATTTAGATCCCATCTAATCATGTCCGATTTCGTTACATCACCGTCCGTTATTGAACTTTTCAGACTTGCAAGTCTTTATTTTATTTACAATAACATTCCAAACTCACCCCAAGCAAATAAAAGGCATTATTAATTGGCTCTGGATATTTAAAACTGTTTTAACAAGTTTTTAACTTTCTTCTTTCTTCTTATAAGAATTGATCAAAATAAAACCATTATATTGTAGATCAAATTAAGATATACACCTATGAAAAATCTATTATTATCCTGCCTTTTTATTACTGCCATTTTATTATCGGCCTGCAAAAATGAAAAACAAAGCAAATCGATTGACGTCCCTGATGGAAACGAAAAAATTAAAGTAACAGAATTGATTAATGGCAATACATACACCTACATCAAGGGAAACAACGAAAACAGTGAAATTTGGGTTGCAATCAGGAAACAGCCAATAGAAATAGGCAAAACCTATTTTTACAAGAATGCCTTGCCAATGAAGGATTTTCACAGCAAAGAGTTAAACAAAACGTTCCCATTAATCTATTTCTTAAACTCTATTTCAAGTGAGCCATCTGGGAAAGCTGATCCTCACAGCAAATCACAAATGAAAAAGCCAAGTGCTGTAAAAGTTGAAGTAGACATTAAAGCCAGCGACGACTTTACAAACATCCAAAACATTTTCAAGAATAAAGATAATTTAGTCAATTCAGTTATTAAAGTAAAAGGAAAAGTAACCAAGTTCAACGAAAATATATTAAACAGAAACTGGATACACATTCAAGATGGAACGGAGCACAATGGCAATTTTGATTTAACGATTACCTCTACACAAACAGTTAGCATTGGTGAAATAGTTGAATTTAAAGGCGTTTTAATTACCGACAAAGATTTTGGAGCCGGATACAAATATGATGTTCTTATTGAGAATGCCGAAAAATTAAACAATACAAAATCTCAATAAATTTTATAATAAACTTTTGATCATTTAATTTATTTTATATAATTTTAATAGTAATCTCAATTACTACATACAACATTACTTTTTACCCACTATGAAAAAACGGCTTCGGCCGTTTTTTTTTATCACATTTTAACCGACAATCGCTAAAAAACATACCATAACAATTTCAATTAAAAATCGATTTGTTAATTTTAATGTTGATTCAAAACGAAGCTATGCAAAAAAGTAAGCAAAATCATCACATACTTTTTATACTTGTTCTTCTTTCTATAGCGAACATGTTTGCCTGTAAATCAGACAACAATCCAATTTTCCAATCAGATCAATTTAATATCTACCCAAACCGTGTTGAACAAGGCGAATTCATAGCTATAGCCAAAAACAAAAAGGAAATTAATTCCTCATACCCTTCCTTAAAAAGTAACAAGTGGAAATTAAAACGCAGCTTATTTCATTATCCCTCATACCAATCGAATCATGAAATATTAAATGCAATATACAATTTGTCTTTAGAGGAGATAGACCGAAAAATTTTAAACGACAGCATCTTTTCTAAAGAAAACATCACAAGCACTACCTTGGGGTATTCGGGCATGTTGTCATTGGCAATACTTCATCCTAAAGCATGTCAAAATAGTCTAATGCAAAGGGTGAAGAACGATAGGATCATTCAAGATGCAGGAACCGGAGGCTCGTGGCCCATTAGTTCGGATCGTTTGATATGGGCTACAGCTGCATGGGATACTTACAAAGTAACTGGCGATACTGATTGGCTTCGAAGAACCTACTTCATTATTAAAAACAGCATTGATGATGACATCAATTTAATATGGGATTATCATTCTCATCTGTTTAAAGGAGAAGCATCATTCCTAAATCGCCAGGAACAATCCTACCCCAAATGGATGTCGCCTACCGACATTTACGAAACCTATTCCCTATCTAACCAAGTTGTTCACCATAAGGCTTTGCAAATACTTATTGAAATGGGAAACCTCCTTGGTAAGGATATACAAAAGTACAAACACATCTCTGAAGCTTTAAAAAAGAGCATCAACAGCAAATTTAAAATAGAAGACAAAAAATACCTTGGTCAATTTCGATACAACAAATACAATTTGGTATCACCACATTCCGACGCACTTGGAGAATCGCTTGCCAATATTTGGGATGTAAGGGAAAATTCAGTTGAAAACATTCCAATACATCAATTTGGAGTAGCTTGTTTTCATCCACAAATTCCCAACGTAGCTAACTATCACAACAACAGAATTTGGCCTTTTGTACAGGCAACATGGAATTGGGCAGCAGCAGAAAACAAAAATACAAAAGCTGTACTATGGGGGCTTGCCTCTTCGATTAGATCAACAGCACTATTTCTAAACAACAAAAGAAGCTATTCGATTGAAAATGGAGATTTCCAACCTACAGAAAATGATTCGAATGAGCAACTTTTAAGTGCATCTGCTAGCATATCTAATTTTCTTCATGTTCTGATGGGAATGAAAATCACTACAGAAGAGCTGGAATTTAAACCTGTTATTCCACGAGAATTTAAAGGAAAGCAAGTACTAAGTAATTTCAAATACAACAAGGCCATCCTTCATATTGAAGTGTTGGGTTTTGGAAACAAGATTAGCTCATTTACTTTTGATGGAACACCCTACAAAAGAGCCGTTGTACCCAAAAACATCGAAGGGCATCACAAAATTGTGATTAAAATGAACAATGAAATCCCAATTGATGAGAAAATAAATGTAGTTGAACATTTGTATTTGCCAGAAACTCCAAGCTTATCCTACAAAAACAATCAATTACAGTGGAATGAGATAAACAACGCAACACATTATAAGGTTTATCAAAATGGAGAACTTTTGCTCGAAACAAAAGACAAGCACATGGTTGAAGTTAATTTTACGAACCCTGTTGAATTTTGTATACAAGCAGTGGATAGCTTAAATCAACACTCCTTTCTTTCCAAACCAGTTCTTCTTTATGAAAGCAAGTATGAAAAACTGATAGAAGCAGAGGCATTTCTGAGCAAGCGAATATCATCCTTTGTTACATTAAAGAAAACCGATAAAGAACCATACTACTTTCAGGTTAAAGCATCCAGAGATGGAAACTACAAACTGAGCTTTTTGTATGCAAATGGAAATGGAGATATGAATACCGGGGACAAATGTGCCAGTAGAAGCCTCTGGCAAAACAAAGGATATATAGGCTCTATTGTTTTTCCTCAAAGGGGAAAAGGCAAGTGGAATGAATACGGATACTCCAATTCTTTTTATGTAGATCTAAAAAAAGGTTATAATTTTTTCAAAATTAGTTTCGAAGAGTTCAACAACAACATGAATGGTGAGCGTAACGATGTTCGTATTGATAAAATTAAATTATTAAGATTGAACTAATTAAATGAGAATCATGAAAGTTGTATTGGAAACAGAGCGTTTACAATTAAGAGAATTTACTCCTGAGGATGCACAGAGCATGTTTGATCTAAATGCCGATCCTGAGGTTATCAAATATACCGGCGATCCCCCGTTCGAATCTGTCGAACAGGCCAAATCATTTCTTCAGAATTACAATGACTACAAAAAGAATGGCTTCGGAAGATGGGCCATGATAACAAAAGCAGAAAATGAATTCATTGGCTGGTGTGGATTAAAACTAAACGAAGAAAAGCTCATTGATCTTGGCTTTAGAGTCTTCAGGAAACATTGGAACAAAGGATACGCCAGCGAAGCAGCAAAAGCTTGCATAAGATATGGTTTTGAGACATTAGGATTCGAACAAATCATAGGACGAGTTCTTTCCGAGAACAAAGCTTCCATTAAAGTTCTTGAAAAGTTGGGAATGCAATATTGGAAAAGTGGTACATGCCATGGATTTGAAAATGCCAGATACTACAAAATCATCAAAGCATAATCAATTGCCATAAAAATATCCCTGCAAATTAAAACTCGCAGGGATAACATCGATTAGTTAGTATAGTGGTTAGCCAAAATCACACTTAATTTGCCTCTTTGCAAAACAACATATTTCTCAATGTAAAGCAAGTTAACATTACCCCAATTAAGCTTAATTCAGGTTAAATCTTCATACTTATCACTCTCCCAAAAACCAGGATATATGCGTACAATTCGCACACACAAGGCAGGTAGCTGAGCGATTGGCCCAGTCGAAATTAAAGAAAGAAGCTACAGCCGTATTTAATTGCGCTTCTCGCTCATAAAATAATACCCCTCCACATATCGGACACTTCAACTGATTTCCCTTTACTTCTACTCTTTGCGGTTCTGGTTTATTAAATAATCCCATCTATTTTAAATTTAATTTTAACACTTTCTCAATCTCATTCCTGATTTCATCCCCATCACCTAAAACGACCTCTCCATTTTCACTCACTACACTTTCAACACCCCCCATCACCTGTCGAACAATGCCATTTCTATCTATTACAATGGTTTTAGGATAAGCTGTTATTCCAATTTGATCGATAAGCGCTCTTCCCTCCACCAAATGGTAAAAATCAAAAGGATAATCTTGCAATACCTTTTTTACCTGATCTGCACTATTAAAAGTAATGGATACAAAGCGTACTTTTCCCTCATACTCCTTCTTAATTTGATTCAAAACCGGCATCTCTTTTTTACAGGGTCTGCAACCATTAAACCAAAAATTCAGTACCAAGGGAGCATTCAATAAACTATCAGAACTGCAAGTATTACCTTCCAAATCATGGAGTTTAAAATTTGGAAACTTTTTCCCCACCATTTCATACACCTTCTCGGTACCCGACAAATTAATCTTAACGCCTCCATCCATAACCATTTGCCTTTTGTAGACAATCACAAGAGAATCATTTCGTCTTGTTTCATCCACAACAATCAGATTCACATTAACAGTAGGCTTTGATTTGTTCTTGTGAATCAATACATCTTTTATCTGATCAAACTCGGCCTGATCGATAATTCTGCTTTTACCAAACTCCTTGTAATATTTGGTTTGCGACATAAGACCAAATGAAAAAGCCATAAAGGATAACAGAAATAATGTAATTCTTTTCATATTGCTTTACTTTATCAATTCTACAAACTCTTTATAATTGCCCTAACTAATTCCATTCGTTTGTCCGAAAAAATTACTCCTTCTTTCTTCCAACATTAAACAAGTAGAAAATTAAAAAACCAACTCCCACACCAATCAGAGCACCAGAAAGAAAACTTGTCCATTCATCATCAACAATTAGAATTTCATTACTGAAAGAATACAATAGAATACCAGCCACTAAGGCTACCAATGCAAATACTAGTTTATTTGTTTTTCTCATGAATTTATTTTTAGATGAAGTGCCCCAAGCTTCCTTTATTTCACCTCAAATGTCACAGGCGTAATTTTGATTTGATCCGGCAGATTCCTAAACATACTTCTATTCATTTCAAACACACCCTTTTTCTTTAGCCTCACACCAAACTCCCATACCGTGTTATGTACGCCATTTACTATACTTGTGGTAACCGACCTGGCATTCACCTTAAAAATTTCATTCTCTTTAATTACGGCTGTAAGCGATCCATTAAACTTACCTCTTAACTTGATTGTAATTTCCGCTCCCACTTTTCCTTCCTTGGGCATCTCAATCTTAAAAATCTCTTCGGGCTGTTCTATCACCTCAACAATTACTGTATTCGAAACAAACTCCCTGCCCATCATCTTTATGGTATAAGGCCCCAATACATTCTTTCCTATCTTATTGGGCACTTCGCTTACAAAAGTTCTAAAATCATGATTCTGTTGATAGTCACCAAAGAAACCATCCCAACTTTTTGTATCTCTACCTTTAAAAATATCACTCTCAATTCCTTCCAGTGTCAAACGCACTTTTACACTTTTGCCCATAACAATAGTATCGCTTAAAGCACTAGCCTTCAAATTCAACTCTTTTTGTGCGCAGGCCGACATCGTATAGCAGAAAAGCAGCAATACCATCAAATTCAATTTATTTTTCATTTTATACAGTTTCATTAGCTAAGCAATCTATTTTCAATTCGTTCTATACAGCAAAGGTCATTAGTTTATACTCTTCCTAATTCCAAACCTCTTGTTTTGATAATCAATCACGATTACATCATTCAGAAAAAGAGCATTTCCCGTCAAACCGAACACATTGTTCGATTCATAGAAAAAATCATACTTATTAGATGGATCGTAGTACACCTTAAGTTGAGGCAATACTTTCTCCCCAAATCTTAATTCAACATTGGATTCCAAACCAATGATTTTTTTCTTTTCGCCCCACGAGTTGATCAACAATGAATCAACAGCCTGGCTATCGCAAATCATTCTGGCATTTTTCTCGGGAGCCGATAATTGAAACATACTTGCTCCAGTATCAAACATCACCCTAAAATCTTGTCCATTGGCAGAAAATGGCAATAACAACCTGTTGTCTTCATTTTCCTTTAAAAACTGAAAGGGAATAAAAGAATATTCTGATACATCCACTGCCGAAGGATTGGCTATACTCATCCTATTGTTCGGATAATCTATAATGAGAATCTTATTTTTTAAAGCATCTACCCCAATGGACCCTATTAATATTTCGACTTCAGGACTAAGGGAATCAACTGGAACTTTCACTCCATACCCCTGAAAACAAGCCGCATTCACATTGCAATCAAATTCACCTCCAATCTTTACATTCAAATCATTGATATGTGGGCATTCATGCGTTTGCACCTTACACAAATTAATGGTATCCAACTTACTCTTCAAATCGGGATACTTTGGATAAAAGCTACCAATAGTATTTCCTCTAATTACAGTCTGATTCGAACCAAGATCCAACTGCATTAAAAAACGATTCGGCAAATTTTCAATCTGTACCGGCAACAGGATTGCCAATTTCTCGATATATCTCCCCGAAACACTATCATTCACCCATTTAAATTCAGCAAATTTCTGCGCTTTCACTTCATTCTGCATAAAAGCCAAGGCAAGAGTCACAAATACAAGTATTCTAAATTTCATATATTCAGTTCACAAACATTAAAAATCAAAGTCAAATCCACCATCCGAAACAGAATCAAACCAGCCACCGCCATCCGATTCAAATGCCGATTCGAACACACCACTATCACTGGTATCCAAAAACGAATCTCCTTCAAGCAAAGTACTTCCATCTGAAGCCGATAAGTCTTCAATGCTTACATCCTTATCAAAAATACTTCCCTCAACGGCATCCATTCCCGATTCTCCAACCTCGCCAAACAAATGCCCTTCCTCATTAATAATTTCCGCATCAGAAACATGAATATTCCTGTCAAAACAAAGCTCCGACCACAACACTGAGTACAACAAGAAATCGCCAAATCCATAGTATGTATAAGGAGTTCCTGCATAACTCGAAGGCTTAGCCTCTTCTCTGCTCTTTTCGGCCTGCTCTTTCTGAACAATCATTCGCTTGGTCGATTGAATCTTCACATCATCCACTCGCATTCGCTTTTGCAACTCAAAACTCAGGTTGTTTAGGAATGAATCAAACTTCTGCTTGCTATCATTGATATAGCGGTCGTAACGCTTTTGATTTTTAAACACGCCATTCAGCTTATTTTTCAGCTGTTCACCCTTCAAATCACCAAACTCCTTCAACAATCCACTTACAATAATCTCAATAGGATATTCATTTACCTTGTGGTTTCGATTCACACTAATCTCAATCAAATACTTAAACTCCTCATCTTCGTGCTCCAAGACCATCCACAAAGAATCAAAGTATTTCGACATGCTTTCATCAATCTCAATAGAGTACTTGTCCATGGCAAAATCCAAATCAGCCTTCTCTCCTTTGGTATCGAAATAAATCTCAATATCATCATGATTGATTCGAATCACATTATCAATCCCCATGCAAGCAAATGTGGAATGCATCTGTTGTATGATCGAGATGGCCTTTAAAGTTTCAATCTCTTTCTTATCACCAACTTTTCCTCCTGTAATATGATAAAACAGTTTCCTGAAACTCCCCTCAGGCTTCTCAACCTTAATGTGAGTCAATTGCTCCGGATCAACCGTTACTTTTCCTCTTAAAAACATATCTGAGTTTTAATATTTTCCTTCCTTTATTCTTATTACTTTATCCTTATTCTTTACCAATTGATTTCTTAACTCCAAACATCAACACCCCACTTGCCAGCATAATCCCCATCAAAATCAAAAAAGAAACAGTAGCTCCAATGTTCTCATACATTTTCACTCCCAAAATTATTATATAACTAGATAAACCTACAATTAAAAAAGAAAATCCTTGAAACAAACCTTTGTGCTTCAAAGGTGAACTTCGGTATACTGAATAAAACATTACAGAAGAAAGTAAACTATCCGAAAGCACAATCATAATCATGACGTTTAGAAATACCACATTGCCACTAATAATATTCGACAAAGGCTCATAGCCCAACACCAAAGTACAGGCCAACACACAAATGGCAATTCCTAACAGAATAAAATTAAATATCACCTTCCAATTCATTCGTTTCAAGCGTGATACCACAAAAAGAAATATCAACAAAAACATAATAGACAAATAAGGTAGCAAGCCATCTGTAAACCAACTTAAATCTATACTATTCGGCAAATAATCTCTCATGGCAAAAGTAAACGACAAATTTTTCTGATTCAATACAAAACGAATTAATACTCCAATCGATATCATAGCAACCAATATCAATTTATTAATCCTTCTAATTGAAACTTCAGTCTGATCCTCCTTCTGTTCTGCTACCAAATCCAATTTTCTATATGCTTTCTTAAACATGAGGAAACACATTAAAGCGAGTCCCGCAAAAACAAATGCAGCAATAAACACCGCTAGGTATCCCAACTGATTCTTCAGAACATTAGCCAAGAAAGCTGCCAACATTGCAGCAACACTTACAATTATAGAATACCATATAAAACCCGGTAAAGCTTTTATCTCTTTGCCCTGTTCGTTATAAATATTACCCAAAAACACAATCTGGTTAGGCGTTATAATAGCATGACCAAAGCCCATAATTAATAATACCATTACCACAAGCCAATTAACATTTGGAATAAAAACAAACAACAAATACATCACTATCATCATCAGAAACCCCAGCTTAACAAACTTTATCCGGTCGCATACATCACCTATCCAACCTGAAAATAAAGACCCTACCACAAACATCCCATAAAATAGACTGTATTGTATGCCAGCTGTTTTAGCTTCTACTCCAATTCCATTGGTTAAGTACTGCATCAATATTGCCATTACCATATAAAAGGCAATTCTTTCAAATGCTTTCGATAGCAGCAAAAAGAAAATTCCATTTTTCTGCTCTGCATTCAATCGTGTTCTTACATCCATATCAATCATTAATCTTATTCTACCAACTCACCCCAACTTTCTCCACACTCAAATTCTTACACTCAACTCCCCTTCTCCTCTAGGAGAAGGGGCTGGGGGTTGAGGTCTTTTCATAACACACCATTAAGCTAGCAAACTTCCACATCTCCCAACAAAGGCAACTATAATCCCTGCCCAAAATCTACACGAAAAGGTGTTGTACTTGTTGTTTATTTATTGATCTAATTATATTATAATCTCTTGATAGTGTATTTTCAATGTGAACCCATTAATTATTTTCGTAAAAAAAGAATTCATGAATGGAGATAATACTCTTTCTGCTTATTTGCACTAGATCTTCCGTCTCTTTTAAAAAGATTCCTAACGATTTTTCGTTGTATACAAATTTCATTTCATCAGAATAATCATTCGTAACATACATATCTCCATTAAGCTTAAAGAAAGGAATCACCAACTTACTCTTTATTTTAATTCCCTTATTTACAATCTTTCCCTTTTCAAGTTTTTCACGAATAAACTTTTCATCTTTGACGTCCGATGCTGCTTTTACATATGCAGTCATCATATTAATCCATTCTGTTGAACTAACTAAAAACCACTTAATTTTATCGAAATCAATTCCATATTCGTTAATCCACCCTTGGCTTGTAAATGCAAGTAATACATATTTATTTCCATCTAAAACGGGATTATCCTGACGAGTAAACTCTTGAATTTCATAGGTAATTACAGATACCGAAGACAAATCCTTAAGCTTCTTACCATCAAAGTCAAGTGTTTTTAATGAAAAACTTTTCATTTCGGGTCTATTTGATAAAATCCATTCAGTTGCTGTTAATTCAGCACGTTCTTCCATTTGCTGAACAGCAGCAATACCTGTACCTATAGCCACTAAGGCTCCTGCAGCAATCGCAGCAGCTTCCTTTTCTTGAGCCTTAACGTTATTTGGAATTAAATAAACTACAATCAAAAACAGTATTGCAATGGGCTTTCTCATGATTAAAATTCTTTTTAGGTTAGATACTTTAAGTTTTATATAATTACTTGGTTTAAGTATTGGTTAGTATCAATCTGCACTAATGAGAGCATTGATTGATTTATTCATTTACAAATTCAATCATTTTCAACCTTACTTTCTCATGGTAAAAGTCTTCTACTCCTGTGAATTTCCAATTCACAGGTTTCGAGTTTGGGTTTTACAATCCTACAAAATCAATTTTCAAATTCTTTACCCATAAGTCCTGATTACAAATCAGGATTAGCGAGGGGGTATTAGTTTACTCCAACCATCTTTTGTTCTCTTCGTTTTAATTCAACACTTTCACGATATTCTTTAGCTTCTGCTTTCATAGTCCACAGAGTTTCTAGGTTAAGATTATCAATTTTTTCTTTAATTGTAGTTATCGGAACAGTAAAGAACTCTTTTCTATAATTCACTTTATTAACTCTGTTATTTTCAAACACATCGTGTAATTCCTTTTCTAATTTAGGGGCATCTTCTGAATGTATCATAGCGTGAACATCAAAAGAAAAAGGAACCGAGGCATCGCCAAGTTCTTTTACTCTATCCATTGGTTCCAATCTTCTTGTTAATCCAATTTTCACAACTTCTTCTCCAAACGAACCAATATTAGAAATGATATAGACGTGACCTCGCTTAGTTTGTTGTGCCATAGATAAAGCTCGCTGGCCTCGTTCTTCCGCATCCGATAACTTTTGTTTTATTAGAGCTAGTTCTTCTTCAAGCTTAGCTCTATCGTCCGCTGCTGCTTGAGATAGTTTCGCTTCAGCTGCTTTCATAGCTTTTGCTAGTAGTTTTTCTTCTTTTTCTGCTGCTTTAAGAGCTCTTTCTACTTCTCTTCTAACCTTTTCTTCTTCACGCATTGCTTCGCGAATAGCTTTTTGCTCTTCTTGGTCTCTTTTCTTAAGTTCCTGTACAGTTACAGCTAACTTCAATTGTTCCATTACAACATCAAAATATCTTTCATTAATTCGAGCATTTCTAAATGGTTTTCCATTGTGATTAACAATTCTATAAGCATCTTTTAGCTC
Source organism: Marinifilum sp. D714 (assembly GCF_030851345.1). Classification (GTDB taxonomy): domain Bacteria; phylum Bacteroidota; class Bacteroidia; order Bacteroidales; family Marinifilaceae; genus Marinifilum. The sequence continues at coordinate 354,374 of NZ_JALPNU010000003.1, forward strand.
TTGCTTGAGCTTGCCAAAATTGTCGTGCTTTACTTTTGACATTATTGTATCAACTTTTCCGTTAAACGCATCAATAACAAACTCAATGGCTGTTTCTTTTCGGTGAGTTTCTACGTAATCACAATCTCCAACCTCTCTATTCTTAATCATTGATTTTATCAAGGCTCTTATTTGAGTTAATTCCTGTCCAGCTTCTTTATGTGTATATTCTTCTGCTAAATCATCTAATAAACTTCTGTTAGGTATCAAATACTCATCACCATAGCCTTTGATTATATTTTTCATAGCTTTTACTGTTTGAGAGTATTGATCTGCATATTGTTTCGCTTCCCAAGCTTCACCTGCAGTTTCCTCAGCCTTTTTATTTGCCTCATCCTCTATTTTCTTAGCTAAACTATGTGCTTGCTCTAAAACGGCCTCTGCCTTTTCTTTTACCTCCTTGGCCGTAATTCTTGCATCTTTTTTAACAGAAGCAGCTTCAATTTCAGCTTTTTCTTTTAACTCTTCAACTTCCTTACGAGCAACTTCTTGATTTTTTTGTATTTGTTTTGAGATTCTTTCAAGTTCAACTTCAATATCCCTTATCACTTCATATTTTCTTAAATACTCAGTATCTCGTTTGTACTTTTCACTTTCCGCCTTATAAGAATCAAACTCTTTGTCTTTCTTAATTAATTCTTTCTTTTTCTCATTAAGGTCATTTTTCAACTTCGATTTTTGCAGCAAAATAACTATCAGAAAAACACCTACTATAATTAATAACACCTCCATACTTAAATTCTTACTGGTTAATATTCAACTCTTTGCTTGTTACTAGTTTTAATTCCCACAACGGCAAATTGTATAGTGCGTAGGGCATTAGAAAACACTTTCTTGTCAAATCGCTAAGTAGCCAAAGTATAGGTTTGACACCTGCAGTTTGACTATTCGTCAAAGCTGCGCTTCGGCGGTGCTGTATAAAGCACGAATGATTAAATACTCACTTACTGCCCTATGCGCTATACAAAATGTTGGGTACAGTTATTAATTTACACAATATGCATTTAATCCCATCTTCCCGGCAATCGACAGCATAACGGCAACTGCTGGAGCTAATAATGTGGCAGCAAAACCCAAAGTCGCACCTAAGGCAGCAGAAATAACTGAAATCCAAATCGCCTTAACAACAGGAGATTCCATATTAAGTTTTTTTCTTTCCTCCTCATAATCTGGATGATTACAAACAAACTTCTTAAACTCAGCTTTAAATTTTTCGAGAAAAGGCTTAGTATCTGCTGATTGTAAGCCACCAAAAGGAACATTATCCTTTGGTCCATTTGCGGAGAGCCACTTTTCTACTGCATCTTCTTCTCCATATTCATCAATCAATGTCACAATTGAATTTCGCTGATATGCTTTTAATTCTGATAACCAATTATCTAATGTTATATTTTGTATTGCTCCCATTATATCATATCATTTAAATATTCTGCTGAAATACAATGTGTTGTTTGATGTAATTCTTGAGGATTAATACCCCCAAGAGAAATACCACCTCCTTGAGTTGGAGCATATGCACCTATTAATACACCAATTATTTTACTTAGTCTTGGGGAAAATATTAATCCTCCAGATTGTCCAGGTCTTGCCTGAGTATTAATTACAGCATGCTTTGACTTAATAGAATTAGATTCTAAAAGTACTTTAGCACCAATTTCAGTCTCTTGAAATGTTAATACTCTTCTTCCAGCGACACAATGAGGATAACCAAAAATGCCAACTTTATCTCCAACATTTACTTCGTCAAACGAACCAATTTGAGGCAATTGTCCAGAAAATGTAATATCGGCTTTCAGTACACACAGGTCTTTAATTGGATCCATTTCTAACACTGTCGTTTGTACTGGTTGGCAGCTTGTGTCAGAAGTATCTTGATAAGCATTGATGTCTCTAATATGTGGAGCAAGAATTACAAGATTTGATGGGTCAGAACCAACAACATGTTTTGATGTTGCAATCTTTCCATCATTAGTAATAATAAATCCAGTACCTAGCATACTGACTCCACTGGGTGTTATTTTTCCAATAACCACCACAATTTGTGTAAAAATATTCATGTTATGTTTGTTTTAATTGTACCCAAAGCACATATAAATGCATTATCGCATTTATTTCTCTTATATCGCTTATTGCACAATACATACCATATCGGTCAGCATCGTGCACCTTTCCTTCGGTATATTCTCACATCCCTTTTGCGCGAACTAGGAACAAATCCTTTCTAAGGTTCTCTTTTCCTAAAACTCTCTCACTCCCCCAAATCTACCAAACCCCACCCTCAATTCAAAACTTATGCTCAACTAATTTCACTCACAAAGCTATTGCCCATTCAAATTATCCAGTTAAACTAATTCAATCCAAATCAATGCCATTTAAAATACCCTCAAACGGCCAATAATTGCAAACAAAATGCAGAAAACAGCAATCAAGTTGACAAACAGAGAAAAGCTATTCATACCAATAAAACACACTTTCATCATGATTAATTGAACTTTAGAGTGACTCAAAGTTCATTTCCGGCAAAAACACACCCATTTTATTAATTATCATATTTTGAATGATTCTAAACAGTAATTATTTAAGTTTTCTTAAAATTATCGGGAATAGTAGTAAATTCAATAAATACAGGTTAAACATCTCAACTTTTTAAAACCTTACATTTCAAGTTTATTTTGTATTGTTAATTATTCTTTCATACATTCGATATGAGTTTAGCTAAACAATACGATATATATTATCAATTTACTGCATTAGCGAAGAACAAGAGAAGGATTTGTGAGAATGAAAAGAATGCATCGTTAAATGCGAGCCCTTACATGACTGACAGATTGATTTAAGATTAATCCAAATCAAATTACACAGTCATTTAGCCCTCTTACACATACTTTAGATACATTAAATCGTTTTACAGGTACACTTACACGTACTACAGGTACATTTAACCTGACAATCAGTCCTCTTCATCATTGTCCAGATCCATTTAATCTGACAATTAGTCCTCTTAACGTTACTCCAGATACCCTTAATCAGTTTACAGGTACACTTACACAAGGTCCAAATCCAATGAATTTGTAAATCTGCCTGCTTCATCATTGTACAGAGCCATATAATCTAACAATTAGCACTCTTAGCTTTACTACAGATAATCCTGATCAGTTTACAAGCACATTTACAAGTAGTCCAGGTACTTTTAACTTGTAAATCAGCCCTCTTCATCATGATTCAGATCTATTAAATACTACAATTGATCCTTTTAATGACACTGCAAATATTCTTATACATAGTACAGATTCATATTATTTATAAATGAAAACTGGCAAACCATATATATTCCTCCCTTTAAACCTTAGGCAACCACTGCTACCATAAGGATACAGGCAACTGTATCAAACTACTACCCTCCTCACACTTTTGTGAGTTGAATACCAATTTACTTTCTTAATTTCCGGTAAGTGCTAAAAACAAGAAGTCACTTATTGATTAATATTCAAAAAAATGATAGCAAGACAATCAAGTAAGCTAGCAAGCTATCAGCACCTCGAAGAGGCGTTGAACGACAACCAATCGGTATTCGAAACCGATGAATCTACAAAAGCTCAAATCATGGTATTTACAGGCTATCATACCAGATTGCGCACATTACGTAACGATTTGAATGAGCCAACACAGTGGATCACTAAGGCAAAGCGAGAATTGTTCGAAGAACTTTCAGACAATTCCAAGCTGGTAATCGTAGCGCTCATACGTTTCGCCAACGATACCAACAACCAGGAGCTGATCAATAAGCTGGATACCATACAGGAAAAATTATTGAGAACCTCTCAAAGCATACGTCTCGATGCTGCAGAACAATTGCACGATTTGGCGCTTGAAAACCAAACCGAATTGGCCAACTACTCTATTACAGCTGAATTCATAACTGCTTATAAAAAATGCATGGATGATATCGAGGACAAAAATGCAGAGAGAATTCGCATCAAAGAACAGAACAAACTCAACAAAAAGGAGTTTGAAGAATTGATTCGAACTACCGATATCTTTCTGAAAGAAAAGCTCGACTGGTCTATCGAAAGCTATCGTGTTTCTCATCCCGATATGGTAAATGCCTACTTTAGCGCACGCAAACTACAAAAGACTAACACCTCACATATCGACGTGCGAGGATTTATTGTAGACAAGGAAACTGGATCAGCCATTTCCTACGGTGAGGTAAGCGTTGTAGAGAACGATATGCAAACCAAAATCACTAAAAATGGGTACTTCTCATTCAAGAATTTCCCTGATGGTGAATTCACGCTAAAGGTAGAGAATATCAATTACGAAACTACAATGATTACCATTCGTCGTTACAGCAACCAATACCTTAACATTAAAGTAGAGATGCAGCCACAACCGGTTCCTCATCCGGCATAAAACAAACATCCTTACTGATGTTTATATAATAACTGTAAAGCCAAGGCATCCCCTTGGCTTTATCTGTAAAATGCTTTATGAATGAATAAGCAGAGTTCGATGTATAGCAGACATGGCATTTACACGATATTTACAAGTTTTAATTTCACCATCAAGTATTTATCAGATACACTTCATCAAATCTAACTTCAACAAAATACCATTACCCAAACAAACAATTTATCCTAATCCTTATTTTATTTTGAATTATTATCCTTACTTTTAATCAAAACATACAATAAACACAATGACAAAATATTACATTATTCCTGAAGCCTTCGAAGAAGCCATGAAGGCAAAAAACTTAAGCTCTGAACAAATTTTTGAAAAGTTAAAATTAAAACAATCAATCTTTGAATCTATTTTTTCCGGAGTGAAACGAATAGATGAATACAGCATTTTAGTACTAACAGAAATATTCGAGTTCGATTTTCATAAGATCATTGAGAAATCACAAGATCCTCACTACTCATTCAAAAATAAATGGGAGCAAAACCATAAGGATCAAGAAAAGTCACTTCCTATTATCACTGAACCTGATTTCACAAAAGATTACAAACTAAAACCAGCTGAAAAGCATTACCTAACACAACACAAGTGCACTTCATGTAACCATCTAATATTAGAAGCGCTAAACTACTGCCCCAACTGTGGGAATCAACTCCCTGAGCAAGTACGCTTTTGTAATGCCAATCAAGCCTTCGAAACTTCAACTGATCAACACAGGTTGATTTATCCTAATGTCCTAAAAACACGACTAAGGAAGCTAGGTCTTTTAATTCATGATCTGTCTACATCCCTTCCATTAACAAAACCAGCCTTCCAAGCTATTATGAAAGGGCAAATGACTGTTAGACCTGACATACAAAAATTAATATCTAAAAAATTAGAAGCTCCTGTTCATTACTGGTCTGGCGAAGCTGAAGAAATCATAACTGAGAACGACGAATAAAACACAACACATTTCTTCACATCCGGCTTGAAGACAAAACAAACCATATTATCCGTCGCAATAAACACACACAAAAAACATCAATCCCACTTGCGACGATTCCATTTAAAACATATTAACCCAGGGTGGCAGTCGCTCTCGCTCCTTTACCCTGGGCTATTAAGATATTTGCCCTTCAGGCAAACCCTCCAAATAACAATCCCTTCAATCAAGAACCGTCACCAATTTATCACAATCCCGATTCAAACCAGTTCGGTATGAGCAACGCAGGTGGGGTACCCATAGGCAAAAATGATGACTAAAAAGAAATTCTGTGGAGTGAGGTACGAACGCAACTATTATTTCTTTTCATCATTGAGCCGTAATGGGTCACCGAGTGCTTACACCTAGACTTTTTGATTCTTTTGTGGTAATGACAAAAGAATAGCCCATCCGGCTTGAGGATAAAAACATCACTTCTTTCTCCAAACCGTCATTTCTGCAACCGTATGCTGAAACTTACGCGATGTTTCCCTTATCACAAAAGGCACATCTTTAGGTCCTTCCACCATTTCAAACTGATCAGACAAGATATCCTTCAAGCCCTGTAGCGTAGAGTATGGTTCTCCGTCTTTTCTGAAGCCACCAATCCAGTTTTCTACTTCAGTGAACTCATCCAACCAGGTATAAGGAGAAGTCAACACCAACAAACCATCCTTATTGATTCTATTGGCAATCTCTTTTAAGAATTTCTTCGGATCATACAGTCTATCCAGCAAGTTCCCGGCAAAAACCAAGTCATAACCCGAATACAAAGTCTTCAAGTTGCAAGCATCAGCCTGGTAAAACTCTACCTTATCTCTATATTGATCCAAACCAAAATCACTCAGTTTAAACTCCTGGTAAGAATTCAGTTGCCCCTCCTCCTGTCTGATGTAATTCAACTTCCCGCTCTCTTTAAGCTGCGTACCAATTCGAATGAAACGAGCCGAAAAATCCAGTCCCGTAACATGATCGAAATACTTCGCCAGTTCGAAGGTCATGCGTCCGGTTGCACATCCCAAATCCAAAGCATTACTTCGCTTCACATCCTTTATGTGGCTTTTTATTAAACCAATACACGAAAGCGCATAATTTTCTACACCAAAGTACTTTTGCCCGTACTGGAACTCACAATATTGCGATACCAACTCATCGGTTTCATAATAATCGGATTTGATTTCTACCTCCTCTTCCGATTCGATATATCGGAATCCGGCATGCTGAAAGAAGTGACGACGAAAAGCGTAACGCGAATCTCGAATCGCAAGATTCCCCGTTGAAATCCACGATCCCCCTTTTATCAGATTGTGCTTGGCATCAAAAGTAGGAGTCGAAAAATCATCATAGAAAGGATGCACCTCAAAACCATCCAATCCTGAGATCGGCATTTCGGTCCATTGCCACACATTCCCAACCACATCGTAAAAACCAGCCGATTCAAATTGATCTATCGGACAAGGAGATGCATAATGCTCCAGATTGATGTTTCCAGGGGCTTGTTCCCATTCTGGTTGATCTGGCATTTGCACACTATCATATAAACGATAATACTCCGCTTCGGTGGGCATTCTCAATTTCTTTCCCACTTGCGCCGATTTCCAATTGCAAAAAGCCTTGGCCTCCAAATAATTTACTTCCACAGGCCAATTCCAGGGCATTTCAATCTCCTCGCTCATCAAACGAAGTCTCCACTGCTCTCCATCCTTCAACCAAAAGAATGGGAAGCTGCATTTCTTGTATTGCACCCAGGCCCACCCCTCTTCGGTCCACCATTTTTCGTTTCCATAGCCATCATCATCTACAAAGCCTTTAAACTCCTGATTCGAAACCAAATACTTCGAAGCATTAAAAGATTTAATTTCAGATTTGAAGCTTCCAAATTCATTGTCCCAACCATAAAGGGCATCATCACGATCCTTTCCTATGCTCACCCTACCAGCCTCTACTCTATCCAATACATTTTCAGGAGCCACATTACTATCTGTGCAGCTTTCAAACAAATCAATTTGCTGTACCTGATCAACAGGCAATTGCCTGATCAATACAGATGATGTCTCAATGTGAATACGCTGATGCTCAATGCCCATTAAAATTACCCAGAACTGAGATTCCCAATTGACAGGCATTTTTAGGGGAAGTTCAAGAATTAGGTTCTCGATTATTTGCTTCACTTGCCTGCGATACTGCTTCACATCCTCCAATTTAGGCCAGTCGTAATGTTTTTCATTCAAATCGTCCCACGACATTTCATCCACACCAACCGCAAACATCGATTCAAATTTGGGGTTCAATCTCTCGTTTAGAATTCCCGCCAGAATCAATTTATTAATGTAAAAGGTAGCCGTATGTCCAATATAAAAAATCAAAGGATGGCGAAGCGGATCAGCCCTCATGTAAAAAGCCTCTTCCGTTTTCAGGCTATCGTACAATCTATTATCCAACTCCCAGGTGACTTGAAAATATTTTAAAATCTCCGCCCTCTTTTCCTCAGGTGTACCCTGATTTAAAATTGGAGATTTGTTTACAAGTATGTCATTATCTAATAGGATATCTTTCTTATCTTCCATTACAAATTTCATTAAGCTTAATACTCATTTGAAGTTAATGAAAAAACAAAGCATCACAAATCAAACGTACAAAACCCTACTCATTTAAGAGAAAATTAACAGCTCGAAAACTAACCAATCCATTCTCCGTCGCAATAAACAAACCATACAAAACAACACTCTCAATTGCGACGATTACATTTTAAACACATTAACCCAGGGTGGCGGTCATTACCATTCCCTTCCCCTGGGCTATATGTTCTTTGCCCGTCAGGCAAAAACTACTAAGAATACTAAATCAATTAAAAGATTAATCTCGATCGGGAGCCGCCAATCGGACGCGAGTCGGGGCACACCGTCACCATGGAATGGCGAGCAGTATCCGATTGGCTTGATTCTTTTGCTTACTTTTCTCATCTAAGGAACCGAGCATTGCGAGCTCATGAATACCCGTTAAAATTATGAATGAATAAAAAAGTAAGAGCCCGTCTGGCTTGAAGACAAAACCAATCCATAGTATTCGTCGCAATAAACACACCACACAAAACAACACTCCCAATTGCGACGATCCCTTTCAAAACACATTAACCCAGGGTGGCGGTCATTACCATTCCCTTCCCCTGGGCTATATGATATTTGCCCTTCAGGCAAAATTCATTTAAAACATCACTCATTTATTGCAGTAACAGTGACATTCAAAAATTTGTTGGGACCCATAGATGAAAAAGTCGTTAAGAACAGAATTCCATGACTGAGGAACGAAGGAATATTATTCTGTTTAGACTTTAAATCGTTATGGGTAACTAAATTTTTGACGTCTAGATCTTTTGGTTCTTTTATAGCAATGATAACCGAGCTTTGCGAGCTCATGAATGCCCATGAAAATTATGAATGAATAAAAGAACAGCCTATCCGGCTTGAGGATAAAAATAATACGTCTGGCTCGAAGACAAAAACTTACATATTTTTTCGTATCTTAAAAAAAACCAATACGCAACATCATGACCTACATTCTCTTTATTATCATAGGAATCATTGCCGGCTGGCTGGGTAGCATTATCGTTAAAGGCAAAGGACAGGGACTTCTCATCAACATGATCGTGGGAATCATTGGAGCCTTCATTGGAGGAAGCATCTTGGATCACCTCCACATCCATATGCCTGGTTTTTTTGGAGTACTAGTCGCCTCAACACTTGGAGCCGTTATACTAATATGGTTAATTGGATTAATTCGTAGGTAAGCCTTATTTCTCAAAAAAGTAATCCGAATCCACCCTACAGATCCGAACGGCATATTTCTTATACCACTCTTCCTTTCCGCGTTTCTGGGCAATCTTATGCGCCGGATGTTCCTGCCATTTTTGAATTGCCTCTAAACTCTCCCAATAAGAAACCGTTATGCCCAATTCATTTCGTGCCGATTCCACTCCCAGGAATCCTGCTTGTGTTTGGGCCAACTCTATCATTGTATCGGCCATTTCCGAATAACCTTCATCTCCTTCTGCCCTTACTGATGAGAAAATTACAGCATAATATGGTGTTTTAAATGTCTTGGCAATCATTGTTCTGTAAAATTTGTTTTAACCACTTCCTTATTCTCTTTATTTAGCATTTGCCTGGGTATGCAATCCTTAATGGTAGCAATCACCGCGTTCAAAAGATTCTTTCGCACCTCGCTTTTCAGTTGAATCAAACTGATTTCCCTTACCTTATCATGTCCTTTGATCTCTTTGAGCAAGTCCTCCTGGTCGGATGGAATCATTAATGTTGCCAACTCAGGAACAAAAGTAATTCCTCCTTTGTATTCCACGATTCTTCGTAAGGCATCAATATTATTGCTTTCGTAAACCAGTTCATTTTCCTCTTTTCTGTTTAAAGAACAGATGTTGGTTACCTGATCCATAAAACAATTTCCTTCCTTAAGCATCCAAATGCTATCATGATCTAACTCATCAATACCGATTTCATCTATAGCAAACAAATCATGCTTATCGGAGACATACAAATAGAACTTTTCATAGAAAATCGGGCAAACTTCCAAATTGCTCTTCAATTGAATTGGAGTAGAAATGATTCCCCCATGCAAACTACCATCCTTCACTCCTTGTAAAACTTCCTCGGTTATCATTTCCTTAACGGTGAGCTTCAATTTCGGATATCGCTGATTAAGCTCATCCACAAACAAAGGCACTAAATATGGCGAAAGGGTTGGAATGATTCCCAAGCAAAGCTCTCCTTGAATGTCTTCGGATAAATTCACGGCAAAATCTTCCAGGTGCTTCGATTCTGTAATCAACAATTGCGCTTTCTCCAAAAAAAGATTCCCATTTGTAGTGGGTTCCACCTGTTTCCTACTTCTATCGAAGAGTTTTATACCCAATTCTTCTTCCAGTGCTTGTATTTGCAGGCTAACAGCTGGTTGCGACACTCCCATAAACTTGGCCACCTTCCCATATCCGCCTAATTTTTGCAAAGCCAAAGCATATTCAAGCTGTTTTAAGGTCATACGCTAATAATTATTTTTAATTAAAAATCTAAATTTAATTAAATTATCTAATACCACGAAGCGATCATGGGCAATGCCCATAATTTCAGGTAAAATCCACTTTTATTAAATGGCAAAAGATAAAAAAACACGAATTGTTTATAACTTTGTGAGCTATGAATAAATCGAACAATAAAGGCACTAGAACTTTATTATTCAAACTTTGAACTTTATACAGTATCCATGAAAATAGGTATTATTGGGGCAATGGAAATTGAGGTTGTAAGACTTCGAGCACTATTGTCGGATAAAAATGAACAAAAAAAAGGTGGCTTTGTTTTCTATACCGGAAAGCTAAACGGAAATGATATTATTCTTTTACAATCGGGCATTGGAAAGGTAAATGCAGCTATTGGTGCAGCCATCATGATCGATAACTACTCCCCTGACTTTGTAATAAACACAGGTGCTGCCGGAGGATTTCCTGGCGATTTAAAAGTTGGCGACATTGTAATCTCGAAAGAATTGATTCATCACGATATGGACTGTACAGTTTTTGGATACAAAACCGGTCAGGTTCCTGGGATGCCTGAGAGCTTTACTGCTGATGAAAAATTAATTGAATTGGCTGATAAATGCATCCACAAATTGATTGATGTAAAAACCAAAACAGCAACAATTCTTACTGGCGATCAGTTTATGAATAATCCTGAAGCCACTAAAAAAATTAAAGATACCTTTCCATCGGCCGAAGCTGTTGAAATGGAAGGAGCCGCAATCGCTCAAACTTGCTTTCAATTTGAAATTCCTTTTGTAGTTATCCGATCAATTTCGGATATTGCAGGACAAGAGAATGCAATCGAGTATGAAGAGTTTGTTGAAACAGCTGCTGTAAACTCAGCAAATATGGTTGTTGAAATGACAAAAGAATTAGCAAAATAGTTTAAATCAAAGAATATGGAAAAGATAGATAGCTTTACGGTTGATCACAATAAATTGAAAAGAGGTATTTACGTATCAAGAAAAGATCGATTTGGTGATGAAACCATTACAACATTCGATATCAGAACCAAATTAGCCAACCAGGAGCCTGCAATGGATATTCCTGCAATGCATACCATGGAACATCTGGGTGCAACCTTCTTAAGAAACAGCAAAGAGTGGGCCAACAAAACTGTTTACTTTGGCCCAATGGGATGTAGAACTGGATTTTACATTATTTTCCATGGTGATCTAAAATCAGAAGATATTATCGATGTTACCAAAGAAATGTTCGATTTTATGGCTGATTTCGAAGGCGAGATTCCAGGAACCAACAAAATTGAATGTGGTAACTACGTTAGTCATGATCTAACAGTCGCAAAATGGGAATCGGATAAGTACAGAAAAGAGGTACTTTCTAATCTTACTGAAGAAAATTTGAATTATCCACAATAATTCAAACCATATAAAAAAGGTAAAGGTCATCATTCTTTGATGACCTTTTTTATTTCCTAATTTTCATTAAATTTATGGAAACAGAAATTGCCCTAACCTATGAAAATTACTGGTTTTCGATTCTTTATTATTACCGCTTTAATACTACTTATTCCAATTTACAGCAATTGGAGATTGTTATTGGATGGTGATAAAACTGAAGGAATCGTTATAAAAACCAGTAAAGACAATATGGGACAACTCTATTCAATTTACTCCATCATCCAATATGAAGTCAAAGGTAAAACCTACCAATTAAAAGGATTGGAAAATGTTGAATATCCACTTGGAAAAAATTTTACCATACTATTTGATCCTGATAATCCCCATGACGCGATTCTATACAATTTCAAAGGCATTTACTTCAATCGTTCGACCTCCGTTGCCATTGTCATGTTCGTTTTATGGGTAGCTTTTTATTTAAGCTTTAGCCCTAAAAGTGATAAAAGAAGATCACAAAGAGAAAAGTTCAAATCCAACGGAAAATTCTCTTCTCAACAATTAAACTAGCCCCACTCTCTTCTTCAAATAACTAATTTTCAATCTTTTTAAGATTTGTTGACATTTAAATGGCACGCATCTTGCAATTGTGTGATCGACTGCAGTAAAATTATTTGGGTTAGAAATATTATTTTAAAGTTATGAAGCGAAATACATTAACATTAGTAGCAATTTTAATATTGGGAGCAATCTCATTTTCAAGTTTTGCCGAAGGCAAAGAATTAACCAAGCAAGAAAAGAAAGAACTTAGAAAAGAAAAGAGAGCAATTCGTAAAGCCGAAAGAGAAAGATATAATCAGGAAATGCATGACAAAGCATATCAAGCATTAAAGGATTTTAATTTTGTTCTAGAGGCCACAAGTTTACAAAACAAGAGAGGTAAAATGATTAATGTTTCTGATCATTTAAACTTTATTTCAGTTGAAAAAGACAAGGCTACTCTTCAATTGTCATTTAGAGGTTACGGCGGACCAAATGGATTAGGTGGAATTACATTAAATGGTAAAATCCGCAACGAGAAGTTCTCTACAGATAAACATGGTAACCAATATTTGGAGTTCAATGTAATGGGTGCTGCAATTCATGCTGAGGTAAGAATAAGTTTGAATGCTTCTGACAATTTTGCTGACGCCTCTGTTGATGCATCAACCAGAAGTAGTAAAATCCAATTTCGCGGAAGCCTGGTGCCAAAAGATGATACAAGAACTTACAAAAGTGGTTTCGACATATAGTTACATACAACAGCACTATCTCAACCGTTCTTCACAAAAGAGCGGTTTTTTTGTGTACAAAAGTCGTTTAGCCCAATTTTCAATTCTATCTTTGCATGCAGAACAAAATTTTGAAGAATGAGTAAACCTGAATTATTACTACCTGTTGGAAATCCTGAAATGTTTCATGCTGCTGTAAAAGGTGGAGCTGATGCCGTATACCTGGGATTGCGTCAATTTAATGCGCGTGGAAGAGCATCAAACTTTACAAGCTCACAATTGCTGGCACTGATAAAAATTGCAAGGAAGAACAACATAAAGGTTTACCTTACTTTAAACACGGTAATTAAAAATGAAGAATTACCTGACTTGCTGGATACTTTAAATTTAATTCAGAAAACTGGAATTGATGCCATCATCATTCAAGATTGGGGTGTTTACTATTTGGTGAAGAAACATTTTCCCAAAATTACTATACATGCCAGTACACAAATGGCTCATCACAACTCTTTGGGAGCCATTTATTGCAAAGACAAAGATTTTGAAAGAGTTGTAATGGCAAGAGAACTGACTCTTCCTGAGTTAAAGGATATTCGTAAGAAATCTGATATTGAATTGGAGATATTCATGCATGGAGCTTTATGCTACTCCTTCTCTGGCATGTGTTTGTTCAGTAGTTTTCTAGGTGGAAGTGGTGCCAATAGAGGTTTATGCGCTCAACCGTGCCGAAGATTCTATGAAACAGGAAAAGAGAAAAGCTATGTCTTTAGTTTAAAAGACAATCAAGCTGTGGATGTATTGCCTGAACTTATGGAAATGGGTGTAGAATCTATTAAAGTTGAAGGTCGATTAAAACCAGCAGAGTTTGTATATAATGTATCTAGAGCTTATAGAAAGGTAATTGATAATAATGATTTAAAAACAGCTAAGGAAATTCTTGCCTATGATATGGGACGAGAAAAGACAGGATATTTTCTTGCAGGAAATGTAAACAAAGCCATCACCGAGAACACCAATACCGGTATTTTAATTGGAACTGTTGAAAAAAGAAATAGAAACACCGTAATCTTCTCCTCTTCTCACGATATACAAGTAGGAAACAGAATCAGATTCAAGCAAAAGAATGGTGAACCACAAAAAGCTGTTAAGGTTAAAGAATTTAAAGAACTTGGTAAAGGGACTTATCAACTTGAAATCGGAAATGTTGTAGCTGAAAAAGGTGATCAGGTATATTTAGCTGGAATGATGCAGGAGAAATTCTCAAATAAGTTCCGCGAGGAAGGTAAACCACTCAAGGCTAACATGCATAGAACTGATAAAGCCAAAATCCTTAACTCATTAGGAAAAAAGAATATTCCTCAAAAGGAACAAATCTACATTCGAATTGATTCATTGGCATGGTTGCGTAAGGTAAATTTAAATGAAGTCAACTATTTAATTCTTAACCTAAAAAAAGCAGAATGGGAAGAGTTAAAGTGGGATGTTCCATTTCTTCAGAAAAATGCAAACAAACTAATCATTGAATTGCCAAAGTTTATTCAAGAGAAAGATTTAGGTTTCTATAAGCAGCTATGCAAAAAGGCCATGCGCAATGGATATCAAAACTTTATGCTGAGTCACCTTTCACAAAAACTATTGCTTCCAAATAAAGCTCGTGTTTCATGCAACGAGAATGTTTATTTGTTTAACGATGCTGCAATAGCTCACTTGCGTGATGAAAGAATCAATCTGTTCTGTCATCCTCAGGAAAATGATCTGGAAAACCTGTTAAAAAGCAATGATCGTTTTGGAATTGTTCCTGTTTACTTCTACCCTCAATTGTTCTACTCTCGTATGCCAGTAAAAACGGTAAATGATGAATTAATTGATGATATGCAGGGGGAATACAACAAGGAACTTCGTGATGGAATGACCATTGTTTATCCAAAACATCCGGTTACCTGGATGCAACAAAAAAACAACCTTTACAAAGAAGGATTCAGAAGATTTTTGATTGACTTGAGCAATGAGAAAGTATCATCAAACACTTTTAAAAGACTGATGAAAAACTTTCAGCAATCGAAACAAGTACAGCCATCAACCAGCTTTAACCTGAAAAAAGGATTGAAATAAACAATTAATAATTAGCAATGAGTAATTACGAATTTTGCAAAAACTTTTAACATAGACCTAATATTTCTATTGCAATCGTAATTCGTAATTGCCAATTCGTAATTAAATAAAACATGTTGCTAAATGGGTAAAAACCCTTAGTAAAGACAGAGTTTTTTTACTATTTTGGCGATCGAACAATTTTAATATTAACACTAAACCTAACAAAGTGAAAAAGACGTTCCTTTATTTACTTGTAGCAGGTATGGCATTTACAGCCTGCGATGGAAAAAAAAGCGAGCAAAAGACTGACAATCCGTTTTTTGCTGAGTACAACACTCCATATCAAACTCCTCCGTTTGATTTAATTAAATTCGAACATTTCGAGCCTGCTTTCATGAAAGGCATGGAAGAAGGTCGTGCGGAAATTGAAGCAATTGCAAACAGCAAAGAAGCTCCAACTTTCGAAAATACAATTTTAGCATACGAAAAATCAGGTGCTTTATTGGATAAAGTAGGAAATGTATTCTACAACATTAAAGGATCGGAAAACAACGATTCTATTGCTGCTTTGGCTAAAAGATTATCTCCAATTACAACCAAGTATTATGGTGATATCAGCTTAAACGAAAACTTATTCAAAAGAATTAAGGCAGTTTACGAACAAAAAGATCAATTGGAACTTTCTGTTGAAGAACAAACCATGCTAGATAAAATCTACAAAGGATTTGTTCGTGGTGGTGCTAACCTTCCAGCTGACAAGAAAGATCAATTGCGTAAGATTGATGAAGAACTTGCTTCATTAACTCTTCAATTTGGTGAAAATGTATTGAAAGAAACCAATAAATTTGAGTTGGTTATCGATAATGAAAAAGATCTTGCTGGTCTTCCTGCTGGTGTTGTTGCTGCTGCTGCTGAAGCTGCTAAAGCTGCTGGCAAAGAAGGCAAATGGTTATTTACAACTCAAAAGCCAAGCATGCTTCCATTCCTTCAGTATGCTGATAATCGTGATCTTCGTAAGAAACTTTACATGGGATATGTAAACCGTGGTAACAACAACAACGAGTACGATAACAAAGAGATTGCCAAAAAATTGGTAAACCTTCGTATTCAACGTGCAAAATTGTTTGGTTACAACAACTATGCTGAGTATGTGCTTGAGAAGAACATGGCTAAAACTCCAGAAAAAGCATTCGAATTGTTGAACAAACTTTGGAAAGCTGCTCTTCCTAACGCTAAAAAAGAAGTGAAGGAGATGCAAAAAATCATCAACAAAGAAGGTGGTAAATTTAAGCTAGCTTCTTGGGACTGGTGGTACTATGCTGATAAAGTAAAGAAAGCTAAATATGACCTTGACGAAGAAGAGTTGCGTCCATATTTCGAAATTAACAACGTTCGTGACGGTGCATTTGCTTTAGCTACAAAACTTTGGGGTATTAAATTCATTGAGAGAAACGACATTGCTAAATTCAACCCTGAAAACAAGGTATTCGAATTACAAGAAGCTGATGGAACTCACATTGGTATTTTCTATTTAGATTATCACCCTCGTGCTTCTAAACGTAGTGGTGCTTGGATGAGCTCATTCCGTAAACAATCAGGTTTTGGTACTGATAAAGAAGTTACTCCAATCATCATGAACATTTGTAACTTCACTAAACCTGTTGGTGATACTCCTGCATTGTTAACTCCAGATGAAGTTGAAACTCTATTCCACGAATTTGGTCATGCTCTTCACGGATTCTTCTCGAAGTGTAAATACAACTACCTATCAGGTACTTCTGTAGCTCGTGATTTTGTAGAGCTTCCTTCTCAGGTAATGGAAAACTGGTGCTTCGAACCAGAAATGTTAGCAATTTACGCGAAGCATTACAAAACTGGTGAAGTAATTCCTGCTGAATTGGTTAAAAAGATCCAAAACGCTGGTAAATTCAACCAAGGTTTTGCAACTGTTGAGTATTTGGCTGCTTCAATGTTAGATATGAAATATCATACTTTAACTGAGCCATTGACTGAAGATGTGATGACTTTTGAAAAGAATTATTTGGAAGGATTAGGTTTGATTCCTGAAATCTATTCAAGATATCGTTCTACTTACTTCAAGCACATTTTTGCTGGTGGTTATTCAGCTGGCTACTACGCTTACATTTGGGCTGGTGTTCTTGATTCAGATGCTTTCCAGGCATTTAAAGAAACTAGCTTATTCGACAAGCAAACCGCTAAATTATTCCGCGACAATGTATTGTCTAAAGGTGGTACTGAAGATCCAATGGAATTGTACAAGCGATTCAGAGGTGCAGAGCCAAACGAAGATGCTCTTTTAATTAAGAGAGGTTTAAAATAAAAATCGCATTTAGCGATACTCAATATAAAAACCGATTCACATTGTGAATCGGTTTTTTTGTTATTATTCATTACTCATTATTAATTTATAATTACTCTTCGTATTCTGCTTTAGTGATATACATATTCAAAACTTTCTGCTGCATGGCATCAATCGGATATCCTTCTGGTTCCAATACAAAATTCATAGCAATACCATCCAACATGGAAGTCAAGAATTCCCTTTCCATTTCCGGATCAGCAGCTCCACTCTTATTGAAATATTCATTCAACACATCAAACTTCATACTTACAATTTCATCTAACTCTTGCTGATACAAAGGCAAAACTCCTGGTTGCCAACGTAAAGCGTAAAACAGCTTAAAGAATTTTAAATTCTTCTCTATAGAATCAAAATAATCGTTGATAAAGAACAACAATTCTACTTCCTGAAGATCTCCATCTTCATTTGGATCTAAACCGTCGTATAATATATGAACAGCTTCGTCCACTATGGTATGTAGCAAATCTTCCTTGGTTTCAAAATAAGAGAATAATTGATCTTCCGAAATCTTGGCAGCTTTTGCAATTTTTGCCCCTTTTGCAGCAAAATACCCCTCCTGCACAAAAATCCCTAAGGCGGTATTTAGTATCTCCCTCCTTTTCTCAACATCTTGTGGTAATTTTTTTTTAGAAGCCATAACAACAATCATTTAGAAGATAAACATCGGTTTTTAACTAAGTTACGACAGAAATTTGCTTACTTCCAAAAAAAACAATGGATACATATAAATGCATCCATTGCCATTCACTTGATAAAACCATTCTGGTTTCCTAAAGCTTTATTTAAACACTAACCTTAATATAGATACTTGCTCAATTGTCCAGCATCAACCATAATAAATCTGAAAATCATTCCTCCCAAAAGAATTAAAAATGCAGGAAGTGCCACAGGAATTCTCTTCCCTCTTAGCTCTAAAATTTCAAGAATAGCTGGAACCAATAATCCCAGTACAACTACTCCACCCCAGAATAATAATGTATATGCACCTCCAAGGAAAAGCTGAGCAGCTTCAATTTGAGCAGCATTACTAGCTAAAAATCCCATAAACAGGTGAATAATAAAGAAGATTTCTATTCCAATCAATATCAAATCAATTTTACTGAATAGCGTTCTTTCCAAATGATCTTTCGACATCCACATGATAACAGCTGCTCCGGTAGATAAACCAGAAACCAAGAACAAAGGTCCCAAAATAGATGTATTCCACAATGGTCTTGCATTAAATGCAGACAGTAAAATACCCGTGTAGATCCCAAGAATAACTGATGATACAATCATCACCCAGGCGAGTGGTTTTCGATATTTATTTACTTGCTTCTCTACAAATTCTAGCCATTCCACTTTAAATTTCCAATTTGGCACCAAATCTCTCCAGTAGGCAACACACCAAACTATTGATAATGGCGTAACCAACATCAACACCCAAGCTCCCCATGACATTGGAGATTCTAATCGGATGGTTGTATACAATTGCCAGAAATACAATTTGTTTTTTAAATCAAGGAATAAGGCAAATAAACCTATGACTAAAATTGCAGGCACAATAAAAGTAGCTTTCCTAACTGCAGTTGGAAGTTCTTTTTCTCTACCTAAAATGGTGTAAAGTGCTGCAAAGAATAAAATCCCTGCGGCCAAACCACCTAAAAACAAATACAATGGAATTTCCCATCCCCAAATTCCCAAAGTAGGATCAATTTTAGGATTCATTCTTCCACTTATAATAATTTCTTCGTCCATAATTTGATTGTTTTTAGATTCCGTTCATCAGAATTACCCCAGCGCAAAAGAATCCTGACAAACGGAACCCGTTATAAAACTTGAACTTGTTAAAACCTGCCAACCAACCACCATACAAAAACCAACTTGAATAGGCTGATCAACATTATCTTGAATATTATTAAATCAGATAGTAAACATGTGGCTTGGTTCCCACTTCGGGAGCCAATACTTTCCAATTTCTGTTTTGTAACAATTGATATACTTTGCTTTCTTTATCATCCAAATCTCCAAAATACATACACTCAGTTGGACAAACGGATACACAGGAAGGAAGTTTACCTTCTTGTAACCTGTGATGACAAAAAGTACATTTATCCACAAATCCATCGGGATGAGAATAGCGAGCATCGTAAGGACAAGACTGAACACAAGCACCGCAACCAATACATTCTTGACGAGTAACTTTTACCAATCCCCCATCTTCGTAATGACTTGCTCCGGTAGGACAACATCTTACACAAGGTGAATTTTCACAGTGATTACAACGCTCCGATCTTAATTCGATACTTACATTTGGAAATGTGCCCTTTGCATGTTCAATCACCCAATCGCGACAATACCCAATTGGCACACGGTTTTCGTTTTGGCAAGCTACAACACAGTCGCTACAGCCAACACATTTCTTTGTATCAATTACCATTGCATATCTCATGATATTACCTCACTTTCTGGTTTATCGGTTACAAAACTTACAAAGTTGCCACGCATTCCGGTTCCTCCCATAACTGGATCAACCATCACGTTAGTTACCAATTGTGTATCACTAATTCCTTTTCCGAATGATCTCTTTAGTTTTTTATTGGCTCTACCAAATCCATGAACCATATAAACATTGTCTTTTCCAATTCGCTCTGTTACCCTAACTTTAATAGGAAAATCAGAAACTACACCATCCTGGTTCTTTAACCAAACTTCCTGGCCATTCTCCAAATTGTTATCAGCTGCAACAAACGGATTTACCCAAAGACAATTCTCACTCATCAATTCATTTAGGTTTGGATTGTTGGCTGTTCTTCCAAATGTATGCATTGGAGCTCTACCATAATTCAGGCGATAAAATCCTTGTGGTGGTTCAGGATGTGGTGTATAGTTTGGAATCGGATCAAAACCTTCCATTTCCAGATCCAATGAGTACAATTCAATCATACCTGTAGAAGTACCAAACTCGTGATAATCATCCTCTTCAATAAACATTGGAGTTTTACGTTCCATTTTCAGAACTCCCTTTTCTCTCATTTCCGCTAAGGAAGAACCCATTTGTTTCAATTGCCAATCGATTACTTCACCATAGCTTTCGTAATTGAAATGCTTGGATAGTTTTAATTTCTTAGCTAATTTTCTAACAATCCAATCCGATGGTTTTGATAGATATTTTGGCTTAACAGCTGGAACTCTTACCGCCACATTTGGGAATCTATTTGGAGAAACTCGCATATCATCGTAACGTTCCAAATAGGTACATTCAGGCAGAATAACGTCTGCATAACCTGTAATTTCCATAGGCATGGTATCTACCACGACTAACAAATCCAAATTTTGAATTGCCTCTAAAGTTCTCTGGGTATCAGGAATTGTTGAGATTAAATTTGTACCCACAACAAACCAACCTTTAATCTTATAATCCGATTCATTATCGGGATGAGACATATCGACAAATACATTTGCTATAGATGAACCAGCCAATGCATATGTGCCATCCAAATGATCTTTCCAAGTCCAGTTTACTGGTGGATATCCCGGATGTGGATAAGAAGGTACTTTTGCTTTTTCAGGGAAATAGAAGCCACCCTTTCTTCCCCAAGAACCTAACAATGCATTTAGCATAGCCATTGCTCTTAATCTTTGTGTATCATCACCATACCAGGTAACATGTCGTCCAGGATGTATTAAAGTTGCCGGAGCATGGAATGCCATTTCGCGTGCTGTCTGTCGAATTACATCAGCACTAATGGTGGTAATTTTTTCTGCCCACTCAGGCGTTTTGTCAACAATATGAGCCTGCAAATCTTCCAAGCCATAAGCATATTGCTCTATATATTTCTTATCGTATAATTCTTCGCTAACAATTACGTTCATCCATGCCAAAAGCAAAGCGATATCAGTGGCAGGTTTAATCGGCAACCAATACTTCGATTTACTTGCTGCTGTCGATAATCTTGGATCTACAGTAATAATTGTAGCGCCACGGTCTATGGCCTTAGACATTTCCTGCACATGGGAGTTATGCATGTTCTCTCCAATATGATTTCCGATTAATACCAGGCATTTGGTATTCTCAAGATCAACAGGTTCCGGAGAGTTGATATTTGATCCAAATGTAGTATTGAACCCAACTTCTCGTGGACCACGACATTGGGCATAGGAAGGAGCTGTAATATTCTTGGAACCAAAAGCTTTAAAAAGTTTTCCAAAATGTGCACCACCTGATCCATGTTTGAACAAGGCAAGACTTTCCGGTCCGCTTTCTTCCTTAATTTTATTCATTTTTTCTGCGATAAAACGGAAAGCTTTGTCCCAGCTAACTTCCTTAAAAGTTTGCATTCCATTTTCTTCAACTCTCATTAAAGGAGTTTTTAAACGATCAGGATCGTTGTACATTCCTAAACCGCCAGTACCACGAGGACAGAATCTTCCGTTTGAATGCGGATCATCCTCATTTCCTTCTATTTTCCAGATTTCACCTTTTTCGTCAGTGTAAACCCAACCGGCACACTTCCAGAAACAAACTTCGCAGTATGTTGGGAAGCGCTTTATTTTAGAAGCATCCATCGGTTCAGCAGCATTTACCTGCCCTATCATAGCATTTAAAAGCGGATTAGCCAATACCAATCCTCCTGCACCAATTGCGGATAACTTAATAAATTCTCTTCTCGACTTGTTCATCAGATTGTTGTTTTATAATTAAACTGATGCTGTTAGAACAAACACCTGTTTGTTTAATTTCGTTGAATCTTTCAACTTTCAACAGGACTTACTAGCACCTCTGCAATTTCAATTAATATGCACACGTAGTTGCAGAATGGCTTAAAATCATACCCTTCGCACTCGAAGGGTATGAAATAAATTTCATGAAAAGAAACTACTTCTGAACAGTTTCAGTAGCAGTCCACTCATATAGAGCGCCATCATATACTTTTACCTTTGGATACCCCAAAGCCGATTTTAAAGCCATGTATACTACACCTGCACGAACACTAGACTCACAGTATAAAATAACTTCCTTATCCTTAGTAACACCAGCAGTATTGAATAAAGCCTGTAGCTCTTCTTTCGACTTCAACTTACTTTTAGTAGTCATAACCTTTTTAAACTCAAGGTTAATCGCATTTGGAATATGCCCTTTGGGTAATTTTGATTCCTTGATTCCTTTATACTCGTCAGCTGAACGAACATCAACAATAACAGCTGCAGAAGAATTTGATGCTTTTTTCACTTGTACGATATCAGCAATAGCAGCCTTATTCACAGCTACATTAAAAGTTGTTGCTTTTCTTTTAACAGGATTCTTGGTTACAGGCTTACGAGCCATTCTCCAAGCTTTCATGTGTCCGTCAAGAATTTTCACATCTTTTGCGCCTAAATATTTCAAAATCCAGTAAACACGTCCTGAATATTTTCCTGATCCATTATCATACAATACAATGGTATTGGTATTACTGATACCTTTTGCTCCAAAAACTTTAGCAATCTCAGCAGTTGATTTTAATGTACTTTTTGGTTCAGCTTTGTACAGATCCTTATGGTTCAAATGAATTGCGCCATCAATATGAACTTTAGCGTAATCAGTAGCTTTTCGCGTACTCACTAGTACTACATTATCGTTCCCTTTAATTTTCAAGAATTCCTTAACTGAAATTACATCTTGAGCAAATGTCATTTGAATGCCTAAAAAGCAAACCAAAACAAGTAATAATATTTTTTTCATAATCTTTAAATTTTTAACAGTTCAATGAATCATTGGGAACCACAATGGCTCCCATGTGATAATCTTTTAGAATTTAACAGTTACCTGCAACATGAAAATATCGTTATCAATTTCATCGGCTCTTTCAGCACGATAAACATAGTTGGCCTGAATTTTTGTCCAATCGTTTAAAAAGTAGTTTAAACCATAGGTAGTACAGAATTCTGTATTGTTACCCATGTCTTTATCAGAATCAAAAAATTCACATTTAAATACTGGCTGCAGGTTGTTTTTAAACTTGTACATTGCCATTAAGAAACCACCATCACGCTTAACACTACCTTGATGCAGTGTTAGCTCTTCGCCACAACCACCACCAGTTGTGTAAGAACCTACATCCTTACCATATAGATATTCTGCTTGCAACATAAATCCACCGTTCTTGTACTGAAGATCTGCTCCATATCTTGTTCTTTCATCATCTGGCATACCAGCTGTTGCTGAAGCTGATTCTCCATACTTATAACTTGCACCAATTTTGAAATTCTTGTGAGGATTTACAACCACACGTGCAGCATAATCTTTCTTTTTATTGTCATCCTTATCGAACAATCCGTTACCATTGGTTACAGCAACACTGTATTGGAATAAAGTAGTGTCTGATCCACCAAGAACCATAAAACCACGGTCGCGATCAGGAGTCGCCAATTGCTCAACTACTCGTGAACGATTAATTGTGTGCAACTTGTGACAAGGAGTGTTTAATTCCAATGAAATAGGCGATTTGAAAGAACCCATGGAGATACGAGCGAAATCGTAGCGTGAATAAGTTACAAATGCATCTAATAAATAAGCATCTCCATCATGTCTTTGATTATCAGGACTTGCTTCAAGAACTACATAGTAACTGATATCATAAGGAATTTTCCCCATTACACCAATTCTAGCTCTATTAAAATCAAAAGTATTGGTATCATCATTTGCTGCATTTTCGTTATACTGATATTTAGGCTGAATAAAACCAAAAACGTTAACTCCTTCACCTGATGGCTCATCACATCCTTGTGCATTTACTAGCATAGGAATACAAAAAGCAAGTGCAAATAGTAATGCATATAATTTTTTCATGATTATCTTTTTTTTAGGTTATGGGAATTGTATTTCATCAATACAATTCCCGATATTCGGTTAGTTGTATGAATATATCTTGTTCCCGTACTAGTTTACTAGTGGTAAATCGGTTGTTGGAGCAACAAACTTATGACTCTCCAGTGATGGGTAAATCATCTTGTTAGAACCGAACTTTAATGATACAGCATCATAACCAAGTACATTTAAATATGCCGTAACCATAGAAGAAGTTTGACCGGTCCAACAATAGGTGCAAATTTGAGCACTTGAATCAAGATTAGCCAATTCACCACCTTCAATACTTAGTGGTTGAATTCTATATGCACCAGCAATATGCCCGTAATGGTCAACATCGGTTTGCGCCCAATAGTTGTTTATAAAATAGTTCGATGGTGATGTCAAAACATCTGTGGCATTAACCCCTTTAAATCCATTCGTTGTCATAGCGGTTACCCTTTCCTGAAGAATATTAGCTCCATCAGTATATGTTGACATAACACTTGGGTAATCGAAAGTTTGATTGCTTTCTACAGCAGAGGTAACCCAATTTGAATGACCTTCGGCAACTGCACCATTGGTAGCACCTGAATTACTTTCCCATGATCCTGACAAAGTTGAATTCCATCCACTCATTCCCCATTTTAAAACTTTTGCATCAGTGTAACCACTTAAGCGAAGTGCAACTACTGCATGAGCAGCTGTTTGTCCAGTATAACAAGCTACCAATATTGGCTTTGTTGTACTTGCTGCATCTGATACAATATTTCCTAAAGTAGAATTAATTGCACCTTCAATATGGCCAGCATTGTATGCATCTGTAGAACGAATATCAATAATATCATAAGTTGAAAGGAAAGTTGCTAAATCAGCCTGTGCTGGCGCAGCTGTAATCCATCCATTTAAAATGTCTGGTAAATCAAGATCATTAGCTACCAGGTAATCAGATAAGGTACTAAAAACATTTGCAGGTGTAGGTGTAACAAGTGGTAAATCAGTTGTTGGAGTAACAAACTTATGGCTCTCTAATGTTGGGTAAATCATATTATTTGAACCAAATTTCAACGAAACAGCATCATACCCAACAACATTTAAGTATGCTGTAATCATAGATGAAGTTTGACCAGTCCAGCAATAAGTACAAATTGTAGCATCAGGATCAAGATTAGCTATCTCATTGTTTTCAAGACTTAAAGGTTGAATTCTGTGTGCTCCAGCAATGTGTCCATAATGATCAACATCAGCTTCGGCCCAATAATTATTAATAAAATAATTAGATGGAGTAGTTAAAACATCAGAAGCATTAACTCCTTTAAAACCTCCCAAGATCATTGCATTAACTCTCTCTTCAAGAATAGCAGCTCCACTTGTAGCTGTTGTATTAAAACCTGGGTAATTGAAAGATTGGTTAGTTGCAACTGGAGTAGTTACCCAATTTGCATGGCCTTCACCAACAGCACCATTTTCTGCACCTGATTTTCCTTGCCAAGGTCCTGATAATATTGAGTTCCAACCACTCATACCCCACTTCAATACTTTTGCATCAGTGTAACCACTCAATCGAAGAGCAACTACTGCGTGAGATGCTGTTTGTCCTGTATAGCAGGCAACCAAAATTGGCTTAGTAGTATTAGCTGCAGTATTTAAAATATTCTCCAATGAAGAATTTACTGCGCCTTCGATATGTCCAGCAGCATAAGCATCTGCAGATCGAATATCAATAATATCATAAGTATCAAGGAAAGTAGCCAAATCAGCTTCTGCTGGTGCGCCAACAATCCAACCAGTTAAAACATCTGGAAGATCAAGATCATTAGCTACCATATAATCCTTTAGTATTTCAAAGTTTTCCGATAGATCAGGACCTGGTTCTGGGGTGTATACATCATTTTCTTCCTTACAAGAGGTCAGAAATAATGTCGGCACCAATGTAAAAATAAAGAAATACTTCATTAATTTTTTCATGACTCAATAGTTTAGATTTGTAATAGTTTAGGTTATAATTCAGGTTAGATAGTTCAAGTTTAACATCCGCCAGAATCTTCTTCTTCGGTGGCTGCATATTCCATCCCACCTTCTTCAATATTATCTTCGCTGATTTCAGGATAAGCTTCGTGCCAGCCATGCCAACCTCCACTTATTACCTTTACATTTTTGTAGCCTAATTGCTGCAAACGCAATGCGGCCAAAGGACTGCGGTTACTTTTCTTACAATAAAGAATAAGTAGTTCCTCTTTTTCCGGTACATAAAGTCCCTCTTCATCCCACACCTTCTCACTTCCAATTCTAAATTCAAGAACACCTCGTGGAATAGAAACAGAACCAGGTATATAACCTCTATTGTGTTCCATAGGAAGGCGTACATCTAATAGTACATATGGATCTTCACTGTTCATTAATGTGTGAAAATCACTCACATATATCTCAGTAACATTTGTACGGATATCAGCTACCATTTCATCAACACTTTCATAGGATTTAACAGGACCACTAGAATTACTGTTACATCCTACTAAAGCAATAAGGCAGATAAAGAAAAAAGCCTTGATTGTTTTCATAGATTCGATATTTAAGTTTAAAAACTGTAACATTTTGATAAGAATTATTATTTTTGCACACCTTTTTTCAAACGATTGCAATTATTTTGCTTAGAAATTTTTACTCGATTTAATACATCTGCAATTGATCGATTAAAGATTTATTTCTCTATTACAATATTACAGGATTCTTGTATCGGATTTTAGAAAATCATACCCCAATTCCTCAACCCAGAATTGGTAATTTGGAACAAATAGTTTGACGTTGGAAAGGCGTTTTCTTGATCTATTACATGTTTTTTGCTGTCGCTTGACATGTATTTATACTCTAAATTTGTATATATTTACAGGACTAGATACAACAACCTAAAATCTCCCTTACTATGGCAATGCCAGTAAAAACAACATGTTGCAAAGAATGCGTTAGTAAATCTGCATGCTTCAAAGAACTATCAGAAGAAGAGTTAGTTTTAATCGATCAAGGACGCTTCGAAGTCACTTTTAAGAAAGGAGAAATAGTATGTAAGCAAGGTATGCTTGCTTCACATTTGATTTATATTAAGAATGGATTCGTGAAATTGTACATCGAAGGAGGTCATAACAAAAACATCATTTTGACCATCGAAAAAGATGGTTATATGATCGGATTACAGTCTCTTTTCGGTAATAGTGTTTTTCACTACACAGCTGTTGCCTACGAAAATACTACCGTGTGTCTTTTCGAAATGAGCACCATTAGTAAAATTATTGAACAAAACCCTGGATTCGCTTCAAAATTAATTGCGCGCTTAAACGAAAATACCATTCGCGGTTATGGACGCCTCTTCTGTTTGACTCAAAAACAAGCAAGTGGAAGATTGGCTGATATTCTTTTATGCTTGTCAGATCGTTTGTACAAGAGCAACAACTTTGAGATGGCATTATCACGAAAAGACTTAGCAGAGATTACTGTAATGTCGGTTGAAAGTCTTTCTCGTGTTATTAAAGAATTTAAGGACGATAAAATCATTTCTTTGGAAGGCAGGTATCTTGAAATTATTGACAGGGAAAGGCTGGAACGAATTTGTGAAACAGGATAATCTATCTTACAGATATAAAAAGGGTTCTCAATATATTGAGAACCCTTTTCTTTTAGATCAATTTCTTCTCTTTTAATACTTTCTTTAGGTTTTTATGGCGTTTGTAAAATCTTTCCTCTAATAAGTTCATAAAATTCTTAAACCTCTTTGTTTTATTGATATCATCAAACAAAGGATCATCTTCAAGAAATAAAAGAATCCAGTAAGGATATTTATCCACTTCAGCAAAACGATACAAATGTTCAAAAGTCTTCTCCACATCTCCTTCTTGTACATGGCACACAGCCAAACTCAGTTCTTTATATATGGATTGATGTGTGTAGGCGAACTCTTTATATCTCTTAAAAAATATTTTTGCCTCTTCGTATTTGCCTACTTTAGCATACACATGGGCAATTTTAGCATCTTCACCGGGATAGATGTCCAAATTGGCATCTTCCCTGGCTTTTACAAACTTGCTGTAATACCTGTAAGCCTCTTCATAATCGCGCTGACAGTAGCAGACTTTTCCAATTTCCTGCAAAATATCAAGGCGAGTTTGATCTTTGTTCCAAGCATCAATAATCAGTTGCTTTGTCTCTTTCAAATCTTTATTTTTAGCGTACAATATATATGCTCTCAGGTATTCAGAATACAAATTGTTGGGATTATATTCCAAAGATTTATTTACAAACTTTTCTGATTCATCCACAAATCCGGTCTGTATCAACGCATTGCTAATATGTAGATAAATAAAACTTGTAGTTACAGAATCGTTGGCGGCAATATTCACTTGTATACCTTTTAATGCATACTCAAGATATTTTTGAGTGTCAGGCATGTAATTGGCATAAAAATCAGATAGGTAGTTCAATACATAAGCAGAGTTTGGATTGTACTCCAAAGCTTTTTCAAAATAAGGAACAGCAGTTTGGTTTTCATCCTTTGCTACATACGATAGTGCTTTGGCAATTAAGCTCTGATAATCCTTTGAGTCAAACAACATGGCCTTATCAGCATCCGCAATCACCTGATCGGTATACAACTTTTCTGCTTTAAAGATATCCAGATAGTAATAAGCCATTGATCGAAAAGCATAGGCACGTGCAAACTCATGATCCAATTCTACGGCCTTATCAAAATAAGGAATTGCTTCCTGCAAATACTCTCTCTTCCCTCTTCGCATCAAATCCAATCCTTTTAACAGTTCATCGTAGGCCTCAAGGTTATCTGTGGGCTTTTTATCTATTAATTTCGCCTCTTCAGGTGTAATGATGGCCTCTACACTTGCGGCTATTTTCTTGGCCACTTCCTTTTGCAGATTAAATATATCACTGGCTTGTCGATCGTACTGCTCTGCCCACAAATGCTTATCATTACTAGCTTTGATTAGCTGAATATTCAATAAAATTTGGTCTCCGATTTTCTGTCCGCTTCCTTCAACAAAATATCTCACATTCAACTCCTTGGCAATCTCAGGAATTGTGAGATTCGAATTTCGATATTTCTCCACCGAAGTCCTGCTAATAACCCTTACATCTTTAATTTTCTGTAAATGATTTAGGACCGATTCCATCAATCCATTTACAATGTATACATTAGATGAATCCTTGCTATCATTTTTAAATGGAAGCACGGCAATTGATTTATCCACCTCTTTATTGCCAATTTGAAATGGGCTCAGAATAAAAAAAGTAGTAAAAATGCCAAGCAAAACCACAATTACAACTATTATTGGTCTTTTTTGTGATTTTGATTTTTGAGGAGCACTTTCCACTCCAGCAAGCTCATGCTTTCCTGTTTCTCCAGGAGGATATCCATACAATTCCCTGAAACATTTTATGAAGTAAGATGTACTGCTAAAACCAACTTGATACGCAACTTCTGAAACATTAGAATCTCCTTCCAATAAAAGATCCTTCGCATTTTCAAGTCTGATTTGTCTGATAAACTGGCTAACGGAAAGGTTGCATTGCTTTTTTACTTTGCGTAGGAGATTTGATCTACTCATTCCTATTGCATCCGCCAACTCTGAAACACCAAAACTTTCGTTGGATAGGTTTTCTTCAACAAGTAATTTTAGCTTTAACAGAAATTCATTCTCTTCAAATAATTGGTTGGCCATTATATAGGGGTAAAATTGTCATCAATAATTTGAGAAAAAGATACAAATAATATCAACACTATTCATAGAGATATTCTCCTTCATTTGGACCTTTTCGATGGATAAAAAATACTTCATGCATCATATTTTATACAAATGCGTCATATTTTACACTGAGGCTCAAAAGCTTATATTCTTGGATTTTTAAATGATATGATCTGCATCACGATTTCCCAGACCTTTACATCAGATAAATGTTGAACTAAAAATCAGTAAAAATGAAAGCACATAAATTATTAGCGTTTGGAATGTATATCCTATTTGTATTGGCAGTATATTCATGCGAAAACAAGAATTCAAAATCAGCAGACAGTAAAATAAATACTGCTGAAAAAGTAAAAGCTCCTAAAACAGATATTCATGCTGCCACATTCATGGGAAATGTAAAAGTTGTAAAACAACACATTGCAGCTGGAACAGATTTAAACAGCAAAGAACCAATTGGTGGATCTACTCCTTTAATTACGGCATGCTTATTTGGCAAAACTGAAGTTGCAAAAGCTCTTATTAATGCCGGGGCTGATTTAAACCTTAAAAACAACGATGGTTCCACAGCCTTACATGTTGCAGCATTCTTTTGCAGAACAGACATTGTGAAAACTCTTATTGAAAAAGGTGCTGATCAAAGTGTAAAGAACAATGCTGGTGCTACCGCTTTAGAGAGTGTTTCGGCTCCATTTGTAAAAGTCAGAGGTATTTATGAATTCTTTAATAAGGAATTAGGACCTCTTGGTTTAAGATTAAACTTTGACAGAATTGAAAAAACAAGACCTGAAGTAGCAGAATTATTAAGTCAGCAAAGCTAACTGACCTTTTGTAATAAATTGATAAACCATAAAATTCAGGGGGCATTGCCCTCTGAAAAAAAATACAAATCATGACAACAACAGAAAGAAGATACGATATTGACTGGTTGAGAGTGATTACCATTGGACTGTTATTGATCTACCACATCGCCATTGTATTTCAACCATGGGCGCCATTTATAGGCTTTATCAAAAGTGATACATCCTTGGAAAGCATCTGGATTCCTATGTCGATGCTGAATATCTGGAGAATTCCATTATTGTTTTTCGTTTCGGGAATGGGAGTTTGCTTTGCCATGCGTAAAAGAACAACGATACAACTACTTCAGGAACGTAGCATTCGAATTCTAGTTCCTTTTCTATTTGGAATGTTTTGTATTGTACCACTTCACTTTCTTATATGGAAGAACTATTACAATCAGGATCTTGCTTACCAAGCAAACCCAAGTCATTTATGGTTCTTAGGCAATATATTCGCCTATGTTTTGATATTATTGCCTCTGTTTCTCTATATGAAAAAGAATCATTTCGTGATAAAGAGCTTGTTGAATAAACTGTTCAAAACACCATTGGGATTATTCGTTATGATGATACCTTTTGTACTGGAAGCCATTCTTATTAATCCGAATCCTTTTGAGCTGTATGCCATGACTCTACATGGATTTATATTAGGATTTCTGGCCTTTTTCTTTGGCTTTGTGTTTATTCTGGCTGGAGAAACTCTCCGAAGAACATTGATCAAATGGAAATGGCTCTTCCTAATTCTTGCAGCAGGATTATATACTGTCCGTTTGGTAATTTTCCAGTTGCAATCACCAAACTACCTAATGACGATAGAGTCAAACTTATGGATATTTGCAGTATTTGGATTTTCTTTTCAATACCTTAATAAATCCAGCAATATATTAACTTATCTAAGCGAGGCTGCTTATCCTATTTATATTATTCACATGGTGATATTATATGCAGCATCTTACCTGATATTGCCATTAGGAATGCCTGCATTTCTGAATTTTGTTATTATTAATTTAATCACACTTATAGGATGCTTTGCATTGTATGAGTTGGTCATCAAGCGAAATATTATTTTACGACCTTTGTTTGGGCTAAAAATTAATCTCAAAAACAAACCAGCACTAAAATTACAAACGTAAAAAAAAGGCTCAGGAAAAACCTGAGCCTTTGTATTTTAAATTGAAATTCTTGTATTAAAACAAGTCTTCCAATAATGAATCTTCAACCAAGTTTGGAAGCGTAACTTTTAAGTCTGGACGACGTTCCATTTCACGTTTGATAGCGAACATAGCCTCATCGTTTCTGGCCCAGCTTCTTCTTGCAATACCATTGTTCACATCGTAGAACAACATGTTTTTCAAGCGAGCATCAGCTTCAGGAGTTCCATCAAGCAGCATACCAAAACCACCGTTGATTACTTCTCCCCAACCTACACCACCACCATTGTGGATCGATACCCAGGTTGCACCTCTAAAGCTATCACCAATTACATTGTGAATAGCCATATCGGCAGTAAACTTACTTCCATCGTAAATGTTCGAAGTTTCTCTAAACGGAGAATCGGTACCACTTACATCGTGATGATCGCGACCTAGAACTACAGGACCAATTTTGCCAGCTGCAATGGCATTGTTGAATGCCTCAGCAATTTTTGCTCTACCTTCGGCATCAGCGTAAAGAATACGAGCCTGAGATCCAACCACCATTTTGTTTTTCTTTGCATCCTTAATCCAGGTAATGTTATCCTGCATTTGCAACTGGATTTCTTCTGGTGATGATTCCATGATTTCCTGCAATACATTCATTGCAATCTCATCGGTCATATCCAAATCTTCTGGCTTACCCGAAGTACAAACCCAACGGAAAGGACCAAATCCGTAATCGAAACACATAGGACCTAAGATATCCTGAACGTATGATTTGTATCTGAAGTCGATGCCATTTTCAGCCATGATATCAGCGCCAGCTCTTGAAGCTTCCAATAGGAATGCATTTCCGTAATCGAAGAAATAAGTTCCTTTCGCTGTGTGATTATTGATTGCAGCTGCATGACGACGCAATGAAGCTTGTACTTTTTCTTTGAATACCTCTGGTTCTTCACGAATCAATCGGTTCGATTCTTCAAAAGTCACATCAACTGGATAGTAACCTCCAGTCCATGGAATATGAAGAGAAGTTTGGTCAGATCCTACGTGAATGAAAATATCCTCTTTATCGAAACGTTCCCAAACATCAACAACATTACCAATGTAAGCTATAGAAACAACTTCACTTTTAGCCTGAGCTTCTTTTACACGGCTAACCAAGTCATCCATATTGTCAACTAAAACATCAACCCATCCTTGTTCGTGACGCTTGGTTGCTGCTTTCGGATTTACTTCGGCTGCAATGGTAATACAACCTGAAATGTTACCAGCTTTAGGCTGAGCTCCACTCATACCACCTAAACCTGCTGTCAAGAAGATCTTTCCTGATGGCGTTTCACCTTTTTTCAACATTTTACGGAAAGCGTTCATTACCGTAATGGTAGTACCGTGAACGATTCCCTGTGGGCCGATGTACATGAATGAACCTGCAGTCATCTGACCATATTGTGATACACCTAGTGCATTAAATTTCTCCCAATGATCTGGCTTCGAGTAATTCGGAATTACCATACCGTTGGTAACAATTACACGAGGAGCTCCTTTTGATGATGGGAACAATCCCATTGGGTGACCTGAATACATGTGCAAAGTTTGCTCATCAGTCATGGTCGCCAAATATTTCATCGTAAGCAAGTACTGCGCCCAGTTTTGGAATACCGCACCATTACCACCATAAGTAATCAATTCCTCTGGATGTTGTGCTACTGCTGGATCCAAATTGTTTTGCATCATTAACATGATACCTGCAGCTTGCTTCGATTTAGCAGGATACTCTTCGATTGGGCGAGCATACATTTTGTATTCTGGCTTGAAGCGATACATGTAAATGCGACCGAAATCCAATAGTTCCTGTGCAAATTCAGGAGCCAATTCAGCATGCCACTCTACCGGAAAATAGCGAAGTGCATTGCGAATAGCCAATTGCTTTTCTTCTACCGATAAAATGTCTTTTCTTTTAGGAGCTCTGTTGGCATCCTTTGGATATTCTCTTTTTGCAGGCAATTCTGATGGAATTCCCTGTAATATTTGTTCTTGAAATGTCATCTTATTTTCTCCTATTTTACGATGAAAGCTCTGTTTTTCACAAACTCAACCATTGCATTGATATCATCTTTCAACACACGATCGTCTTCCAATTTGTCAACCTTAGATCTGATGATATCAAAATTCTTTTCGATGATATCAGACAATCTGTTTGGTCTTCTGAATTCAATTGCCTGAGCAGCATACATCAACTCAATGGCAAAGATTTTCTCAAGGTTACCCAAAATCTGGTTGAACTTACGTCCAGAGATAGATCCCATAGAAACATGGTCTTCCTGTCCTAATGAAGTTGGAACACTATCAGCTGATGGAGGGAAACACAATGATTTGTTTTCAGTTACCAATGCAGCAGTTGTATATTGAGGAATCATGAATCCTGAATTCAATCCTCCACCATTTGTCAACAAACGAGGCAATCCATATTTTCCTTCCAATAACAAGTAACATCTTCTATCAGCAATATTACCTAGCTCTGATGCTGCCAAAGCACAGTAATCAATTGCCATTGCCAAAGGCTGACCGTGGAAGTTACCACCAGAGATTGCTTCTGTTTCGCTCAATACGATTGGATTATCAGTTACCGAATTCATTTCGATTTCCGCCATTTCCTTAACGTGAGCAAATGCATTTCTTGATGCTCCGTGAACCTGAGGGATACAACGCAATGAATAAGGATCCTGAACACGCTCGCAATTGCTATGCAATGCCAGGTTTTCAGATTCATCAAGCAACATGCGCATGCGCTCAGCAACTTTTATATTTCCTGGGAACGGACGAATTTCGTGCAATGCTGATTTGTAAGGAGCTGCACTTCCCATAAATCCTTCCAAGCTCATTGCTCCGGCAACATCTGCCAAGTCAAGCAAATATTCCATTCTGTGCAGACCTTTAATGGTATGAGCCAAAATAAATTGTGTACCATTAATCAATCCCAAACCTTCTTTAGCAGCCAGACTAATTGGTTCCAAACCATGTTGTGCCAATACTTCTTTAGCAGGAAGAATTTCTTTTCCAACCCAGAATTCACCTTCACCCAATAAAGGTAAGAATAGGTGTGACAATGGTGCCAAATCACCTGATGCTCCTACAGAACCTTGCTCAGGTACAACTGGCAAAATATCATTTTCAATGAAGAATAAAATACGTTCAATCACCTCTAAACGA
Source organism: Marinifilum sp. D714 (assembly GCF_030851345.1). Classification (GTDB taxonomy): domain Bacteria; phylum Bacteroidota; class Bacteroidia; order Bacteroidales; family Marinifilaceae; genus Marinifilum. The sequence goes on from NZ_JALPNU010000003.1 coordinate 389,779, forward strand.
ACACCTGAGAACCCTTGAGATAAAGCTTGAACCTTACAAATCATCATGATTTTAGACAACTCCTTACCAATTGGATTACCTACACCAACGGCATGAGTAATAAGCAAGTTCTCTTGAAGTTTGCTGGTTTCTTCTGGTGAAATCTGAGTATCACAAAGAGGTCCGAAACCAGTGTTTACACCATAAACCGCTTTGTCTGAATTGGCCATAGTCTCAACCTTGGCTCTGCACTCATTTACTTTAGCAATAGCTTCTTCAGTTAAGACAGCTTTTAGCTCTCCACGAGCAATCTGTATTGTTTTATCAACTGTTAGTCGATCTATCCCGTATTTAAACATTGTTTAAGTATTTTATATCGTTTATTCTAAACCTCTCAGTTTTATTTATTGCAAATGTAAACGGTATTTTAATACCCAACAAGACTAGTTTTATCAAGATATAATAACCCAGAGTTATCAATTAACAATTGGTAATGTGTAATGAATAATAAAGAGTACCCATTAATTTTGATTTCGTTATTAAAATCAAAGTCAGTTTCTCATTCCTCGATAAACAAAAAGAATTCCATCAGGTCAAGTGACATTAAAATACTTAAGCATTGCTACGTCGGCAATAAGTCAATAATTAATAAGGCCTATTATCAAAGCAAATATGAATAACAGATCGTTATTCGTATTTGTGTATAAAGATTGGCACTCAAGTGAGAGCTTCAAAAGCCTGCAGTTTTGAAATAAAAACCTGCCAGAAAACTGGCAGGTTCAACAACAAGGCTCATCAATATTATTGCAAATCCACTTCACATTAACATATACAAACAATCATTATTTTACAATTACTTATTTTTATATAGATTAGTATATGCATATAACTAAATTAAGAATCAATAGAAGTCAAACTTACCTTAATTCTTATTGCTTTTACTCCTTAATGGTAATCTCTATAAAAAATATTATTTTTATTAAACAAAGATATTGATTGGCATAATATTTGATTATAAAAAAACATAACCAAAAGAACGATAAATATGAAAACTAAACTTACCCTAATCGTGTTATTATTAGTTTGTTTTAATGGCATGGCAAACAAATCAAACTACAGTTTTTGGACACAAAAATGGATGGATCAAGAAAGTTCTTATGAAGCCGATTCCGGAGATTATTATACAGCTCTAAGTAATCATTCCTGGAATTACAAGAATCGTAAAATATTGCACGATGCAGCTCAAGAGTACCTTATTCAATTGGAGCAGCAAAATGCTTTTTACATCGACCCTGAATTGGAAGATTATTTGTATCAATTGATCAATCAAATTCACCCAAAAGATTTTCCTGCCCAACAAAAAATCAATTTGAACATTAAGGTGATCAAATCTGCAATTCCAGAGACATTTTCATTTGCCAATGGTACCATTATTACTAGTACAGGTATGCTATCACTATTACAATCAGAAGATGAATTAATGGCAATTTTAGCCAGAGAAATTGCTCATTTAACCTTGGATCATAACGTAAAAACCTACACAGCAACGCAGACAAAAAAAACAATTTCTGCAATAATTGGTGCAAGTGTTTATGTTGCAAGTACAGCAAATAGATTAGATAAAGGTGATAGCTACTGGGAAGCCGATTACCTGGGAAGTTTTATGGGAGCAAGTTCAGAACTTCTTTCTTATGGGATTTTAAGTGCCTTAGGTGTTGGTTACAATCGCTCAAGAATATATGAGGCTGACGAGATCGCCCAGGAATGGATGATGAAAAACAATCGAAACGTTCATGCTTTAGCTCAAGTCATAAGAAGGTTACAATTTTTTGAGGCTCAATCCAGAGGAACCATCAATGAACTTTCGGAGAATCGTTTTTTTCTTAAAAATAGATTTGAAAATATTTTGAATAAAAAGAAATATCATTTGAAACCTACTGGAATTAAAATGACTATTCTTGATAAGGACTACGACACCTACATTTCAGACTGTTTAAAAACCAACGCCAAATTATTGGTGGCCAATGAGTATTATACTGAAGCTCTTCCTCTATTGAATCGCTCAATTCAATCACATTGGACTGAAGGAGAAACTTACTTGCTAAAAGCAGTTGCATTGCGACACACAAATTATAGCGAGGAGGATAACCAAAACATTCTTACAATTCTTGACAAAGCGGAAAATAATGCTGTTGCCGATTTACCATGGGTTTGGTCTGAACGAGCATTGATTCACCTGAGATTGAATGAAAAGAAGAAAGCTCTAGATGCATTAATTAGATACGAAGAATATTTTGCTCAGGAACAATCGGAAAACATGTTTTGGGCCAGAAGAATGATTGCCAAGTTAAATAAAGTAACAAACTAATAGATTTGTTTGATGAACCAAATGAGAGCCATACACATGTGTGGCTCTCATTGTTTTTGTACAAATTACATTTAGCCGGACTTCAAAAAAAAGATTTATTAGAAAACTCTTAGGGTCTCACTCAAAGTGAGGCTCTCAATTAAATCTGGATTGATACCCTCACTCAAGTACTTCTCTTTATACACAAATATTTCAGATTTTCACTTTTTTTTAAGGATCGTTATTCTCTTAAAAGTCTATATTATGGCTTACTAAATATGCTATAGATTGTTCCGTCGCATTGTAGCTGAAATCTATTTTTAACGTCTTCATGTGCGACGAATTTAAACTTACAACTTTAACCCAGGATGGCAGTCGTTATCACTCCTTTATCCTGGGCTACAAAGATATATGCCCTACAGGCAATACTTACATGTCCCCATATTACCGCGTAGCGCTTACATGATGGTAGCTATGATGTTCAAAATTTGGTTGATACTCCGCAGGAGTTACACCATCTAATTCACATTTTAAAGATGTATATAAAGAGTAGCACTCAAGTGAGAGCATCAAAAGTCTATAGTTTTGAAATAATAAAAAACCTGCCAGAAAACTGGCAGGTTCAACAACAACATAGTAATTCACTAATTATTAAATCTTAGTATTCACTATATCAACAATTTCTTTTTCGTATGCTACTGCTTTGTCTACAATTGCTTGTCCTTTAGCGATGATGTCTTCAGCCCAAGCTTTATCTGTAAGGTCAGCAGCATTGATCTTCACATTCATGAATGCACCAATTACACCCGAACGAGCAGCCAATGCACCTACTCCAGCATCGGTAACCGAGTTAGGATTTCCGATTTCAGCCATTGCTTTGCAAACATCCATACAACCTAAACAAAGTTCCATAGTTTGGAAAGGAACCATAGTTGCAAACTTGGTAGCCTCTTCCATTGCTTCAGCACGAGCAGCTTTTTCTTCTTCGCTTCCTTTTGGCATACGAACCGCATCCATAATTTTGTTGAATGCATTTGTATCTTCATCAACCAACCAAGTTAGTTTGGTGTGGTATTCTTTTCCTTTTTCAGCCCAATCAGAGAACTCTTCCCAACGCTCATCCCATCCTGGTTTGTGAGCAGAAAGATTAGCAACCATTGAACCAAGAGCAGCTCCCATAGCACCCATATAAGCAGAGATAGATCCTCCACCCGGAGCCATAGATTCTGAAGCTGTTTCTTCAACGAACTCAGTCAGGTTCATGTCAACCAATTTCTTCTGACCTTTCTTCGCTTCGTTCTCCAAGATGTACTCAATGATTTTCTTATCAGCATCGAATGGATACAATTCATCCAATCCAAGAGATTTCACTGCAATCTTGATGATTTCACGATCGGCAATACCAGTAGAACGACCTTGCATGCGTAGGTAATGCTTACCAGCATCCAACATTGCTTTCAATGGTACAACTCCTACCAACTCAGAACCTGTTACGCGGATACCGCGAGCCTGAGCCTTAGCACATACCTCATCAAATGCTTCGTGAATTGATGTCACAGAGATATCAGTCATGTTCATTGAGATCTGAGCCACTCCAAATTCTTCAATAAACCATCCGATTGCCTTGGTAGCTTTCAAAGTACCTGGAATCATAACTGGTTTACCGTTTTCATCTTTCACAATTTTACCTGTGATAGGATTTCCTTCACGCTTGGTACGACCACGCTCACGAACGTCGAATGCAATTGCATTAGCACGACGAGTAGATGTAGTGTTCAAGTTGAAGTTATATGCAATTAGGAAGTTACGAGCACCAACAGCAGTAACACCTGATTTAGCTACTTCATCAGTAAATGCAGCTGGTCCAAAATCTGGCTTCCACTCTTCTGTTCCGATTCTTTCTTTTACAGCTTCGTACTCCCCTTCGCGACAAACAGCAAGGTTCTTACGATCTGCCTTACGAGCAGCATGCTCATAACAGTATACTGGTACGCCAGCTTCTTCACCAATACGCTGAGCCAATTTGTGTGCATACTCAACCGTTTCTTCCATTGTAATGTTCGCTACAGGAACCAATGGACAAACATCGGTAGCACCAAAACGTGGATGAGCACCAGTGTGCTTGCTCATGTCAATTAATTCAGCCGCTTTTTTTACAGCACGAAAAGCTGCTTCACAAACCTCATCAGGAGTTCCCACCATAGTAACAACTGTACGGTTAGTAGCTTTTCCCGGATCAACGTCAATTAGGCTAACGCCTTCTACAGATTCAATTTCGTTAGTGATCTGCTTAATGATATTCATGTCGTTCCCTTCAGAAAAATTAGGAACACATTCGATTAATTGCTTCATATTGATTTAGATCTAAATTTGTTGCTTAAATTTTCCCATTACATTACCCGAGTAATCGCAATAGGATTTCTAATTGTGTAAAGTTATCACTAAGTTTGATACCTAACAATACTATTTTATTTAGGGATTCATAACTATGAGTTATCAAACGGAATTTAGACATTTCAGGTATTTTTTAGCACTGGCCGAGGACTTGCATTTCAGAAAAGCTTCGGAACGATTATTCATCTCTCAACCCGGTTTGAGTCGACAGATCAAACAAATGGAGGAAGCATTGGGGGTTAATCTGTTTGAAAGACACAATAGAAAAGTGAAGTTGACCAAAGCTGGCGAATACATGCAAAGAGAGTTAATCAACAACTTTCAACGCCTGGATGATATCATTTCGCATGCCAAATTACTGAACGATGGTATGGATGGCCATTTAAAGCTGGGCTATGTAGGTTCGGCCATGCAAAGGGTAATTCCTGATTTATTACTAAAGTTCAAGGAGGAACATCCAAATGTATTGTTCGACATCAACGAAATGGACAACAACAAGCAAATTAAAGCTTTGCTGAAACAAGAAATTGACGTTGGTTTTGTAAGAATGGAACGTGTGCCGAGAGGTCTGAATATCCTTCCTCTTTTCGAGGATACTTTTTCACTGGTTTTACCTGCTGATCACAAGGTGGATGCCAGCAACTTTAAAAGTTTATCACAATTTAAAGATGAACCTTTCATTCTGTTTGATTCTTCCTATAGCCAATCCTATTACGAAAAGGTAATGCAGATTTTCGATGATGCCGGCTTTGCTCCAATCATCTCACACAATACGGTAAATGCAAGTTCCATTTTCAGATTAATTGAAAACAAGTTTGGGGTATCCATTGTTCCAACCTCTTTAAAACTGGGTTACGATATGAATATAAAGTTCATTGAACTGAATGAAATTCCTCAGCGCACCACCTTAAAGTTGGTATGGAACTCGGTAAATACCAATCCTTTATTGGAGAATTTTTTGGATATTGCTGAAAAGGTTGATTTTTAGTAGTAACAAAGAATTTCACAAATGATCTATATTTAAATGGCATTGTTTTCCTTGCTGGTTCGAGCTTGTACCTAAAATCCGCAGGTATCTAATGTAACAGTAATTTTTCGAATTCTATTATCATAAATAATGCTCAAGATCGGATAAAAGTAAAACAAAAACTCATTTTCGGGATGCAACGGAGTGAAATTTCTGTTGTGTGCTGATAATGAGAGAAAGGTATCTCATTCGTTACTCTATAAGAGTATCCGTTCTTGGGCATTGACAAAAGAAATTAAATAGCAGACAGTCCGTACTAAGTCTTGAATGCTATTTTCCCATATATTTTTAATTGTTTATACCGTGCATGTTTGATCCACTTTGCAGGTATACAAATGAATCGAAATATGAATTTCTTGATTCTATAATTCGATTTCAGATTCTGATAAAGAGATGAGAATTTTTGAATAATGTAGTCATACAGATTTCTACACATTGCAGTAAGGATTAGAAAAACTGTGTTTTGTTCAAGTTTAGAAAATGGTAAATGTTTCCATCCAAAATCATTCTTTAATACATCAAATTCTCTTTCTATAGTACCTCTTTGATTGTATAAGAATACTATTTCATCATCAGTTTTTTCAAAATCAGAAGTCATTATACAACTATAAACACAAGCTTCATTGGTGAAAATATTGATTTGCCCGTCATTGTTATTTTCTTTGGTAACAATAATTCTATATTCTCTAAGTAAATCTTTTTTCTTTTGGTTTTGTGCTGCTCTTTTGAAAGGAGTAAATTTAGAGGATCCCCTGTGCAAAGTTCTTCCGTCTTTTGCAGTAATTTCAACCCAATTGTCTATTTTATTAATTACGTGATAAATACTTGGCCGCATTTTTACACGCATATAAACTTTGTTGACGTGACGATTAACAACATTTAAAATGTCAAATTTATAAGAGCCACTATCTGCTCGAAATGCATCAATCGAAATGCCTTCTTGTTTTAAGTTTTCAAACATTGTTTCCAAAGTGTTTTCTTGTAAAGCATAGGCTACGCTGTTACCATTTCTGTTTTGAATCCCTACAATGTCACTACCAATTATTCCAACACCTGGACAATAACCATATTCTTTTAGATAGGTATTTCTTGCATCAGCTTTATTGGTAAAGATGATCGTGTTATCATAGTCAAGTATTAAATCTCTTCTTGTATATTTTTCTGGATTTATTCTCTTTAGTATTTTAATGTTCAATAAATTCAGTGCAGTGTTTTCGCTAAATTCATTAATGGCTTTGCCTCTTGGAGTTTTACACAAATATTTTGGTTTTGAAAGTTCTTTAAATCTGGAAAGTACTCTGTCTGGACTTGGAGCTTTTACATATGGACTATCTCTTAGGAAACCTCTGAAATTTTCTCCAAGATCTTCGATGCAGCTTCCTCCACAAAAATAAACAGACCAGAAGGAAAAGATCAGGTCTTTCCAAGAGTAATGACTATTAGAAGCTAACTTGGGTAGATTACTGGTTAATAACTGATCGATTCTAAGCTTTTCAAATTCTTCCAGTATAAAATTTAAACCACCAAAAGGTGATAAATGAGAACTTTGTTGTATTTTCATAGTGCGAGGTTTTATCACCAATTTAGGTGAAAAAATCAAAGTTGTAAAGCTTTGAAATATTAAGCTTTACAACTTTTTACACTTTTACTTGCGGATTTTAGGTTGTAGCTCGGACCTCTTCCAATGGACAGATAAGCATTTTGCTATTAATAGAACGAGCATATACCTCTCGCCATTAGGGATGTTGTAGCTAGTTTGTTTTGTTGTAAGATATTTTCCTTCTTACAATAGATCTTTTTCTCTTTTGTTTGCCATCTAAAATTATCCATCTCCTTTTAATCCAATTACCTTCGTTATCATATTCATACTCCAAACTATGAAGAACGTTTGTGCCTGATCTTGACCTCGGCCATTTCAACAATACTAAATCTCCGTATTCATTTAATTGGTTTGCTGATTTGTCCAAATTTAATGACTCTGTTTTTTCCAATTTTACTGTGCCACTAGAATCAAAGACCTTGTAAATAAATGTTTTTTCCGCATCATTATATTCGGCTGTTTCATATGATTTAATTCTATCAGAAGCGTCAAATATGGTCAACCTTACAAGTTTGCTATCTGAGTCATATTCATATTGAGCATAGTCAATTAATTGTAAATCTTCACTATAATTCTTTTCATATATTAGCAAATCAGATTCATACTCATATTCAATAACCTTAGATTGCCATCCAACCAGAGGTCTTTTAGATGCAAGTGACTTTCGTAGAACTTTTCCTGATTTATCGAACTCATATTCAAAACTAGATCTAAGCTCTCCATCTTTATGAAGTTGCCCTACAATCTTAAAGGAGTCAACAAAGTTATAAATCCACTTTTCTTTATAAGTTGCTCCTGATGCATAATATCCAGTTTTGTTTGCTACAATTTGCTTAACATTATTTGATTTAAACACATATAAATCTTCTAAGTCATATATGTTCATCCAAAAGGATGGAATTGACTGACTGGAACTTGTTTTATATACTGAAAATAGAATAAGTAAAAGAATTAATTTCTTCATTATATTATAATTTAAGCGATTATGAGATGAAAATTAGCTACAACGGCCTTACTTAAGTTTTAGGACAATTTTCAACCACCACCTTATCTACCGACCAATGTGAGATCACGATACGATGTGAGTTACCCACTTGTGTTTATTTTGTTACATTATCCCTTGCTGGGTCGAGCTTGTAGCTCGGATCTCTGCCATTGGGCAGTTAAGCAGTCTGCTACGCAGAACACGAGCTACAAGCCCGCGCTATCTGGGGTTGTATGCTGTTATTTTATCCAATTATCATTCATCTGTTTGTCCTGATCTTTTTTTATCCACTTCATTTCAGATATGTCCAAAACATTTTTCGCAATTTCAAAAGCACATTCTTTGTCGTCAATCTCTACTAAAATACCATTAAAAGGTATTAATTGATTTATAGAAAATTCCTCAAAATTAGTAGTTGGATAAGTTTCAGGATTTAGATTAACTTTTCCTTTAATTTCAACATTAAATTCGTTCTTGGTTTGTTTTGTAAATTTCAAACTTGCTTCGAAATAATGAGCATCAAATATGTAGAAATCTCCTTTCCAATTCTCTGTTTTACTATTATATGCAGTTGTTTTATCCCAAATAAAGAACTTGTCATATTCAAAATCTGTGGATGGTTCAAGCTCTATAAAACTGAATTTAGGAGAAACGGAATGTTTGTCCACTTGCCCTTGTTTTGCATATACATCAATTGCCCAGCAGAACTTTTTTTCTTTATTTATGATTCCTACTAATCCACTTGTTTCAATTTCGAATTTGTTACCTTTTACAATAAAACTAGGAGTGGTATTTTTGCTTTTAAATATTCTATTTAGCATTTGAACAGTTGGTTATTAAATTGCAAACTACTTATATATAAACACAATCAATTGCGTTTATTTCTCCATTATTCATTCAATGTTTTGTGTTTATACTCCTGCTAATTCGAGCTTGCAGCTGGGACTCTGCCATTGGGCAGTTAAGCAGTCTGCTACGCAGAACACGAGCTACAAGTTCGCGATATCAGGAGTGGATTTTAAAGAAATATTTTATCCCCAAAAATTATAATTATTGCAATAAGAATAAAAAATCCCATTACAAAATAGCATCCAAACTTTGTTGCTTGTGGTGAACGAGGTCGAAAATCAGTGATATCACATTTCTTAAATGTTCCGGATGGCATAATCTTATCCTTCAATTACTTCAATCTCATCTGCTATAATGGTAACTACAGTAATATAGTCATTACCTGATTTTTGCATCTTATCCCTTAGTTTCTTCACATCAACAGCCGATAAACTATCCGAAACTCCTGTTTCCTGTTTGCGCTTTACCCATTCCTTATCGATACAAGGTGTATGATCGATATGACACAAAAGGGTTTTCTCGCGATCTGCTTTGTCAACAAATGATCTTTCCACTCGCCTGGTCTCTACTCTGCCAACAATCTTTAGCTTTTTGTGATTGAGCTTGGCACTAAAATGTAGTAACAAACTAGAAGGAATCACTTTTACCACCGAACCATCCTCCGATTTCAATTTTAGCTTCTTTTTCCCGGCTCCACAAAAATGAACAGCCATGCCTTCGGTCTCTATCCTCTTCCCTTCGAATTGTTCTGCTCCATTTACCAATTTGTCGATGCTTAGTTTTTTCGCCTTCTCTTGCTTACAGGCAAACATTGCGATAAATAGTACTGGTACTAACAATATGCACTTCTTCATATTAGTTTTGTTTAAAATTTTCAACATAGGAAACAGGGATAGAAGAGATATTTTCCCGTATGTGTGTTCTGTATTTCACCAATTCAGGAAACTGGTAGAAAAATTTAATCTTTTGATATTTGCCTCCACTTCTCATTGGCTTATCCGATAGAACAAAAAATGTCCACGACTCAGCAATGTCTTCCTCCGGACTCTCAGCAGCATAGTCTGTTACAAACTCCTGGGCATGATCGAGATAAAAATCATACAAGCGATCTACCAACTTTTTCTTGTTCTTTTTCTTATTGATTCTATCCCATTCCTTTAACAAATTTGGCTTCCAAAACGCTTCAACAAATCGGTTTAAATAGCTCCCTTTAATGGCATATCCCTCGGTAGTTAAATATCCTCGGTCTGGATCTTCCGTTTCATCATCTGTCAATTCTATCTGTGAGGTATTTAAAGTGAGCAAATGACCAAATTCATGAATCAGCGTATGCGTGTAATCCAATATTTGAATGGAATCTCGGGTAAAAATATTCATGTCTGCAGTGTCCAAATCGATTTGCCAAAACTCGACAGTTTCATCCAATTGATTCATTCCTCCCATGTCCTCACTTTTGCCATCGGAAAACAACCTCAAGGATAGCACATATTTATTTAACAGATCATTGGGCAAAATAGAATGTATGCATTCCCAATACTGAACTCCCAACTGATCATTTTCGGATTTGTTGGTTTCAATCTTTCCATTTTTCACATTCCAAACCCCTACTTGTTGTTGGGCATTTGTCAGTTGCAAAACAAAAAGGAATGTAGGAATCAGCAATAGGCCTTTTTTCATCATAAACGAAGTGCTGTATTTATAGGCTTTGGGTATATCTTCTGTATTTTGATACGATTTTGGTTCTAATCCATCCTTTTTTGGTATAAAGATTTCGAAGGGTAATAACTTTTATCTGTTCATTACCCTCAACCATTACCGATTCAAAGCTCAACAAGGTATTCACCGAATTTTTATCAGGATCTTCAAGAAGATGAATTTCAGTATGATCTGCATTAAAAACAAATAAACCAAGATTAAAATAAGTATCATATCCCAATGCATATGCTGAATACTCCTTGTTGGGATCAAAAGCCTCATCCCTGGAAACTTGTGAAGAAACCATAGGCCATTTTTCTTCGAAAAGATGATATTCATATTCAGGATCAAGAATTTTGATCATGATAGCAGCTTCAGAAAGCTGAGTATTTTCCTTAAAAAGGTCTGTGGAGTTCACTCCATCCATATTCATATCCACAGGGATTTCTGATTCAGCAGATATCAATTCATATTTACCCTGAAACTGTGCCTTTAAGCTTTCTGAATCCTCAATAGCATCATCCTTGCTGCAAGAAGCAAAAATAAGCACACAAAGTGCAATAAGTAGTTCTTTTCTCATTATTAAGTAATCGTTAATATTATCAATTCAGGTATACCTGATATTATTCAATCTTTTCTTCTAATCGCGTATTTAAATAGACATTTTTATCAGATAATGTTTTACTAATCAATTTAGCCTCTTTACGATATTTCTCCATTCACATTGTTTCAGTAAAGTGGAGGCTTCAGAAGGCTTATGATTCTATCGACCAACAGTTGTTCACGATCGAATCGAAAACATACACAGCTTATATATGTTTTGTAAAACCAATCAAATTTATAAACAATAATTTAAACCGAAACATTTTACAGTAATAATATTTAAGAGAATTACCACTCATCACCTATCTTGTTGTAAATGGTAAGCGCATATAAAAAAAGCTTTAAAACCTAGGATTTTTCCCAAGCCTTAAAGCTTCAATCAATATCTTTTAACTGGTAATTACCAGCCTAACAGCTATTGTTATTCTGTAACTGTTTTCCTTGTATATTCCATGGCATAATCACCATTTTGCAGCACCAACTTTTCTTCCGTTAATGTTTTAATCTCATAGCTTTCCTCATCGATTGATGAACTGCCATTGCCAATGCTTTTAACGGTTAAAATTAATTTGCTCCCCTCTACTCTCCATTTCTGGTACAAAAGCGTTGCCATATTATCAGAACGTGCCGTTCCATCTTCAAGTAGAGAAAAATGAAGTTGAGATGCAGATGTATCCAACCAGGAGCCTACCAGTAACTGTTTATTGACAAGGACTTCAGATTTTTCAACTCCTTCTTTTTTAAGCTTTTTCTCTTCAGTGTTTTTGTTTTCTTTACAGGCTCCAAGAGAGATTAATCCTAACAGTAGCAAGCCTAATATTGTTCTAGTCATGTTCTATTTATTTTTAAATTCTGGTTCTACATTAAATACAGTGGATCATTAAAAACAAAAAAATGAATACTACTATCATTCTTCAGTTTAACTTTGCTCAAGCCGCATGGCTCATCCTTTTTATTCATCAAATGATTTCGTTAAAAGGAATTCATGAGCTCCCTTCGGTCGGTTCCATTGATGAAAAAGGATGCAAAAAATCTAGGGCGTGTAAGCCCAAACTTCTTCTACTTGAAAAATTTAAGTGCGGCGGGGTGATCTTCGAACAAGTTCTCAGCTTCCCCGTCTTTCTAAAAATTTTTCTGCGTCTAATCAGCTTGTCCTTCCAATGCCCATCCACTCTTGATCAAAGTATAAATCAATTTACTAATTTATAAGTAATTTTAATAGAAACCCACTATACATATATTACAGAGCCTTAATTATTATTCATCTTTAAAATGCGGGAAAATCAAGATGCATATTTTATGCCATATCATTCTTTGCCCAAATACTTTTCCTTTTTATTGCTATCTGCTTTAATACCCAAGATCTTCGTTTATCAGTACAATTTTAATCCGATTTTTTGGATAGGACTTTTCTGTAATGGTCCACGAATTACAAATTCTATGCGGACTACTACAATCCATACATTTCCCTGTTTTCTGACAGGGAATGTTTAAGTTCTTATGGCTTTGAGCATTCTTTATTGCTGCAACATCTTTCACCCGCTTCCTGGCTGATTCCAAATCCTTTACAATCTTGTTTCTCCCAACAAACAAAACCACATGTCTCGGTCCGAAAGTTAGAGCTGCAATCCTATTTCCAATCATATCCAGATTCACCAGGCAACCAGTTTCTGTGATGGCATTGCTCCCGGTTAAAAACAGATCTGCTGTTAAAGCCTTTTTCCTTTGTAAAATTTGTTCTCGCCAGGCATTCTCCGGATTAAACGTGTCAATAAACTCGTATGAATTGCAAGTTTTGATATAATCAAGCACTCTGGTTTCATGCATTGTTTTAGAATCACCATAGGAAACACTTTTCGCATTTAATGTTGGCAATATCTCATTAACAAATGTCTGATATGCAGCTTCCGAACTTTCCGAAATGTGCACTTCAAAATTGTTCCGTTCCAGCTGTTCTTTCGTCTTCACTAGTAAATCCATAGTATACCCTATTTTGATTGCTGTCTATTGGTACAAGTTGACTTTTTCTCATGCCACTCTTTGTGACTTACATACTTTAAAAACAAGTACAACGTAAGTATATTGAATAAGAGCAATCAAATTTATAAACAATAAATTTGAAACAAAACATTTTCCCCTTATAAACATAGAACTACAACACTTCTGTTCCTTCTTACTTCAAATGAAAAAAGCTCTAAAGTCAGGAGTATTTCCATAGCTTTAAAGCTTCCATATGATTTACAGGGAGAACATTTTTAATCCACTCCACAAACAGTGTTTCACATTTTCCTGGCTTTTATTGAATACATATGAGGAATTTTAGCTCCATGTTTTTCGGATACCCATTTTCCTTCGCCAAGTTCAGTTAGGTTAGGGAAACAGTTGTAAACCTGATAAGGAAACTCATTCATGAACTCAATTTTCAATCCATTTGAAATTAAACTATTCAGCACCTCACTCAAAGAGTGATGCCATTCAATGTGCTTTAGGTTTTTATTGGAAACCTCTGACTTGTCGGTATAAGATTTCTCTACAATGGTCTCCATTGGCGCTGACTTGAAATAACTGTCGGTAATTTCAGAATCATCATTCAGGGTATAAATAAAGGGATGAAATTCCACCATGTAGAACACTCCCCCAGGTTTTAGATAACGGTTTATTATTTTCGCCCAATTGTCAAGATCATTGAGCCAATTGATTGCTCCATAAGAGGTATAAACGATATCGAAAGTTTCATCCAAAACCTTCTCGATGTCATATACATTGGATCGCACAAAGTTTGCCGGAATATTTAATTCTTCAGACAATTCTTTAGCTTTCTGAATGGAAGCATCAGAAATATCAAGCCCCACCACTTCGGCTCCTTCTCTTGCCCAGGATAAAGTATCCATTCCAAAGTGACATTGAAGATGAAGCAATCGTTTCCCTTTTACATCTCCCAATTCTTCCAGTTCGATATGATTTAGCGAAGTTTCCCCAGCTTTAAAAGCTTCCACATTGTAAAAACTAGATTCAGCATGCAAAGCTGTCAATTCATTCCAACTCTCTCTATTGTGTTCAAAGTTATCCATTTGTATTTTTTGTTATTTTAACACCTGCTTTTGTTGCTTCTTTAATTCACATAAGGGTTTTACTAAATTTTATTATTGGTTTCATATTCTATTTGTCGTGGTCTAATCTTTTGTTATTGTAAGAGACCTCTCTCGATATTTAATTTTAGAGCATGTGCCTCGGCTCTTGGTTTGTCCATAACTTACTCATAAAAACAAGCCATTAGATTTATCCTTATCTCTTTTGCTTTTGTAAAACAAGAGCTACAAGATCGAGTCAGAAGAGGTATCTTACCCTTCTTGCTTTATACAAGTATAGACACAGTTTTAATCTTCTAATTCAAATATAGCTTCTTTATATAAGGTTGACATGGTTTCCTCTTGGCCTGTCAACTCTTGAAACCTCAAACGTAATTGAACTAATGTCTTATCCAAATTTTTCATATTGTTAGCTTCAGAATCAAACAGATAATCCAATATTCCCATTGTTGTTTTGTTCATTATAATTTTCTGTAAATCATATACTAATGTTAGTTTTTGAATTGTCTCAAAATCAAATTCTGTTATTATTCCCGTTGCTTTGGCTGATTCCCAAGCTGTATTTGTTAATATTTCATCAATCAAGGTTCCATTATTTGTCAATACCCCTAGATTAAAATAATCATATTTCTTAAACTCTGTTTTGAGACTATCTTCTTGTCCATTAACTACACTAATTATCCTATTATTTAATTCGGTATGCTTACTTCTCCAGTTAGCAAGTATAGATTGATTCGCATATAATTCTTTGATTATGCTTTCTTTGGCAATCATTTTCTTTTGACTAGTTCGATAGTCATCAAATAACTTATTTATGAATAAGGCAAATAGAACACTAAAAACTATTAGCAATCCTTCTCCAATATATTTCTTAACATTTGATTTCATAATCTTTTTAATTCTAGCAATTTCATTAATAATCCTTTATGCACCACTCCTATCGCAAGAGACCTCTCGTGATATTTTATTTTATAATTGGAACGCGATAAAATCGCATACCAGCGAGGAGGTTCATCCACCCAAATGTAATTATTTATTATTGGCAGTAGTTAAGGAGGAACGATCAATTGGCAATGTATTTTTCACAAAACCAATCAACAGCATCAGTATAATCCTTTTTGTTATTGATAAACTCCATGTGTCCACCGTTGACTTCTACTAGCTTCATCTTCGGGAATTTTACTTTTTTATAATGATAAAGGCCAACATTCTCATCTTTATTACCATATAAAAATAATGTTGGGATATCTATTTCCGATGACATTAAAGAGTAATCTTTCTTATAATCATCTATATTAAAAGCAGCTTTACTAAAATCCATATTCCATGAATCAAAATCGGCATATGTTTGCCCAAATTTAATTGCAGATTCAACACTTGAAAAAGAGAGTTTCCAAACATCCTGTCTTGTTGTAAATAGTTTTTGAATAGAATCAGTTCGTTCAGAAAGTGAAAACTCTGGGTTACAGAAGTAATTTTTGTCTTTTATTTCAAAAAATGTCAATACCGAAGGAATATAGCTCTTTTCTATACTCTCTATCATATTTAAAGTGCAGTTAAACATCAGCATTCCTTTAATAGTTTCAGGATGTTTGCTTGCATAGTATGTTTGTAAAACTCCACCAAAAGAGTGTCCCATTATTAACCACTCATTAATACCAAGATATTTGCGAACTTCTTCAAAATCCATAACCATCCTATCAATGCTATAGTTAGAATCTGAAGGACTAGTGGAACGACCGCATCCTCTCTGATCAAGATATATCATTTGGAAATGATTCTCTCCAATTTCACCTCCTAATTCTTCCCAATAGTTACTTCCTTGTCCAGGACCACCGTGAATAAATAGGCATGGAATTCCATCCCCTTTTATACTAGCATACAACTTTACTCCATCACTAGTTGTTATAACAGCATCTTGTCCAAAGATTTCGCCGAAATTCAATATGAACAAAAATAGACTACAAAATGTAAAAACTTTAATTTTATTCATTTCTCTTTTTTTATTTCATTCTTCTAAATTAATACTCCCTATTGTATAATTTCTATCAGTTTACCCTCTTTTAAAAAGTTGTAAATATCTTAATTAGTACAGTGGGGAATCACCATTAACTAACATCTAAATACAAGCAGTTGCCTTTATTCTTTTTATCAATTTTACTTTCGCAAAACATGAGTTACAAGCTTGTGCAAGCGGGTGGATCTTCTAAACATCATCAATACTTTCTGTTGGTGGAAGTAAACCAATAAATCTAGCCATTGTCACCAGAGTAATTATATATCCAACAATTGATTCATACATTACGAATGATGCACCTCCAGAAATATTCTTATAAATGTCAATTAATCCACTGGTATTGAAAGTTGTTATATAAAAGAAATTAAGCTTTAGATATTCCCCCCATGTAAAGCTTAAACTATTGTTCATATTTAAGAATGCTATTAAAATTACTGTAAACCAGCATATAATTTCGAAGTAGTTGTGAAAAAGCAAAACAACTAGTCTTGTTGGAGATTTTATTTTATAAACAACCCCTTTCTTTGATGATCTGTATGGGTCAAAAAGCAAAACATTTATTTGATACACAATAATTTCAAATATTCGAAGTGCTCCATAGATCATAAAAGGATAATAAAACCAATTACTGGAGATATCGACATAGAAAACTAAAATGCTTGATACAAATGATAAGACAAGGTTTGAAATCACCCAAAGTTCAACAAACCTATACGTCATTTGCTTTTTCAGCAAGCGAATAATTCTAAATACTGAAATACAACTAAGGATATCAAATACTCGTTCCCAAAAATCAAGTATTAAACTTCTGTTTTTAATCTCCATATTTTTTGATCTTAGATTTTGGTATTATTTATCTAAAACACAACTGTCTCGACTATGAGCAGTAGCGGTTATTTGCCTTTGCAAAACACAAACTCTCACCAGAAGCAAATTCTTCTCTCATCGCAATTCCTGATTTAAGAATTCTATGATTTTATCGATGGCTTGAGGATTTTGCCTTAGCAGTTCGTTGCTGTGACCATTTTCAACCACATACAATTCTGTCTTGACATTCGTCTCTTTCAAGAACTTGTAAAAATCCTCTACCTGTTTGAATCCAACCGCACGATCGTTTTTTGCATGAAGAATTAGAGTGGGAGGATAATCAGCTTTTATGTTGTCGACTAAAGTATATTTCTTCAGTTTTTCAGGTTCTTTGTTTGGGTCGAAACCAAAGGTTAGGTAGATGCCTATTTTGTTTTCGATCAAGAACCTACACAGTTGCATTCTTGTATCATAGTCGCCATACGAAACAATTGAATCCTTCACAATATCATACGGACCTGCTTGTTTTAACACAGACAAATCTCCCATTTGAATATCTTCCGAAGCAAATCCGGTTGGTGCAGAAATGTCGATGATTGCATTGGGAGCAGTTTCCTTTTTAAATCCACTTGTAAGTGCCAAATACCCTCCTGCCGATCCTCCTGCTACAGCAATCTGATGGGTATTGATATTGAACTGCTCCAATCCGTTTTTTCTTACCCAATCTAGCATGTCCAAAACATCGGTCATGATTTGATCGAGTTTTGTTTCAGGAACCAAACGGTAATCTGCAGATATTACTACATAACCCGACTCTAGCAATCTGTCTCTTAGCCCTTTGTACAATCCTCTGTCTCGGTTTCCGAAAATAAATCCACCTCCATGAAAATAGATCAGAACCGGATGCAGTCCTTTTGTTTCCGGTAAAAAGGCATTTGCCTTGATCTCATGTCCTGCAAGCCTTTTGTAAACAAATTCTATTTTCTCAGCAGGACGATTCCACGAGAAAGATTTGAGAAAAGGATTTTCCTGGGCAAAACTTACTCCCGAAACAATCAAAGCAATTACTAAAACAGCTATCTTCTTCATTTTTCTGAAAATTAAATTTATTTCTCTCAATCTTCCTATCTAATTGCATTTGCAAAACACAAGCTCCCCCTGATAGAGCTAAAGAATTTTATTTCTTTTTTAAATCGAACCCTAAATTTATTTGCAAGTTAATAGGCCAAATATTTCCATTTCCATGAGTATCGAAATAGTATTGAGGTCCAATATCAAAAAGCAAGTGAAAGTTTTTTCCAAATTTCCTCTGGATCCCCCAAGTAGGGCCAAATGCGAAATCGGTATCAGAAGTTCGATAAACGTTTTCTGCAATTGAGCTTCCTCGGGTTATAAATCTTAAAGAAACAAAGTTTCCAGAGTTATTATCGGTTACTCTATTCTTTCTCTTTCGTTTGTTCAGGTTGTAAAACCATTTTTCCTGAACATCTAAGAAAGGACTAATGATATAAATAAATCCATTTCCAGCATAAGTCAAATCGGGATATCCACCACCATATCCGATTCCAAGTTCAGCGGAAAATGTAGAATAAGTGCCAGTTGGCAATTCCATTTCAACACCAGGATTTAGAAAGTTCACTCTCAAAACTTTTTCTGTTCCAGGTTTATTCTTTTCTTGAGCATAAGTAAATGCAATTGAAAAAAAGAACAATAGGCTTAGTAAATTTTTCTTCATTTATAAATTGTCAATCATTATATGTAATTTGCTTTTGCAAAACACGAACTACAAGCTCCCTGGCAGACGATTCAAATCTACCAATCATCATCACTCCCAATGTTTTTAGGCTCAAACATTTTCAGGAAAGTATAATCGTAAATCGGTACAGAATTTTTAATGAATAATCTTCCAAAGAGACCTTTATTGGTAATTGCATGCCCATTCAAAAGCTCTATACTTCCATGACTTCCCGATGAGTTATCAATTTTTTTAGTCAAAGTAATTTTATTGATGGTAACGCGATATCTTGATTCTTTAAACTGTATTGAAACAAAAGCAGTATGATAATATTCCTGAATTAAATCAGGAGTTTTGAATACAGAATAGCCTGCACCTCTATGGTCTGGTTCGAACAGTCGTAATTCGCCCCTTAAACCATTTTCTGTGATTTCAATTTCTTTAAAAATGCCTGAGTTTTGAAAATACTCTTTAATGGTGCTCTTTTGAAGTTCACTTTCAAATACTTTTTGCCAAGTGACCTCTCCTCTTACATTTTTAAAATTTCTTACACTTTCCTGACTGTAACCAGAAAAGCTTAGCGTAATAATGGATAGTATTATAAATAATTTTTTCATCAAGTTTGATATTGGTTCATTTGAGAATAATTAGCCTCCAGCTTCAGCACTAGTCCTCTCCTGTGGTTTTGTTTTAGATATGGAACGCGATAGCATTGCGTTCCAGCGGGGGGTAAGCAGTTACATTTGCTCTTCTTATCATTTTGCCTTCGCAAAACACGAGCTACAAGCTCGTGCTGGCAGGGGTCTTAATCTCATTGTTTACTTGTTTTGATTAATCCAGTTGTCAATACTTTTCGGATGGTCATTGTCATTTGGATAATACTTCTTAACAATCTCAAATTGTTTTTTAGTCAGCATAACCATCATACCATCATTTGCAGAACGAATCGGGTAAAACTGTTCTTCACTCGTTTGCAATCTTAGTTGATCATTCAGCATTTCGATAAAATTTAGATACGCCTTGTCCCATAAGTCATGGGATTCCATTATTCCCTCAAAGGCAACATATTCTTTCCCGTTTATCTCAATCGTATGTTTCCAATAATTATCATTATCTATGCTTCTCTCATTTTTGTAATCAAATTTTATTTCAAGTCTTTCGAATGTGGGTTTTACCAAATCCAAATATTCAGTTAATCCACCAATTTCGAACAGCTCTTCGGAATCAATATTGTAGAACCTGAAATCTACATATCTAAGCGAATCTGGGTAAGTATATCCACCGAAATAGTCATATTTTACATACGAATCTATTAAGTCTTGTTTTGCACTATCTAAATATTTTAAGTCAGTGATATTAAATAAATCTGCTTGAATCAATTTATTAATTACCGTATCAACAGGAACTTTATTAGGTTCACAATTACTCTGCTCAGTCTTTTGTCCAGAAGTATTACAACCTGTAAACATTAATCCGATTGATATAGCTATTAATAATTTTCTTGTTTCTATCATTTTCATACTTTGATTAAGTATTTGTTGGTCGTTTGCGCAAATTGCACACAACGGTTCGGCTATGCAGCGTAGGCTTGTGTTGCGCCTGCGGCAAGCCTATGATGTATAAGCCATTGTTAGGTGGCGTTTATTTTTTCTCCATAATAATATTGCCTCTCCAATTCCTCTAATGAAATTTCAAAAGCAAAAAAATCAGTCGGTCTAGTGGTTTTATCATCTTTCATACAAATCATTACCCTAACATTCATGAATTTCATTGTTATAATGAAAGCTCTCAAAGCGAATTGTGTTAGACCTCTTACGGCATATTTTGTTTTTCCTTTTTCATTCAAAACATTCAACATAGATTCAGCATGTCGTTTTGAAAAATATATAGGTACATGAACAAAAGGATTTCTAGTGCCATAATATGTTCCTGTATTTTTATTGTCTTTATCAATCTCCATTATTACCCAAAATGGTTCACCTATATAAGATTCATCTGGTATAGCAACAGTTTTTAGTCTATCTGCCAGCATTTGAGGAAAAGTAGGGAGGTCAGATTTTTCCATTAATATTAAACCATGTTTTTCTCCAAACTCTTTAGCTCCTGATTGAAACCCATTTTTAGAGATAAAAATCCCCATAACATTTCTAAAGTCGTTTAACTTCCCCACAAAATCGAGGATGTCTTTTTTTTCTGTTGGTCTTTTTGTGTTTTTACATTCAATAGCCACCTTATGAATAAAACCTGATTTATCAAACTCATAGAATAAATCTATTTCATGAGGTACACCTGAAATACCAGTCAACTTTATTCGTTCTTTTAATTCTATTCCTTCATCTTTTACATTCAGGATATGACTAAAAATGTATTTAATATATTCTTCAAATTCTTTACCTAAATTCATGGTTCTTATCTAATCCTAACTAACGTATAAAAATAAGTCCGATTCACACCAACTTAAATATTCTTCTTTTTCTTCAAATTCCATTTTCATTTCGTATTATCACTGTTGCGTTTGCTTCAGAAAGCAATGTTCTAAGCAGTATAGGGTAAATGCCACCTAACGTAAAAGTGTTTTATTCTTTCGTTTGATAAAATTAACAAAACATTATTAAGAGAGTTTAATTTTCTTTACAGAATAATTCCAAATAAAGGA
>NZ_JALPNU010000040.1 GCF_030851345.1 Marinifilum sp. D714
TCAAAAGATTTAATAATTTTAGCCTAGAAAACATTCTTTTTTTTAGTGGCACAACATAACCGAAATAGATGGCACAATTACACCGAAATATCCAATTTTAGACCTCTATCGTGGTTCGAACCACCATTCGTGTCAAAATTTTTAATCGTAAGTGTGGTTCGAGACACAGTTGGAGTCAAAATTTTTAACAATGGGGTGGTTAGAGACACACTTCGTGTTAAAATTTTTAATCGAAAGCGTGTCTTTTTTAAGCCCAGGTGTGGTTCGAACCACGATATGTCGTGTCTTTTTTAACAAGAATCGTGCTTCTACGCCCTATGGTAGACCTTTATGGTTTCTTTTAACCTTAAGTAGGTAGGCATCGTTTCATTGGAATTACCACAGAGACCCCATAGGGGCAAGGAGTAGCTTCTAATGCAATATTCAAAATCATTAAATAAAAGCCTTTGTGATTCACTGTGTCTCTCTGTGGTTTGCATCAATAAAATTTTGTATTAGGTGTGAATCAGAGATGAGGTTTGTTCATATTCGTGAGAACTTGATTGAATCGTAATGATTATCAACCAATCTTTGTCTTTTATAGGCTTTAAAAACTTTCATGATTAATATAGGTAAACACCAACAGTAATAAAAGTTGCAGTGCTCTGCACCTCGACAAACAATTTAATACTCAAACTACAAAGATTACGCAGCTCTGCTGCTATTCAGGTGAATATAGATTGATCATTAGCTCGGTGCAGAGCACCTTAATATTTGTAGAACATTTAATAAATTATCAAATCTAAAGGTACAGAGTACCGCTATATAGTTTATTAATAATTTGAAGACTTTCAGAAAAAAAAGCAGAACCAAAATTTTGATTCTGCTTTCTATATAATATGCAGTGGCTATTATTTTACTTCCTCTTCTTTCTGGTTGCTATGGTTTGGAAAGAATTGTTTCAATTCATCGTACAGTGGCATGGCTTCCTGATCGTGTTCTTTAGCAAAATAGCGAACCGAACGATAAAATGCCATGGCATCATTGTAGTTGTCATTATCAAGCAAGATTTTGGTATCATTCAACTTTAATCTGATTTGATCTAGTTTGCGAATCATCCCTTCGATATCTTCCCTTGCATTAAAATCATTTCCAAACTCATCCATGTTTACAAATGCTGGAATGTACTTAGGGTTTTCTTCCATGATTACTTTGGCTTTGTTTACCAAAAGTTTGTTGGTTTCGTTAATTGCTCCATAAGCTGAACGCTGCTCAGGAGTTAAACCAGGTGCATTTTTATTGGCTAAAGTAAGCAATGTATCCAAATTTGTGTTGCTTGCTGTTAATTCTTCTTCTGTGAAGACTACTTGTATTAATTCTTTATAAGAAGATTACTCCTTTTTACTTTTCAAATAGTAGGAGCCTTTTGCTCTTGAGAAATCTACAGGAATGCCTACGTTTTTTAATAAATTGATTGATCGATATACCGAACTTTTCGAAATGTGTAACTTGTTGGCAAGTTCCTCAGGAGTACCAGTTCTTTCTTTTTCGATCAACTCCTTCAAATAAATCATTCGTTTTAGAAATTCTTCGTAGTTCATGGCTGTAGTGAAGTTTTAATTTTTTTGCACTTTTACTTTATCATCTGAACTTAATCCTTGCAGTATTTCAATTCTAATGCCATCAGAAAGTCCGGGTTTTACCACTCTTTTTTGTATTTTGAAATTCTCGTCAAGAAGTTCTACATAAATGCTGTCGTTCTTGAAAATTAAATTGCGCTCTTTAATGCTGAGAACACTATCTCGCCTGTCAAGAATCATTTCGGCAACAGCTGAAAAACCTGGGTAGAGTTGAATGTTATTGTCATTTCTGACTTTGGCCTCAATGTCAAATTTCATAATGCCATTTTCTTCTTTGGCTTTGGGAGTGATGTGAGTCAATTCAGCTTGAATACTTTGATTTTTTAAAGCGCTGATTTCAATATTAAAAATCATGCCTTTTTTCAGATATGAGATGTCAGATTCGTTTACTTTAGCTTTAAAAATGAGGCTTTGTAAATTGGCAATACTTGCCAGGTTGCTTCCTTCGTTGTAATTGTTGCGCTCGGTAATGCTAGCGCCTTCTTTTAAAGGAATTTCGAGAACAGTACCCGAAACGGTAGAACGAATAAAATTTGGAATGTTTTCCTGATCTTTTGAGTATCCTGTCTTTATGATTTCGAGTTGTTTTTTTGCCGATTTTAGTTCTTCAACACTAATTAAATATGCATCGGCATACTTGTCAAATTCTTGTTCGGCAACTACTTTTTTCTCAAATAGCCTTTTGTATTGCTCGTATTCCTTCTTGCACTTGTTGTAGTTGATTTGGCAAGTGGTAAGTGTTTTGGATGCGGTTTCGATATTTTGTGGATTTGGCAATACACTAACTTCTGCAATTAAATCACCTCGTTTAATCGTATCACCAGCTTTTACATACATCTTTTTTAGGATACCTGAAATTTGAGATTTTAGTTCAACCTCCTTTTCTGGGATTAAAATACCAGAGATATAATTTTTGTGAACTATATTCATAATCCTAGGAGATTCATTAGTGAAGAATTCTTTTTTTTGAGTGTTAGCAAGAAAAAATCCAATTAAGAAAATGACTAAGACAATGAGTGCTATAATATTTAATTTCTTTCCCATGAGTTTTGTTTAATTATTTATGGAGTTAAGAGCTTTTACAGGCAGCATAGAAGAAGCCTTTCTTGCAGGATAAAGACCTGCTAGTGTCCCTGAAATCGTTAATAATAGTAATGCTGTTAGCGCTATATTAAAATTGATATCTAAACCTTTAAAGATTGCATTATCATTATTAGAAAAGGCATTGATTAGAGCATTAACAATCCAAATTGTCCCTGTTGAGCAAATAATACCAACCAAACCTGCTAAAAACGTGATTAATATTGATTCGTGTAAAATCATTAATCGAATACTCCATGGGCTAGCACCTATCGACTTTCTAATGCCTATTTCAACAGTTCTTTCTTTAACGATTATCAGCATAATATTGCTAACACCTACAATCCCACTTGATAAAATACTTATTCCTACGATCCATAGAAAAAAATTGATCCATCTAAAAAGATTATTGAATGTTTTCGATCTTACTTGCATGTTTTCAATATAGAGTGCGTTTTTATCTTCTGAATTAAAATTGTATTTGCGAGCTAAAAAATTCTTAATTTTCTTTTCAAATATTTCAGGAGAAGCGTTGCTATATAGTGCCATTGAAAAACAATTTAAATTGTTTTCTAATCCAAACTGGTCCTTCAAAGTTTCAATGGGAATATAAATATGATTGGGATTGTTTGAAAATAGAGAGTTTTGTGATAATACTCCAATTACTTGTAGCCAAGTTCCATCTATGCAAATGTATTGTCCTAATGGATAATTATCTCCCCAAAGCCCTTCAGCTATTTTATGTCCAATAACCGCAACTTTTTTATGTTTTTGATTATCAATTGGATTTAGAAGTCTGCCTTTTTGAATTTTAAAAGTTTTAATCTTAAAATAATCGCTTTTAACACCATAGCATTTAAAACGATGGTAAGATTGTAATTTACTATTTACTTGTTTACCAGGATATTGAATTTCAGGAGATATATAACGGATCTCATCGAACCTTTTTTTGAATAGATTCAAATCTTTATCGGTAAATCGTATTTCCCGACCCGCATGTTGACCAGGCTTTGCCAAACTTGTTTTACCTCCATAAATCCAAATACTATTTTGAGAGTAATCCTGGAAAATTACCATAATTCCTTTTTGCAATCCACTGCCTGTACCAACTAGAAGTAATAATATAAATATACCCCAAGCAACACCAAATCCAGTAAGTAAATTTCGATTTTTATGCTGTTTAATTACTTCCCAACTTTCTTGTATGGCAAAAAAACTAAACATTGGTTAAATTTTTATAATGTTGACTGTATAGGTTATCGGTTTTAAGAAGAGAGTATTGATTTCCTGAAGAACTAATAATTCCTTTTTCCAGAATATAAATATAGTCACATAATTTGTTAATGGATTCTATATTGTGTGATATGAATAAAATAGCAACCTGGCTTTTTATGTTTTGTAACAATTGATGGGTAAATAGTAATGTATTTCTATCCATAGCAGAATTGGCTTCATCCAGTAAGAGTATATCAGGCTTTTTATATAGTGCTCTCGCAAGAGCAAGTAATTGCTTTTGTCCGCCAGATAATTGAATTCCTGACTCTCCAATTTGCGTTAGGTAGGAAAGAGGTAGTGCTACAAAATATTGATCAAAACCATAGTTCTTACAAAATTCAATTACTTCTTTTGTTCTTTTGTTTTTAAGTGATTCAGGATCGATATTTTCAATTAGGGAGGTATCAAATATTTCAATTTGTTGTGGGACAATACCTACACGTTTTTGCCATTCTTGTTCATTAACAATTGAAAGATCCAAATTATTATTGATATTTATAGAGCCATTTTCAAGCTCATAGAATTTTAGAATCAATTGAATTAAAGTGCTTTTCCCGCTACCATTTTCACCAATTAAACCAGTAATTCTTCCAGTAGGAATTTGAATAGTTACAGATTTAAGTAATGTCTTTTGGCCAGGAAATCGGAATGAAACCTTTTCAAGATTTACATTATCAACTTTAGAGGGCGGTTTTTGAGTTTCAGAATTAGATGTAGGTAGAGAATAATCTACCATTCTTTCGAAGGCAACTTTGGCAGAACTATAGGGAACATATATGCTTCCTATTTTTGTTATGGCAGGCAATAGAGTTGAACTTATTGTAAGGATTGCCATTAACTGTCCTGTTTTTAAATTGTCTAAAAGAACATCTTTTGAGGCTACGGTAATAATGCTCAATATAAATATGCTATTAAGAATACCTAATACGATAGTGATTTTGATATTTAACTTTCCTAAATTGACGGTTTGTTCTTGAAACTCTCCATATTTCGATTTGATTGTATTTTTAAAATGATTGTGAGCATTTAGGTTCTTTATGGATTGGATGGATTGAATGGAATTGATGAAAATACTTTCTGAATTTGCATAAGTACCCATTACTTTCCTTTGTGCCTGTAGTAGTGGTGTGTTAAATCGAACGATTAGTATCAAATAGATAGGTGTAAATCCTATCGCGATATATCCGGTGAGCGGATGGATAAAAATTAAAAAAGTTGTGGTAACAATAATTATAAGAATTTCTATTATAAAATTCCCAACAAGTTGAGCTATTAATTGCTGAATTCTTCGTGTGTCATTAAAGCGTGTTATAAAATCTCCTGTTTTTCTGGTTTGAAAAAAACTAACAGGTAATTCCAATATTGTAGAATAAAATTTTTCGATAATGTTAACATTGAAGTTTCGACTGTGATCAAGGAGAAAAGTTCTCCGAAGTGCAGAAATGAAGGTTCTGAAAATTAAAAGAATGCCTACTAGTATGACAACATTTAATAAGTAAGAGAAATCTTTTTCAGGAATAATTTTATCAATTAGAGCTTCTGAAAAAAGAGCCATAATTAATCCTAATACCGAATATGCTATGCCTAAAATTGCACTAAGGATTAATATTGTTGAATCTTGTTTAAGGGATGTTATTATCCATTTGTTATGTTTGTTATATTCCTCCTTGTTTTTGTTTTTTGGTGGTTTTGAAATGTATATACAAGTTTTGGATTTCCAGATACATTCTAGATCTTCTTTGGAGTATTTAATAATTCCACGTGCAGGATCACCACAAATGTATTTGTCTTTTTGGAAAGTAAAGAAAACAATAAAGTGGTTTGTTTTATCTCTATCTGTGGTGTGTAAGATACAGGGTGAAGTTATTTTTTCAAGATCATTGGTAGAAGCTTCTACACCTTCAACGCCAAAGCCTAACTTGGAAAATGTTTGATACAGTCCTAAAAGGTTGGAACCATAAGCATTTGTACCGCTTAATTTCCTTAAATTTTCAAAACTATATTGATGAGAGTAGTATTTTAATACCATCGCAATACAGGCTGGTCCGCAGTCTGCCTGATCTTTTTGAAATAAATGGTATTTCTTCCAATTATGATTGCTTTTCCGTTTTGCAAAAAATTTCAACATCTATAAGACCTTTCTTTTTTCGTACGAGTTTATTATTTGTGTCAAATAAAAATGAACACGGAACTTTATCTTCATAAAATTGTATTGGAAATTGATCATCTCCATCTAATAGTACCTGAATTGATTCAAATTCTAAAAGATGATATTTTTCTATGAAATGATTCAATGTCTTTTTATCAGTATCAGTTTGAAAGACCAGTAATATTTGATATTGATCTTTATTTTCCCAATGAATTAAATTTTCAATTTCTATAGAGCAATAGTCACATTCAGGATTAAGATAAATAATCAATTTTTGTTTATTTGGATCTAAATTGCTTTGGTTTATATTGTCGTTGTAAAAATCTTTGAAATTGAATTTAGGGATACTCTTAGGTTTAAGATCTGGTTTATGGTTAAGTGAAAACCAAAATAAAAATAAACAGAAACAGACTATTACGATGTAAATAGCTTTTAGAAATTTCCGCATAAATATTTAATTCTTAAGGGTGAAAAGAAACATTATTAAGGAAAAATAAAATAAAAGAAGGGTGCCATATGTTGTTAGTATAATTTTTAAACTCTTTATGAATGAAAGTTTAAAATGAAATTTTAGACCAAAACTTAGCACGAGTATATAGATCAATTCATATAAACTTAATGCCCTAAATAAATATGCCAGTTTATTTTCCGGATCAAGTTGCAGAGCATTAAATAATGAAAGTTTTCCAAAAGTTTTGTATTCTTCAACAGTAAATTCAGGAGACCAAAATCCAAACCAAACTTGTTTTGCTATTGAAGGAAGTAAGAAACTAAATTCGGCAATACAAACAATGGTGAATATTTTAAGAAAAGAAATTTTGATCTTGTTAAAATAAATTCCAATTGTAATTACACCTCCAATTATGAGGAACTTAAGTAAATAGTAGACGATAGGAATAATGTAGTTTAAAACACTAAACTTATTTCTATTTTCTACAAGTTTGTTTAGCCTGTATTCGTTATATCTATGCTTATAATATTCGTACAAGCTATCATCAGTTAAGAACCAATAATCAGTAATTTCTTTTAAAATTAGATATAAGCCAATGAATAAAATAAAAAAGGTAAGTGTATGTTTTTTTATTGATGAAATTTGAAGCATAATTAGCTAAATAAAAGTAAGTTAATGATGAATTTAATAGCTGTATAGATAAATAAGGGAAGTAAATAAAATAATACAATCAACTGTATACCTTTAGCATACCTTAAATTACCCAATTGAGAAAATAAGTACGCTAAAATTGCCCAGTATAAGAATTCGAAAATGTTGAGTAATTGCAAAGGATATACGAAGGCTTTTGGCATGTCTTCTTGCCTAAAAATTGTATGTAGGCTATACCAATTAAAATAATACACTTCTTGCATTGAGTAATTGGTCTTGATAATTAAGAAATAAATAACTTCTGATATATCAGGAATAAGAAAGATAAATTCACTAAGACAAACTAGTGTGAAACACATCCAAAATGAAACAAATGATTTTAGTTTTAGGTAATACCTGCTACCCCAAAATAGTAATAGGGAAATAAAACCAAGTTTAATAAATAGGCTTAAAGGTTTAATGAGATATAATATGCCATATATTCTTCTGTATAAACCAACACTGTTATCGTTACCTTTAGTGAAGTATTTTGGGTCAGTTATAATGATATCATGAATAATATAACTTAAGCCAATGGAGAGAATCACCAATACAGAAAAATAAAACCATTTGTATTGCTCTAAGGATTGTAAAGTTTTGCTATTCATTTGTAGAGTTTTTTAAAGTAAACCCCATTGGAGCCAAAAATTCGCCTTGATCATACAAATTAACATAAATGATTAATGGTGTTTGTATGCCTTCATAACTAAGTTCCCAAACATCTAATAATCCAAATTTTTGATCTCGACCAACGGTCTGGCTGTTCAAGGTGTGAAATGGACAACAGCTCTTAATTCTTTTGGCAATTACTTTCTCACCATTAGGACCTAGAAGGGCATTGAAAAATTTTATTCGGTTATCTGCACCATCATCACAATCGTATACCCCAAGCATTATTGGTTTTAACTCAGTATAACCGTACTCAGGATCGGCTGAAGTAGAGGTAACTTTTAAGGTTGAATCGTTAATGTGTTCCAATTGTGACACGGTATTTCTTTGTTCACGATATGTTGGATAGTTTTTTTCAAACTTGTTTGGTGTGGCACATGCAAACATGAGGATTGATAGTATTGTAATTAATATCCTATTTTCCATTTTGAATAAATTGTTGTTCTAGATTTTTTTCGAGACTTAGATCTGAAGCCATTTTTTGTGATAGAGGGTTTCTGACAATAGTGGTATATGAATCCCAGAAACTCTTGGTGTAAGGAAGCTCATGTTTGTATAACTCTTTGCTTCTATCCATTTTCTTTCGCCATTTAATCCTAATTGGCTTTTCATGTACCTTGGTTACAAAAAGCTCATTGTCCTGGTATAGCATGTTGGAAGTCCAGTTGGATTGATAGGCTTTTTTGAAATTATTAAAACCAGTAATTGATCCTATACTAACTGTTCCCGAGTGTTGCACTCTTATGTATGATAAGTAATATTTGTTATTTTGTTTCTTGTATTTAACAATTATTTTAGAATGGTTAGGACCATCAAACCCCCTATTTGCCATTCCAACAATTGTTCTTTCCTTAAATTTCGGAGTTCCATCCTCTTTTCTTAGCGATCTTAACCTATCTTTATTGGTAAAAGTTCTTGAGCGAATTTCAAGTATGGCTTTAGTTGATTTTTCTACAATAATTTGTCCTTCACTGTCGGTTTTGTAAATACCTTTAGTAGATGTGTAGCTGATACAGTATACTAATTTATTATTATAATAAGAGAGACTGTCTATGTTGGCATCGATTTGTCTTAGAAAATCTTCACACAAAAATCGATGTGCCCCAGGCTCAATAGTTTTGTAATATTCTTTGATTTCGATGTTATTATTTTGTTCTTTAATTTTTAATCGATCATTCTTAATGCACTCGTAAAGTCCATTTTTTTCATATAACCATTCCCGCAGTGATGTTCTCCAATTAAATTTTCTGTTGTCATTGCTTTTTCGAAATTCTAATAGTTGTAGTTTATTCTTCTTTATATCTTTTTGATAACCGTAATCTACAACATGGGATACGCTTTCGGTTAACAAAGCATATGTAGAATCAAGAATTCCTGCTTCCCGAAAAAATACTTCATAAGAATATTTTTTTGTAGGATAGTTTTTAGGTATACTCTTAATGCATAATCGAAGTATATCCTTAGCGGATACTTTTTTATTTGTTATAATTACTTCGTTTAATTTGTAAGTATGTGATTCTAAGTAGATTGTCTTGTTTGAGGAATGATATAATTCGGGGATAGCAATTTTTTTTGATTTATAGCCAATCGCACTGATCGTAATTGTATCCTGACTTTGACTATGAGTAAGTTTCATTTGAAAATCTCCTAAATTGTTGCTTATGGTTCCAATGTGTGTATTGGAAATTCCAATACTTGCGTAAGAAATTGGGGAGTTGTTTTTGGATGAATAAATCTTACCAGACAAAATAAAATCCTGTCCATATGAAATTTGACAAATGATTAAAGTCAAGATAAATAAATATAGCCTCATGGTGTAAAAAAATGAGTAAGACAACTTATCGTGTTTTGTTAAGTTATCTTACAATAAGTAAAATTTAAGAATGCTGCAAAATTGACTTAACAATTTTGCAGCCTAATAAATATTATTGGTTATGCACCCCAACCGCAATATTGATCATAGTATAAATCCCAAATAATATCCGATTGTTCCAGATGACCATTATCCTCTAGATAATGAATTACTTCATGAAAGTCATCACAATTTTGGATTTGTCCACCTTGGAACTGTTCCATTTGGTTTAAACTCAATTTTTTCATTTCGTCAAAATTTTAAGTGTTAATAATAAAATAACTTTAATTTTGCCCTAATCTCTTCGCATGAGACATTGGACTTGAGTTTTTTCATGTGCACATTTGAATGAACTCGAGAATCAATTTATATAAGCAAACTGTCACTATATGATAGTTTGCTTATTTTTATTAAGTCTATATTGCAAAGTGTTAGGATTTGAGAAATACAGCTCTAATGGTATTCTTAGAATAAGAATTATTATTTAATAGACATACAATTCTAAATAAGTGCAGAAATAAAACGTCTTATTTTGTTTAGGCTAGCTTATTTGTAATAGTAAGTTTGTCTCACTTTTGAGTAATCAATAGGTTCACCTATTTTTTTGAGTGTTCTAATCATCCTGTAAACTGTGCTTACAGATGTATTTAGTTTAACTGCTAATTGTTCTGGAGTGCCAGTACTTTCGACTTGAATTAATTCTTTCAAATACTTTTCTCGGGTAAGTGTGGTTTCGTAAGTCATAAAAGGGTCCCTATTAATTGGTTTACATATATTAATTCTGGCAAACACGAAAAGGTAACCCTGTTTTTATAATTTATTGATGAACGAAATAAAATTATTTGTCAAGTTGGATTTGTAGGGTGTTAAAATACTAGGACAATCACTATGTAAATTTAAAACCAGTATTTGCTTAAATCATTGAATGCTTGAATAGGATTGATTTGATTATTTAAGGGTGTTTTTTATTGAAAAGTTGAAAAATGGGTTCAGAATAATTCTTTTTCGCAAACGTATCCATTCTCAATTTTATACGTTTCAGTTAATAAGGACTTGGAAGTATTTTATTGCATCATATCAGTAAGATATTTAAATACTTTCTTATATTTGCACTTGATTTCAGAAGGGCTTGAGGGGGATAGTTCACATATTCTTATTTGCTTTGTAGAAACTGAAGGTTTTTTTAAGACCTAACTAAGAATGGCTTCGAAGAAAAAATCGAATTTTACTGATACATAACCAGTGCTAATTCCGCCTAAGCGAATGAAATCGGTCAGGATCTAATATTTTGGTATTATGGCGAAAGAAGAACAAGATAAAATATTGAATGAGGTTACCGAGAGCGAATACAAATATGGCTTTGTAACCGACATTGAGAACGACGACATAGGTAAAGGTCTGAATGAAGATATCATCCGCATGATTTCGGCTAAAAAGAAAGAGCCTAAGTTCATGCTTGATTTCAGATTGAAAGCTTATCGTCATTGGAAAACAATGAAAATGCCAGAGTGGGCATATCTGGATATTCCTGAAATCGATTATCAGGATATCATTTACTATTCTACTCCTAAGCAAAAAGCAAAATTGGAGAGTATGGACGATGTTGATCCGGAAATTAGAGCTACTTTCGATAAGCTTGGTATTCCTTTGGATGAGCAAAAGATACTTGCCAATGTTGCGGTGGATGTTGTAATGGACTCTTCATCGGTGAAAACAACCTTTAAAGAAGCTTTGGCCGAAAAAGGAATTATTTTCTGTTCTTTTAGCGAGGCAGTTCAAGATCATCCGGACTTGATTCAGGAATATATGGGAACTGTTGTTCCAATTCAGGATAACTTTTTTGCAGCTTTAAACTCTGCTGTATTCTCTGATGGTTCGTTTGTTTACATTCCTAAGGGTGTTCGTTGTCCAATGGAATTGTCAACTTATTTCCGTATCAATGCTGAAAATACGGGTCAGTTCGAGAGAACTTTGATTGTTTGTGAAGAGGAATCATACGTAAGTTACCTTGAAGGTTGTACTGCTCCTATGCGTGACGAGAATCAGTTACACGCTGCTATCGTTGAAATTATTGTGAAAGATAATTCAGAGGTGAAATATTCAACAGTTCAGAACTGGTATCCTGGAGATAAGAATGGTAAAGGTGGTATTTACAACTTTGTAACCAAGCGTGGTATTTGCGAAGGGGTTAACTCTAAATTGATGTGGGCTCAGGTGGAGACTGGATCAGCTGTAACCTGGAAATATCCTTCAACTATCCTAAAAGGTGATGGTTCTTCAAGTGAATTCTATTCGGTTGCGGTAACCAACAATCACCAGCAGGCCGATACAGGAACCAAAATGATTCACATTGGAAACAATACCAAGTCTACCATTATTTCGAAAGGGATTTCGGCAGGTAAGAGCAATAACTCATATCGTGGTTTGGTTAAGGTTGCTAAAAACTGTGAAGGTGCTCGTAACTTCTCGCAGTGTGATTCGTTGCTATTGGGTGATAAGTGTGGTGCACATACTTTCCCATATCTTGAAATCGGTAATCAATCTGCAAAGGTTGAGCATGAGGCTACAACTTCGAAAATTGGTGAAGACCAGATTTTCTATTGTAACCAGCGTGGTATCAATACCGAGGATGCAATTGGTTTGATCGTAAACGGATATGCAAAAGAGGTAATCAACAAAATGCCAATGGAGTTTGCTGTTGAAGCACAAAAATTGCTTCAGATCAGTCTTGAAGGCTCTGTAGGATAATATATTTAGGCTATTTGTTTTTTGCGAGTAGCCTTTCTGCCAGTGAACATGTAACTGGTAAATTAATGAAGTAGTAATTGGCCTTTTAGTAGGCAAAAAGCTAAATATAGAAATGTTAAGCATTAAGAATTTACACGTTTCCATCGAAGGAAAAGATATCCTTAAAGGAATTAATCTGGATGTTAAGCCAGGCGAAGTTCACGCAATTATGGGACCTAATGGTGCTGGTAAGAGTACTCTTGCTTCAGTATTGGCAGGTAGAGATTTGTATAATGTTACAGAAGGAGAGGTTCTTTTCCAGGGAAAAGACCTTTTAGATATGGAGCCAGAAGATCGTGCTAAAGAAGGTATTTTCTTAGGATTCCAATATCCGATCGAAATTCCTGGAGTTTCTACTGTAAACTTTATGAAGACAGCTGTGAACGAGCACCGCAAATACAAAGGATTGGATCCATTGTCGGCTTCTGATTTTTTGAAATTGATGCGCGAGAAAAAATCATTGGTTGAAATCGACTCAAAATTGACAAACCGTTCAGTTAACGAAGGTTTTTCTGGTGGTGAGAAGAAGAAGAATGAGATTTTCCAAATGGCAATGCTTGAACCAAAATTAGCTGTTTTGGATGAAACCGATTCAGGTTTGGATATCGATGCTTTGCGTGTTGTTGCAAATGGTGTGAATAAATTAAAGACTCGCGATAATGCAACAATCGTAATTACTCACTATCAGCGTTTGTTGGATTACATTGTACCTGATGTAGTTCATGTATTGTATGATGGACGTATCGTAAAAACTGCAGGAAAAGAGTTGGCTCTTGAACTGGAAGAAAAAGGATACGACTGGATTAAAGAAGAGAACGGAAAATAGTTGATAGTAAAGAGTGGTGAAACACTCATTAAATAATTTGTCAGATATGGCCGATATTAATACAATAAATAAGGATTTCGCTGATTTGTTTAATCAAGGAAATGAATTGTTGTTAGAAGGTTCGTCAGATGTTATGAACGAAACTCGCAAGAATGCATTCCAGGATTTTTCGAAATTGGGCATTCCTACTCGTGCCAACGAGAATTACAAGTATACTAACTTGATTCCGGCTTTTGATCATCCATACAATGTAAATCTTAGATATCAGAATGTTGATGTTGATTTGAATGAGATTTTCCAGTGTGATGTGCCTGAGTTGGATACCAATATGGTATTGTTAACAAATGGTTGGTATTACGGAAACAATAAAGAGTTAACTGAATTGCCAAAAGGAGTGATTGTTTGTGGTGTTCAGGAAGCTGCAGAAAAATATCCGGAAATATTTAATGCGCACTATGGCAAATATGCCAAAACCGATGAGGATGGGGTGGTTGCATTAAATACAGCTTTGGCTAAGGATGGATTTTTTATTTATGTGCCCAAAGGTGTTGTGATTGAAAAACCGATTCAGGTGGTGAACTTGCTTCGTTCGGATCGTGACCTAATGGCTACCCAAAGAAATTTAATTGTAGTTGAAGAAAATGCACAGGCAAAAATTATTGTTTGTGATCATACTTTAACTCACCACAAATATTTAACGAATTCGGTTACAGAGGTAAATGTTGCAAGAAATGCGATCTTCGATTTGTATACATTGCAAAATCAGCATTTAAATTCTGTGATTTTGAATTCAACTTTCATTCGTCAGGAAAGCAATTCAAACGTATTGTCGAATACCATTTCTCTATACGGAGGAACCATTCGTAACAATCATCATGTAATTTTGGATGAGGAGCATTGTGAGAACAATACTTTTGGTATGTACCTGATGGATCGCGATCAGCATGTAGATAACTTTACTTCGATTGATCACGCCAAACCAAATTGTTTGAGTAACGAACACTTTAAAGGTGTGATGGACGATCAGGCTTCTGGTGCTTTTGCAGGTAGAATTTTCGTGAGAAGAGATGCTCAGCAAACTCAGGCTTACCAGTCTAACAACAACTTGTTGCTTTCTAATGATGCTGTGATCAACACCAAGCCACAATTGGTAATTGATGCTGATGATGTGAAATGTAGTCACGGTGCAACCGTAGGACAAATGGATGAGGATGCATTGTTCTATTTGCGTGCAAGAGGTATCGATGAGAAAGAAGCTCGTCAGATGTTGATGTTTGCTTTTGCTCACGAAATTATCGAGAAAATCAGAGTTGAGCCTTTGAAAGAAAGAATCGACGAATTGGTTGATAAAAGATTACGTGGCGAAATCTCGAAATGTAATACTTGCGCAATAGCTTGCAATCACTAAAACAGATAATGATATAGTAAAGACGTAGCATTGCTACGTCTCTACCATATAATAATATACAATGACGCTGGACATAAATAAAATACGTAAAGATTTTCCAATACTTCAAGAGAAAGTACATGGTAAAGATCTTGTGTACTTCGATAATGCTGCAACTACACAAAAGCCTACTCAGGTAATTGATGAAATGGTGAAGTATTATTACAAGTACAATTCAAATATTCATCGTGGAGTACATTACTTAAGTAACAAATCTACCGATGGAAATGAGAATGCAAGAAAGATTGTACAGAATTTCATTAATGCGGAACATCTTCACGAAATCATTTTTACTAGAGGAACAACTGAGTCTGTAAATTTAGTTGCCAATTCTTTTGCAGATAGATATATTGGCGAAGGTGATGAGGTGATTGTTTCTGAAATGGAGCATCATTCAAACATTGTTCCATGGCAATTGGTTTGCGAAAAGAAAAAGGCAGTTCTGAAAGTACTTCCTTTTAATGATAATGGAGAGCTTTTGGTGGACCAGTTGGATGAAATGATTACTGAAAGAACAAAGATTGTTGCTGTAAATCACATCTCAAATTCATTGGGAACCATTAATCCAATCCAGAAAATTATCGATATCACTCATGCGAGAGGAGTTAAGGTTTTGGTGGATGCAGCTCAGTCGGTGCAGCATTTGAAAATTGATGTTCAGGAATGGGATGTTGATTTCTTGGTTTTCTCTGGTCATAAATTGTATGGTCCAACTGGTATTGGTGTTTTGTATGGTAAGGAAGATTTGCTAAACGAGATGCCTCCATGGCAAGGTGGTGGTGAGATGATTAAGGAAGTTCGCTTTTCGGGAACCACTTACAATGAATTGCCATTTAAGTTCGAAGCGGGAACTCCTAATTATATAGATGCAATTGGTTTAGGCGCTGCAATTGAATATGTAGAAAATATTGGTCTGGAAAATATTGATGCTTACGAGCAAGAACTTTTGGCCTATGCTACCGAAAAGTTATCAAGTATTGAGGGCTTAAAAATATATGGAACTGCCGAACACAAAACATCTGTAATTTCTTTCCTGGTTGATGGAATTCACTTCTATGATATGGGAATGCTATTGGATCAGATGGGAATCGCCGTTCGAACAGGAACACATTGTACCGAACCGGTAATGCAACATTTTGGTATTGACGGAACCGTTCGAGCTTCGTTTTCCTTCTACAATACAAAGGAAGAAATCGACGTCCTTTATAATGGCATCTTAAAAGTTTGCAAAATGTTTGTACATTAGTGCCATCAAAATAAAAAGAGGTATAAACTCTTTGTTTAAGTATTATTAGAGAGATGACAATAAACGAGATTCAGGAAGAAATTATTGAAGAATTTGCAGGATTCGAAGATTGGATGGACAAATATGCATATCTAATCGAGTTGGGAACCGACTTACAAGGATTAGATGAAAAGTATCAAACGGATCAGAACCTTATTAAAGGTTGTCAATCTAAAGTTTGGTTCAATGCAAGTTTGGAAGAAGGAAAAGTGAAGCTTGAAGCAGATAGTGATGCAATTATTGTAAAAGGTATTGCTGCTTTGTTGATTCGTGTTTTCAATAACCAAACTCCTGAAGATATCATGAATGCTGATTTGAAATTTATTGATGAGATTGGTTTGAAACAGCATCTTTCACCAACCAGATCGAATGGTTTGGTATCAATGGTGAAACAAATTAAGATGTACGGAATTGCTTTCAATCATGTAAAATAATATACAAGATGGGAAAAAAGGAAACAGAAGGAATAATAGTAGAGGTTTTAAAGACCATTTACGATCCAGAGATCCCAGTAAATATTTACGATTTGGGATTGATTTATGAGATCGATTTCTATGAGGAAGACGAGGTGAAGGTGTTGATGACTCTTACTGCTCCTAATTGTCCGATGGCTGATCAGATTTTGGAAGAGGTAAATGATAAAATCAAAGCCTTACCAATGATCGAAGATGTTACGGTTGTGCTTACATTCGATCCGCCTTGGGATAAGGATATGATGACTGAAGAAGCAAAACTCGAATTGGGTTTTCTTTAAAATATTTTCAAAGGGCTGTTTAGCCCTTTTTTTGTACCTATGTAATTTATAAGACACTTGTAAAGACGTAGCATGCTACGTCTCTAACTAATGGAAGAAACGATGAATCTTACTTTATCTGCAAAATCAAATCTAATAAAATCCAAGGCAAAAGAACTTGGATTGGATTTGTGTGGGATTGTAAAGGCAGATTTTCTAGAGGAGGAAAAGGTAAATTTTCTTTCATGGTTGGATAAAGGCTATCATGGCGAAATGGGATACATGGCCAACAATATCGAGAAGCGTTTGGATCCTCGATTATTGCTTGAAAATACAAAGTCGATTGTTGTTGTTGGTTTAAATTATTTCCCAAAAGAGAAACAAAAAGATCAGGAAGCTCCGGTAATTGCAAAATATGCTTACGGTAAAGATTATCATTTTGTTCTAAAAGACAGATTGAATCAGTTATTGGAATACATCAATACAGAAATTGGTGAGGTTTCGGGACGTGCATTTGTTGATTCGGCTCCGGTTCTGGAGCATGCATGGGCAAAAAGAGCTGGTTTGGGCTGGATAGGAAAAAATTCATTACTCATTAATCGAAAAATTGGGTCCTTTCTTTTCTTGGGTGAATTGTTTTTGGATGTGGAGCT
Organism: Marinifilum sp. D714; assembly: GCF_030851345.1. GTDB lineage: Bacteria > Bacteroidota > Bacteroidia > Bacteroidales > Marinifilaceae > Marinifilum. The sequence goes on from NZ_JALPNU010000040.1 coordinate 17,517, forward strand.
GGAATATGAAAATCCAACTTATGCTGATTTTTGTGGAGGGTGTAACCGATGCGTTCGATCCTGCCCAACAGGAGCCATTACGGAACCTTATGTGGTAAACGGAAGCAAATGCATTTCTTATTATACCATCGAATTAAAAGGTGATATTCCGGAAGAAGAAAATGGAAAATTCCAAAACAGAGTGTTTGGTTGCGATATCTGTCAGGATGTTTGTCCTTGGAATAGGATGGCAAAACCTCATAATGTTTCAGAATTTGATCCAAACCCTGATCTGCTAAGCATGTCAAAAGAAGATTGGCAGGATATGGATGCTCATAAATTCGGAGAAATATTCCGAAACTCTGCTGTCAAAAGAACAAAATTTAAAGGGATAAAGAGAAATCTTGATTTTTTAGATCTGTAAACAACTTACAATAATACTTCTCTCTTTTCTTGGACCATCAAATTCACAAAAGAAAATGTTTTGCCAGGTTGATAATCCCATATTACCATTAATAATGGGTATGCTCTCGCTCGGACCAACTATTCCTGCTTTTAAATGTGCGTCTCCATTATTATCCTGGGCATCATGTTCCCAATTGCCTGAGGGAATCAACTTTTTTAGTAGAGTGACCACATCGTTTTGCACCGATTCATCCCAGTTTTCCTGAATCATAATGGCAGCAGTAGCTCCCTGTGCATATACATTTACAATGCCTGATTGAATACTACTTTCCGCCACAACTGTTTCAACCTTTGAAGTAATGTCATATAAGGCATTGTGCTTATCGGTTCTAATTGTAATTTGTTTTTGCATTTTCTTACTACATTTATATTTTAATTTTATATCACAATATAAATCGTGATAGAATGCCGATATACAATTTAAAGATCATTTAGAAACGAAGTGTAGTAAATGGGCATTTAATTGATAATCGGTATAAATCATTTCCTCAATGCAGCACAATATATTTCATCTACAGGCTTTCGATAATACTCAATTTTTTGCACAGGAATTCCTCCCCGATGAGGATATAAAAGCTGTAATTGTTTTGGTACATGGAATTGGAGAGCATAGTTCCAGATATTTACATTGGGCAAAAAAGTTTGTGAGTAAGGGGTTTACACTTTTAACCTTTGATCAGCGAGGTCATGGATTATCTGAAGGAAAAAGAGGTGTAATTTCTTCCTATGATGATTTCATGAATGATATTGATTTGGTTTTGAGTACAGCAGAAGAGAAATATCCGAACTTACCTATTGTATTGTATGGGCATAGTATGGGAGGAGGAGAGGTGTTGAACCATCTACTAAAAAGAAATAACAAATATATTGGTGTTATTTCTACTTCACCATGGATCATTTCGCAGGCTTCTCCACCTAAAATAGTGATTCCATTGCTGAGGTTTTTGAATCAGTTGATTCCGAAATTCAGTATAAAGACAAAATTTGATTCAAGTTTGCTTTCTCACAATCCAGAAGTCTGTCGCAAATATGATGAGGACGAGTTTGTTCATCACTGGGTATCCTTTCGTTTGTTTGTTGAAGCTTATGATGCAGGTTTCTTTGTATACAATTCTGAAGAAAAAATTAAAAAACCCTTGTTGTTGATACATGGCGATGAGGATGGAATTACGGATTCTGATGCTAGTAAATATTTTGCAGATAAGCATCAGGAAAACTGTACCTTTAAATTATGGTGCAAAGCTTATCACGAATTGCACAACGAACCTTTTAATAGTGAAGTTTTCGAATATATTTGCGATTGGATATATAAATTACTGAAGAAATAAAGATATCATGGATCAATTCAGAACAATTGTTGAAATACCTGAGTCAGATTTTAAAATTTCTTATCACTCTAAAATTTTAATGTTAGGCTCGTGTTTTGTTGAAAATGTTGGAAAATTATTGGTTCAAAATAAATTCAACACAACTGTAAATCCATTTGGAGTAATTTATAACCCAATTAGTGTAGGTAATAGTATTCAGTTGTTGATCGATAATAAGGAATTTACCGAAGATGATCTGAATTTTGCGAATGATTTATACTTTAGTTATTCTCACCATGGAAGTTTTTCATCAACATCTTCCGAAGAATGTTTGAAAAGTATTAATGCTGCCATGCAATCGGCTTCATTAGATTTGGCTACCGCCGATATTTTATTCATTACATTTGGTACATCTTGGGTTTATGAACTCATCGATTCGGGTAAAATTGTTTCCAATTGTCATAAGCAGTCGGCAAAATCATTTAATCGTTATCGTTTGGAAGTAGATGAAATTGTTAGATTTTATAAAGATTTAATTCTTTCCTTATCTCTTTTTAATCCTCATTTAAAAATTGTTTTTACTGTAAGTCCAATTCGGCACTGGAAAGATGGGGCTCATGGAAATCAATTAAGCAAGTCAACCCTACTCTTGGCGGTAGATCAGTTGGTGCAATTGTTCGATCATGTTAGTTATTTCCCTTCTTACGAGATTGTGATGGACGAATTAAGAGATTACAGATTTTATCATGAGGACATGATTCATATGAATGCTGCTTCGACAAATTATATCTGGTCACGGTTTTCTGATGTTTTCATGGATAAAACAACTATGGATTATATGAAGAAGATCAGAAAAATGATTTCTGCGGCGGAACATCGTCCTTTTAACCCAGATTCAGAATCGCATCAAAAATTTATTCAAAAAACCATTTCTGGTATGGAAATACTTGAGAAACAATTGCCAAATCTGTCCTTTGATTTGGAAAGAAAGGTGATGCGAAAAAATCTTCAAAATTAAGCTGGACTTTCTCATCTAATTTTTGTAATTTGTTTTTCCCTTTCCACATAAAAAAATAGCTACTGATTTTCAGGCAGCTATTTATTTTTGCGAAAAAACTTGCGTTTTTCATTTGGAAAGCTGGGAAAGTATGCCTTATCTTTGCAGCCGCTTTACAAAGGTAGGGCGATAGAGAAAACATGATGAAAAGGGGTGGTTTAACCACGATTTGGATTGGTGTTTTTTCATTTTGAAATTTTTAAAAGTTTTTTTTTGAAAGCATTAGGAATTGTGAAAGTAATTTATTTATCTTTGCAGCCGCTTTTGATTGGGATGGCGATT
>NZ_JALPNU010000041.1 GCF_030851345.1 Marinifilum sp. D714
AGTACTTTAGGCACTTCTTATATAATTACCTATTCTAAATCATACCGCACCGAATAATCTCAATCATAAAATTGGTCCTATAAGATTTATGGTGGGTGAGTTACTAAATAGCACTTAAAATACTTAAAGTGCCTAAAGTACTTAAAGTTAAATCATACGGTATAAACCTACAATTACTCATTTAAGCTTGCATTTGACAGCACCAATACTCTAAGTACTCCAAGTATTATAAGTACTTTAGGCACTTCTTATATAATTACCTATTATAAATCATACCGCACCGAATAATTTCAATCATAAAAAAACCAAACTTGATGGAAATTTTACAAAGGATTATTATTTTGCAAGTTCAAAGTGGCATAAACAGAGATATGGCCATTAGAAATAAAGTAAAAGGCTTGAATAAACAAAAGATGATTATGGATAAAGTAATAGAGTTTTTAGAATACGAGATATTTAAAATTGGAAACTTTTCGTTCACATTTGGGAAAATAACCAGTACAATTATCACAGTATTAATCACCATTTTTTTACTCTGGCTAATTAAGAAAGCACTGTTCCGAAAAAAATCATTTTTAAGTATCGATAAAGGAAACCTTTATTCACTGTTTCAAATCATCAAATACTTGGTTTGGATCATTTCAATATTAATTATCCTGGAAACATTGGGATTTAAACTGAATGTACTTTTGGCTGGATCGGCTGCCTTACTCGTGGGTGTTGGATTGGGCTTACAGACTACATTCAATAATTTTGTTTCAGGAATCATTTTACTTTTCGAGAGATCCATTAGGGTTGGAGATATTCTAGAAATAGATGGAGATGTTGTTAAAATGGAGAGAATTGGCTTGAGAACTTCATCTGCCCAAAACCGTGACGACATCATCATTATCATACCCAATTCACTAATTACAAGCAATAAGGTGATAAATTGGAGTCATCAGTCAGAAAAAACACGATTTAAAATTTGTGTTGGCGTAGCATATGGAAGCGATGTAGAATTGGTTACCAAAGTATTAAAAGAAAGTGCGCTGGAAAGTAAAGAGATTACCGATAAAGAATCCATTCTTGTGAGGTTCGTTAACTTTGGAAACTCTTCCCTTGATTTTGAATTGTTGTTTTTCAGTAGAAATATTTTCAGGATAGAAAATCTTAAATCAGATATCAGAATGCTGATAAATAAAAAATTTATCGAGAACAACATTTCCATTCCATTTCCACAGATGGATGTTCATTTTAAATCAGACGCTACAGGATATTTTAGCAAAAAATAAAACTTCTCAGTTAAGATATACACAATATAACTGTCTGCACATTCTTAAAAATCCTACTTTTTAAGACAAATAGAACTGGCTTAGTATCGTTTTTTCATATGACGAATGTCAGTTCTATATTGTGTCTCTTTATTTTACATCGCGAAAATTCCCATCCTTATCGAATTTGTGAAAATTTCCACCTTTTTTGTCATCCACTTCCCTATTTTTATTGTCTCAATTGCATTAGTGCATACAAACAACAATACCAATCATGAAACGAACATGAATTTTAGCATGCTAAACTTTTCAAAAAAGTATGATTAAAATTCATCGAGTTCCTCCCGATAACGATCGGGATGACAAACACAAAAATTTCAACCAGATGAAAAAAAATTTACTAACATTCCTATTTCTTTTAATAGGAATTGGTGTTTTTGCACAGAAAACACCGGTTACAAAAGCAAATTATGAATTGCCTGCAAGATTCTCTCCTACCAAGTTGAGATCTATGGTATTTTCAACCAAAGTTTATCCACACTGGCTTAAGAACGGAGAAAAGTTTTGGTATTCGTACCAAACTTCCGAGGGATTGAACTATTATTTGGTAGATCCTGCAAGAAACATGAAAAGCAAGCTTTTTGATCCTGTAAAAATGGCTGCTGATATGAGTCGCTTAACTGGCGATCCTTTCGAAGCAAAACACTTGGGCATAAAAAAAATGAAATTCATTAAGAACGAAAAAGTTGTGCAGTTCGAAGTGAAAAGTAAATTGGCCGAAGAAGAGGAAAAAGATGAAGAAAACGGCGACAAGCAGGAAGAAGAAAAAGATGGCAAGAAAAAAGACAAAAAGAAAAAAATGGTTGCCAAAGTTTGGCATTTCGAATACGAACTGGCAAGCAGAAAACTACGTCTTTTAGATGATTTTGAAAAGCCATTGGAACAAAAGAAATGGGCTTCGGTTGCTCCTAACCAGAAATATGTAATTTTTGCCAAACATCACAACCTTTACTGGATGGATGCTGAGAATTACAAGAAGGCTCAGAAAAACGAGAAAGACACTACCATTGTAGAGCATCAGCTAACCACCGATGGTGTTAAGGATTATGCATATGGTGATACGGGATATGGTAAAACCAATACCGAAAAAGAGAAAGAAAAAGATGACAGAAAAGCTGCTTATGTAACTTTCTCACACGATTCAAAGAAATTTGCAATTATCCGCGAAGACGAAAGAAAAGTGAAAGATCTTTGGGTATTGAACTCAGTTGCCAAAGGTCGTCCTACTTTGGAAACCTACAAGTATCATATGGCAGGAGAAAAAGAAGCTCCACAATATGAAATGCAAGTATTCGACTGGGAAAGCAAAAAATCTGTTGTCGTAAAAGCTGATGCTTGGAAAGATCAAACACTTCGCATCTTAAGAGCTCCACGCAAGAAAGCAAATGCTGATGACGATTTGAAATTCTCTAAATGGCTTTCACAAAACAGCGATGTAATTTATTTCCAACGCCAAAGTCGTGATATGAAACGTGTTGATATCTGCTCGGCAAATACCACAACAGGTGAAGTAAAAGTAATTATCGAGGAAAGATTAAATACTTATATCGAAACACGAAACCTGGTTAGCATTAACGGTGGCAAAGAATTCATTCACTGGTCGGAACGTGATGGTTGGGCTCACTTCTACCTTTACGATGCAGAAGGAAACGTTAAAAACCAAATTACATCAGGTCCTTGGCATGCCGATGCAGTACAGGGTGTTGATGAAAAAAACAGAGTGCTTTATTTCACAGCCAATGGTCATGAAAAAGGCGAAGATCCTTACTATGCTCACCTGTATAGAGTAAACTTTGATGGTACTGGTTTAAAATTGCTAAACAAAGGAGATTTCAACCATGAAGTAAGCCTGAATGATCAAAACCATTACTTTGTAAACAACTCTTCTAGAGTCAATACAACTCCTGAGTCGAAATTGTACGATACACGTGGTAACAAGATTATGGATTTGGAAACTGCTGACCTTTCATTACTATTCGAAGCTGGCTACAAGTTTCCTGAAATCTTTACTGTGAAAGCTGGTGATGGCGTAACTGATCTATACGGTGTAATGTACAAGCCATTCGATTTTGATGAGAACAAGAAATATCCAATCTTAACCTACGTATATCCTGGTCCACAAACGGAAGCGGTTTACAAGAGCTTCTCTTCTCGCATGGATCGTGCGGATCGTATGGCTCAATTCGGTTTCATTGTAGTTACCGTAGGACACAGAGGAGGTCACCCTGATCGTTCAAAATGGTACCACAACTACGGATATCAGAACATGAGAGACTACCCTCTTCTTGACAAGAAGGTTGCATTGGAACGTTTGGCAAATCGCCATGATTTTATTGACATCAACAGAGTTGGTATTTTCGGTCACTCAGGTGGAGGATTCATGTCAACAGCTGCAATGTTTGTATATCCTGATTTCTTCAAAGCTGCCGTATCGGCTGCAGGTAACCACGATAACAACATTTACAACCGTTGGTGGAGTGAAACTCACCATGGTGTAAAAGAAGTCGTTACTGAAACAGATACTACATTCCAGTACAAGATTGCAACCAACCCAAGCCTGGCTAAGAATTTAAAAGGTAAACTATTATTGGTAACTGGTGATATTGATAACAATGTGCATCCGGCAAATACCGTAAGAGTTGCGAACGCATTGATTAAAGCAAATAAACGATTCGATTTCTTCATTTACCCAGGTCAACGTCATGGATTTGGCAACATGAGCGAATACTCTTTCTGGTTAAGAAGTGAATACTTCTGTAAGCACCTTTTGGGTGATTACCGTGAAGGAGCTGATTTCATTGAAATGCAAAATGAAACGCCTAAAACCTGGTAATCCTTTTATCAGATAATATTAATCCCGATTTGCACTGCAGATCGGGATTTTTTGGTTTCATAACCGGATGTTAAGAATTTATTGCTAGATTTAAAGGTCAAATAAATTCCATACATATTATTCCAATGAAAAGCACCGTTGAGTTACAAAATGATCCTCTAAGCAAAATCACGTTTAATTCTCCCAGATCTTCACGTTTTTCCAGAATTGTTTTACAAAGCTTTATGATCCTGTTTTTTGCAATCCCAATCTTTGCTACAGTTTCAACAGCTGTGTTGCTTGGTGAAGTATCTCCTGCTATTGTAATATTCTACATTATCTTTGGTTTGTGTGGTTACTATTTTTTAAGATTATTCTTATGGAATAAACATGGGAAAGAAATTCTATATCTTGAACATCGCAAAATTTCTTATGAGGCTGATTACAAAATGTTCAAATCAAATAAAGTTGAAATCTGTAATGAAGATTTAACTGTTGAAGTGAATCCTGTTATGGCAAATGAAAAGTTAGCAACATTTAAATTTATTTCAGAAAGTCAAAGTATTGAAACAGTTGTAAAAGTGCCAATTGAAGAACTTGAAATTCTAAAAAAGGAAATAGAAGCAGTATACAATTAATACTATATGTATGAAACTTGTTCTCACTTTCATTTTAGTACTTCAATCCATTTCAATGTCCTCAAGTTTTAAATCTCAACAATTAAAATACCCCAGAGTTAGAGAAGCCTGCGCAGAAAAGGAAAATGACATCCTAAAACTTCTCGACAATAAAAGTATCAAAATTGATGAATTAGAAGTGTATTTACGTGCTTTTAAATTCGGACAAAAAATTCAGCTCTGGGGTAAAAACAAATCAGATCAAAAGTTCAAATTGATAAAAGAATATAAGGTCTGTAGAAAATCAGGTAAGCTTGGTCCCAAAAGAAAACAGGGAGACCTACAAGTTCCAGAAGGATTCTATTATATCGACCGATTCAATCCTGCCAGCAATTTCCACCTTTCTTTGGGCATCAATTATCCAAACCAATCAGATTTATTTTGGGCCAATAAAACAAATCCTGGTGGAGATATCTTCATTCACGGATCATGCGTAACCGTAGGATGTTTGCCCATTACTGATGATCAAATCAAAGAGTTATACATCTTTTGCGTGGAAGCCAAAAACAATGGTCAGCAGAAAATTCCGGTTCACATCTTCCCTGTCAAACTTTCAAACAAAAACTTTGATGTACTTGTTTCCAAATACAAAGAGGATCAAGACAAAATAACCATTTGGAAAGATTTAAAGAATGTATACGATTCGTTCAACAAAACAAGACAAATCCCAAAAGTTACATTCCTAAATAATGGAAAACATCTTATAGAATCCAAACAATAAAAAAGGCACCACTAAGGTGCCTTAAATATTTTATCCTGTTTGAAATTACTGAACAAAACCTTCTCTTGCTCCGCCTTCAGCGAATAAAGCTCTCATTCTGTCATTCTGACCATTGGTAAACATATACATACAGTTGTCATATACGTAATCCATATAATTCATAGTCATATCATTAGTACGACAATGTACTGTTGGATAAGGAGGACATTGATAATTTGGCTGGTCTGAACTTGGAGTATCAGTAACAAAATCATCTTGACGACATCTGCCATCACCCCAGATGTGGCGAAGATTCAACCAGTGACCTACTTCGTGAGTAGCTGTACGACCGTGTCCATAAACACCTCCTCGTTCATTTTCTCCAAAGAAATCACTACCAATAACAACGCCATCGGTTGCTAGAGCTCCACCAGGGAATTGAGCATATCCTAAAATACCACCACCAATTTCACAAACCCAAAGGTTTAAGAAACTTGTTGGATCAGTAGCATCAATACCACCTTGGCTAGAAAGTTTCATAGCATCATCTGTTCCCCAAGTTGCTTTTGTAGAAGCTTTTCTATTTACACCTGCCAATACGAAAGTAATGTTACAATCTGCAACTGCATTGTTAAATTCAGAAGGTACGCCACCTGTATTAGGGTTCAAATCATTGTAATCCTCATTCAAGATATCAATTTGAGAATCGATATGAGCCTGAGTAATTGGATGTGCAGGATCTTCCAAAATATTTACAATCACAGGAATTGTAATTGCTCCTTCGTAAATAATTGGAGTTGGATCTGGATCCGGAGATGGTTTTTTACCTGTAGCTGCCTTATCCGCTTTCGCAGCAATTAATTGTCTCGTATGCTTTTCAATGTCATACATACGTTTCTCCAATCCTGGATTTTCTTTTAATTTTTTGTTTAGGACTTTCATCGATCCACATCGACAAGTAGCGCTGTGTTCATGACCTGCTTTAACATCTGTAGGGGAGTCAGCATTTTCAGCAGTATAGACATAAAAGTCACTCATGTCTACGGCAATTTCATTTGCCTGTTGAACTTTTAGATCATTAGATTCTTTTTGACAAGAAGCTAAAAACAGCCCTAAAACAAGTAAGGGGAAAAATAACTTTTTCATAAAAAATTAGTTTAAAATGGTTAATGATGCCTCAATTTAAGAATAAAATCAACAACCAACCAAAATTATTTTTCACATTTTTTAACATTTCCCCATCAATCACCTGTATTTATGCATGATACAGCTGTTCAAAATTAAACATCGACAGAAACAAGCTTATCCCATAGGAATATTTTGATTAATTAAAACAAGAGAGTGACATTATTTAATTATCATATTTTAGAGTAATTAGAATCTTAGAATAGTAAAATTTCACTTTGTTTAAGAGCTCTTTTATCTCTCTTTTGAGCTTTTATTTTGAATGGATTTTTGTTTCGAAATGATTACAATTTGATTTTTATTGTAAAAAAAAAGAGCAAAACATTATTTAATGGATTCACTAAAAGATCTCAATAGTTGAGCCGTAGACTTCCAATCCAAGCATTCATCAGTAACAGAAACTCCATATTTCAAATCGGATTTGTTTGCGGGAATAGATTGTTTGCCAAATTCAAGGTTGCTCTCAAGCATAAAGCCCTTGATAGATTGACTCCCATTTTGCAATTGAGTTGCAATGTCCTGAAGTACTAATTCTTGATTACTTGCCTTTTTACCTGAGTTGGCATGACTACAATCAATCATGATTTTAGGGGCTATACCAAATCTATTCAATTTATCTTCTATCTCCTTAACATACTTGGCTTCATAGTTTGGAGTTTTACCTCCTCGCAATATAATGTGAGTGTTTGGGTTTCCCTTTGTACGAATAACCGATACTTTTCCTTCGGGATTGATGCTTACAAAATTTTGCGGTGCAGCAACAGCCTGCATAGCATTTAAAGCAATATCAATATTCCCGTCGGTACCATTTTTAAAACCTACAACCGAAGATAAACCACTTGCCATATTTCTATGACTTTGAGATTCAGTCGTTCTGGCACCAATGGCTGTCCAAGAAAATAAATCTTGTATATACTGAGGTGTAACAATATCCAACGCCTCGCCTGCTGCTGGCAATCCCAATTCTGCAATGCATACCAAAAGTTCTCTTGCCTGTTTTAATCCTTCCTGTATCTGACAAGAATTATCCATATACGGATCATTGATTAAACCTTTCCAACCTACTGTTGTTCTTGGCTTCTCAAAATAAACTCGCATAACAAGATAAAGTTGATCTTTTAATTCATCAGCCAAATTTTTCATTTTTCGGGCGTACTCTTTGGCTGCTTTAATATCATGAATGGAACAAGGACCAACTATTGCCAAGATTCTCTTATCTCTCCCGCTTAAAATGTTTTTTATGGTACTTTGCCCCATGTGAACTGTATCGATACATTTTTCCGTTAGAGGGTACAACTCTTTTAAAGCTATGGGTGTAATTATGGCTTGTTCGACACTTACATTTAAGTTTTCAATTCTTGGATCTACCATAGGGGCATATAATTTGGTCAACATAGTTAATGAATACAGATGTATTCCGATTCGCTCCGAATTTAGTTGTTATTTTTTAGTGAATGAAAAATATAGGGCAAAGATTGGTTAATCTAAAAGACTTTTTCTACACAAACGATTACAATTTGCGGATTAGTTCCTTAAGGATATTTTTCCTAATTTTACAGCTCATGATTAAAAGAACAACTTCTACATATCATTCGGAGTCCGCATTATAGGCAAGTCTTTTGATTTGTCTCAAATCAACTTGCCGACATTTCACTTTTAGCATCATTTTAACTTGATGCCTAGTCTTTTATACCGTAAATTTTAGAAAGAAATTGCAAAAACTATTCTGCTGCCAATATCTTCGTTAAAAATTACATCAAAATACTCACTTACTACAGTAAGCTGCGTTTTTTCACTAATTTTTTCCTAGATCTTGTTTGCATTGATAGCTTTTTCAATACTTTCTCATAGTGAATAAATTTCAGTCCTTAGTAGTTATGACTGAAACTAAACCGAATGTAATGGATACATTAAATAAATTGGGATGGTCTCATTTTTTTGAATCATCTCTTACTCCAGAAGAAAAACAAAACATGACAATTGGTCGTGTTTCAACTGTAAATAGGTCAAATTGTATCGTAATCCATGAAAATGGAAGTAAAACCTGTGAGTTAGCAGGAAATTTAATGTTTGGGCTAGATGAAAATGAAAAACCAAAAACAGGTGACTGGGTTTTGTTTGTAGATTATGGCGATTTGGGGATAATCTCGAAAGTTTTACCTCGACACAATTGCCTTTCCAGGCAAAAATCAGGAAAAGAAATTGCAGAACAGATTATAGCTTCAAATATCGATTATGCTGTTATCGTACAATGTCTTAAAATTGGTTTAAACCTAAGACGATTAGAGCGTACACTTGTGCAATTGCAAAACTGTAATATCGAGCCCATTATTCTTATTAACAAAACAGATCTACCCATAAGCAATGAACAAGAGGAGTTAAAGAGTTTCATTATGAAAAATTATCAAGCAATTCCAATTAGTGCGAATCAAGGAACCAATTTGAATTTGTTAAAGGATAAGATTCTAACTGGTAAATCCTATGTTTTTATTGGAGCATCGGGAGTGGGGAAATCCTCAATTATCAATGCTTTGGAAGAAGAGAGTAATTTAAAAACAGGAGAAATCAGTCAGGCTACTATGAAAGGAGCACATACTACCACTTCGAGAGAATTGTATATTTTGAAGAGTGGTGGAGTTGTAATTGACACTCCCGGAACTCGAGAATTTGGATTGACGGCTTCAAGTTCGGAACATGAATCCTCTGCCTTTCATGGAATAGGAAATTTGGCTAAAAACTGTAAATTTCATAACTGTACACATACCAACGAAAAAGGCTGTAAAATATTAAAGGCCGTTAAAACTGGAGTTATTTCAGAAGATGAATACGAAAGTTTTATGCGTTTGAACCGAGAAATGGAACATTATGAAAGCAGTTTACAGGATAGAAAACAAAAAGGAAAGAAACTATCCAAAATCATTAAGAATATGAAAAAATCGGGGTATAAAAACCGTTATTTGTAAAATGGTGCATTTTTCACCTCTTTTTTACTCCTATTAAGTAGCTGGTTATTTATATATTATTCTTACTTTAAAGAATCTTATTCTTAATCAAAACAAAATAATTATGAAGAAAATCATTATGCTACTAGGTTTTGTATTTATTGTACTGCAATCATGTAGCGATTCAAAACAAAAAGACAAACAGACACCACCTCCTCCTCCTAAGCAAGAAAAAGTGGAAGTAGATTCTGTAGCCATTGAACTTGAAAATACAAAAGAAGATATCGAGAAGGCTTCAGAAGAAGTTGATAAATTATTAGAAGAAATTTAAAATCTATTTGTATGAAAAAATACATTATTATTCTATTGTCCTTTTGCTTTATTCTGACTGCAAACTCAGAACTTCTAGCTCAGAAAGGAAAAGGAAAAAATAAAACTGAGAAAGTTCACAAAGCAAAAAAAGATAGCCTTGAAAAAAATGTAAAAGAGAAGCATAAAGGACAAAAAGAGAAAGCTCTAAAGAAACAAGATTCTTCAAAAAAAGAAATGGAGAAAAAAGGTCATGCTTATGGCAAAAACAAAGGTGAATTAGAAGGAAAAGAGTTTGGCCAAGAAAGAGCAAGACAGGCTAAAATGATTCGTGAAGAACGATCGAAGGCTTTAAGAGAAACAATTAAAAGTAAGGATGAAAAAATAAAAGAGGCAAAGGATAAAATTAAAAAGTCCAAAGAAAAACTAAAGGCCTCAAAAGATAAAGGAGAAATCTCTGAAGAAGAGTTCGATGAAAAGAAAGCAAAAATTGAAAAGGCAGAAGAAAGTGTAAAAAAATTGGAAGAAAAAATAAAGAAAGCAAAAAAGCTAACAGAAAAAGAGGATACAGAAGATTAAAAAAAGAGCTGCAGTTGTATCCCATAAAGTGTGTAACTAAAGTTATTCTGATTTCTTCGGAGCTAATAAATGAGCTTAAGAAAATTAAAAATGCCTTTAGGCTGAAAGTCAAACTTTTCAATCACGCTTTATGGGATACTACTTTCTTATGCTTCTTGCATTAAACACACATTACTATTTCTTTACCAAAAGCAATGTAAATCAACTACTTCAAAAACCTTCGAATATCAATTTCGGGTGCTAAAGGATAGTCGCTTACAGATAAGAAGCGTGTCATTTCTCTAGCAAAATAAGGTGCTAACATTACCCCTTTTGTTCCCAAACCATTAAAAATGGCAATATGTTCATGCAAAGGGTGAATTCCCAAAATAGGGCGACGATCAGAAACTGTTGGGCGGATTCCTGCCCACTGATTAATCACCTTGTAAGGCAAATCAATTAAATCGTCCAATCTTGATAGGATATCCATTTTTGCTTCTTCCGTTGTTTCTTCATCCAATTGAGTCCAATCATAGGTGGCTCCTACCTTGAAACGATGATTGCCAACAGGCATCACAAACAATTTCTTATTCAAAATATATTCTTCTTGCAATTCATCACAATATATTTCGAGTAACTCTCCCTTGGTTGGTCTAAAATCCAAACTACTAAAATATGGATTCTCAGTTGCACGATACCCTTCACAAAAGACAATGGTTTCGGCCATTAATCCATGCCAGGAGATTTGATTGTCGATGAAGCCCAAGTCCTTGTAATCGAAATAAGAATCAACAATTAGTCCTTCGCTTTTAAAAAACTTGCGTAGTTTTTTCAACATTTTTGGTAAATCAACATAACCCGACTGGGTTACTTTCCCATAAGCATGCATCCCTTTGATGCCTTTGCCAACATTATTAATTTCAATATCAGAAATAAAATCACCAAAGTTATCTTGAGTTCTTCTCTCCTTCCACATCAAGCTTTCATGCTCCGATAATGGTTTTAAAATATCCATCTCGTATAGAAACTTGTGTCCCAACAGATCTTCCAATTCACGGTAGGTTTCAAACATTATTGGCAAACAGTCATCAACCATCCAGCTTTTGGTTAGTCTTTTAAATACAAGCGGATTGAATAAGCCCGCAGCAACATCCGAAGCTTTGCGAAGCTCAAGGCTCGATACAATTTTAAAGCTTAAACCGGCCTTATACATGTTATAAGCCAATAATGAGCCTGCAATACCTTGTCCGACAATTAAAAACTGTTTATTCATTTGATTTTGTAAATTGATGATTGGTACTTTCCTATATAAAAGTTAAGGATTTCATAAGTAAACCTAAACATTTTCCTTAAAAATAAAGAGTTAAAACTCCTTTTTTATTACCAATTGCTTTGTGATTTATCCAAATGAACTATTTTTGCAATGTTTATTTATTCTAAATAACGATAGTAAAAGTTCCAAATTTCAAAAAACAAGCACCAAACATTTGTAAATGCTAACATATAACAATTGAGAATTTGGAAAATGAATATTTGATATTTTAAATTATGCAACTGTATAATAAACTGAGCAAAGAAGAGCTAATGAAAGAAATGGAAGCCGAAGATTTTGCGCGCAAAACCATTTCATTTTACCGATATGTGAATTTTGAGGATCCGAAAGCGTATCGCGACGAGTTGTTCAAAAAGTGGTTCCTTTTGAACTGTAAAGGAAGAATTTATATTGCCAAGGAAGGGATTAATGCACAAATAAGTGTGCCTGAGCATAACTTAGATACCTTCTTTACTGATATGAATAGCAGAAAAGAGTTGGCCGATATGCCTATTAAATGGGCTGTTGAAGATGATGGTAAATCTTTTTACAAACTTACCATCAAGGTGCGACCAAAAATTGTTGCCGATGGCTTGGATGATAATACTTTCGACACCACTAATGTAGGTACACACCTTTCGCCCGTTGAGTTCCATGAAGAACTCAGCAATCCCAACAACATCATAATCGATATGAGAAATCATTACGAAAGTGAAGTTGGGCATTTCGAGAATGCCGTTTGTCCTGATGTGGATACTTTTCGTGAAGAGATTGACATGGTAGTTCGTGACTTTGCTAAGGACAAGGACAAAAAGTTCTTATTGTATTGTACTGGTGGTGTGCGTTGTGAAAAAGCCAGTGCATATTTAAAGCATCATGGGTTTGAGGATGTGAACCAGTTGCACGGTGGTATCATTGCCTATGCACAAGAGATTAAACAACTTGGATTAGAATCGAGATTCAGGGGAAAGAACTTTGTTTTCGACGAACGCTTGGGCGAAAGCATCAATAATGAGGTAATAGCCAAATGTCACCAGTGTGGAAAAGCATGTGATACACATACCAATTGTGCCAACGACGATTGTCACCTATTGTTTATTCAGTGTGATGAATGTCGTGAGCATTACAATGGGTGTTGTACGGATGAGTGCAAAGAAATTATTGAATTGCCAAAGGAAGAAAGAATTAAATTGCGTTCAAAATTCCACGATAAGTATAGCAAGAGTCAGATATACCGACAACGCATCAGGCCAAAACTGAAAGAGATTTCAAAAGATAAAATCAATTCGTAAATTCCAAAAAATAAATTAATAATTGGAAGATGAATCAATATTGCGAATTTAAAACGGAAAGGCTTTTCGTTAAAGACTGGCTGTATAAAAATGAAGAAGTAGTTGAGAAACTAGCTTTTACTAAAAAGGTTATCAATATTTTATCGCCAAGAGTAACTGAAGCATTGCCGGATGGTTGGCAGAACATTAACACTACAGAACAAGCGAATCAATGGATTTTTGAGCGGGCAAAGGAAGGATTTTTCTTAACGGTTTGGCTGAAATCAAAACCAGAACTGCTTGGTTTCCTTTTTCTGTATGAATGTGAATCCGAAAACCAATCACTTGATTTGCGATTTGGATACCTGCTGGCTGAATCGGCTTGGGGAAAAGGATTTGGAACAGAACTAATAAATGGATTGGTAGATTGGTGTAAAAAGCGAGACTACATCCAGTCACTTTCGGGTGGTGTTGAACGCAACAACATTGGTTCCATTAAAGTAATGGAGAAAACAGGATTTTCCATTTCTGCCGAAAGCAAACCTACGAATGATGTGATTTTTTACGAACAAAAGTTTCGCTAGTACAATAGATATTTCATAAAATAAAAACAGAATGACCAATTTTTGGCACAACATACAAACACCAAACTTTTCGCTAGCTCCCATGGAAGATGTTACCGATACATCTTTTCGTGAGGTTGTTTTGCAAAGCGCAGCAACTGGCAAGTTGAACCTTCTGTTTTCAGAGTTTACCTCGGTTGAAGGCATGTGTCACCCCATTGGACACGAGAAGGTAAAGCATCGCCTGCAGATTAATGAATCGGAAAAGAAACTGCTGAAAAAAAAGAATGTAAAGCTGATTGCACAGATTTGGGGAAAGGATCCTGAAAAGTATTATAAGACGGCACAGTACATTGCGAACGAGACCGATTTTGATGGCATAGACATCAATATGGGTTGCCCGGTGAAAAATGTGGTGAAAAATGGGTGTTGCTCTGCTTTAATTGCTCAACCTGATTTGGCCAAAGAGATTATTCTGGCAACGAAGGAAGCTACCAATTTGCCATTGAGCGTGAAAACCAGAATCGGTTTTAAGGAAGTGGTTACCGAATCGTGGATTTCACATTTGTTGCAAACACCTATTGATGCGTTAACCATTCATGGTAGAATTCAGAAACAAATGTCGGAAGGAATGGCCGACTGGAGCGAAATCGCGAAAGCGGTGCAATTGAGAAATGAATTGGCTCCACACATCAAAATAATTGGCAATGGCGATGTGGAATCCTACCAGGAAGGATTGGACAAGTGTGAGACTTATGGCGTTGATGGCGTGATGATAGGGAGAGGTATTTTTAAGAATCCATGGTTCTTTCATCCCGAAAAGGAAGAGATTGAAATGGAAGAAAAACTTGATCTCATGTTGAAGCACACGCATTTATTCGACAAGACTTGGGGCAATTCGAAAAACTTTGCCATTCTGCGTCGTTTCTTTAAAATCTATACCAACGAATTCCGTGGTGCATCTTCCCTGCGTAATGATTTGATGAACACCAGAAATGCTGAGGAGGTTTATGAAGCGGTAAAACAATTTACAGTGAACAGTTATCAGTAAAGTGCTTTGCTTGTTTCCTAACCATATTATTTCGTTTTATTTAATGATTTTGTAAAAAACTTTACCTGTAGTATTTCTTGTTATTTTGTATTGATATTTATTAGACTTTAATGATGATTATGACTTATTGTTTTTTATCTTTAGCAAATCGTTAAGATAAATTACAAACCAATTGATTGTCTTATTTTAAAATACAATCAGCAAGCAAATTAAATATGAAAACAAATAAGTTCTTTTATGGATTAGCCATTGCATTAATGATGTTCTCTTGTTCGGATAGTGATTCTCCTATTATTGAAGAAGAATTACAACCATCCAATGAATTCGAAGAATTATTGGCAGAATATAATCTGTTCAACACGGATGTAAAATACGAATGGGTTGAAATTGGTTTAGACACTAATACCATTTACTTTAATGGTCGTATAAAGGACAAACTCATTATAAAAGGCTTTAACAAAATAGATAAATCAAGTATTTTCTCAAATGAAGCAATTAAATTAGACACTGTCGTACATATTGATGAAGGTTATGGAAAAACCTCAACTTATAACATTACTGAGTTTTCAATCCATACTATGCATAAGTTTGAGAATAGTTATGCATTCATTCTTTTTGGATTGATTCCTTATAATCAGTCAGATTTAAAATATGCGCTATCTTGTGATCTATATGTCATTTCGAATCAGAATATCAAGAGAGTAAAGAGTTATTCCAAGCCAAATACAGAATCCTTCTTTGAAAAAATCACTCCATGGTTTGAGAATAGTTTTTTGATTCTATCAAATAATGATTATAACCCTGAGGAGGAAAAATGGGATTGCTATACGATGGATGGAACTAAACATTACGAAGTTAGTAAAGACAATATAGATGATTACTATATTCCAATTAGTCTTGAAGAGTTTATCGGTTTTGTTGATGGATTTCAGCGAAGAAATATTAAAAACAATGAAGTTATTTGGAAAAGTGAAAACCCTCTTTCTGACTTGCCATCAGACATCCGAAAGGATGAAGTAGTCTTTAGCCAACCAGAAGACGGATATGTAATTTGCAATATTAAATACACTCAAAAAGATGGAAAAAGAGGTGAACGAACTTACAAAGTGAATATAGCTTCGGGCAATTTTACCTTAATAGAATAAAAAAACATCTATACAGATAATATAGAATAACAAAGGGGCAATACTTCAATTGAAGTATTGCCCCTTTGCTACAAATATGATATTTTAAACCTTCTTCAATCAAATGAGAGCAACTCGCTTGCAGTCATTTATATTGCAAAATGAGTTGAAGAATAAGATTCTCACGCAACCAATTGGATTTTCTGCATCTAACTCATGTAAGTTTTATAGAAACAATCTAAAAACAGATGCGCCATGAAAGCCAAAAGACTTGTTCCATTCGTATTGGCACTTATTGCATTGTTCACTGCATGTGATGATGATACCAGTATCCCAGTAATTGAATCGACAGATTATTTTCCTTTACACATTGGAGATACCTGGGAGTATAAAGATCATACCCGAAAGGTTTGCGGATCGGAAATAATTAACAACAAAGAATACAGGGTGATTACGCACGAAACCTATCGTGCTGATACTTTATATTATACCTACAATACCTACTTTAGAACCACAGGTAACAATAAGGTATACCAACTAAACAGTGATCAATCGGGAGAGTATTTATTTGCTGATTTTAATTTAAGTGCTGATGACAGCTGGACATACATCAACAACTCGACGGGTCGAGATGATGAGTGGACGGTTACAGTTCTTCCTGAAATTACTTTCGAGTTTGATGATACCGAATTGGAAAACTGCAAAAGATTCTTCTACAATGCAAGCTTAATTGTTGATGAAGAGCATACCATTGTATTTGCTGCTGGTATAGGGGAAATCAACAGCTTTTCGAATGCATGGGGATTGGGTGATACCATCCAAACTGCGACCATTGATGGTGTTACTTATGGTTTTAAGTAGGGGTTTGCCTGCAAGGCACAGATCATATATCCTAGGGGAAGGAAGCATTAGCGACCGTCGCCCTGGGTTTATGATTTGGAATTGATATTCTTGTAACAGGTAATGATATATGATTAAGTGGGCTTGTTGCGATGATAGTATTTTAATTCCGTGTCTCTAAGCCAGGCGAACTCTTACTTTTATTCATTTATAATTTTAGCGGGCATTCATGAGCTCCTTTCGGTCGGTTACATTGATGAGAAAGTAGCAAATCCCTATACTTATTGTAACCAGCATAAATTACACATTTATTAAAGCTTAAATCCATAATTGTGTTATTTCAGATAATGTTCTTTGTCTTTAAGCCAGACAGGCTCTTACTTTCTCCATTGATGAGAAAGTAAGCAAAGAATCTACGACGCACCTACTCAGTGACCCATAACGGCTCAAAAGCGAATAGAAATAGATAGTCTCACTCATACCTCGCTCGACAGCATTTCTATTTGCCGCTTTCTTTACCTATGGGACCCCACTTGCGTAGATGATGCCGATCTCCACAATAATTAAGATTTGGGTTTCTTTTGGAATTACGACATAGTGTTAGTTGTCTTATTAGCTAGGATGAGCAATGGAAAGTGCTTGCATTTCGATTTTGAGGTTTAGGTGTTCGGTGCTGTATCGTTTTATGATATGTTGGCTGGTGTGGTAGCGGATATTTTCTATTTTCAGTGTGAACTCGCCTTCGGGGAAGTTCATAAAGTTGAAGTTGCCGTTTTTGGTAATTTTTGCTTGCAAATTGTTCTCCAAAACGCTAACGGTGCCATATGAGATGGGCTGTCCAGTGTCTTTGTCGATAATAGATCCGCGTATACTGTAATGTCGTGAGTTGGATTTCTTCAGCTTACGCGCTGAATGATACTTGAAGTACAATTCGGGATGGGTTTCCTGGTAAGAATTGATGGTCCAATCGAGTTTGTCCTTTAAAAATTGATTAATGCCAGCAACCAAATCGTTAAATTCCTTTCTGTTTCTTTCGTTCTGATCTTTTATTTTTTTCCTATTAAGAATATTGCCTTCTATATCCAGTAGGATTTGGCGATAGGCCTGCAAAAATTCTTGGCTTGTGCCATATTGTTCCAATTGGCTTTGGTATTTCTCGCACAAATTATTCAGGAAATAGCCCGAGTTGATTCTCCTTAACTGTATTCCCCTTTTGATGTTTCGAAGATGTATATTCAGGTTATCAAACAATTCCATATCATTTGTATCTGCTACCAAACGGTTAATGGCAATCTCCATTACCTGTGAATTCTTTACAAGCAGTTTAAACTGTTTGTTGTTTTCAGCGGTAATCCATTCTGTAGGCTGATTCAGTTTTACGAACATGTTCTCTAGCTTTTTGCAATCCTCTAAAAAGCTTTTAATTTGTGTTTTGGCAGAAGGATCTGTTTCAAAAACGTCCAGGTTTTCGTTTAAAATGTTTTCGATAGACATGTAGCTTTCGATTTTGGCTCTAATTCTTTTGTTCATAAGTGTTTGTTTTATTGATTTCTTAAGTTAGTAGTTGCATTCTTTGGTTTGATGTACTGGTTTTTACATGTAATTCTATGGTATTCAATGTTTGCTTTCTTGTTTCTTGTGTTCTTTCATAGAACGATAATGTTGCTATACCAAACATGTATGTCGTTCTATATATCAGCCATGTATTTGTGTAAAACAGTTATATCTTTGCTCAAAACATACATGTCGTTCTGTATTTCAGCTATGTCTTTTAACTAATCATGCGTGTCGTTTCATAAATCAGGCATGTCTTTGCGTATAACAACAATGTTCTTGTACAAAACATGTAAGTTGTTCTATTAAACAGCTATGTCATTGGGTAAAACCGATGTGTTGTTTTGCAGATCTGCACTGTTAATGACTGCGAGAGAGCTTTAAATGCCTTGGTTTATAGGTTTAGCTTACAATATGAGAATGTAAGCCCATTAGGCAATGGTGCTAAGGAGTTCATACAATTGTTCGTCTGTGATTTCGGGTAGTACAATGTTTTCTACCGGGTATTCGAATAAAGTTTGTTGGTCTGACATCGTCGATTCTTTAAAAGATGAATAAACTCTCTCCCCTCAAAATCTCTCTTATAAACTGTTCTGCTTCAATGATCATGATTGAGATTCAGTGTTGAAGCAAACACCCAATCAATTTAAGAATAAATGATTACATAAAAAATTTTCATTGATGGGTTTTGCTCTAATATTGTCTTAGTTTAATTGGCACTTCTCCCAAAACCGGTTTCATTTTTGGCTTGATCCAAAAAACGAAGCAAAAAAGATCAAGGCAATCGGATACCGTTCGCCATTCCAAAGCAAAGTTTTGTCTCGAATCGCGTCCGATTGGCGGCACCCGAT
>NZ_JALPNU010000042.1 GCF_030851345.1 Marinifilum sp. D714
CCATAGGCAGAGAAAGCGGCAAATAGAAATGCTGTCGAACGAAGTATGAGTGAGACTATTTATTTCTATTCGCTTTTGAGCCGTGATGGGTCACTGAGTAGATGCGCCGTAGATTTTTGTTACTTTTCATCAATGGAAAAGTAAAAGCCCGTCAGGCTTGAAGACAAAACAACTCTACTACACCCCTCTCCCTGTCAAATCCATGAAAGCTTTCATTTTAGGCAGGATTAGAATCAATATGAAACATTCTGAAATACAGAAATTAAAGCAGGAACTGAAAAACAATTTAAGCTTTTGAATTTCACAACTTTCCTACTTTTTCACCATTCAAACTTTTCAAGACTTTCAAAAAAAAGCCTGACCAGTAAACTGATCAAGCCTTATTTTGAATTGATGTAATGAACTACCCGTTAAGGCATTCTTATTGATAAGCCTAAACTAATAAAAAAATCTGGGGAAACCTTACTTAAGCCAACCCCAGCAGAAAAATCCAATTGTAAATCCTCTGTAACTGCATAAGTAAGTCCTCCATCCCATCGGTGATCATTTTTTCCTTCTCCTGGCAGGAAGCCATACAATTCAGCATATGCCCCAATCTGATCTGATAAAGTTAATCCGATAACGGCAGCATACATCCAAACTGCATAATCTTGCTCGTCTATACCACTCCAGGATACGCCAAGATTACCTCCTAAAGCCATGGCATGATTTATGGAATAATCTGCATTCAATCGAATATCTGCTCCCAGGTTTTCATTCTCAAATGCCGAAGCTCCCGATTTGGGAACAAATAAAGTAGAAAGAAGGGCCAGTTTAGGACTCCCCTCGCTCTCCTCAAGCAACAAGAACTTTGCTCCCAATGTTAATGGACCAAAACCTGTTTCATCAACATCTCCTCCTTCCAAGGATTGGTAATAACCCAAATACTGAAACCCGAGTCTTAATTCAATATTTTCAACCAATCCATACCTTAAAAGAGTGGTATTAAAGGTCACATTATTAATATCAGAACTCACTTTTTCGAAAGCAAATCCCGATTCTATCTGAAATCCTCTTATGGGTATCACACTCGCCGATTCGGCCGTTCCTGGCCTGTCGGTTACCATTGGATCTTTTTCCTGGGCAATTAGCATCCCATTCAACATTACGAATAATGTCAATATAAAAAACGTCCTCATTTAAATAGAATTACAATTTGTTTATACCTCTATTGTTCCTTCAAACTTGCGATGCAATTCCGAGCTTTTGATTCATGCTCTTCATCCACAAAAAGATCAACATTATCAGGCGTTCCACCCATTCCTACCAATGTACCGGAACTGAATTCATCTTTCCACAATGAAGAAATCCCTGCTTCCTGCAACCTCTCCTTATAATATTTTACATCTACTAATGATCCGGTAAATACGCAAACTAAATTATTTCCATCAGTCATAAGCTATGATTTAATTGTTATGTTTCTTTCTAAGATAGAGAAATTCCAAATATGATCCTATATTAATGAGCCTAAAACTTAAAATCCAAATCTAATCACGCATAATTGCTTTATTCATTTTTTGATAAACGCTATGCGATATATTGAATCTATATCAGAAATCAACGATTTATACCAATCAAAAGTTTAAACACATGTTTTATAGCTTTTGTAATCAATTGAAGAATCGTAATTTTAGAGAAGTACATTCTTATCTTTTCATAAATTGAAAAAATGCTATTTGTCGATTAAAAAAGTCCAATGATCATGAATAAAATATCTTTTAAATCCCAAAATCAGAAACTGTTCAATTTCTTAAAGATTTTTTAGATTAATATTTCTTTTCATCAATCAGAAAAACTATTTTAGAGGGTGAATCAAGAACTCCAAAATGAGTAAACTCAAAAATAAAACAATCCTGGTTGTAGAGGATGAAGAATTTAACCGCATCTACTTCGAAGAATTACTCCATCAAATTAATTGCAAGGTAATTGTTGCAAGCAATGGCGTGGAGGCAGTTGAACTGTGCCAAAAGAATGCAAAAATTGATTTGGTATTAATGGATATCAAAATGCCACTGATGAATGGTTATGAAGCAACAAAAGAAATCAAAAAAATAAGACCAAATCTTCCAATTATTGCTCAAACTGCATTTGCATTGCTGGGTGATAAAAAGAAATCAATTGACAATGGTTGCGATGACTATGTTGCTAAACCTGTAAAAAAAGATATTCTAATTAAATTGATCAACAAACATCTTCAATAAAAAAACAAAATCTACAACTATTTAAGATTTTATAACATTCTTACTCTTGTAATTCAGACAAAAAAGTATTTAATTGTTTGTTGTCTGAATTTTAAGAGTTAAGAGCGATATGAGAAGAAAGATTAAAAGCGTATTTATAATTTTGAGCATTGCAATTGTGATTTTTGCGTCTGCAACAATTTTTCTTCTCCGAAAAGTACAATCTACCTTTAATCATCAAAACGCAATTGACGATTTACTGACTCACAATGTTGCTCCAAAAACAGAATTTGTAAGTTTTGGGAATTACTTTATCCACACCAAATACATTGGTGATTTATCACTTCCAAAAGTATTATTTATTCATGGCTCGCCCGGATATTGGTTTGATTTTAAAAAAGTATTTGTTGATGCAGAACTGCGTAAACAATTCTGCCTAATCTCTTTCGACCGTCCGGGTTACGGCAAAACAAGTGTTCCTGCTATGGGAATCTTGGCAAACCAAGCCAGAGTAGCTGCAACAGTTTTAGAGCATTACACTCAGAAACATGAAAATATAATTGTATTGGGGCATTCGTTTGGAGGTGCTGTATTAGAACAGGTTTTAATTGATTATCCAGATAAAATAAAACATGCTATTTACGTAGCACCATGTCTGTCTCCTAAATATCAAGAAGCCAAATGGTACAATGTTTTGGCAGCGGGAGGAATCCCACAAAGAATATTGCCTCACGAATTAAAAAACAGCAACAAAGAAATGATGGATCTATCGGAATGTTTAATCAAAAATGAACCTCATATTTCTGCTATTGATGTACCAACTACCTATATACAGGGCAAGAAAGACGTCTTGGTTCCCTCTCAAACTTTAGATTATTATCAGAATTATCATAGAAATATCAATTCCATTTTATTGGACGATCTGGATCACTTCGTACCTTGGTCACGCCCCGATCTAATTATCGAAACCATTAAAAACGTGAATCAGATAACAAATTAATAATCAAACTGAAAAGACATGAAGCAAGCAATAATATTAATTGGTATATTCATTTTTACCGCATATAACGTAAACGCACAAAAAGCAATGACAAAAGACAAATACAACACCCTAACTGAAGCAGAGAAAAGGGTAATCATCCATAAAGGAACGGAATATCCTGGAACTGGAAAATATTTAAAAAATAAAGCAGAAGGTGTATATACCTGTAAGCAATGCAACGCAGCATTATACAACTCATCAGATAAATTTGAGTCTCATTGTGGCTGGCCAAGTTTCGATGATGAAATTGAAGGTGCAGTAAAAAGAATTCCTGATGCCGATGGTAGAAGAACTGAAATTGTTTGTGCCAATTGTGACGGTCATTTGGGACATGTTTTTCTTAACGAAGGATTTACAGAAAAAAACACACGCCATTGTGTAAACAGTATTTCTTTAAATTTCATCCCAAAAGAAGAGTTAAAAGAGAAATAAAAAATACGAATCAATTACAAGGCAAGAGTTTTCTTCTGAAAACTCTTTTTTTGGTATTTGAAAATAGTAAAAAAAACATATCTTCGCGAAATGAAATAATATTTCACACATTTATTTGTTTTTTGTGAAATTTTAAACTTTTAGTTATTGGTATTCATACTTATTTTCCATTTTGAAGTCAACTCATATAATAAAAATATTGTAAGTTTACCACTAACATTTTACTATTAACCAATTAAACTCTATTGCGATGAATCTAAATTTTCTTGAGATCGTTTCCGCCTCTATGGTACTTTTTGCAGTTATCGATATTATCGGATCTATCCCAATTATATTAGATTTAAAGAAAAAAGGTGGTAGAATTGAGGCTTTAAAAGCAACCCTGGTAGCTTTAGCAGTATTGATCATTTTTACATTTCTAGGAGAAAAACTTTTGGGAATTTTCGGAGTGGATATTTCTAGTTTCGCCATTGCAGGTTCTATTATCCTATTTATTATGGGAGCTGAAATGGTAATGGGAATTGAAATTATTAAATACGATGGCCCTAGTGGTGTTTCAATCGTTCCTATTGCTTTTCCTTTGGTTGCAGGTGCAGGGTCGTTCACAACGGTTTTGGCCCTTCGAGCTGAGTATGCAGTAGAAAACATTATTGCGGCTATTATTCTAAACCTTGCATTTGTTTACTTGGTATTAAAATCAACCAATCTGGTAGAAAAAGTTCTTGGTGATGGAGGAATTCATATTCTCCGTAAAGTTTTTGGAATTATCCTATTGGCCATTTCGGTTAAACTTTTCATGAGCAATGTAGCCTCTCAAATTCACACTTTATTTCCTTTTTTAAAAGATGCTATACAAAATCCATAAATAAGTGTCATTAATACAGCTCTTGTGCTAACTTTGCAAGTAATAATGATTGAATAACTTGCGAAATAATGCACGATATAACACTTATTCAGATTGTACTTTGTAGCATTGTAATTCTATCAGCAGCATTCATTAAAGGGATGACTGGTTTTGGATTTGCTTTGCTTGCTGTGCCTTTTCTTTCATTGATATTTCCAATGCAAGTTTTGGTTCCAGCTATGAGTTTATTCAATCTAATTACCAGTCTGGTCATTCTATTCAAGCTACAGGAAAAAATAAAGGCAAAACTGTTTATTCCAATGTTTGTGGCAAGTTTGGGTGGAATCCCTCTAGGTGTTTATGCTCTTGAATTTGTAAGTAGCGAGAACTTACGCTTGATTACTGGAATTTTGGTTATCATTTTCTCAATTAGAATGTTGGGCAAAGTACGATTAGCCAAACGCTTTCGCAGGTATCCAATTGTTTTCGCGGGTTTTGTAAGTGGAATTCTGGGCTCTTGTATTTCGGTTGGTGGTCCTCCTCTGGTAATTGCCATGAATCGAAAAGGATACTCCAAAGATCACTTCCGTGGCGTTTTTGCTTGGTTCAGCACATTTTCCTCCTTCTTTACAACCGCTGCTTTTGTAATGAAAGGAATGATTGAGACAGAATCAGTAAACCTGGCTTTGTTTTGCTTACCGATTTTATTCTTTGGATCACATTTGGGCTCAAAATTTTCAGGTAAGGTAGAACCTGAAAAATTTCGCAAAATGGTAATTGGAATCAATATCATTACAGGAGTATTTATTGTTGTATCAACATTAATTCACCATTAACAATCCAAAACACCATCTGAATTCATTTCATTCAGGCAAACTATTTTACAAGAGCGTAAAGCAATTTGATTTCCTCTGCCCAATTGTCTGAATCTGGTGTTTCCAGAACCATTGGAATCCCATCAAATCGGCTATCGTTCATTAAGCATTTAAATGCTTCCATACCAATGAAGCCTTTTCCAATTATTTCGTGACGATCTACTCGAGTTGCCAATTCCTTTTTAGAATCATTCAGGTGCATTCCTTTTAAGTAATTAAAGCCGATGATTCTTTCAAAATCATCAAAGACTTTTTGAAAACCTTCTGCCGAAGAAATATCATAACCAGCAGTAAAAGCATGACAGGTATCGATACAAACTCCTACCCTTTCCTTGTCTTCCACTTTATGGATGATTTCTGCAATTTGCTCGAAGGTAAATCCCAAATTGCTTCCTTGTCCTGCAGTGTTTTCGATTACAGCACAAACACCACTGGTTTGATTCAAGCTAATGTTTATCGATTCTGCAATGGTAGCCAAACACTCATCAATCGATACTTTCTTTAAATGACTTCCGGGGTGAAAGTTCAGGCGATTCAATGCCAATTGCTCACACCTTTGCATCTCATCCAAAAAGGCAGCTCTTGATTTCTCCAATGCCACAGAATCGGGATGACCCAAATTAATAAGATAACTATCGTGTGGAAGAATCTGCTCCGGACTATAGCCATATACTTCACAGTTTGTTTTGAATTCCTGAATATTCTTCTCTGTGAATGGTTTTGCATTCCACTGTCTTTGGTTCTTTGTGAACAAAGCAAATGCCTTTGCTCCAATTTTATTAGCGTTAATGGGTGCATTTTCAATACCTCCTGCAGTACTTACGTGTGCTCCTATGTATTTCATCTCTTTCCCTTTTGTCGTACTTTTTCGTAAACCGCCACAAAATAGCATAATACCGGTTAGAATTAAAATGGTATCAAACAAAAAACTCACGAAAATTAATCCGTGAGTTTCTTTTATGTCAGTTTGTACTACATTTCAAAATCTTCGGTATCAACTCCTCCGTTGCTACCTCTTGAACCTCTCTTTTTCTTGTAATTATTAATCTTGTAACTCAAGTTAAAACGGAATGATGGATAATCCATTTTGAATTGAGAAGATGTATAGAAGTCAGGTCCAAACACTTCACTTTCATGCTTAAATGTTCCAAACAAATCTCTCATAGTTAATGTTGCTGAAAGCTTGCGTTTGAAAAAATCTCTTTTAATTGCCGCTGTTGCCATAACAAATCCTTCACGCTTTCCTTGAGCCCAATCGGTTGGAGAACGGTAGTTTACATTAAATTGAAATCTTGTTACCGGATTAATAATAAAAGTCATGTTATTCCTCAAACTCCAGTTGTAACTATCTGTTGAGAAGTCCTGAACTACCATCTCTCCCTGAGTATTTTCCGTAGTAAAATCACCTTCTTCTTTGTAATAATAGACAGTACCTATTAAATCGTTTTTAAACCATTTGGCAAAAGTCAAATTCAATGTAGCTTCCAAACCGGTAGAATAATCTTTACCAACATTCTCAGGAGTGCTAACCATTATACCATCTTTATCTAAAGCTTTTACCCTTTCCAATTTATTGTCAGTACGTTTATGATATATCTCAAAAGAAATAGCCTGATCACCAAATCTCTTCATGTATCCTAACTCATATGAATCTATGTATTCTGGCTTCAAGTCCGGATTACCTGATCTTGCATTAAATGCATCTGTATTTGTTCTAAAAGGTTCCAGGTACCATCCACGTGGTCTTTGAATTCGTCTTGTATAACTTGCCATGATTTGATTCTTAGACCCCAAATCAAACTGCGTATGGATGGTAGGGAAGAAATCCCAACGTTTTATGGTAAATTTATCAGGGTTGTTATCAAAAGTAATTTCACGATCAGTGTACTCCGTTCTAAATCCCAGTTGATATCCAAACTTACCAATTTTAGAAGCATAAGTAGAATAAACCCCATGAACTCTTCTTTTGTAGGTTACATCATGATTGTTGATCAATTCATACAAACCATTATCCGGCTTATAGTTCTTTTGCATTGTTATGGCATCACTTGATCTTACCTGACCTTGATAACCCATTTCAAACTTGCTGTCTTCTCCTAGCGGTAAAGTATAGTCGGATCTAAATTCCCAACGTTCTCCGGGCCCCTCTTCAGTAGAAATTTGTCCACTTTTTAACTCAGTCCCTGACTTTAATTCATTTGTAGATATTTCATCACCACTTCCTCTGCGAGAAAAAGTTATTTGATTTGCCCATTGGTGTCCCTTGCCTTTAAACTTCTTGGTATACGATAAATTGGAATTGATAAAACTCATATCACGACTCCAAAAATCTTTACTGTCATAAAATTCAGAATCTTCACCTTCTACAAATTCTTCATAATCTAAAATAGATTTTCGTTCCATTTCTCTGTTACCCAATCTAAATCCAAAAGAAACCTGATTCTTCTCATTTATGTCATAATCAAATCCTGTACGAATTCCATATGATAACCTCTCTCGCTGCGTATCACCATCCGATAAAATATGATTCGTAATTCCATTAATAGTATTTCTTCTTACTGACTCGGTTGATCCTTTAAAGCCTCGACTCCCATAATCAACACCAAAATTCAGATTCAGTTTTTTCTTTCGATAAGTAAGTAAAAGATCTCCTCCGTAATTATTCTGAGTCCCTAAATTCAAATTGGCTACTCCAGCAATTCCATTGGCTTTATTCTTCTTGGTAATTACATTAATAATACCCGCAGTTCCTTCCGGATCATACTTCGCAGATGGATTGGTAATGATTTCGATATTCTCAATCATGCTGGCTGGCATTTGTTCTAAAATATCCGCAGCATCCAAAATGGAAGGTTTGCCATCCACCAATACAGTAAAGTTCGAACTTCCACGTAAGCTCACATTTCCCTCTATATCTACACTTACTGATGGAACATTCTCCAACACATCTACAGCATTACCACTTGCTGCGGTAATTTGTCGGCTCACCGGAATTACCTTCTTATCAATTTGATATTGAACAGGAATTCTTTCTGTAGTAACGGTAACCTCATCCAAAGCCTCGGTAGACTGACGAAGAGAAACCGTTTTCAGATCGATCACCTTGCGTTTTTTACTAATGGGAATATTTCTAACCGCAGCTTTGTTGTAACCAATAAAAGATACTTCAATAAAATAGCTGCCAGGCTTTAATTTCTTTAAGAAGAAAGCTCCTTTTGCATCCGTAATGGTACCATCAATTAAAGTTGAATCTGCCATGGAATAAACCGATACGGTTGCATATTCGACCGGGATTTCCAATGCCTGATCTTTCACAACTCCTTTGATAATTCCTCCTTGAATTTCTGGTTTTACAGCAGGTTCAACTGCCTTTGCAAACATTGCCAAGCAAACAAAGCTTAACAATAGTAATAATCTATTCATGTTAGTAGGTTAAGTTTTTTTTGTGTCCAAACAAACATACAATTCCTTATTGAATAAACATGTACTCATCTAGTTTTTTAGATATTTATTAACATTTACCCGATAAAACAAATGCCTGTTTCGACTTTATGTCGAAGTATAGACACACAAAACGCCAAAAGGTTTAATCTACTTTTTAAAATAATGAGATTTTTTTGAATTCAATATTTAAGCATAACTGATAACTGAAGTTTACCATCTTTCGATAGCTTCAATTCCTTGCTCTTTTCCAAGTTTGTAATCTCTATCCAGAATCTCTTTGTCTTGTGTGAATCGCTTGGTAGAAAAAGAATCTGCCGGACAAATATCAATAATTTCCACCCCTGCAGGAGGATGATTGATCAACTCAATGCTTCGATTGTAGATATCAGGACGTTTTTGAATGGCTTTTGCCAAACCCGGATGTTTTCTGAACAGAAATCGGGACAACTTATTTTCATTTCCATTCTTCATGCGGTAATCACTCTTTCTCGATCGGATTACCATGATCTTGCTGGCACCCTTTTCAATGGCGCGCTCAACGGGAATGGGTGCTGACACTCCTCCATCTGCAACAATTTCACCATCTACTTTCAGAAACTTTCTATAGAACAAAGGGACAGAACAACTGGCCTTCATCACATCGCTTAGATTCTCGGGTGTGGCTTGAATAAACTTAGAGCTGCCATCTACATTGCGGGTAATTCCAATTTCGAAATCAATATTTTTCTCAAAAAGCAGATCAACATCAATTGGTAATTCCTTTCCGGTGATATCCCACGACCAATCCAGATCCATTAAGTGACCTCCCAATAAGAATTTTTTCCAACTGATGTATTCAGGTCGTAAAGAATAATCGGTAAAAACCTTATAGTTTCTACCATGCTGATTTGCCAAATAAGCAGCTGCATTAATCGAACCTGCCGACACACCTATCACCATATCAAAAGGAAGAAAAGCTTGTTCCATGAAAGCATCCAAAACTCCAGCGGCAAAAATGCCTCGCATGGCTCCTCCTTCAACTACCAAAGCTGTTTTACCTGAATTCGTGGTCATACTACAATTGATTTAACTTTTCACGAATTACTTTTTCAGCTTCACTGGTAATCTCAACAGCTGATTTCCCTTGCGTTTCAATCGGAGCAAGAATGCTGTATTTCACCCTCTGCCCTATGCAAAGAGGAAACATCCCTTTGCGCTCTATCTTGTAATTCCCATCAACAGCAAAAGGTACAATTAAAGCATTCGGAGCAGCATCAAGAAGGGTTTCGATACCTCCCGATTTAAACTTTTTCATCTTCCCGGTTTTGCTTCTGGTTCCTTCCGGAAAAATACAAGCAGCATAATTATTCTTGGCAATCAATTTTCCCAATTTATGAATTTCTGGAATTGCCTGTGCTCTGTTGCTTCTATCGATTAAAGCAGCTCCGCTATGACGTAAGTTGTAAGATACACTAGGAATATTTTTAGCCAGCTCTTTTTTGGATATGAACTTTGGGTGGTATTTTCTAAAAATCCATACAATGGGAGGAATATCATAGGTTCCCTGGTGGTTTGATACAATAATTATCGGACGATCGGTAGGCAAATCTACACTTCCTTCGTAGGTAATTCTCACCCCCAAAATACCAACCAATCGCATCAGGAAAAAGTTAAGAACATCAACAGAATTCTTATGTGCCTTGTAGCCAAACAGCTTTAAACTAATTACCTGAATGGGATGAAAAATCACAAGCAGCAAGAAAAATAAAATGTAGAATACGGTAGTTAGGATATATGATAAAATCTTGGTCATTGTTCTTTGTTGATTAAAATTCACCACAAAAGAACAAAAAAATCATTTATTGAAGAAATGTTAGGTAAAAGTCAATGCCTGAAAACAAAAAACCATGGAATACAACATTCAGATCGAGTCCTCCATTCTCTCTCTAAACTTGTAGAATCCATGGTTAAATATCTTGGTAGATAAATCTTATAATAGCTCGAAGCGCAATTGTACCGAGTATTCCAATTTTATCTTCTGGAAATCCAATACTGGAGTTTTCATTTTAGCCAAAGAGGAAGCTCCTCTAATTCTAATGGCTGTATTCGCATAATCATTTCTAAAATGAGAGGTATTTTCGTTAATATAAATGGCCTTACCCACCTTCTGTCCTATGGCTTCGGTTAATGCTTCGGCCTTTTCCTTTCCGGCTTTTATGGCATTCACTTTTACTTGCTGACGGTACTTTTCAATCTCAGAATGATCTACTCTTAGAATGTTGATATTAGAGATTTTAATCTTCTCCAATTCCACATAAACCTTGGCTAACGTATGAGAATCGTGAAGCAAAAGCTCAAATTGTTTTGCTTTGAGCACATTTGCCCCTTTAAAAAAGTGAAATTTTAAATTGCTACTGAAATCAGAAACCGACAATTGTTTTTCAAGGTTTACTCCCGCTTTTTCAAGGGCCACAAACATTTTTTGTTCCAGTTGCTCAATGCTCTCCTTGTTTTTGGTATCCTTCTCGTTTAAAACAATATTCAGATAAATTTCATTGGGAACAACTTCCAATTCCGCTACGCCTTTTACCTCTATGTAGTTCTGATCGATAAAATTCTTTTGGGCCTGCGCACTTAAATTAAAGCCAATAAACATGGCAAATAGAATAACAATAGCTCTTTTCATAGGCATTATATTTTATGTGTGTTTTGATTTTTTAACAACACTTACATAACATATATTGTGCCAGAAAAAACAAAAATTCCTAAACTGTTAATGCCAAAGTATGATTGACTTTAATTCCTTTATTAGATCATATTTTTACGAATTCAACAAGCTGTTACAAATGAGATTTTTACACTTGTTTAGACATTAGGAGTAATATTGTGTGTAGTGTTATGATTAAGCTCAAAAATTATATAAAAACAAGAACCTTCACCTAAATTAGATTCAACTTCTATTTTAGCACCCAGTAAATTAACCAAATGATCTACAATAGAAAGACCAAGTCCTGTTCCTCTATAAAGCCTATCTTTTCTATCTTCTATCTTTTTAAAACGACCAAATATGTATTCTAAATTATCTTTATCAATACCTATTCCAGTATCTTTCACAAAGATACTCAGAAACGATTCGTTTATTTCATAACCAAGTTTAATCTCCCCTTTGTCGGTGTATTTGAAAGCATTTTCAAGTAAATTTATTATTATTTGCTTTAACCGAACAGAATCTGATTCGAACAGATAACACTCTTCTGGAAAAATTAATTCAAAATTAATATCATTATTCTCTCCTTTTATTGATTCAGGAATAAACATATTATAAATCTCACTCAACAAGTAATTCAAGTCAAACTGCTCTATATCTAATTGAATTTGCCCGGCTTCCATTTTTGATAAATCCATAATATTATCAATTAAACCAAGAAGAGAGTCCCCATTCGATTTTATTATACCAATAAATCGATCCTTTTTTTCCGCTGATAAATCATGTTCACTTAATAAAGAAGAAAAACCAAGAATAGCATTCATAGGCGTACGAATCTCATGACTCATGTTTGCAAGAAATGATGATTTAAGCCTTTCACTTTCTTCAGCTTTTTCTTTTGCTTCGCGTAGCTCTACCGTTCGTGCATCAACTAACTCTTCCAAATGGTTTCGGTGATTGTTTAGTTCCGTATTTAAATCTTCTAAAAGGTTATTTTGCGAAACAATTTCTTCATTTTTGTTCTGCAATTCCAAGGTACGCTCATTGACAATTAAGTTTAGCCTTTCCGTTTTTTTCTTTAAAAAACGAACTCTTAAAAAATAAAAAGAACCAAACAACAAGAGTATAAAACTCAACAAAGTAATTTTAAACCAAGTTGTTTTATAAAAAGGAGGCCTAACATGAATGTATAAATTCGCTTCCTTTTTACTCCACACTCCAGCATTATTCTTAGCTTTCACTTTTAATTGATAATTGCCATGGGGTAATGTAGTAAATGTAACAAAACGACGGTTTCCGATATCATTCCAATTTGTATCAAGTCCTATTAACTTGTAGGCATAGGTGCTTTTTTGCGGCAAAGCAAATTCCAAAGCTGCAAAGTTGAAAGAGATCACTTTATCTTTGTAGGATAAGCTTATTGTATCAGTTGCATGAAGGACTTTATTTAAAACACCACCGGAAAAAGTATTTACTGGTTTATTTAGAACCTCCATATCGGTAAAAATAACAGAAACAGGTTTTGGATTTTTAACTAGATGATGCGGTTCAAAAGTTGTAACTCCGCTTCCTCCAAAAAACAATTCACCCTTTTTATTTTTATAGCTTGCTCCCAATATATAGTCCTTGGTCTTCATGCCATCTCTTCCATCGTAATTACTAACGACCCCTGTTTTCAAATTAAGACATGATATTCCATTTCTACTACTAATCCATAAATTCCCATCGTCATCTTCTTCAATTGCACTCATAAAATCTGAGTTAAAGCCATCTTTTTTAGAATAGTACCTGAATTTACTATTTGCATAATCAAAAGAATTTAACCCATTTGTAGTAGCAATCCAAAGTCTTTGACCTTGAAGATATAAGTCTCTGATGGTATTATCGCATATACTTGATATATCTCCCTTAGTGTATTTATAATTGACACTACTGCCATTCAATTTATTAAATACAAATAATCCTTTCCTATTAGTTCCAAAGGCAAGCAATGTGTCATTTAATGCTTCTATACAGTTAATTTTTCCATATAATGTGTTCGAATTTGAATATCTAAAGTGTTGAGTATATCCAGTTTCTTCATTTAGCTTAACCAATCCATCAGAAGTAGCAATCCAAAATGTATAATCATTCTCTTGTAAGGCATCATTTACAACGGTACGTCCATCAGGAAGCTTAAATTTCTTTAATCCCTTCTTTTTATTTTTATCAATTTTATAAAGATCAAAATCTGCACTCCGATCTAAACCTATCCAAACAATATTTTCCGGATTAAAGATATCAGCCTTTATCCAAACAACATTAGATCTAATTTCATCCTTTAAGTTTATTAACCCTTTATTTTTTTTGTCATAAATATTCAATGATTTCTCCCCAAAACCAGCAATCCATAATTCTTTCTCTCCATCATCGAAAATAGAATAAACTCTGGTTACATTGATTCCTGCTCTATTGGGTTGACTGCCATAACATTTAAAGCTTTGTAAAGATGGATGCCAATAATTAATTCCAGCTCCATACGTACCAAGCCAAACCCCACCTGCTTGATCTTCAAGCAAAGACAAAACCACACTCCAAGCCAGGGATTCTTTATTATTGGGTATTGAGGCAAAGTTATTGAATGTATTATTTTCTTTATCATAAATACTTACCCCATTACCTTGACTAGCCATCCATATCTTTCCAGCGCTGTCTTCTATGATATCATAGATACTATTACCCACAATACATTCAGGAAATGTACTGGTATCATGCGTATAGCTCACAAATCTATCTTCATTTATGAAATATCGACTAACACCGGAATCCTGTGAACAAATCCATAATGAATTCTCACTATCGAATAATAACTTTCTAATGTCTGATTGTACAAGACCATTGGGATCATTTTCTTTATGTTGAAATAGCCTTACCTGTGATTTATCAATTTCATACTTAATCAACCCAATATTTGAAGCAATCCAAAAAGACTGTTTATCATCTTCAAGGATATCCCGAATTTTTATATTATCTGTTATAATACCATAAGTGTGTAGTTCCATCTCCTTTGAGTTGGACTTTTTCACATACAAACCTCTATCTGTCCCTATCCAAATGTTATTCTTACCGTCTTGCCACAAACAATTAATATACCTTTGCGTACTCGGTAAATTCTCCGGAAACTCAACCAAAGAAAAAGTTTCCATATCATAATCCATGTAAACCAAACCGTCAAGAGAACCAATCCAAAAATTTCCCTTCTTATCAATTAATAAACAGGTAAGTCTGTCAAAAGGTATACTGTTAGGATTGTCAGGATCGCTGGTGAAAGTTTTAAATGAGTAGCCATCATATCGGTTTAAACCATTTCTGGTTGCAAACCAAATAAAACCATAACTATCTTGAACGATATCAACTATTACAGAATTTGACAGTCCGTCTTCCTGCGAAAAATATGCAAGTCTACTATCCTTTGATTGGGCAACAACAAAACTTAATTTGATCATAAGGATACTAATAAAAAGCACCCTCCTCCAAAAAGTATGTTTTTTTATTAAATCCATAAATACGAGATTTCTCCTTAATCTATAAGAACTAAAATTACCTATAATATCTAATTACTTATTCTACTCCCCACAAACAGGTTGAAACTAATTTATCATTACCTGCATCAAATTCGAAAGGTTGCCACTAAAGACTCACATGTAGTATGATTAAAATTAAAGATTTATGTCTTTCATATCAAATTTCTTTATAGAAAACATTAAATTTCCTTAAGAGAAAATACTTGTGATTCGATATAAAAATGGTCATCATCTTTTTTCCTATGCCTTATTGCCATAAGAAGAAGATATAAGGAAAATAGTAGACGCACCTACAATTCGAGCCGATGATATACTTCCTAAGCGATGAATATTGATCCTGTCAAAGAAGGAAAGAAAAATCAAGCGCAAGATTGGTAATAAGGAAAGAAAATAACACCTAGCTTGCGCTCAATGGTAAATTGATTGTGTAATGACAGCCTCTATAGCGAATGGGAGCATGATCGTTCCCTGCCATTACTTTATAAAATCTTATAATGACTTATTCATAATCATCTTTCCTTTTAAAGTATACAGCTTCTCCTTGATCTCCATTTTTTAAATCGGTCATCTCAATATGAAAGATGTTATAATTCTTATTAGCCTGTTCTGATGGCAGGTCTACATGTAATAAATAGCCATAACAAATTCCATTAGAAACATACTCTTTCACTTTTTCTTTCATATTAACTTTAACAGGATGTCCGTTTATCTTAACTCTTACCTCAAGATCCTCTGGAGGTGGACATAGATCTATGAAGTCCAAATTTTTGTCTGGTTCAGAAAAGCCTCTTGTTAAACTCATGGGTCTACAGTAAATGGTATAGCCAGGATGCGCTCCTTGAATTCTGAACACATTTACACCATAAACTTCAAGTCTATGATATTTTATATTTAAAATCATATCTTCCTCGGCAATAAGATTCCACGCCCAAAATTCCAATCTTTGATCGTCTTTTGGTAAAATGGATCCTGCAACTGGATACTCGGACATTTTTAATGAAGCCAAAGCAAAGTACTTCCCTTTCGAAACTTTTAAACTGTAGTGTCCTTTACTATCAGTTAAAGTTTCATAGGCAGTTTTAAAATTTGAGTGTTTGACTTCTACAAGAGCACTGTCTACAGGCTGCCCGTCAAAATCGCTTACTATTCCTGAGATTGTAATAGAGTCTGTTTGGGCACTTCCGTGCAAATAGATAAAACAGACTAGAAATAGAAAAATAGATGCTTTTTTTCTCATATTTATTGTTATTTAAGTTCCATATTATGACGCATGAACCATCTGTACAGTTACACGCAATCCAGCATAATATTTAAATAAGCTCAATATGATCTAATATCACTTATCTGTTATTATAAATTCGGGAATCCAACCTGATGAAGTTTTAATAAT
This sequence comes from Marinifilum sp. D714, assembly GCF_030851345.1. Classification (GTDB taxonomy): domain Bacteria; phylum Bacteroidota; class Bacteroidia; order Bacteroidales; family Marinifilaceae; genus Marinifilum. Next base: position 16,496 of record NZ_JALPNU010000042.1, read on the forward strand.
GGAACGCTATTCTATAGCAAACCAACAAGGATTTAGTATTAAAAAAAGCAAAAGGTCACTCCCCAGCGACCTTTTAACACAATAACCCAAATGCTTAATTGAATGGTTTAAACATTTGTTTCTTTTAATATTACTTAAAAATTAAAAATTGAACATTATAAACTTAACAATTAATAAATTAAAAGTCAAGGTATAAGACAAAATATTTCACATCCATTAAAACTTATTTACCCAAGAACAGATGAAGGTTTTCCAACTAACGGAACGTAATAAAATCGCGCACCAACAGGAAAGTGTTTCTATTCCTTATCTCAATACAATTATCCATATGGGTACAAAAACAGCTATTAATACTGTAATGGTCATTTGCCAATAATAATTGGTTACATATAATCCGCACAATAATAGTAATGAATCATCAGTATTTGAATGAATTTGACCGCTTGCAGATGAACCTGAATATTTTATATTAATCCCTTCTGTATTAAAAATACTCCATCTTGTGTTCCAAACATTATCATACGTCCAATCAATCTTTCTATTATTAATCAATATTGTGGCTTTCGTCATCCAAGTATTATAAGTAACATTTCCTATGACTTTGTTCTCTGAGTGGTCTATTATTTCGGTACATTTATCAAGGCATCCTTTTGTGTTGAATGTATACTTTTTCCCATTTAACTCCCCATTTGCAGTTTGGGAAAACATCTTATCTTTTAGGATCCCAATTTGTTGACCATTCGAATAAATGCGATATAGGGTAGAAAAAATGTTCTTTCTCCATTCAAGTTTTAATTGCATGATTATCTCTTTGGATATTTCGGTGTAATTGTGCCATCTATTTCGGTTATGTTGTGCCACTAAAAA
>NZ_JALPNU010000043.1 GCF_030851345.1 Marinifilum sp. D714
CCTCTTATTCTGATGCTTTGGCATTGAAAGCAGAAGAGCAATATCCAAAAACACAGATTGCAAAGATTGATGAGTTGTTGGCGAATCAGCAGAAAAAAGCAGAAGCAGCAGCACGTTTGGCAGCCGAGAAGAAAGCCTTGGATGAAAAATATGCTTCCGTTATTGCTATGGCAGATTCTCAGTTTGAAAACCAGGAGTACAATTTATCGCGTGAAAGCTATAAAGATGCGCTAAATATGAAACCTGCAGAGCTTTACCCAAGGGAACAATTAAAGAAGATTTCGGAAATATTTGCTGAGCAAAAGAGACAAGTAGAGGAAGAGGCAAAGCTTTTGGCTCAAAAACAACTGAATGAGAATAAGTACCTGACATTGATTAAATCTGCAGATGAATATTTTGAATCAGAGAAATGGAATTCTGCGGCAAGAGATTATCATGGAGCATTGAAGCTAAAACCAGAAGAACAATACCCACGAAGTAAAATTGACGAAATTGAAGCGATTTTAGCTGAATTGGAAAGAAAAGCAAATGCAAAATCACAGTTGAAAAATCAGTATGAAAAATTAATTGAGATAGCGGATAAGCAATTTACCAATGAGGAATACGATTTTGCCGTATTGAAATATCAAGAAGCATTAGACTTAATGCCAAAAGAGTCGTATCCAAAAACTCAAATCAAGAGAATTGAAGTGATTCTGGAACGCAGAGCAATAGCGGAAAGGAAAGAACAGGAGCTGAATTTAAGGTATAGTGAAGAGCTGGAAAAGGCAGAGGAATTTTTCAAAAAGGAACAGTTTAGCGTTGCCAGACATCATTACAAAGCAGCATTGGAAATTAAGCCTAAGGAAAAATATCCGAAAGAGAAGCTAGAGGAAATCAATGAAAGATTACAGGCCTTAAAAAATGCAGAACAAGAAGCCATTGCAAACAATCCAACCAACTTCGAGAAGAAACTTTCTATTATCAAAGAAAGAGAATATGCAGAATTGATTCAAAAGGCAGACAATGCTTTTCAAACCTCTCAATACACGGTTTCGAAAGTGATGTATGAAAGAGCTTTGGGAATGTTTGATAGAGAATATCCGAAGAAACAACTGAAGGAAATTGACAAATTGATTCGGGATGAGAGGAACTCTGCTATATCGGAAGAATACAAACAATTGATTGCAAAGGGAGACAAGGAGTTGTCTGCGAATCATTATTCGGTTGCCAAATTTTATTACAATAAAGCAATTGCTTTGAACAAAAAGGAGAAATATCCTAAAAACCAATTGAAGAAGATTGATGAGTTATTGAAATCGAAGAAAAACCAGAAGTTGGATAAAGAGTATGATGAAGTCATTGCAAAAGCTGATTCTGCTTTTGGTAAAGGAAACTTGACGGTAGCTAGATTTTATTATAAGAAGGCACTTCAATTAAAATCAGGTGAAGATTATCCAAAAGAAAGGCTTAAAATGATTCAATCTAAACGAAGCAAAAAGTAATTTTGTATTTTATTCTATTTAAGAACACAGTATGGCATTAAACTATCTCTTTATTTTCTTTTTTCTGATCGCCTTTGTTGTAGGTTTAATCAAGCTTATATTTTGGGGAGACATGGATGTATTCCCGGCAATGATTGACTCGACCTTTAACATGGCCAAAACAGGTTTCGATATTTCTTTAGGATTAACTGGTGTATTAACCTTATGGTTAGGGATCATGAAAATAGGGGAGAATGGTGGAATTGTAAGAGTGTTTTCCAAGTTGATAGGGCCATTCTTTAATAAATTGTTCCCTGAATTGCACAAAGGTCATCCAGCACATGGGTCAATCATGATGAATCTGGCAGCAAATATGTTAGGTTTAGACAATGCAGCTACTCCTCTTGGTTTAAAGGCCATGAAGGAAATGCAAGAAGCCAATCCTGATAAGGATAAAGCTTCGAATGCTCAAATCATGTTTTTGGTTTTAAACACCTCGGGGCTAACGATTATTCCGATATCTATAATGGTATATCGTGCTCAATTGGGTGCTGCGAATCCATCGGATATATTCATTCCAATATTACTGGCTACTTACTTTTCAACCATTGCAGGTTTAATTAGTGTATCAATCGTGCAGAAAATTAAATTGTGGGATCGAACCATATTAGCTTACCTGGGCGGATTGACTGCCATTATTATAGGAATCATAGCATATTTCTCTAGTCTTGAAAAAGAACAGATCACAACAGTTTCAACGGTTGTAAGTAATGTGTTCCTGTTTGGGATTATTATTTCATTTATTCTTTTGGCAGCGAAAAATAAGGTGAATGTATATGAAAGTTTCATCGATGGAGCCAAAGAAGGATTCAATATTGCTATAAAAATTATACCCTATTTGATTGCCATATTGGTTGCCATTGGTGTCTTCAGAGCATCAGGAACAATGGACCTTTTTGTGGAAGGCATGAGAAGACTTTGCTTGTTACTTTCAGTAGATCCTGATTTCGTAGAAGCTTTACCAACAGCCATGATGAAGCCATTGAGCGGAAGTGGAGCAAGAGGCATGATGGTGGATGCAATGACCACGCATGGGGCAGATAGCTTTGTGGGAAGATTGTCATCTACATTACAAGGTGCAACGGATACCACATTTTATATTATTGCAGTTTATTTTGGTGCGGTTGGAATCAAGAATACCAGATATGCGGTTACTTGTGGTTTGATTGCTGATTTTGCAGGAATTATTGCAGCCATATTAATTGCTTATTTGTTCTTTCATTAGAAAATGATTTGACTTACATTTGTTGCTCAAAAACTTGAAAGCATGATCACATTTAAAATAGATACCGAATACATTGAGCTAATTAAGCTCTTAAAAGCATTAAATATAAGTGAAAGTGGAGCTCAGGCGAAAATCTTTGTAGAGGATGGAATTGTAATGCGAAATGGTGAAGTAGAAACCAGAAAGCGTGCAAAGATTCGTCCTGGGGATAAAATTGAGATATTCGATGAGGTGATTATCGTAGAATAATATAAAGACCGATATAAAAAAGTCGCAAGAACTTAGATGGTTCTTGCGATTTTTTTTAGCTAAAGGCTCATTGCCAGAATCTAAAAACCATTAATAAAATTCAAGAAAGTTCTTCACTGAATCTAAGTAATATTCCTTCCAACCTTCTATAATCTCTTCATAAGCATCATCAGGAATATTTGTATGTGTTAATTCAATACGAGTATCTTTTCCTGCTTTTTTCAAGATCATGGTAACAACCGATGGGCTTTCAGTTTCTCCAAAAAACCATTCCTGGACAATCTTATAATCTTTGACCATCTCCAAATTACATCCTGAAATATCTCCTTCCCACAGAGAAAAAATGGTTCCAACTTTATCATCCATGGTGGCTGGATATCCAGTCCACAATTCGATTTGAAAAGAATTGGTTAAAGCATTATAAACTTCTTCCTGGCTAGCGCTAATATTAAATTGATAGGTAAAATCTTTCATGAGTTTCTGATTTGTGAATGCAAAATTAACTCAAAATGCTAACAATTCCTTTAGTTAATTGTAATTAATTCAAGAAGGCTTAAAAGTTCGGTATTCGATAACCAAATACTGATTTTTCAGATTTAAAGAGCTTTGAGGTTTTATAAAATCGATATGCTGATAAAAAATTGCAATGTAGAGATTGCAAAATATTTAATCTTAAACAAGTCTAAATAAGAATAAAATTTTATATTTGTATCGATACATTTAAATATGAGTATAAATATTAAACGATAAGTTATATGTCTAGCTTTGAAATTCTAATGCCCAAAATGGGTGAGAGTGTGCAAGAGGCTACTATCACAAAAATGTTCGTGAAACTGAACGATCAGGTGGAAGAAGATGATGTGCTTTTTGAAATTGCAACGGACAAAGTTGATTCTGAAATTCCTTCGCCTGTTGAAGGGAAAGTAGTTGAAATTCGTTTCAAGGAGGATGATTTGGTTCCTGTTGGAGAAGTGGTTGCAGTAATTGCAATGGGTGATGCTGATGATGTTGTAGATAGTCCTGTGGAAGAACATAGTGCCAAGGAAGAGGTGCCTGTTGAAGAAACTGTTGAGGCAGAAGTTGTAGATGATTTTAAATCAGAAAGTGGTCGCTTTTATTCTCCATTGGTGAAGAGTATTGCGAAAAATGAAAATATTTCCATTCAAGAATTAGATTCGATTCAAGGAAACGGTAAGGATGGTAGAGTACAAAAGCAAGATGTATTAAATTACTTGTCGCAAAGGAATGGATCAGTTGTTACACCTGTAGAGAAAGAGGTGGAAGTACAAGCACCAAAACCGGCTGCACAGGAAACCGAAAAACCAAAAGTTTCCATGTCAGTTGGAGCGCAGGATCAGATTGTGGAAATGGATCGTATGAGAAGAATTATTGCGGATCATATGGTAATGTCGAAGCAAACCTCTCCTCACGTAACAGCTATGGTTGAAGCGGATGTAACCGATATGGTGAATTGGAGAAGTAAAGTAAAGGATGAATTCTTTAAGAAAGAAAAGACCAAATTGACTTTCATGCCAATTATTATTGAAGCAGTTGCCAAGGCATTAAGAGAGTTCCCAGGAATTAATGCATCGGTGGATGGTTACAATGTAATCCTAAAGAAAGATATAAACATTGGAGTTGCCGTTGCATTACCTAGTAACAATCTAATTGTGCCGGTAATTAAAAATGCTGATCACAAGAACCTGATTGGTTTGGCAAATGATATGAACCAGTTGGCCGATGATGCAAGAAATAATAAGCTAAACCCTGATGACATTCAAGGTGGAACATTCACCATTTCAAACTTTGGATCATTTAAGAATGTAATGGGTACACCAATTATTAATCAACCACAGGTTGCAATACTTGCTGTTGGTACCATTGAAAAGAAGCCAGCGGTAATGGAAACTCCGGCAGGAGATGTGATTGTGCCGCGCCAAAAGATGTTCTTGTCTTTATCGTACGACCACAGAGTTGTAGATGGAGCTTTGGGAGGAGCATTCTTAAGAAAAATTGCAGACTACCTGGAAGAAATTGATATCAACAGATCTATTTAATTATGGAAACAGTAGAATTAACCTCAGTTGAGAAAGAAAAGAATAACGAGATGACCGAGACGAAAAAATTTAGTATTAAGAGCACTTCCAAAGGATTGTTGGGTCGTTGGTATCATTTAATGACTCTTGGTAGAGCATTAGACGAAAAGGCACCTAATTATTTGAAGCAGGCGATTGGATGGTCATACCATGCACCTTATGCAGGACATGATGGAATTCAGTTGGCCATTGGTCAGGTGTTCGACAAGGAAACAGATCATTTATTCCCTTATTATAGAGATATGCTAACCTCAATTTCAGCTGGATTAACAGCTGAAGAGGTAATCTTTAACGGAATTTCGAAAGATACAGATGTTGCAGGTGGTGGACGACACATGTCGAATCACTTTGCAAAACCAGAGTGGAACATTCACAACGTATCATCATGTACAGGAAACCATACTTTGCATGCAGTAGGTGTTGGTCGTGCCATGAAGAAGTACAAGCACGAAGGTGTTGTGTTTAGCTCGCAGGGAGAATCATCGGTATCGGAAGGATACGTTTACGAAGCCATTAATGGAGCAACCAATGAGCAATTGCCTGTTATTTTTGTATTCCAGGATAATGGATATGGAATTTCCGTTCCTAAGAAAGATCAAACTGCAAATCGTAAGGTAGCAGATAATTTCCGTGGGATGAAATACCTGAAAATCATTCACTGTAATGGTAAAGATGTGTTTGATTCGATGAACGCAGTTTTGGAAGCCAAAGAATATGCATTGGCAAATTCAACTCCTGTTATTGTACAGGCCAACTGTGTGAGAATGGGTTCACATTCCAACTCCGATCGTCATGAGCTGTATCGTGATAATGCCGAGTTGAACTATGTACAGGAGTATGATCCTCTGGCGAAGTACCGTAGAATGTTGGTGCGCTACAAGCGATTTACCGAGGAAGAACTACAGGCCATTGAGGCAGAGGTGAAGCTGGAAGTTAAAAAAGCACACAAAGCAGGTTTAACTGCACCAGATCCAGATCCGGCGTCTATCTATGATTTTGTATTGCCTGAAGCTTATGTGTCAGAAAAATATCCGGAAGGAACACACAGTTTCACAGGGAATGAGAAAAAGCTGATTGAAGGATTGAACGAAACCCTAAAAGCAGAATTCCGACACAATCCAGATACTTACATTTGGGGACAGGATATTGCCAACAAAGACAAGGGTGGTATTTTCAACGTGTCGAAAGGAATGCAACAGGAGTTTGGTAAGGAAAGAGTATTTAATGCTCCGATTGCCGAAGACTATATCATGGGAACAGCCAATGGTATGAGTCGTTTCAACGATAAGATCAGAATTGTAGTGGAAGGTGCTGAGTTTGCAGATTACTTCTGGCCAGCAATGGAACAGTTCGTTGAGACTACTCACGATTTCTGGAGATCGAAAGGTCAGTACGCTCCAAACATTACCGTTCGTTTGGCATCAGGTGGATATATTGGTGGAGGATTGTATCACTCACAAAATATTGAAGGTGCATTAACAACATTCCCAGGGGTTCGAATTGTTTACCCATCATATGCCGATGATGCTGCAGGTTTGTTAAGAACCAGTATGCGTTCGAAAGGTATGACTGTATTCATGGAACCAAAGGCTTTGTACAATGATCCTAAGGCAGCCACTCCGGTACCGGAAGATTTTGAAGTTCCTTTTGGTAAGGCACGCGTAAGAAGAGAAGGTTCAGATTTGACTATCGTAACCTATGGAAACACTACTCACATGTGTGTTGAGGTTGCTGATAAATTAGCGGAAGAATCAGGCAAGCAGGTTGAGGTGATTGACCTTCGTTCCTTAATTCCTTTGGATAAAGAAACAGTATTGAAATCGGTAGCGAAAACCAATAAAGTACTTGTTGTTCACGAAGACAAAGTATTCTCAGGATTTGGAGCTGAGATCTCAGCCATGATTACTGAAGAGGCATTCGAAACATTAGATGCACCAGTAAAACGTGTAGGATCAACATTTACTCCTGTAGGATTTAATAGAATTCTGGAAAGAGCGATTCTTCCAAACAACGATAAGATTTACGCAGCAGCTAAAGATCTGTTGGATTACTAATTCTTGATTAAATACAGAAGGAAATGAAAAAGATAGGATTATTCTATAGTTTCAATACAATAAAGACAGCAAAGAATGCAGAGAAAATTAAGAATGCATTTGGTGATGCTGTAGATATCGACAAAGTAAATGTTGAAGAAATAGACGAGGAAACATTCCTAAGCTACGACAATATGGTACTAGGCGTTCCTACATGGTTCGATGGCGAATTGCCAAACTATTGGGATGAGTTTATGCCAGCCATTGAAGACCTGAAACTAAAAGGCAAGACAGTTGCTTTGTTTGGTTTAGGTGATCAGGTTGGGTATCCAGAGAATTTTGTGGATGCAATTGGAATTTTGGCCAAAGCCTTGGAAGAAAGAGGAGCAAAAGTGGTTGGATTGACCTCGACTGAAGGCTTCACTTTTGAAAGATCGGCAGCTTTGCGTGATGGAAAATTCTTAGGTCTTGCACTGGATATCGAAAATCAGGCAGCATTGAGCAACGATAGAATCAAAAATTGGGTTGAGCAATTGAAAGCGGAATTCAATTAAACGATAGCAGATATTAATTAATGAAATTACTAGTAGAGACGTACGGCAGTACGTCTCTTTTTTGTTTAGGATCGATTCATTAAATTTAAATAGCATTGATTCTTATCTGCGTATGAAAACGAACAAATTTCAAAACAAATATAGAATCCCATCGGCAAGGGCCACATGGTGGGATTATTCCAGCGAAGGTTTGTATTTTATTACGATCTGTACTCAGAATCAGGAAACATTGTTTGGTGAAATTGAATCGGAACAAATGATTTTATCGCCAATAGGCAAGATTGTTGAAGAAGAGTGGTTAAAATCATTTTCAATACGCAAGGAATTGTATTGCGAAGAATATGTAATCATGCCGAATCATATTCATGCCATTTTGCAAATCAAAAATATTATAAATGATCCCGTAGAGACGCACGGCAGTGCGTCTACATCAGGCCACCCAAACACGATAAAGGCGCACGACCATGAAAACACAGTAGAGGCGCACGGCAGTGCGTCTCTACCCGATGATACTGGTGTGGCATATCGACCACCCAAATCCATATCATCATTTGTAGCAGGTTTTAAATCGGCAGCAACCACCAAAATCAATCAATACCGACAATCAACAATGCCGGTGTGGCAAACCCGTTTTCACGATCATATCATTCGTGATTTTGAGGAATATCATCGTATTCAAAATTACATCATTGATAATCCAAGGAATTGGCAGAAGGATAAATTGTACACATGCAATTTGTAGGGGCGTACCGTAGAGACGCACGGCCGTGCGTCTCTACAATTACAATTAATTAGAATCATTATAAATCCACGACAGTACAAAATGCAATAGAATCTAGAATGCTGAAAAATTCATAGATTTACCGATACTTATGCACGACATTACAATCATACTGCAAAACAGATCATACAAAGGTCTTTACGAATGCTGGATTTGTTGATACAGCCATATCTTTCCATCTCTAATAAGAGATAGATTAGCCTTGTGTGGCTATTTCCCAATAAAAACTAATTAACTAAAAATAAGAAACTCACGCTCATATGAATGTAGCGGTGGGTTGTATTTTAATGAACCAAATTCAACAATGAATAAACTAACATTACTTTTACTTGCCTTTTTGTGCGTATTTGGTGTACAGGCACAAAAAAGTTTTCAGCTTGAAGATATCACCAACAAAGGAACCTTTTACGCCCGATCGGTTTACGGATTAAGATCGATGAAAAGCGGCGAAAGCTATACGGTATTGAAATATGGAACCAAAATAGAGCAGTTTGCTTATGCAACTGGTGAGTTCGAAGAAACAATTTTCAGCTTATCGGATCTAGGAACAGAAAAGGTAAAGCGCATTGATGGTTACCAATTCTCGGCAGACGAAAGAAAGATCTTGATTACGAGCAATCGTGAAGACATTTATCGTCATTCATTCTCAGCAGAGTTTTTCGTTTACGACAGGGACAAGAAGACACTGGGAAAACTATCGGAAGGAAGACAGCAATTGGCTGATTTCTCTCCATCAGGAAACCAGGTTTGTTTCTACCGAGCAAACAACCTATTTGTGAAAGATTTGAAATCGGGAAAAGAGACCCAGTTCACTTTCGATGGAAAATACAATCACATTATTAATGGTGCACCAGATTGGGTGTACGAGGAGGAGTTTTCGTTTTGGCAGGCCTACCAATGGTCGCCTGATGGCAAAAGAATTGCCTACATGCGCTTTGATGAGAGCGAAGTGAAACAGTTCAACATGACTGTGTTCAAAGGTTTGAATCCTGAAAAGAAAGCAAACGCACTATATCCTGAAAACTACACTTTCAAATACCCAAAAGCAGGAGAAAAAAATTCGGTAGTAAGCGTGCATGTTTACGATTTGGAAAGCAAGAAAACCACTACGGTTGATGTGGGAGAAGAAACCGATCAGTACATTCCAAGAATCAAGTGGACACAAGATCCGAAGGTATTAAGTTTGGTGAGAATGAATCGTCATCAGAATCATTACGAGTTGTTGCTGGCAAATGCTGACAATGGCCAAACCCATTTGTTGTACGAGGAAAAGAACAAGGCTTGGGTAGATGTGAACGATGATTTGACCTTCTTGAAAGACAACAAGCATTTTATTGTAACCAGCGAAAAATCGGGATTCAACCACATCTATTTGTACAATATGAAAGGCGAGTTGGTTCGCCAGGTAACCAAAGGCGATTGGGAAGTGAGCAAGTACCTGGGATATGATGAGGACAAGAAATTGTTCTACTACCAGGCTGCGGCCGTTTCTCCTTTGCAAAGAGAAATCTACTCGATAGATATTAAAGGGAAAAGAACTCAGAAACTGAGCGAGAAAGGGGGAAGCAATTCGGCAAAGTTCAGCAAGGGATTCAAATATTTTATCAATTACTATTCGGCCAATGGAGTGCCAACAGTGGTAACGCTTCACAATGCCAAAGGCAATTTGATTCGTACCCTGGAAGACAACCAAGAATTGAAAAAGAGATTGCAGGAGTACAAACTTCCAAAGCGTGAATTCTTTTCGTTCGAAACCTCGGAAGGTGTGAAATTGAATGCCTGGATGATGAAACCAGTTGATTTTGATGAAAACAAGGAATATCCTGCATTGTTGCACTTTTATGGCGGACCAGGATCGCAAAAGGTATTGGATCGTTACCAGTTTGATTGGTTGGAGTATTTGGCACAGGAAGGTTTTGTGGTTGTGGTAGTAGATAACCGTGGAACCGGCGGACGCGGAGAGGCATTCAAGAAATGTACCTACATGCAGATTCAGAATCTGGAAGCCATCGACCTGATTGAAACCGGAAAGTACATGGCAAAACAACCATTCATTGCTGCCGATAAAATTGGTGTGTATGGATGGAGTTTTGGTGGACAGATGTCTTCGCTTTGTATGTTCCGCGGGGCAGATGTGTTTGCAGCAGGAATTGCAGTGGCACCGGTAACTACCTACCGTTATTACGATAGTATTTACTCGGAACGTTACCTGAGAACGCCACAAGAAAATCCGGAAGGATATGACAATTATGCACCAATCAATTTTGCGGATCAGCTGAAAGGAAAGTTCTTGCTGATCCATGGAACTTCAGATGATAATGTTCACGTACAAAATACATTGGAGCTGGCAGAGGTATTGGTACAGCACAACAAAAAGTTCGACATGCATTTGTATACGAATCGCAATCATGGCATTTACGGGGGACAAACCAGATTGCATTTATTTACCAAGATGGTGGACTTCCTAAAAGAAAACCTTTAGGATGGAACAATTAGCAATTAACAATGATCTATTAAGAATTATCAATTAGCAGTAATCAATGAACAGTTATCAATGTTTTGGTAGCTTGAACAGGTAAAGGGGATAAGGAGGCGCTTGATGCGCCTCTTTTTTTGTGCTTGTTTCTAGAATGATTACCTCATCCCCCTGTTGGGACCTTCTCCTCAAGGAGAAGGAATTTAAAATTTGAGGATAGTATATATATGCAGTAGCCATTTCCCTCACCTTGAGAGGCAATGTCATTCAGTGTAGCCTCGAAGAGGCGTTAGCAATAGAGTGGGGCAACGCCCTACTTTGTAAAATATGGCAATAAAAGCCCTGAAAGGGCGCTAGCTTACGCCCTTTCAGGGCTAAAGATTTACTACATGTCCAATCAAAGGGCGATGCCCTTTGCTAATGCTTTAAGACTTTCAGCCTTAATTTAATGATATTGCTTCTCAAGGAGAGGGCAGGGTGAGGTGTATTCCATAATCAAACTGTTAAAAAATGCATTTTCATTTGTTTACAGAATAAAAATAATTATATTGTATAGTGATTTGAGATGACAGAACCATTCACCTGACTCATTGGATGGTCTGATAGGGAAGAAAATTATAAATGTCGTTTGCCGTGGGACTATAAATAAGCAAACGCAAACTAAACTGAGTTATTTATGAATTCAACAATTTATGATGTTTGTAAGCCAGTAGAGCTAACAAGTACTCACTCCATAGAAAACCACGAAAAATTAGGCACGGTGCGTCGCTGAATGAATCTTGTCAAGGCACAAATCCATTCGCCAACCTGTTTTTAAAAGCTTCACAATTCTCGTTTTGTTAATGCAAATGATCATGAGATTATTGTGAGCTCGTCTGCTATGTGTTCGCATCCTACCGAACCTACTCTTTTCCCACAAACCAGGGAAAGCGGTCAGCAATGACTGATTCAAACAAATGACTTTTACGAATTAATAATGGGTATACCTACTATTCTGTAAGGGATACAAAGGCTTGTGACTTGTAAACAGCTTAACAAAAAGCAAAATACAAGAAGCCTTGATAGTACCTACAATAAAACATGGTAGAGGATACATGAAGTACTGGTGGTATGTACATGAAAAGATGAGAGTACACACATGAACATCTGGTAGTGGATGCAATGAAGTCTGGTAGCACATACAAGAATAGCTGAGAGTGAATACATAAAGCCATGGAAAGGCTACAATGAAAGCTGGTAGCATATACAACATGTGTTGGTAGCGCATGCAATAAACGAAAGGAGCGAATATATGGAAATCAAAAAATGATAAAAGGAAAACAGAAAAATAAAATTTAGGCAAAACAACAAGCGAGTGGAAACAAAGCCCATTCGCATGCAAGCCAAAAAACATCTTATAAGATGAAAGTAACAATTAAACCCGTTCTGATATGAACAACATACAACAACAGTTGGTCAGGCAGATGAGAAGCTTCCTGGCTTTTAAGAAAGAGCATGAGACAGCGATTGCTGAGAATGCTTTGTTGGTGAAAATGGCTACTGATATTGAGAATATCGAAAGCAGTATTAGTGATCTATTGGGCCAGCAGGACAGAAACAGCAAGGCTCTGACTCAGGAAAAATCGAGTAAAATTAATGACTTGATTGAGCTTACAGTAAAGATTTGTGAAGTGCTGAATAGTTATGGCAACTATATGAACTTCACAGTTTTTACCACAATAGAAGGTTGTACCAAAACCGAGCTTTCGCGTTGTAGGGATGCAGAGGTATTGGTTCGTGCTGAAAATGTAGTGGATATTATTGAGGAAAATCCTACGCAGGTGAGCGAGGCAACTTTAAGTGCCGAGGACATAAGCGCTTTAAAAGCTGCCATTGCGGCTGCACAGGCTGTAATGGATATTCCTCAGAATTTCAGAAAAAGTCAGCATGACATTACTGTGAAGTTGGAAGATGGCTTGGAGCGTTACAGGAACATCATGAACAATTCGCTTAAGGATTACATGCGTTCCAAGTACCAGCAATCGAATCCTGATTTGTACAGTGCATTTGCCTTGGCGGTTGATGTAGATGCCATACCAAAGCGACGAAAAGCATTGGTGGGCACGATTCTGGACGAAAAAGGTGCTCCGGTAAGAAAGGTTAGGGTTTCAGTTGATGGGTCCAAGCCAGTGATTCGGGGAGGTAAAAAAGGTGGATTCAATTTCCAAAACCTAACACCTGGCGAACACCAGTTGACCTTTAGCCGAAAGTCGTACCAAAGTGTGACGGTGAACATACTGATTGTTCCCGACAAAACTGCCACATTAGATGTGGTACTGAATACCATAAAAGTAGAAGAAGCAGTGCCAGTAGAATAGCCTGATCTTAACTCTCTGTTGTTTTGCCTAAATTTTTATAAGCCGCCAAGGAATTGGTGGCTTTTTTTTTGGGAGGTATATAGGTATGAAAAGATGGTACGATAAATAGTATACAAACTTATTAATTATTTATAATGAATCTATGTATTATTAGGATAGATAGATTGATGGGGAATGGTTAAATTAGAGCTTGCTTATTGCTAAGTGTTACATGATTTGTTTCTTGCAAAAAAAGAAAATAGAATTTTGTAAGGAAAGTGTGTGTAAGAGTTTGCATATTAGTGATAAATGAAAATAAACAGATAGGGATATAAAATGCATTGCACTTTATACATACGTTGAACAAAAACCGCCTACAGCGGTAGCTTAGAGATAAGGTTGTAACTTGATTAAGTATTTATTCATTAAACTATTTAGTCATGAAAAAAAAG
>NZ_JALPNU010000044.1 GCF_030851345.1 Marinifilum sp. D714
CAAATCCTCGGATTAAAACCCAAGGCAAAAGGATAAAACTCTGCACATCCTCTTCCCATACCCTCTACTTTAGTGGAGGGTTGTAAAAACACATCCCAAATCCTCGGATTAAAACCCAAAGCAAAGGGATAAAGCTCTACACATCCTTTTCCAATACCCTCTACTTTAGTGGAGGGTTGGAAACACACATCCCAAATCCTCGGGTTAAAAACCAAGGCAAAGGGATAAAACTCTGCATATCCTTTTCCCCTTACCCTCTACTTTTGTGGAGGGTTATAAAAGATAAAACCCGCACATCCTCTTCCCATACCCTCTGCTTTAGCTGAGGGTTCGAAAAGCTGAGGGTTGTAAAAACTGAGGGTTAAAAAAACAAAACCTTCACCCCATTTTCTCGTACCCTGTGCTTTAGCTGAAGGGTTTTAATAGATACCGAGAAAAATAATTAATAATCTTGTATAGAATATGTTTTGTTAATACATTTGAAATGATCGGAGGAATTTGGGAGTATTATTATCGTTTTAATTCCTTATAAAACAATCCTTTTTCTCCTGTTTTCCTCATTGACTAAGCTCCTGTAATATCATTTTATTGGAGATAATCACTAAACTATAACTTTACTTATAATGAAGAACATTTACCGAAAGTATCTCATCGTATTGAGTGCTGTTTTTATGGGCTTTGTATCATATGCCCAGGAAGAAAATATGGTGCTTAACCCTAGCTTTGAAGAGTATGAAGAATGCCCTCAAAGCTACACTTTTATGGATAAGACGCATAAGTTGATTCCGAATTGGACCTATCCATCCTTTACCACTCCTGATTATTTTAACGAATGTAGTAATGGAGAAGTAGGCGTACCCGATAATTTTGCAGGCTACAGCAAAGCCAGAACCGGCAAAGGCTACATGGGAGCCATTCTAAGTGGAAGCAATCGCAATTTCAGAGAGTATTTTCAAGGTACTTTAAGCTATCCTATGGTTGCAGGTCAGAAATATTGCGTTTCCTTTTGGTACAAATTGGCATCGGGAAGTAAGTTTGCCGTTGATCAGTTGGGCATCCATTTTTCGGAAACCCAAACAGCCAATGGCAATTCAAGCTTTTTAGATTTTAGAGCTCATCTCAGTAATAAAGAAGGCCTGTTTTTAGACAATACCGAAGAATGGGCCCAGTTCTGTATGGTATATACTGCCCAAGGTTACGAGGAGTACTTTATCGTAGGAAACTTTAAGAACTACGACAACACCAACTATGTGGTTACGGGTCGCGATACCAAAAACAAAAAAGGCAAATCCTACGCTTACTACTTTTTCGACGATTTTGAAATTCGTCCCTTGGTGGATTGCACCTCCTGCGCATGTGTTCCCAAAGGATTAGAAACCGTGGTGATTGATTCCTCTTATACAGGTGGTAAAAATCCGGTTACGGGCCAAATCACTAAAATCATAAACGATGGTGTGATTAGTTTGGGAATATCAGGCGGACAGCCTCCTTATAACATCGATTGGAGCAATGGAATCAAAAACAGCACAAAATTGACCAATCTGGAAGCGGGCACCTATACCTATCACGTAAGTGACCAAAACAATTGCCACTCGCAAGGAAGCATTACTTTTATCGAGCCTGAATTGCCTGAAGATTTGTTTTCCGAAGAGCTTAAACAAATTGAAGAAGGGGCTGCACTTGTTCTAGACAATATCTTTTTTGAATTCAACAAAAGTACACTTCTACCCACTTCCTTTGAAGAGCTCGACAAGGTGGCCAATTTCTTAAACGAAGGAATTGTTAGCCAGATTCAGATCAGTGGACATACCGATAGCAAGGGCTCTGATGAATTAAACAAGGGTTTAAGTCAGCGGCGCGCCGAATCGGTGGTGAACTACCTTGTTGGCAAAGGAATCGATCCTAATAGAATGAAAGCTGCTGGCTACGGAGCTTCAAGACCCATTGATACCAACCAAACCGATGACGGACGCTCGAAGAATCGCCGTGTTGAATTTTTAGTACTAAAGAAATAAGCCCCTACAAATGAACTCCAAAAAAATAAATATACTCATCCTATTCATGCTCATCTCATTGCTTGGCATGGCGCAAAATCCCAAAAGAATCTACAACAATTCTTTATTCAAGGGCATGGAAGCTCGTGCGAAAGCCGATATCGATAATGATTTGGCTAAGGCGAAAGAAAATTTTGAGAAAGTGTTGGCAAAAGAGCCTGAATCGGCAATGGCAAATATAGGTCTGGCTGCCGTTTACGCTTTCGATAAATATTCTGGTAAAGATTACTTTAATGCCTTGGCATATTTTCAGAAAGTATACGAAGCACAGCCTAAGTTTACCGATAGCGATAAAGAGATTTTAAATGAATGGTTTACCAAACAAGACAAAAGACGCAAAAACAGACCCATAGATAAAAACATGGAATGGGAATGTCAATACCTCGAAGACAAGTTGATTAAATTCGTGAGGGAGGAGAACAATGCCGATCATGCCAAGAGGTTCCTGAAAGAATTTCCCGATTCGAAATACTACACCAATGTGGCCCACATCTTAACCTACATTAAATTTCGCGAGGCCGAGAAGCAAAACTCGGTGGATGCCTACAATCAGTTCCTAAATGATTATCCTGAATCGGCTCAAGTGAATATCGCAACAAAACTGCGAAATGATTTGGCCTATAAAATTGCGATCCGTAAAGGTACATTGCAAGACTTGCGCGATTTTGTGACCAATTATCCCAAGGCGCGACAAGTAATTGAGGTGAAGAGAAGCATGGCAGACATGGCCTTTAAAGAGGCAGCCGCCAAAAAGACATTGGAGGCCATTGACAATTACATTGCCGACTTTCCCAATTCACCCAAAACAGCTGCAGCCAAATTGTTAAAGAAGCAATTGCTTTTCGAATGGGCCAAAAGTGTAAAAAGCCTGGAGGCGTACAACCAGTTTGTGTCTTTATACCCCGAAGGAGAACAGTACATCGATATTTTTAATTTGAAAGCCAACATTTTGGGCGACGAGATTTTGAAAGACTTTCCCGAGGTAAATTACCTCTTTGTAAAAGGATTCGACAATCAGGAGTTCAAGGATTTTGGCGGTGGAATTGCTACACGCCCCAATGGAGAATTGGTGGTGGTTTCGGCCACACCCAAAGCCGAAGGCGAAATGTATGATTCCTGGATTTTAGGCCTGGATGCCAATGGAGAAATGCTCTGGAATAAGATTTTGGGAAATCCTTTTGACGACTTGGTAAATAAGGTGAGCATCAATGCCCAGAACGAAATTTATGTGGCAGGCATTACCAACGCCATTGTGGATAGTGTGCCAGGTCAGGCATGGATTTACAAGCTAGCCGCCAACGGACAAAATGTATTCAACCAGAAAGTGAGCATGGCTGAGGCTCTCGATTTTGTAGTGTACCCCGACAATCAAATTCTAATTGCCGGCTATACCCAAAACCCCGAAGACTCCTTGTTCACGCCTGCTTTGGTGAAGCTAAATGCCAATGGCAAAAAACTATGGTCGCGCAAGTATACCAACAAGGGCAAAGTATATGCTTTGGCTAGTGATGATGCTTCGAACACTGCTTTTGCTGCAGCCGGAAACTGGATTTTTGCCATAGATGAAGCAGGTTATTTACAATGGGACATTCTATTGCCCGAGAATCAGCAGGCCACTGCCGTGGGTATGAATGCCAAAAAGCAAGTTCTCTTTGCAGGATCAACAGCCAATGGGGCCTTTGCAGCAGCCTACGACAGCTCTGGTAAAAAGCTTTGGGAATCGCCCCTAAACCTTACAGGCGATGGCATGCCCGAGCATCTTGTGGCTTTGGCCGATAACAGTTTCGTTCTTGCTGGTACCTACAATCACAAAATTAAACTGGTACAGATTGATGATTCGGGCTCTGTAAAAAGCGAAAAAGAATTCAGCTTGCCTCAAGGCGTAAAACTAAACGATATCTCGCTTACCGATGGCAATTCTGTAGCCATTAGTGCTACCCGATTGGGGGATAAAGCCGATTTGATTGTATTTAAATTGAGCTTTTAAAGGATTTAGACTTCATAGATAAGGGCAAGCCAAAAGCTTGCCCTTTGTTTTTTGTAGAGATATGAAAGATCTTAAAGTTTTAATTGGCTCACGATTTAAATACTACAATAAAAATATAGTAGTATAAATATTCTACTAAGTTCATCACATTTTATATTTTTACAAACTCATTTCTTAAACAAGAAACAAGTTGTCCACGGCTTTCGGGTTTCATTAAATTTCAGTATTTTAAGTGTAGCTGAAATTGTTTGTATCAAATTCACACTATAATTAGGAATGAATAACAAGTACATTACAAACTCATTAAAAGGATTAAAAAGAGATAAAAATCAAGATGATGTATATATCGTTTGTAACGATATATATGAACTCTATGTCCTATTTGATGGGGTTAGTTCATTACCAAACAGTCATCTTTTTATTAAAAATTTTAAACTAGAGTTAGATTCTCTATTAAAAAGACATAAATTTTCTTTAAACCAGCTTACTGATATCTTTTTTCATTGCAACAAGAAAGTTACCAACTCTAGAGTTGAAGGAATGAGTACGTACACTGCTTTATATATTGACAAAGGAGAAAATTTATCTTTTTATTCAAGCATTGGAGATTCAAGACTTTATATTTATTCCAATCAATTCATAGAACAAATAAGTAATGATGATTCATTAGAAGGTTCAAAAAATATTATAACTAAATGCCTTGGTATGGATAATTTAGAGGTCTCAGATTTTAATTTTTACAATGTTGAATTTAACTCTAACTTTTTAATTTGCACTGATGGATTTTATGATTTAATGAATGACAACTTAGAGGAATTCTTCGATTCTCTAAACTTTAAACATTTAAAGAACACCAAAAGGAAACTCGAATCACTCTCTATCAATAAAAATAATGATGATTCAACATACATTATAATAAAGAAATGAGATTTAAGTCGGAAATAGAACTAGTTGAAGTTTTAAAGGAAACCCTTAAGAGAACTTACTCTAAAGAAAACATTGAACTAATCGATGAAGTTTCTTTAGGGTATGGAATTGCTGATGTTGTTGTATGTAATTTAGTAACTCCAAAATCTCACTTATCAAGAGTCAAACACATCCTAAATAGCTTTGACATTAACATATACAACCTGATATTAAATGAAAAGGAAATATCCTTTGATGATATTATTGAAATAACTAGAAATTCTAAAAAGAGAATAGCTCAAACTCTGGAAATACTTATAGAATGTCAATATATATCGCTTAAAAATGACCTATTCTCTATACAAAAAGATTATCAACTAGTTTTCGAAAATAGTTTTGCAATTGAAGCTAAATTAAAAAACTGGAAAAGAGCTCTACAACAAGCATACAGATATAAATGGTTTGCTGAGTATTCTTATGTTGTATTAGATGCATATTATGCAACCTCTGCAATTAAAAACATTGATTTATTTAAAAAATACAATGTGGGTTTAGCAACCATTTCTACAAATGGTGATTTAATAAGACACTTCACACCATTGCTAGAAAAACCTTTTGATCCAAAAATGCAAATACTACTTTCCGAACAAATTAAGACTAATCAAGAAGTCTTTAGGTAAGTTTTCCAAACACTTAAATGATAGTTACTACTTTCATTATCCAAATACACATGTTTTGATTCCAACATTTTGTAAATCTCAATTGCATTCTTAATAAGACTTAATACATGCTTTTTTCTTCTTTTTAAATCTGAGATTGATGAAATTTCCTGAAAAAGTCTAGAAATAGCTAACAAATTACATTTATTTATATCTGGTCTGTGAATATTCCAATTATAACCATCCTTTAAAATAACTTCAGAAAATATATTCTTTTCATTCTTCACTAATTTTAAATTTCCTGTTCCTTTAATAAGCGTAATGTGCTCTGCTCGCACCATATTCAATAATTTTTCAGAGAAATAGTACCCTTTTGATGGCCCCCCTGAGCTGTTATTTGTAAATCTTGAAATATCAAAATTTCGCAAGTTCTCATATGAACCAATTGTTAAATAGTCAATATCTGTTTGTGCTAAATAAATTATTGCATCCCAATTTGCATAAGCATAGATGGTTTTGAACGATTGTAACTTTAAAGTTTTTAATACAGTAGACAAGTTCCTAATTACCTTTATATCGGTGGTTATCTTTTTCCTGAACTCTGGCTTCGTTTCACACACAACAAAGTAACCATCGAAATTCATATCCATATCTGTACATGCAAATAAGATTTCTTCAACTTTCTCCTTATCAATTATTATGTGATTTGCAAAAGGAAGCGTCATGTAATATTCTTCATCTTCTTCTTTTAAAGTCTTAATATACTTATTGATAGTTTTAATCAGATATATAATATCTTCCACTTTTTCATTTTCATAAAAATTTGGAATTATAATCTTCTTAAACCCATTATCCTGTTGAAACTTAATAGCTTTTTTTACACAAGTTTCAAAATAAACACTAGTAACATCATTTTCTTCACAATTCGCTGGATGAAAATCAAATTCAGATAACTTTCCTTTTTCAATATTTGAACTTTCCTTCTTGCCATAAAACTGTAAATCTATCATTGACAGATCCAAAATTGGCTTTAATAACTTTTTAGCATCATAGTGTATTCCATGAGTAAATGCTGTAATAAGAAAAGCATCGCCAATGCTATTTTGCATGTATGTTTCAACATTCCAATTTGAGTTGTGTCCTAAAACATGAGTAATCTTCATAATTATATCAGCTTAATTAGTGAATCAATTGTTCTTGGTCTCTCAGATGGGTTAACCTTAAATACGGCATTACAAAAAATATCTATTTTTTCACTTCCTGAAGAAACTTTAAGGTTACCATTCTTATATTTTAATCCTATCTCTTCTCGACCATTACCAAAAGGAAGTTTGCCTGTGTACAGCTGAAATGCTATAACTCCAATACAGAAAAAATCCGTCCTATAAGAAATCAATGACTTCTTCCCTGCATATTGTTCTGGACTACCATATATGTAGGTTAATGGTTGTCCTCCACTCACAGTTATACTCTCATCATCCAAAGCCCTTGCAATTCCAAAATCTAATATAACAGGCGTTCCATTCTTTCTAATTCTAATATTAGCTGGTTTTAAGTCCCGATGAATATATCGAGCCTCCCATACTGGTTTAAGAGATTGAATGATCTCTTTTATTAATCGACATACTTTTGTCTCATCTCCAAGATATTGACCTGAAATTTGAGACAGATCATTTCCATCAATAAATTCTTCTAATATTACAGTTTCACCGTCATAACTCTTTACCTCAAATATTCGCGGAATCCCAGCATTTTGTTTGAACTCCTCACATATTTTGAGTTCACGGATAAATCTCTCATCTGCAACTTTTATGACTTTCAATGCATAAAACTTCCCATCAATTCTAACCTTATATACTGTTTTCTGTCCTCCACAAATTGCTCTTGAACATTCTGTAATATTGAAATGCTCTAGAAATTCTCTTGTTAATGAAACAATTGGCATCTTGTAAATTTTAAAATTTATATCCTATTCACTAAAACATTGCCCTATGCCACTCCAAAAACTCCCTCTTCGGCAACCATTTATCAGGCAAGATCATTTCCTGTCCTTCCAGGTTTCCGAAATGGGTTTGGTAATATGTTTTGGTGCAGTGTTCTTTCAGGTTTGTTGAGAGGATGAGTCGGTACTCCTCATCGAAACTAATTAGGTGTTGGTCGAAGGCCTTGTCGTAAAGTGCCGAAAGGCAAATGCCATTTTCGGGGTTCAGGCGTTCGGCTTTGTTTTGTGCCCATGGCAAAATGTGGCTGGCTATTAATAGCTGTGGCAAGTCAATGCCTGTTACCGCACATTTGCTGTGGTAGTTGGTAAGAATCATTTGGCGGAAAAAGTTTTGGTTTACCCGCGTTTTCACATATCGTTCTTTGGTTTCTCCCACCAAACTATTGGCTTCTGGCAATTCTACTTCGTATTTATTTTCCAGGCATAGTCCTTCGCGTTCGGCCAGTATCTTTTCACTTTGGTATATTAGGCCTTCCCTGTCGTTCTGGAATTTTTCGAAAATCTCCTCGGTTGCTTTACCTGCATTGGCATGTCCTTTTTTACCCGCTCTTTTTACTGCGGGGTCTAAACTCGCCAAGTTTGATAACTTAAAACTTACCGCACCTGGAGTTCTTCCAATAATATTTGCCAACTCAATTATATGAGGATTTTTGGGAGTTATCTTCCGATACTCTGTTTTCAAATAGAGGTTAAAAGCGAGAATGAGTTCTTCCTCATTCCAGTTTGGGTTACGCATAAGTAATGGTCATTGTGGTTCGGGTTATGTCAAAAGTAATAAAATTATACCAATGATTTAACATTCGCAATTACATTCTTGTTATCAGGCATTAATCTTTTTCCTGTTCTCACCCTTTGTTCGAAATCAGACAAATAAAAATACCCGATACTCTTTTTATGTTTGTCGCCATACCTCCACCCCTTTCCCCTTCCATTTTAAGCCCTGTACCCGCTAGTCTGTCTTTTGTTCTCGCTCCTTTGTCCTGTTCCGCTGCTTCCCAGTTGTTTGTCGGCGGCGGAAAGCTTCAACCGAGCAGCGACAAGCCTTTGGCTAAGGCCGACAAGCCTCTGGGAAATGACGACAAGTCTCTGGGAAGTGGCGACAAGCCTTTGGGAAACGACGACAAGTCTTTGGGAAGTGGCGACAAGCCATTGGGAAATAACAACACATGGTTCTGAGGTAAGGTTAAATACAAGACCATCTGTCATTACTACATGATAGCCCAAATACCAATTCTAAACAGCCTACAATTATTAAACATTAAGTCGTTCTACACAAAAACAGATACTCCCATTGCAAATTGCACTGTAATTTATACCACATTATATACCAAAAACACAATCACAGCACAACAAAACGCTAAACTACCAGCATTTACTGCACATTCACTAACTTTTTAGTTGTTTGACATAGTTTTTGTTAATGAATTATTAATTTTCCATAAATAAAAACAATAATAGACATAAGCCCAGTATTTACTTGGGATACAAAAGAATTAACATATTTTAACATATTAGTTTCTTATGATTTTATTGGTTTTCTAAAGTCAACTTAGTAATTTTCCTACTGTTAATCCTTACTTAAACTTGTGAATATGGGACAATCTAGATCTTATAGCGGTACCGACGCTAATTTTATTATTGACTCAGGTCAGAAAATTAATCTCATCAAAGAAAAGCATGATGATTTTATGGCATTCTCGCCACACTTCACATCAGAAACTTTGGCTGAATTGGATAGTTTGTATACAAAAGCCAGTAATATTCCATCGGATCATACCTATATCGACATTCAGGCCAAGGCCACCGAGAATGTAAATAAGGAATTGGCAGCATCGGGTAAATTTTTCCAAAGGTGCAAGTTCGACATCGAAATGGCATTCCCTAACGATAAAAAGGTATGGAATCAGTTTGGTTTTAATGATTACGAAGAGGCACGCCGAAGTGGCAAGTTGATGTATCTTTTCCTAACCGATTTCGACATGATTGCCAACAAGTACAAAGCCGAGCTAAGCGCAAACGGATGGACTGAGGAAACTTTTTCTGCAATTCTGGCACATCGCGATAAGCTAAAAGGCTTTATGGATGAGCAATCGGATTGTATTTTGAAACGTAATCGTGCCACCGAAGAGCGTACCATCGCCCTGAATGCTTTGTACGAAAAGCTGGCCATCTATTTTAAGGCCGCACGCATTATGTACGAAGATGACCCGGATTTATTGAAGTGGTTTAAGTTTCCGGCAGCCACTCCGAAAGCCACGAAGGAAGAGGAAGAAGGCTCGGAAGTAAATGAAGAAATTATAAATGAAACGGAATAGTATTTCCGGTTGAACCTTTTTAAACTTTGATGCATTAAGTTAATGGTAATTTTTTTACATCTGGTTTATCCCCAATGCCTTTGGTTTTGGGGAATTTTTTTGTCCCTCAGGCTAGAGTCCGAGGCAATGGGATGAACTGCACAGGTCTTTTTTCTATTCTCCACTGTTTTAACAGGGGGTAAGGACCAAAGGGATGAAGGTTTTCACAGAATGCTCCGGGTTGAAACCCGAGGCGAAGAAAAAGCCTCATCTCTTCTGTTTGCATTAGGGCAACTAAAAACAAACCCCAAATCGCAATGATTTGGGGTATTTATTTTTAAACCATCGGCATGAAACCGAATTCCATTAATTTGTAATTACCGATTTTGATTTAACAGTCATTGGAATGTTCATGCCTTCGGGCATTTGTTCGCTGGCTTTCAGCTCTGTGTTTCCACTTAGGTTCTGAACAATGGTGGCATCTATAATCCAACCGGTTTTTCTATCAACTTTTATGTCCGAAGTCAAATTTCCGTCCAATAAAATTTTCATGTCCATGCCATTTTGCTTCACAAATGGGGAGTTGGGATTGCTAAGCATGTTGCCTTCTCCATGAATCAGGAAATACTCGGTATTGGCAGCCTTTAGTTCGAAATTGGTAGTTAAGTGAACCGACGTTCCTGCCTCGATATTGGTTTCGGTGGTCCATTTCTTGCCCAATTTTACTTTTTGCTCCGGGTAAATGGCGGTGATCTGCTCAAAACTTCCTTTAAAAGCCTTTGCTCCATAGGATTTTTTCAGCTGAGCCAATATTTGGTCTTTCTGTTGTTCTGTAAGATCGAACCCCTCGAACAAACTACCAAAAAGATTATCGATTCCTTTGATGTCGACCACCTTTCCGTTTTGGCCCATAATCATTTTAAATGGCTTATCAACCATTCTCGATAGCATGGTTGACATGATATCTTGTTCGCTAGGATTTTTAGAGCTAAATGTGCTTTTTCCCTGTGCACTTTCCATTTCCATCTCTACGCTGGTGTACTTCACCTCCATATCGTACTGATCCTTTTCAGCTCCCATTACCTTAAAGACATAATCCCCTTTAATCACCATCCCAATTTCGATTGGCATGCCGTTAAAGTTTTGGGTAATGGTCATTTCTGCATTCGACTTCTGAATGTACTCCTTCCCCACTTCAAGATTTAAAGCCAGTTTGTATTTTTGGGCTTGTACACATAGTGCAGCACTTAGGATAAAGGCTAGTGTTAGTAATTTCTTCATTTGATTAGTATTGGTAGATAATTTAATTATTGTTTAAAAGTACATTCATTTCTCGATTTATGGATGAATTATCTGTTTTATTTTTTAGGGATAGGCATATTGTGCATTCTTAGGAAGGAAAGTTTATCCCAATAGCCGCGTTGAAATTTAATTTTGCCATCGAGTATCTGAAAGAATCCACAACCTCGAAGTCCCAGTGGATCTTTCCATTCGAGTATAACCCAATCGCCATCTTCGAAGATATTTTCTACAATACAAGTCATTTCGGCCGCCGCCAATTCTTCGGTAAACATTTTACGAATGGCCTCCTTGCCCTCTACAGGCTCATTGGCCACCTGGTGGTTAATGGCATCGGGGTGGTAAAATTCTGCAATCTGGTTTACATCGCCTTGGTTAAAGGCCTCTACCCATTTTTGTATGGTTTGTTTTGGTGTCATGATGTGTTTATTTGCTTACGCCCTTTCAGGGCTTTGTTTCAATTACATTTCATATTCATAGGGCGCTGCCCTATGCTATTGCTATTATCCTTTCAGGGTAAAATATTTTCTTACATCGAGAATGAGCTACAATTTTGAAATTGCCCTGAAAGGACTAGAACAATAGCGATGGATAACGCCCATCGGTGAATCCAAATCCAACACAATTAGCCCTGAAGGGGCGTGAGCGGAATTCCAATTATTTCATTTTGTGCTAGCGCCCTTGCAG
>NZ_JALPNU010000045.1 GCF_030851345.1 Marinifilum sp. D714
TCTTTCATAAGTATATATTTTGTTATGTGATAAGATCTTGTTAAATTTGAGAATCTAGTTTTACAAGAAATGAAAGCAAGAATTTTATTATCCCCAGATATTCATCGAAATCGAAAAGTTGTCAAGATTATATTTGACTACAATTTAGGGATATTGGAATTATTGAAAAAGCATTTCCAGGTAAAATGGAGCCAATCGAAGAAATGTTGGTGGATTGCCAGAACAGAATTCGATTATAAAAAGTTTAAAGAGGTGTTCTCTCCTATTGCAGAAATTGTGGTAATGGCAGATAAAAAAAAGGAAAAGGTTGAAACTGTTCTTCCGAAGGGATATATGGAAAAACTTGAACAAAAACGGTACAGTTCACAAACTATTAAAATTTACACTAGTTATTTTAAAGATTTTCAAAACCATTTCGATTCGAAGGATTTGAAACAAATAAATCCTGAAATGATAAATGAATATCTTTTAAAACTTATTAAAGAAAAAAACATTTCGGGCAGTCAACAAAACCAGAGGATTAACGCAATAAAATTTTACTACGAAAAGGTTTTAGGAAATGATAGAGAGTACTATAAAATAGACCGGGCTAATAAGCCCAAAAAACTACCAACTGTACTTAGCAAGCTTGAAGTGAAAACAATTATTAATTGTTGTACAAACAAAAAGCATAAATGCATACTTTCTCTAATTTATTCGGCAGGGCTCAGGAGAAGTGAATTGATTAATTTAAAACTTACAGATATTGATTCTACAAGAGGGTTGATAATAATTAAAAGTGCCAAAGGAAACAAAGACAGAGTTTCATTGCTCTCCCCTCGCCTTATTAATGAATTAAGAGAATATTACAAGCAATACAAGCCTAAAGTTTATTTATTTGAAGGACAAGATATTGGAACTAAATATAGCACAACGAGTGTTGCAAATGTATTAAAACAGGCTTGTTCAAAAGCAAAAATAAAGAAAAGAGTTAGTCCACATACACTTAGACATTCTTTTGCGACACATTTATTAGAGCAAGGAACTGATTTAAGATATATTCAGAATTTATTAGGGCATAGCTCATCAAAGACTACTGAAATATATACTCATGTTTCGACACAAAACATTGGTAAAATAAAAAATCCACTTGACGACATGTTTAGCGACTCATCATAATATGTGTATATTACCGTCCTATTTGGGACAATAAATACACATTTTAAAAAATATATACGAAATAAACTTCATAGGTTTATTTATAAGTTAGCAACAAGGCGAAAAAAGAGAACCTTCAAGACTGATAGGTGCAGTTTAAAACAAGCAGATTAAAATATTTAGCTCTTTGACAAGTCGGTGCAAATTTGATGGAATTTATTTTGTTTTTTTTCTCCCCCCGCAAAAAAAGGAAAGAAACCCCACCCCACATTGCAGCACATTTCCAAGCCCCCACAAGCCAACACCCAAACCAAAGGCTTGTAAAAGAGCTGCAATTCTGCCTACGCACCGGTGCTTAATTGTTACATTTGTGCTTTGAACAAACCGAGATTATTGAAATTAGTATAATGAAAAAGGAAATAGACAACATACTCAACTTAAAAAACATCAAACCAACTGCAATGCGACAATTGGTTTTGCAAGTTCTAACAGAACAAAAAACGGCTATTAGTTTGCCTGAATTAGAACAAAAATTTGAAAAAGCCGATAAAGCAACTCTTTATAGAACACTAAAAACATTTCAGGAAAACAAACTGATTCATTCAATTGAAGATGGCTCTGGCTCTTTAAGATACGCACTTTGCGAAGATTTTTGCACTTGCGAACCAGAACATTTACATGTTCATTTTTTATGCAACAAATGCGGAAAAACGTATTGTATGAAAGATTTACCTGTTCCCCAGCCAGACTTACCCAATGGATTTGAATTTTCCAGTGCAAACTTTGTTGTCAAAGGTATTTGTTCAAATTGCAAAAAGTAAGTTTGCAACTCGGTTGCACGAACTATATAGTATTTTTGTCGTTGTAATTATTAGAAATAAGAATTTGCAGATGAAATATATAGCAGTAATATTATCAGTGTATGTAATGGTTTTAACAGCCATACCATGCAATGATGTACATGCTTCCGATTCAAATTCTGTTACTCTGGAATTATCAGAACAAAGCCAAAATCACACAAATGATGTTGATTTATGTTCCCCGTTTTGTTTTTGTCATTGTTGCCAAACACTTTCTTTCCCTTCATTTTTTAGCATTTCCTTTATCAATATGGTAGAAATTACTTTAGATATTAAATTTAAAGAACCTGCGTTTTCAAGCCCTATGGCATCTATCTGGCAACCGCCCAAAATTTAATTCATTTTTTCTTCTCTAAAACTGTGCAATAAGCTCATGTTTCATTTCATAGACATGATACTGCGTACATAATAGGTTTTCGGTGCTTGAACACATGGATTTAAACACCCTATTATTAACCGTATTCGTAAAATAATTTAAAGAAATCAAATGATAAATAGTATAATATCCTTTTCAATAAAGAATAAGGCACTTATCGGGCTGATGACCATTGGACTGATTATTGGCGGAATATATTCTATGACCAAAGTGCCGCTTGACGCCACACCTGACATTACAAACAACCAGGTATTGGTGATTACCACCGCACCCAATTTGGGAACGGAAGACATTGAACAGTTTGTAACCTATCAGGTAGAATTGGCAGTAGCGAACCTGCCCGACGTGACTGAAATACGAAGCGTGTCACGTTTTGGGCTTTCTGTTGTTACCATTGTTTTTAAAGAAAGTGCCGGAACATATTTGCCCCGGCAGTTGGTAAGTGAAGCCTTAGCCGAAGTGAAAGAAAAAATTCCACAGGGATTTGGGGAACCGTTTATGGCACCCATCAGCACCGGGCTGGGCGAAATTTATCAATACACGCTTGAGGTGCAACCCGGTTACGATACCGTTTATAACGACATGGAACTGCGCACCATGCAGGAATGGATTGTAAAACGGCAAATGGCCATGCTGCCCGGAGTGGTAGAAGTAAACTCTTTTGGGGGCAGGGGTAAACAATACGAAGTCGCTGTTAATCCTGATAAACTCAGAAGTATGGGTTTAGCCATTTCGGATATTTTTGAAGCACTTGACGACAACAATCAGAACACAGGCGGCGCATATATCGAGAAAAATTTTCAGGCCAACTTTATCCGTGGCGAAGGGTTGATGCGTTCGTTGGATGATATTAAAAATACGTTGGTTGCAAACATTGACGGGCAACCCATTTTCATCAGGGATGTAGCAGAAGTGAAATTCGGAAGTTTTGTCCGTTATGGTGCTTTTACCAAAGACGGAAAGGGAGAGGCCGTTGGCGGAATCGTGATGATGCTGAAAGGCGAAAACTCAAACGATGTGATTAAGAATGTAAAAGAGCGGATGGCCTTAATTCAAAAATCACTGCCTGATGGTGTTGAAATTAAACCTTTTCTTGACCGCAGTAAGCTCATTAAAAGTACCACATCTACCGTTGCCGAAAACCTGTCGTTGGGTGCGCTGATTGTTATTTTTGTGCTGGTTATATTCCTCGGGAATTTAAGGGGCGGTTTAATTGTGGCATCAACCATTCCGCTGGCCTTGCTATTTGCATTTATCATGATGAACCTGTTTGGGGTGTGGGCAAACCTGATGAGTTTGGGGGCACTTGATTTTGGGATATTGGTAGATGGAGCAGTAATTATTGTTGAAGCCATGATATTTTACCTCCACCGTAAAAACCTTATCGGTACAAAACTCGACCAGGCGAAACGAAACGAAATTGCCTATAATTCGGCAAGCAAAATGATGAACTCGGCATTTTTTGGTCAACTGATTATTTTGATTGTTTTCATCCCGGTTTTAGCCTTGCAGGGTGTTGAAGGTAAAATGTTTATCCCCATGGCTATGACTTTTGGATTTGCTGTTTTGGGCGTAGTTATCTTGTGCCTCACCTATATTCCGATGATGGCAGCCTTATTCCTCCAACCACCTAAAACAGACAAAAAAACCTGGGGCGATAAAATAATTGGGAAACTCGAAAACGTTTACTCTCCTGTAATTGGATGGTCGCTTAAAAAGAGTTGGATTGTAATTACCATCGCATTTGTGCTGTTAGTTTCCGGCGGTTTTCTGTTTACACGGATGGGAGCCGAATTTATTCCAAAACTTGATGAAGGCGATTTTGCTTTTCAGGCATTTTTAAAGCCGGGAACTTCATTAACCGAAGTAACAAAAACTTCCACCCGACTGGAACAAATTGTCTTGGAAAACTTTCCTGATGAAGTAGAAAGTATTCAAAGCAGGATTGGTGTGGCAGATTTACCCATGGACCCAATGCCTTTGGACATTGCAGATATATTTGTGATATTGACACCAAAAGACCAGTGGACACAAGCCGAATCGAAAGCCGAATTAATTGAAAAAGTAAGGGAAAAAGTAAGTGTTTTGCCAGGTATAAATTTTGAATTTACCCAGCCTGTTGAAATGCGTTTCAATGAATTGCTGACTGGTATCCGTGAAGATGTTGCCGTTAAACTTTATGGCGATGATTTGGATATACTGGCTGCCAAAGCCGCTGAAATTGCCGGGCTGATTTCAGGGATTAATGGTGTAGCAGGTGTAAAAGCGGAGGCAACAAGTGGTTTGCCCCAGATTACCGTTCATTACGACCGTAACAAACTTGGACGTTACAACCTGAAAATTAATGAACTCAATACGATTGTTGAATCCGCTTTTAGTGGTGGCGTTGCCGGAAGCATTTACGAAGGCGAGCGGATGTTTGACCTTGTTGTGCGATTGGACGAAGAACACCGCACAAGTATTGACGATATCAGGAATTTATTTGTTAATCTTCCCGATGGTAATCAAATTCCCTTAAAAGAAGTGGCTGAAATAAGTTACCAGCCGGGGCCGATGCAAATTAGCCGCGACAATACCAACCGTAGAACCTACGTAGGAATTAATGTTGCTGGCAGGGATGTAAAATCACTTGTGGAAGAAATTCAAACCACCTTAGATGAAAAGCTGGATTTACCTACGGGCTATTATATCCGCTACGGCGGCGCTTTCGAAAACCTCGAACGGGCATCAAAACGTTTGTCCCTTGTAGTTCCGCTTGCTTTAGCGTTAATTTTTATGCTGGTATTTTTTGCCGTGAAATCGTTCAAACAAACCCTCATGATTTATGTGGCAGTACCTTTCGCCGCAGTGGGCGGAATATTTTCATTGTATTTGCGGGATATGCCATTCAGCATTTCGGCAGGGGTTGGATTTATAGTACTTTTTGGGGTGGCAGTCCTTAATGGATTGGTGCTGATTAGCGGGTTTAACGAACTCAAAGCCGAAGGCAAACTCCATATAAACGACATTATTAAAAAAGGTTCAATCCGGCGTATCCGTCCAATTTTATTAACAGCTTCAACCGATATTCTGGGCTTTCTGCCTATGGCGGTTTCCACGTCGGCAGGAGCAGAAGTTCAACGTCCTCTGGCTACTGTGGTGATTGGAGGAATGTTGACATCAACCTTGTTGACGCTTATTGTGCTGCCCATTCTCTATAAATTTGTTGAAAGTGGCGTTAAAAAAATAAAAATGCCAAAAACAGCTTTAGGGATGTTTACCGTTCTTGTTGTGATTGCAGGTTTGGGAATTTCAGGAAATGCCAATGCGCAGGATTCTGCGTTAACATTGCCACAAGCCATTGAAAGGGCAAAAGAAAACTATCCGGCAATTAAGGCAGCCCAATTGGAAGTCGACAAACAGGAAGCGTTAAAAGCTACGGCATACGAACTGGGAACGACTTCGATTTATACCGGGAAAGAAGAAGTAGGCAACAACGCACCGGGTATTCAAAACAAAATCGGGATTGGACAAACAGACATTGACCTGTTCGGCATACCGGCTAAAAGCAAGCTTGCAAACAGCCGTACCCAACAAGCTTTATCCGGTCAGCAACTTACGGAATACTCGTTGGCTCGTGATGTTAGTCTTGCCTGGTACAATGCAGTCCATGCCAAACAGCAATGGCAGCTATTTAAAGACCTTGACACCTTGTACGCCGATTTTCAAAAAGCCGCTGAATTGAGGTACAAAACACAAGCTACTTCTAAGATTGAATACCTTTCTGCTTCGGCTAAGTACAAAGAATTGCAGGTAAATTTAAAAAAAGCTGAAAGCAACTATTTGGCAAACTTGCAAATTCTGAATCAATACCTATTATACCCGATTGCGGTAGATGTTAACATACAGGATTTGGGGCAGTATGCTTTCAATATAGTTTCCGAAATTGATTCATTGAGCGAAAGCCCGCTGCTGAATTATTATTCAACCGGGATTGATGTGGCAGAATCGGCATGGAAAGCGGAAAAAGCCAATTTCCTTCCAAAGTTAGACTTGGGTTATAAATGGCAGTCGGTTGACGGCAATTCCGGGTTTTATGGTTGGGAAGCAGGTATCTCTTTACCATTGGCTTTCTTTTCACAATCGGGCAAAACCAAAGCTTCAAAAATTGACTTCCAAATTGCAAACCAACAGTACGAGCAAAAGGAACTGGAACTGAAAGCCGGGTACAACCAGAAAATCAGCCGTTACCTTACTTTGCAACAGGTTATCAACTATTATCAAAAAGAAGCATTGCCTCTGGCCGACGAACAAATTCAGGCTTCCAACCTGGCGTACCGTTTAGGCAGTATCGACTATGTCCAGTTTATTCAGAACACAGAAGCAGCCATACGGACAAAACAAGACTTTTTAATGCAACAGGCAGAATACTTCGAATTGTCTGCCCAATTAAAATTCATAACAGGTAAATAATCAACAAAATATAGTAACGATGAATACAAAAATAATTATAGCATTGATGGCAATCGCCACATTAATATCGTGCAACACAAAAAACAAAACAGCCGGAGAAGGCGAAGAACACGAAGAACATAGCCCCGAAGGCATTGTGATATTAAATAAAAACCAACGGGAAGCCCTGAAATTAAAATTGGGGTCTTTTCAAATGCGCAACCTAACCACGGTAGTAAAGTCAAACGGGCAACTCGAAGTACCTCCTGCAAACAGCGCCGATATTACAGCCGTTATTGGCGGGAATGTAAAAGAGATAAAAGTATTCCATGGCGACCGGGTAAGCAAGGGGCAATTATTGGCAGTACTTGAACATCCGGATTACATTGCCTTACAGGAAAGTTTTGCCGAAGTTGCCAACAGGCTTGAATTTCTGGAACAGGAATTTGAACGCCAAAAAGAATTGTTTGAAAACAATGTTGGTGCAGGCCGAGACTTCCAACAGGCAAAAGCGGAATACAATACGGCAAAAGCAAAATACGAAGGATTAAAATCACGCCTGCAATTGCTGAATCTTTCGCCCGATAAAATTATGCAGGGCAATATTTCAAATACCATAAACATTAATTCACCAATAAACGGTTTTGTAAATGAAGTTAATATAAAAGTAGGCTCTTATGTTGATGCAAAAGACATACTGCTTGAAATAACTGACAACACCGCAATTCATGCCGATTTTATGGTTTATGAAAAAGATGTGCATTTGGTAAAAGAAGGCCAGAAAGTTCATTTTACGGTTTCGAACCGCCCCGATGAAGAATTAACAGCAACCGTTTTTGCCATTGGAAAAGAGTTTGAGGCCAATTCAAGGGCAGTTCATATCCATGCAAAAATCAATGAAAAAGTTTCTGGGCTTATACCCGGCATGTACATTTCGGGGCATTTGCATACAGATGAAAAATATACCAGGGCTTTGCCCAATGATGCTATTGTTACGGAGGGGACAAAATCATACATTTTTATACTGGACAATCAGGCTCTTGAAGAACGAGAAAAGGACGAACCTGCAAATGAAGAAATCCATGCCGACAATGAAGATAATGCGGAAGAAAATAGTATGGCCTTCCGAATGGTCGAAGTTATTCCCGGACTGAAAGACGATGGATATACGGAAATACATTTGATAAATTCGTTGCCTGATAACACACAGGTAGTTTTGAATACAGCCTACTATTTATTGGCTGATATGAAGAAAGAAGAAACCGGAGATGATGATTAAAACAATAAAATTATGAAAGAAATAAAAGCATTTGTAAGACCAAATAAAGTGAATGAAATTGTTCACCATTTAATCGACAATGATTTTGAGAACATTACGCTTTCTTCGGCAGAAGGTACGGAAAAACTGCAAGATGAAAACGCATTTGTTTCGCAGAAATTTTCTGTTACCGACAGTGAGATTGCTAAACTTGAGATTGTAGCAGAGGATGAAGATGTTGATACTATTTGTGCTATAATCTGTGAATACGGGTGTACACTTAATCCAGGCGATGGGTTAATTTATGTTTCCGATGTCGAAAAGGTGTACCGTGTGAAAACAGGTTTGGGAAATGGAGAAAAATAATTTATAACTTTAAGGGCAGGTTGCCTTAATATATCGGGCAACTTGCTTTTTAAATAATTCACATTAAAAGCAAAAACGATGAAATACTATTTTGAAAAAACATTGAATTGCTCTTTTGAAGAAGCAGTAAAAAGGGTAACAGAAGAACTCAAAAAGGAGGGTTTCGGGGTATTATCTGAAATCAACATACACGAAAAACTAAAAGAAAAATTGGGGGTAGATTTCAGAAAGTACCGCATACTTGGTGCGTGTAACCCTGCTTTTGCCTACAAAGCATTACAGGAAGAAGATAAAATCGGTACGATGTTGCCTTGCAATGTAATCGTGCAACAAATTTCAGAAAACCAAACAGAAATTGCTGCCGTTGACCCGATGGCATCAATGCAATCTGTTGAAAATGAAAAATTGGCAGGTGTTGCAAATGAGGTTCAACAAAAATTAAAACATGTCATTCACAATGTTTAAAAGCACCTTTAAAATTTCCAAAATGGATTGCCCTTCCGAGGAAACCCTTATCAGGATGAAACTCGAAGGGCTTTCCATGATTAAAAGTTTGGTGTTCGATATTGAAAACCGAAAACTTACTGTCTTTCATTCTGAAGAAAGCTCTGAAATTGAGAATCACCTGAAAGAACTCAATTTAGGGTCGCAACTCCAAGAAACAATTGTTGTCCAAGCGGATGAATTCAAGGACAATTCATCGGTACAATCGAAACTCCTTTGGACGGTTTTGATTATCAACTTTGCATTTTTTATTATTGAAATTACCACGGGTTTTATTTCTAAATCTATGGGTTTGGTTGCCGATTCGTTGGATATGCTGGCAGATGCACTTGTTTATGGTCTTAGCCTTTGGGCTGTCGGTTCAACTGTGTTCCGTAAGAAAAAAGTGGCAAAGCTGAGTGGCTATTTTCAACTGGCTTTAGCATTGATTGGGCTTATAGAAGTAATACGCAGATTTATCAGTTTCGAAGCTGCGCCGGATTTCAAAACCATGATTATTGTTTCCATATTGGCATTAATTGCCAATTCCGTTTGCCTTTATTTATTACAAAAATCAAAAAGTGAAGAAGCACACATGAAAGCCACGATGATATTCACATCGAATGATATTATTATCAATACTGGTGTTATCGCAGCAGGAGTATTGGTTTTGTTGACCCAATCAAAGTATCCTGATTTAATCATTGGTGCAATTGTTTTTTTAATTGTGGTCAGGGGGGCTTTCAGGATATTAAAACTTGGAAAATAGATATGGAAGTAATTTTAGAGTCAATAATAAGCTGTCCAAATTGTGACTTTCAGAAGAAAGAAACCATGCCCATGGATTCTTGCCAATTCTTTTATAAATGTGAAAATTGCCATACCATTCTGAAACCAAAACAGGGAGATTGCTGTGTGTATTGTTCGTATGGTTCGGCAAAATGCCCTTCCATTCAAAAGAATGAAAGTTGCTGCTGATTATTTTTAACAAATGGAAGTACAACTGAGTTCTAACAAAAAGTATTTTCGTTATATTTAACATTTAGTTTTACAAACACAAAATCAAGTTGAAAAATAGCAGGTGTAAGTTTGGAAAATGCAATAGTAGAAAGGAAAAATAGACTTGCAAGTAAGGAAAATATTGCAGTACGTTCGGAAAATACAATTCCAAATAAGAAAAGAGAAAATGTGAGTGGGGAAAACGCAATTGTAAAACTGAAAAACAAAATTGTAAAAGCGAAAAAACCAAATGTAATTAATTATAAAATTGAATGTCCGTAATTAGTCACAACCAGACCGTCACCCTGGACTTATTTC
The DNA here is from genome assembly GCF_030851345.1 of Marinifilum sp. D714. Classification (GTDB taxonomy): domain Bacteria; phylum Bacteroidota; class Bacteroidia; order Bacteroidales; family Marinifilaceae; genus Marinifilum. The sequence goes on from NZ_JALPNU010000045.1 coordinate 10,229, forward strand.
AGGGTCTTTTTTGCAAATAGCTGATTATTAGTGGCGAAAGATACTGAAACAAGTTCAGCATGACGTGCTAAATATTAATTATGACATAGAACGGATATTCAAAAATTATAAACCTTTAAAAATTAAATTATGGCATCACGCACAAAACTTACAGACACAGCAACCTTGGAATTGTACCGGGTAGCTTTGGAAAATGCAGAAACCCAACCTGAAATTTCAGCAATCATGGCAGATTTAGGCTATGATTCAACAGTTATCGCAGACGGCAAAGCATTGCTAACAAAAACCCGAACTGCATACGATGCAAACAAAACCGAAGACGATGAAACATCTGCCGCTTACGCCGATTTTTCAAGTAAAAAGGAACAATTGGAGGATATACATTCAACATTCACCGCAAGAAAGCAAAAGTTGTATTCCGTAACGATTCATTAACCGCTGACAAATTGGCAATTTCTGGAACAATGCCACGGACTTATATCAAATGGTTAGAAGCTGCAAAGAAATTTTATTCCGTGGCATCAGCCGATACAGCGGTTCAAGGTAAATTATCCCATTTAAAAATCTCCGTTGACGACTTGACAGCGGCAAACACATTGATTTCTGAATTAGAAACGGCAAGAGCAGTTTACCTGAAAGAAAAAGGGGAATCACAAGATGCAACCAAAGGCAAAGATGCAGCATTTGCAAAGATAGATGATTGGATGAGTGAGTTCTATGCCGTAGCAAAGATTGGTTTAGAGGACAATCCACAACTATTAGAAGCATTGGGCAAAACCATAAGAGGATAGTGGAATTGCCCTCCCTATTTGTAAGCACATTGGCAAGCCCCACGAGCCAACGCACGACCAAAACTTGCCAAAGAGCTTACAAAGCCTGCCCAAGTAACCGCCTTTAAGGGCGGTTTTAGGGTTGCCCTCCCACAAAAAAACAAAATAAATTTGCGCTCCGTTGACAGTTTTGTGCAGATTGAAAAGACAATTAAAGAAACCTTAAATGACTGAAAAACAGACTGGAAGAATCAACGCCCAGTTGCTAATCGAGTAGGCAGCCGCTAGGTGATTAACCTAGCGGAGAACCTCTCACACCACTGTACGTACGGGTTTATTCATAAAATAATTTTACATTAAGGTATTCATGAGGGCTGCGCCGTGCGTATACAGCGGTTCATTAAGTTGTGGGGATTTTCTTTTGTAAATGTCAAGCATCGATTCATAACCACGCTTCTTCAAGCGATTAAGGGTAATTG
>NZ_JALPNU010000046.1 GCF_030851345.1 Marinifilum sp. D714
TTATTGTTAGCTATTTTGACCAAATATTTGCATATTTAATCTTTTTCTAGAGCTTACATATAAGTGTGCTCTTGCTCATGCAGGGCACACACAATGGCTAATAAAGCAAAAGTGAGCCGACTAATTTTGGTTGGTTCGTAGCTTCGGCTAGCAGCGCCAAATCGTTGATTTGGCTTTAGAAATGAAAAAGATAAAAACAAATACAACGTTTTGGCTTCGTGAGGTTCGAAAGTGAGTAGGATTAAATTCTCACTTACGCTTCATAGCCGAGCCGTTACCAACAATTTTAAAACCAATACATGGAGTCGAGATTAGAATTAAAAACAAAAGCCAATTTAGGAAAAAGAATCTCAGCAGGACTAATAGACTATGGAATGGTATCTGTTTTTACAGCTGTAATGTTTTTTTTATATGGAGAACCTATTGAAGGAGGATACACTCTGACTGGCTATCCTTTTTTGATTGTAATTTTATTTTGGGCAGTCATGACAATAGGAATGGAACAACTTTTTGGTGTGACACTTGGTAACTACATGTCTGATTTGAAAGCTATTTCTGCTATTAATTTTAATGACAGTAAAATCAGTTTAGGTCAATCAGTAAAGAGGCACTTGATTGCAATATTAGATATTTGTTTTTTTGGACTTATAGGCATTCTATTAATTAAGAACACAAAGCTTAATCAAAGGTTAGGAGATATTTGGGCAAAAACCGTTGTTGTTGATACGACTGACGAGCGTCAAGGAATTCAATAAAACAGTTGGTAACAAAAGTAACCGTTGCACAACCAAGTAATATTTCAAAAAAATAAGATAAAAGCCTTAAAAGTATGTGAGTTCACAAGCTTTTAAGGCTTTGTTTTTACAGTTGATTTTGTTTGTGTTTAAAATTATTGAGAGCTTAAATCGGCTTTAATTAATCCAAAATACCTTTTTAAAGAGAAAGATAGAACAATGGCCTGATTTGTCATTGTTTCAGTTGATTTGCTTATAAATTTCATTAGTTTTTTTAGATTGTAGGCCGTAGCAGACATGTGCATTACCTTGTTGGCCTGAGCAATTCCAATGGTGTTAATTTTCCGAAGTCCCATAAACCCTGTTAAGGTTCCGAAAACAGGCTCGACTGTAGATTGTCGTTTGCCTTTCATGTATCTGCCGAACTTGCTCCGCACTCTTTTGTTATTGCGTTGATACTGCTCAACGTAAACGGTTATTGCGATGCGTTTTTCATGGCTTTTGCCCAGGCATTTTTTCTTGATAGGGCAATTTTTACAATCGCTTCTTTTTGTCAGGTAATGATCCTGAAGAGAGTTTGTTACCATTTTTCGTTTGCGAAAAGTAACTTTCTTTCCTTGTGGACAAAGCCAGTAATTATCTTCCTTACAAAAAGTAAATCCTTCGGGACCGCCCTTGTAAGTTCCGTGTGGAGGAATGTAACTGATAATGTTTTCCTTTTCCAGAAAAGCATAGTTTTCTCCGCTACTGTAACCAGCATCAGCAAGAAGAGTAGTCCACAACAAGCCCTGTTTTTTCAGCCGATGCTTTAAGCGCTTTGTGGCATCCTGTAAGTATTGATTGTCTTTTTTATCGGCATGGTAAGCTTTTACATCAGTAATAACATGATTGGCTGTATCAACACTGATATTGTTTAGGTAGTTCAGCTTTCTGGCCTTGCCTGGTTTTACACTGATTCTGGCATCGGGATCGGTAGGACTGTAATGGGTTTTGTTACTGGTATACTTGGCGCCTTTGTTAGCAGCTCCCGGACGTTGATCCTGATTCTTTTGCCAATTACGATTGCGACTTTTTATCTCTTGTAGTTCTCTTTTATCGGCTGTTATGATTTGCTGATTGCGAGAAGCCTTATTCTTTTTAGGCTTCCTGTCTTCTCTACTCTGGTAACGAGCTTTTTCAAGATAAGCTTCAAGTTGCTCTTCAGGAACTTTCAGTTCAAGACTATCCATACTTGCATTGGCTTTTATTGGTGCAGAATCCATAGCCTGAGTATGACCAGCAACCATTCCTGTCTCTACACACATACTTAAAATATGGGTAAAAACCTCTTCAAAAATCTTTTCAGGAAACAATTGCCTGGTACGACTTAATGTACTGTGCCAAGGCAATTGTTCATCGATATCAAAGCCAAGGAAAAACAGAATATCCAAGCGCATGGAACAATGTTCTATTAATTTTCTGTCGCTAATGATATTCTCTAAATAACCAACCAAACACAATTTGTAGAAAACGACAGGATCAATGCTTTTTTGTCCGCAACTCCCATAATATGATTGTGTTTTTTTGTAAAGGAAGGATAAGTCTAAAACTGTTTGTAATCTTCGGTAGAAATTATTCTCAGGGACTCTGTGTGAGAGTTGAAAGCTGGAAAATAACTTCTCTTGATAAAGCTTCTTTCCTTGCATTTTTATTTACAAGTTAAGACATTATCATTGCTAAGTAAAGTTTTTATTGTTAGATTTATAAACAAGTTATTAAGAGTTGTGCAACAGGCACAAAAGCTAAATTTCATGGGCGGTGGGAATTGCTCTAGAGTTAGTTCAATTAATAAACACCAGCAAGCTATATAAATTGGTTTGCTTAAAAATATAAACAAATTTATGCGGCTTGCTTATATAGCGGTTTGAAGTGTTAACTCTTTGAAATCGCCCACGAAAACTTAGCAAGACCGTTACCCAACATTTGAGAAACCGAATGAAAACCATGAAAATCAGAGGACATAAAAGGATTTGGACAGACATTGAAAAATGGAAAAATGCCAATTTGAAACTTGATTTAGAGAACCTAAAACGAAACGAAAGAGATTATGCTAAAATTTGGGTTCATCCATTTAGTGGAATATCAATAACGAATAGCCAAAATCCTGAACCAAAATCTGAAACCAAAAAAAGAATTCTTAACGGACTTTTTGATATTTATGAAAGTTGGAAAAATCAACTTGATGAATTGAACGAACCTTATTATTTGAAAGTATGGCTTTTTGAGCCAAGGTTCTCGAAATCCCAAGTTGTTTGTGCAATCGGAAACTCAATTGACTTTTACAATAATACATTTAACATTCCCGAAAACACAAAAGAGTTTAAATCTGACTCTGTCGGAATTACAAAAAATCGGATTGAAAACTTTAATTGGGAACATAGAGTTGACGAGGATTTTATGTTTAGTACAGATATTGGAAATCTAGAAGATTACGAGAATGAAAAAGAGTATTTAGAGAATAAAAAATGGTTTAAGAATAAATTAAAGAAAAAACACATAAAAAAAACGCTGAAAGACGGAACCGAATCTTATGCATTTGAATTAGGAAAAGTTTGGATTGGAGAGAAAAACTGAAATAAAAACGTTGGGTAACACCGTATATAATTTATTGCTAGTTCTAGCCTACTTACGAAAATCCTCGCGGATTTTCTATTCGGTTTTTATTTGCTAAATTACGTGCTAAACCACGCAACAAACCATATACAAACACGTTAGCCATAATAAGACCTCACTCAACTGTAACAACAAGAATTAAATCACGTCTTTATTGAAAGAAAACCAAAATAATGAATAAAAAAAAGCTTGGAATACTAATAATATTTTTAATTATAATCCCAAAATTAGCAACTTCTCAAAGTGTTGATTCAAAGGTAGACAGTCTATATCAGGTAAAGGGTAATAAACCCGGATTTTCAATTGCTGTATTTAAAGGAGATAAAATTATACTTGAAAAACAATATGGTATTGCAAACCTTGATTATAACGTTCCAGTAACAAATGAAACCTTATTTGACATTGGCTCAATTGCTAAGCAATTTACAGCATCAGCAATTTTGCTTTTGGAGAGTCAAGGAAAATTATCTTTAAAAGAGCCTGCTTACAAATACATCGATAAACTTCCTCGGTATAAAAAGGGCGACCCGACAATAGAACAATTGTTAAATCAAACAAGTGGAATACCAGAAGTTGACCCATATTTCTATTTAGCAGATTTATCTTTTAACGATTTACTTACGCAGCCAAGAGTTAGGAATATCATATTAAATTTAAAAGAACTCAACTTTACACCTGGAGAGTATTTTGAATATACAAACGCAAACTACATCTTACTCTCTAATATTATCGAGAAGGTATCAGATAAATCTTTTGTAGAATATCTGCAAGAAAGTATTTTTTCGCCATTAAAAATGGAAAACACTATTATAAAAAACAGAACGTACGACATAATTAAAAATAGAGCTATTGGATATATTGAGGATGAGGAAGCTTATTATAAAATGGATTTACCTGCTACAATCTACAATGGAGATGGTCAAATTTTGACTACACCAAAAGATATGTTTAAATGGCATCAAGGTATGCGAAATGCAACCATTGGCACACCTTATTTGTGGAAGAAAATGCAAACTAAAGCGAATCTAAATGATGGAACCATAATTGACTATGGTTTAGGAGTTGAATTTGAAACGCGTAATGGTTTTTCTGCTATGGGATTTGACGGTATGATTATGGGAGGCTTCGTTTCTAAATATTTATACTTTCCGGAATTAGATATTGCATTTTTTACTACACAAAACACTTTTGAAGAAGACTTCGAAGACCGATTTTTTCAACTTGTGGATTTATACATTCCAAGTGAAAAGGAAAATGACACGAATCAAGAACAAGAGAATACAATTATTGAACTGCCTAATGATGTCCTTAAAAAATATGAGGGGAATTACATCTTTTTGGGTAATGAATATGAAGACATAAAAACTGGAATCATTAAACTAAAAAACAAAAAATTAGTCCTAACAACAGCTGATGGAGAAGAAATAGGAAAATTAAAGCCTCTTGATAATCAAAAGTTTTTGATGGACGGCATAATTATGGAATTTGATGTTCAAGCCAATAACAAGCAATACCAGTTTTATGCAAACGAAAATGAAAAACCTTGGCTTTTCAAAGAACTTGAACCCTATGAGCATACAGAATTAGAATTAAAAGAACTTGAAGGTATTTATTTAAATAAGAGCTTACAAGTAGCTAAAGAAATTAAATTTGAAAATGGTGCGTTGCAATTTTATTATGGGAAAGGAGCATATAGCGTTGAAATAGATGCATTATCTAAAGACCTTTTTAATATTCCAAACTACCCAATTCAATTCTTAAGAAATAAGAGTGGAAAAATTGTTTCAATGAAAATTATGGGATTAGAATTTGAAAAGATATAATTACTATGGCTAATCGAGTAGGCAGCCGCTAGGTGATTAACCTAGCGGAGAACCTCTCACACCACTGTACGTACGGGTCTCGTATACAGCGGTTCATTAAGTTGTGGGGATTTTCTTTTGTAAATGTCAAGCATCGATTCATAACCACGCTTCTTCAAGCGATTAAGGGTAATTG
>NZ_JALPNU010000047.1 GCF_030851345.1 Marinifilum sp. D714
CGTAGGTTTCGTGATCAGTCATCTTTGTGTTTCAATTTTACTCGTACAAAGATGTGTGTTTAGAAGTTTCCCCACAAGTTTTTTACTTGATCCTTTATTCTCCTTGCATCTTCATTATGAGTCCTAATACATGGAAACATCTAAGGAAAGTGGTTAGAATAATTATAATTCCTAATAAGTTAAAATAAAAGAGATATATTAAAGAATCGGTATGCAAACTCATCCTAAGGATATATATTAGCATAGAAACTAACACAAGGGAATAAACACCATATTTTAAGATGTCAATCGCTCTTTTATACATTTTTGAAGCAAGGAATATTTTAAAAGGACTACTTGAGTTAGATAATTTTTCTTCGGATAGAATTTGCCCTGACTTTAGAGTCAATAGAATTGTAATTAAGGTTAGGATAAATCCTGAGATGGTAAGTCCTATTGCTCCTATATCAGATGATAAATTAGAACTTTTTACACCAGTAGGTAAAGTAATTTTATCGTAATAATTCAACCAAATAAGCACACAAATAAGAACTATTGAAAAACTATAATCATATAATATTGGCCTTTTGTAGTATCTGTCAAGTATTTTCATGATGCTTTAATTTAGGCTTTTATTTAAATACTCATTAAAAGCTGTATTCGTTTTTTCGAATAAATCTTTTGTATCAAGATTGCCAGGAGTTTTTTGTTGACAATTAATTGTAATTTCTTGCTTTCCTTTCATTAGATTAAAAACTTCATCTTTACCATTTTCTTTTTCAAATTGTAAGTAAAAGTCTTCAAACTCTTCGCTTATTTTATTATCATCTTTAATTGCTTTTAGTATCTTTTTTACTAATGATACTGCGTGTCCATTTTTCTTACCATTTGATTTTCCTCTTTCTTTAAAAATAGCGTCAACAACAATGGATTTAGGATTAATTGTGCCTGCAAGTGCTGTCATATTTGTTATGAAAGCATCACCAACCTCATTATAGATATGTTTTAATCTATCTGGTCGAGTTCTTATTTTAAACCTTAATACATCTGAAATGGAATCAAGTACATAGTTTATAGGCCTTTTCATATGAATTTCAGCCTTACATGCTTTTGAAATACAGAGCATTTTGTAGGATGAAATATATCTGAAATAGAATTCAATATCTGAAATTCTAGGGCCATGATAATTATATTCACAACATACTACTGGAGTTGAACGTTCCAAGTCAATGTAAAAATTAGTAGTTTCAGCAATAGCTTTATTTCCTAATTGATTGAATGGAGTAAGAGCGTAATCCTTTCGATCTACAAGAGTAGGTATCTTATTATCCCTAATTAGGGCCATTTTGCACTTGTATTTTTTCTCTCTGGCTAAGTACGCTGCACTAATTATGAATAAATTTCTTGGCTCTTCGTCAGTTCTGCCTTCGTGTCTATCAATTACAATTGCTTTCCCATTTTGAGTCCTTTCATCATTTATTCTTTGTATAGATTGCTTAAGTATATGGGAAGAGTTTGTTGTTTCTACATTTTCTTTATGCGGTGTGAAAGAAAAGTTAAATAAATGGAACTTTACGGGAACTGTTGGTTTTGTAACTTTAAGTTGAGTCATTGTTTGTTATTGTGGTTTTATTTTGTTGATAATTAAAGCTACAATAACAAACAAGAGAACAAAATTATATTAATAAATGCTAGTATATTATTAAAGTAAGTGTACCTCTTTATTGATTCGTGTTTAATTTCTACTTCTTAAATTAATCATCCTACCAATTCAAGGAGAAATTCCTATTGCTCTATGCGTTTTGATCTTAATACTATTTTTTGCAGTTCATACTCTTAGTAGTTCCTCAGCCAAAGTCCCTTTAGTAAGCTATCTAACGTTTGGGCAATCCCTTGTGGTTGCCCTTATAGCCCATAGCCCATACTTGTAGTGGTCTGTATCAGCTTCTTACCCTTTGACAGTCTGGTGCTAGCTTTTAAGCAGTACCATCTGACTACTTGCTAGCAGATCTTTGGGCTGTCACTTTTCGGGTACCCACAAGGAGCACCCTCACATTACTTGCAGCTTGGTAAGGGGACTGATGAGGTGTTGCTGATGCCCATGAGAGGGTACGGGTAACCACAAGAGCGGATACCCACGAGAAGTTACATGTACCCACAAGAGGACATGTTACCTCTTTTGCCAGTTTGCTGGGTTGTTTTTGATGTAGTCAGAGATGCGATCGAAAGCACCATCGTTTCGGATGATGTGTTCGTAGTAGTTGCGTAGCCATAAGCGTTTTTGGTACGCTTGCCAGCCTTGCTCTTTTACGCCTTTGATGTACTCCACCGTAGTGATTGACTTAAAAGCCCCTATTATACTGCCTACCGTTTGAGCGACGCCTTGTGCTCGCCCGTCAGCAATGCTTTGTGCCTGCCCTTCACGGGTACCCACGAGGGGCACCCTGACATGATTTTCAGCTTCGTTACGGGCACCCACAAGGGATGCCCCCACATTATTCACAATATCGGTTATTTCTATAATTCCATGAAAGTGGTCGGGCATCACCACGAACTCGTGCAGTTCGATATTCGGAAAGCGACTCTTTAATTTGAGCCATTCCAATTCTATCATTTTACCAGCATCATTCAAAAGCATTACACCATTGTCAATTTTACCGAAAAGGGGCAATCGGTTTTGACATACCAAAGTGATAAAGTACAAGCCTTCCTTTGAATAATCGTACCCTTTTAATCGTATGGATTGTCGGTTTGGTAATTTCTGATTCATAATACTATAATATAAAAAAGAGCCCCGAAGGGCTCTTCATCTTATGAGTATAGAAAACTACTCAGCAGCCTCTTCGGCTGGAGTTTCTTCCTGTTCCTTTTTAGGAATCATTTTATTGTATTCGTCAATCAATTGATTGATACGATTGTTAATGGTATCGTAAGAACCGTCTGCACTAAGGGTTGTATGAGCTTGCAAGTGTGCCAATAATTCGCGATATGCTGCTATAATTTGCTTGCGCAACTCTACAGATTTTACATCAGGAGCATCGGCTCTTTCATTCACTCTGGCCTTGAATTTTGTATCGAATAGGGTGTTTTCAGCTTTTAACTTGTTTACCCATTCGGTTAAGGCAAGCGTGGTAATTGCAGTGCTTAAATCAGCATTGCCTTCCCATTTGTTGATAATTCCATTTAGTGTATTGGTTTCTTCTACATACTTTAGGCGAGTAAAACCATTACCGAAAGGCGTTAAAGAATTTTCGAGAGCAATGGCAGCTTCCTGTTTCACAGGATCGAAGTGATGTGCAAAAGATTGAATTTGCAAATCGATTCCCCACCATGTTGCATCTCTTTTTCCATCAAGTTCCACCAACTCGTCTGATATTTCAGAGCCTTTATCGGCCTGTGTTAACTCGAACAATACTGCCACCAGAGGCAGCAAGTCGTCGTATTGTTTTTTCACCAGTAAAGTTTCGGGATTTCCTGCTTGTAGTATTTCTAGCAGGTGTTGGAAAAACTGAACGAATGTTCTGTTCTTTAGCCTTCTGTAATTAATGTTGAAATACATAATAAGTGTGTTATATTTATTAACTAAAAATAAATTTAAGAAATAGTTATTAGATATAATATAGAAAGCCAAATTAATTTTAGGTTCATTTAGTTGGTGAATATATGTTTTACAGCACATAATTAATTTCACTAAATCAGGAACTTAATCCTTGAGGTGTATTTTTGCTCCTGCAGCCTGCAGGAAAGAAAATACACCCTTGAAAAACCTTCCTGCTGCCTGCAGGAAGAAAAATACAGTATGTAAAAAGCTTTCTGCAGTCTGCAGGGAACTTTCTACACCCTGTAGATGACATCCGGCAGTTAACATTCGCATTTCCACGCCCAATATGGATGATTTTATGCTAAAAATGCTTACATTACAGTCAGTTAACCCAATTCAGCCACGCTATGAAAAACAAGTACATCTCTCTTCCCCTATTTTTTATTCTGGTATTCTCTTTTTGTTTCGACGGATTTTCGCAGTGTACCTATCAGCACAAGCTCGATAGCATTGTGCAGTTGTTGGATATGCCTGGTGCAAAATTCTCCATCATTTACCAGGATGGGCGACAGGAAAACTTTGCAACAGGCTATTCGGATTCTATCCGTAAGGAAAGAATGAATTTGCAACACGTAATGTTTTCGGGAAGCATAGGGAAAACCTACGCTGCAGCAGTTTTGTACCAATTGGTTGAAGAGGGTAAAGTCGATTTGAAAGAGAAGTTTTTTAACTACTGCAAAGGGGAGTGCTGGTTGTCGAAATTGCCAAACATTGGAGACATTACCGTGGAGATGCTTTTGCAGCACACCAGTGGTTTGCCGCGTTATATTGAGAACGAGAAGCTGTGGATCGAACTGGAAAAAAATCTCGATAAGGTATGGAGCTATAAGGACCGATTGCAGTATGCATTTGATATGGATGCGGTGCACAAAGCAGGCGAGGGTTGGGCTTATTCCGATACCAATTATTTGCTGATTGGGATGCTGATTGAGAAAGTTACAGACATGAATTATTACGAGGTGGCCAATGCCAGAATTTTAGCTCCGCTGCATTTTAAAGAAACCTATGCGGCTATCCGTCGCGATATGCCACGTTTGCCAATTGGCTATTCGGGTTTGGATGATTTCTTTCATATGCCAAAACAGGTGGTGGTTGATGGAATATATGCTTTTAATCCGCAAATGGAATGGACTGGCGGAGGATATGCGTCCACTACATCAGACCTGGCAAAATGGGCCAAGCTTTACTACGAGGCACTGCTATTTTCAGATGAAACGCTGCAAAAAATTGTGACGCCTAATCCCAATGGGGTTTTAAGCGAGTATGATTCCTATGGTATGGGCAGTTTTATTTTTAAAAGTGCACATGGCAAAGCCTATGGTCATACGGGTTTCGTTCCTGGGTTCCGTTCCATTTTCCTGTATTATCCGGAACAAAAAATTGCCGTGGCCTTTCAAACCAATTGCGATACCTACAAAGGAAAAATGACTCTATTGCATTGTGTCGATGAAATTTTGAAGGCTGAGTTTTGATGAATCATTGATTTCTGGTCATTTTCGAAATGATTTTTTCCCTTTTAGGGAAAATCCTGATAAGGAAAAGGGTGTTTTTAAAATTTTTTACCACTTCACCCTTTAGTCTGTCGACAGTTTCCCTTACAAGGGAAACATTCAAACAGAAGCGTAATATCGTTAATTCGAATAGGGTCCATTTAAAAATGTTAAAAAAATAGGCGCTAATTTCATTATTATTCATATAACTGCTTATTGATTTTTGTTCATTGTTAACTGCTCACTGTTTTTTTTTTT
>NZ_JALPNU010000048.1 GCF_030851345.1 Marinifilum sp. D714
TTGGAATAAGACTCTTTAAAGGTTGGCGTCGACCTACTCTCCCACATCTCTGCAGTACCATCGGCGCTAACGGGCTTAACTTCTCTGTTCGGAATGGGAAGAGGTGGAACCCCGTCGCTATAAACACCTAAAATCGTTGTTGATCTATATCGATCAAGCTAATATCATAGACACATTGAAAAGTAAAATAAAAGAACCTTTTTTTGTAAGATTCAGCGATTGACCTCGCCACTCAGAAGCTTTCGGGTAATTAGTATTGCTCGACTTTGACGTTACCGCCTTTACATCTGCAACCTATCAACGTTATCGTCTCTAACGACCCTTAAAGGAAATCTCATCTTGAGGTAGGCTTCGTGCTTAGATGCTTTCAGCACTTATCCCTGCCCAACGTAGCTACTCTGCTATGCAGCTGGCGCCACAACAGATACACTAGAGGTTAGTCCAACCCGGTCCTCTCGTACTAGAGTCAGATCCTCGCAAATTTCCAACGCCCACAACAGATAGGGACCGAACTGTCTCACGACGTTCTGAACCCAGCTCGCGTGCCACTTTAATGGGCGAACAGCCCAACCCTTGGGACCTTCTCCAGCCCCAGGATGTGACGAGCCGACATCGAGGTGCCAAACCGCTCCGTCGATATGAGCTCTTGGGAGCGATCAGCCTGTTATCCCCGGAGTACCTTTTATCCTTTGAGCGATGGCCCTTCCATACGGAACCACCGGATCACTATGCTCTACTTTCGTACCTGCTCGACCTGTATGTCTCACAGTCAAGCACCCTTGTGCCATTGCACTCTGCAGACGATTACCAAACGTCTTGAGGGTACCTTTAGAAGCCTCCGTTACTCTTTTGGAGGCGACCACCCCAGTCAAACTACCCACCACACACTGTCCGTCGTTAGACGTTAGACTTCAGATAAGCAAAGGGACGTATTTCAAGGATGACTCCATTACCCCTGGCGAGGCAACTTCATAGTCTCCGTCCTATCCTACACATCACTTACCCAAAATCAATGTGAAGCTGCAGTAAAGGTTCACGGGGTCTTTCCGTCCCGTTGCGGGTAATCGGCATCTTCACCGATACTACAATTTCACCGAGCTCATGGCTGAGACAGTGCCCAGATCGTTACACCATTCGTGCAGGTCGGAACTTACCCGACAAGGAATTTCGCTACCTTAGGACCGTTATAGTTACGGCCGCCGTTTACTGGGGCTTCATTTCAGATCTTCGCCGAAGCTAAACCCTCCACTTAACCTTCCAGCACCGGGCAGGTGTCAGGCCTTATACGTCATCTTTCGATTTTGCAAAGCCATGTGTTTTTGGTAAACAGTCGCCTGGGCCATTTCACTGCGGCCTCCCGAAAGAGGCGTCCTTTCTCCCGAAGTTACAGGACCATTTTGCCGAGTTCCTTAGCCATGAATCACTCGAGCGCCTTAGTATTCTCTACTTGACTACGTGTGTCCGTTTGTGGTACGGGTTTCTATTACCTGAAGCTTAGAGGTTTTTCTTGGAAGTAAAATTACATGCACTATCAGCGCTGCCGTAGCATTGCTGTACTATCAGATTTCAGCTCAAGAACCGGATTTACCTGGCTCTCTCATAACGTACGTCCTTCAACGAACTATTCCGTCAGTTCGCGGCATTGTCATCTCTTCGTCACCCCATCGCAGTAATAGAAAGTACCGGAATATTAACCGGTTGTCCATCGAGTTCGCCCTTCGGCTACCCCTTAGGTCCCGACTTACCCTGATCCGATTAGCGTTGATCAGGAAACCTTAGTCTATTGGCGTGCGGGTTTCTCGCCCGCATTATCGTTACTTATGCCTACATTTGCTTTTCTAAAAGCTCCACAATACATTACCATACTGCTTCTGCGCCGTTAGAATGCTCCCCTACCAGTTAGAATAAATTCTAAATCCATAGCTTCGGTGGTATATTTATGCCCGATTATCATCCACGCAAGATCGCTCGACTAGTGAGCTGTTACGCACTCTTTAAATGAATGGCTGCTTCCAAGCCAACATCCTAGCTGTCTAAGCAATCTCACCTCGTTTGTTCAACTTAACATACACTTGGGGACCTTAGCTGATGGTCTGGGTTCTTTCCCTCTCGTCTGTGGACCTTAGCACCCACAGGCTCACTGCCAGATATAAGTTATAGCATTCGGAGTTTGTCTGGATTTGATAGGCGGCGAAGCCCTCGCATCCAATCAGTAGCTCTACCTCTATAACTCTCGACTCTGACGCTGCACCTAAATGCATTTCGGGGAGTACGAGCTATTTCTCAGTTTGATTGGCCTTTCACCCCTACCCACAGTTCATCCGAACACTTTTCAACGTGTGACGGTTGGGCCCTCCACTCTGGTTTAACAGAGCTTCAGCCTGACCATGGGTAGATCACCAAGTTTCGCGTCTACCCCCACTAACTTTACGCCCTATTCAGACTCGCTTTCGCTTCGACTACGCACCTGAAGTGCTTAATCTCGCTAGTGAGGAGTAACTCGTAGGCTCATTATGCAAAAGGCACGCAGTCACACCATATAGGTGCTCCTACCGCTTGTAGGCGTACGGTTTCAGGTACTCTTTCACTCCTCTGTTCGAGGTGCTTTTCACCTTTCCCTCACGGTACTTGTTCACTATCGGTCTCTCAGGAGTATTTAGCCTTACCAGATGGTCCTGGCAGATTCACACAGAATTCCTCGTGTTCCGCGCTACTCAGGATACTACTAGATTCACTTTGCTTACGTGTACGAGACTATCACTCTCTTTGGTATGTCTTTCCAAACAATTCCACTTCACGCCGATCATCATATTATAGTCCTACAACCCCACCATTGCCGAAACAATAATGGTTTGGGCTAATCCCCGTTCGATCGCCACTACTAGGGGAATCACTTTTGTTTTCTTCTCCTCCGGTTACTTAGATGTTTCAGTTCTCCGGGTTTGCCTCCTTAAAGGATACTCATTGCTGAGTGGGTTGCCCCATTCGGAAATCTACGGATCAAAGGTTATTTGCACCTCACCGTAGCTTATCGCAGCTTATCACGTCCTTCATCGCCTCTGAGAGCCTAGGCATCCGCCATACGCCCTTAATTACTTCTTTTTGTGCCAATAAAAGTATAAACTTTCATCACGAAATCAATCGTTGTTTCTTTACTATTGGTTACTTCTACTTTACTACTTTCAACATGTCAAAGAACTTTTAATACACCATCGTATTTCGTGGAGAATATCGGAGTCGAACCGATGACCTCTTGCGTGCAAGGCAAGCGCTCTAGCCAGCTGAGCTAATCCCCCAAAACGTTATATATCGTAGTCCTGCGCAGATTTGAACTGCGGACCCCTACATTATCAGTGTAGTGCTCTAACCAACTGAGCTACAGGACTAAATTAATAATCCATATGCTAGCGGTCTTAAACACCCTAACGCTATGGGTTATGGTATATTAAATGAAAACAAGTGAAAGTCAGGCAAAACAGAATAAAACTCTGTCTTATCACCATAAACCTTTGTCGATATTCTAAATCTCTAGAAAGGAGGTGTTCCAGCCACACCTTCCGGTACGGCTACCTTGTTACGACTTAGCCCCAGTTACCAATTTTACCCTAGGTCGCTCCTTGCGGTTACGAACTTCAGGTCCCCTCGGCTTCCATGGCTTGACGGGCGGTGTGTACAAGGCCCGGGAACGTATTCACCGTATCATTGCTGATATACGATTACTAGCGAATCCAACTTCACGGAGTCGAGTTGCAGACTCCGATCCGAACTGAGACTAGCTTTTGAGATTAGCATCCTGTCACCAGGTAGCTGCCCTTTGTACTAGCCATTGTAACACGTGTGTAGCCCTGGACGTAAGGGCCGTGCTGATTTGACGTCATCCCCACCTTCCTCTCACCTTACGGTGGCAGTCTCGCTAGAGTCCTCAGCATTACCTGCTAGCAACTAACGATAGGGGTTGCGCTCGTTATGGGACTTAACCCGACACCTCACGGCACGAGCTGACGACAACCATGCAGCACCTTGTAATTTGCTCCGAAGAGAAGATCCGTTTCCAGATCGGTCAAACTGCATTTAAGCCCAGGTAAGGTTCCTCGCGTATCATCGAATTAAACCACATGTTCCTCCGCTTGTGCGGGCCCCCGTCAATTCCTTTGAGTTTCATTGTTGCCAACGTACTCCCCAGGTGGATTACTTAATGCTTTCGCTCAGTCGCGCACTGTGTATCGCGCACAACGAGTAATCATCGTTTACGGCGTGGACTACCAGGGTATCTAATCCTGTTCGCTCCCCACGCTTTCGTCCATCAGCGTCAATAATAGCTTAGTAAGCTGCCTTCGCAATCGGTGTTCTACGTTATATCTATGCATTTCACCGCTACATAACGTATTCCGCCTACCTCAACTATATTCAAGATTAGCAGTATCAATGGCAGTTTCACAGTTGAGCTGTGAGATTTCACCACTGACTTACAAATCCGCCTACGGACCCTTTAAACCCAATAAATCCGGATAACGCTCGAATCCTCCGTATTACCGCGGCTGCTGGCACGGAGTTAGCCGATCCTTATTCATACGGTACCTTCAGTTAACTACACGTAGCTAAGTTTATTCCCGTAAAAAAGCAGTTTACAACCCATAGGGCCGTCATCCTGCACGCGACATGGCTGGTTCAGGCTTGCGCCCATTGACCAATATTCCTCACTGCTGCCTCCCGTAGGAGTCTGGTCCGTGTCTCAGTACCAGTGTGGGGGACTATCCTCTCAGACCCCCTAAACATCATTGCCTTGGTAAGCCGTTACCTTACCAACAAGCTAATGTTACGCATGCCCATCTTACACCGCCGAAGCTTTAAATCAAATAACATGCGAAATTTGATCATTATGCGGTATTAATCCGGATTTCTCCGGGCTATCCCCCTGTGTAAGGCAGGTTGCATACGCGTTACTCACCCGTGCGCCGGTCGCCATCTTCCAGCAAGCTGGAAATGCTGCCCCTCGACTTGCATGTGTTAGGCCTGTCGCTAGCGTTCATCCTGAGCCAGGATCAAACTCTTCGTTGTATAAAAGTTTTTATAATTCTGTCTCATTCAGATTATCAAAGTTTAATGGTAATTTTTAATTGACAAGGTTATTATTCTTGTATTTACCTAACTTCTTGTTTTCAATATTTTCAAAGAACGTATCGTTCTGTTTTTCCTTAGTTATTCACCTGAAAAATCAGGCGGAAAAGCGAGTGCAAAGATAAATAAAACTTCTTCCAAATTCCAAATTAAATTTGAAATATTTTTGAAGTTTTTTCT
>NZ_JALPNU010000049.1 GCF_030851345.1 Marinifilum sp. D714
TTATTGTTAGCTATTTTGACCAAATATTTGCATATTTAATCTTTTTCTAGAGCTTACATATAAGTGTGCTCTTGCTCATGCAGGGCACACACAATAAATATACGTAATGCGGGGTGATGTGAGTAATTTAACTTTTGTACATTTATTAAAATTTATAACGGTTTGATAAGGGAGTGCCTTGAAATCCCGCACTACGCATATTCGAGCCGTTAATAAATAAGCTATAAAGCCTTATTAAAAATAAATAAGAAAATATTAAAGGTTATCGGAATTATTGCAACTATTATTGTGATAATTGTCTTTCTTGATAATGTCTTTGGAGAGTTTTTAACTGGATGGAATAATCCAAAATAGTTAAACCTAAATCTAATCTATTGGATTGATTTTTCAATTGTATCAAGACCTAGAAGTAAACAGAAAGATCCTGTTTTCCCATACAAATAACAAGTCAATGAACAAAGAATCCTTGATGATCACAACTAGCCCAAAAGTGTTTTGGCAAGAAATTGCTAAAGAAATTGGTGGCCAGTTAGAGGTAACGAAGCAAGGTCAAAATTTTGGAGTGATTCTAAATGACTATTATCACTTAAGAATAAGTGTAATGTATAAAGGTGTTGACATCCTACTTCACTCAACCTATCAACAATCTCCTGGAAAATTCGAAGAGTATTATTTAGACAAGCTACGGATCACATCTGAAATAAAGAGAAAGGATAAATTCTATCTATACTTATGGAGAAAAAGTTTCTTCGAAAAACTATTCAGCTCTTCCAAACACCACACTGGCGATTCAGAATTTGATAAAACGATTGCTTTTACAACCAATAAAGAACGAGAAGTTAGAAATTTATTCTCGAACAGTGCCATACGCAAACTATTGGTTCAGGATAAACTATCTGTTTTCAACATCCAGCATGATGCCGGACAATTGAATATCAAACTTCAAACCGGGCAGATCATTTTGAACAAAGAAATACTTCTCGAGGAGTACAAGAAGTACATTTTATTTGTAGATGGATTAATTGAAGTGGGTTTACTACCTACTTCTTCTCAATCTTAATTTCGAATAGCTTCGGCCAGCGTTTGCCAGTTACAAACATTCTTTGTGTAGCCTCATCCCAGGCAATACCGTTTAGCACATCGTCATTTTTGTCCAGGTGGATTCTATCCGATTGTTTCAGAATAGATCCCAAATGAATGTTGCCTTCAACTCTACCTGTTTTAGGATTGATGATTACAATTCGCTCGGTCAACCATACATTGGCATAAATTTTACCATTAATGTATTCCAGCTCGTTTAAATTGGTAACTGCACCATTGTTGTCGTACACTTCAATGGTGCGTTTCTTTCCGTAATTGGTATCATCAAGTATGGTAAGTATGTTTGAGCCATCAGAAATTACCAGTTCATTATTCATGGCGGTAATTCCCCATCCTTCGTTGTTGGTGGTTTGTGGTTCGAAGAAATCAATTTGTTCGAAAGTTTCAGGATCCATCACAAATACCTTTCTTGAATGCCAGGTCAACTGAATAATTCTGTTTTTGCTATAGGTAATTCCTTCACCGAAATATTCCTGTTCCAAATTCTTTATGGAAATGGCTTCACCATTTTCCAGGCGCACTTTTCTTAAAGACGATTCGCCATGCTGACCTGTTCCTTCGTACAAAAATCCTTCATGAAAAAACAAGCCTTGTGTGTAAGCTCTTCTGTCGTGAGGAAATGAATTTACAATCTTGTAATCGTATTCAGCAGGAGCTTGATTCGACTTCAAATTGATGTAAGTGGTCACCAACCCAATAGTACCATTTTCATGATAAGCCATCAATTTCAGGTTGTGCTTTCCCATTTTATCCTTTGCTGGTTTCCACTTTAAATTCCAAGGTTTTGAGCTAATGGTTTGTATCAATTCACCATCGCCCCACAATTGCAAGGAATCAATATCTCCCGCTTTTTTCTTCGGGCGAACCAAAATTTCAATCTCTTCGCCATAAGCAAATACATCTCCTCTTTTTGGCGCTTTTAATCTCATGCTATTTACAAACTCGATGGTTTTGGCAGCAGGAGCAAGATCCTTTTTCTCAGTTTCAGGTTTTGTAGCACCATTGCTACCACATCCCGATAAAATAAAAAATAGAGAAGAGAAGAGAATTTGAAATTTCATTGTAGTCTTCGTTTAGTGTTTGCTTTGATAAAAATAAAAAAACTGTCCCGATTACTCAGGACAGTTTCAATGATTATTTTGTGATTTCCCATTCAAAACCATCTTTGGTGTCTTTCACCACGATGCCTAAATTGGTCAATTCATCTCGTATCTTATCGGCCGTAGCCCAATCTTTGTTCTTCTTGGCTTCGTTTCTGGTTTCAAGCAAAAAGGCAATTACTTTATCAAGCAATTCATTGTTGCCACCATCATCCGATCCTTCTACCTGCAAACCTAAAACATCAAATACCAAGGTATTGTATAATGTTTTCAGGCTTTCCAAATCTTCAGCAGTAATACTTTCGCTTCCCGCTGCCAAAGAGTTAATCATTTTCACACCATCAAACAGGTGAGCGATTAAAATTGGAGTGTTCAAGTCATCGTTCAATGCCTCATAACATTTGGCTTTCAAATCAGCAACCTGAATACTCGAAGAAGCTGATGTCTGGATTTTATCTAAAGTAGCAATTGCTGCCATCATTCTGTTGAATCCTTTCTCTGCTGCTCTTAATGCATCGTTCGAGAAATCAAGCGGACTGCGATAATGTGCCTGCAACATGAAAAAACGAACGGTCATTGGACTGTAAGCCTGATCTAACACGTCGTTTTCTCCCGAGAACATGTTCGAAAGTGTAATAAAGTTGCCCAATGATTTACCCATTTTCTGACCATTAATGGTAATCATGTTGTTGTGCATCCAATATTTTACAGCTTCTTTTCCGTTAGCTCCGGTTGATTGCGCAATTTCACATTCATGGTGAGGGAATTGTAAATCCAATCCACCTCCGTGAATATCGAACTGCTCACCTAAGTATCTCTCACCCATAGCTGTACACTCCAAGTGCCACCCCGGGAAACCATCACTCCATTTCGATGGCCAACGCATGATGTGCTCAGGTGCAGCTTTCTTCCAAAGTGCAAAGTCGAATGAGTTTTTCTTTTCACTCTGACCATCCAACTCACGAGTATTTGAAATCAATTCCTCGATCTTACGACCTGACAATTTTCCGTACTCATGCTTTTTGCTGTAAGCTTCAACATCAAAATAGATAGAACCATTGCTTTCGTAAGCAAAACCATTGTCAAGTAATTTATCAATCACTTCCATTTGCTCAATGATATGACCCGATGCACGAGGCTCGATACTTGGCTTGCGTACATTCAAATCGTCCATATCCTTGTGGTAACGATCGGTAAAATATTGAACAACTTCCATTGGTTCAAGCTGCTCTAAACGAGCTTTCTTAGCAATTTTATCTTCTCCCTCATCGGCATCGTTCACCAAGTGACCAACATCGGTAATGTTACGAACGTAGCGAACTTTATACTCTAAATGAGTAAGATATCTGAAAAGTAAATCGAAAGTAATGGCCGGACGCGCATGACCTAAATGAGCATCGCCATAAACTGTAGGACCACAAACATACAAACCAACAAATGGTGCGTTAAGAGGTTCGAACAATTCTTTCTTTCGCTTTAGTGTATTATAAATGAACAACTTGTTTTCCATATCCGTAATATAATTCGAATTTTTGTTTGGGGCTGTAAAATTATAAAAAATTATGGCTCTTGTGGCTAATTCTAGTCAATATCTTTAGAATCCTGATAGATAGCAAGCTCAAGTTTCATAATAATGGTGCTGTTTGTTGGTGATAGATACAATAAAGTGCCTAAAGTATTTAGAATACTTAAAGTACTTAGAGTATTAGCACCATAACGTCATTTTATTCGTTTTGATTAAGAGCAATGCTAAATGATTGACTGCTATAATTATTTCTTGTATTTTAACTTTAAGTACTTTAGGCA
>NZ_JALPNU010000004.1 GCF_030851345.1 Marinifilum sp. D714
ACAGGACTGACTTACCAATGGCAATACCATACAGGTGATAATGTATTTGTAGATGCAAATATTGCAGATGTATCAACAGTTGGTGCAGTGTCAACTTATACAATTGCCAATGCAAGCCAGGCAATGGAATCCTGGGGAGTAAGATGCATTGTAAAAGATGGTTCAAGTGCAGATGATACTTCAAATGAAGTAAAAGTCGAAGTTTATGAACCAGTAGAATTTACACCTATTGATGATCAGATATTGTGTTTCGATGAGAGTAAGCAAATAAAATTGGATGTTACTGCAGGAACTACACCATTAACTTATTCATGGACCAAAGATGCTACAGAAGTTTCTCCAACTGCGATTGTAAATATTGGAACTGGTGATAATGGAAATTATCAAGTAGCAGTTGGTAATGGAGTATGTCCTGACACAAGTGATGATTTTACAGTTGTTCATCGTTCACAATTAAGCTTGAATGCTTGGTCAAATAGCAGTGAATTTTGTCTGGGTGGTTTAGAAACATTATCAGTAAGTGTTAAGAGTTTCGATCCAGCTTTAACTTTATCATACAAGTGGTATAAAGACGGTACGGAAATTCCAGGAGCAACAAAAGCTGATTATACCTTTACTCCGGTAGATAAGAGCGAATCAGGTCAATATAAAGTAGAAGTGTCTGATGGATGTTCAATAGAATCTGTATCTGGATATGTGAATGTATATGAATCGGTTACTACTGTAAATAAATGGGTAGATCCAGATGATATTTGTGTTGGTAGTGAACTGAACCTGGAAGTTGATGTAACAGGCGATGTAAAATCATACACATGGACTCATAATGGAAACCCAATAACAGCAACAACGAGTTATTTGGTTGCTGCTGTTACTGATACCGATGCAGGAACCTATGAGTGTATTGTTGAAGATCATTGTGATAATACTTATACCTACACAAGTCATATTACAATTATGGATGCGCCTTCAATTGATGGAGATGGTATTGAAAAGCTTATTGCTGTTTGTGAAGGAGATCCTTTGATATTAGGAACGATAAGTGTGACTGGATCATACGATGCTATTGAATGGACATTAAATACTGGATCGACAAATACTGTTGCTGGAGTTCAGTTGAATTTAGGAGATGCAACAACAGCAATGGAAGGAAATTACAAAGTTGAAGTTTCAAATAAATGTGGATCTGATGTTTCAGTAGGAACTCAGGTTGTTAATCCAAAACCAACATTAAGCCCAATTGCAGATCAAACTGTTTGTGAAAATGAGGATGTTGTGTTTAGAGCAAAAGCTACAGGACGTGATTTAAATTATCAATGGAAAATTGATGGAATTCCTCAGCCTTCTGCTATTGCTACACTATTAATTAGTGGTACTGAAGTACTTCCAGCAGATGAATTTACTCCAAAAATATATACTGTGGAATGTACTGTTACCAACGATAATGGTTGTGGAGAAACATTAACAGAGACTGCTCAACTGACTGTAAATCCTTCAACAATAATTCTAGCTACTTTAAAAAATGTAGTTCGATTTGTTGGTCAGGATTACACAATGACTGTTGATGCTACAGGTCATAATCTAACTTATACATGGACTCATGTAAAAGATGGTGTTGCCACTATCTTATCTGAAAAAACAAATTCACTAACGCTAACAAATATTCAATTTGCTGATGAGGGTTATTACAATTGCGAAATTGAAGGTACTTGTGCAACTCGATTGGCAACAGGTAAGTTAACCGTTAAAGAGCCGGTTGTTATTACTGATGGATTGGTTAGTTTGGAAGAAAAATGTGTTGGTGAACCATTAAGTTTAAGCATAGATGCCACTGGTCAAATATCGTCGGTTAAATGGTTTAAGGATGGGTTTGAAATTCCAGGAGAAACAAAATTGACCCTTTATATTGCAGAACTTAAAGCAACTGATGCAGGAGTTTATACTTGTAAGATTGAAGGAGAGGGTGCTCCAGTAGATGGCATTGTTGAGGAAACAACGGTTCGTGTATATGAGAATACAACGCTTCTAGCTACGCTAGGAACCAAAACAGTTTGTGAAGGCCAGGAGTTAGAATGGATTCCAAATGTAAAAGGAGCAGCGAATATTAAATACAAATGGTTCTTTGGTGGAGTTGAGATTTCAGATCAAAAAATTCTGAATTACAATCCAACACTATTAGCACATGAAGGAAATTATGAAGTACAAGTAACTGGTTTATGTGGTAATGTTACAACAAAAGGTAGCTTAGAGGTGACAGAATTGTCAGTAATTATTTCTGTTAGTGACAATGTAGAAACTTGTGAAAACACCTCATTGGTAGAGTTTAGTGTGAGTGCTACCGGAGAGGAACTCAAATATCAGTGGAGAAAAAATGGAACTGACATAGATGGAAAAACTTCTCCTGTATTGAGCTTAACATCTATTCAGCTTGATGATGAGGCCAATTATACTTGTAAAGTTTACAATTCATGTGCAGAGGCCATTAGTGATGAAATGACGCTTAAGGTAATTCCTCAATTGAGAATCTTATCTGAAATGGCGGATATTGAGGTTTGTTCTGGTGAAGAAGTAACGCTTACAACGGATGTTGAAGGAAATGATGTAACATATCAATGGAAGTTGGATGGGGTTGACTTAACCGGAGAAAATGCATCGGTATTGAATTTGGGTAAAACAAGCCCTGATGATAGTGGATACTATACATGCATTGTTTCTGATAGATGTACAGATTCAAGATCAACAAAACCTACAGAATTAACAGTTCATGAATTACCAAACTCGAGAATCTTAGGTAGAATGGTACTTTGTGCGAAAGAAGATAGAGTTACATATACAACCGATGCAATGCCCGAAATTGAGTATGGTTGGGGAGTAGAAGGTGGTTTGTTTGCCGGACCAGATAAAGGTTTACGTACTCGAATTACTTGGGGGGAACTGGCGAATGGTGAGCTTTCTATCATGATTACCGATGTTGCTACAGGTTGTGAGTCGAAAGTAGATTCATTGGTGAAATTAAATGCTCTACCTGATGTGAATTTGGCTCTGTTTGAATCAAAAGGAGTATGTAATGAAAGTTTTGCTCTTTCAGGAGGGTATCCTGATGGTGGTATTTATTGGGTGGATGACATTTCTGAAGAGGTATTCGATCCGGCAGAAAAAGGTGCGGGAACCTATAATGTTCATTATTCTTATACGGATGAAAATGGATGTTCCAATGTAACTTCAAAAACCACTTTACGTGTAGATCCATTGCCAACGGTAAATATTACAGATGATACTACCATTGGTAGTTGTAAGCCTTTTAAATTAAGTGCAGAAACAGATGAAAATAATATTCAGTGGGCACCTGCAGCAGATTTGGACGATGCGAATTCGATGAATCCAACATTTACCCCTGGAAAATCACAAGTATTGGTCGCAACGGTTATGGATGAACATGGTTGTACAAATATGGATTTGGTTGAGCTTACAGTAGCTCCACTACCTATTGTAACCACCATTTCCGACACTACAGTTGGTCAGTGTAACCAATTACAATTGCTAACCGATGTTGTAGGTGATGCAGGAGAAATAATTTGGACAAACCCAGATCATTTAGATGATCCTAATTCGAGAAGTCCGAAGATTGTAAATGCTCCTGAAGGAACATTTACTTACAAGATTAGTGTAACCGACCTTTATGGCTGTGATACAGAGGGTGAAGTACTTGTAAATATGGTAGCTGACCCTGAATTAGAAGAAGATAAGTTTGCTTGTGAGGGTGAAAAATTCGAAGTGAATATCGCAGGAATGGAAAATCCGATTTGGGAAGATGGATATACGGATGTTGAGAGAACACTTGATCAACCAGGTAAATATCTGTTAACTGTAGAGAACAAATATGGTTGTGGCGATGAACAAAATTTTGTAATAAATCCAACACCAAAACCAAACTTAAGGAATAATTTGATTTACACTGGACCTAGAGAGATTGAACTTACTAAAGATAGACCAGTAACAATTTTTGAAGGACAAACTGTAACATTAGCTCCAAATCTTCCTTTGGAATATTCTCCTTACTACTTTGAATGGGAAGATGGCAAGGAAGGTAGTATTCTTCAAAGATATGAGGTGTCGGAAACAGGTAAATATAAATTGACAGTAACAGATAATTTAGGCTGTATTGCCAAGGATTCTGTGAATGTGGAAGTGAAACCTGTAGGTATTGAATCTCCTAATGCATTTACTCCAAATTCGAGTAATGATAACGACAAATTTTATTTGAAAGATATCAATTACGATATTGAGAAATTTGAAATGTATGTATACAACCGTTGGGGAGAATTAATGTATAAGACCAACGAGGTTGGTCGCAACGGTGGTTGGGATGGTAAATACAGAGGTAAACTTTGTCCGGCAGGTGCATATGTTTGGATGGTGTTTATTAATGGTGAACTTACCAACCAAGGAACCTTCATGTTGATCAGATAATTGAGAAAAGGTTTTATTTTATCAATAAAATAAATTTATTTTACAAGTGATTTCGAACTTTTAAACAACAGTCCGAATCACTTTTTTAACTAGAATAACTCTGTGGAGTTATAAATAGAGAATAGATGAAGAGAGCTCTGATTGTTTTTTGTGTATTATTTGTGGGAGCATTGGTGCAAAGCTTTGCTCAGGATATCCGATTTTCTCAGTTTTACGCAAATAAACTATACCTGAATCCAGCTTTGGCAGGATCTACAAATAATTCTAATGTTAGCTTAAACTATCGTAACCAATGGCCAAACTTGGATCTTCCATACGTTACCTATAGTGTAGCATTCGATAATTTCTATGAGACCTTAAATGGAGGAGTAGGCGTTATGGTTATTCAGGATGATCAGGGAGATGGTGCTTTAAAAACAACCACCTTCGCGGGGATGTATTCATTCTATTTGAGAATAACCGATGATTTTGTGATTCGTCCAGCCATTCAGGCTGCTTTTATGCAAAAAAAAGTAGATTGGCAGAACCTTGTATTTCCTGATCAGGTTTCACCTATTTATGGTAATATATTTCCACACAATCCTTCCGGTGATCCTGTAAACAGGAGAAAAGATGGATGGGATTTCTCATTGGGATCAATAGCTTACTACAGAGATTTTTATTTCGGTATAGCTGCACACCATTTGGCTAAGCCAGATTTAAGTTTTGATGACGAACAGGAAGATAAATTGCAAACCAAATATACAGTTCACGCTGGAGCCGAATTTGTGTTAGGCGGAAGAAGCAGAAGATATGCCGATAATTGGATTCTTGCCCCGGCATTGCTTTATCAGCAACAAGGAGATTTTTCTCAGATGAACTATGGATTGTATGCAAGTAAAAGTTCTTTGGTATTTGGATTGTGGTTCAATCAGAATTTTGAGCCAAATTACGACTCTTTTATTGCCATGGCAGGATTCGTTACCGAACGCTTTAAAGTTGCTTACAGTTACGATTACGCCATTTCTAAACTAATTCACACAAATACTGGAGCGCACGAAATATCATTCTCTTTTCCGCTTGCTACCACCAAGAAAAGGAGAAAAAGAATTAAAGCAGTTAGAGCACCTGTTTTTTAAGAAAATATTGCATGAAAAAAGGAGGTTTTCAATTTTGAAAACCTCCTTTTTGTTTTGTATTATTTATTTTATTCTTTCAATGTATTTGTCTCTAATTTTCTTCATTAAATCCAGATCTAGGTTCTCAGCATAAACCCTGATCATATCAACAGCTTTAAAATGGTCGTAAATAAAACCCAAAGAAACATCGAAATGAATCATCTCCATATTGTATTTCACTTTTTTGGTTAATTGCTCAAATTGCTTCCAGCTTAGTTTCTGAGGAATGGTAAAATATCCATGATTTGGTTCAATATGATCTTTAAAGTATCCATCTTCGATTATATCCAAAGCAAAAAACTTATCCAATTGAATCATTGCTTTAGAATTGTGAGGAATAGAATCATTTGTCTTAAAAATAATTCCTTCGGATTGATAACACTCCTGTAATTCTTTTACTTGATCGTAATTAATAAGTCTTCTGATACGAATTACGTAGTACACACTGTTATAAATGGTAATGTTACCAATTGCAGCGTGGAACTTGGCCTCGAAATAGCTCATTATTTTTTGCGTAGCCCGAGTAAACTCTTCTAAATCATATCTTCTATCTAATACCAAATAAATATAATGAGGTTGAACATCTTTCTGAAAACCATCGTAATACTCATAATATCCGGGAAACGGATTTGTTGCTTCCAAAACAATGGTATTAGGCAATATTTTATCATCAATAACTTCCAGGGTTTCTTCTTTTAGAAGACTACCATACTTTACAACATAGTTTTCAGTGGTCATATGCAGAGGGATTATGGGGTTAATACTCGGATTATCTTATACTTAAACATAGTAAAAAATGAGAGCAAAAACAAGACTTAAAACTCTTTTTAATAATGTAAATTTTCTTTAATGATCACGAGTGAAAACTGGAGCATTATCTTTTGATAAGTTAGGATTGTAGATATATCCATCTAAATCAAAAGCTTTTAAGTCTTCAGGATTACTTATTCCATTCTGAATAATGAATCGAGTCATTAATCCTCTTGCTTTTTTAGCGAAGAAGCTGATCATTTTGTATTGTCCATTCTTCAGATCTTTAAAAGCAGGAGCAATGATTTCGGCATTTATTTGTTTAGCCTTTATCGATTTATAATACTCATTCGATGCAAGGTTAATTAGATGCTTGTGGTCATATTCTTTTAAATCTTTGTTAATTGATTTCGTGATTTTATCTCCCCAAAACTCATACAGGTCTTTACCTCTTCTGTTTTCCAGTTTTTTACCCATCTCTAAACGATAAGCCTGAATTAAATCCATTGGCTTTAAAACGCCATACAAACCTGAAAGAATGCGCAATTGTGATTGTGCGTTTTCAAAATCCGCATCGCTTAGGCTTTCCGCATCAATTCCGGTATAAACGTCGCCTTTAAAGGCCAGTAATGCTTGTTTGGCATTATCGGGTGTAAAAGGCAAGTTCCACTGGTGAAAACGTTCAAAATTTAATTGAGCCAGCTTGGGGCTGATTCCCATGAAATCTCCAATTTCATCCACTTTAAGTTTGCGAAGAATTTTAATTAATTGTTCAGCATCTTTCGTAAAACTTGCTTCTGAATGAATAGCTGTTTTTGCTTGAGATTCAAAATCTAATGTTTTGGCAGGTGATATAACTATTAACATATTCTGTTCTTTTAATTTTTGATTCTTAAAAGTAAGTATTATTCACATAAGCATCAATAGAGTTTATCATTATTGATAATGTGTTAGTTTCTGTCTATGATAAGGAAAAACACCTAAGATTGGGAAAGGTAACTCAGGGGAAATATGACTTCCCAAAAACAGTTGAGTGTAAATAAAAAAGAGACTGACATTTGCCAATCTCTTTTGATATTAAGGTTTATAAATTTTTATCAGGATATAATTCATCCCACCATTGTGGCTGATCTTTTAAGTATTTTGCAAAATATGCAAAAATGGTATTGTTCCAGAGAATGCGTTTGTTGTAGTTTTGAATCAAGTGATCCTGACCTTTTACTTGTACAAATTCCACATCTTTTCCTAACAATTTTAAGGCCTGATACATTTGAATACTTTCCCCCAATGGTACGTTGGTATCCTGGCTACCATGGAGCAATAACATTGGTGTTGTAATTTTATTGGCATTAAACAATGGGCTTTGGTCTACATAAATGTCTTTTCTGTTCCAAGGGAATGATTTTCCTGTAGCATTCATACTGTACGAATAGCCCCAATATCCTTCGCCCCAGTAGCTGGTGATATCACTAATACCAGCATGAGAAATGGCTGCAGCAAAAATATCGGTTTTGGTTTGTAACAACTGAGTTGTAAAACCACCATATGAAGCTCCGATACATCCAACTTTATCAGCATCGATAAATGAGTGGTCTTTAATAAACTTCTTGGTTCCATCAATAATCTCATCGGCAGTAATAATTCCCCAATTGTTTTGGTGACGAGCCGAGAATTCTTGTCCAAAACCTGTAGCACCACTAGGCTGTAGTAAGTATACCACATAACCCATAGCTGCATACATGTTCAGAGGGTAACGACCTCCAAAACTTCTTTCTACAGGAGACGTTCCACCATAATAATTTACAATTAATGGATATTTTTTATTGGAATCGAAATTAGGAGGATAATAAACGCGACCAATAATCGTAGTTCCATCTTCCTTGGTAAAATTCCAATCTTCGGTTTTGCCGAATATTACATTTTTCAGATGATTCTTTTCAGGATTTGCGATTACATGATTTTCTTTAGAAGCAATATCATAGGTAAATGCTTTGTATGGACTTGAAATTCCACAAGCCACATAGCTAATTGTTTTCCCATTTTTCGACAAGTCAAAACCACGAACCACATCCGAATTCGAATTTAATTCAGTGAATTTTTTCGACGCAATATCATAGCTGAATAGTTTTACGTAGTCTTTGTCTTGTGCTTTAATGTAAATCTTATTATCCAATTTATTCCATACTGCTGCATCAATTGCAGGATCGAAATTGTAAGTAATAGGATCTACATTTTTTGAAGTCAAATCGTAAATGTAAAGCTGTCCATCGTAATTGTTTGCTATTGGATGATTGCCAATATTTTCACCAATCTTACCAAAACAAGAAGGACCTCCTTGCACCAACAATTGTTTGCCATCAGGAGAATATTGTGCCTGACCAGCGGTCAATTTGTCTTCCCAAATGCTTTCCACATTAAAAGTTTCAATATTCATTTGGTAAAGATTCTGCTTAAAATATGGGTAACCACTATAATCAGGACGCGAAGTTGTGAATAGGATATTTTTTCCATCAGCACTAATATCAGCCAAGTTCGTACTTAAAGTTCCGTAAGTTAGTCGTTGTTTTACACCACTTGCAACATCCAATTTGTAAAGGAATGATCTGTATCTATACCATGGCAAACGATCTTCCATGCCTTGGAATTTTTTCATTTTCCAGTCTTCAGAATTGCTTTTCCCTATGCTATAGATGATGAATTTTCCGTTTGGAGCCCAAGTGTAAGAAGAGAAATCTTCGATATTTTCAGCAATTTGCTTTTCAGTATTCCTTTCAAAATCGAAAACAAAAATAGATGCTTTTTCGTTGTATTTTTTGGTATAAGAAATTTGATTTCCGGTTGGTAACCAATTGATGTTTGAAAGTTGTGTTCCTCTGAATGTGTAAAGAATTTTGCCTGTTTCAATTTCTTGGATTTCTTTCCAATTCTCACTTTTATCTGAAGGAGGTAAGGTACGGCTGTAAGAAATTAACGCATACTTGCCATCAAAGGATAAAGCGGTGCTTTTTACTTTTGTGCCATCTAAAACTTTGTTGATATCCATAAACTGTTTTGGAGAAAGGCTCAATTCAAAATGATCAGCTTTTGCATCATTTTTGGATTTCAAAGCAAGTTGAAACTGATTGTTCTTAGAACCGCTTAGAATTTTCACAACAATTTTGTGGTGTCCTTGCTCCAGTTTTAGACTTTTGCTCGACTCTTTGGCTTTATCGGCTTCATGCTTGTATTGCGACAATTGCTTTTTGCCATCCACATAAACCTCAATCATTGGGAAGCTTTTCAACGATAGCTCAACTTCACTCCACTGATCAGTGTTTAGGTATGAAACCAGATAGTACAATTTGTTTTCCTTATTTGGCAAAGAAAGAAAACCTTTAGAATTGGCACTTTTCTTTTTCCAGGTCAATTGCTCATTGTTCCAGTTCAGTTTGTCCGATTCATTAGGAGCAATTTTACAAAGGTCCATTTGGTTTTCCTGTAAAAGATTTTTTAGTTCGAAAGTACTTCCGCTAAAATCCTCGGTAGTGTTGAATGCAGGAAGGTGTAGTTCTATGGCATCCGAAATCAACCAATTTTCAATTGTTTTTTGTTTGTTATCCTCGGTAGAGAAAGCAAAACAAAGATTTACACTTAGTATTACAGCCAGGGCTGATACAATGATCTTGTTCATTTTTATTACGATTTATTTGGTTTGTTGCAAGACCTCAATACTACATAAAATTTAGAGCATAAAAAAGAATATTTGTTAGCTTAGGTCATGTTTCTCGCTGAAATTAACAGTATTGGAAAAATATTTGTTGCGATTTGGATAAATTGATTTATATTTGTGGTACTCACGCAAAAAACGGAGGAAAGCTATGAATATATTTGTCACAAATTCACCTTGCAATTATCTGAGCTAAACAGCTTAGGCTTTCCTTATTCTATAGATATTATTAATTAAGAAGTAACGGAGGCGTAAGCCGCCCGATACGATTTTTGTACACCTAAAAATTTAATGGAGGAAAAATTATGAGTACAACTATGAGTAAACCTGAGCTCTATTAAAAATATGGCCACAGTTTGAATTGATTTTGAGTAGAATTTTTTTCAAATTCTTGAAGGAATATAGGGATATTTCAAGAGGATTTGAGGGAATTTATGCCAAAAGCAAGCAAATTCTTTTAAAAGTCATCTTCATCCAATCTTTACTTTAAAAAAAATTTCAAAATATCCCGATATTCTTTTATAATTTTTAAATCAAATCTTGAATAAATCTGACTTTATGTGTCTTATATTTTTAATTGAACTCAGGTTTTAATTGTGCCCCATTTGTGGAGCTCGTGAAATTTGAAACAGGAAAATGTTTCGAGGAAAAAGCAAAAATAAAGAGTTTAATTCATCATCATAAGCGAAAACGAAAATGCAACATAATAGCAATTTTAAAAAGAAATATGTACGAGTAAAAACAATTGACCGAGTGTGGCAATTGTGGAAAATAATTAAGGATGCCTTATCGGGCGAAGAAAGAGATTATACCAATGGGAAAATTGGGAAAGCCCTATTTATGTTGGCTATACCTATGGTATTGGAAATGGTCTTTGAATCGGTTTTTGCTATAGCCGATATCTTTTTTGTATCCCAACTCGGCGATGATGCAGTCGCAACTGTGGGGATTACTGAATCGATAACCACCATTGTATATGCCATAGGGTTTGGTTTATCAATGGCAACAACAGCTTTGGTAGCCCGTAGAGTTGGTGAAAAGAAGTTCGAGAAAGCTGCAAAAGTCTCAGCACAGGCCATTGTAACCGGAGCGATAGCATCAGTTTTTATCGCGATAGTAGGAATTTTCTTTTCAAAAGACTTGCTGCGATTAATGGGAGCAAATTCTACCATTGTGAATGAGATGTCGGGTTATGCAACCATTATTCTGAGCAGTAACATGATTATCATGTTGCTATTTATTAACAATGCGATATTTCGATCAGCAGGAGATGCCTCACTTTCCATGCGTGTTTTGATTATTGCCAACGGTTTAAATATCATTCTTGATCCATTATTGATTTTTGGTTTAGGACCAATTCCTGCGATGGGCGTTGAAGGAGCTGCAATAGCAACTAGTATTGGTAGAGGATTGGCTGTGATATACCAGTTTATTTTGCTGTTTAAAGGCAGTGGAAAGATACACATCAAAATAGAGCATTTTACCTTGCGATGGAAAACCATCAAGAAATTAATAAACCTGTCGCTTGGAGGAATAGGACAGAATATTATTGCAACCTCAAGTTGGATTGGTTTGATGAGGATAATGGCCGAGTTTGGTAGTGCTGCCATTGCGGGATATACCATTGCAATCCGTATTTTGATATTTATTCTGTTGCCATCCTGGGGATTGAGCAATGCGGCAGCTACTTTGGTAGGACAAAATCTAGGTGCTAATCAACCGGAACGTGCTGAAAAATCGGTATGGGCTGCAGGAAGAATTAATGTAGCGTTTCTTGGTTTAATAGGAATAATATTCTTCTTGTTTCCAACTTATTTTATTGAATTATTTACCGATGATCAGGGGATTGTAGTGAATGGAATTCAAGCGTTAAAAATTATTAGCTGCGGATTTATTTTTTACGGAATGGGTATGGTATTACTGAATTCGATTAATGGAGCAGGCGATACACAAACGCCAACAATATTGAACCTGATTAGTTTCTGGATTGTGGAAATTCCAGTTGCTTATGTGCTGGCAATTCAATTTAGTTGGAACCAAAATGGCGTATTTTATGCCATCCTTATTGCTGAGGCAGTTCTAACACTAATCGCCTTGTATTGGTTTAAAACAGGGAGGTGGAAGCTTAAGAAAGTATAAAGTATAAAGAACTGACAGCGTTCATTGAACCTGTCAGAGTCTTTTAAGTTTATGATTTGAGCTTTGGATTTGAAACTTGGAATTTCTCTATTTTCAATCACTTGCTTTTCTTCCTAATATGTAATTGGTGAAATCTTCAGAATCAACACATTGTCCGCTGCTCTTGGGTGTTAGGAATTATCCGATTTGAGAGAAAGTTTTATAATAACACCCAAACCATGACTTTTCTGTTCAGTAAACAACTGGAGATTATATTTGTTGACCAATAAAATTGTAGGTTGAACATTTATAATGAAGGGATTTGAATATACTTTGGGAAGGTGAGATATATTTTATAAGGGTGTTATGGTGTATGCAAAGTAAATGGGGAATGGATTTTATTTATAGATTATGTTTGTATTGTATGTATTTTTATTTAACTTTATGTATCTATTGTCATTCTTAATAACAAGAATATCATTTCATTATTGATTTATAATGTTGCAATGTGAGTCTATGTTGACTTGAGGGGGCATTGTAATTATTTTTATTTGACGATTTATTCTATTTCTAAATTGAATTGAAAATTATGTCAGAAATTGTAAGGTATAAGATTTCCAGTAGCATTTTGAATAAATGGCAAGATATGTTGAATCTCATTTCAAATACGTTCAATATTTCGAATATAATGATTGCTCAGATTAAAGAATCAAATCTTGAGCTTTTATTAAAAAGTGATACATGCGACAAAGCATTAAGGTTCGAGAATCAAGAATATTTAGATCTTGTAAAGAAGTTAGCTGTAATAAAAGAAATTAGTTCTGATGATTTAGTACTTAACAATTTTAATAATCTCAATTATTTTGGATATCCACTTAAATTTTCGAATTGAGATTTGTTTGGAGTTTTATACGTTGCTAATGAGGAGGAAACGAAATTCGATACAGGTACAAAATGTTCGCTGGTAGAATTCCGAAAGATTATAGAGTCTGATTTAAAAATATTGTATCAGGAAGAAATGAATAAGTTCTTTTTAGAGGAGTATGATTTAGAAAATCAGAAGCTTGTAGAGAAATTATTGAAAAGTGAAATGAAGTATAAGACACTTTTTTCAACATCAAATTCAGCCATAGCTATTCTTGAACCAATTAGGAATGAAGTAGGAGAATTGGTGGATTTACTCTACAAGGATATGAATCCGGCAAATGAAGAAATAATAGAGATCTCTAAATACAATGCTATTGGTAAGACTTTGTTGGAATTGTTTCCAAATACTGAACCTGAATGGATTGCTTACTTTAAATCGGTTATAAATGATTTCAAGAACACCAATTTTTACTCCTATCATTCGGATATTGGGAAGTTCATTTATGTAGATTCATTTCCGTTAAGTGATGAGGAATTTGCGATTTCGGTGGTAGATTTAACCGATAAGGTTAAATTGAAGGAGAAGTTAAGTGAAGAATAGATACAAGAATATTTTTTACGGTAGTTCATCTGTAATGATGCTTGTATCGCCAGAAAATGGGTTGATAAAAGATGTGAATGAAAGTGCTTGTGAGTTCTATGGTTATTCAAAAAGTGAACTGCTAAATCTTAAAATTTGGGATTTAAATATTGCAGGAGAAGTTTCTGTTTGGGATAACATTAAGAGAGCCAAAATTAACCCCAAAAAGCTTTTTAAAGCTCAACATCGCATTGCATCGGGAGAAATTAAAGATGTTGAAATTTCATCAGGTGTTGTTATGGTTGATGGGAAAGAACTTTTACACTCTGTAATACGGGATGTGACGGAGAGAAATAAGAATTTGCTTAAACTAACTAAACTATCAAATGCGGTTGAGCAAAGTTTAGCATCAATAGTAATAACGAACACCAATGGTGAGATAGAATATGTGAATCCGACATTCTGCAAGGAGACAGGATATGATCTTGGAGAGCTAATAGGAGAAAATCCAAGGATTTTAAAATCAGGCAAACATTCAGCTATTATTTACAAAGATTTGTGGCAAAAAATATCGTCGGGTGAAAAGTGGGAAGGAGAATTTTATAACAAACGTAAAGACTCTAGTTATTATTGGGAATCGGCTTCCATTTCACCTGTGCTTGACGATGAAAATAGTATCATAGGATACTTAAAAGTTGGATTGGATATTACAGAAAAAAAGCTTACTGAAGCCAAATTAACGCAAGCACTGATTAAGGCAGAAGAAAATGACAGACTTAAAACGGCTTTCCTGGCTAACCTTAGTCATGAAGTTAGAACTCCACTAAATGGTTTGTTGGGATTTACTGATTTTATTGCTGATGATAATGTGACAAATGAAGAAAGGAAAGAATATGCTTCAATAATAAAAGATTGTGGAAATCAGCTTATGAGTATAATGGATGATATATTGGATGCTTCATTGTTGGAGGCAAAGAAATTACAAATAAATGTAGATCGTTTTTATCTTGATCCATTTTTATCTGGGCTAAAAAACCTTCATTCGGTTGAGGCTGAAAAAAAGAAATTAAGTGTAAAGTTGGATTACATGTTTAACCCAAATTTTGAAATACATACTGATAAAGGTAAACTGCTCCAGGTTTTTAATAATTTGATTCGCAATGCCATTAAATTTACCAAAAAAGGTGAGATTATCATTGGTTGTGAAAGTTTAAAAGATGTTGTTCTTTTTTATGTGCAGGATACAGGAATAGGAATATCTTCGGAGCATCAGAAGATTATTTTTAGCCGTTTCAGACAGGTTGAAAATCACCTTATCAGACAACATGGAGGAATAGGGCTTGGACTATCCATTTCGAAAGACATTGTAGAGTTATTGGGAGGTGAATTGTGGGTAGAATCCGAAGTTGGCCAAGGCTCAAAATTTAGTTTTACAATTCCGAAAAAGTATTAATGAATAAATAAAAAAGCTCGCAAAGAATATCTCTGCGAGCTTTTTATATTTTAAGCATGAAAAACTTAACGTTTCTCCAACTGCACAATATTCTCCACATGATGAGTGTGTGGGAACATGTCGACAGCTTGTACTTTGGTTACTTTGTAGGCTTCGTTCATTAGTGCTAAATCGCGAGCTTGAGTTGCCGAGTTACAACTAACGTAAACAATGCGTTTTGGAGCTGCGTGCAGAATAGTTTCCACTACATCAACATGCATACCGGCACGTGGTGGATCAACAATCATGGTATCAGGTTGACCGTGAAGCTCGATAAATTCTTTGGTTAGAACATTTTTCATGTCACCAGCAAAGAATTTTGTATTGTTAATTCCGTTGATTTGAGAGTTTACCTTAGCATCTTCAATGGCTTCTGGTACATATTCGATACCAATAACCTGCTTGGCTTGTTTTGCTACGAAATTGGCAATGGTTCCAGTTCCCGTGTACAAATCGTAAACCACTTCGTCGCCTGTTAGTTCAGCAAATTCGCGAGTTTTGCAGTACAATTCGTAAGCTTGATCGGAATTGGTTTGGTAGAAGGATTTTGGACCAATTTTAAATTTCAAATCTTCCATTTGCTCGAAGATATGATCTCGTCCTTTAAACAATACTACCTCCTGATCGGTAATAGTATCATTTGCCTTTTCGTTGATCACATACATTAATGATGTGATTTCAGGGAATTTTTCAACCAAATGATTCAGTAATGCCTCTCTCTTTTCCACATCTTCGTGGTAGAAAGTAACAATTACCATATTCTCACCTGTAGATGCAGTTCTAATGATTAATGTTCTTAGGAATCCTTCGTGATTGCGGATATCGAAGAAGCTTAAATCATTGGCAAAAGCAAATTCCTTAATGGCCATTCTAATGGCATTCGAAGGTTCTGGTTGTAGGTGACATTTGTTGATGTCAACAACCTTATCGAACAATCGGGGAACATGAAAACCAACTGCAGGAGTGCGGTTTAAATCTTTACCGCTGGCAATTTCCTCGTTGGTTAAATATCTCTTGCTAGAGAAGGTATACTCCAACTTGTTACGATAGAATTCGGTTTTGGCTGAAGCCAATATTTCATTAACCTCTGGCAATTCAACTTTACCAATTCTTTCCAAATTGTCGATTACTTCCTGTTGCTTGAACTTTAACTGTTCTTCGTATGGCAAATTTTGCCACTTGCATCCACCACAAACACCAAAGTGCTCACAAAAGGCATCTTTTTTTAATGGAGAATGTTCGTGAAAGAAAACAGGATTACCTTCCATATAACTTTTGCGTTTTTTGGTAACCTGTACATCCACTACATCGCCTGGAATTACGTTTGTAACAAACAGCACTTTTTCATCCACTTTTGCGATGGCCTTTCCTTCGGCGGCTAACTTCTCAATTCTAATGTTTTGCAGAAGGGGTTTTCTGTTTCTTTTTCTTCCCACTTGTCTTATATTTTTAATTTGGGCACAAAGATATAAAAAGTCGAAAAGTCGAAAAGTCGAATAGTCAAAAAGTCGAATAGTCAAAAAGTTGAATAGTCAAAAAGTTGAATAGTCAAAAAGTCATATTACATTTCCCGATACCCTATCTAAATACTTCTTCCTTTAATTTGTTATCTTTAGCAAGTATTCCAAAGCCACAAATCTTATTTATAATTTAACTATGAACAAGCTACTTGCTGTTATCAGTTTGTTGTTGTTGGTGTCGTGCGGTACGCAACAACCAACAAAAGTTCCATGCTTTGCATGGCTTGGAGGTCCGGGCGAAGCAACCGACGCACAACTTTTACAAAAATTTACTGATTTAAAAGAAAAAGGAATTGATGCTTTGATGTATAATGGAGGGCATGATCCTGCCGTATATCAACGTGTGGGAAAAATTGCCAAAGAGGTTGGCCTGGAATTTCATACCTGGATACCAACAATGGTTCAAGGCAGAGATAAAAATATTCCCAAAGAGTTGTATGCCGTAAATGGAAATGGGGAATCGGCTTACGATAAACCAGCCTATGTAGATCACTATACGTTTTTGTGTCCCAACAAGGAGGAGGTATACAAATATCTTTCAAACTTATATGTAACTATTGCTCGATTGCCAGAGGTTGATGGAGTACATTTGGATTATATTCGTTTCCCGGATGTAATTCTTGCAAAAGGATTGTGGGATAAGTATGGCTTGGTAATGGATAAGGAATATCCGGATTTTGATTATTGCTATTGCGATAAGTGTAAGGCTGATTTTAAGGAAAAAACAGGTGTCGAAATAACCGATCAGGCTAAGGCAAGAGAATTGCAAGAGTGGAAAAAGTTTCGTCAGGATCTGATTACAAAAATTGTTAATCGATTGGTTGAAGATGTGCATGCCCAAGGTAAAGACATTACGGCAGCAGTATTTCCGGGACCACATTCACATGCAGTTAAAATGGTTCGTCAGGAATGGAATCAATGGAACTTGGATGCCTTCTTACCAATGAATTATAATGATTTCTATTTGGAGGGAACCGAATGGATTGGTAAAATGTGTAAGGAGTCTGTTGAAAGTTTAAATGGAGAAAGACCAGTTTACAGTGGTTTGTTTATTTGTCCAAATCCAGATTCAAAAACAAAAGAAGCAGACCCTGAGAATCATGGCCTACTACCAGAAGAGATTGGAGAAGCAATTCGTGAATCGATGGTGAATGGTGCTTCAGGAATTTGTTTGTTTACACCTGGTAGGATGACAAAGGAACACTGGATAGAATTCGAAAAGGCGATTTATAAAGATTATTCGAAAGAGTATTAAAAATAAAAGGAGAACCTCTTAAGTTCTCCTTTTTTATGATGCTTTTTTGTTTGATAGCTTTGATAATGCTTGATGGATTTGTAATGTTTTTTTGTTTTGACAATTCGAATTGATCCAATCTAAACCTGCCTTTTCAGAATTAAAAACTTTCATGGCAATGCCCAAATGTTTAACACCCTCAATAAGAAGCATGCTTTGTACAACCTGCGAAGGGGTATTGGTTAAAACGGCAATCTTTTTGGCATTTATTTTTTCTTTTAGAAAAAAACTGGTGTATCGTTCATTGTCTTTTACAGATGCTTCCAGGTTAAGACTTTTAATGTCTATTAAAATATCAACCGGGGAATCAAGCTTTAAGTTTTTGAATATAGATTTAAACTCCGAAACTAAAATTTTTTGATCAACCTTCTTATCACTACAAGCAATAACCAATTGCTTTTCTTTTTTCAAATATGAATATCTAATACAGCTCATTTCCTTTCTAATGGAATTTCATTTGTACTCATACAGAGTTCATTGATAAAAAATAGTTCGCAAATGTAATTCTTTTATAAAACTCTCAAAATGACTTTGCTTATGATTAAGGATAAAATACTAAGTTTGCAACACTAAATAAACAACAACAAAACACAGCAAACACAATATTTAAGCATGAATCATCTGTTTATACCCAACAATGGAAAAGTTGACATGAATGACGTTGTTTTTGACGAACAACTTTTTTCACAGATTTCTCAGTTTTTAAGAGAATACGAACATGTTGAAATTCTTACAAAGTATGGATTGCCGGTTGTCAATAAGATATTGCTATACGGAAAATCGGGATGTGGTAAAACCATGACAGCAAAGGCAATTGCCAATAAACTGAATAAGAAAATCAAAACAATAAACCTTGGAAACATTATTTCTTCGAAATTAGGAGAGACTTCAAGAAATATTGCTTCGGCTTTTAAAATGATTGAAACACAAGAGGCCGTTTTGTTTTTCGATGAGTTTGATTCTTTGGGAAAAGAACGAAACTATGACAACACCGATAGTAGTGAGATGAAACGTGTTGTGAATGGTATGATTCAGATGATGGATCACTTGCCAAAGAATTCAGTAATGATTGCAGCAACCAATCAAATTGATATGATTGATGAGGCTTTGATTCGCAGATTCGAACTGAAAATGGAATTTCAAAATCCTAAAAAACAGGATCTTGATCGATTGTATGACAAATTGTTGGCTCGTTTCCCTGAAGAGTATGCAAAAGTAAATCGTGTTTATGATATTTCTTTTGCTGAAGCCGAAAATATCGTAATGACTGAGGTGAAAGAGAATATCATTCAGTCGGAAATGTTGAAAAAGGCAGTTATTAGCGAACAGGCATCAGTGAACAGTGAGCAGTTATCGAATTAGAATTTCTGAAGAGCAATTAATAATTATTCATTACTAATTATTAATTGCTCATTCTTCATTATTTTTGTCGCCACATCTTAAAAAGGAATTAATATGATCTCTATAAATAATCTTACAGTTGAATTTGGTGGTTTTACTCTTTTCAAAGAGGTAAGTTTTCTTGTGAATTCGCGAGACAGAATTGGCCTTGTTGGAAAAAATGGAGCAGGAAAATCAACTTTGCTTAAGATTTTTGCGGGATTACAGGGAGCCACAAAAGGAAATGTTTCCATTCCTTCTGAGATTAAGATTGGTTACTTGCCACAGCAAATGAACCACTTTGATGGCAGAACAGTAATGGAGGAAGCTCTTACTGCTTTTGAGGAGGTATTGGGCCTTGAAAAAGAGATTGCAAAAATTAATGCTGAAATTGCTGAGCGCACCGATTATGAATCGGAGGATTACATGAAGTTGATTAATCGCTTGAGCGATAAAAACGACCGTTATCACATGATGGGTGGTGAAAATGTTGATGCTGAAGCTGAGAAAACCCTAATGGGACTTGGTTTTTTACGCAGCGATTTCACTCGTCAGACCAACGAATTTAGCGGTGGTTGGAGAATGCGTATCGAATTGGCTAAGATTCTTTTGCGTCGTCCGGATGTTTTTCTTTTGGATGAGCCTACCAACCATTTGGATATTGAGTCAATTCAGTGGTTAGAAGATTTTTTGAAGGTGTATCCCGGAGCTGTGGTGTTGGTATCGCACGACCGTGCATTTTTGGATAATATCACCAACAGAACAGTTGAGATTTCGGTTGGGAAAATATACGACTATAAAGTTCCTTATTCTGAATATGTTGTTTTGCATGCCGAGCGAAGAGAACAGCAGATGAAAGCCTACATCAATCAGCAAAAGATGATTAAGGATACAGAGGATTTTATTGAACGATTCAGATATAAGGCTACAAAGGCAGTTCAGGTTCAATCTAGAATCAAGCAACTTGAAAAATTGGATAGAATTGAAGTGGATGAGGAAGACTTATCGAAATTAAATTTGAAATTTCCTCCTGCTCCACGTTCTGGCGATTTGGTTTGTGAAGCTAAAAATTTGAGTAAAGCTTATGGCGATCATCTGGTTTTAAGCGAACTGGAGTTTGTAATTGAAAGAGGAGAGAAACTTGCTTTTGTAGGAAAGAATGGGGAAGGAAAATCAACTCTGGTAAAAGTTTTAATGGGAGAGTTAGAGCATACGGGAATCTGTAAGGTTGGTCACAATGTAAAAATCGGATATTTTGCTCAGAACCAGGCTCAACTTCTGGATGAAAACAAAACGGTTTTTGATACCATTGATGATGTTGCCGTTGGCGATGTAAGAACCAAAATCAGAGATATTCTTGGAGCTTTTATGTTCCGGGGGGAGGAAGTTGATAAGAAAGTAAAAGTGCTTTCGGGAGGAGAAAGATCTCGATTGGCTATGATTCGCTTGCTTTTGGAGCCGGTGAATTTATTGGTGCTCGATGAGCCTACCAACCATTTGGATATGAAATCGAAGGATGTGTTGAAAGAGGCCTTGTCGCAATTTGAAGGAACTGTTATTGTTGTTTCTCACGACCGTGAGTTCCTGGATGGTTTAGCATCGAAAGTTTATGAATTTGCCAACAAAAAAATAAAAGAACACTTGGGTGGGATTTATGACTTCTTAAGAGCTAAACGCATGGAAACTCTTCAGGAGTTAGAAGTGAAAAAAGCGATTGTTCAGGAGAAAGTTGAAGAAGCTCCTTCGGAAAATAAGTTGAATTACCTGGAGAGAAAAGAGTTAAGTAAGAAAATCACCAAAATGGAACGCAATGTTTCCAAGGCTGAGGAAAACATAGCTAAGTTTGAAGAGCAAATTGCAGAAATGGAAGATTTGCTTTCAAATCCAGAGAAAATGCAAGATCAATCTCTTTTTACCAAATATGAGGATGCCAAGAAAGATCTTGAAGATGAAATGATGGCCTGGGAAGAATATAATGAGCAATTAGAGGAATTGATTGCTGAGAGAGGAGAGTAGTTTAAAGGATAAAGGATAAAGGAGTCATTGTCTGAAAATAGGTTGACTACAGGTCTTAAATTAAAAGTGAACATTGCTTTGTGGACTTTGTGCATTAACTTAGTGTGTCTTTGTGGTTAAAGTTTTTGTGTAGGAAATCTTTGCGATCTCTTAAAATAAAAAACCACTGCGCTCTTTACGTGAAATATTTTATTTCTTTAATCTTCTTATCTTAGAAAGAAAAAAATGCAAACTCCGCATGCGGCCCCAACTGCTTTAAAAGAAAGAATCCATTCCCTCGATATTTTGCGAGGCTTCGCACTATTGGGCATTCTATTTATTAATA
Organism: Marinifilum sp. D714; assembly: GCF_030851345.1. Lineage (GTDB taxonomy): Bacteria > Bacteroidota > Bacteroidia > Bacteroidales > Marinifilaceae > Marinifilum. The sequence goes on from NZ_JALPNU010000004.1 coordinate 21,673, forward strand.
TTCAGCTTTTTGCTTTGCCAAATGCATCATTTGCCAATCCTTTGGTGTTGGGAGAAATGAGTGAATTGGAAAGTTTTTCTTATTGGCTGGTTCATGTTTTTGCCGAGCTAAAGTTCATGAGTATTTTCTCCATTCTGTTTGGTGCAGGCATTTTGTTATTTGTGAATCGATTGGCAGATAAAGGCATTGATGGTTCCAGGATTCACATCAGAAGAATGATGTGGCTTCTACTTTTTGGGATGATTCACGCTTATTTAATTTGGTTTGGCGATATTCTGGTTGCCTACGCAATTATTGGTTTAATTGCTGTACTGCTTCGCAAAGTGAAGGATGTATGGAAGTTGGTTCTCGCTGTATTTCTTTACATGGTTCCTATGCTTTTCTTTTATGCAATTGGAAGTATGTTTGATACCATGCCTGAAAAAATGATGGAAGAGTCAATGTCTGAATTTTTACCTTCTGCTGAGTCATTATCTGCTGAAATAAACCTATATCAGCATGGCTCGTGGTTCGATATCTTTGTGAAAAGGGTTCAGTTAAACATGAACTATCAGGTAGGAGGCTTCTTTATGCTTTCTTTATGGCGAACTACAGGAATGATGTTGCTGGGGATGGTGCTTTTAAATCAAGGAGTTTTATCAGCAAAAAAAACCAAACTATTTTATGCTGGAATGGCTGTTTTGGGGATAGGTATTGGTGCATTAATTTCCAATTATGGGGTTCAGGAAATGGCTCAAAACAGATGGGAAGTAGTACACTATTTCAAATATGGATATCAGTACAATTATTTTTCCAGCATTTTTACTTCTCTAGGGTACATTGGCTTAATCATTTTGGTGTATCAATTAAATCTGTTTAAATTTTTAACGAAAGCTTTCGAAGCAGTTGGTCGATTGGCTTTTACAAACTACCTTTGCCAATCCGTAATTTGTTCCATCATTTTTTATAGTTACGGATTTGGATTGTTCGGTGAGTTCAGCAGGTTTGAGTTGCTATTTTGGATGCTTGGCATCTGGATTTTTCAAATGACTTCATCTTATATTTGGTTGAAGTATTACAGGATGGGACCATTGGAATGGTTGTGGCGATACCTAACCTATAAGGAAAAACCACAACTTACATTAAATGTAAAATCAAGGAATTAGATAGATGGCTAAACAGAAACAGGAAATGTTGTTCGGTATTAGAGCAACAATGGAAGCGATTAGAAGTGGTAAAGAAATTGAAAAAGTATTAATTCGTAAAGGATTAACTGGTCGTTTGTACCAAGATCTATTCGATTTAATTCGTGATGAATCAATCGAATATCAATTTGTACCTGCTGAAAAAATCAATTCACTTAACCAGAAGAATAATCAAGGTGTTGTTACCTTAATTGCACCTATTGCTTACCAGGAAGTTGAAGATGTTGTGCCACAAATTATGGCTGAAGGTAGAACTCCTTTAATCTTGATATTGGACCAGATTACCGACGTTAGAAACTTTGGTGCAATTGCTCGTTCTGCAGAGTGTGCTGGGGTTGATGCGATTATTATCCCATTTAAGAATTCGGCTAAAATTACACCTGATTCAATTAAAACTTCAGCTGGAGCATTGTATCAAATTCCGGTTTGTCGTGTACAGAATCTAAAAACTCTGGTGCGAAACCTGAAAAAAGAAGGAATTCGAATTGTAGCTTCAACCGAGAAGGCTGAAAACTATTATACCGATGCAGATTTAACTTTGGCAACGGCTATTATTATGGGATCGGAGGATACAGGTATCGATGAGGCATTGCTTCGCCTGGCTGACGAAAAGGTAAAAGTGCCAATCTTAGGCCAGATTGATTCCTTGAATGTTTCGGTGGCTGCATCGTTAATGGTTTATGAAGCAGTTCGCCAAAGAAAATAATCTTTAAAGACTAAAAATATTGTAACGCAGAAATTAATTTTCTGCGTTTTTTATGCTTAAAATTGAATAAAGCAGAAAGTAATATTATAGAAAAGAATTTTATTTCTTTATCTTTTTGCTGTTGGGAATCCAGTTCGGAAGATCTGCTGATTTTGGTTTTCTTCCATAAAAGAAATCATCAAGATGTACAGCTAACATTCTGAACAGAGCAGAGTGTTTAATCCCAAAACGAATGAAATTGTGTAGTAAATTATCGGGATGTGAGTAAGGACAACAAGCCATGCAACGACCACAATCGGTACCAGCTTTGCACCAATAGGTAAAGCAAGATTCAGAATTTATTTGCCACCTTTTTATTCCATTTACAAGTTTGGGTTCATCAAGGGAAATGGAATTGCTAGGACAAACCTCTGCACATTTTTTACATTGTAAACAGAAATCGAGCATCGAATTGTCCTTGCTTCTTTTATCAGTTTCTAATTCGAATGTTGTTGTCACTACTCCCAATCGCACTCGAGGACCTTCTTTAGGCGTCATTAGTAATCCCATTCGGCCAATTTCGCCTAGGCCAGCATCTCGGGCAACCAAAGGGCAAACAATTTGATAATTCCCATCGATGTGAGCTCGTGCTGAAAATCCCAGGCTTCTTAAGAATTGTGCTAGCTGAACGGCAATTCGTCCAGCCTCTAAATACTGTTGAGCCGATTCCATTACGATGGAAGATTGAGGTGCTGCAGCAACCATTTCCTGACTCATTTCAACAGTAAAGGCAATGGCATGAGTATGATTGCTCTCAATAGGATTTCCATAATCTTCGCCTCTTCCTTTATGCGAATAGAAATGGTAATCTTTCAATTCAGTAATTCCAATATTTAAGGCTCCTAGTTTTCTGCTCCAGTCCTTAATAAACTTACTCAATTCGCCTTTTGAAATATCTGATTTTTTGGGATTGATTTCACCATCAACAGCTTGGTGAAATTGATCAACTGTAAAAAAGCTGGCATTGGCAGCTTTGTATGCCAATTCATTAAAGAAAATGGATTTTTCTGCGGTTAATCCGGGTTCCTTTCTAAACTCATTATCTAGTTTTAGTTTGTTAGGATTTTTGGAGTAATATTCATTGAATCTCTCTGTGTTTTCTTTCAATTCGTTTCGTGAAAACATGATGTCTCTCTCATCAATTTTCGTTTTTGGAAAATCATCGGTGATGTTTTGCTTGTTGCCAAAAGGAATAAGAAATAGGATGCCAGTTATCAATAGATCCGCTGTAAGAATGAGAGCCATTATTTCCCAGTTGTAATACCATGTTATTTGGTAAATGGGAGGCAGAAATAAAGCGAGTAAAAGAGCTCTGAATCCAGCTCTTTTTTCATTTTCCTGATAAAAAACAATGCATGTGTAAAGTAATCCTGCAAACAGAATGATTGAAAAAATCAGACAGGTAAGAATTGATAGGTGGTATACTTGGTTCATTTTTCTTGACTTAGAGCAGCAAGATAAAGGATTTTTTTAGCGAATCCATTTTGCCAATCTAATTTGGATTCTTTCTCTGTAGAAGGCTACAATCTTATTTTTGAATTGTAGTATAGTTCAAAAAAACTACCCGAACCAACAAGTGTTAATTCGGGTAATATTTATAGTAATTTTAGGGTTAGAATGCAATTCCAAAATCAAATCTGATAATATCCTATTCTCCTCAATCCCTTTTATCTTCATGCCTCTATCAGATTCAGCCCTGCTAATTTAGAAAAATTATTTTTGAATCCAACACATTTGGATAAATCTTTATTAAAAAGATTAAAAATTTAACATTTAAAGTTAATTTACACTTTATATACAAAAGAGTTAATATTCATTCCAGCACCTACAGAGGCAAAAACAACGTAGTCACCAGAATTTAAATTGTGACCGGTTAAAGCTCCTTTGGCAATTTGATCGTAAAGAATCGGGACGGTAGCCACAGAATTGTTACCCATTTTCTTCAAAATAATTGGCATAATATCTTCTGGCACCTCTCTTTCTTTATACAATCTAAACAATCTTTTGCCAATGGCTTCGTCCATTTTTTCATTTGCTTGGTGGATTAATATTTTCTTGATGTCTTTGATGTCTAATCCAGCTTTATCAATACTCTCCTTTACAACGCCAGGAACATTGGTAATAGCGTATTCGTATATTTTACGACCAAACATTTTAATGAAATGACTGTTACTGTTTCCTTCGAAATCAGCATTGTCCGAAATGTCTGATCTTAAGAAATATGCTTGATCTTTGGTGTCTGTTCTCATTGCATGAGATAAAATTCCGGTTTCTTCTTCCGATTCAAAAGCTTCCAATATGGTTGCACCTGCTCCGTCCGAATAAATCATACTATCTCTGTCGTGTGGATCGCAAACACGTGATAGGGTTTCTGCACCAATTATCAGAACTCTGTTGGCATCGCCCGATTTGATGTAGTAGTTGGCTTGAATCATCAATTGAACCCAACCTGGACATCCGAACAAGATATCGTAAGCAATACATTTCGGATTCTCAATTTGCAAAAGGTTTTTCACTTTTGCAGCCAAACATGGAAGTTGATTGGTTAAGGTTGAATTTGGCTTGATGTCACCATAATTGTGCGCAACCAATATATAGTCAATGCTTTCTTTATCAATGTTCGAAGAATCTAATGCATCTTTTGCAGCCAGATAAGCCAAATCCGATGCTTGCTGCTGGTCAGTTGCGTACTTTCTTTCCTCGATTCCGGTAATTTCACGGAATTTTTCAATTATTTCCTCGTTTGGAGTGTCAATTTTTTGTCCGTTCGGTTCAAAAAAATCATGGTTCAAAAAATGTGAATTTTTAACTTCGATATTTGGCAGATAGCTACCTGAACCTACAATTTTAGAAAATCTCTTGGTACTCATTGTTATTGTTTTTGTTTCACAAAATGCACACAATATTAAGGGTGCAAAATATTACCTCAAGAAACAGATTCCTAAAGTCCGAAAGATTTGTAATAAAAGGATTTATCCCTTAGGATAATAAGTTTGGTGTGGGCGCTAAGATAAAGTTTTTTTTTGAACTGCATCTGCTGAACCTTTATTTAGAAAGTATTTCCATCTTTTCTGCGATAAAAAAAGGAGTGATTTTTAAGTCACTCCTTTGCTATTCTTTTCTGATTCTATTTAAGCAGATCCTCTTTTAAGTTTTTATCGGCAGGTTTATTGCAAAGCCAAATGCCAAAAAGTGCTTTTTTAAAATCTAATCCATCAATTACCTTTCTAAGCTCTCCATTTTTGTAGATCAAGCTTCCTTCCGAAGGGTTGTATACAAATTCAAAAATGTCTTTTTTTTCTACACCGCTTAAAAAAACCGAGAGGAAATCATTTATTTTTGATTCTATTGGTTTAATATTGTTTTGGGTCGAATTTTTAAATCCATCTCTTGTGGCTTTCTCCATTTTTTCAGCCGTAATTAAGCCAGAAATAATTTCAAGTCTAATGCCCATGTACTTATTATCATTAATGATTTGAGATGCATCATTGGTTTTACTTTCCAAATACAATCCCATTGCATACATATCCATCCAAAGTTTAACTCTGGTTCCAGCTCCTTGCAATTGTAACTTGGTCTCTTTCACCATTATTTGAGATGGCAATTCAACTCCGCCTACTTTCGTTTGTGCAAAAGAACCAAAACAGCTAAGTACAAATAAAAGGGTAATTAATTTCTTCATATCAATTGGGGGTTTAGATTTAGGAATAAATCAGTTTGGCATAACAGAGATAAAAAGTTGCCACAATGTTTACCAAATAGTTTAACCAAAGTGGGTATTGTCTTTTATCTGCTTTTAAATCACCGTTCACAATATAGATAAAAGTAAATAGCACACCAAAAGCCCACATCAGCAAAAAGGGCCAGTTAAAACTATCAACATCATGTGTTTTCCAAGTTTGAACAACTTGAGGAATTACTCCAATACTTAGAATGATATTACCAAACCAGCCCAATGACTCGAAAAAATCGAGTTTTTTTAAGATACTTTTCATTTATAATTAATTGATTAATTTTTGAAAATCATCACCTGTAGGATTCTGGAAGATTTTTAAATTGAATTCAGGAACAATTGCGAAAATGTGATCGAATATATCAGCCTGAATGGCTTCATAGTTTGCCCAAGCCTGATCGTTAGAAAATACATATATTTCAATTGGTAAACCCTTTTCTGATGCTTGTAACTGGCGTACAAGGAAAGTCATGTTGTTATGAATCTTTGGGTGATTGTGGAGATATGCTTCAATATATTTTCTAAATGTTCCAATATTCGTTAATCTTCTCTGGTTTACAGGAATCTCACCTTCAGGATTAGATGCTTGAATTTCTTCTTTCTTTTCTTTCATGTAATTTTGAATCAAGTTGATTTGTTCAAATTTATGGATGTCTTCTTCGGAAAGAAAGTGAATTGACTTAACATCGATATTTAAATGCCGTTTAATTCTTCTACCACCCGAGTCTTCCATTCCTTTCCAGTTGTTGAATGATTCGGAGACCAAGGCATAGGTTGGTATTGTACTAATTGTTTTATCCCAATTTTGAACTTTAACTGTATTTAAGCTGATATCAATTACCGTTCCATCCGCTCCTTTGGATGGCATTGAAATCCAGTCTCCAATATTTACCATTTTGTTGGCCGATAGTTGAATGGAGGCTACAAAACCTAATATCGTATCCTTAAATATTAACAGGATAACAGCAGCAAATGCTCCCATCCCAGCAATAATTGTTAAGGGATTTTTATCGAATAAAACAGCTATTATCGCAATAATTCCCAATGCATAAAAGAATATTTTTACAATTTGGATATATCCTTTAATTGGTCTTGTTTTACTTACTGGCATGGTGTTGTAAATATCGTTGCTTGCACTTAAAAAAGTATCTAGAAGCATGATTGATAAGACAACCATATAAACATACGCTCCATTTTCAACGAAATTACTCCAGCTCTCATGATCAATTAAACTTGCACTAGAATAGATAATTATTGCTGGTGCAAAATGTGAGATCTTATTAAAAACTTTGCGTTCTAGTAAGATATCGTCCCAGTGCGTTTTGGTTCTTCTAACAACTCTGGTTATAAATGCAATTAAGATCTTTTTGGCAATATAATCAGACAACCAAGCTATAAGAATTACAACAACTGCTGCAATGGCTGATTGTAGTAGTACAGCCCAATATTCTGAAATGCCTTCGTTGATTAGCCAGTTCTTTAATTGAACGCCCAATAGTTCTTTCATGGTCTATATTAAATTTGTGTGTGAATTAAAAATCTAAGATATCTATTTCGATTAGGAAAAGAAAAATGTGAATCTTTTATTATCAAAAATCTTGTAATTGGTGACTAATTCTCATCCTTAAATTATTCGTACTTTTATCACTTCAACTTAAACAATCGAAAAATGAACCTAAAACCATTACTGATTTTGATGTTTATTGCATTAAGTACTTTTTGCAATGCACAAAATAAATTTGAAAAATACTTCGAAAATAAAACCCTCCGAATTGATTATTTAATGGGTGGTGATGCAAGCTCTCAAACTGTATTTTTAAAGGAGTTGAAAGAGGAACCTCACTGGGGAGGGAGTACTGTAAATCTTGTAGATAAATTTGGATATGGAACTTTTGGATTCAAGCTGTATGATGTGGAATCAGGAGAATTGATTTATTCTAAAGGCTTTAATTCTCTTTTTCAGGAATGGCAAACTACAGATGAAGCGAAGAAATTAAAAAAAGCATTTTATCAGGTGAATGTGATGCCGTATCCTAAAAAGATAGCTCGTTTTGTGTTGGAGTCAAGAAAATGGGACGGAAGCATGGAGCAAATATGGGAATATACAATTGACCCTACGAATTATTTTATTGGCAGAGAAAAGCCAATGGCAGTTCCTTATACAAAGATTATGGGGAAGGGAAGTCCGGATAAAAGTGTTGATATTGCTTTTATTGCTGAAGGATATACGCTTGAAGAAATGGATAAATTTAGGGCAGATGTAAAGAGAGTCGCTGGTTATCTATTGGATGTTCCCCCGTTTGATAAGTATGCGAAAAACTTTAATATTTATGCTTTAGAGTCTGCTTCTGAAGAGTCAGGAACCGATGTTCCAGGTGAGAATATTTATAAGAATACAGCGGTAAATACTACATTTTACACCTTCGATGTACCTCGATATTTAACGACTTTTGATATTAAAGCATTGCATGATATTAGTGCAAATGTACCTTATGATCAAATTTTTGTTTTGATTAATACCGATCGATATGGAGGAGGAGGTTTTTACAATTATTATTCTAGTTGCTCAGCTGATAATCAGTTGACGTATGAAGTGTCGAGCCATGAATTTGGACATGGATTTGTTGGCCTTGGAGATGAGTATTACAACTCGAAAGTTGCTTACGATGGTTTTTACAACCTGGAGGTTGAGCCATGGGAACCAAACATCACAACTATGGTTGATTTCGACTCGAAATGGAAAGATATGTTGGATGAGTCAACTCCTGTACCAACACCACGAACACCTGAATATGAAAAAACATTAGGCGTGTTTGAAGGAGGAGGCTATACGGCTAAGGGAATTTATTCGCCAGTTCAGGATTGTAAAATGAAATCGAACAATGAGAAACACTTTTGCCCGGTTTGTGAAAGAGCAGCCGAAGAAGTAATTCTATTTCATATTGGTAAATAAGAATTTTAATGCTTTGATATAAAAAAATGCGCTTCGAGTTGAGGCGCATTTTTTTGTTTGGGGTAAATTATTTCAAACTATTCAGTTTCTTGTTGTTTTTTAGCTATGCTGTAAAAAATTAACAGAGCCAATCCACCAAATAAGAAGATCATTGAAAAGTAAGCAACTTCTTCGTTTAATCTTGTGTAGGCATCAAGAATGTTACCAACTAGGATTCCTGCTGCCAATCCAATTAATAAAATTCCATACTTTAAACTTTCAAGTGTGCTACACTTTTTTTCTCCTTGCAATAAACTAATATCCATTCCTTTTTCGATTAATGCTCTTCTTTCTTTATGTCTGTGTACTAAAAAAATGATTAGTGGAACACATCCAAATACTGAAATTATTGCTACTACTCCTGTGATATCCATAATATGTGATTTTAAGGTTAAACTTTTATTTAATTCATTATTTATAAACTAAAATCGCTTATTGATTTTTGCTTTCAACTTTATGACGCCACCTTTTTTAAATCGGTTACAAAAAAATTTAAGAAAGTTTTAACGTGATAAATTATTCTGATGAAAATCATTGTCTTAACTTGTGTGTATTGAGTGGAAAAAAGAAATATTGAACTTATTTTCTTTAGTCTGTAACCGAACCGAATACTTGTGCGTCTAAGTTACAGGTGATTCAATTAAAACATTTAAGTTTTGCTGTGAGCTGAAAGTGAAACAGAGAAATATTAAATTGAAATGTCGATATATAATGAGTTAGTTATTGGTAGTGAACAAACAGCTTTTAAGGATTAATAATCGGTATAAAAGTTAAAATTTTGATTTTGAAGCAACATTTATCAACAAAGAATTGTCTTTTTAATTGATGAGATTTTGTTGAGAGTTGAAAGTTTGATAACATATGGCATTAAAAAGAGATAGCTATTACATTGCGAAAATAAAGGAAGGTGATCCTGGTGCATATGCTGTTCTTGTTAATAAGTACAAGAAAATGGCTTTTAATGTGGCTTTGCAATTAATGGGGAATAGAGAAGATGCCGAAGAGGTTGCTCAAGATGCTTTCTTGAAGGCTTATCAAGCATTGGATACCTATAAAGGAGATGCCAAATTTTCAACTTGGGTGTATAGAATCATCTTCAATACAGCAATATCTCGATTGAGAAAAAAAAAGCTTGATGTAAGCTCTATTGATGAGGATTATTCAGCATCTGTAAATATTAAATCGACTCAATCGGCATTGCAAGAGCTTCGTGCAGATGAAAGAAAAAAGTACTTAACGAAGGCTTTGCAACGAATGAATGCTGAAGACAGGACATTATTAACTCTATTTTATCTGGAAGAAAATTCGGTAGACGAAGTTTGTGAAATTACCGGATTTAGCCAGTCAAATGTGAAAGTAAAGCTGCATCGTGCACGAAAAAAGTTGTATTCTCAATTGGAAACAATTTTACACGGAGAGCTAAAAACAATATTATAGATTTCTAAAAATAGAAAACCATGAACAAGCAAGAAGATATCTATAAAGACGAATTCATTAAGAATTTAATGAAAGATGTTGAGTTGGAAGAACCATCAGAGAGGTTTACCAACAAGGTAATGGATGATGTGATGCAAGATTGGTTGGCAAAGCCAATTGAAGTAAAACAAACAAGATCAAGAAAGCAATGGTTAGGAATTATTGGCTTAATAGTAGTACTAGCTATAATATTGCTTGGAACCGATGTAAGAACCTTGGTTAGCGACTTAGAACATCCATTTTTTACACAACTGGATAAATTATTCTTAACACCAATTAATCAATTGTTAAATGGAGTTTTTGTTAGCTTGTCGAAAGTTCCTGTAATTGTTTACATTGTTGTATTTGCCATGGCTTCTTTGGCAGCTTTCGATAGAATTGTGAATAAGTTTATTCAATATAGGTAAGTTCAAACACAGCCGGTGCCAACCGGATTTTCAATAATTTTTTTGACGATAAGCTGCTCTTCATGCGAAGGGCAGTTTTTTTTATGAGCAAAATTATTCAACACGAGCAAAGAAAAAACCCATTCCGATTGGAATGGGTTTGTATATTTTAATTAAAAAGGAAGATCATCTTCTTCTGGAGCAGGTGGTACATCATCTGCAGTAAATTCTGGCATTTCTGGAATTGCTGCTTCGGCTTGTACTTTTTCAATTCTCCAAGCTTCCAAATTAGAGAAGTAGTTTACTCTTCCATCTTTTTCCCATTTGCGACCGCGAATGTTAAAAGAAACTTTAATTTCTTCATTCAAAGAAATTGGTTCCAAAAGGTCACATCTGTCTTGAGTTAATTGGAATTTAATGAAATCGTTCCATTCTGAATTTCTTTCATTTTCTACTTCAATTACAAACTCTCTTTTCTTAAAGCGATCGCTAATTTGTTGTGTGTCATCTTTAACGATTACTTTTCCGTTGATTTCAAAATTCATCTGTATCTAATTATCTTTTAGGAATTACTCTTTAATGATTACAACTTTTTCGATTTTGTCGCCAGCGCGGATGTCATCAATTACATCAAGACCTTCAACAACTTTACCGAAACAAGTGTGATTTCTGTCTAGGTGAGAAGTGTTGTCGCGGTTGTGGCAAATGAAAAATTGAGATCCACCTGTGTTTCTACCAGCGTGTGCCATAGAAAGAACTCCTCTGTCGTGATATTGATTGTCTCCATCCAACTCACAGTCGATTGAATAACCTGGTCCGCCAGCGCCAGTTCCATCAGGGCAACCACCTTGAATAACAAAGCTAGGAATTACACGGTGGAAATTTAGTCCGTCGTAAAATCCGGATTCCGATAGGTTTACAAAATTTTCAACAGTTTTTGGAGCATCTTTTTCGTAGAATTCTACTTTCATCACTCCCTTTTCGGTATGAATTTCAGCGTACATGACTATTTATTTTATTGGTTATTATACAGTTTTATTAGTTTTCAAAAGTTGAAAACAAGATTTTAAATTTACAACATCGTCTTGGTAGTTGCAAAAGTATGCAAATCTAAAAAAAAGATATGGGCTTAAAAAATTGTCAACCTGAGATATGAATTTGCAGGTGGAAATGCGACTCAAGTTATTCTAGAAATAGTTGAGAGGGCAAAAAACCCCTTTCGATTTTTATCAAAAGGGGTTCTGTTTTTAATATATCGTCCTGAAACTACAGGTCAATTATTTTTTAGGTTCTGCTGGCGTTACAATTTCCAAAAGCTCAACTTCGAAAATCAAAGTTTCGTTTGGACCTATATCACCACCTGCACCACGAGGACCATAAGCCAATTTAGCAGGAATGAACAATTCGTACTTGGAACCAACAGGCATTAACTGAAGAGCTTCTGTCCAACCTTTAATTACGCGGTTTGCAGCGAAAGTAGCTGGTTGATTTCTTTTGAAAGAAGAATCAAACTCTTTGCCATCGATAGTTGTTCCGCGGTAGTGAACTTTTACTTGATCAGTAGCTGCTGGTTTTTCACCAGTACCTTCAGTAATTACTCGGTATTGTAATCCACTTGCAGTGGTAATAACACCTTCTTTTTTAGCATTCTCAGATAAGAATTTTTCACCTTTAGCGATATTTTCTTCACCAATTTTTGTTTGAAGAGCTCTCATGTAATTGTTGATAACAGATCCACTCTCACGCAATTCAATTTTCAAAGAATCACCTTCAATTACATCATAAATACCAGCAAGAATAGCTGCTTCGTTAAATTCAGTGATATTGCTTTTCTTAAGGTTTGTTCCGAAGTTAATACCAATACTGTAACTAACAGAATCAATTTGATTATTTAAGGCAACATCCTTATTCCCGTTTTGGTTACAAGAAACAAGGGTCATAGCACCTAAACCAAGTGCAAGAGACAATGCTTTTAGTTTCATTTTGCGTTGTATTTTGGTTAATATATTATACGATTTCTAATAACTCAACTTCAAAAATAAGAGTTGTGTGAGGACCGATTAAGTTACCAGCACCTTGAGCACCGTAAGCCAAATCAGAAGGAACATACAATTTCCATTTCGATCCAACAGGCATTAATTGAAGAGCTTCAACCCATCCTGCAATTACACCATTTACCGGGAATGTAGCTGGCTCACCTCTGTTAACAGAGCTATCGAAAACAGTTCCATCAATTAAAGTACCATGGTAATGGCATTTTACATTATCCGTACCTTTTGGTAAATCACCTTTACCTTCTGTAATGACTTCATACTGAAGACCGCTTTCAAGAGTAGTTACGCCTTCTTTTTTAGCATTTTCAGATAAGAATTTTTTTCCAGCTTCGATTGCTGCACCAGCTTGCTCTTCCTGAACTTTGGTAAAGAATTCTTGAAGGATTTTGTTTGCTTCATCTGGAGAAAGCTCTGGCATTTTACCATTGAATGCAGCATCAAGGGCTTCCATGAAAGGTTCAGTGCTAATGGTTTTTACTCCTGATGTAATTAGGTTGCTTGCGATGCTTAATCCAAGGCAATAACTTACCTTATCTTGTTCTTCTGTGTACTTCATTTTATATAATTATTTGTTATTTGCTTTTTGATTTATGATTAGTATGACCATAAAGATCGACTAAGGTAAGGCTTTTCCTTCACATATGCGAAACTGCACAGGAAATTAAGTTTTTTTTACAATTGTTCGGTTGTTTTTGTCGATTCAAAATCATCTATGCGAGTGGCACGTAACATTTGTCTTTTACCAGGAGGCCCAGGTAATCTTTTTACCTGAAAACCGGCAGCACGTAAGGCTCTCTTTACAATTCCCTTGGTACAATAAGTGGTTAGTATGGCTTCTGAATTAGTTGCCTTATAAATTTTCTCAAAAATATCCTGAGTCCATAAATCGGGTTGCACATCTGGTGCGAATGCATCGAAGTAAACCAAATCGTATTTTGATGGGAAATTGTATTCAATTAAATCTCCCTGAAGTTTGTGTAAGGTGAAGTTTTCATTGATTTGAATATCGGTATTCCACTCGCAGGAATGCAGTCTTTGAAACATTTCGGAAGATGCTTCATCAGAAGGATTAGCATAATTCAGATCCTTCACCAATTCTTTTTCCAGGGGATAAAGTTCAATGGAGTGGTAAATCACCTTTCTGTTAAGTTTTTCTGCTTCCTTTACAGTTAGAAAACAATTTAATCCTGTTCCAAAACCAATTTCCAGAATGTGCAATGGATCCTGCTGTGAGAAATGAAAACCTGCATTCAGGAAAATATGCATCGATTCCTGCATAGCCCCATGAGTAGAGTGATAATGCTCATCCAAATCAGGCATATAAAATGTATGAGAACCATCCTCTGTTACCTTAAGCTCCCTTTTTAATTTGTTCATCTTTTAACGGATTAATTACAATTGATGTTTGACGCAATCTGCTTGGCAAAAGTCGAATCCAGAATTTTTGAAATGGTAATGGATAATCATTCTCAGGATGCTTGTAAAGTATGAGTAAAAACCATAAAAACAACACACTACCTTTTAATATGCTAGATAAAGTTAAGCCCCACCAAACTCCTGTAGCAATGATGGTATCAGGACTAAGTAACTGACTAAATTTGGGCAGGTAATCTATTAAGGTATAGCTTAAAAAGAATGCCAAGGGGATACGTAATACATTACCCAAAATACCAACGATGGCTGGAGGGATCGCCCTTCCTATTCCATTGAAAGCTCCTGTGGCAGTGATTTCAATACACATTAGGATTTGAGAGAAACTTAAAATAATTAAATATACAACCCCCATTTGAATTACTTTTTCCTCTTCCTGGTTCATGAATAAACCAAAAATAGCCTCTCCAAAAAAGAAGAAAAGAATTGTACTAATACCTCCAATGAAAGCGGCAATTCCCAGCGTAGTGAAAAAACCTTTTTGGATTCGATCCCATTTGCCCGCACCAAAATTCTGACCTGTGAATGTTCCCAAAGCTGTTGAAAAACCCAAAGCTGTCATCCAGGATAATGCCTCAATTTGCCCTCCAATGGCTTGCACGGCAAAGGGCCCTTCATCTCCTTCAACAATGTTATTTAAGACCCGGGCTAACACCATTGCCAAAAAAGCAAAACATACTGATTGCAAGGCAACAGGACCACCAACATTAAGAATAGGTTGTAAGAACTTTTTTTGAATTTTGCCAAAGTAGTGCTTGATATCTAGTGGGTTTTGTCTAAAATGTAGGTTGTATATGAAGATCACAAATACTAAAAACTGTGAACTTACAGTAGCAATTGCAGCACCTTTTGCTCCTAATGCAGGAATATCTCCCCAACCAAATATCAAAATCGGATCAAGAATGATATTTAAAAGCAAACCAATGGAGTTTACAATAAAGGGAGTTCGAGTGTTGCCAATTCCATTGTATATGCCCGAGATACTAATATTAGAAAAGGTAAATGGCATACCAAAGGAAACGAATCTTAGGTAATCAACCGCTGTCTGATTTACAAATTCACTCTCAATGTTAAAGGCACTGATAATTGGGTGAGCAAAAATCCATACAATTGCAGCAAATGCGGTTGATATCAGCAAAGACAAACTGAAAGCATTCTTAGCAAAGGCTCTTGCATCATCAAGGTTTTTTCTTCCAATAGATTGTGATATCCCAACTTCTGCGCCTATTTTGGTAATATACATCAATGAAGATCCAAACCAGACCAGGTAAAGAGCCATCCCAACTGCACTAACCGTTTCTTTTCCAACATGCCCCAGCCAGGCCATATCCGTCATGTTATAGGCCATTTGCACAAACGAAGTGGCAATAATTGGAATTGCCAGTTTTACAATTTGTGTAAAAATATTTCCTGAAGTAAGATCTTTGATTTTATTCACTTTCTGTTGACTTGCTAGTATAATTTGAAATTGGGCGTAAAATTACAAAAATGGCAGCGATTATTTTTTGATTGCCTCATGATTATTCAAATATTTGCACTGGAAATATGGACGACATTCGAAAGATAATTCACATTGATATGGATGCCTTTTTTGCTTCTGTGGAGCAGAGGGATAATCCTGAATTGCGCAATAAACCCATAGCGGTTGGAGGTGATGGAGACAGGGGAGTTGTTGCAGCTGCAAGTTACGAAGCTCGTAAGTTTGGAGTTCGTTCCGCAATGCCTTCAAAAATTGCGAAAAAGCGCTGTCCACATTTAATATTTGTTCGTGGTCGTCATGATCGTTACAAGGAGGTTTCCAACCAGATCATGAGCATTTTTTATGAGTATACCGATTTGGTTGAACCGCTTTCTATCGATGAGGCATTTTTAGATGTTACTCACAACAAAAAAAATCTGTCTTCAGCGACCTTAATTGCTCAGGAGATTAAGGCTCGAATTAAAGAGGAGACTAGCCTGACTGCTTCTGCGGGAATATCGGTAAATAAATTCCTGGCTAAGATTGCTTCGGATGTAAACAAGCCCGATGGATTGTTTGTGATTCCTCCCAAGGATATCGAGGGTTTTATCAACGATTTGCAAATCGACAAATTTTACGGAGTCGGTAAAGTTACTGCCGACAAGATGCACAAACTTGGAATTTTTAGGGGGAAAGATTTAAAAGAAAGAAGTCTTTTGGATTTAAGCCGATTGTTTGGAAAGCATGGAGCCTATTATTACAATATTGCAAGGGGGATTGATGACAGACCTGTAAACCCAAATCGAATCAGGAAATCGGTTGGAACCGAACATACCTACCGAAATGATTTAATCGATACACAAGAGATTAAAAAAGATCTAATGAAAACGACTGAATCGTTGGTTCGCAGATTGGAAAAAAGTGGATTTAGGGGTAGAACCTTAACTTTAAAGCTAAAATATAGTAACTTCGAGCAGGAAACGAGAAGCAGAACGTTTTTGCAGGTGCTTGAAGGTGAAGACATGATTCAAAAACTTGCAGAAGAGCTCTTGGATCAGGAACAGCTGAAAACAAGCATTCGTCTCATAGGATTATCTGTCTCGAACAGAATAGACGAATCTGAACCCATGCAGCTTACAATTGATTTTTAATCAGGTCAATTCAATTGATTTTTATTGAAAATCATACCACAATAAACCATTTTATAAATTGTATCAGAGGATATTATTCTGATTGAAGTGTAGTACCATTCTTGCATGATGTCATGTAAAGGAAGTATAATTGGTATTAAATATGATCTGATATTGTCGATTATTTTAGATGATAATTGAATATTTATAATTTTACCGGTCAATAAAAGACTAAAGTGTATTTTATTTTTAGCATGAGAAGAAATTTAATCAAATCACTCTTTATTGTTTTGATTGCTTCAGGCTTAAGTTCCTGTGCGGGCAGTTCGAAGCAAACTACCGATAAGGTGGAATCACATTACACCATTAATGCTGATCTGGATCAGATATCCGCAAAGGATACTAGCTTAATCAACTTGATCAATTCTTACAAACAACAATTGGATGGGGAGATGAATACCATTATTTCGGTGGCTGAAATGGATATGGTAACGGGTAAGCCAGAAGGTTTACTGTCCAACTATCTTGCCGATGCCATGTTCGAAATGGGCAACGATTTTTGCAAAGAGAAGCAATTAAAGCATGGGGTTGATGTGGCTTTGATGAACATGGGAGGAATTAGAACTTCACTATCGAAGGGTGAAATATCTACCGGAAGGGTATACGAAATGTTGCCTTTTAAAAACAAGTTGGTAATTGTTGGAATGGAAGGAAAGCAGCTGGTCGAATTGTTTCAACGCGTTGCTTACTTTGGTGGCGAAGGCATAAGTGGAGCGAAAATGGGCATTAAAGACAGAAAAGCAGTAAACATTCTTGTGAATGGAAAGCCTGTTGAGCCTACGAAAATATATCATGTAATGAGTGTTGACTACCTGGTAAATGGCGGCGGCGGTTTTACTGCCTTTGAACAACGCAAAACATTCCGACACATGCACCGATTATTGCGTTCGGAAATCATTAAATACATGAGTGAGAAGCACAAAAAAGGAGAAAAAGTATCGGCTAAACTAGATGGGAGGATTTACAATGTGGAATAGAAGGGAATTTATTACGAAATTGGGTTTAACCGGGGCATTTTTAAGCAGCGGATTGTTTACCAAATCACTTTTTGCAGCTTCGAACAGCAAGCATAAAATTACCTTATTGCATACAAATGATTTGCATTCTCGCATTGAACCATTTCCGAAAAAAGATCCAAAATATGGTGGACTGGGAGGTTTTGCCCGATTAAATGCTTTGGTGAAAAAGGTAAGAAGAGAAGAGGAGCATGTGTTGTTATTGGATTGTGGCGATGTTTATCAGGGAACGCCATATTTTAACTTCTTTAAAGGAGAGGCAGAATACAAGCTGATGTCGAAAATTGGTTACGATGCCGGTAATATTGGAAACCACGAGTTCGACAATGGTATTAAGGGGATTACTTCGCAGATAAAGAATCGTAATTTTCCTTTGCTAAATGCCAATTACGATTTTGGTGGTACCGATTTGGAAGGTAAAATTCCTCCATACCAGATCTTCGAAAAGGGAGAGCTTAAGATTGGGGTTTTTGGTCTTGGTGTTGATCTTACTGCTTATGTAGAGCCTCACAATCGTGAAACAATTAGTTATATCGATCCGGTAGATGTGACTAAAGATATGGTTCGAATCCTGAAAGAAGAGAACAATTGCGATTTGGTAGTTTGTCTATCGCACATGGGGCATACCAGCAATATTGGTGAAGATTGCGATATGGAATTTGCCAAGCAAACCAGTGGTATTGATGTAATTTTAGGGGGGCACTCACATACCTTATTGGAGAAACCAGAAAAAGTGAAAAACCTGGATGGCGAAGAGGTAATTATCAACCAGGTTGGATGGGCTGGAATTGCTTTGGGAAGAATCGATTTTTATATCGATAAGAAAAAGCAAACCAAATTGGCAGCTTCACAATTGATGAAAGTAGATGGAAGGTTAGCCTGATATCGATTCATTTTTGATTCCGAATTTGATCGGGATGACACTATACCTCAGTCATATTGAAAAAGAAATGGTATAAAATTATTATTTTTGGGGTTTTGACTATCAGATCGTATGAAAAAGTTTGAGTTAAATAAATCGAATTGGGCCGAAACCGAAGGGTGGCTATCCATTGCAGGAAATATTGTACTCTTTATTTTAAAGTATTGGGCCGGATTGGTTACCGGGTCAATTGCCATTATTGCTGATGCATGGCATACCTTGTCTGATAGTTTAAGCTCTGTTATTGTATTAATTGGAGCAAAAATTTCTAAAAAACCTGCCGACGAAGATCATCCTTTCGGACACGGCAGGGCAGATTTAATTAGCGCCTTTATTATTGGGATTCTGTTGCTGCTGGTAGCCTTCGATTTCGTATTAGAATCTTATCATACCTTGAAAAGTGGTGAATCATCGCAATTTGGAACCATTGCCATTGTGGTAATGATTGTTTCCGTTGTGGTGAAGGAAGCCCTTGCGCAGTTTGCCTTTTATGGTGCTCGCAAAACCAATTCGAAAGTTCTAAAGGCCGATGGTTGGCACCACCGTAGCGATGCCATATCCTCATTTGTTATTTTGGCAGGTATTTTTGTGGGGAAATATTTCTGGTGGATTGATGGTGCATTGGGGATGATTGTTGCCTTTATGATTGGCTATGCAGCCTACGAAATCATCAGGGATTCCATTCATTCCATTTTGGGTGAAAGTCCCGATCAGAAACTGTTAGACGATCTGAAGAAAACTTGTGAGGAGATTTATCCACATGCCATTAATCCGCATCATTTTCATGTTCACAACTATGGTGATCATACCGAGATTACCTTCCATATCAAATTGCCACACGATATGTCCATTAAAACTGGGCACGACATTTCTACCGAAATCGAGAAGGAAATCAAAAGAAAATATGGATTCGTGGCTACCATTCATATTGAGCCTCGGGATCATGTGTAGGGTGATTATGTGATGTTATTTTTGGGATCGGGAGGAAGGTCCTCAAGGCCAAGATTAAACACCTCATCCCCCTGTCGGGACCTTCTCCTCTAGGAGAAGGAAAACAATCAATAGACCATATGCCAAGAATTCAGCAGCGGCTAGCTTTCTCTCCTCGGGAGAGGATTGAGGTGAGTTGAATAAGGAAAAACGGAGGTACTATCATTTATTAGTATAGCGTTCTTCCCAATAATTTCTTACTTTCATGTCCTTACTCTACAACACAAATTATGGAATTAAAGGAAGGACTAATAAAGGATTCCTACGAGCTAATTATTAAGGAACTGCAATCTATTGTAACCATTTTTTATCTCTTTTTGGTAGGAATGGGAATGCTGTTTAAGCATCAAAAATTTTCAGAATTTGGCATTAATATTTTTCAGTATGCCGATATATTCGATTTCTTGATTGCACCCTTTCAGGATTACATTATTGTCCTGTTTACCATGGCTTCGCTCACATTTATTTACCTGCTTTTCAAGCTTGATAGTTATTGGGAGAGAAAGTGTCCCAGAATGTATTACCTGTTTTCGCTTGGATTAAGTAGAAAGTCATGGCACAGAGCCTATAAAATTCTAACTTTTACAATAGCTCTAATTGCTTACCTGTATTTTGCTGCCGACTTTTACGGACGACTTTTTCGTTCTACCATAAACAGGAAGGAGAAATATACCATTCATTATACTGATGATAAAATCATTAGTGGTAAGCTTATTGGCAAAACCAACAATGTTATTTTTATTTGGGAGAACAAAAAGGTTAAAATCCTTCCGATTACCGATTCGATTCGCGAGATGGAGATTGAGGATTGAAAAATCCCAAACCCACAACCTGTGAATTACAAATTCACAGGAGCAAGTCGGCATTGTTTTGAATTTCTGCTAGCCCTGATTTGCAATCAGGGTTCATAGAGTAAAAGGATTTCCAATCCCAAAAGAAACAATGAGAGAGTTATGGTATAATCTATCTATCATCTTTGAGATGCTTGCTATTTGGTTTGTAACATGAGTTCAATTTAATCCTTGGATTAAAATCCAAGGCAAAGGGATTAATTTAGCACAATCCATTTCCATATTCTTTGCTTTAGAGGGCATTTATTGAAAATTAGGGAAGTAGGTTAATTTTGCGTCCTTTGCGAGAAACTTTACGAGAACCTTATTTCGCCACCTCTTTCTGTACAGCAAGCGCTTTTTTCTTTTTCTCTTTCGAGAAAAACACCGCAGTAACCGCACCACCAAGTACCAAAACCGCACCAATTATAGAGTAAGGTGTCATGCTTTCGGGCTGTATCCAGCTTACCTGAAGGTAGGTAAGAACCGACATGGCAATTAGGGTAATAATTGGGTTAAGCGTTACAATAATGCTCACCTTGTAGGCCTCGGTATATTTAAATGCTAGGGCAATAGATCCGTAGGCAACCAAAGTGTTTAAACCAAGGAATACCACAATGGCCCAGGTTTTAAAATCCAATCCCTGGAAAGCAGAAAAATCGGCCAAAGGTGTGTAAATCAAAGCTGGAATTCCATACAAAACCATATTCAAAACCTGCGCAGGATGTTGTTGTACCAATTTCTTTTGCAAAACGGCATACAGTACCCATGTGACTGCTCCTAACTCAACCCAGAAAAATCCAAGGTTAAAAGCATTGGTATCGTGAATGAAGCTTTGCAGTTGGGTGCGGTAAAATAGGAACAAACCAATGCCGGCAATTCCAAAGCCGATCATCTGTTTTAGGTTCAGCTTTTCCTTAAAGAAAAGAACTCCTGCCAGTGCCAGCATTATTGGACCGCTTTGTATAATAATTTGTGCATTGCTTGGGCTCGTGTAGTTCAGACCTTTTAGGAAACCAACGTAATTTACACCCAAGCCAATTGCGGCAAATATTAGCAAAAGAGGAGGCCGCTTGATAATGTATAACTGCTTGCGATCGGTTATCAGGTAGTAGATGAATAGTACCAAAAAGGCAAAAGAGAATCGGAACCATACAATGCTTATGGGATCGATATCCTTAAGGGCTACCTTTAAAAAAATAGGAAGAAAACCCCATAAAAATGCAGTGACCATAGCGTAAAGTACTCCCTTGTAATTACTTGAAGAAGCAATTGAGTTCATTATTTTCTTTATTTAGAATGAATAAAAGCAATCAAAAGTAGAAAAAAAATGATTCGCTGATACTCCTAGATGAAAAAATAACAGGAAAGTAACATGCAGATTTTCAGGAGGCTGTTTTGAAATGAAATAATCCATCAGCATTCAGCTGTCAGCCATCAGCAAATAAATATCATAAGTTTATAAACCAAGAACTCTAAATAGACTGCAACTCTTGTCGTTTGTTGTCTAATGAAAATCCTGTGTGCTGTGTCGGACAATAGCTGTTAGCTGAATGCAGATTGCTATCTTTTTAGGGCAACTGAAAAGAAACAAATCCCAATGCCTTCCATACCTCTACCACTTGATTCAGGCTTACTTCGAAGGATAGGTATTCTTTGTTATCGGAGTTCAATAACAATTGATTGTTGTCGAAATCCTTTACCACGCGTTTGTACACAATGCCATCGTCGGTAGTTATCACGATGTGGCTGGTGTTGTCCTTAATCAACTCCCAATCTTGCAAATACTCGCAAATGATGTACGATCCTGCAGGTACTGGCAGCATACTTTCTCCCTCAATTTGGAATGCACGGTAGGTTTTGTTTTCCGATAGTTCGGTAAATGGCATTCTAAAATTTGGCAGCTCGCTGATAAATTCCGCATCCGAGTGTCCATTCAAATATCCGGCTGCAGCTTTAACCGGAACCAGGGAAATCATTTCGTCGTTCTTCTCATCCACCAAAATGGGAAGAATTCTCAAGTTTTCACCTTTCGTGTCTTGCTTCTTTTCCTTCTCTGCTTGCTCTATATCCGATTTCACCAACTCATCAAGGTTGCGGTTGAAGTAATCGGAATATTTTAAAAGTGTAGATATTTTGGGTGTACTTTTTCTTTGTTCATAAGAGCTAATTGATGAGGCTCCAATTCCTATTCGTGCAGAAAGTCTGCTTTGCGATAGTCTTTTTCTTATGCGTAAGTGTTTAAGGTTCTTATTTAGATTTTTCATGAAATTTCTGTGTGTGAATTTTGAGAACAACAAAAGTAGTGCTTTGAAGCTTTCTTTCAGCGATTTTATGACATTAAAGCATTTAAAAATTGATATGGTGAGCTTTAATCAGGACAAAAACTTGTATTTTGTGTAGGCAAAAATTTAAACACACACTATGAACACAATAAAAGTAAATTCACCATTTGATGGCAGATTGATCAAAGAGATTCCTTTGCTCAACAGTCAACAAGTGGAAGAGAAAATAGCAAATGCATATGCCCTTTTTCAGGATAAATCGAGATGGTTAAAACCTTATGAGCGTATCGCGATTTTGGAGAAAACCAAAGCCATTATGCAAATGCGAGTAGAGGAATTGACCAAAATTGCCGCTGCCGAGGGAGGTAAGCCACATCAGGATAGTAAGGTTGAAGTACTTCGTGCCATAAATGGAGTGCAGTTGGCTATTGAGCACATAGGCCAAATGAAAGGCGAGCAAATTCCAATGGGAACTACTGCGGCATCCATAAACCGTTGGGGATTTACCATGCGCGAACCCATTGGAGTGGTTTTGAGTATTAGTGCTTTTAATCATCCTTTGAATTTAGCAGTTCATCAGGTAATTCCTGCTTTTGCAGTAGGTTGTCCTGTTTTAATTAAGCCTGCTACCAGTACGCCAATGTCGGCAATCGAATTGGTGAAAATGATGAAGGAAGCTGGTTTGCCTGCCGATTGGGCCGAGGTAGTAGTTTGCGATAGAACCAATGCAGAGAATTTGGTGAAGGATGAGCGAGTAAATTATCTGTCTTTTATTGGTTCTGCTGAGGTAGGTTGGAGCTTGCGTTCGAAATTGGCTGCAGGAACTCGTTGTGCCTTGGAGCATGGAGGATCGGCACCTGTAATTGTAGAATCGGATGCCAATATGGAGGAAACCATTCCTGCTTTGGCCAAAGGCGGATTTTACCATGCTGGCCAGGTTTGTGTATCGGTACAGCGCGTTTTTGTTCAGGAAAAAGTTGTGGATCAGTTCTGCAATCAATTGGTTAAGATTGCCAAAAATTTGAAAGTGGGAGATCCTTTGGATCCACAAACAGAAGTAGGGCCACTAATTGAAACCTACGAGGTAGATCGTGTTGACCAATGGGTACAAGAAGCCATAGCCGATGGAGCGAAATTGTTATGTGGGGGGAATAAAATATCCGAAACTTGTTATGAACCAACAGTGCTGTTGAATGCTTGTCAAACTTCTAAGGTGTCGCAATTAGAGGTGTTCGGACCTGTAGTTTGTGTTTACAGCTATAAAGACATGCAAGAGGCAATTGATTTATCAAATTCATTGCCACTGGCATTTCAGTCGGCGGTGTTTACTTCAGATATCAATAAAGCTTTGAATGCGGTAAATCAATTCAATGCTGCAACCGTAACCGTTAATGATCATACCGCATTTCGTGTGGATTGGATGCCATTTGGAGGAAGAGATGCTTCTGGAATTGGTGTAGGTGGAATACCTTATTCAATGCACGAAATGACAAGAGAGAAATTGATGGTGATCAAATCAAGTAAGATTTAGCATCGTGGGTTAAATTGCATTTTGAGATTATTAAAATTAAATGCGTTAATCCATTTTCATACTGGTTCGTAATAGTTCGCAGGTTTAATTATGATGATTGCTTTCATCATGAGTTGTGCTATTGCGAGATGTATGAATTGAAATCAATCTCTGAGAACATAGATTAATAGGAGTTCTGGAGAAAATGAATTTGAAGGTTAAATCAGTGTTAATCCATCATTATATATTAAGTGATGAGTGAAAACACCTAGGTAAATTGGGTGAAAAAGTGCGCAAGCAAAGACATCTCCTAATTAATTTATACTATCTTTGTGTGTTGTTGGATAAACTGATAAAAGTCATTATATTAATGACACCTTATCTGATTTATTGAAATAAGATTAAAATTTGTACTATGGCAAATAAACCTGTAACCATTAAGGATATTGCAGAAAAATTAAACATTTCTGTTTCAACTGTATCGCGAGCTTTAAAAAACAATCCTGAAATCAGTTTACAAACTAGAGAGGCTGTTCAGAAATTGGCTAAAGAGTTGAAGTACCAACCAAATCCATTGGCTGTTGCTTTAAAAACTCAGAAGTCGAATACCATTGGGGTTGTTGTGCCACAGATTGTAAGTTCTTTTTATGCATCGGTTGTAAAGGGGATTGAGCAGGTTGCTGACGAATTTGGATACCAGGTTTTCGTGAGTTCTTCGAATGAGAAAATGGAAAAAGAAGAGAAGAACGTAAACGGATTTCTTAATATGAGAATGGATGGAATTATCCTTTCTTTATCGCGTGCAACGAATACATACGATCATATTCATAAAATTCAGGATATGGGTGTGCCGATGGTACTTTTCGATAGAACATCAAAAGAACTTGAGGTATCAAAAGTTGTGGCGGATGATGCTGCTGCAGCTCATTCGGCAGTAACTCACTTAATTGAAGGAGGAGCTAAGAGAATAGCATTTTTAACCGGTCCTGAGTACATGCTTTTTGGTAGAAACCGAATGAGAGGTTACAAAAAGGCATTGGAAGATAAGGATATGGCAATTGATGAGACTTTAATTTCAAGATGTGATTTTACAGTTGAAGATGCCAAGAATGCTTCATTGGAACTTTTAAAGCGTTCAAACCGACCAGATGCTTTCTTTGCAATTAACGATGAATTGGCAATTGGAGCAATGACTGCGGCAAAAGAATTGGGTCTTAAGATTCCGGAAGAAGTTGCTGTAGTAGGATTTTCAAATAGCCGTCGTTCACGTTATATGGAGCCGTCTATGTCAACTATGGATCAAAACCCTAAACAAGTTGGACGAGAAGCTGCAAAACTTTTATTTGATCAAATGGAAGATAAGCCAGGAGCTAAGGATGTGAAAGAAGTTGTGGTTCATGCAGACTTGTTGGTAAGAACATCTAGTGAAAGATAAAAAACACAATAAATGATATAAAAAAAATCCTGCCAATTGGCAGGATTTTTTGTTTATATATTCTGAGGTCTTAAAAATCTTTCTCTTGTTGTTTTACCAACTCTTTGGTTGATAACAATCCGCAAGCTGCGAAAATGTCTAATCCTCTTGATCTACGAATTGTAGTCGTAATTCCCTTTTTATTTAATTGATCTTTGAAGAATTCAATGGTTTGGTCATCAGATCCATCTAAAGGAGTGTTTGGAATAGGATGGAAACGAATCAAGTTGATTCTACATTTGATGCCATCCAAAATTCTACAAAGTTCCTTTACATGTCTCGAAGTATCATTAATTCCCTTGAACATGATGTACTCAAAAGAAACTCTTCTTTGTCTGCCAAAATCGAAATCCTTAATGATTTTTAGTACATCCTTAATTGGGTAAACATTTTGTACTGGCATTAATTTCTTTCTCTCATCGTCGAACGGAG
Organism: Marinifilum sp. D714; assembly: GCF_030851345.1. Taxonomy (GTDB): domain Bacteria; phylum Bacteroidota; class Bacteroidia; order Bacteroidales; family Marinifilaceae; genus Marinifilum. The sequence continues at coordinate 47,782 of NZ_JALPNU010000004.1, forward strand.
TGTGTAAACTAACTGCAAGGTGACATTCGCTATTATCTAAAAACTCAACCATTCCCGGAATGATTCCAATAGTGGATACGGTAATTCTTCTTGGGCTCATGGCCATTCCGTAATCCGATGTCAAAATTTCAAGAGACTTTAGAACTTCTGGAACATTATCTAGAGGTTCGCCCATACCCATGTATACAATATTGGTAAGCTTGTCTCGTTCCGGAAGACTTCGAATTTGATTTACGATTTCACCACTCGACAATTGTCCTTGAAATCCTTGTTTTCCTGTCATACAAAACAAACATCCCATTTTACACCCAACCTGTGATGATACACACAAGGTATTTCTATCGTTGTCTGGAATATAGGCAGTTTCAATAAATTTATTCTTGTGGTTGGTTGGGTAAAGGTATTTTTTTGTGCCATCAACCGACTCTTGTACTTTGGTTGATGCAGTTGTACCAAAGTCATACTTTTCCTTTAAGGCAGTTCTTGCCTTTAAAGACAAGTTGGTCATCTGATCGATTTCCGTTACATCTTTTTTGTACAACCAATCGGCAATTTGTTTGGCAGTAAACTTTGGCAGTCCCAAATCTTTAACTACTTGAGTTAATTCATTCAAACTTTTTCCTAATAGAATCTCTTTCCCCATTCTTCAGTATTAATCAAATTAAAAGTAGATCTCAGCCACAATTTTATTGTATTCAACCCCTCTGTTGATAAGCAAATCGCGTACTTCAACTACCATTTCAGGGCTACCACATAAAAAGAATCTGCAATTTTTTGGGAGCTCTGGAATATCCTGCAAATATCGGGTTAATCTTCCACTATACAAACCATCCCCAGATTCTTGTGAGCAACAGCGAATATAATTTTCACCCAATTCTGGTAAGAACTCATTTTCGAAATAGAATGAATGAGTAAATCTACCACCATGAATAAGTGTTTTATTTTCTTTTAATCCTGATCGGAACATGGATGAAAAAGGAGCAATTCCTGTGCCCGATGCAATCCACCAGGCGGGAGAAGAGTCATCGATAAAATCACCGTCGGGATCAGTAACAAATAGTTCTGTTCCAGGTTTAATTTCACTAAGTCTTGGCGTAAGCCATCCATCATCTTTTAGGTTATACAGGATGTTTACTTCATCATCCTGAATGCCACTTGCAATGGTGTATAATCTTGGAGTTACACTTAAATCGGTTGTCAAACCAACATATTGTCCTGCTTTAAAATCTTTAATTTTCCTGAATTTCAACACATAAACGCCTGGCGATATTTCATTGTTTTCAAGAATACTAGTAGTGTGAAGTTTGTTCTTCTGATCTGTATTTGAATTCATATATTACATTTTGAGAGGGCAAATATAGTAATTAATTTATAGAGATTCTAAATAGCGAAATTGATTTTACAAGTCATAGCTGTTGACTGTAACTAAGCTTGCTTAATAAGCGTCATAATATAGTGTTTGAATTTACGCATTCATCCTAAAAAAATATAAGAAATGAAAACAAAAATGAGATTTATACAATTGGTGGTATTTGGTTTTTGCCTGCTTTCTTCTGTGAATTTATTTTCACAAACCATATATGCAGAAGAACACAAGGTGTTTGATGGTATTGATAAGCTTGAGGTAAAAGGTTCTTTTTGCGATGTTGAAATTATAGGTAGTGATAGGCTTGATGTGAAATTTGATGGTGAAATTAAAGGATCATCATTAAGAAATAAGAAGTTTGAGATAAAATATGACGTGTCTGGAGATAAACTGATGGTTTGGATTGATTCACCATTTTCTTTTAGTGGAAGAATTGAATCTAAATTGCAATTTAAGGTTCCATCTGATACTGAAGTTCTGGTAAAAAATTCATCGGGCGATGTTTATTGTGAAGGCCTGGTTGCTAAATACACTTCCATGCATGCTAGTTCTGGAGATATTGGCATGCAAAATATGAAAGGCGATTTAGAATTGGAGACTTCTTCTGGTGAAATTTCCGTAAAAAATCACATTGGTAATTTGGACATGGAGTCTACTTCGGGTGATCAGGAAATTAAAGAGGTAGTTGGGAATATCTCAACGCAGGCATCCTCAGGAGACCTGGAATTTAAATACATTGAAGGAGATATTTCTTCAAGAACTACTTCAGGAGATATAGAAATTGATAATCTTGTTGGAAGATTAAAGAATGTATCGAGCTCAGGTAGTATGGAGATTGATAACTCAAAAGTGTACCTGCATTTAACTGCTAGCTCTGGCGATATTGAAGGGAATAATTTATTATTGGTTGGAGAAGCATTCTTTTATACTACTTCAGGTAATATTGATTTGAAGTTAAGAAATGATCCTGACCAATTGAGTTTTGATTTGGTGGCATCGTCGGGAAATTTAAGAGCTGGCAATAGAAAAGCAGACAAGAAACTTTATTTGCGAAATGGGGAGATTTGGATACATGGAAAGAGTAGCTCAGGAGATCAATCGTATTATTAAAGTATTCAAAGAGGACAATTGGTCCTCTTTTTTTTGTTCGTTTGCGAACATTAGATGTGATGCTATCGGACACTTTTGAAATGAAGAATTTAATTAATTTTCCCTTAAGTGTCACATATACAGAGTGAAGGGGTTTTTGGCCCGCAGCTTGTAATTACTTATGCGAAATCATTATTAATGGTTTCCCAAAAATTGGGAGTGGTGTCCCGGGATTTTGGTTTTAATAGCATAATTAATTGGTTTTCTTTGATTAAGGGTCCTTTTTAAGGCCCTTTTTCTTTTTTATATCCCTAATCATTCAATTTCTTAAATTTTTCTGCTTTAAATTCAATATACAATACTTTTAAAAAAAATTATAAAAGAATTGTTTGTTTGAAAAAATAAATTGTAATTTTACCCGCAGATTACAAACTAATAATAGAAGAAAAACGTTTGAGACCACAATTTCTATATGAAAAGAACCTACACGGGGTAGCTAATTCTGTAAAAAGAAAGCAAGAACAGTATCGTAAAATTGTTCGACACCTTTATTATAATGGTGCTGCATCAATTGCCGAAATTGTTAAAGCTGTGAAAATAAGTCAACCATTGGTAGCATCATTGGTAGATGATTTAATTAGCTATGGAATGTTGTTGGATAAAGGTGTAGGAGAATCAATAGGGGGGCGTCGTCCAAATTTATTTTGTCTAAACTCCGAATATCAATATGTAATTGGTGTAGATATCAATTTGCATACTCTGAACTTGGCTGTGTTTGATTTATCGAACAAACAAATTTTTAGAGAGGAGACAAAGTATTTTGATCTTGAGAATAGTGAAGAGTATTTAAATTCTTTGATAGAAAAGATAGAGACAATGATTTCCCAACTGGGAATGCCAAGGGAAAAATATCTTGCTGTGGGAATTTCACTTCCAGGTTTGGTTGATGCCAAGCAAGGGTTAAGCCATACTCATTTGTCGGTTGCTGAAGAAGGTTTGGCACATTTTTTAAGCGATAGGTTAAGTATGAATGTATTGCTAGACAATGATGCAAGAACTATGGCTTTGGGAGAGAAAGCATTCGGTAAAGCAATTGACAAAGAAAATGTACTATGCTTAAACTTAAGTAATGGTATTGGTCTTGGAATGATTTTGAATGGGAATCTTCATTCTGGTAAAAATGGTTTTGCAGGGGAATTTGGCCACATTTTGATTGATCCGGAGGGAAAGCTTTGTGATTGTGGTAAAATTGGATGTCTGGAGACTTTAACATCAGGGAAAATACTGGTAAAAAATATCAGAGAAGCAGTTGATAAGGGACAGCCAACTCTTTTGGCTAAGTACAAAAAAGAAAATAAAAAAATTGATCTAAGAGCAGTGGTGGAAGCCATATTGCAAGGTGATCAGTTTGCAATAGATCAGTTGAACCAAATGTGTGAGTATTTGGGGAAAGGACTGGTTACATTGATTCACTTGTTGAATCCAGAAATGGTAATAATTGGAGGTAAAATTGCACATGCTGGCAAGTTTGTAATTGATCCGGTTACCATGTCGATGAATAAATATGCCATGAGTAGAATTAGTTCTGAAACAGAATTGGTTTGTTCCGATTTGCTGGATGATTCAGCATTAATGGGAACAATGGCAAATGTGATGAGAAGTGTTTTAAGTTTAGATTAATAGAGAAATTATTGATTCCCGCATGGTTAAACTTTGGTTTAATATTCAATTGTAGTAGTAGTGTTCTGCGGGAATCAATTTCTTTATATCAACGCCTAAAAAAAATATATATAAAAAATACAGATGAAACGAACTTGTAAGTTTTAATGATAGCAGCAAAGACAGCTTGTTAATTAAAATTTCATAAAAGTTTTATGTGGTAATTGATACAAAAGAAGAAACTCATGAAACCAACATTATTAGTATTAGCAGCAGGAATGGGAAGTCGATATGGCGGATTGAAGCAGATGGATCCAATTGGACCATCAAATGAGACCATTATTGATTATTCCATTTACGATGCAATTAAGGCAGGATTTGGAAAAATTGTATTCGTAATTCGAGAGCGTTTTGAACAAGAATTTAAGGAATTATTTAATGCAAAATTAGCTGGTAAGATTGATGTGGATTACGTGAATCAGGAATTATTTAAGGTACCAGAAGGTACAACATATAATCCTGAAAGAGAAAAACCATGGGGAACCGGGCATGCTATTTTAATGGCAAAGGATTGTATTAATGAGCCTTTTGCTGTTATTAATGCAGACGATTATTATGGAGTAGAAGCTTTTCAAACCATTGCTGATTATTTGCGCAATTCAATTAGTGATCAGGAAAATTGCATGGTTGGTTACCAGTTGGCGAACACAATTTCTGAAAATGGATCTGTGTCAAGAGGAGTTTGTGCTACCAATGAAAATGATCATTTGGAAACTGTAGTAGAAAGAACACATATCGAAAAACTACCAGAAAATATCGCCTACCTGGAAGATGAGAAATGGTATCCACTTCCTGAGGATGCAACGGTATCGATGAACTTCTGGGGATTTACTCCTAAACTTTTTGATCATTTGGATAGTCAGTTTAAAACTTTCCTTCAAGAGAAAGGTGATCAGTTGAAGTCTGAATTCTTTATTCCTTCGGTTGTGGCTGAAATTATTGAATCAGGAGAGACTCAGATAAAGGTGTTAAAGTCGGATGCTCAGTGGTTTGGAGTAACTTATAAAGAAGATAAGGAAAAGGCACAGAAAGCTATTAATTTGTTGATTGAGAAAGGTGTTTACCCTTCAAAACTTTGGGAATAGTATTGTAAGTACATGGTTTCTGGGATGTGAGATATGACTAGTTGGAAAGAAACCGTTAGCGTTAAATTATAAGAAATCATTAATTGAAAATAAATTTATTGTTATGGTGAGTATACAAGCAACAGACTCAGGAACCAAGAAATTCATGATCCCATTGATCGTTGTAGGGGTGATGTTTTTTGCAATTGGTTTTGCTTTAGGAATTAATAGTTATATCGTTCCATTATTGAATAAAACATTAGGAATATCCTCTGCAGAATCATATTTGGTTATTGCAGCAACTTTTTCTGCATTCTTAATTTTTGGCTACCCAGCATCTTTGGTAATTGGGAAGATCGGATATAAGAAAACAATGGCATTGTCGTTTTTGATGTTTGCTCTTGGGTTCTATTTGTTTATCCCATCGGCTCAAATAGAAAGTCTTCCTTTGTTTTTGTTGGCTTCATTTATTAGTGGAATGGGAAATACTTTCTTGCAGGCATCTGTAAATCCGTACATCACCATTTTAGGCCCAATTGAAAGTGCTGCAAAAAGAATGAGTTATATGGGAGTTGCCAATAAATTAGCTTGGCCTATTGCTCCTTTATTCCTGGCATTGGTAATTGGTAAAGAAGTAAATGATGTTGCACTTACCGATATCAATGTTCCTTTTTATATCATTATTGCGATTTTCATTTTACTAGGTATGTTGGCCATGGTGGCTAAACTTCCTGAGGTGAAAGCTGCTGGAGAAGATGAGGATTCTGCAGAAGAATGTCCGTATGCTGCAAATAAAACATCGGTATGGCAATTTCCACACTTGCTTTTAGGAGTATTTGCATTGTTCTTGTATGTAGGAGTTGAAACAGTATCTCTTGGAACCTTGGTAGATTATGCAGAGAGTTTAGGCTTGGCAAACCCTGAATATTATGCATGGATTGCTCCGGTAGGAATGGTGATAGGATATATCTGTGGTATCATCTTTATCCCTAAATATATTAGTCAGGCTGCTGCACTTAAAATTTGTGCGATAGCGGCTTTATTTGGTTCTCTAATGGTTGTATTGGTTCCTGCGGAATGGTCTATTTTCTTCATTGTATTTATGGCTTTGGGATGTTCTTTGATGTGGCCTGCACTTTGGCCATTAGCTATGACCGACTTGGGTAAGTTTACCAAAGCAGGATCATCTTTAATGGTAATTGCAATTGTTGGTGGTGCTATTATTCCTACTCTTTATGGATTCGTGAAAGATTCTGTAGGAGGACAAAATGCATATTGGATTTGTGTACCATGTTTCCTATACATTTTATACTATGGGATAAAAGGACATAAAGTAAGAACGAAATAAAATGAAAATAGGTGTTGCATCAGGATACACCATTTAAAGATAAATTATGAAGGAGAAATTGTTTGATGTTGCTTCGAAATTCGTGTTGGAAGGAAAGATCGAGGATATTAAGCCATTAGGTGAAGGATTTATTAATGATACTTTTCTGATCACTACAGATGGAGAAGAATCACCAAATTATATATTACAAAGAAAGAATACCAACATTTTTAAGGATGTTCCCGGAATGATGGGGAACATTCAAAAAGTAACAGCTCATCTGAAAGCAAAAATTAAAGCTGCAGGAGGTGATACTAGTCGAGAAGCAATGACGATTAATGTTACTGAAGAAGGACTTCCTTACTTTGCTGATGAAAACAATGATTATTGGACGATATGCATGTTCATTAAGGACAACATTACTTATGAAGCTGCTGACAGTCCTGAATTGGCATTCGCAGGAGGAAAAGGAATTGGAAAATTCCAGGCAATGTTGGCCGATATGAAAGAGCCTTTGGTTGATATTCTTCCAGGATTTCACAATATCAGATTCCGTTTTAAGCAATGGGATGAAGTATTGGCGAATGATCCTGTTGGTAGAAAAAAAGATTTACAGAAAGAAATTGAATGGATTGAGTCTCGTCGTGAGGAGATGTTGAAGTTTTGGGAGTTGGTTGAAAACGGAACCATTCCTACCCGTGTAACTCACAACGATACTAAAATCAACAACATTCTTTTCGATCAGGATGGAAATGATTTATGTGTTATCGATTTGGATACTGTTTTGAATAGTACAGTATTGAATGATTATGGTGATGCAATGAGATCATATACAAACACAGGTTTGGAAGATGACGAAAACCTTGATAACGTAAGCATGGATATGGAAATTTTCACAGCTTATACAAAAGGTTATTTGGGAGAAACAATTTCATTCTTAACTGAAAAAGAGTTGGAATATCTTGCTTTCTCTGCCAAGTATATCACTTACGAGCAGGTGCTAAGATTCCTTATGGATTATATAGATGGAGACAATTATTACAAAGTGAAATCACCTGAGCACAATTTGGTTCGAACTCATGCACAGTATAAATTGCTTACAAGCATGGAAGATCAGTTCGAAGAGATGAATCAAGTGGTGAATCAGTATTGTAAAGAGTTGTCTGCATAAAATTGTGTGTAATAATAGCTAACTCATAGATAACAAGCCGTTTTCTCCTTGTGTGGTGGAGATTCAGCCGAAAAAGATTTATTAGAGAGAAATGGAAAAAAGATTTGAATCAAGAGTAGAGCAAGCATTCTATGAATTATCAGGAATGCAGGAAATAACAACCAAAATTCCATATGTTACGGTTGATAATTTCCCAAAATTAGGATTGATGACCTCGCTGCGCTTTTTAGAATGGGCGGAGCAAAACCCTAATGGAGTAATTAGTTTGCCTACGGGTAAAACTCCTGAATATTTTATCAAATACACGCAGTTTTTGTTAGAAAACTGGGACAATGAGAAAGGAATTGAAATTCGTTCACAATACGGTTTAGGCGAAATGGCTAAGCCTGATTTGAGTGGATTACAATTTGTTCAAATCGATGAGTTTTATCCGATTGATCCTCGTCAGCACAATAGCTTTTACAACTATGTGATGAAATATTACATCGAAGGATTTGGATTGAAGGAAGAGAATGCATTGTTAATTAATTCAGAGGAAATTCCTTTGGTTGATAACAAATCATTCCTTGAGGTATTCCCGGATTACAATATCGATTTGTCGCTTCGTTACCGTGAAGCAACAAGTGAAGTAGAGAAAATGCAGCAAGATTCAATCTTCATGATTGACAATTGGTGTACACAATACGAGCAGAAGATTCGTGAAAAAGGTGGAATTGGTTTCTTCCTGGGAGGAATTGGTCCTGATGGTCACATTGCCTTCAATACGCGTGGTTCGGATCATTATTCAACTACTCGATTGACCAAAACCAACTTCGAAACACAGGCAGTTGCTGCTGGTGATTTGGGGGGAATTGAAGTATCGAGAAACCGATTGGTTATTACCATTGGTTTGGATACAATTACTCACGATAAAGATGCTGTTTCAATTATTTTTGCAGCGGGTGAAGCTAAGGCAGATATTGTAAAAGGTTCATTGGAAACTAAGCCTGATGCTGTTTATCCTGCTTCTGTACTTCAACGTCAGAAAAACAGTCGTTTTTACTTGACTACTGGCGCTGCATGTAAGCTTACCGATTTTGTAAATCAGTACTACAAAGAGGGTGAGTGGACACAAACAAAAACTGAGAAAGCAGTAATTGATTTGTGTCAGAAGCTTAACAAATATGGACATCACCTAACGCTTGAAGATTTAAAAGCTGATCCATATACCAGCCAGATTCCTAATTTAAGTGAGGATACGGTACAGTTTGTTATCGATGCTATCCAAAATAAGCTTGAAAAAGGAATGAAAGCTGATAATGATGAGGTGATCTATCATACAGGACCACATCATGATGATATCATGTTGGGAATTATGCCTTACACCAACCGTCAGATGCGTTCGGCTAGTAACGAAATTCATTTTTCGGTATTGACTTCTGGTTTTACAGCGGTAACCAATGGATTTATTATTGGCGTTTTAAAAGAGTGTCAGGAATTTATTGCAAAAGGTCAGGTTCAGATGTTGGAATATCCTGATTTCTTTGAAGTAGGATATAGTAAAAAATGGGACAAAGACGTTTCTCACTTCTTGAATTCAGTTGCTGAGCGTAACGAGAATGGCAAACGTAGAGGTTTGTGTCACCGTGTGATCAGATCGATAGTAGGAATCTGGAAAGTACAGGATAAGTTCCATTTAAATAAAGTAATTGCAAGTGTAATTGGCGAGCTGGAAAGTGCTTATGATGGAGGAAAGAATTCACCAGAGGTTCAGAAAATGAAGGGTATGGTTCGTGAGTTCGAAGAAGAATTGGTATGGGGTCACTTTGGTGTTCCAGTAAACAATGTTCACCACTTGCGTTTAGGTTTCTACAAGGGAGATATTTTTACTGAACTTCCTGAAAAGAATAGAGATATGCTTCCAGTATTGGAAGAGTTTAGAAAGTACAAGCCAACTACCATCAGTTTGGCTATGGATCCGGAAGGAAGTGGTCCTGATACTCACTACAAAGTATTGCAAGCAATTGCAGGAGCTGTTAAGGAGTGGGGAGAAGAAGAGGATCTTTCTAAATTGAGAATTATTGGATACAGAAATGTTTGGTTCAAGTATCATCCGGCAGATGCCGATTATATTGTACCGGTATCCTTAAATGCTCTTGATGTATTGGAGAATTCATTTACCGAATGTTACATGAGTCAGGTAAATGCATCTTTCCCAAGTTATGAGTACGATGGCAAGTTTAATGAGCTGACTCAAAAAGTTTGGGTACAGCAGTTAAAGCAAATTCAACTCTTGTTGGGTAAAAACTTCTTCTACGAAAATGATCACCCATTGGTAAGAGCAACTCATGGATTGGTTTACATGAAAGAAATGACCGCCGAGGAGTTTGTTACAATGGCTAAAGATTTGGAAAAAGCTGTAGAAGAAAATCCGTTTTAGTACCACACACAAATACCATAGGATCGGAGGGTTTAGGCCCTTCGGTCCATTTTTTTTTATTAGGAACCAATATCTAATTCGAGTAACAGGTTCTTATTCATTGAAAGATGTTTTTGGGTAAAAGAAAATTGAATCGAAACTGGATTGTATCGTGGATTTTGCACAAATTTACCAGACGAAAATATTGAGGCAGGTTTTAAGTGGATTTTCTGGGTGAAACAAATTTAGAGCAGCCAGACTTTCACATTCCTTCAACTTTTGGAGTTCTTTGCCTGGAATAATTAATTGGCCCATTGGCCGAAAGAAAATATAAATAACACAATGACAGAAATAGCAATTGGAATCGACATTGGTGGGACAAATACAGTATTTGGATGTATTGACTCTAAGGGGAATACTATAGCTGAGGGAAATATTCCAACCCAAACAAAGGAGCATTTTGAAGATTATATTGAGGATTTGATTGCAGAGATAAAATCTTCGCTTGAGAAAGCTGAAACGGAAGTGAGTATTGTTGGTGTTGGTATAGGGGCTCCGAATGGTAGTTATAGAACCGGAACAATCGAGAATGCTGCTAATCTAAGATGGAAAGGTACACTGCCAATTGCAAAAATGGTAAATGAGAAATTAAATGTTCCGGTAAAAGTTACCAATGATGCTAATGCTGCTGCATTAGGAGAAAGAATTTTTGGTGGTGCCAAAAATATGTCTGATTTCATGGTTATTACTCTGGGAACAGGCCTGGGTAGTGGAATTGTTGTTAATGGTGATTTGCTATATGGATATGAAGGTTTTGCCGGAGAAGTAGGACATATCATTGTTCGTCCGGGAGGTAGAGATTGTGCTTGTGGTAGAAAAGGATGTTTGGAAACTTACGTATCAGCAACAGGAGTAAAAAGATCTGTATACAAATTATTGGCAAAGCATTTAGGAGAAAGTTCATTGCGTGATGTTCCTTTTAATAATTTGAATGCTAAAATGGTTGCCGAAGCGGCTAATGAAGGTGATTCTGTAGCATTGGAAACATTTAAATACACCGGAAAAATGCTTGGGGAAGCTTTGGCCAATGTGGCATCAGTTACAGCTCCAGAGGCTATTTTCTTATTTGGAGGTTTGGCCAAGGCAGGTGACTTGCTATTCGATCCGGTGAAAGAAGCTATGGATGAGAATATGTTGTTCTTATACAAGGACAAAGTGAAGTTGTTGCCTTCTCAATTGGGCGATGATGCTGCAATATTAGGAGCAGCAGCCTTAATTTGGAACGATGAGAAGATCGTATCATGATTTGAATCAACAAAAAACAATCAAAATACACAACGATGACTAAACTAAAACCTTTACTATTTGTACTTTTTATTGCTTTAGTATTCACATCTTGTAAAGAGCCGGTTCCAATGGATTTAGCGAAAGAAAACTTGATTCCGAAACCCGTAAAATTGGAAGCAACAGGAAGTTCTTTTGAATGGACTAAGCATACTCAAATTCATATCCAAACAGGAAATGAGGAAGCAAAGAAAATTGCAAGTCATTTGGTGGAACTGATTGCACCTGCAACAGGATTTCAACCCAAAATAAAAGAATTGAAAACGCCACTGGGAAGCCGAGGCATATCCTTAATTCTTGATGATAAATTTGAAAAGTTAGGCAAAGAAGGATACAATTTGGCAATTGATGCACGTAAAATTTCTTTACAAGCTTATAAGGCAGAAGGATTGTATAGAGGAATTCAGACCATTCGTCAGTTGTTGCCAGCTAAAATTGAAGCCAAGGAGAAGCAAGAAGGACCTTGGTTAATTGCAAGCGGAACCATCGAAGATTATCCACAATATGGATATCGCGGTGCCATGTTGGATGTGGTTCGTCATTTCTTCGATGTTGATGAAGTAAAGCAATACATCGATTACTTGGCAGCCTATAAAATGAATGTATTGCATTTGCATTTGACAGACGATCAGGGATGGAGAATTGAAATAAAATCGTGGCCTAAGCTGACCGAAATTGGTGGAAAAACAGAAGTAGGTGGAGGAGAAGGCGGTTTTTACACGCAAGAACAATACAAAGAGATTGTGCAGTATGCAGCAGATCGATTTATTACCATTGTTCCGGAGATTGATATGCCAGGACATACCAATGCTGCTTTGGCTTCTTATGCAGAATTGAATGCTGATGGAAAGGCTCGAAATGCATATACTGGAACACGTGTTGGTTTTAGTACACTTGCAACCAATAAAGAAATTACTTACAAATTTATTGATGACGTAATTCGTGAATTAGCAACCCTAACTCCAGGTGAATACATTCATATTGGAGGCGATGAGTCGAATGCAACCAAAAAGGATGACTATATCAAATTTATAGAGAGGGTTCAGAAGATTGTACTTGCCCACAATAAAAAAGTATTGGGATGGGCTGATATTGCCGCTGCTGAGCTTGATAAAAATGCTGTTGCACAGTTCTGGCAAACCAAGCCTAAAAACGCTTTAAAAGCCGTTAAGCAGGATGTTAAAATACTAATGTCGCCGGCAACTCGTGCTTATATGGATATGCAGTATGACTCCATCTCGCCACTAGGATTGCATTGGGCAGGATACCTTGAGGTGGATAAGGCTTACAATTGGACTTTGGAAGGAAATGTGGAAGGAATCTACAAAGAGGATATTATCGGTATAGAAGCTCCTCTTTGGGCCGAAACCATCGAAACAATGGATGACATCGAATATTTGATTTTCCCTCGTTTATTGGGCTATGCTGAATTGGGTTGGTCGCCAGACAAAGACAATTCGTGGGATGAGTACAAAGTTCGATTGGGAAAACAAAAAACAAGATTCGAGCTTCAGGATATCAATTACTATCAATCGAAGTTGGTTCCTTGGTCAGACGATAAACCAACGGAAATTAAAGAATAGCTTGTTTCAAAATATAATTTTTAAACCCAAAGTGAGGATGTTCATCTGACCTTTGGGTTTTTTCTTTTATATACCTTATTCAATTTAGTAAACTAATACAAAAGAATAGTATAAAACAATATAATTAATGTTAAGAACTAATAAATATATGTAAAAAATACAATATTAGTAGTGTAAGGCTGATAATATGATATTAAAAACAAGAAAATTTATTTACAAAACTAGACTAATGGAGTAAAAAACAAGAAAAATATCGTAAATTACTTATTCATAGTAGTATAATATTCATGATCTATGATTTTTTACTAATAAAACAAATAAGAAATGAAAATCGATCAGGAAAGAATACCCATTAATCTTCAGAAGAGGATTAAGGATGAGCTAAAAAAGCAGAAAATTTCTCTTAGTTCAATGGCTCGTAAGTTAAATATCAGCTCCGTATCATTATTTCAGCTATTGGAACGATCAACCATGCAGGTAGATCGACTTTGGACAATCTGCCTTGCACTTGACATCAACCTTTTCCAGGAAATTGCCAATCATCTTGATGGTAAAGCTTATAATCCTACGGTGGAAGAAAAGAACAAAGAAATAGCAGGTTTGCAACAGAAAATTAAAGAGATGGAAAAGACCATTGATCGCTTGGAAACAGAAAGAGATTGCTTTAAAGAGGCTATAAGTCTGCTAAAAACATAAGTCTATTTCAGATGTTTTTGTTGCTGTCCCTGATATGTAATCAGGGACTAAGGAGTTTAGAATTTTAATTCGAAGGAGCTTTTCCAGGTTTAGGAACTTCTTTTGGGATATCTACAGGGCCAATTGCATAGGTTTTTGGACCCAAATACAAATCAGAATTCATCATCTCATCCCAGGTAACCTCCTTGCCTGTATAGGCCGAAACTCTTCCCATAATTCCTGTTAGGGTAGATTCTGCAATTTGAAATGCTTCGTTAATTGCCTGGTTGGTTCGAATAGAAGTTACCAAATCGATATGCTCCTGATCGAACGGATTGGTTTGTAATCGGCTGATGTTTTTGCCTGTGCCTTTTTTAGGATATTCGAAAGTCCATTTTATGGATCCATTTAAATCAAAAATGGTATTCTCGCAATTGGTGAATCCTTTGCTTCCTTGAATTCGATCGGAAACTGAATTGGAACAATCGTTAATTTGTCGGCACATGCTGTGATAATGAATGTTCTTGTCGTAAACAAAATCCACACTAAACATGTCGTACTGATCGCCTGTTATTCGTTGGTGGCGGGCTCCAAAACCCAGTGCTTTTTCAGGGTGTTTGCCAACAAACCAATTTACCGTGTCAAGGTTGTGAACATGCTGTTCCACGATGTGATCGCCCGAAAGCCAGCACCAGTTTACCCAATTGCGAATCATATTTTCCAACTCCGACCAATCGGCTCTTGGGTTTCGATGCCAAAGTTTCCCAACATTGTAATAACTATTTGCTGAGACAATCTCTCCAATTGCGCCTTTATTTACTTGCTTAAAGGTTTCTATATAGTCTTGCTGATGACGTTTGATTGTACCAGTTACAACCGATAGACCAAGCATTTTAGCTTTTTCCGCCGAAACCATTACCGATCGAACGCCAACTGGATCAACTGCGATAGGCTTTTCCATGAATACATGTTTTTTTGCCTTAACACAAGCCTCGAAATGTTGAGGTCTAAAGTGAGGGGGAGTTGCTAAAATCACTACATCTAAGTCGCATTCCATCAGTTTTTCAAACGAATCGATACCAACAAAGCATTTGTCAGGTGATACATCAACACCTTTCTTTTCCTTTATTTGGTTTCGGCATGCATCAACACGATCCTGAAAAACATCTGCCAAGGCTGCAATTTCCAGATTGGGGCCTGCATTTAAAAAGTTAAGGGCGGCACCCGTTCCACGATATCCACAGCCAACAACTCCAGCTTTTAAAAGTGGACCATCAGGGGCGGTTGGCAGCATAGGTGGAAAATCATATTCTCTTTGTGCGCCATTATTGCAAGATGTGAAAAGGCTATTGAAACCAACAGCACCAATTATACCTGCAGCTGCGGCATTACGGATAAATTTTCTGCGACTTTGTTCGTATGATTTATTCATGTCTCTTGCTTTGTTTTAAAGGAAATTCATAAACTACTCTGAATCCAACATCGGTACAATCTGAATACCACCAAATGCTTTTTGGAATTTGTGGATCTGTGATCATCCAGGCCTCATGCTGTGTATGATCGACTTTATGGTATAGCAGATCTTCAATTTTACTATTAAAGGATCCCCCCATAACAACATGTTCTGTTGTGCCATTGATATGGATCTCATCAGAGCAAAATTCCTTAACGTTGCCTAGCATGTTGATTAGCCCAAAAGGATTGGGTTTTACCTGATTTGGGGGAGCTGTTCTTTCATTGCCGTTCTCCGACCAGATCACATATTCATTGATTTTTTCATCGGGAGATCGGAATAGGTTCATAGGGAACTTTCTGTTTTTATAATCTTTTACTTTGCCTCCGAAGAAAAAATCTTCCGTGCTGTTGGCTTTACAGGCATGAATCCATTCTTCTTTTGTAGGCAAGCGATAAGCTTTGCCGGTTTTTTGCGAAAGCCATTTGCAATAAGTGTGAGCAGCATGCCATGTCATGGTAATGGCAGGTCTGGTACCCATTCCCCAACCTTGCGATGGATCGCCAAAAGGTGGAGTTGCTCCGCTAATGGCATCAACATCTTCTTTATTTTCAATAATTCTACCTTCCGATTCTGTTTCCTCAAGGAATGTTTTGTACTCATTCCACGATACTTCAATTTTGCCCATAAAGAATGGAGCAATCGTGTCTGGTTTTGGAATGGCAACCATTTCAAATGATACATCTGAACCAGGAATTTGTTCGGTAAAATCCTCAAAGTTTGAAATGTTTGTGGCCTTTTTATATACTTCAGTTATTTTATCTTTTTGCAGGAATGCTATGTTGGGCTTGTGCATTTTCTTGCCTCCATGTCCTACATCTAAATGACAGTTGATACAATCCAGTTTATCTTTATTGTTTTTGTAATATAGATGCGCCTTGTCACCCTCTTTTGAAAGATGAAGAGGAAACAAATTCTCATGACAGTTGATACACGATTCATTGTATGTGTAATTCTTGGCATGTTTTAATTTCGATTTTTCTTCCCAATCGATTTTTGAGTGATCGGTAAAGTAAAAAGAATACAAATCTTTAGATGCGGCTTTGATTTTTTCGGGCCAATAATTCATATGATCTTTTGGAGGAAGATGACAGTCAACACAGTGTACCACTACACCACTTTTGTTATTGTAATGACTTGCCTGTTTCCAGCTGTTATCCGCATGGGTATGAACATGACACGAAATGCAGTACTGATCATTTGAAGTGTACTTATCGATTCCTTTTAGGCTTGCTGTAAATACAAACGCAAAAAGAAAAGCAGTTAGAAAAAAGAGAAGGAATTTGTATCTTTTAAATATTGTCATTGCTAATTTTCAATGATATTGTCAGTTGTTGAATTGTTTTGTTGCTTGTATTGTTTTGGAGTTACACCATACTCTTTTTTAAAGCACTTCGAAAAATATTTGGGATCGTTAAAGCCAATCTGAAATGCAATTTCGGAAATGGTGAAGTTGTGTTTTACAAGCAAAGGAATTGCCTTTTTTAAACGGAAAGTTCGCATGAAGTCAACCAAAGTTTTATCGGTAAGTGCTTGAAATTTTCTGTAGATATTTGAGTAACTCATGTTTAATGGTTCGGCCAAATCTTCAAGACGAAAATCAGGATTATCGAAATTTCGTTCCATTTCCATAATTACTGATTCAATAAACTTTTCATCTGGTGATTTAACTTCAATTTCTTTACTTTCAGTTAATATTTCTGCCCTGTATTGCTCAATTAATCTTTGTTGAGCTTCCAAAATGTTATTCACTTTAAGCAATAGCTCTTTAATATTAAAAGGCTTGTTAAGGTATTCTATTGCACCAAATTGTAATCCTTCCAATTTTGATGCGGTTGCATTTTTAGTTGTAAGCAAAATAATTGGAATATGTCTGGTACTTCTTTTTTCTTTTAAATGTTTGCAAAGTGTAACGCCATCCATAATTGGCATCATTACATCACTAAGGATAATATCAGGTATAAGAGAAGTTGCTTTATCCAATGCTTCCTGACCATTTTGGGCAGTAATTACATTATAATGAGGTTTAAAACTATCCTCCAAAAATAGTAGCATTTCAAAATTATCTTCAACAATTAACAAGTTTCTTTTATTTTCATCAATGGATGGTTCGACCTGTTCTTCTTTAGGTTTAGTAATACTTTTTGTCTCTTCAACTTTAGTTTGGACAATATCTTGAATGATGATTTCTTCCTTACTGAAATGTTCATTTCCCATGGGCAATGCAATGGTGAATATGGTTCCTTTGTGAATTTCAGATTCTACTTTTATTTCACCTTTGTGTAGTAGAATAAGCTCCTTGGTAAGTGCTAAACCAATGCCCGTTCCTCCTATGCTTTTGCCATCTTTCGATTGATAGAACAGATTAAAGATATTCTCCAAATCATGCTTTGGAATTCCAATTCCAGTATCAATAACTTTTATATAAACTTTGTTACTGTTGATTTCCTCTTTAATTTCAAGTGTGATTTTTCCATCGCGTGGTGTAAACTTAAAGGCATTGGCCAATAGGTTATAAATAATGTGCTCCAGTTTTTGATAATCGTACCAAAGCATGACTTTCTTCGATTTGCATTCCAGAATTAAATCAATGTGCTTAAAACGCGCCTGTTCCATAAAGGATAGAGCAACTTTATTTAAATGGTTTACTACATTGTTTTCACTAGCCCGAATTTTAAGTTTTCCCATTTCTTTGTTTCGAATGGTCATTAACTCCATGGCTATTCTCGAAAGGCGAGTTGCATTGTTTTTAATTACTTGTAAGCGTTGTGATAGCAGTAGATTTCCTTCCGCTCGTTCAATCATATTATCAATTGGAGACAGTATTAGTGTCAATGGGGTTTGAATTTCGTGCGACATTTTAGCGAAGAAATTCATTTTCATTGCATAAAGTTCTTTGTTCTTTTCATTCTGAAGCTCTTCTACCAATAGTTTTTGCTTTAGTTTTACCCACATAATGTAATACCTGATAATGAAAAAACTGATTACAAAAAGTAGGAGAAAATAAATGGTGTATGCCCACCATCTTTTCCAGAATGGAGGAAGAATTTCGATGTCAATTGATTTGGCAGAGATGTTCCAATCGTTAAGTTTTGTCCCAGCTTTTACTTCAAAAGTATAGTCCCCATAAGGAATATTTGTATAGGTGGCTACTCTGTTTTCCCTTGTTGTTATCCAATTGTCATTAAATCCCTTTAGGCGATAAGCATAAGTATAGTTTGGCCCCAGGTGATCATCAATTACCGAAAACTTGAACGAGAACGAAGTTTGTTTGTAATTGAGTTGTAATTTTTTGGTTTGCTCGATTCCATTAACAACTTGTTCCGGAATGATTTCTTCTGCATTTCTGTTTACAATCTCGAGATGATTGATGTATAGGTTTAAGTCTTTTTTCTGTGTCCGCATGTCGTTCGGATTGAAGTAATTGACTCCCTCAATTCCACCAAAGTAAATGATCCCTTTTGAATCTTTAAATGCACTTCCGGTAAGGAATTTGCCTTTAATAATGCCATTTTTCCATGTGTAAAAATATTCTTCACTCGATTGTAAATCAAGGTGTGAAATCCCATTGTTCTTTGAAAGCCAAATGTTATCCTTGTCGCTTGAAATAATTGCATCGCAACCATGTATTTGGTCAGAAGAAAAACCTGTAATAGCTACCACTTCTTTTTTGCGAATATCGAACGGTACCAATTTTGAGTAGCCGTTAATCAAGTACAAGAATCCAGATTGATTGGATACGCCATGCAGAACACTGCTTTCTGTTATATTGTTTGAGGGTGATAATTTGTAAGTGATGAATCTTGAGTTTTGTAGATTTGCGGACTCGTCCATTAAACAAATGCCGCCATTCAACATTCCAATCCAGAATTGTCCAATTTCATCTTCAATAAAGAATTCTGCAATACTTCCTTGTAAATCCTGATTGTTATACTGGAAATAAGCGATTTGTTGCTGTTTGTCATTAAAAACAAAGATTCCAATGTTACTCCCTATCCAAACCCTATCTTTTTTATCGATGTATATGGAGCGAACATCAGTTCCAACTTGTCCATATTGGTTAGCAGTTTTTATTCGGATAAATTTGTTGGTGTTTTTATTAAAAAAAGCTAAACCATTTAAATAGGTTCCTACCCATAAATTTCCATTCTTATCCTCAGCAATGGCTTGGATATAGTTTCCAGGAATTCCTTTGGAAGAACTCGTGTTTGCAATGTACTGGTGAGTAGCATCTCCATTGGCATCGATTCTGCTTAATCCTTCTCCATCAGTCCCCAACCATAAATTTCCATTTTTAGCTTTAAGTACCGACAAAATTCGGGTTGGCGATCCATCTATGCTACCGCAATGATAGCCAACGGTATTCGATTCATGAGCAATGATATTAATATTACCATAATTGGTAAACACCCAAATGTCTTTGTTATTGGTCTCACCAACTCCAATTACTGTTTTGCTTTGCAAAGAGAAAGGGTTGGTTTTTTGTTGCGTATAGCGTTTTACCTGTTTGGTTTTAGGATCAATTTTATAAAGTCCGCCACCATCGGTTCCCATCCAAATTAAACCATTGCTATCCTTAAAAACCCGAATAATCATATTGGAAGGAACAAAGTTAAGTTTTAAGTCCTTTTCTTTGTAGTCCTCATATTTATTGGTCTTTGTATCATAGTGAAATAAACCATGTAATTCCGTGCCAATCCATAGATTATTGTAGTTATCGGTACTTAGTACAATTGTGTTAAAGGGATTATTAAAAGGGCCTTTGATTTCTTGCAAATCTTTAGTTCTAATATTGCCTTTAAATATTCGTCCTTTATGTGTCCCAAACCAAATGGTATTTCTGTTATCCTGAGAAATGGACGTAATATTTTCGTTAGATTGAATATTGAATTTGATTATTTTTTTTGTTCTGGTTGATTGACCAATAACCATTCCATTGTTTGATCCCATCCAAATTATTGTATCGCTAATATTTGTTGATTCTAGCTGAAAATCTTCGTTAGGATTATTTATTACAGAGGTATACTCTTGAAATTTACCTGATGGCAATAATTTTGAGATATCGCCTTTGCGGGATATGGCCCAAATGGTTTGATTTTTTTGCTTTAATAATTTAAGTAGGGAACTTGAATGTGCCTTTTGACTAAATATTTTGGATTGAGGAATAAGTTTGAAATCATATCCATCATATTTTAAA
This sequence comes from Marinifilum sp. D714, assembly GCF_030851345.1. Classification (GTDB taxonomy): domain Bacteria; phylum Bacteroidota; class Bacteroidia; order Bacteroidales; family Marinifilaceae; genus Marinifilum. Next base: position 68,228 of record NZ_JALPNU010000004.1, read on the forward strand.
AGACCATCATATGATTCGATAAAAAGATATCCTTTCGAATCTTCAACAACATTAATGGCATTGGTTTGTTGTCCATTGTACTTCGCTTCCAGATGAATAAAGTTGGCAGTCTCGTCGGCGAATGAAGCAATTGATGTTAAGAGCAACACCAATACTAAAATGCTAGAATTGTATTTATTGATTAGGCACATAGTCAATCTTTCTCGTTCTTCAGGAATCACCAAAAATACGTATCCAAATAAAGCCTGTCAAGCTATGTTGCACACTTTTTAACAGACTTTTTTAAAAGTATTACAAGGTACATTTAAAATGGAATTTATAATAGTGCAGTTGCTTAAATAATAAGTAAATGCTGAAAAAACACTCGTATTTGCTTAAAACGTCCACCAATCCATGATCAGGTGGAAATATTGATTTTTTGCTTCATGGTATACTAAGTCCTTAATCCTCCTACAACACCTTTTAAATGGGGTGTTTACATCGGTTTAAACAGCTTGGTATTTATAATGAAAAAAAATGCAAACGATGGATATTCTAAAATCTCCACCCAATCGCGGAATATTTACCCCATAAACAAACAAGCATTTTTCAAATTTGGATTGATTAATGTCTAAATCGTGATTGTTAGCTAAAGGCATCAGCCAAACGAAAAAACAATTAATAGCTGATCTAGGAGAAAAATGCTAATGAAAGACATGAAGAAAATGTGCAGAAAACTTAGTTGTGTATGACGAACTGCATAGGTTCTTGTTATTCAATTATTAGTTATTACAGTTACCGAATAATCAAGAAATATTAAGACTTGAATCTTTTAAGTATGTAAATGTTAATATTTAAATGTTACCATAGATATCAAATAGGGGAGAGTCATTTTAATAACCATAAAACCTAATTTTTTTATGAAAACAACAAAGAATGAAAGTAGTAATTATCGGAAATTTTTAAAAGTGAATCTTAATCGGATTTCATTTTTATTATTTATGATGGTTGCAATTTCTTTTACTGGCTGTGAGGATGATGAAACGGTAAGTTTACCTGAGACAAGCACAGGAGAAGTTACTGACATAACAGGAGAGGATGCTGTTGTGAGCGGAATTGTTACATCAAACGGAGGATCAAAAATTCTTGCTATGGGAATTTGTTGGGCTGCTGGAGATGCAGAGCCAACGATAGAAGATAATTTTACAGAAGCTGGTGAATTCACCCCAGATGGTATTTTAGAAACTGATTGGGATTATTCAGTTACTCTAGAGGGATTATCTATTAAAACGGCTTATAAAGCCAGAGCTTATGCATCGAATGCAGCAGGTACGGCTTATGGAGAAACTATTTCTTTTACTTCTAAAGCGGGAAAAATTTATCATACCCTAACAGCGGATATGATTGAAGTTTTTACACAATCTGCTTGGGAAGGACCTAAGGAAAATGTAGTTGATGGTGATCTGAATACATATTGGCATTCTGACTATGCAGAAGGTGCAGCTCCTCTGCCTCACTACATCGAAATTACATTTGCCGAAGCTAAAAATATCGGAGGATTTGAATTTGCAACAAGAGACCAGCACGCAAGAGGTAATAACCCGGCTCAATTCGATGTTCAAACAAGTTCGGATGGCACCACTTACACAACTATATGGACTTCGGATAGATTAGACAATGTTGCTCTAAACCCAGAGTGGAATAATGTTTCATTTGACAAGAATTACGCTTCTAAATATTTTAGAATTAGAATTATTGATACAAAAACACCTGGCTCTAGTTCTACATGTATGGCTGAGCTAAAAGTTTTTGAAAACGGGATGCTACCTTATTAATAGGAAGTTGATTTAAAACAAGTGAGAACAATAAGGATAATAGTTTAATTATCTAATAAAGATTTTAAGATAATAATTATGAAATATTTGCAACAAATCGATTTTTATCGAAATAATATAAAAAATAGAATAAGGAGCAATACTACGGGCATTCAAAAGACGATAGGCTTGTTTATTTTCATGCTGTTTTTCACAGCTATTGCTAGTGCTCAATCTTTGGAAGTAAGAGGAAAAGTATTAGATGCAGAGACTAAGGAATCGTTACCGGGAGTTAGTATCATTGTTAAGGGGACAACTCAAGGAGCTTCAACTAACCTTGATGGTGATTATACATTGGAAATAGAACAAGTTAATGCTGTTTTGGTTTTTTCATTTATTGGTTATGAGTCAGTAGAAGTGCCAGTTAATGGCAGGTCTACAATTAATGTTAATTTGAATACTTCAACAAGTGATTTGGATGAGGTGATAGTTGTGGCATACGGTACAACAAAAAAATCAAACTTAACAGGTTCAGCAGTAGCGCTGGATAGTGATGACCTAAAAGATGTTTTTGTGTCGGATGTAGCTTCTATGCTTCAAGGAAAAGTTGCTGGTGTATACTCATCTGCCGGAAGTGGACGACCTGGTGCTGGTACAGAGATTACAATACGTGGAAAAGGCTCTTTGTCAGGAACAACATCTCCTCTTTGGGTAGTTGATGGTGTTATCATGGGTAATTCTGATCCTGGATTTAGTCCTGCAGATATAGAAAGTATGACTGTGCTGAAAGATGCTTCAGCAACAGCCTTGTATGGATCTTTGGCTGCAAATGGAGTGATTTTATTGCAAACCAAGAGAGCGAAAAAAGGTGAGTCCAAGATAAATGTCAATGCCACTTATGGATTCACAACATTTAACACAGGGAATTTCTCCTTGATGAATTCTCAGGAATTATATGATTATCAAAAAACATGGAATCCTGATATAACTGAGGATGTATTAAATACTGATACTGACTGGATGAAAATAGGTACCCAAACAGGAAAAGCTCAAGAATATAATGTGAATTATTCTGGTGGAAATGAAAAAATGACTGCTTATTTATCTGGTACTTATTATAATGAGACAGGTGCTTTAAAAGGGTATGAATATGAACGTTATTCGGCTATTGCAAACCTTGACATTAATGCAACAGATCGCCTGAAGATAAAGCTAAATTTATCTGGTGATTATAGTACAACTGAAGATCAGCAGCATTCTACTTATGCAATGTTTACTTACATGCCATGGGATGAAGCTTACTTGCCTGATGGTACTGTTTTAGATCCAAGAGTGGATAGCGGAAAAGAATATCTAAGTGCAAATGATAAAGTTTGGTATGGTAGAGATGAAAATAACTACCTATATGATTTGCAATACAACTATGGTAATTCACGCAGCAACAATCTTCGTGCAAATATCGGCTTTGATTATAAAATTAATGACTGGTTGACTTTTTCTTCCATGAATAACATTGCTCTTAATAATGGTCACTATGAATCGTATACAGATCCTCGTTCTATAGGAGGACAGGCGGATAAAGGAACTTTATATGAGAGTTATAGTTTTAGCCGTACTCGTTTTACCAACCAAATGCTTCGTTTTAATAAGACTATTGGTCTGAATGTGCTGAATGCGTTTGTTGCTTGGGAATATTCGGATTATCATTCAGACAACGCCAACGCTAAAGGTAAGGGTATTGCTGCAGGTCTTACCGCACTTAATACTACAGCTGAAGCGGCTAGTGTAGGTGGAGCAAAATGGGAAAGTGCAAAACAGAGTATGCTTGTGAATTTACAATATGCCTATGATGATCGATACTTGGCTACCGCTTCATTTAGCAGACAAGGATCAAGTAGCTTCGGTCCTAACAAACAATATGGTAACTTCTGGTCAGCTAGTTTGGGTTGGAATGCACATAGCGAAGAATTCCTGAAAGGAGTAGAATGGTTAAACACATTAAAATGGTCTGCTAGTATGGGGCAGGTAGGTAATGCTCCAGGAGGATTTCAATATCTTGGGTACTACGCTTTTGTAGATCAGTATAATGGAAGTAGTGCTGCTACACCTTATCAAAAAGGGAATCCTGATATTAGTTGGGAAAAGGTAACCAGCTACAATACAGCGATTAATACAAGATTATTCGACCGTGTTAGCATCAACTTAGACCTGTACTATAAAAATAGTGACAACTTGTTAACTTATGTACCACTTCCTGCTTTAACTGGATATAATGGCCTATGGATGAATGTTGGACGCGTTACCAATAAAGGATATGAGCTAACAATTTCACCTGAAATTATTAAAACTTCCAGATTTAAGTGGGATATGACCTTGAATCTTGCCTACAATAAAAATAGGGTTGAGGAAATATACGAAGATAAAGCTTATACACGTGGTAATACCAGAATCGAAAAAGGTCATGATATGGATGCGCAATATCAACGTATATGGTACGGAGCAAATCCAGCTAACGGTGAACCACTTTGGGAAAAAGTTACGGAAAATGAAGATGGTACCAAAACAGTTAGTTTAACTTCTGATTATGCTGAAGCAACCTTGCAATTTACCGGTACCAAAGGTACTCCAACTTATACTGGAGGTATCCTTAATAAATTTACTTTCGATGATTTCACTTTATCGGCAAATATTAGTTTTGTTGAGGATATTTACAAATACAATAGTAATAGAGAATTGTTTGACAGTGATGGCTCTTATGCCTCTTTTAATAGTATGAATATGCATGATGGTTGGAATCGTTGGGAAAAGCCAGGAGATGTTGCGACTCATCCAAAATCATTTAATGGTGGGGTTAATGCCAATAAAAATTCATCACGCTATTTAGAAGATGCTAGTTATATCCGTTTACGTAATGTAACCTTGGCATATAACCTTCCTGAAAGTGTATTAAACCTGCTTAAGATTTCTAATGCTTCAGTTTACGTAAGTGGTGATAACTTGATTACACTAACAAACTGGTCAGGTATGGATCCAGAGACAGGTGCATTATATCCTCTATCCAAGAAAATTATGGCAGGCGTAAAAATAAATTTTTAATAAGTAATGATTATTAATGTTTAAAAAGATAAAAATGAAAAATATATATTCTTTTATTGCGATTCTATTAGCGCTTTCTATAAGCTCTTGTGATATCGAAAGAGAACCATTTCAGGACTTGTCAGATGATAAAGTATTTGCGGACGAATTAGGTATCGAAGCGGCAGCTTTAGGTACTTACGCACTATTGAAAAAGAATGAATTTATGCGTCCTTACCATTTTCATGGCGAATTTGGAGGTGACAATGTTGCATTAAGTGGTTCTACTACCGATCCATTATTTTACATGTACAATTACCAGCACACGCCAACCAATGGACATCTGAATAGTTTGTGGTCTGGTTGCTATAAAGGGATTGTAAATGCGAATAAAGTAATCGATAAAGCAGAAACAGGTACGCCTCGTTTGAATCACGTTATTGGTGAAATGCATTATTTACGTGCTTTCTTTTATTTTAATTTAGTAAATATCTGGGGCCGACCTTATACTCAAGACCCAACGTCAAATCTAGGGGTTCCAATTATTTTAGATGCTGAACCTGACGCAGATAATTTGCCTCCTCGCGCAACAGTTAAGGAGGTTTACGATCAGATTTTGGCTGATTTGTTAAAAGCAGCCGAACTGATGAGTGAATTTAAGAGAATTGATGCAGAATATAATATTTATGCATCAGAGCAAGCTGCCAATGCTTTATTGTCTAGAGTATATTTATATATGGAAGATAATGTAAAAGCAGAAGAATATGCAACTAAAGTAATTGATTCAAAGAATTTTTCATTGTTAACTGGCTCAGATTATGAAACTTTCCCAACTATGGTACCAGAAAAGAATTCTGAGATTATATTTGCGTGTAGAGCATTAAAAGATGAAGATGATTATGGCTGGTATGCTTTTGGTGGTATGTATGCTACAATTGATGGTGTAGGCTGGGGTGAAATGTATGCTTCAGAGTCATATAGAGATTTACTTGATCAAAATCCTTCAGATAGAAGACATAAATTCATTGACCCTCAATATGAAGATGGTGACGAGTATGAGATTACTTACTCTTACGATAAAGCATCACCGGTTGGTTCTAAAATGTTTCAAATGTATGCTGTTACAAATAATGGTGGCACTTGGGAATATGATTACAATGGAACAAAGACTGTTTCAAGTGAAATAGTAAATGGGAACACGAAATATTTCATTACAGAAGGTGAGAATATCAGTGGAAAAACTTATGTGAGGTTAACTAAGAAAATGCCTGTAAGACAAGGGTATCCTAAATATTTTGTAATAAAATGTTCAAACCAAGAAGGTCAACCACAATTGTTCTCGCCAGTTATTTCACGTTTGGCAGAGATGTATTTGAATCGTGCTGAAGCACGTGCTAAAACTGGAAACACATCGGGTGCGTTAGAAGATATTAATGTTATCAGAGATCGTGCAAATATTGATACCTACGATGCAGTTCCTGCTGGTAAAACTTTGTTGGAAATTGTGCTTGACGAACGTCGATTGGAACTTGCTTATGAAGCTCATCGTCGTTATGATATTTTCAGAAATGGTTTAACATTAGATCGCAGGTACCCAGGAACACATGATAGAGGAGCAAATCCTTTACTAACAGTTCCTGCAACAAGCCCTCGTGTAGTTGATTTTATTCCGGAAGCTCAGATTTTGGCACAGCCAAATTTGGTGCAAAATCCTTAATCCAGTGGAATAGTAAGAATGTGGTTCCCCCTCCCCCGATCTCTGGGGGGGAACTATATTTGTTTACCTGGTAAACTCCTTTTGATACCTCGGGGCTTGCCCTGAGGTATTTTTTTAGGTTTTGAACTTATTAGTTATTAGAAAACCTGACAAAAACTAAGCAAAATAACAATCAGTTGTTAATTAAATTTTTTCGTCATGAAAATTACCAAATTAGGCATATTAACACTTCTATCTGCTTCGTTATTCTTCTGTTCTTGCAGTAAGGAAGAAACTCTACTCGAAGAAGAAAGTGTAAAAAAAGATAAACCCGTAATTTACGATTTGTCAATCTCAGTTCCATGTGAAGGAAATAGTTGGGTTGTTACGAATCCTGCAGCTACCGGGAATACGATTGTATCAGGAGGTATAAAAAACTGGACGAATTCAAGTGATAAAATTCGCACCTATTTTTATGCTAAAACTACTGGAACGATCCAAGTGGGGATTCGTGCCAATTTTGGCGTAGCCAGCACGCTAAAAATATCGCTTGGAGAGGAAACGCAAGAGATTACTTTTGATAAGGGAAATACCTTTAAAGACTATAATATAGGCACCTTTACAATTAATCAAACCGGGTATCAATTTATTGAATTGGAAGGTGTGAGCAATGGTGGAAGTTCATTTGGGGATATCTCTGATATCTTATTAGGGGATTCGTCTTGGAAGTCTAATATAAGTTATGTGGATTCGGAATGGTTTTATTGGGGAAGAAGAGGACCTTCTGTTCACTTAAACTATGAAGAGCCAGCAAATAAAAACATTACATGGTTCTACAATGAGTTGACCGTACCTGTAGGAAAAGATCCAATCGGTTCATATTTTATGGCCAATGGTTTTTCATCCGGTTATTTTGGTATGCAAGTCAATTCAGAAACCGAAAGACGTATCTTATTTTCTGTTTGGAGTGCATACGATACACAAGATCCAAATCAGATTCCTGCAGAGTATACCGTTGAACCTCTTGGCTATGGAACAGGCGTAACCGTAGGAGAGTTTGGTGGAGAAGGCTCGGGAGCACAGAGTTATTTGGTTTATGATTGGAAACCTGGAACAACCTATAAGTTTTTATTAAAAGGTGAATCCAATGCTACCAATTCGATTGATTATACAGCTTATTTCTTTGCGCCTGAAATTGGCGACTGGAAACTGATTGCCAGTTTTAGAAGACCTTTCCCTACTGGCCAACATCTTACAAGATTGCATTCGTTTTTAGAGAATTTCAATACCACAATGGGGGATGAGACCCGTCAAGTGGATTATACCAACCAATGGGTGTATGATACACAAGGGAACTGGAGCGAAATGACTAATGCTACATTTACAACTGATAATACAGGAAGTCAAGGGGTAAGATTAGATTATGATGGAGGAAAAGAAGGTGATCATTTTTATTTAAGAAATTGTGGCTTTTTCAGTGATAATGAAACACCCAATACCTCTTTTTCGAGAACAGCTAATGGAACAGCACCTGCTATAGATTTTTCTAAATTAGAAATTCCTGCCATTAAAACCCAAACAATACTGGATAGAGCGGGGTGGTCGGTTATAGATTATAGTACTCAGGAAGACCAAGGAGGAGAAGGAGAAACAGGCCGGGCTGCAGATGTTCTTGATGGAGATGTGGACACTTACTGGCATTCTTGTTGGTCAGGAGGTTGTTCTGCGACAGCTCCGCATCAAATTACTGTTGATATGGGACAATCTAATACTGTAAATGGTTTTAGTTTCACTCAAAGGCAAAGTCTTTCCAGAACAGTTCAGGATTTGGAAATTCAAATTAGTGATGACAATACTAACTGGGAGAGCCTGGGCGATTTTGTTCTGCAAAAGAATACCAGTCAGCAACTCATAGAACTTAGCACAGAAAAATCCTTTCGATATTTTAAGTTTATAGCTAAAGCTTCACATGATGGTTCCAATAATGCTGCTATGGCAGAAATTGGAACTTATATCATAGAGTAAGGGTAAAGTTACATTCTTTAGATACTGTATAGAATTAGAAAAAATCAATGGATTACAAGGGATACTTAAGACATGTAGTCTAGGACTAGCCGATTTGTTTTTAAACAAGTTTAAATGGATGAATCTTTTTTACAGAGATACTTGTGGAGTCTATTGTTGGTTTTTTTATAAAGCTTAATTACAGTGTAATAAACAATAAAATGAAGACATTATATCTATTAATAACGGTTTGTTGTGTTTTTTTTATGCTTTCTCTTGTGGGAGGATGTTCAAAAGAAAAAGCTCAGGAAATTGAAGAATTATCTCCCGAAGAGGTAACCTATAATTACAGCTCTACAGCGAAATACAACCTGAACGTTGTGTATTTTCTTCCTACCGATGTAAAAGAAAGAAAAGATTCTCATCGACGACTGAGTGAAATTCTATTACACGGTCAAGCGTTCTACAGAAAGTATATGAAAGAATACGGTTTTGGTGATAAGACATTTAATATGTTGGTTGATCAGGAAAAGGAGCGTGTAAAAGTTATTTATATACAAGGCCAATACCCAACTGCAAACTATCCTTACGAGGGTGGAGGAGCAAAAGTAATTGAAGAGATTGATGAATATTTTGAGGCCAATCCAGACGAAAAAAGTAGTGATCATACGCTCATACTTACTCCTGTTGAGGATCATGACAATCCAGATGTTCCTTTTTATGGTTGGGGGCGTTACTGCTTTGCCTTAGATTATACAGAGATGGATGTCCAGTTTTTTGGTGAGGATAGTAAAAGAGGAAATGATGCTACCAAGTATATTGGAGGTTTATTGCATGAGCTTGGGCATGGCCTTAATCTTCCTCATAACAAAGAGAAGGTATCAGAGGCTAGTCATAGCTCGAAGGGAACTTCTTTAATGGGTTCGGGGAACTATACTTACGGAAAAACGCCCACATTTTTAACTGAAGCTAGTTGTGCTATTCTTAATAATTGTCAAGTTGTTAGTGATTTTGAGAATTCATTTTATACTTCTGCAACTCTTACTATTGGCAGCATTTTAGCATCTTATGAAGATGGTAAGCTCAAATTATCCGGAACTTTTAATACGGATAAAGATGTTAATTACGTTGGTTTTTATTGTGATCCTGCGACTGATAATGCCGATTATGATGCAGTTAGTTGGGCTTCACCAGTAGGTAAAGATAATTCTTTTGAGGTGAGTATGCCTATAAGTGAATTCCACCAAAAGGGGAATACACCATATGTATTACGATTATTATTTAATCATGTTAATGGTGAGATATCTAAGTTTTCCTATTCGTTCACTTTTAAAAATGATGAGCCAATTATAGAGTTTGGTGATAAAGTAAATTTAGACCGAACTAATTGGAAAGTTATTGATTTTAGTTCTGAGGAAAATAAAGAATTAGCGAGTTATGTTTTGGATGGTGATGCAAAAACATTTTGGCACTCTAGATGGTCGCAGAATGCAACATCTTATCCACATTACCTGACTATCGATATGGGTGATATTCAAAACGTATCCGGTTTCTCATTTTTACAGAGGGATGGCATGCGAAAGGTGAAGGACATTGAAATATTAGTAAGTAGTGATAATATCCAGTGGGAAAGTATGGGTAATTTTCAGTTGAAGGAAATCAATACTATTCATCATATCAACCTCAGTAATGAAGCTGAATTCCGTTATTTTAAGATTATCATGAACTCGGCTTTCGATGGTCAGCAATTTGCAGCATTGGCTGAGATTATGTGTTTTTGATAATAATGTTGTAAGTGTTTAGTTGTTACAAAAAGCTTACTGTATTTAATAAAACAACTAACGATAAGACCCTTTGTAAAAGAGATATTAATACGATTATTAGCAATTTGAGAAAAAATCTACCTCTTAGCGTAATATGTCTACTTTCTAGATAGAGATATTTATCATTTTTGTTCTATAGAATTAGAAGAAGAGTTTGGAGAAGTATAAGAATTTCATTTTGAAAGTACATTTTATGAGGGAGTTATTCTTAGCCAATAATCGTTATTAAATATTTTATTGAAATAGTTATAGTTAGTGATTAGTAGAAGTAGGAGGCGGCAGTTTTGAAATTATTGAACAGTCATTTACATACATTTGGTAGAAACGGGTCTTCAGATCCAAGCCGTCTCCTCTTGCTAAAATCCTTTAACAAAATGCCTTGAGTTTGGGAAATACCATAGGTAATAAATTCAAGCAAAGGCAATGTGCTTTGTGTCCCTCATTATTAGGGGAATGAGTAATGAGGACACAAAGTTTAAACAAAAACAAGATGTTGAAACAATTTTTAAATCTACTGATTTTGGGAAGCTGCATTGTGGCTTCTATTAGCGCATGCGGTAAAAGTAGCCAAGAAAAAAATAAAAAGACTCCGGTTAACTATACCGTTAGTGTGCCGATTGCCGGAAACTCATGGGTGATTAATCACACGAACCTGAATAGTCAAATGATTACAGAGAATGGTGTGAGTAACTGGAACAACAAAAAATCAGTAATAAGAACTTGGTTTTGGGTAGAGCATGCAGGGGAAATACAGTTAGGAGTTAGAGCAAAAAATACAAGTGGTGAATCAAAAGTTATGTTTTCATTCAATAATGAGAATAAAGAAATCAAACTTTCGAATTCAAGCTTTTCAAAATTAGCTATTGGCAGCTTTACTGTAGCAAAATCGGGTTATTATTATGTAGATGTAAAAGGAGTTGAAAAATCGGGAACCACCTTTGGTACTTTTACTGATATTTTAATTGGGGGAGAAGTTACCTCAAAGCCAGTGATTTGTGTAAAGGATGATTTTTATTGGGGAAGAAGAGGACCTTCAGTTCATCTAGCCTATAAGGTTCCTGAAAATGTAGAAAATGTTGAATGGTTTTACAATGAACTTACTGTACCTAAAGGTCAGGACGTAGTTGGTTCTTATTTTATGGCCAATGGTTTTGGTGAAGGTTATTTTGGCATCCAGGTAAATTCGGAAACAGAAAGAAGAATTCTATTTTCAGTTTGGAGTCCTTATCAAACTGATGACCCAAACAGTATTCCTGAAGAATACAAGATTAAATTATTGAAGAAAGGAGAGGGCGTAACTACTGGTAAATTTGGTAATGAAGGATCAGGTGGACAGAGTTACAAAGTATACAATTGGAAAGCGGATAATACTTACAAGTTCTTATTGAAAGGGGTTCCTGCTGATAATAATTGTACCGACTATACAGCATGGTTTTATGCTCCTGAAAAAGGAGAATGGGAATTGATTGCAAGTTTTAGAAGACCTAAAACAAGCACTTACTTGAAGAGGCCTCACTCATTTTTAGAGAATTTCATAACAGAAATGGGACCTATCGGCAGAAAAGCTTATTACAACAATCAATGGGTAGTGGATACAAATGGTGTATGGCATGAATTAAACGAGGCTAAGTTTACTGCAGATGCTACTGCCAGAAAAGATGCTAGAAGAGACTATGCAGGTGGAGAAGAAAATGGGAAATTCTATTTAAGAAACTGTGGCTTTTTTAGTGATAGAGTAGCATTTGATACAGATTTTATAAGAAAGAAAACACAAACACAACCATATATTGATTTCACCAAATTACCTTAATTAAAAGGAGAGGTTTATTTTCTCCTTTTAACTATGGTTTTATTAATCAAAATGTAAATAAAAAGATTAAATTTAGTCAGCAAAACTAAATTGATAAACAGACTATTAAAACATTAGATAAATGGCAACAAACAGAAGATCATTTTTAAGTAACCTGGCCTTAGGGGCTGGAGTAATTGCAGCTGCACCTTTAGCATCGTGTGCAGGAATCAAAGAGGAAAGCAACTTACCTCATATAAAGGAATTAACGGGAAAACTACCAAAAATGAGTTTTAACATGTGTGGTTATGCTGCACCTAAACTTGAAACGGTAAGAGTAGGATTTGTTGGAATTGGAGATAGAGGTTCGGGAGCTGTGAAGCGCATGACATATATCGAAGGTGTTGAAGTTACCGCGGTTTGTGACACTCGTCAAGCAGCTGTTGATGGAGCACAAAAAATACTTTCTGATGCAGGTTTACCAAAAGCCAAAGAGTACGTGAATGGAGATTTAGGCTTTAAAGAGCTTTGTGAGAGCGGTGATGTGGATTTGGTATACATTGCAACTCCTTGGGAATGGCACGTACCTGTTGCGATTGCTGCAATGGAAGGTGATAAGCATGCTGCTGTTGAAGTTTCTACAGCCAAAACTTTAGATGAGTGTTGGCAAATGGTTGAAACCTCAGAACGCACACGCAAGCACTGTGTAATTTTGGAAAACTGTTGTTATGATTTCTTCGAAATGTTGACCATCAGCATGGCGCAACAAGGAGCATTTGGTGATTTGATTCACGGTGAAGGTGCTTACATTCATGACTTGGACTACTGGCATTTTAACAAGCCAAAAGACGCACAAATGACCGACGGGGCTTACACCAAAATGTGGCGTTTACATGAAAATAAGCGCAAAGCAAATGTTTACCCAACTCACGGTTTAGGACCAATTTGTCAGGCAATGGACATCAACCGTGGTGATAAGATGGATTATCTTACAGCGATGATGTCGGATGATTTCACTTTGAAACACAGAATTAAAGAAATGGCTCAGGAAGATCCATTCTTCGAGCAATTTGTAGGCTGGGATATGCGTGGTAATATGGACATGCAAATGATTCGTACCAACAAAGGAAGAACCATCATGATTCAGCACGATATCAGCTCTCCACGTCCTTATTCAAGAATTCACATGTTGAGTGGAACCAAATGTTTCGCACAAAAATGGCCAAAACAGCACATCGCATTTGGACACAATGTTATCGACGATGCGCAGTTTAAAGAGTTGGAAGAGAAATATACTCCTGAAATTATTCGCCGAGTAGGTGAAATGGCCAAGCAAGTTGGTGGTCACGGAGGAATGGACTTTGTAATGGATTGGAGATTGATCGATTGTTTACGTAACGGATTGCCAGTAGATATGGATGTGTACGATGCTGCAGCATGGAGTTGTATCACACCATTAAGTGAGTGGTCTATTGCAAACAAATCTCGTCCAATCGATATTCCTGATTTCACCCGTGGAGCATGGAAAACAAATAAACCAATTGATTTGAGCATGGAAGGAGCAGGTAGCACAAGTGTTCGTAATCTGAAAAAAGCAGATTCAAAAGGTCAGTTGAATGTTCATTAATTAGAAAAGAAGAAGATGCGTAGAAAAACATTTTTGGGTTTATTTCTGTTGGTAATATCAACCTTAATTATACAAGCTCAAGAAAGACAGAATATTTGGAATGATTTGGAAAACCCAAAAATGTTTGATCAAAATAAGGAGGCAGCACATGCCTCCTTTATTCCGTTTAAGGGAATTGATGCTGCGCTAACTAAGAAAAAGCAGCAATCGGTATATTACAAAAGCTTGAATGGAGTTTGGAAGTTCAACTGGGTTAGAAAACCAGCAGATCGACCAGCAAATTTTTATCAAATTGCATATGATGATTCAAAATGGAAGGATATCAATGTTCCTTCGAACTGGGAGCTGGAAGGCTATGATTACCCGATCTATGTGAATCATCAATACGAATTCGCCGATTACAAAGCTCCTGTTTCGGACGAATTGGAATTTACAGAAAAGATCTATCCCAAACACCCTGGAAAAGTTCCTCATGACTACAACCCGGTTGGATCTTATCGCAGATCATTTACCCTACCTGATAACTGGGATGGAAGGCAAATCTTTATACAATTTGGAGCGGTAAAATCGGCCATGTACCTATGGGTAAATGGCAAGAAAGTAGGCTATTCGCAGGGCAGTAAAACGCCTGCTGAATGGGATATTACAAAATATTTGAAGAAAGGTGAAAACGTTCTGGCAGTGGAAGTATATCGCTGGTCGAATGGTTCTTACCTGGAGTGCCAGGATTTTTGGAGAATAAGTGGGATAGAGAGAGAGGTTTTCCTGTATTCAACTCCAAAAGTTCGCATTCGTGATTTCTTTGCCAAGGCAGATTTAGATTCCCAATATCAGAATGGATTATTCACTTTAGATGTGGATTTACAAAACCATAAGCATCAATTAAAATCAGGGAATTATTCGGTAGAGTACAGGCTGTTAGATGCAAACAAGAAATTAATTGTGAATGAATCGCAAGTAGCAAAGATTCATAAGAAGAAAGATTTAAAGCTGAGCTTTGCTGCAGAGGTTCAGAACCCGAAGAAATGGACTGCAGAAACACCTAATTTGTACACCTTGTTAATCCTCCTGAAGGATAAAAAGAATAATATCGATGAGGTACTAACTTGCAAAGTAGGTTTCAGAAAAGTAGAAATCAAAGATGCAGTATTCTATATCAACGGAAAGCCTATTTTAATAAAAGGAGTCAACCGCCACGAACACGATCAGTACCATGGACATGTGGTAAGTGAAGAAAACATGATAAAAGAAATTGCTTTGATGAAGCAATTCAACATCAATGCGGTTCGCACCAGTCATTATCCTTGCCATGAGCGTTTTTATGAGCTGTGCGATGAGTATGGATTGTACATTACCAATGAAGCCAATATCGAATCGCATGGAATGTACTACGGAAAGCATTCTTTGGCTAAAAATCCGGAATGGAAAGAGGCTCATCTCGATCGAAATATTCGAATGGTTGAACGAGATAAGAATCATCCATCGGTAATTGTTTGGTCGATGGCCAACGAGGCAGGAGATGGTGAGAACTTTACCGCCGTTTACAAGTGGATAAAAGATCGTGATCCTTCCCGACCAATTCATTACGAACGTGCAATTATGGGAGAGAATACCGATTTGTATTGTCCGCAATATCCAGGAGTAAAGCATTTGAATTCGTATGCTTCGAAAAAGCAAAGCAAGCCAATGATTATAAGCGAATATTCGCATGCCATGGGCAATAGTAATGGCAATTTGGTTGACTTGTGGGAAGTAATTTACGATGAGAAAAACATACAGTTGCAAGGTGGATACATTTGGGATTGGATTGATCAGGCCTTGGTAAAAACTGATGAGAGTGGGAAAGAGTTTTGGGCATATGGTGGCGATTATGGTCTAAAAACATTGCCATCGGATGACAATTTTGTGGTGAATGGAATCATTTCTGCGGACTATACACCACATCCAGCCATGTGGGAGGTGAAATATGCCTATCAGAATGTGAGATTTTATGCTGAAGATCTTGAAAAAGGCATTTTTAGAATCAAGAACTTCCACGACTTTATAGATTTAAAAGATTATCAAATTCAATGGAAGATCTCAGCCAATGGTAAAGATGTAAAATCAGGCCAACTGGATAATTTTAACCTGACTGCACAAGAAAGTGAATTGATTCATATTCCGATTGGAGATATCGAAATGGAAGCTGGTTGTGAATACTTTATTGATTTCTCAGTTGTACTGAAGAAAGATCAGCCTTTTCGCCCTAAAGGATTTGAAGTGGCACACGATCAGTTTCAATTGCCTTTGCTTAAAGAAAAGGAAATCGTAAAAACAGAACATGCTGACTTAGACGTGGTAGATCAATCGGAAAGTATTCGAGTGATAGGAGAAAACTTTGAAATCACCTTTAACAAGCAAACAGGGATTCTTTCTTCATATGAAATGGGAGGAATGGAACTGTTACAAAAAGGATTTACCATCAATTTTTGGAGAGCTCCCAATGACAATGACAAGGGAAGCAACATGATCAAGCGATTGGGCATTTGGAGAGAAGTCACCAATTCCATCGAATTATCGAGTATTGAAAGTGTAAAGCAGGATGCTAAGGTTTTGGTAAAAGCAACTTACCTGCACCCTAAAATTGATTCGGAGCAGGTTGTGGAATATGCAATTGATAACGGAGGAGAGATTCAAATTACCACAAATATCAAGCTAGGAAAAGAGGATTTGCCTGATATGCCTCGATTTGGTATGCGTATGGAATTGCCGGTAAACTTTGACAACCTGTCTTATTTTGGACGTGGTCCGCATGAGAATTATGTAGATAGAAACCGAAGCGCCTTTGTAGGTTTGTACAAGGGAAAAGTAGCCGACCAGTATTTCAATTATGTACGCCCTCAGGAGAATGGTTACAAAACGGATGTTCGCTGGTTCGAACTGAGGAATCAAAATGGGGCGGGGATCAGAATCACTTCCAAGGGTAAATTGGGATTTTCTGCTCATCACAACCCGTTGGAAGACTTCGATCAGATTACTCATGAGGATTTTAGGCATACCAATGATATTGTGAAGAAAGATGGTGTTTTCATTAATCTGGATTTAAAAATGATGGGAGTAGCAGGAGATAATTCGTGGGGAGCGACACCTTATGACAAATATTCTGTTCCAGTTAAAGATTATATGTTTAGTTTTGTACTTAAGCCTGTCTTTTAAAGTAGACAGTGATGCAAGCAATAAATCAAAAAAACAAATGAATAAAAAAGTATTGGTAACCGGAGGAACTGGTTTTATTGGTTCTCACACGGTAGTAGAATTACAGAGCAATGGATTTGATGTGGTAATTGTTGATAACCTTTCAAATTCGAAAGTGGAAGTTCTGGATCAGATTGAGAAGATAACAGGAACGAAACCAGAATTTGAGTGTTTCGACTTAACGGATAAACAAAAGACGAAAGCTTTCTTTGAAAAGCATACAAATCTTGAGGCCATTATTCACTTTGCTGCATCAAAAGCAGTGGGCGAGTCGGTTGAAAAACCATTGATGTATTACCACAACAACCTAAACTCTTTAATGAACCTGATGGAATGCATGCAGGAGTTTGAGGTGAAGAACCTGGTTTTCTCATCATCGTGTACTGTGTACGGGCAACCAGATCAATTGCCAGTTACGGAGCAAACTCCACGTAAGGAAGCTGAATCGCCATACGGAAATACCAAAAGCATTTGTGAAGACATCATCCGTGATGTGTGCAAGGCAAATCCAAGTTTGAAAGGAATTGCTTTGAGATATTTTAACCCAATTGGAGCGCACGAAAGTGCCTTAATTGGTGAGTTGCCATTGGGTGTTCCAAACAACCTAATCCCTTTCCTTACACAAACTGTTGCTGGGATTCGCAAGGAATTAAGTGTATTTGGTGATGATTACAACACCCCTGATGGATCAGCCATTCGCGATTACATTCACGTGGTTGACTTGGCAAAAGCACATGTGGTTGCCATTGCACGTTTGTTGAATGATCAGAACAAAACCAATTGCGAATTCTTTAATGTGGGAACAGGAAACGGTGTTTCAGTATTGGAGATTATCAACTCGTTCGAGAGATCGACAGGAGAGAAGGTGCCACACAGAATTACCGACAGACGCGAAGGCGATATCGAGCAGATTTATGCAGACACCACTTTTGCAAACGAAGAACTAAAGTGGAAGGCAGAAAGTACATTGGATGAAACCTTGCTTTCAGCATGGAAATGGCAGGAGAATCTAAAGACAATGGAGTTTTAACTACCATATGATACTATAGAAAATAAAGGGCTGTAAGTTGAAATACTTACGGTCCTTTTATTTTTTAGCGCAAGCTATCTTTCTACTTTTATCTCTTAGGGTGATATAGCAAAAAGTATAAATCGTAGATCCAAGACATTGCCTTGGATTTACCATTACATATATATTTACTGCATCCTACCCCCTAAATCCCCTAAAGGGGACTTTGGGGAGCTACCATATTATTTACCTAAATCTATCTTCTCCTTGACAACTTTTCAAACAAATACGGTAAACTTATTCAAGAAGAAAGAGCCTGAAGGGCTCAAATATTAATAGCCCGGGGCAACGCCCCGGGTTTGAAGGGCCATGTAAATCGTCGCAACTGCTATCTTACTTTAGAGTGAGTTGTTTATTTGCGACGGAATATGCAATCTTTTATTTCTTGCCTCATCCTATCCTTCTCCTTGAGGAGAAGGATAGGATGAGGTGGTCGATAATAAATAGAAAAACGACTGCAAGCATAAAACTTACAGCCGTTTTTAATTCAATTGCCAGTGGCAAAAAGCCAATAGCCTATTTCGTAGTCTGATCAATAATCAATTTAATCGCTCTCTGGCAAGCCGGACAGAATTGATTGTGACGGGTAAACATGATACAGTTGGCCGCAGAACGATACAAACCTTTCGATTTGTACTGAGCACCTTCAAAAGCACCAACTTTGCCACTGTGTTCCATATTCGATAGCAGTTCTGTATCCCACGCGCGCTTCTTGATGAAGAAGTCTTCCATTACCTTTTCTTCTACCTTGGCCTTGCGCATTTCAACACGCTTTTTTTGAACTTCGATACTGTGCTTGTCGTATTTTTCCTTTTCCCAAGGCGTAGGAATAGGTGTGCCTGGCGTTACAATATCTTTCCATTTGATGGTTTCAGGATCGGCATTGGCAGTAACGTTTAGCTCCCAAGGCTCCAGGTGTTCCGCATCCATTTCGTAAGCCGTTGCCGATGTGTAATACTCATCCGCCAAATCGGCAAAGTGATGACCAAATTCGTGAACAAACAGATACTCCTGGAAAGCATTATCAACCGCAGCAGTAATGTACAGATTGTAGATACCGCCACCACCATAAATCGAATCGTTCATAAGAATTGCTGTAAACTCGTAAGGAACAGCCGCCGAAGCATCTCTAATGGTTTTGTTGTCGTAACCCAAAGCGTAGCGTTCCGAATTGAAAGCACCGTAGGTAACCGATAGAGCCGAACGAGTATGAATGTCCTGATGAGGGTGGTTTACACCAGAATCAGGAGAAGGAGTTTCTACCGCTCTAATCGAGAATTTATTTTTGTACTTGGCAAAAGGCTCAGTGCTTAAAAGAACCTCGGCAAAGCGTTCTGCATCTTTCTTGAACTTCGGCATGTCTTTCTTTGCATATCCTTCGCCCAAAACCACAATATCCACTTGATTTTCAGGATTTCCATTTACCACGATATCGTGAGTGGTGTAATGATTTTTCACCTCGCCACGGAACGATCGATGATGCTCAGGATTTACCATATAGGTCCAAACCAAATCGAAACCATTCTTGATATTTCTTTTCAGGATCGTCAATTCAACCTCTTGCTTAGGCCAGGGAAAACGTACCGATTCATGGAATGATCCCCATTCCTTTTCAGCCTCAGGAGTAGTTTCCCACTCGCCGTAAATGCTTGAGAAACCTCTTGAGTATAGCAATTTGCCAGTTTTAGGATCTTTAATCTCGAAGAAGTACTTGCCCAGGTTCAGTTCATCCAGCAAGGCAGTTTTACTTCCGGCCCACTCGCCATCGTTCACCATTTGGTCGAAAGCAAAGTGTTCTTCGTTGGCATTACCAATATGATTGTAATCCAAACGCATGGTAGCGTTCGTAAAGTACTCAGCATATTGTGCTTGTGCTGCAAAGGTGATGCTCACCAATAGCAAAGCAAATGCAGTAAGTTTTTTCATGATATCGTGATTTATTAGTGTTTTTATTCATGCACAAGATAAAGAATATCGCTGATAGGAAAGATGTTGAATGTCATGAATGGGAAAAATCTGTTACTTGCCAAGCATCTTTGCGATGCTAAGCAAGTTTAAGCTGTTGAGACTCTAAAAAAACACCTATGCTCAATCCCAGCCAAGCTGTTGCAGACTGATATAATCATTCCAAATCTTGGTCATGTGTTTTATCTTATCTTTTTCGAATTCCATGTGATAAACATAGTCAGCAGCAACCTTTTTTCCTGTTGGAGGAAAAGGTCCTCCCGGTCCGGTTTGTGTGCCATGAAATACAGCAAAGGCTGCCACGGAATTGGTGCTTTCGTCTGCAGCAAAGAATTTTAACTCGTAACGACCATCGGGGATGGGGGTGAAAAGATCTTTCATCCATTCGCAATAGGCTTCAAGACTTTTAATTTCGGCCAACGCTGCCGTTTGAGAAGAAAAAGTGGCTGTTGGATGACAGAACTCGCTGCACTTTTCCCAGCCTTTACCTGTTTCGCAAGCTTCAAAAAAATGCTTGGCGTAATTGATATTTGTACTCATATGCTACCTCCTATTTTGATTACGGATTCATCCGTACAGTTGATTATTGCAAAGAGAATAGATCATCCACAGTATAACAGTGCATCATCTTAATTGGCAAGATCGATTGTGCAATCCAATTGCCAATATAAATTTTGGGGTAGCAAATAATTTGGGGGCTAAGCTCGAATTGTTTTTCCTTTTGTCTTCATGTGAGCAAACTAAAGCTCAATTTACTGCAATTTATTTACTTGGGAAAAGAAAATTGAATACAGGCCAATATAAATTGCCTTTGAAATGGGATTCGCTTGGCAGTTTGTGTCTTGAGAACAAAGGCATTTATGGTAAGCCTTGGAAAGGCGCAAGCATAAGAGTAGGGCAACGCCCTACTTTTCAAATAAAATAATGAATAGCCCTGAAGGGGCGTAAGCTCACGCCCCTTCAGGGCTTTGGGGTTTTACACAATTGTGGTCAAAGGGCTTTGCCCTTTGCTGATGCTATAAGACTTTCAGTCTTGATTTAAAGTATTCTACTATTTATAGGTGAAATAGTATTTTGTTTTAGAGCATTATGAAGGGATTGATTTCATTGAATTCATTTCATGCTGCAGTTTATGCTGAGAGAACAAAGGTATTTACAGCAAGCCTTGAAAAGGCGCAAGCACTAGAGTAGGGCAACGCCCTACTTTCTAAATATATTAATGAATAGCCCTGAAGGGGCGTAAGCTCACGCCCCTTCAGGGCTTGGGGTTTTACACAATTGTGGTCAAAGGGCTTTGCCCTTTGCTGATGCTATAAGACTTTCAGTCTTGATTTAATGAAATATAACTGTTGCTGTAGGGTTGTTATTCTACTATTTATAAATGAAATAGCATTTCGTTGTAAAGCCACACGAAGGGATTGATTTTATCGAACTTCATTTCATGCTGCAGTTTATGCTGAGGGAACAAAGTTATTTACATGAAGCCTTGAAAAGGCGCAAGCAATAGAGTAGGGCAACGCCCTACTTTATGAATAAATTAATGAATAGCCCTG
This sequence comes from Marinifilum sp. D714, assembly GCF_030851345.1. Classification (GTDB taxonomy): domain Bacteria; phylum Bacteroidota; class Bacteroidia; order Bacteroidales; family Marinifilaceae; genus Marinifilum. The sequence goes on from NZ_JALPNU010000004.1 coordinate 89,856, forward strand.
AAGGGGCGTGAGCTTACGCCCCTTCAGGGCTTTGGGGTTTTATACAATTGTGGTCAAAGGGCTTTGCCCTTTGCTGATGCTATAAGACTTTCAGTCTTGATTAATGAAATTTAACTGCTGTTGTTGAGTTATTATTTTTGATGACTTATATAGATACTCCCTGGTAATATTTTGAAAAGTTTTATTTTCAGTTTCAACTGTTATATACTGTTCGCTTGCAGTATTATAGAATTTAGAAATAATCCTTGAATTTATCATGTGTGATAATGTCCCTGGATTTGATTCTTTGATTAACTCAGGAAGCAAATCTATAAAAGGTTTATTATCTTTATCATTCAGAAGTAAATCCATAGCTATGTCTTCATTATCAATATATTCTATATTTCTTCTTAAATGAGCCAGAATAACTTCATGTCTGTTAGAATATTTAAGAATTTCTTTTTGTAATTTTATTGCAGGAGTAATAATGTTCGATTCACTGGTCCAAAATAACATTTTATTTAACTTTTCATTTGTTTTACAATAGGCCTTATTGATGCGATTGATTGCTTTATTTATATCATTAATGTTATGAACTCGTGAAAAAGTATGAGTGCCTAGAGTTCCATGTAGCCAATTTCCATACGAATCTATAAAGTCAAGGATTGCTTCTCTTTCTTTGTTGTCATTTCCAATGTTTTTATTAGATATTCTTTGTAATTCAGAATTTAATGCAACAATCTTTTCTTCAAGTTTCTTTGTATATTCTATTAATTCTTTACCTACAGATAACTTTGCGTGTTCTTCAATATTTTTAATGAGGAACTTCCAAAGAATAAAGGTGCCTATTATCAATAAGAGGACTAATATTACTCCTATTATCCCAAAAGTTTTATAGATACCTTCTAATTTTTCAATAATGTCATTTAAATCTTTCATCTCTATAAAATATTGATTTTATTTTGGTGCATTTTGCCCCAACATCTTAGTAATCTCTGTTAAGCTTAAATTAAAATTAGAACCTTTTTCAGAAAGGTATCCAGTAGAAGTTTGCTCGTAGATAGCTTTAGCTAATTGTAGCATTAGTTCGTTTCTGTTTGTTGTATCCTTTTTATCTAGTATGGCATCGAATAATTTATATGATTCAAAAGCGTTTGCCCTATGTCGATTTAGATTTTGCAAATGCCTGTTTACAGTGTATTGCTTAAAAGAGAAACTAATAATGTATATCTGAATTGAAATAATTAAAACTCGAGTAATAATATTGCCAATATTATAATTTGCAAATTCACCTGAGGTTCTTAAGTTTTCTGTTGGAAAGTGGTCATAAATACCGTAAAAGAAAGATATTACAAAAACAAAAGCGATAAAAACTCCCAATAATAACCAAAGAACTGAGTAGCTTCTATGTTTTTCCCAAACTTGACCGAAAATTTGAGCGTAATCCGAAGTAATATGTTTTTTTGTTTTATTTTGAAGTTCCTTATGAATGGTTTTTATATTATCTTCCATTTCAAGTAGTAACTTATGTTTTCGTTCAAAGATTTTATCAAATTCTAAATCAGGATCGACCCTTGTTTCAAAAAGCTTAATCGTTGAAATTGTGTAGTAAAATTCATTGTTTAAAATTTCATCAGTCCACTTTATAATTTTTGATGTGTCTCCAATTGAAATTCTGTACTTTGATTTCCCATTAGAACTGATCTTAATCATACTGATTTGGGTGAGAAATGAGCTGCAGTACTTATATAAATCATTGGTTACGTCTTTTGGGATAACCTCAATTTGTTGTTTGCAAATTCTTATTGCCTCCTTTAATAATGTGTGATAGGTAAAAAGTAAATCTTTACTTATGTTCCATTCAGTGATTAAGATAGTATCAATATTTAACCTTTCATTTAAATTTATATCTAAAACACTTTTAAATGTTTCATGGAGTTGGGTTGAATTAGTCATGTGTTTTGTTTATTAGTGCTTAAGGTGTTAAGATTAAGGGTTGGATAATACTTAAATGTTAACCAAATTTAAACAATAAAAATTATAACTAATAAAATAGATGGGAAGAATTTGCCTGCCATCAAAAGCAATAAATAGCCAAAATTAAAAACTTAGTATACTAAGTCTCCGACCAGAAGCATACTTAGTGTCGGACCAGAAGCATACTAAGTCTCCGACCAGAAGCATACTAAGTCTTCGACCAGAAGCCTACTAAGTTTTGTAAGAAGGCTATTCTAAGCATATCAGGCATAAAAAAACTCCCCGAAAAAAGAGCTTCGGAGAGTTTCCTGAGAAAATGGGAGAGATTAGTCTACGGTTAATTCATAGTCTAATTGTCCAGTACGTAGGGTTTTCCCTTCCAAATAAGTACGAATCTCTAAACTGTACTTGCCAGCGGTTAAACCATCGGGAATGGTAAAAATCAGTTCAGATGGCATGTTGCGCATGTAGGTGGTTACCTTGTGCTCGGTATTGTCGGCTGCAATAAAGAACAAACCTTCATCGGCAATGTCCTTGTTCAATTTTAGCTTGGAACCTTTTACTATGCCACCCTTGCCAGGGGTAATCTTTTCGTTTTTGCTGGCAGTTTCCGAATCCTCGAATCCATCAATTTTAGGAAGCACGTCCGAAGCAGTTATTTTCTTCAGCTTCACTTCCTGTGTTAAATTCCTGAAATTGACGCCTGGAGTAAAGTTCAGATTGACTTTGTGATACTCCGGATCAAATTCCATATGGTCAGCATCAAAAACACCTGCAATGCTTAAACGAATATTACACATGGGTGTAATAACGTTGTTGCCTGCCAATAGCTCTTCGTGAATCTGTTCGAACACAGCATTTACAGCCAAGGTGGCATCAACTTCGTTTAAGGAAGAGTGGCGTTTTACAGCTCTGGAAACAATGGCTTCAAATTCGGAAGTTTCGAAAACCAGAGTTTGTGCCGAAAAATCATCTTCACGCTGAGTGAGAGGATTTTTTCGTAAGTAAAATGGTAAAGTCATATTATATAGTATATTTACCTGTGAATACTAGCCCGCAGTCTGATGTCGTAAACCGTCCAAAGTTTGTTCAAAAGACTGCGAGGCTTTTCTTATCAATAATAAAGCTAGAAAAAATTAAACTAGCTTCAAACCCACTTTCAAGAATTAACCTTTATTAACAGTAGGAGCCATTTACTTATTTTAATTGTGACATTTACACGAAAGCTTTGTGTTTGTTTATGTTTTCAAGGATTTGTCTGCTGTAATAAGCATCTACTTTTAAATATTTATTCTATGTTAATTTAGAAAGAGTTTAAAAAACCAACTGAATTTCAAGTTTATCCCAATTCTAAAATAATATCAGGTGAATCCGGAGGATGGCTTTTAGTATGAATAAAAGATAAATGCAGTGGCCGGATTTGTGTTTGTTGTTCCTGGTGGTGGCTGTAGGAAATCAGGCTTTGAATTGTATTTGCTAAAAACAACCCATAATGATTTGCTGTGATCCTAATGAGAGCCTGCTTAAACTGAAACATATAAATGGCTTGAATGAATTGTACATATTTATCCTATTCAAATTCAATAAAATAACATTTGATAATATATTCAGGAGGAATTGGTCTTGAAAATTGTTGTGTTAACCAACTTGCTATTTCAGAACATTCTTAAAATAGAAAAAGATTTCTAAATTTGGCTTTGAAGAAAAAAGTCCATGACAGATTTAAGCAACCATTTGTATTCAAAATTAAAGGCAGGAAGTAAATATGCTTTTCAAGAATTGTTTGAAGAGTATTATACTTCTATGTATTTCTATGCCTGCAAATTTGTAGATGATGATTTGGCAAGAGATCTGGTTCATGACGTATTTATGATATTTTGGCAGAACAAAGAACACATTACCATTAAATCCTCTTTATCTGCCTACCTCTTTCGAATGGTTCGCAACAAATGTCTTCAGGAAATCGAAAGCCAAAAAGTGAAAGACACTTATCGTACAGAATCATTAAATCTTGATGAGCTCGCCTATTATAACGATGGAATAAAAAGTATCATCGAAATAGAGTTAGAAGAAAAACTTAAAGAAGCTATGGATAAAATGCCTGATGGTTGTCGTCAGGTGTTTGTTATGAGTCGTTTTAATGGCCTTAAGAACAAGGAAATTGCAGAACAGCTAGGTGTTTCGGTCAAAGCCGTTGAAAAACAAATCACCAAAGCTCTTAAAATTCTTAAGCTTGAGCTAAAGGAATATCTTCCTTTATTGATGTACATATACTTTAAAGGCTCTGATTTTTTATAAAATGATGTGGTCGAATTAGAATGTAATATAAAATTTTCTTCCCTAAGTTACTGATCCCTATAGTAAACTGATCATTTGATGTCATTGTGGATTAATAAAAATAAAAAAAAGCGAAAATTGGAGGTAGGGTAAAATCTATTTTTCCGATCATGTAGAATAGAAACCGAGAATTAAAGATGAGTAATAAGGATAAAATAGTACAATTCCTTCAGGGACAGCTTAGTGAGGAGGAGCAGATTCAGTTTCTTGATTGGGTTTATTCGAATGCCGAAAACAAAAAGGAGTATTTCCAGCAAAAGGATATCTGGGATTCCTATAAAATGCATTCTGAAAAAGGAAAAATAAACCTGAAGAGAGAATGGAGGATTTTATCCAATCGAATTGATCTGTTGAAAATTCCGAAAACTTACACCCTTAAGAAGGGTTTTGCTTTGTGGATGAGGGTTGCCGCAATAGTTATTGTAGTATTTGGCCTGGGATGGGGTGCCAATATGTTTTTAGATTCGATGAACAAACCAGAAAAGCTGGTTCATAAGCTAGAAGTGCCAAAAGGGCAAAGATCGAAATTGGCCCTGGCTGATGGAACCGAAGTATGGTTAAATTCTGATTCGAAATTGGATTTTTCGTTCGATAACGATAAAAAGCAGAGAGTAGTAACATTAAGTGGAGAAGCATTTTTCAATGTCAGCAAGGATAAGGAAAAACCTTTTGTTGTGAATGTGAAAGGACAAAGCTTAAAAGTACTTGGTACCGTTTTTAATGTTAGAGCCTACGAAAACGAAGAGAATGTTTACACAACGCTTGAAGAAGGAAGCGTTGAGGTAAAAGCAGCAGGACGAGCCGTCATTATAGAGCCTAATCAGCAATTGATTTATAGCCGATTAAGTAATAGGTTGTCATTAAAAAAGGTAGATACGAATTACTATACCGTATGGCGTGAAGGTCGTTATGTTTTTGAAAATGAAAGTTTCGATAATTTGATTCGAATGGTTGAAAGATGGTATGATGTAAAGTTTGAATATCCGAAGGAGTTTTTTAGAAATATGCACTACTCTGGAGTTATCAAGAGGACTAAACCTGTTGAACATGTTTTGTCATTAATTAATCACACAACTAAGATTAAATATGAGTATAAAGGGGATGTTATTGTCATTATCCCTGTTGAATAAATATTAACAATTGATTTTTTATTTTACCATTTACTAAAACGTTTTAGTAGTGTAAAGGAAGAAAAAAGTTGAAAATACTATTGCCGGTAAGGAGCTTTTAAGTGTAAAAAGGGAAATGCGGTAACATTTCCCCTCACAAAATAAACCTCTTTATTGAAAAGAAGATTCATTAATTAATAACCGTTAAATTTATGAAAAAAAAATCGTTTTTAATGTCTGCTAAATGGAGAGAATATGGCAGACGGTTTGCAATTGTTTGTTTGGTGAACATATTGCTGCTACTTTCTACTGCATCTGTAGGGTATGCACAGAACATCAATCAAGAGAAACGTATTACATTAAAAATGCAGAATGTTTCTATTGTAGATGTGTTTAAAGAAATACAAGCAAAAACTGACTTTGATTTCTTTTATAAGAATGAGCAATTGCCTCAATCAAAAAAGTTTAGTGTAGATGCAAAAAATTTATCTGTTGAGAAAATTCTTAATCGAGTACTAAATGGTACAAACTTAACATTCAAGCTTGTAGATACGGATATTGTTATTTCTCCTCTTCAACAAAATAAGCAAGAGGAAAAGAAAATTTCGGGTAAGGTAATCGATTCTAATGGATTGCCATTGCCTGGAGTTAGTGTGGTTATCGAAGGAACCACACGTGGTGGAGTAACTGATTTTGATGGAAATTACGAAATCGATAACGTAGAGTCAGATCAGGTTATTCTATACTCTTTTATAGGTATGACTACGCAGAGAGTTATAGTATCTGAAGCTACAAGCTTCGACATTACACTTCAAGACGATACACAAGGTTTAGAGGAAGTTGTTGTAATTGGTTATGGTGCTGTTCAAAGAAAACAAATTACCAGTTCGGTAGCTACTGTTGATACTGATGATATTGCTAAGGTAACTGCTTCTTCTCCAGTGCAACAAATTCAAGGTCGTGTAGCAGGTTTAACAGTGTCTACTCCTAAAGGATCAGATCCTAATGCTAGTCCAGACATCTTAATTCGTGGGGTAACTTCTACAGGAGGTCAATCGCCACTAATTATTGTTGATGGTGTTGCTGTTGGATCTTTAGATATTGTTGCTCCTGAAGATATTGCTACTTTTTCAATTTTGAAGGATGGTTCTGCAGCTGCAATTTATGGATCCAGAGGTACAAATGGTGTGATTTTAATTACTACCAAAGAAGGGAAAGAATCAAAACCAACTGTTGAATATTCTGGCTATTATGCTTTCGATCAGATCAGTAAAAGACCTGATGTTTTAACTGCTGATGAGTTTCGAGCTTTAGGAAATAAGATGGGCGTTGCAACAGGTGATGCTTCTACCGATTGGTACGACGAAATGCTACAATCTAATCACAACACGGTTCATAATATCGCATTTAGTGCAGGAAATAAAAATTCTAATTATCGCGCATCTATTAATTATATGGATAATAAAGGTGTTGCATTAGAATCTTTTAAGAAAAACTTAAGTGGTCGTATTAACATCAATCACAAAGCAATTAACGATCGATTAAATGTGCGTTTGAGTTTATCTGCTTCTCAAGCAAAATATAGATTAGCAGATTATGGCGCTTTTGGTTCTGTTGCAAAGTTTAATCCTACCAGACCTGTTTATGAAGAAAATGGAGAATTTGCAACCTTCCAGGAATTTGGCGTAGATAACCCAATTGGAAACATACGAAATTACTCTACAGAGAATATTAAGAAAGTTTTATTAGCGAATGTTTTTGCTGAGTTCGAAGTAGTAAAAGGTTTAACAGTTGGAGGTAGAGCTGCCTGGAAAGTAGAAGATGCAAATTCAGGATCTTATACTTCATCGAAAAATGAAAATTTAGCAAAAGATGATATTAAGGGTGTGGCAAGTACATCATCTTTTTATAGCTATAAATATACTTACGAGGGAAACATTAACTACAGAAAAAGATTCGATAAGCACGATTTTAATGTAATGGCCAACTATACTCACGAAGAAGATACTTGGTATACTTACTCTATGAGTAACTCGGGCTTTGTAAACGATAAATTTTTATGGCATTCTATTGGTTCAGGACTTAAATTAACAAATCCTGTTAATGATGATGGAGTTCAGGATTTGAATGGACCTGCAAGTATGGGAAGTGGAAGAAGTGAGAAAACCCTTGAATCTTGGAGAGGACGTTTAGTGTATACTTATGATGATAAATATGCATTAACAGTTAGTTACAACAGAGAAGGTAGCTCTATTTTTGGAGAAAATAACAAATGGGGTAATTTTTATGGAGTATCTGCAGGTTGGACCATATCTGATGAAGATTTTATGGAAAGTCTATCATTTGTTAATTACCTAAAATTGCGTGTTGGTTATGGTGAAACTGGTAACCCTGCTACAGGACCATATAATTCATTATCAACTGTTGTTCAGGAAGGTTTGCCTTATGTGTTTAATGGAAATGTGGTAAGTGCTTACGCTTTAGAAAAAAATCCAAATCCTGATTTGAAATGGGAGCGTAAAAAAGAGTACAATATTGGTTTCGATTATGCTATCGCAAAAAATCGTTTTGATGGTAGTGTAGATTTGTACTCAAGAAAAACAGATGATATGTTGTATAGCGCAGCTGCTCCTGTTCCTTCTTTAATTAAGCCTACCATTGTTAGTAATATTGGTGAGATTTCTTCAAAGGGTATTGAGGTAAGTGTTAATGCTAAAATTCTTCAAGATACAGAAGTAAAATGGAACACTAATTTTAATGTTTCTTACAATGTAAACGAGGTTGAGAAACTATCCAATGCCGATGAAGAACCAGTTCCTTTTTATGCTGGAGAATTACCTGGAAATGGTTTAGGTAGTGCCTACAGAGTAAAAGAAGGTGGATCGATTGGTGATTTTTATGGCCCTCGTTTCGATAAGTTCGATGAAGAAGGTGGATGGGTATTCAAAGATCTTAATGATGAAGTTGAAGGTTACCATGCTGATACCGATAAAGAAGTAATTGGTAATGGAATGCCGAACTATTTTGTTGGTTTAACCAATAGTTTGCAATACAAAAGGTTCGATTTGGAGATTTTTATGCGTGGTGCTTTCGATTATCAAGTGCTTAATGTGGGTAGAATTTATATGGAGAATCTTGATAAATTTCCTCAAAGTAATATTTATACATCTGCTTTATCAAGTCCATTACGTGCTCCTTCTCAATATTCCGATTACTATTTAGAGGATGGAGATTATTTAAAAATTCAGAATATTTCTTTAGGATATACTTTTGATACAAGCAAATGGAAGAGTATCTCCTATGCAAAAGTATATGCTTCATGTAGCAATGTGCATACTTTCTCTAATTACTCAGGATTATCCCCTGAACTTGGAGGCCATTCTGGTATAACCCCAGGATTTGATAATTTGAATTTTTACCCTGTAACACGCACATTTACAATTGGCGCTGTTGTTAAATTTTAATTAGAGGAGATTATAGAATGAAAAAAATATCATTATTTATAGTAGGAGTCCTGGCATTGTTCATGCAGTACTCTTGTTCCGAATTAGATGAGAAAGTGTACAGTAGTAATTTAACTACTAATTTTTATACTTCAGCTGAGGAAATTGAAGGAGCTTATATGCGTCCTTGGTCGCATTTGCTTTTCTGTGATACCTATTACTATTTAAAGTTGAGAACTTTAGGTACAGATATGGCAGCATGGACAACCAAAACATCAGAAAATCATGGTTATGATAATGCGCTTTGGTCTGAATTGCACAAGCATACCTGGGGTACTCGTCACGGCGAGATAGAATCATCATGGAATACAGTTTGGGAAGGTATTGGTTTTGCTAATGCTGTTCTTGAGGGGATAGAAGATAAGGATTTTGAAGAAATGGGAGTATCCATTTCTAAAGCTGAAATGCAAGCACAATTGAGAGCTTACAGAGCATACATGCACATGATTGGTCTTGACTTTTGGAGAAACATTCCGATTGTAACAAAAGTAGGAGATCCTTACTATCCAGAAACAAAATCAGCACAAGAAGTATTCGAATTTGTAGAGACAGAATTTTTGGCTGTTAAGGGTAATTTACCAAATGCTTTCGAACCTTATGCTCAAGGATTTTTTAGTCAGCAAAGTGTTGAAGCTTTACTATCTCGTTTGTATTTAAATGCCAAAACTTATATTGGGGTTGATAAGTATGCGGATGCTATAAAAATGTGTGATGCGGTTATTTCTTCTGATTTCTATGAGTTAGAGGCAGACTACTTGGATGCTTTCTCAAAAGATAATAATTTATCAAAAGAAAACATTCAGGTGCTTACCCAAAAAGGAGGATCTTCTATGTCAGCACCTTTGCACGCACTTACTTGTTACTGGAGCAATCACGTAGATGCAGGTGGATGGAACGGAATTATCACACAAGAGGGTTTTTATGATTCTTATAGTGATGATGATGCTCGTAAAAATCAATTTGCGGTTGGTCCTCAGTTTTATGCAGATGGAACTCCTGTTTATATTGAAGCAGGAAATCCAGGTAGTGGACAGCTTGTTTATTCTAAAGAGGTAACAACTTTTCATAGTGAAGGTTTGTTTGAAGGAGCACGTTGTAAAAAATATGAGGCTATTGCAGGTTTAAACTGGAATCAAGAGTACGATATTGTTTTAATTCGTTATGCAGAGGTGCTTATGAACAAAGCAGAAGCAATTATGCGTCAAAACAACGGACAAGCAGATCAAACTGCAGTTAATTTGGTAAATGAATTGAGAGGACGTGCATTTGGAGATAAATTTGAAGAAAACAAATACACAACAACTACCTTAACTTTAGATGAGTTATTGGCAGAGCGTGGTAGAGAGTTTGCTTACGAAGGACACCGCAGAACCGATTTAATTCGATTTGGAAAATATTTACAGCCTCGTTGGGAAAAAGAATCAACTAGTGACGCTACAAGAATTCTATTTCCAATACCACAAACTCAAAGAGATATCAATACCAACCTGAAACAAAACGAAGGTTATTAATTAAGAAATTTGAGCTGGGCACTTGTTGCCCAGTTCAACTAATAAGATTTAGCTGCCTAAATTATTGTAGTTAATAGAAAATAGTAAAGCATGAATAAATTATTGTTAGGAGTTTTCATTTTTGCAGCTTCGCTTTTGCAAGCATGTTCAGCAAAAAAGAATGGAAATCTTAAAAGTGGGGGAGATTACACAAAATTTGTAAAACCTTTGGTGGGTACTTTAGGCGAAGGAAATACTTATCCTGGTGCTCAGGTTCCTTTCGGAATGGTGCAATTAAGTCCAGATACTGAAAAATGGGATTGGGGTGCTGCCTCGGGTTACGAATATTCTGATAGTACCATCTATGGTTTTTCCATGACTCATTTGCATGGAACAGGAATTCCTGATTTAGGTGATATTTTATTTATGCCTACAACAGGTAAATTGTACATTAACGAAGGGAAAAAAGATTTATCAGAACCTGGATATTTATCAAGCTTTTCTCATAAAAATGAGATTGCTGAAGCCAATTATTACTCTGTTTTGTTGGATGACTACCAAATTAAAGCGGAATTAACAGCTAGTAATAGAGCAGGATTAATGCGTTTTACCTTTCCAGAATCAGATAGTGCACATATTGTTTTGGATTTGAGTCATGTATTGCGTCATAAGGTAATTTGGTCGAATATTAGAGTTGAGGATGACAACACCATTACTGGGATGCATCAGGTAAAAGGCTGGGCGAAAGAACGCTATGTTTATTTCGCTGCTAAATTTTCTCGTCCTTTCGATGCTACTCGTATTTTTTCGAACAAAAAGGAAGAAAAATACGACTCATATAAAACCTACCGATTTAGAAGTAGTGTCGAGTCAGCTGGTCCTGACATTCAGTTTGTTGCCGATTATAGCACAAAAGAAGCGGAACAAATTATGGTAAAAGTGGGTGTTTCGGCAGTAAGTACTGCAAATGCCATGAAAAACTTAGATGCAGAAATTCCCCATTGGGATTTTGAAAAAATTAAATCTGAAGGAAAAGCCCTTTGGAAAAACGAATTGGCTAAATTCGAAGTAGAAGGAAGCAAAGCTCAAAAAGAAACTTTTTATACAGCCGTATATCATGCATTTATGGCACCCAACACCTATTTTGATGTAGACCGTTCTTACCGAGGTTTTGATCAGAATATTCATAAAGCAGAAGGATTTGACAATTATACCGTATTTTCTTTGTGGGATACTTATCGTGCAACGCATCCGTTGTTTTGCTTAACACAGGCCGATAGAAATGCCAATATGATTAATTCTATGTTGGAGCATTACAAACAAAGCCCGGATAAAATGTTACCAATTTGGTCTTTTTGGAATAACGAAACCTGGTGTATGATTGGTTATCATGCTGTGCCTGTAATTGTTGATGCTTACTTTAAAGGAGTAAAAGGTGTAGATTGGGATTTGGCCTATCAAGCATGTGTTCATTCGGCAACTCATCCCGAATACGATGCAACAAAAGAATACGAAAAATTAGGTTACGTGCCATACGATATAGAAAACGAATCGGTATCGAAAACCCTTGAATATGCTTACGATGATTATTGCATTGCTCGTATGGCTAAGGCAATGGGAAAAACTGAAGATTTTGAGCGTTTCTCAAAAAGAGCAATGGCGTATCAAAACTTGTTCGATTCAGAAATTGGTTGGATGAGACCTAAAGATAGTAAAGGAGAGTGGATGCAAGATTTTGATCCTCATTTCTTCAAACACTTGGGTGCTTTTACCGAGGGTACTACCTGGCAGTATACATGGACCGTTCCTCATGATGTTCAGGGATTAATTAACTGCTATGTTGGAAATCAGGAATTTACTCAGAAATTAGATGCTGTTTTTGCCAATAAAGAGGGTAAAGATTATTTAGGAGTAGATGATATTCATGGTCGAATAGGAGATTACTGGCATGGAAACGAGCCTAGTCATCATATTAGTCATTTGTATTCTTATGCAGGACAGGCATGGAAAACTCAAGAGTTAACACGTAAAATTATTGAAACGCAATATGGCAATCAACCAGGTTCACTCTGTGGGAATGATGATTGTGGACAGATGTCGGCTTGGTATATTTTTAATGCTATGGGTTTCTATCCAGTTTGTCCTGGTAGCGATCAGTACATAATTACTTCTCCAGCTTTACCATATGTCAAAATGTACATGAGCAATGGTAATGCAATAGAAGTTATTGCTAAGAATTTTTCAGAGAAAAATATTTATATCCAATCGGTAAAAATAAATGGTATTGATTGGAACAAAGCTTGGTTTAGTTATTCAGATATAGTGAATGGAGGGAAAATAGAGTTTGTTTTAGGTGATGTTATGAATAAAGGCTTTGCATCATCAAAATCAGCTTGCCCTCCTTCATTTTCTGATGATTTAAAAGAGAAGTAATCGGCTTAAAGCCAGACAAAAGTATTTTTATAAATTAGTAACAAATTACTAAAATACAGATTTATGAGATCAATTATTTTTGCCATAAGTTGCTGTTTCTTTCTTGTTTTTGGAAGAGGAGCATTTGCTCAGGATACTGATTTAACAAAGTATGTAGATCCATTTATTGGAACGGAAGAAATGGGACATACCTTTCCTGGGGCTTGTGCTCCATTCGGAATGGTTCAACTGAGTCCCGATACAGATAGTGTACAATTTATTCATGAGGGAAAGTATAATAAAGAAGTTTACCGCTACTGTGCAGGGTATCAGTATAAAGACAAATCTATTGTTGGCTTTAGTCATACCCATTTAAGTGGAACAGGACATTCCGATTTAGGGGATTTCCTTATCATGCCAACAGTTGGGAAGGTAAATTACAATCCTGGAACAATTGACGATACATCAAAAGGTTACCGTTCAATGTTTCGAAAAGAAACTGAAAAAGCAGAGCCTGGATATTACACCGTTGAATTGGATGATTATAAGGTGAAAGCTGAATTAACAGCCACCCAGCGAGTAGGGTTTCATCAGTATACTTTTCCTGCTACCGATAATGCTCATATTATTCTTGATTTAACTCATGGAATTTATAATTACGATGGCAAGGTTTTGTGGTCTACCATTCGTGTTGAAAATGATACTTTGGTAACAGGCTATCGAATAACAAGAGGTTGGGCAAGATCGAATTACCAATATTTTGCCATGACTTTTTCTAAGCCTATTAAAAATTACGGATGTCGTAATAATGAAAAAGTGGTGTACAATGGTTTTTGGCGCAAATTCGACGAAACGGATAATTTTCCAGAAATGGCCGGAAAAGCATTAACTGCGAATTTTGATTTTTCTACCGAGGAAAATGAGAAGATAAAAGTAAAATTCGCTTTGTCGGCAGTGAGTACCGAAGGAGCATTAAAAAACTTGAAAGCAGAAATTCCTCATTTCGATTTCGACAAAGTTAGAAAGGCTACCAAAACAGAATGGCAAAAGCAGTTAAGTCGTGTGCAAGTGGCGGCGTCTGAAGAGAAAAAAGTTACTTTCTATACTTCTTTATACCATTCATTCATCAATCCTGTTGAATACATGGATGTGGATGGGAAATACAGAGGTTTGGATCATAACATTTATCAGGCTGAAGGTTTTACAAACTATACTGTTTTTTCTTTGTGGGATACTTACAGGGCACAACATCCTTTGCTTTCGCTGATACAGCCAAAACGTTCGGCTGATATGATTAATTCCATGTTGGCACATTACGATCAAAGTGTTCATAAAATTCTTCCTATCTGGAGTCATTTTGGTAATGAAAATTGGTGTATGATTGGTTACCACGCAGTACCTGTAATTGCTGATGCTTTGGTGAATGGATTGGAAGGAGTTGATAAAGAAAGAGCTTTGGAGGCTTGTTTATCAAGTGCAAATTATAAAAAATACGATGGTATTGGTGATTACCTAAGCTATGGGTATGTGCCTCACGAAACAAGCAGAGTGGGAGCATCAATCACATTAGAGTATTCTTACGATGATTACACAATTGCACAATTGGCTAAAGCAATGGGAAAAGATGCTATTGCAAAAGAATACATACAGCGATCGGAAAATTGGAGAAATTTATTTGATGATAATACAGGCTATGTACGAGCTAAAAGCAAAGCAGGAGAGTGGGTAAGTCCATTCGATCCTTTGGATACTCATGCAGCTGGTTTTATTGAAGGAAATTCGTGGAACTATTCCTTATATGTTCCTCAGAATGTTAGTGGTTTGGTTAGCAAAATGGGGGGTGAGAAGCGTTTCTCAGATCATTTGGATTCGCTTTTTACCATGCATATTCCAGACAAATATTTTGAGCACAACGAGGACATTACCCGTGAGGGGATTATGGGTGGATATGTGCACGGAAACGAGCCTAGTCATCATGTTGCTTACATGTACAATTGGGCAGGAAAGCCTTGGAAAACACAAGAACGAATCAATCAGATAATGAAAACCAAGTACCTGAACAAACCTGATGGTTTGTGTGGAAACGATGATTGTGGACAAATGTCGGCCTGGTATATTTTTTCATCTTTAGGATTCTATCCTGTTTGTCCTGGTTCTGGTCAGTATGCAATTGGAGCACCTTCGGTTGATCAGGCAGTTCTAAATTTGGAAAATGGCAAGCAGTTTACCATAAAAACTAAAAATTACTCATCGAAGAATATTTATATCAAATCGGTAAAATTAAATGGTAAAAAGTGGGATAAAAACTATGTGAACCATACTGATATTGTAAATGGAGGAGAGTTGTTATTCGAAATGAGCAGTCGCCCAAATAAAAAGCGCGGAATTTCAAAGGATTCTTATCCTTATTCTACTACAAAATAATTTTAATGTGATTTTCTATGGCTGGAAGCCTGACTTTTGGCTATAGAAAACCCTTTTTAAATCACTTAAAAATAACAGTAAGCGAAATAAAATAAACATGATAAAAAACACAAGTAAACTCATGCTGTTAGCATGTGTAACAGCACTACTTATGTCTTGTAATTTGCAGGAAACCACTCCTGTAAATGTAACGGATTACAAGTGTAAAGTAATATCTGACAGAGATGATTCTCCTGTTGGTGAAGATGTTAGTAAATTGGTTGATGGTGATATTTATTCGAAATATTTAACATTTAATAGCAATGCTAGCATTCAATTTACCACTTTAAAAAAATGCAAGTTAAGTTCCTATTCCCTGGTTTCGGGAGGAGATGCCGAAGAACGTGATCCGGTGATTTGCGTTTTAGAAGCTAGTAATGATAAAAAATCGTGGCAAGAAATTGATAGGCAAGAAGGTTTGCAGTTTTCTGGGCGCAATCAAAAACTAAGCTATCCAGTATCTGCAAAAGAAGACTATAAATATTATCGTTTGCAATTGGAAAATAAGGGAACTGACATTTTGCAACTTTCCGAAGTAGAACTATTGGCTACCTGGGATAGCAATGATAACACTCCAATAGCTTTGTTTAAAGCGGAAAATAGAGCTTTTTTTACAAAAGGATTGGTTGAGTTTAACAATTTGTCTGTACAGGCAGATGCTTACCATTGGTATTTTAAAGGAGGAAAGCCAGAAACAAGTACAGCAAAAAATCCAAAGGTGAAATATGAAAGTTTTGGGAAATATCCTGTGCAGTTAATAGCTGAGAATAAGGGATTGAAAGACACTATAATCTTAAACGATTATGTGAATGTTAAACGCAAAGGTGCTTGGAATCAATTCTCTTATCCTAAAATTAACTTCGTAAATGAAACTTTGGGAGGAAATGGCGATTTGTATACAGAATTGGTGCCAAATCCTAAAAAATTAATCAATAATGTCTGTTTAGATGTTTGTAAGATTTTGTACAGAAGTGTTGATGAAATTGATGTTTTAAATGTTTTAGATTATTCTATAGAGGATTTAGAAACCATATCAGCAAAAGGAGGGAATCCACCACATATCAATATCTTTTTTAGCTCATTGTACCTGAAAAATAAAAAAGGAGAAATGAGCGATGCGGATTTGGTAGATGAGATTGTAGGTGTTTTGTATCATGAATTGGCTCATGGTTATCAGTATTCGCCAAAAGGAGCAGGAGCTTATACGGGAGGAACTGATTTTTTCGGCTTTTTGGAAGGAATAGCTGACTATGTTCGATTAAAAGCAGGATATTCTAGCTATAAGTACAGAAAAGTTGGTGGTCATTGGAATGATGGTTACAAAACAACTGCTTTTTTCATCGATTGGTTGCACACAAAGGATCCTGATTTTGTATACAAGATGAACCAAACAGCAAAAACAATTATTCCATGGTCTTGGGATGCAGCTACCAATAAAATATTTGATCAAACTACTCAATCGTTATGGGATGAGTATCAGGAGTATTTAAAAGCGAATAATTAATAATTATCAATTTTGATTGTAAAAATAAATAACCCTAAACAATTTTAATTATGAGAAAATTAGTAAGTGTTTTCTTTATTGCATTACTAGCAACTTTAAGCAGTTGCGATAAAGAAGAATCGTTTCAACTTGATAAAGTTGAGGCCAATGTAGAAGCCAAGTTTGTATCCGATAAGCAAATTGTATTTCCTGGAGATGCAATACAGTTTACCAACTCATCGGTTTATGCAAAAAATATTGAGTGGACTTTCGAGGGAGGTTCTCCTGCTACTAGTACTGAGGAAAATCCTGTTGTTACTTATAACGAATTAGGATCTTTTAAGGCAATCTTAAAAATTAGCAACGAGTATGGTGAGAATGTTAAAGAAGTTGTTGATTTTATTACAGTAACAGATGATGCAGGATGGGGTGACTTCACTTTTCCAACGATTCATTTTACCAATCAAACCATTAATGAAAATGGTGCATTGTATAAGGAGTTAATACCTAACGAGCAAGACTTTATCAGGCGTGCTTGCTTAAAAGTATGTTTCGAAATGTACTTGTTAGCTAATGATGTAAATCAGGTTACTGACATTACCTATACAGTAAAAGATTCTGAAACTATTTCTGCTAAAAGAGGAGCTACTCCACATATTAAAATCGATTTTAGCTCAAGCTATTTGGTTCAAAAGAAAAATCAAGGTTTAAGCGATGAAGAATTGATTAGAGAAATAGAAGGAGTATTGATTCATGAAATTACTCATGGGTACCAATACGAGCCTCAAGGAGCTGGTGGATATGAGCCGGGAACTGATTTTTATGGTTTTATTGAAGGTTTAGCTGATTACGTTCGCTATGTTGAAGGCTTTACTCCTATTAGCAAGCGTCAAGCTGGTGGACACTGGAACGATGGTTACAATACTTCGGCTTTCTTTATCGATTGGTTGCATTCAAAAGATCCTAAGTTCATTCATAAGTTTAATGCTACTGCAAAAAATTTGAACCCATGGTCGTGGGAAGAAGCAATTAAAATGGTCTTGGGAGCAGATGCTTCGGTAAGTGCATTGTGGAACGAGTATCAGTCGGATATTACTTCAGGAAAAATTTCTGAAATAGATGCTGATTTAAAAGAAATGAGAGAGGCTAGAGAAGAGCCTGTATATACTGATCAGGAGCCTGTAGCAGATCTAATTGATATTACAGATACAGGCTTTACAGCTATTAGAGATACTGAGTTTGATTCTCCTGCTGCTGAAGAAATAGGAAATATCATTGATAACAATATAGCTAGTAAGTTTTTGATTTTTACCGACAATACATGGGTACGTTTAGAGAGTGAAACTCCTTCAGTTGTTTCTTCTTATACCTTAACATCTGCTGATGATGCTCCAGGTAGAGACCCTAAAAAAGTAACTCTTTCGGCTAGTAACGATGGCGAAAACTGGGATGTTTTAGATACAAGAGAGGATGTTGCTTTTGAAGAAAGACAGCAAACCAAAACATTTACGTTTAGCAATAGTAAAGAGTATAAATTCTACAAATTCGATTTTGAAAATACCGATCAAGGTGGAATTTTCCAGTTAGCAGAATTAGAGCTAATGGGAACCAAAGAAGGTGGAGATTCTGGTTCTTCTTCAGAAACTGTTGATATTACTGATAATTCTACAGCTACATGGCAAGAGGAAGGTTTTGACTTTTTCGATTGGGGATTACCAAGTTTTGCTTTTGATAATGATGCAGGAACTGCATTTTTTAATATGAATGACAACACTTGGTTTATTTTCGAAACAGAAGCTAAACACAATGTTACTAAAGTAGCAATTACAGCAACTGCTAATATTTTAGGCATCGATTATGTGTTTACACCTGATACTTTTGTATTAGAAGGTTCGAATGATGGCCAAAACTGGACTGAAATTACCTCTGTATCTGAAACAGGAATAGTAGCTTTCGAAGAAAGAAAAGAATTTACTTTCACCAATTCAGAGTATTACTCTTACCACAGAATCTCTATGACTGCTGAAATAGAAGAGAACGATAACAAAAGAATAATGATTGGCGAATTGGAATTATTTGGTACTGCTGAATAGTTCGAATTAGAAGATCTAATAAACAACCTTAAGGTTCCAGTTAGCTATATTGCGCTGGAACCTTTCGTTATATATACTTTAACAAAAAAATGTTTAAGGGGTGTCTTGATAAATATTTATAATTAACAATTTGGACCACAATAATGAGAAATTTTATATCAATTTTAGTCTTAAGTATAATCTTGCATTCGTGTGATACAAAAAAGGATTATACGCAGTATGTTGATCCTTTTATCGGAACAGGTGCTCATGGTCACACATACCCTGGTGCACAGGTTCCATTTGGAATGGTGCAACTAAGCCCTGATACTCGAAACGACGAATCCTGGGATGGTTGCGGAGGTTATCATTATTCCGATTCTTCTATTATCGGATTTAGCCACACTCACTTGTCAGGAACAGGGGTTTCCGATTATGGAGATGTTTTATTATTACCTATTACAGGTAAGGTCAATTTGAATTCAGGAACAAGTAAAAATCCGGATGCGGGTTATCGTTCACGTTTTTCTCTTGACTCTGAAAGTGCGGAACCTGGCTATTATTCTGTTTATTTGGATGATTACAAGGTAAAAGTAGAGCTGACTGCGGGGAACAGAGTTGGATATCACAAATACACTTTTGAAGAAGCGGGAAAAGTCAAATTACTATTAGATCTAATCCATCGTGACCCGGTTATTGAATCAGAAATAAGAATTGTTGGTAATAATCGAATTGAAGGAAAAAGAAGATCTAAATATTGGGCTGGTGATCAACATTTGTTTTTTGCAATGGAGATTTCTAAGCCTTTTGAATCTGCAAAAATATTTGAAGATAAGAAGGAAGTCATATCAGAACGACAAGCGAAAGGAATTCAGCTACAATCTCTTGCCTTCTTTGATGTTTTGGATGGTGAGACCATAGAAATTAAAGTAGCTCTATCGAATGTTAGTATCGAAGGGGCACGCAAAAATCTGGAAGCAGAAGCGAAAGAAATTGATTTTGAAAAAGCAAGAATTAATGCAAAAGAGAGTTGGGTTAAAAGTCTTGGGAAAATTGAGGTAGAAGGAGGAAGCGAGAAGGAAAAACGTAATTTCTATACCGCACTTTACCACTCCTTGTTAACGCCTAATGTTTCTCAGGATGTTGATGGTATGTATCGGGGTATGGATGGGAAAGTTCATAAAGCAGAGGGATTTGCGAATTACACGGTTTTTTCTTTGTGGGATACTTTTAGAGCATTACATCCATTGTTAACCATTATTGAGCCAGATCGATCTGGTGAATTTGCACAATGTTTGGTTCAAAAGAGTAAAGAGTTTGGAGAATATCCAATGTGGGAATTGGCTTCTAACGATACCCGTTGTATGATTGGTTATCATGCTGTTTCGTTAATTGCAGATGCACATGTAAAAGGAATTACAAATTTTAATTTGGAGGATGCTTACACCGAAATGGAGCGAACTGCAATGCTTGATAAAAGAGGATTAAAAGCCTACCGAACTTTAGGATATGTACCTTCAAATAAAAGTAGTCAGGCCGTATCCAAAACATTGGAATATGCATACAATGACTGGTGTATAGCACAAGTGGCAAGAGCACTAGGGAAGGCCGACAGATATTCTTATTACATGAATAGGGCTTCAAACTATCGTAACATTTATGATTCGGAAGTTGGATTTATGCGTGGCAAAACCGATGAACACAAATGGGTTCCCAATTTTGATCCTACAGCAGTTGGATACAATTATACCGAAGGAAACTCCTTTCAATACAGCCTCTTTGTTCCGCATGACATTCCTGGTGTAATCGATTTATTGGGAGGAAAAAAGGAGTTGGAAAATTGGCTCGATGAATTATTTGTAACCGAAATGGAACACGAACTTGGTGATGATACGGATGTAAGTGGTCTAATTGGTCAGTATGCTCACGGAAATGAACCAAGTCATCATATGGCATATTTGTACAATTATTCTGGAGCAGCCTGGAAAACACAAGAAATGGTTCGTGAAATTATGACTACACAATACCAGGATACGCCTGATGGTTTGTGTGGAAACGAAGATTGTGGTCAAATGTCGGCCTGGTATGTATTAAGCGCAATGGGCTTTTATTCCGATTGTCCGGGTAAACCTGTATATGCCATTGGTTCGCCGATATTTTCTAAAGTGAAAATCCATTTGGATAATGGAAAAACTTTTACTCTTACGGCAAATAACAATAGTGGGGAGAACAAGTATATACAATCAGCAAAACTAAATGGAAATGAATTGAACGTGAGTTTTTTATCACATTCAGATATTCTAGAAGGAGGAAATTTGGTATTTGAAATGGCGAATAAACCAAATAAAAAATGGGGTGTAAATCTTGATTTGACTGTTGAGTTTAAAGCTTCGCCAATTGCTTACTTGACGGAACCATCAGATGTGTTTATCGACAAATTTTTGGTAGATATAAAATGCAATGATCCCGAAGCAGAAATTTACTATACTCTCGACGGATCAGAACCAGATAAACAAAGCCAACAATTTAAAAATCCATTTAAAATTAATAAAAGTTCAATTTTGAGTTTCAGAACCTATAAAGAAGGATGTGAACCCGGAATTGTAGTTAAGCGAAGATTAACAAAGCAAAACTCTGGAAACTATCTTGCAGAGAAGGTCCAAAAAGGATTGCAGTACTCATATTTCGAAGGAATTTACCGTTCTGTTTATGATTATGAATTGGATGAGCCTGCGAAAACAGGAATTGTTTCTGTTCCCACTTTAGATGTTTGCTTAAGAAAAGAATGGATTGGACTTGATTTTAAAGGATTGATCAGCATTCCAAAATCGGGTGAGTATACTTTTTACATGTCATCGAACGATGGATGTAAGTTGAGTATTAATGGAGAAGAACTGTTTGAAAGCGATGGACGAAAAACAGTTACTTTTGGTCAACAGGCACAGTTACAATTGGAGAAGGGATTGCACCAAATTCAGATGGGTTTCTATCAATGTTCAGATAATATTGATTTGGTTGTTGAGTGGGAAGGCCCAGGAATTAAACGACAGGCTATCCCAAAGAGAGCATTTTGGCATTTGGAAAATTAAATAGAAGCTCACATCAAATATTTATTTGATATCAGAAGCCCTTTATTCATAAGAATGAAGGGCTTCGTTTTATATTAGAAGGATAATATGTTTAGATGTATTTTTAATATTCAGGCTAGTTTAATAAATACACAATACCCGTTTGAATCATTGATTCAAACGGGTATTGTGTTGTGTGGAGCTGCAGGGAATCGAACCCTGGTCCAAACATGCGACCAATAGGCTTTCTACATGCTTAGTGATTTATTGGTTTTCGACTAAGGGTAGGGAAAGCACACCCGAAACCTTAGCTTATCTTCTAAATTTCGCGAACTCCCCGAAGCTTGAAGTCAGCTAACCCTGAATTGCCAGCATCCCATATACTTACCGGAACAAGGTGGAACCATAAGCGGGATGTCTCGTCGCAGCAACCTTGTGCCGCAATTAAGCTTTAATCTACTATGATTCGATTAAGCAGCAAGAGCGTAATTATTTTCGCCAATTAAAAAGTGTGAGATCCGATATTTACGAGCTGGAATCACAACGCTCGACATGCTTACATATCAATTCTACATGCTGTCAAAACCACGTCAGCCCCTAGAATTCACGCAAAATTAGTAAAAAACATTTAGCTGTTAAACTTATTAGATCAGAAATAGCTGTTTTAGTGCTTTTTTTACTTACCAGTTTTTGTATCATATTAAAAATCAGTAATGGAATAGTGTGTTAAAAATTTAATGGAAATTCTGAAATCTGTTAAATGTTTATTAAATTTAAATAAGTATAGTGTTTCTGATATCAGTTAAGCTTAAATTATTAGGAACACCTTTGACTCACACCTAAAATTTTGAATTATGAAGAATCGCATTCGAGTAGGAGTACTTCGAGAGACAAAAAATCCACCTGATAGAAGAGTGGCTATTCCACCTATAACGGGTTTGAAAATACTGGAAAAATATCCTGATGTAAGCATTTTTATTCAACCTAGCGATATAAGATGTTTTACCGATGCAGAGTATCGTGATCAAGGTTATTTTTTGACTGAAGACCTCAGGGAGTGCGATATTTTAATAGGAGTAAAGGAAGTGAATATTCCCACCTTAATACCCAATAAAACCTATCTGTTTTTTTCGCATACAGCAAAACAGCAAGCTCATAATCGGGAATTACTCCGACAAGTAATAAAAAGAAACATTACATTGATTGATTATGAATATCTAACCAATACTTTGGGGCAGAGACTTGTTGCATTTGGGCATTGGGCTGGAGTTGTTGGAGCCTACAAAGCTTTGCGAGCAAGGGGTATGAGAACTGATTTCTTTGATTTACCTCCTGCACGATCCTGTTTGGATATGAATGAAATGTACAGGCATTTAAAAAAGATAACTTTAAAACCAATTAAAATTCTGATAACAGGTGGAGGAAGAGTTGCAATGGGTGCTATGCAAACCATTCGAGTTTTAAATTTGAAGGAAGTTGATCCTGAAGAGTTTTTAACTACAGAATATGATGAGCCTGTAGTGTGCAGAATAGATCCAGATAAATACGTCGAAAGAGTTGATGGGTCGGATTTTAATTTGCAGCATTTTTACGATCATCCTGAGATGTATCGATCAACATTTAAGAAATTCTCAAAAGTTACGGATTTATATATAGCTTGTCATTATTGGGATCCAAAAGCACCAAAATTCTTAACTCCTGAGGATTATAAAGAGGATGATTTTAGAATTTCGGTAATCGCAGATGTTAGTTGTGACATTGATGGACCATTGCCTTCGACTCTGAGACCTTCCACCATTGCATCCTCATTTTATGGATATGATAGATTTACTGAAGAAGAGGCCATTCCGTTTGTAGATAAACGTAATGTTACGGTTATGGCAGTTGATAATTTACCAGGAGAATTGCCCCGTGATTCATCTATAGACTTTGGAGAAGCTTTGGCTGAGAATGTTTACGAAGCTTTATTTGGTGATGACCCGGAGGGAATCTTAGAACGAGCTACCATAGCTAAAGAAGGAAAACTAACAAAGCATTTTGCTTATTTGCAGGATTACCTGGAAGGCAAAGATGCCGTAACTGTTTAAAAGAAAAGAGGCTGTATCATAAGTCAGAGTAACTCACTTACAATTTAATATTTGAAAAGTATCTAATTGGTATACAAATAAAAAGGGCTGTTTTAATCATTTAAAACAGCCTCTTTCTGAAATATTATAAGTTTTTCAAATTTGATATGGTTTGTGTTGGATCATCAGATCCAAAGACAAAGCTACCTGCGACTAACGCATTAGCTCCTGCATCAAGTAATTTCTTACCGGTCTCTAAATTAACACCACCATCAATTTCAATTATTGTATTGGCATTTTTCTCAGCAATCATAGCTTTTAATTGCTTTACTTTTTTATAAGTGTTTTCAATAAAGCTTTGCCCTCCAAATCCAGGATTTACACTCATTAGCAATACCAAATCAATATCTTGAATAATATCTTCAAGAACAGATACAGGAGTGTGTGGGTTTAAAGAAACACCAGCTTTCATTCCATGTTGCTTGATATTTTGTACGGTACGGTGTAGGTGAGTGCATGCTTCGTAGTGTACAGTTAGATAGTCTGCACCAGCTTTTTGAAAAGCTTCAACATATCTATCCGGATCAATAATCATTAAATGAACATCCAATGGCTTTTCAGCAATTTTATTGATTTGTTGTACTACTGGTAGTCCGTATGAGATATTAGGAACAAAAACACCATCCATAATATCCAGGTGAAACCAGTCGGCTTCGCTTTTATTAACCATCTCAATGTCAGCTTTCAGATTGGTGAAATCTGCTGATAATAACGATGGTGAAACAATTGTTTGCATCTGATTGTTTAATATTAGTATTTTAATTTGGCGCAAAGATATAATTAAAAAAGGATAAGAAAGAAATGCTGAATTTTTTCCCTTATCCTTTAAATATCATTCAATAATGTAAGTATTTATTCTCCTAAGTAGGTTTTTAAGATTTTACTTCTAAAAGTTGACTTCATTCGTTTTATGGCTTTTTCTTTAATTTGACGAACTCTTTCACGAGTTAAGCCAAATTCTTTTCCAATTTCCTCAAGTGAGTATGGTGGTTTTCCATTTAAACCAAAATACAAACGAATGATAGCGGCTTCTCTTTTTGATAGTGTAGATAAAGATCGCTCTATTTCTTTTCTAAGCGAATCTCTAATTAAAGCCTTATCAGGACTAATTTCATCATTGCTTAATAAGATGTCATAAAGCGTATTTTCTTCTTCAGGATTGATAGGGGCATCCATAGAAACATGACGACCAGATGCTTTCAACGCTTCTTTTACATCTTTTGGGCTCATTTCTAAAATGTTGGCAATTTCTTCAGCTGAAGGTTCACGCTGATACTCTTGCTCTAACTGAGAGAAAGTTTTGTTGATTTTGTTGATGGAACCAATTTTATTTAATGGCAAACGAACGATTCTTGCTTGTTCAGCCAAGGCTTGTAAAATTGATTGACGAATCCACCAAACTGCATAAGAAATAAATTTAAAACCTCTTGTTTCATCAAACCTTTGGGCAGCCTTAATTAAGCCTAAATTTCCTTCGTTAATCAAATCAGGCAAGCTAAGGCCTTGGTTCTGATATTGCTTTGATACAGATACAACAAAACGCAGATTACACTTAATAAGCCGATCCAGAGCTTTTTTATCTCCCTTTTTTATTTTCCTGGCAAGTTGAACCTCTTCCTCTGCTGAAATCAGGTCGACCTTCCCAATTTCATGCAGATACTTGTCCAGTGAAGGAGTTTCTCTGTTTGTTACTTGTTTGGTAATTTTTAGCTGTCTCATAGTGGAATTTTGGTATAAAATGATGAAGCCTAACTCCGTCATTAATATTTAAATATAGCAAAATGATTTAAAAAAAGAAATCTGTGAGAACTTATTTAAGGTGTGAGATTGATCCTAAAAATCATCATAATTTCTATTTTCAGGATTATTATGCAATTATTTTTTGCTAATTATAAGTAATTGCGTAATATTGCATTTGAATTCCGATTGATTCTTCTCATTTAGAGGTCGAAAGATCAGGTTCCGTATTGTTCAAATACAATTCTATCTAAAAAAGCATTACCCAAAAAATATTAATAAATTATATATGTACGATATTCTTGAATTAAACAAGAAGCTTGTGCCTGAGTTGCGAGAAATCGCGAAAGAACTTAAAATCAAGAAGGTTGAATCTTTTAAAAAACAAGATTTAATTTATAAGATTCTTGATCAGCAGGCGATTGTAGCTTCTGAAATGAAATCTTCTGAGAAAAAAACTCCTCGCAAGCGAGTTAAAAAATCGGAAGGAGAGACAAAGACTGAGGATGATCAGCCTAAAATTAAACTACGCAGAAGAAGAAAAACTGAACAGCCAGTTAAAGAGGTTGTAAAAGAAGCTGCATCTCAGATTCAACCAGAAGAAAAGAAAGCTGAAGAAGCTCCTGCGAAACCAAAACGTACCAGAAAGGTAGTTGAGAAAAAAGCTGAACCAGTAAAGGTTGAAACTGAAAAAAAAGAGGAGGTTAAAACTCAGAAAGAAGAGGCTCCTGTTGCTAAAGAAGAAAAACCAAAACTAGAAAAGCAGGAAAGAGTCGAGAAAACTGAGAAATCTGAAAGAGCGGAAAGACCAGAAAGATCGGAAAGGCAAGAAAGAACTGACAGAAACGATAGACAGGATCGTCAGGATAAAAATCAGCACAGAAAAAGATTCGATAAAAGAGAGAAAGAAAAACTTTTCGAATTTGATGGAATTATTAATAGTTCTGGAGTGTTGGAAATAATGCCTGACGGTTATGGTTTCCTTCGTTCATCAGATTATAACTATCTGAATTCTCCTGATGATATTTATGTGTCTCAGTCACAAATTAAATTGTTTGGCTTAAAAACTGGTGATACCGTTAATGGTTCTATCCGTCCTCCAAAAGAGGGTGAAAAATATTTCCCATTAATTAAGGTTGAAAAGATTAATGGTCGTTTGCCAGAGGTAATTCGTGACCGTGTTCCTTTCGATCATTTGACACCACTTTTCCCAGATGAAAAATTTAACCTAACCGGAGGTTCTTCAAATTCATTATCTACTCGTGTAGTGGATATGTTTGCACCTATTGGTAAGGGGCAAAGGGGGTTGATTGTTGCGCAGCCAAAAACAGGTAAAACTGTATTATTAAAAGAAGTTGCCAATGCAATTGCTGCAAATAATCCTGAAGCTTATATGATTATTCTTCTGATTGACGAACGTCCGGAAGAGGTAACCGATATGGCAAGAAGTGTAAATGCTGAAGTAATTTCATCTACTTTCGATGAGCCAGCAGAACGTCATGTAAGAGTTGCTAATATTGTGCTTGAAAAAGCAAAACGTATGGTTGAGTGTGGACACGATGTTGTAATCCTACTTGATTCGATTACTCGTTTGGCTCGTGCTTACAATACAGTTTCTCCTGCATCAGGTAAAGTACTTTCTGGTGGTGTTGATGCAAATGCACTTCACAAGCCAAAACGTTTCTTTGGTGCTGCTCGTAACATCGAAAATGGAGGTTCGCTTACCATTTTGGCAACTGCATTAACTGAAACAGGTTCTAAAATGGACGAAGTAATCTTTGAAGAATTTAAGGGAACCGGTAATATGGAACTTCAGTTAGATCGTAAGTTATCTAATAAGCGTATTTACCCTGCTGTTGATCTTACAGCTTCAAGTACACGTCGCGAAGATCTTTTACTGGAAGAAGGTCAGTTGAATCGTATTTGGGTACTTCGAAACTTCTTAACAGATATGAATTCTGTAGAGGCTATGCAGTTTATCAGCGATAGAATGAGAAAAACTCGTTCGAATGAAGAGTTTTTGATTTCGATGAACGATAAATAAATCAAATACAATAGGATATAGAAGAGGCAGTAGTTTTACTGCCTCTTTTTTTGTGAATTGATTTTTTATCGAATGATCAGCAATATCAAGGGAAAGCTGTTGTGCGGCATGTTATTTTAAATAAGTATAAATAGCAAAAAATAGGTGCTTTTGTAATCTCGAGATTACAAAAATAAGCTTTAATTCTATAAATTTGCCATGTAAATTTCGAAGAAGTATGAACACCTTATTACAGACACATAATAGTTTGTTGAAAAACAAAAAGAGTAATATTCGTCGCCAATTGGCTGATCAAATTGATTGGTCGCAGCGATTAATTGCTATTAAAGGTGCCAGAGGTGTAGGTAAAACGACCTTCCTGTTAGACTATGTTCGAGAAAATTGCGCAAACGATAAATCATGTCTTTATATAAACATGAACAACCTGTTCTTTACCGAAAGAGGACTGGTTTCGTTTGTTGATGAATTTTATAAAAAGGGTGGCAAGTTGTTATTGTTAGATCAGATTCATAAATATCCTGATTGGGCAAATGATTTGAGAACTTGCCATGAACAATATGGAGATTTAAAAATTATTTTTACGGCTTCTTCTATTTTAAGAGTAAAAACTAATGAAGAGCTTAAAGATATTGTGAATGTATATTACCTTAATGGACTATCATTCCGAGAATTTTTAAATCACGAAACTGGAAACAAATTCAAGAGCTATTCTTTAGAAGATATTATCGAAAATCACGAGGAGATTGTCGATGAAATTCTTGAGAAAGTTAGACCTCTTGCTTATTTTAATGATTATTTGCGTTACGGATATTATCCATGTTATCAGGAAGAGAAAAGCTTTATTGATAATTTGTTGAAAATTATCAACCTGATGTTGGAGTTTGATATTACGTATTTGAACCAAATAGAATTAAAATACCTGCCAAAGCTAAAGAAGCTACTTTATATCATTTCGAGCAATGTACCATTTCAGCCAAATGTTAGCAAGTTGGCAAACGATGTGGAAACTTCACGAGCTACGATTATGAATTACTTGCGATATTTGAAAAATGCAAGATTAATTCGTTTGCTTAACTCGAAGGATAGCTATAAAGATTCATCTAAAAAGCCCAACAAGGTATATTTACACAATACCAATTTACTGTATGCCATATCTCCTGAAAATATTGATCAGGATAATTTGCGTGAAACCTTTTTTTACAATCAGGTAGCACCTACAAGACTTTTTACAAGTACGGATATGGGACACTTTTTGGTGAATGACAAGTACAATTTTAAAATTACAGGCAATGCAAATATGTCTGATTCTAACATTAGAACAGAAGACTTGTTTGAGGCAGCCGACATGATCGAACGCGGTGAAGGAAATAAAATTCCTTTATGGTTGTTCGGTTTTTTATATTAGAGAATTAAATAACAGAAATAAATTAAACTACCATTAATTAAAATTAATTGGAGGAGTAAAATGGCAAGAGAAAAAAAATTCATTACCTGCGATGGTAATGCTGCTGCCGCTCACGTAGCATATATGTTTAGTGAGGTATCTTGTATTTACCCAATCACACCTTCTTCGCCTATGGCTGAGAATGTTGATGAATGGGCTGCACAAGGTCGCAAAAACATTTTTGGCGAAACTGTTCGTCTAGTTGAAATGCAATCAGAAGCTGGTGCTGCAGGTGCAGTTCACGGTTCTTTGCAAGCTGGTGCATTAACAACTACTTATACTGCATCTCAGGGATTATTGTTGATGATTCCTAACATGTATAAGATCTCTGGTGAATTATTACCATGTGTATTCCACGTAAGTGCACGTGCATTAGCTGCTCAAGCACTTTCTATTTTTGGTGATCACTCAGATGTTTATTCTGCAAGACAAACTGGTTTTGCTATGTTGGCATCAGGTTCCGTACAGGAAGTTATGGATCTTTCTGCAGTTGCTCATCTTACTGCAATTAAATCTCGCGTTCCTTTTATCAACTTCTTCGATGGATTCCGTACTTCACACGAAATTCAAAAAGTTGAGGCTGTTGACGCTGACGATATGAAAGAATTGGTGGATATGGAAGCTCTTCAGGAGTTCCGTAAACGTGCTTTGAATCCAGAATCTCCAGTAACTAGAGGTACTGCTCAAAACCCAGATATCTACTTCCAGTCTCGCGAGGCTGCAAACCCATTCTACGATAAAGTACCTGAAATCGTAGAAGGTTATATGAACGAAATTACCAAGTTAACTGGTAGAGAATACAAGCCATTCGTATACTATGGTGCTGAAGATGCAGAAAATATCATCATTGCCATGGGATCTGTAACTGAAACCATCAAAGAGGTTATCGATTACAAAATTGCAAATGGTGAAAAAGTTGGTATGGTTGGTGTACATCTATATCGCCCATTCTCTGCTAAGCATTTCTTAAGCGTAGTTCCTAAATCTGTGAAGAGAATTTGTGTTCTTGACAGAACTAAGGAGCCAGGTGCTAACGGAGATCCAATGTATCTTGACGTAAGAGAAGTATTCTACGGAAAAGAAAATGCTCCTATCGTAGTTGGTGGTCGTTACGGATTAGGTTCTAAAGATGTTACTCCATCTCAAATTATTGCTGTTTACAAAAACTTGGCAATGAATGAACCTAAAAACCAATTCACATTAGGTATTGTTGATGATGTAACCTTTAAATCTCTTCCTTTGGAAGCTGAGTTGAAAGTAAACTCTGAAAAATTATACGAAGCTAAATTTTACGGATTAGGTTCTGACGGTACTGTAGGTGCTAACAAGAACTCAATCAAGATCATTGGTGGATCAACTGATAAGTATTGTCAAGCTTATTTTGCTTACGATTCTAAAAAATCAGGTGGTTTTACTGCTTCTCACCTTCGTTTTGGTGATGATCCAATCCGTTCTACTTACCTTGTGACTACTCCTGACTTTGTAGCATGTCACGTTCCTGCATACGTATACTTATACGATGTATTGAAAGGATTGAAAAAAGGTGGTTCATTCTTGTTGAACTCTATTTATGATGTAGAAGAGACTAAGAAG
This sequence comes from Marinifilum sp. D714, assembly GCF_030851345.1. Taxonomy (GTDB): domain Bacteria; phylum Bacteroidota; class Bacteroidia; order Bacteroidales; family Marinifilaceae; genus Marinifilum. Next base: position 120,693 of record NZ_JALPNU010000004.1, read on the forward strand.
CACTTACCTGATCACATGAAGAAGTACATTGCTGAAAATGATATTAAATTCTATATCATCAACGGTACTAAATTAGGTGAAGAGTTAGGTCTTGGTACAAGAACCAACACGATCATGCAGGCTGCATTCTTTAAAATTACTGGTGTAATTCCATTCGAATTGGCAGTTGAAGAAATGAAGAAAGCAATTGTGAAGTCATATGGTAACAAAGGTGAAAAAGTTGTTAACATGAACTTCTCGGCTGTTGATGCTGGTGGTGAAAATGTAATTGAAGTTGAAGTTCCTACTGAATGGAAAAACATCGAAGCTGAAGGATTCAAGACAGATTCAACAGGTCGTCCTGAGTTTGTTGCTAATGTTTGTGATCCTATGAACGCTCAAACTGGTGATGATCTTCCAGTTTCTGCATTCCAGGGTAGAGAAGATGGTACTTTCCCAGCTGGTACTACTAAATATGAGAAACGTGGTATCGCAGTAAGCGTTCCTGAATGGAAAGAAGAAACTTGTATTCAGTGTAACCAGTGTGCTTACGTTTGTCCTCACGCAGCTATCCGTCCATTCTTGTTAACAGAAGAAGAAGTGGCTGCTGCTCCTGCTGGAACGGCTGTTAAGCCAGCTACTGGTAAAGATCTTAAAGGATTAAGCTTCCGTATCCAGGTAGCTCCTGAAGATTGTACTGGTTGTGGTAACTGTGTTGATGTTTGTCCTGCTCCAAAAGCTAAAGCTCTTGAATTAAAGCATCTTGAAACTCAGGAGTCTGAGAAGGAAAGATGGCACTATATGGACGAAAAGGTAGGATACAAAGAAATTGTTCCAAAGAACAATGTGAAGAACTCACAGTTTGCTCAGCCATTATTCGAGTTCTCTGGAGCTTGTGCTGGTTGTGGTGAAACTCCATATATCAAATTAATTACTCAAATGTATGGTGAGAGAATGATTGTAGCTAATGCTACTGGTTGTTCTTCTATCTACGGTGGTTCTGCTCCATCTACTCCATATTGTAAGAACGATAAGAGTGGTAAAGGTCCAGCTTGGGCTAACTCTCTATTCGAAGATAACGCAGAGTACGGTTACGGTATGGCAGAAGGTGTTAACAAAATGCGTGCTCGTATTGCTCAACGCATGGAAGAAAACATGGATGCTGTTAACGATGCAACTAAAGCTGCATTTGCTGAGTGGTTAGAAGGAAAAGACAATGCTGATGCTTCAGAAGTTGCTTCTCCAAAAGTTGAGGCTGCTTTAGCTAACGAAACTCACGAAGTTGCTAAAGAAATCTTAGACTTGAAACAATATCTAGTTAAGAAGTCTATCTGGATCTTCGGTGGTGATGGTTGGGCTTATGATATAGGTTTCGGTGGTTTGGATCACGTATTGGCTTCTGGTGAAGATGTAAATGTATTGGTAATGGATACTGAGATTTACTCTAACACTGGTGGACAGGCTTCTAAATCAACTCCAGTTGGTGCTGTAGCTAAATTTGCTGCTGCTGGTAAGCGTATCAGAAAGAAAGACCTTGGTATGATTGCCATGTCTTACGGATATGTTTATGTAGCTCAGGTTGCAATGGGTGCAAACCAGGCTCAGTACTACAAAGCATTGAAAGAAGCTGAAGCTTATCCAGGACCATCATTGATCATCGCTTATTCTCCATGTATTTCTCACGGATTGAAAGCATCTATGGGTAAATCACAAGCTGAGGAGAAAAAAGCTGTTGAAGCTGGATACTGGCACTTGTATCGTAACAACCCTATGTTAGAAGCAGAAGGTAAGAACCCATTCGTTCTTGATTCAAAAGAACCTAAGTGGGAAAACTTCCAGGATTTCTTATTAGGTGAGGTACGTTATACTTCTCTACAGAAATCATTCCCAGAAGAAGCTAAGGAATTATTCGTAGCTGCAGAAGAGAATGCGAAGTGGAGATATAAAGCTTACAAGCGTCAAGCTTCATTAGATTATTCTGAAGAAGAAAAAGAACTTGCATAAGTTTTTAATCTAATTATATAGAAAGAGGCTCTTTTAGGGCCTCTTTTTTCGTTTAATCTGTCGTGTAAATGACAGTTTAAAAAAACTAATTGTCGTAACTTTTTTCTTGACATTAATTTAGGAGTGTTATGAAAAAGCTGCGATATATTTTATTTGGGTTTATTCTGCTAATGATATATTCATGCGGTGGCGGTAGTGATAGTGATGATGGAGGAATGATGCCAAATCCAGATCCTGATCCAGATCCAATGATAGATTTTACGGTAAGAACCGTTACCAAAACTTCAAATCACCCATGGTTTAACCAAGGAAGTACCATTGGATACACCATTAATGGTAATGAAGGAAGCCAATTGAATTTGACTCGTGGTACTAAATATGTTTTTGATATCAATACGCCCACTCACCCTTTTTATATTAGTACAGATGATACAGGAGTAGGAGCAGGAGAAGTAAGCAATGGTGTAACAGGAAGCAAAACCCAAACCGGGACATTGAGTTTTACACCAAATTCAAATCATCCTGATACTTTGTACTATCAATGTTCTGCACATCCGAAAATGGGATACTTGATTATTCTTAGTGATTCGTAACCAAAGATATGTGATAATTGTTATGATTTTAGTGATCCTAAAGCATAGCTCCGGATCGGAAAGGCAGAATGGTAAGTTGGTGGATCTTACTATTCTGCCTTTCTTAGTAAAAAAAATATAAGACCTGTATATCTTGTATTCAGAGGGGTACATGTAATTTGTTGTGATATTCAGATGGTTGAAAATGAAAATAGAGTTGAAAATATCAAGTTCATTTCTTAAATTTATTAGTACCCAATAAATTTTTAATCCAAAATCATATGGCAAATTTAAATGTTGAATTCATGGGGTTAAATTTAAAAAATCCCATTATAGTAGGGGCTTGTACCCTTTCAGCTACCGTTGAGGGAGCTAAAGATCTTGAAGAGGCAGGTGCTGCAGCAATTGTGTATAAATCTCTATTTGAGGAGCAAATCATTATGGAACGTGCACAACTTTCTGATGAGTTAGACGAGTATGCACATCGTAATGCCGAAATGACTTCACTTTTTCCGGCCTTAGAACATGCAGGGCCTAAAGCTCATTTGCTTAAACTAAAAGAGGTAAAGGAAAATGTAAATATTCCCGTAATTGCTAGTCTTAATTGTTTGTACGATGTTACTTGGTTTGAGTATGCTAAAGAGTTAGAAGATGTAGGGGTGGATGCCTTAGAGCTAAACTTTTATCAAATGCCATTTGATGGTACAAAAACTGCAGAACAGATGGAAGAAGAAAAAGTTAATATTGTAAAGACTTTAAAAGAAAGACTTTCTATTCCATTTTCAATTAAATTGAGTCCATACTACACCAATATCTTGAATTTTGTTCAAAGGTTAGATGAGGCTGGAGCTTCGGCTTTTATTTTATTCAATCGTCTTTTCCAACCAGAAATAGATATTGAAACGGAAACTCATGTTACCAATTTTAATTTGAGCAATCCTGGAGATTTTAAACTTGGCTTAAGATATGTTGGTCTTACTCATGGAAAAGTTAAGGGAGATTTGTGTGGAGCCAATGGAATTTATGGATCTTCAGATGTGTTGCAAATGCTCCTAAGTGGAGCCAACGTAGTTCAAATGGTGAGCTCTTTGTATAAAAACACTCCAATGGTTATTGAAAAAGTATTGTTTGAAATTGAAGAGTGGATGGATAAGAAAGGATACAAGTCTGTTGATGAATTTATAGGCAAATTATCAGATAAAGAATTAAAAGCTTCGGATGTTTATTATAGAGCTCAATATCTTGATTTTCTTTTGCATCCTGAAGAAGTTATTAATAAAAATTTAATGAGATAAAATATTAATATTTTAAACATAAAAGTCTGTCGATTGGCAGGCTTTTTTTTTGAAATATATGTATTGAAAAAGGATGTTTAATTTTTCGCAAACGTTTGAAAAAGAAAAGTGTACGCACTCTAAAAAAATCTATACAAAAGCAACTTAAATGAGGGAATTATATTTTTAAAATTAAAAAAAGAAAACTACTTTTGTGAGCGTGTTTTGCGTGACAAAATTCACGCTTAATTCCTTTAAATTTATTGTTTTAAATAAATAGAAGCTAATAATATAATTGTTGTTAAGGATCCTGTTGTTTGGGACTTTAACGTTTAAAACTAAAAAGCGATAATTATGAGTACTAAGTACGTTTATACTTTTGGTGACGGTAAGGCCGAAGGTAAAGCAGATATGAAAAATCTGCTTGGAGGAAAAGGTGCCAACCTTGCAGAAATGAACCTAATCGGTGTTCCTGTGCCAGCAGGTTTCACTATCACTACTGAAGTTTGTACTGAATACAACAAGCAAGGAAAAGAAGCTGTTGTAGAAATGATTAAAGGTCAAGTTGAAGCTGCTGTTGCTGAAACTGAAAAAGCAATGAACGCTAAGTTTGACTCTAAAGGTGAAGCTTTCCCATTGTTGTTATCTGTTCGTTCAGGTGCTCGTGTATCTATGCCAGGTATGATGAACACTGTATTGAACTTGGGTATGAACGACGAAACTGTAAAAGTGATCGCTGAGAAATCAGGTAACGAGCACTTCGCTTACGATTCATATCGTCGTTTCATCCAAATGTATGGTGATGTAGTAATGGGCGTTGAAGCTGAAGCTGGTGAGCACTGTCCTTTCGAGCAAGTTCTTGACAAAGTTAAGGAAGCTAACGGTTACGCTGCTGATAACGAAATGTCAGTAGAAGATCTTAAGGCTGTTGTTGAAGAATTTAAAGCAGTTGTTAGAGCTAAAGCAGGAAAAGATTTCCCAACTAATCCATGGGATCAGCTTTGGGGTGCTGTTTGCGCTGTATTTGATTCATGGAACACTGAGCGTGCTATCCTTTACCGTCGTATGGAGCAAATTCCAGAGGAGTGGGGTACTGCAGTAAATGTTCAGGCTATGGTATATGGTAACATGGGTGAAACTTCTGCTACTGGTGTATGTTTCTCTCGTGATGCTGCAACAGGTGAAGACTTGTTCAACGGTGAGTACTTGATTAACGCACAGGGTGAAGACGTTGTTGCTGGTGTTCGTACTCCACAAGAAATTACTTTGATCGGTTCTCAAAGATGGGCTGAGCGTAACGGTACTTCTGAAGAAGATCGTAAAGCTAACTTCCCTTCATTGGAAGAAGCTATGCCAGAGATCTACAAAGAGCTTGACGAAGTTCAGCAAAAATTAGAAGATCACTACAAAGATATGCAGGATATGGAGTTCACCATTCAGGATGGTAAACTTTGGATGTTGCAAACTCGTAACGGTAAGCGTACTGCTGCTGCTATGGTTAAGATTGCTGTTGATATGATGGAGCAAGGTTACTTCGATGCGAAGACTGCTTTATTACGTCAGGAGCCAAACAAATTAGATGAGTTATTGCACCCAGTATTTGATACTGCAGCTCTTGCTTCTGCAAAAGAACTTTCTAAAGGTTTGCCAGCTTCTCCAGGTGCTGCTACAGGTCAGATCGTATTCTCTGCAGAAGATGCTGAAACTTGGGCTGCTGATGGTAAGAAAGTAATCCTTGTTCGTCGTGAGACTTCTCCAGAAGACTTGAAAGGTATGAACGCTGCTGTTGGTATCTTGACTGAGCGTGGTGGTATGACTTCTCACGCAGCTGTAGTAGCTCGTGGTATGGGTAAATGTTGTATATCTTCTGCTGCTGGTCTTGTTGTTTCTGGTAAGAAAATGACTATCAACGGTGTTGAGTACAAAGAAGGTGATTTCATCTCATTGAACGGTTCTACTGGTGTTGTTTACGAAGGTGAAGTTGCTACTATCAACCCATCTTTAGATGGTGATTTCGGTAAAATCATGGATCTTGCAGAAGCTAACACTCGCATGTATGTTAGAACTAATGCTGATACTCCAGCTGATGCTGAAACTGCTCGTAATTTCGGTGCTAAAGGTATTGGTCTTTGTCGTACTGAGCACATGTTCTTCGAAGGAGATCGTATCTGGAAGATGCGTGAAATGATTCTTGCTGAAGATCTTGAAGGTCGTAAAGAAGCATTGGCTAAATTATTACCTATCCAGCGTGAAGACTTCTACGGAATTTTGAAAGCTATGGACGGATTCGGAGTAACTATTCGTTTACTGGATCCACCATTGCACGAGTTTACTCCAAACGATGCTGCTTCTCAGAAAGAAATGGCTGAAAAGCTTGGTGTTGATGTGAAGGTTGTTGCTGAAAAAGTAGAGTCTTTACACGAGTTCAACCCAATGTTGGGGCACAGAGGTTGTCGTCTAGGTAACACTTACCCAGAGATTACAGAAATGCAGGCTCGCGCTATCATCGAAGCTGCTTGTGACTTGAAGAAAGAAGGTCTTGATCCAAAACCAGAAATCATGGTTCCATTGATCGGTACTATCAAGGAGTTGAAGATGCAGGAAGAAATCATCCGTTCAACTGCTGATGTAGTATTCGAAGAAAAAGGAATTAAAGTTGATTACATGGTAGGTACTATGATCGAGATTCCTCGTGCTGCTTTAACTGCTGACGAAGTTGCTGAAGTTGCTGAATTCTTCTCATTTGGTACTAATGACTTAACTCAGATGACTTTCGGATACTCTCGTGATGATGCTGGTAAATTCTTACCTATCTACATTGAGAAAGGTATCTTGAAGCAAGATCCATTCCAGGCTCTTGATCAAACTGGTGTTGGTCAGTTGGTTGAAATGGGTGCACAAAAAGGTCGTGCAACTCGTTCTGATCTTAAATTAGGTATCTGTGGTGAGCACGGTGGTGAGCCATCATCAGTTGAGTTCTGTCACAGAACTGGATTGGATTACGTTTCATGTTCTCCTTTCCGTGTGCCAATCGCACGCCTATCTGCTGCTCAAGCAAACTTGAAGTAATCCGATAGAAATATCGATTCAATATATAAGGCTACCTCTTTTGAGATAGCCTTTTTTGTTTCTTATTCCTAATTATGCTTTTACTGAGTTGAAGAGTACTCGTACTCAACACCTAAGAGTGCATGCACTCAATGTCTCAAAGTGCATGCAGTTGTCGTCTCAAAGTTTTGGTGAATGTGCTTTACTGTGTTTAAAGGAAGTTTACCATTGAGTCTGGTAAAACTGAATTAATTTAATAGTAAATCGGTTATTAATAGAAAACCATCTGGTAATGAACCTAATTTTTAAATTAAATCACTAAAACATATGATTTAGAATAGAGTACTTTTTTCTTTCTTTGTAGCCATAAAAATTTATTAAAGGATTTAGAATATGAACTGGAATCTGAAACTTCGAAATTGGCACAGAGATTTCTCTTACTTTTATGTCGGATTATTAATGGCATTTTCAATTTCTGGAATTGCTTTGAATCATCGTCACTCTTGGGATCCGCGTGACTATGTATACGATGCAGTGGATGTAAAATTTGATTTACCCAAAGATAAAAATGCCATTTCAGACGAGTTTTTTCAGGAAGCTCTAAAAACTCAAGGTATTGAGCTAAAGTTGAATGGAACAGCATGGAGAAGAGGTGGATATAATCTCTATTTCGATAATGCTTATGCTTATATCAATCCATTTACTGGAGAAGGTCAAATTGAAAGTTTCAGAACGCGCCCAGTCCTAGGACAAATGGTTGATTTACACAAATCGGCAAGCGATGCGTGGGTTTGGTATTCAGACATTTTTGCTATTTGTGTACTATTGATCTGTATCACAGGATTGGTAATTACCAAAGGAAGAAATGGCTTTAAAAAACGAGGTTGGAAACTGGCCTTACTTGGTGTATTAATACCATCGGTTTTATGGTTTTTCCTGTAAAAAGAAATTACAAGAAAGGCTGCTTCGTGTGAGGCAGCCTTTCTTGATTCTTATTCATCGCTTTTAATTTTTATGGAGCTAAGCAATTGAATGTTGTTAATATCAGTATAATCGTATTGGAGTAATCCTTCCGGAGAAATTACTACCAGAATATTTCCCAATGGAATTACATCGTAAGGAGTCAAATCGGTAAATGTACTTAGATGATTTGCAGCAATGTTCAATGGATCAGATTTGTCATAGATTTTTAAACCTGCTGTACCATCGCATACAAAAAGTAAATCATCATCAATTCCCAATCCGTATGGATTTGTCATTGAATACGATTTTAGAAGACTTGGAGTATTTAAATTGCTAATGTCAACAACATCAAGCTGACTTGTATTTTGACCACACCAATTTCCTGCACGAAGCGTTATGTAGGCATAATCATCCTCAACTACCACAGGATCGCAACTCATAAAATGAGAATATTCCGATACATATTCAGGTGCAAATGGATTGCTGATATCGTAGATATACATTCCCCGGTTGGCACCAAAGAAAAGATGATTGTTGTGTGCAAAAACTGTTTCAATTCCCCATCCTAAATTTAAACTACCACTAAATATTGCTTCGTTTGAGTTTGCTATGTCGTAGATATTTAAAGCATATGATGATTTTAGAGTATATAAGGTATTACCCTGGATCATAAATCGAGCCATGGAACCAGCTTTGCCAATATTTGAACCATTGGCTTTCGAACTGGCCTCAGCCGCTGAACTTGTCATGTAATCGTACATTGGGTAATATCTTGGTTCCTGGTATTTTTCGCTGGTACGTTTAATTTCCCAACCAATAACAATGCCTTTTTTAGGATCGATATCACCATATATGTAATTATTGTTTGTTGGAGGCAAACTGTAAAAGAATACATCGTCAAATCGTTTGCTTTCTGTTACCTGATCGATATTACTGATATCGATAACCACCAAATCGGTGTATGAATCGGCATATAGCATATTGTCCTTTACTGCCATATCAATATTCCCGGGAATGGTAATAAATTTTTCTGTAACGGGATTGGAAGGATCGGAATTATTGATCACATGGATGCCCTGGAATTTTTCATTTACCAATATATAATCTCCATAGAAATATATTTTTCCAGTTTCTTCCATACTTCTTGAACTTTCCGATTTTACTGCATTTTTAAAATCGGCGGTACTCATATACACTGGTTCATTAATGGTATACTCATGAGAAATGTCGTCATCACAAGAGAAGAAGCATATACCTATGAATAGTATCAATGAAGTTGTAATTGTTGTTTTCATATGAATTGCATTTATGGATTAGATTTTAACTTTTTTCAATCTAACCTATAGATGCACGCGGATCATATAGGTTGCGTGTAAGTTTTTGAAAGTTAATTTGTAGTGCGACGCAACCAAATTTGATTTGTTCCATCAAAAGAGAAACAATATGAAGAATTATGAAGACTATAAGCCCATTATTAAAACCGATTTTTTTGTTTGTATTTGGTATTTTACTAACCACTCAGTTAAGTGCACAAAAAAGAATTGATGTTGTCCAGCTCAAGAATGGCAATGTATTAAAAGGAACTATTGTAAGACAGGTTCCCGGTAAATTTCTTGAATTGAAAACATTGGATAAAAATTTTTGGAAATTTGATATGGAAGACATTGCTGAAATAAGGTACGAAAGGAAAAGATTGCCAAAGTTTAAACAAGACAGTCTTACCATTAGAAATCAAAAAGTTTTTGTTGATACTAAATTTGGAGTTTTACTTGGCAGTAATGGAAATGAAAACGAGGCTCCTTTTAGTTTGATGTGTTCGGCAAATTACCTCTTTAAAAATGGCCTGTCATTGGGGGGTGGAATTGGTTTAGAAACCTTTGAAGAAACCCAAATTCCTTTATTCACGGATATTCGCTACCATCATAAAATTAAAGGATTAAATACGTATCTGTTTTGTCAGTCAGGTTATTCTTTTGCAATTGAGAATAGGGAAAACACAAATTATTACTACAACAATGGTGAAGAGATGAACAACAAAGGTGGCTGGTTAATAAATCCGGGTATAGGTGTTGTTTTTAGTGGAAAAGGAAGTGCAAGTTTTAGTCTGGGATTGGGTTATCGATACCAGAAAAATAAACTCACATGGTATAACGATTACACCAACGATAAAGAGATTTTACGGGAGGAATTTAATCGCCTGAGTATTCATTTGGGAATATTATTCTAAAAATATTATCTCATATACGAGTTGTTTGAGTAATTATTCTTACTTTCAAAATCAGGAGTTTTCCTGATTTTTTTGTTTAAACAAGAACTGATATGACTATTCAAATAGGGCGTTTTTCGTTTCGAGGACCTTTTTCAAATTTAGATGAGATTAAAAATCGTCCTGGTTTGTATATCATTCATAAGAATGAATCTGAAATTACTCCAATTATAATTGGACAAACAGCTTTGCTAAATGCCAACATAGCAGATGAAATTAAAGCACATGAATTGAGCTTGGGAAAAGATTGTTATGTTTCAGTTTACAATACCTTTTGTGCACTTGAATTGGACAGAGAAGAGATGATAAAGGAAATACATGATATTTTTCACTTGGAGTCTAATTAACTTACCATTCTAAAAACCACCCAAAATTAGCCAAGCAGATAAAAGTCTGAATGGATTTTATATCTTTGCAATTCAAAATTAGTATAAATAATATCTGTTGGCACGAATTTTAGCAATTGATTACGGAAGAAAGAGAGTTGGTATAGCGGTTACAGATCCTATGCAAATAATTGCAAATGGATTGGGTACTGTTGCAGCCAAAGATTTGCTTGACTACCTGGAAAAATACATGGCAAGTGAAGAAGTTGAACTTTTTGTGGTGGGATATCCAAAGCAGTTGAACAATGAGGATAGTGAATCGATGAAGTATTTGAAACCATTTTTAGGGAAGTTAAAGAAAAAATTTCCAGATATCCCTATAGAGATGGTGGATGAGCGATTTACTTCAAAAATAGCTTTTCAAACGATGATTGATGGTGGCTTAAAAAAGAAACAACGTCAGGATAAAGCCATGATTGATAAAGTGAGTGCCACGATAATTTTACAATCGTACATGGAAACCAAACGAAACATGTTTTAGATTGTTTGTAGAGTAAATAAGAGTATAAAAATGATATTACCGATTACGATTTATGGCCATCCTGTTTTAAGAAAGGTTGCCAAAGATATTGACAAGGATTATCCTGATTTGGAAAAATTCAAAGCAGATATGTGGCAAACCATGTATTTTGCGGATGGAGTAGGTCTTGCGGCTCCACAAGTAGGAAGATCGATTAGAATGTTTGTGATTGATTGTTCATCTTTTGCTGAAGAAGAACCTGAATTGGAAGGATTTAAAAAGATGTTCATTAATCCAAAAATTACAGAACGTACAGGAGAAGAATGGACCATGTCGGAAGGATGTTTGAGTATTCCTGGTTTGAATGAAGATGTGAAGCGTCCGGAAACTATTAAAATTGAATACTACGATGAAAATTGGGAATTTCATGAAGAAGAGTTTTCGGGTTATGCTGCCAGGGTAATTCAACATGAATATGATCATCTGGAAGGAATCATGTTTACAGATCATTGTGCTCCAATTAAAAAGCGACTTTTAAGAGGAAAACTTGCAGGAATATCGAAAGGAAAGTTTAAGGCAAAATATAAATTTACACTTCCAAGATAAATTAGCACCCTACCAATTTGGTAGGGTTTTTTAATGCTCATTCGGCTTTATTGATAGACTTACATCAGATTGTATACACTTACGAATTGTGATATTATTAATAATATTTAAACAATTTTTGCATTGTTCCGTATTAGCAGATATTGTTTAAGCCACTAAATAAAATCTAGATACTATGAAAAAATTGATTCTACTACTTATTTTGTTTGCACCATTTTTGGGTAAATCGCAGGATATTGAACAGTTTCTGTTAGCAGGAACTGAAGATGCATCGAAGTTGACCGAAAAATACGTGAATCCAGTATCCAAAGGATTTATGTATGGATTAAATAATGGCTGGTATTCAACTGCAAGAACTCATAAAAAGTTAGGTTTTGACATTACCTTGGTTGCCAATTTGGCCAATGTTCCAAGCAAGGATGAAACATTTCAATTTATAGCCAGCGATTATAAAAACATAAGCTTGGCCAGTGGTGCAAATTCTGCTGAAATGCAAACTTTGATGGGAGGAGAAAATACACAAGCTTTGTTGGCAAGAATTGAAACTAGTGAAGGAGAATATGATTTAGCAAGGTTTAATATTCCTGATGGTATTGGTGATGATTTGCCAATGAATGCTGTTCCTTCTGCAACGCTACAAGTCGGTATTGGTATTCCGGGAATCAATTCTGATTTGAAAGTAAGATACTTACCCAAAGTAGGATCTTCTGATTTAGAGGTGGGAATGTTTGGTATTGGACTTCAAAAGAGTTTATCAAAGATGTTAAAGATTGATAAAACTCCAGTTGATATTTCAGCTTTGATCGCATATACACAATTAACCGCAGAATATGATATCCAAGAAGATTCTGGCTTTAAAGGATCAGGACAAATGATGGAGTTCAAAACCAATGCATATACATTTCAGGCCATTGCTTCGGTAAATTTAAAGTTGATCGAATTTTATGGTGCAGTTGGTTACAATACTGCAAAAATGGATGTGGATATCAAGGGTACATATGAACTGGAATATGTTGATGAGAATACAAACATGACTGTTATGTCTGAGACTTTAATCGATCCGGTATCTGTTGACTTTGATGCAAGCGGTGTTCGTGCAACTCTTGGTACCAGATTAAATTTGGGCTTCTTTAAAATATTTGGAGATTATACCATTCAGGAATACAATACAATTACAGGAGGTATTGCATTTAGTTTTAGATAAAGAAGATTAATGTGCGCAAGCACTCTGTATAATAGTTAGATAAGTCCTTGCTTTTTTTAGCAAGGGCTTTTTTTTTAGAGTAGGAATTCTTAAATTCAATTGAGCATAAAATGTGTAAACATGAATTTACGGGAACTACTACGACAATATCCTTTTCTGCGAGTTTTATTTTTTCTGATAGTTGGGATTTTTATAGCTGAACTGTTTAAGATCACCAATAAGTTGAATCTTATTATGCTTTCCTTAGGTTTTGTTTTAATGCTTCTTTTTGTGATGGTTCCCAAATTGAAGAAGTCATATAAAATGCGACCTGTTTTTGGTTTAATAGTGGTTGTCCTGTTTACTTGTTTAGGAGTTTTTAGAACCCAGGTTATTCAAAAAAGTATGTTTTTGAGTGAAGTAGATTCACCTGAAGCATATCAAATTGAATTAATTGAAAATCCGATAGAGAAGGCAAATACTTTTTCGTGTGTTGCAAGAATTACTGAATCTGTTAATAAGAACAGGACTACTAAAGAGACTGCCAATATCATTTTGTACTTTAAAAAGGACAGTTTAGTAAAACAGTTGAATGTTGGAGATCGATTATTTATCAACTCTAATGTGGAGCGTGTTAAAAATTCAGGAAACCCTAACGAATTTGATTACTCGGGCTATTTAAAAACTCGTCATATCTTATATTCATCCTATGTAAATACCACGAATTGGATTAAACTTCCAACAGATTATCGAATGAATATCCGTGCATTGGCTTGGAAATGGCGAGATCAGCTTTTACAAATATATCGCGACAATGGAATTACAAATGAAAGTTTCGATATTTTGGCAGCTCTTACCTTGGGATACAAAACAAGCCTCGATCCTGAAGTAAGAAAAGCCTGGGCAGATGCTGGAGCAATGCATGTTCTAGCAGTTTCTGGATTGCACGTAGGTATCATTTATTTGGTTATGAGTTATCTTCTAAGTTTCTTGCTGAAAATAAAATATGGACGATGGATTCGCAGTGTATTTCTCTTAATCATTCTCTGGTTGTATGCCTTAATAACAGGATTGTCGCCTTCCGTTATGAGGGCAGCATGCATGTTTAGTTTCATTGTTGTTGGTGAGGCAATGAGACGAAAAGGAGGAGTTTTTAACTCTCTTGCTGCATCGGCCTTTTTTCTATTGCTCTATAATCCTTACTTGATTTTCACTGTTGGATTTCAATTCTCATACTTAGCAGTTGCAGGAATCGTATTCTTACAACCCAAATTTGACAAGTTACTTTTTATTCGCAACCCTATTTTCAACAAGTTATGGCAATTAACTACCGTTTCCCTTGCAGCACAAATAGCTACTTTCCCTTTAACAATTTACTATTTTAATCAGTTTCCTTCCTATTTTCTATTGTCAGATTATGTCGTAATCTTAATGGCGGGTATACTAATTTACCTATCTGCCCTGTTGCTAATATTGTCTCAGGTCGAAATACTTTCAAATATACTGGGATGGATACTTCAACATCTAATTAAAATCCTAAATCATATTATTGTTTGGATACAGGAATTGCCAGGAGCCGTTATTCATTCTCTTAGTTTTTCTTCATTTCAGGTTTTATTGATATATGCTATAATCATCAGTTTGATTTTTATTGTGATTTTGCGGAGAAAAATGGCTGTTTATGGTTTAATGATTTTGCTTATCTTTTTTCAGGTTCCTGAACTTTTAAAACATTTTCAACCTAAAAAACAGGAATTGATCATTTTTAATGCGGGAAGGAATGCATTAATAGCATTTAGGAGTGGAAATCAGGTAAGTTATTTGTGTGATAGAGATATGGAAATTTCGAAGCAGAAGTTCTTGGCGAATAATTATCAAATTCAAAATCAACTTGATAATATTAATACAGATACAATACAGGAAGTAGACTTTAGGGAATTTGCTGGGAGTAAATTATTAATCATTCAAAAGAATAATGATTTTGCTTTGGAGCTATTAAATCGTCTTGATCCAGATATTATCCTGATGAGAAAATCAGCATTGAAAAAAGCAGAATTCTTAACAAAAAATCAGATAAACTCTACTATAGTAATTGATGGATCTGTCTATAGAAATGATTTACAACGATTGCACAACATTAATGTAGATAGCATGTGTAATTTATTTGTTATAAAGGATAGAGGAGCTTTTGTTGTTGATTTGTCTTCGGATTAATTGTGTTGGTGTACAAAAATATAGTATTCAATTAAGGCTTTTGATTTTAGATTCTGATTTGGTAATTTAGAGAGCTTGGCTTTTTAATTTTTTTTAACGATTTATTATCGAATTTGATCGATATTGTGTTAATTTGCCTCGAATTTTTCCAAAAATATTAGTTAACGGAATAAAGATATGAAGATTGTTATTGCCGGTGCAGGAGCTGTTGGAACTCATTTGGCGAAGATGTTGAGTCATCAGGATCATGATATTATCTTATTGGATCAGGATGAAGAAAAATTAAAAGAAGTTGATTCACATTTGGATTTATTAACCATTGTGGGATCTAGTTCTTCTTTGAAGGATTTGAAGGAGGCGAGTGTTAAGAAAGCTGATTTATTTATCGCGGTAACGCAATCAGAAACGACTAATATTACTTCTACTATTCTTGCCAAGAAGTTAGGAGCAATAAAAACAATTGCACGTATTGATAATCAAGAGTATTTAATTCCAGAGAATAAGGAATACCTTCAAAGTTTAGGGATTGATGAATTGATTTATCCTGAAAAGCTAGCTGCAAAAGAGGTGATAAGTTATTTGTCTCGCTCAGGTACTCGGCAGATGTATGAATTCTCAGGCGGGAAACTTCTGTTATATGGAATCAAAATCAGTAGTAAATCCATTATAATGGATAAAACTATGGCCGAAGTGGCTGAAATGACTAGTGATGTTGATTTTCGTGCTGTAGCAATCAAGCGTGAGGATATGACTATTATTCCAAGAGGTCATAATCGATTCTCGAGAGGTGATTTGGTTTTTGTTGTGAGCAAGCCTGAAAGCATCGAAAAAGTAATGCTTTTGGCCGGAAAACAAAAGTACGAAATAAAGAATGCCATGATTCTTGGTGGAAGTCGAATTGGACAAAAGACAGCCATGGAATTGGGTCGAAAAATGAATCTGAAACTTCTGGAAATTGACAAGGAAAAAAGCTTAAAATTAGCGGATAGTTTGCAAGATGCTTTGGTGATTAATGGGGATGGTCGAGATAAGGAATTGTTAAAGGAAGAAGGAATTCATAAAATGGATGCCTTTGTTGCTGTAACAGGTAACTCGGAAACCAATATTTTGGCTTGTTTGCTTGCTAAGAAAATGGGTGTTCGAAGAACAATTGCCGAAGTTGAAAATATCGATTATATAGATCTTGCAGATAATATTGGAGTAGGAACCATGATTAACAAGAAGCTTCTTGCTGCGAGTTATATTTATCGTTTCACTATGGATGCTGATGTTCAGCATTGTAAATGGCTTACCGTTTCTGAAGCTGAGGTGATGGAGCTTACTGCTAAAAAAGGATCGAAAATCACCAAAGCTGCATTAAAAGATTTAGATTTTCCAGATGATGCCAATATTGGAGGAATCATTCGTGATAATGATAGTATTATTGCAACAGGAGATACTCAAATCATGGCTGATGATAAAGTGGTTGTATTTACCTTACCTTCAGCTATAAAAAAAGTAGAGAAATTTTTTAAATAAGATATTAAGAGCTTGCAAAAGCTCTTTTTTTGTTAATAACTCATCTTCTTTCAGAGATGGGTTTTTCTTGGTGCTATGAACTTGAAATTTGTTTTTTATTTAATGTCTGTGCTGGCTTTAATTGAATCAATATTTATGATTCTTTGTGCACTGATATCGTTTTCCTATTGTGAAGGTGATTTAGGATGTTTCTTAAAGTCAGCGTTTATTACATTAGTAGTTGGAGGAATTCTTTTTCTAATAACGAAAAACCATAGACAAGAGATTCACAAGCGAGAAGCTTTTCTTGTAGTCAGTTTGGTTTGGGTGTTTTTCTCGATATTTGGAGCACTGCCATATTGGATCGGATCATATGTTCCTTCGTATACCAATGCTTTTTTTGAAACGATATCTGGTTTTACCACTACAGGAGCTTCAGTAATTACTGATATCGAATCATTGCCGCATGGTATTTTATTTTGGAGATCTCTTACGCATCTTTTAGGGGGAATGGGAATTTTGGTTTTAACCGTTGCCATTTTACCAATTTTTGGATTTGGAGGAATGGCCATGTTTAATGCTGAAGCAGCAGGAGTAACTGTAGATAAGCTTCATCCAAGAATTAAAGAAACAGCCAAAAGATTGTGGGGAATTTACATGTTATTAATTGCATTGGAAATTATCTTTCTGATGTTGGGGAATATGGGATTTTTTGATGCAGTTTGTCATTCTTTTGGCACTTTGGCATCTGGAGGCTTTTCTACCAAGAATGATAGCATTATGGGTTTTTCGCCATACATCCAATATGTAATTATCTTTTTCATGTTTTTGTCAGGAGTTAACTTTACGCTTCATTACTTTGCGATAAAGGGAAATCTAAAAAAGTTTATTCAAAATCAGGAATTTAAAGTTTATTTAGGATTAATTCTGTTGATAACAGCAATCATCACCTTAACCCTGACTCTTAAAAATCACGCTCCTTTTGAGCATTCATTTCGTGATGCACTTTTTCAGGTTGTATCAGTGATTACCAGTACTGGTTTTATTAGTGCCGATTATTCAGCGTGGCCTTCATTCCTTTGGATGCTTATTTTTGGCCTAATGTTCACAGGAGCTTGTGTTGGATCAACATCAGGAGGAGTGAAAATTCTTCGCCATTTGCTATTATTTAAAAATAGCTTTTTGGAGTTTAAAAGAATGATTCATCCCTCAGCAGTGATTCCGGTTCGCTATAACAATGAGGCAATTGGAAAAGATATTATATTTAAAATACAAGCTTTTGTCGTATTGTATTTTACCATATTTTTTGCAAGTACCATTGTGTTGGCCTTTTTAGGAATGGATTTTATTTCATCCATGGGGGCAGTGGCAACTACAATGGGAGGAATTGGTCCTGGCTTAGGAAAAGTTGGACCTGTTGACAACTTTGCAATGCTACCAGATTCGGCAAAATGGGTACTTTCATTCTTAATGTTGCTAGGACGTTTAGAGTTATTTACCTTATTAATTATATTTGTACCTGCTTTTTGGAAGAATCAATAAGTAAATTTTTATAACAAGTAATAGTCATTTATCTTTGATTAAAACCTCAACCTAAATTCTGTGATTAAATTTAAAATTATCTTAAATATACTGGGAAAACTTTTGGTTGGCGAAAGTTTCTTTCTTTTCATTTCATTATTGGTTTCATTAATCTATCAGGGAAATGACACTACTGCCTTTTTGAAAGCAGGATTAGTAACCTTTACGGTAGGAATATTTAGTTATTTATTATCAAGAGGGGTACAAAAAGATTTAGGTAAAAGAGAAGGATATATCATTGTAAGTCTAGTATGGGTTGTTTTTTCCATATTTGGATGTTTACCCTATTTATTTAGTGGAGCAATTCCTTCAGTAACAGATGCTTTTTTTGAAACCATGTCTGGTTTTACCACAACAGGCTCATCCATATTAAATAATATTGAGGAGTTGCCTCATGGTATTCTGTTTTGGAGATCGCTAACTCAATGGATGGGTGGTATGGGAATAATCGTTATGTTTCTTGCCATTCTACCAACTTTGGGAATTGGAGGGCGTGAGCTGTTTGTAGCGGAAGTTCCTGGTCCTACACCAGATAAACTGACTCCAAGAATTAAAGAAACTGCCAGAAACCTTTGGGGATTGTACATGCTTTTTACTGCAGTTGAAACCATTCTATTATATGCGGGTGGGATGAGCTTTTTTGATGCTATAAATCACTCATTAACTACAATGGCTACAGGAGGATATTCCACCAAACAAGCGAGTGTAGGGTTTTATACATCTCCATATATCCAATATACTATTATCTTTTTCATGTTTGTGGCAGGTACCAACTTTACCCTTTCATATGGAATGATAACAGGGCGTTTTACAAAGGTTTTTAAAGATGAGGAATTTAGGTTTTACACTTTGGTTGTATTGTTTTTTGCCTTTATAATAACCCTTGGTTTAATTGCAGCAGGAAATGTAACTGGAGAACAAGCATTCAGAGATGCACTGTTTACAGTCGTTTCTATCATTACAACAACAGGTTATGCAACGGCAGATTATTTGCTCTGGTCACCATTTTTAGGCATGTTAATTTTTGTTTTGTTCTTTGTTGGTGGATCAGCCGGTTCAACTGGTGGGGGAGTTAAGGTAGTTCGAATTTTATTACTATTTAAAAATAGTTTTTACGAATTGAAGAGGTTGGTTCATCCTAATGCTGTAATTCCGATTCGATACAATTCTAAAGTTGTTGATCAAAGGACTGTTACAAATATTTTGGCCTTTTTTGTATTTTACATCCTAATCTTCATGTTATCAGCTGTATTAATGTCTTTTTGGACACCAGATATTTACTCTTCATTCAGTGCTGTAGCTACAACATTAGGAAATGTTGGACCTGGATTTGGAGAAATTGGTCCAATGGAAAATTTTCATCATTTGCCTGATTTGGCAAAATGGTTCCTTGCATTTCTAATGATGTTAGGAAGACTAGAGTTGTTTACAGTGTTGGTGCTATTTTCACCTTCATTTTGGAAGCATTAAATCGAAGATCTAAAACTTTTCTTCGATAATCGAATATTTCATTCAACTTCGATTTAATAAATAACCTATTGGCAATAGCTCCTAAAAAGCCAAAAGGAGGTTGGTAGGATATAATATCCTTCATGATCACCCCGTTGGGCAATTGTTCAATAATATGTTGATGGTGCCATATAGAATAGGGGCCAACACGTTGTTCATCTACAAAATAGGATTTATCGCGTACCTGAGTTATCTCTGTTACCCAAGTGGTTTTAATTCCTAAAACAGGACTTACTTTATAACTAATAATCATGCCTGGATACATTTTGTCATCCATTAAGTCAGAAGTAATATCGAAACCCATGTATTTTGGGGTAATTTCTTTTAAATTGATTGGTGAAGAAATAAATTCCCAAACCTCTTCGATGCTTGCATGTAATATTTGCTCTTTGTAAAATTGGTAAAATGACATGATAAAAAGATTTTAATGAGATGATTGTTGTATATAGCTTAATAGTTCGTGTTATTTGGTCGAGAATAAAGTAACTGCATAACATTGATATTACGCATGTCAAAAGCAGCTTCGCAATAGGAAAGGTAGTAGTTCCATTTTCTGATAAACTGCTTGTTAAAGCCTAATGAATTTATGTCATTAATTTTTTGATTGAAGGACTCGCGCCATAATCGTAAGGTTTGGGCGTAATGTTTACCCATATCTTCTAAGTGAATTGGTGTTAGGTTTGATCTTTGATTCATTGCTTTATTTAGTGCTGAAACCGAAGGCAACAATGATCCTGGAAAAATGTGCTTTTGTATCCAATCTACACCATTTTTCATTTCTTTAAAACGAGAGTCAGGACAGGTAATAACCTGCAAGGCCAATAAACCATCTTTGGTTAAGAGTTCATTAATTTTAGCGAAAAATGGTTTGTAGAACCTGTGTCCAACAGCCTCCAGCATTTCTATAGATACAATTTTATTGTACTTTCCATTTACCAAACGATAATCTATAAATAGGATTTTTACTCTATCCTCCATACATTCATTTTTCACTTTTTCCTGTGCATAGTGATATTGTTCTTTTGAAATGGTAATTGCTGTAACTTCAACATCATAATTTTTTGCCAAGTATATAGCCATTCCACCCCAGCCACATCCAATTTCAAGTATTTTATCACCTTTATTAATTTTAAGCTTTTCTGATAGCATCTTATATTTTTCTTGCTGCGCATCGTAAAGTGAACTATCCTTATGGTTGAAATAGGCTGAAGAATAAGTCATGCTTTTGTCCAACCAAAGAGAATAGAACTCATTGCTCAAATCGTAATGTGCAGAAATGTTCTTTCTAGCTTTGCTAATGGTATTGTCACGAAGTTTATGAATGAAAGTATTCGTGAACTTTAAAAGGTTCATGACTAAAGAGCGAACATGACTCCCTGAAGCTGAAGGTGTGTTTTCAATATTTAAAATTATCCATGAAATAACAGATGTAATATCAGAAGTTTCCCAAAGTTTATCTTCGTAGGCTTCTCCAAAACCGATATCTCCATAAAGAAATAAACGATTGAAAAACTCGCTTGAAGCGATTTGAATATCCGCTTTTATTTCAGAATTTTTATCACCGAAATCTATGATAACCTTGTTTGGTAATGTAATACTAATGTAGCCTTTGCTCATTTTCGAAATCAAGTTTAAGAATATTCGTTCTTTAAAGTTGATTTTGTCCTGTAGTGTTAAAATCTTTTCCATATTCTCGGTTTTTATGTTTCCGTAAATGTCTATCCTCGTATTTTTTCAGTCGATTTGTTTGTAAATTCAGGTGTTCTTCTTTTTTGAAATAAGGAATACCCAAAATCAATAATTTCAGTGCTTGAAAGTGAATTAAGAAAATAACTTGCAAGGTGATAAGAGGGAATAGAAGAACAAACTTGAGTACATTTCTATTGTTGAGTGTTTGTTTGGTTCCGCTTAAAGTAGCAGTGAAAATTTTTTGATTTCCTTTGTAATTGTCTATTCTATTGAACAGTTTATTTGAGGGGACTTGTAAATGGAAATCAAAATCCACATCATGATCAATAAATGGAGAAACATAGAAATGTTTTTTTTGTCGGTTATTAAAAGTGTTTTTATTTAAATTCTTCTGATCAAGAAGGAATAGTTTCATTTCACCAAAAGTATTGTTTACCTCTGCAATGCAGGCGAAGACTTTGTTATCTGAGTCGAAGCAATAAAAAAACGACACAGGATTGAATTGGTATCCCAGAGTGCAAAGATTGGTAAGCAAGCAAATTCTTTTAGGAAGGGTTTCAATACCATTCTGACTTAGGAATTGTTCTATCTGACTTCGAACAGATTGTACTTTGGATTCATTTAGCTGAAGATGATCTTTATCTCTAAAATTGAAATAGTTAAATCGGTTGTGACTAATCAACCATATTCTTTTTGTAATGATATTCAATTCATCCAAATCGATATAGAACAAAAAACTTTTGTAACTAAACTTTCGGTTCACCTTTTCCATTCTTGAATGATAGACTTCGCATGAATAAAGGGCTGAATTCAATATTTCATTTTGATTGATCATCCTACTTTTAGCTGAATATTTGTTTCTTGATTAAGAAGTTGTTTTGATAATTCTACTGCTGAAGCATATGCATCCTCATGAAAACCGTATCCGAAATAACTTCCGCAAAAATAGATTTGTCCTTCTTGGTTAATTTCCTGTAATCTCTTTTGTGCCTTTAGGGATTCAAGCGTAAAAATTGGATGAAAGTAGGTCAAGACCTTATGGATTTTTCTTTCATCCAAATCGATTGGATTGATCGACACGAAATAGTTTTCTTTATCTGATACATTTTGTAAAGAATTCATATTGTAAATGGTTGTTGTTCTATTTTCTCCATTTCTCTGATCGATTAAATAGTTCCAACTTGACCACACCTTTTTGTTCTTCGGCATTACCGAGGTATCGGAATGAAGTACAGCTATATTTTCCTGGTACTGAAATTTGGATAACAACTCTTGCTGTAATTGATTTGGATGCGATAACATTTGTAATGCCTCGTTCGCATGAGCTGCAACAATTACTTTATCAAAAAAATAATGTTCGTTCTGATTAGTGATAATTTCAATTTTATCTCCTGTTTTCTTTATTATATCGATTTTAACATTGGTTTTAATATTATCTCTGAATGGAGCAATTAATCTTTGTTTATAAGATTCACTACCATTTTGAACGGTATACCATGGAAAATGAGTATCCAAGCCTAACATCCCATGGTTAAGGAAAAAACGAACCAGGCTTTCAGCAGGAAATTGCAAACTGGTATTTGGAGGAGTTGACCAAATTGCCGAACTCATTGGCAGAAGGTACTTCTCTAAAAAATCAGAATCATATGATTTTTGACTGATATAATCAGCAATACTGAGGTTTTTCAAAAAACCACAATTTAAATCCTGAACACTCTCTTTATTGAATCTATTGATTTGTAGTAGCATTTTAATAAAGGCTGGACTAAACAAGTTTTTTCTTTGTGCAAATAATCCATTAAAACCTGATCCTGAATATTCCAGACTGCTTAATTTGTGCTGTACACTAAAACTCATGCTTGTTTTTTTAATCGGAACATTTAGCTCATTGAATAAGTTAATTAGGTTAGGATAGGTTTCTTTGTTGAATACCATAAAGCCAGTGTCGATAGGAATATCTATTCCGTCTTCTTCAACAAAGACTGTATTTGTATGTCCGCCTACATATTTATTTTTCTCAAATAAGCTGATATCATAGTTCTTTTGCAATAAATGAGCTGCGCCCATGCCTGCAATACCGGTTCCTATTATGGCTAGTTTTTCTTTCATTTTGATTTTAGTTTATGGTCCAAGTTCTGGATATTGCAACAAGGCTTTGTAACTACTTCCTTTGTTATTTCTAATGTTCGAAATCCCTTCGTATTTCAAAATTCTTCTGGTATTTAAATCATATGAAATGTATATTGGATTCAACAACATTCTAAGTAAAGCACTTTGTGTTTCCATTTTAAGGACAACGGTATTACTTTTCGTTTCCTTTTCTTTAGTTCGATAAATTCGGAAGCTGAAATAATCTTGGAATGCAACAGAAAGAAAGTTGAAGTTTAATTTCTCCTCAGATAAAATTCGATCCCAATTGTTTTTAATAAAATAATTAAAGCCACCATCAACTATTGCTGGTTCTGGAACAAAAATGCTCTTTTCTTTCAATTTGCTTTTTGCGTTTTTTCTATACCTGATATCAAACTGATTATCGCCTTTGTATGTTACTTCTTCTATCAAACCGCTTCTCTTATCAATTAATCGATAGGTAGGTTTTTGAAATGATTTGCGAAAGTCTAACTCTCTCTTGGCAAACTCGTTATTTTGGTCACAAACAAAGGAGGTTATGGTACGAATGTGTTTCCCTTCTTCAAACAATTCCTCATGAATTTCTTTGTAAATAAATTCCAATGATTTGTTGTCTATTGCTACTCCTACATATGTTTTGTCTTCAATGCCGGAACTAAAACCATAGAACAGGAATGCAACTAATATTAAAGCTATGTTTTTCATGATAATTGGTTTTAGTTAGGATTTCGTTTACTAAACAAATAGTGACTAATACTCCACTCTTTTCCATCTTTATAGCCCCATAATTCAGCACAAGCCATGAAAAATATTCTCCAATAAACCCACCATTTTTTGGCATCATGATATCCATAAGTATTTTCGAAAATTGGTAGGATATCATTTTTGTTAGAATCCATTCTTGCTAGCCAGGCTTCTGCAGTTTTTTGGTAATGTATGCCATTCATATGCCATCGTTTTTCAATACTTAAGTGATCTTGAAAGTGATCAAATAGTTTTTCGCTAGGCATAATGCCACCAGTAAAAAAGTATTTCGACATCCAATCACTAGAATTCTTAACCTCGAATTTATAGGCTAGTTTGGTATGAGAAAAAATGTGAACAAATAATTTACCCGTGGGTTTTAAAAAGCCATTTATGCGGTAAAGCAGTTTTTGATAATTGCGCATGTGCTCGAACATTTCTACAGACACTACTCTGTCGAAATGCTGATCCGTTTTAAAATCATTCATGTCAGCTGTTATAACTTCCAGGTTTTTGACGCCTAATTTTTCTGCTTTTGCATTTATATATTTCCTTTGCGAATTGGAGTTAGAGACAACCATTATTTTGGCATTACAGAACTTTTGTGCCATAAATAAACTTAATGATCCCCAACCACATCCCAACTCAAGAATATCCTGACCATCTTTCAAGTCTGCTCTCTCGACTGTAAGTTCAAGCATTTTCTTTTCAGCTTCTTGTAGTTGAGTGAAAGATTGTTCCCAATACCCGCATGAATATTTAAGGTATTTGCCTAATACTTTTTCGAAGAAAGTAGCTGGCAATTCGTAATGTTGATCGTTGGCTGCTTTTGTTTCAATAGCTATTGGACTATTTTTTAATTCAGAGATAAGATCTTGAACATTATAGTTTTTACTTTCTTCACGTAACCTTTGCTTAAGCAGACTTCGTATTTTAAATCTTATTAGACTATCAGGAATAAATCCTTTTTCTATAATATTTGCGTACCACATAATCTTTATTTTAAGGCGTTTTTATTGATGGTAATAATTTTAAAAGCATGCATCATTCTCATGATGGCGAATGATGGATCGAATTCAAACCATCGTCTGGCAAAATTTGCTTTCCATGGTTGCGCATGATGGTTGTTGTGAAGAGCTTCTCCTCCTAAAAGAATCTCAAAGGGGAAGAGGTTGGTAGAGTCATTATCCTGACGAAAATTTTTATATCCAATTTTATGAGAGAACCAATTGATGATTGCTCCATGTATAGGACTCATAAAGAAATGTATGGGCAGTAGCAGAAAATAATTTATACTTGGTGCAAAAGCTAAATAAACTAATATGTAGATTGATGCCCACATTAGTCTGGAAATCCATGATTCAGAGAATTTTTCAAATTTTTCCCAGCGCGGAATATTTTTACTTAGTCCTTCTTCAATTTTAATATCTCTATTCTTAACTGATGCATAGTAATCGTAAGTTTTCAACATGAAAGAGAAAATATTATAAGAATTTTTTGGAGAATGTGGGTCCTTTTCACTTTCAGCATGCATGTGATGAAGGCGATGCATGTATGCGTAAGCAAATGGGTTTAAATAAGAAGTCCCCTGCGAGATCCACGTTGCAATAAAAAATATCTTCTCCCAAAATGGATTCATTTTAAACATAGCATGCGCTGCATACCTGTGTAAGAAAACAGTCTGGAAAAATAGACTGGCATACCAATGTATTAATATGAAGATGATAATCAGCATGATTGAAAATTTAATTATAGAATTCGTTTATTAGGAATGAATCCAAGCTAATCTAAAAACATCTTAAGCCAGAAAAAGTTCAGAAATTATAATCTAGAGTAATGTGCTCTATATAGGTATTGGTAATTTACAGTTAGGCAATGCTTTTTGTTTTGAAAAAATAATGCAAAGAAATTGGAGGGAAATTACCTGTGATTTTTTAGGATTATAGAATGCTGAAAATCAATTAATATTTTTCTTTAGTCATTTAAAAATAAATATTAATCATGAAAATATAACATTTTAAAATTTACTTCGTAAACAATGTCGTTATATTTGCAGAACCAAATTTTCTATACATTTTAAACAATCTTTAATTTAACTCATGGAGCACATAGAAAAGTATAATCACTTAATTGAAAAAGAAATAGAGAAGTATAAAAAAGAGTCAAACAAGGTATTGACAAAATTTGAAAAAAGTTTCAGTAAGGGAAAAATGGTGGTAACTCATCATTTTGAGAATGTCGCAACCGAATTAATACGTTTGGTAAAAACTGATTTTGAGAATGCTGGATATTACCCTGAATTTATTGGGAATAGACCAGGAGGACATATCGTTTTGAGAGTAAGCTTACTAAAGTCTTCAGGAAAAGTAGCATAATTTCATAGATTTGTATAAAAAAATGCCGGCAAGATTATTCTTGTCGGCATTTTTGTGTTTTATATCAAATTAAAAAATAAGCTCTCCGATTCCAGGTCTTATAATTTCAAAATTTCCATTTGTACAATCTATGATTGTTGATGCAGTATTGTTTCCGTATCCTCCATCAATTATCAAGTCTACATCTTTTTTATACTTTTCATCGATTAATTCAGGATCAGTAGTGTATTCAATTACTTCATCTGGATCGTGAATTGATGTAGTCATAATAGGATTGCCTAATTCTTCTACAATTCTCAATGGAATGTAATGATCAGGAACCCTAATTCCTACAGTCTTTTTCTTGCTTTTAAATAATTTAGGGACATTGTTACTTGCAGGAAGAATAAATGTAAATGCTCCTGGTAAGTTTTTCTTCATTATTTTGAATGAAGAGTTATCAACTTTCGCATACTCCGATAAATTACTTAGATTACTGCAGATAAGAGAAAAATTTCCTTTTTCGGCAGTAGTTCCTTTTAATTTAGCTATGCGTTGTATTGCTTTGTTGTTAGTGATATCACATCCAATAGCATATACAGTATCTGTGGGATAAATAATTATTCCACCATCTTTAAGTACATCAACTATTTTCCGAAACTCCCTGTGATTGGGATTGTCGGGATACAATTTTAAAAGCATCTTGTAGTGGTTAAGGGTTATTTCGGGATTTAAAGATATAAGTTTCTATTTATTAACAATCCTATGCTAGCTTATTTATTTTCAGTCCAAAGGATATAATTGTAATATGTATAAAAGAAGAAAGGAGTGCTAAAGCACTCCTTTGATTATTTCATTTGAATAATATTAGCTGTTTAATTTATTATAGTCAGCTAAGAATTGTTCTAAACCTTTATCAGTTAAAGGGTGCTTTAAAAGACCTGTAATTGCATTTAACGGACATGTTGCAACATCAGCTCCAGCTTCAACACACTGTATAATATGCATTGTATGTCGGATTGAAGCTGCTAAAACTTGCGTTTCAAAACCATAGTAATTATTCATATCAGCAATTTGACGAATTAATTCAATACCATCGGTTGAAATATCATCAAGTCTTCCTACAAAAGGAGAAACATAGGTAGCTCCAGCTTTTGCTGCTAGTAATGCTTGTCCTACTGAGAAAATTAAAGTACAGTTTGTGCGAATACCTTTTGAGCTTAGGTATTTTACAGCTTTAATACCATCCTTAGTGCAAGGAACTTTAACAACAATCTGAGGATGTAATGCTGCTAATTCTTCTCCTTCAGAAATCATTCCGTCAAAATCAGTTGCTATAACCTCAGCACTAACATCTCCATCAACTATATCGCAAATATCAACATAGTGTTGTTTGATGTTTTTTTCTCCTTTAATTCCTTCTTTAGCCATAAGAGAAGGGTTGGTAGTTACGCCGTCAAGAACTCCTAAATCTTGTGCTTCTTTAATCTGATCAAGATTAGCTGTGTCAATAAAAAACTTCATTTTACGATTTTTAGTTTGTTTTTAAGTCGAAAACGAAAATACTAAATTCTTATGAAGAACAAAGCTATACTAGGTTTAAACAAATAATAAAGTTGAGAAGTGAAATAATTTCGTATCGATTTGATTCGAAAAGAATGTTGGTATGATATATAAATAGAGCCGATGGAGGGACTCGAACCCACGACCTGCTGATTACAAATCAGCTGCTCTAGCCAGCTGAGCTACATCGGCAATTGCATAAAGCAAAAATATTTTGAAGAACGAAAGAAAACCGTTATACTTTCTTTTGTATTAATAGAGCCGATGGAGGGACTCGAACCCATCCCGAATCTTCGGGACTGATTACAAATCAGCTTTGATTTGTATTGATTCAAATCGCAACAACGATTCTTTTTTTGAGCCGATGGAGGGACTCGAACCCACGACCTGCTGATTACAAATCAGCTGCTCTAGCCAGCTGAGCTACATCGGCGAATTTATTGAGCCATTGACGAGATTTGAACTCGTGACCTCTTCCTTACCAAGGAAGCGCTCTACCCCTGAGCTACAACGGCAAAGTAACAATTAAAACTTAGGATTAACTAAGCATTGGAGTCGGTGGAGGGACTCGAACTCATCCCGAAGCTTCGGGACTGATTACAAATCAGCGTTGATTTGTATTGGTTCAAATCGCAACAACGATTCTTTTTTTGAGCCGGTGGAGGGACTCGAACCCACGACCTGCTGATTACAAATCAGCTGCTCTAGCCAGCTGAGCTACATCGGCAATTGCTACTTGCAAAATATTTTAAAGAACGAAAGAAAGTCGTTAAACTTTCTTTTTATTTTGATGGAGCCGGTGGAGGGACTCGAACCCACGACCTGCTGATTACAAATCAGCTGCTCTAGCCAGCTGAGCTACATCGGCAATTTTAAACCTAAAAGGCATAAAAAAAGTGGGTAAGCAAAAACGTCGCACCGCTACAACCACCTACCCTTGCTGCCTTCCGACCCTGGGGGGATTCAGTAGGAGCTGGTCGCGTAGTGCTTACCCGACGACAAAAGTAGAAAAAAGTTGTTTCCCCGCAAATAAAATATGAAACTTCTTCCTACAATTTTTTCATGGAATGCAGCAAGGGTTTTATTTTCAGAGAAATAATTTTTCAAAAAAATGTCAAATAATTTTCAGATTTCTGTTCTTCCTGTAAAAACGGCTGTTTCGGATAGTAATAATTAAGCTTTTTTAATTGAGACATTACCGTAAAATCGGATATCTTTGTGTTCGAAAAATCACAAAAGAATTAAAATGTACTACAAAACTTTATTTAAGCACTCTTTTTTATTTGGGTCTTTAGTAGGAGCCGTATTAATATTGGCATCATTAACGTTTTACTGGAAAGGTGTTTCGATTAATTACAATCCTACGCTGTTGTTTATAAACAGAGGCCTGATTATTCTGGGAATATATTTTGGCGTAAGAAAATATCGTGATGAGGTACTATTTGGTGTTATTTCATATGGTCGTGCTTTTGTAGCTGGAACTTTAATGATTGCTGTAGCTTCTTCCTTTTATGCTATGTATATATACATTCTTACAAGTTATTTTGATGGAGGAATATTACAGGAAGCTGTCGACTTTACCGAAAAGGGACTTGTGGAGATTGGTTATGACGATGATCAGGTAGAATTGTTAATGGCATTTTACAGGAAAATTACTCCTGGTATTTTTGCATTCAGCCAGTGGTTAGGAAAAGTTATGGCTGGAGTTTTCTTTTCATTGATTGTGGCATTCTTTTTTAGACAAAAGAGAAATTTGTTTAATAACAGTCGTATTGATAAATTTAACAATTCAAAAAATCAGTAAATACACGGTATGGATATTTCAGTAGTAGTTCCTTTGTTTAACGAGGATGAATCGATTCCCGAATTGGTGGCATGGATTGATAGAGTAATGACTCAAAATAATTTTAGCCATGAGATTATTATGGTCGATGATGGAAGTAATGATACCTCGTGGGAGGTGATTGAGAATGTACAAAAGAAATATTCGGCAGTTCGTGGAATAAAATTTCGTAGAAATTACGGAAAATCGGCAGCACTTTTTAGCGGATTTGAACTTGCACAAGGTGATGTAGTGATTACTATGGATGCAGACTTGCAAGATTCTCCTGATGAAATTCCGGAATTGTATCGCATGATAAAGGAGGAAGATTTTGATTTGGTGTCGGGTTGGAAACAAAAAAGGTATGACCCAATTTCAAAAACCATTCCGAGTAAGTTTTTCAATAGAACTGCCCGTGCCATGTCTGGTATTAAATTGCACGATTTTAATTGTGGACTAAAAGCATATAAGAATAAAGTGATAAAGAGTATTGAAGTGTATGGAGAAATGCACAGATATATTCCAATTCTTGCCAAACAAGCCGGTTTTGTTAGAATTACTGAGAAAGTTGTGCAACACCAGGAGCGAAAATATGGAGTGACCAAATTTGGTTTGAATCGCTTCATTAATGGATTTCTTGATCTATTATCAATAACATTCATTAGCAAGTTTGGTAAAAAACCAATGCATTTTTTTGGTTTGTTGGGCACATTCATGTTTTTTGTTGGATTCTTCGCATCAGCTTGGATTGGATTCCAAAAAATCTATAGTATGAGTCAGGGAATTAAAGCTCCCCTGGTAACCGATAGCCCTTATTTTTACATTGCTTTGGCTACCATGATTATTGGTACTCAGTTGTTTTTAACGGGTTTTGTTGCCGAGCTGGTTAGCCGTAGTTCGTCGGAAAGAAATACATACCAAATCGAAAAAGAAATCTGATCTCAGTGATTAAAGTTAAATTATTAATGGTTAGTGAAGTTTTACAAATTAATCATTAAACCTTAATCATTAAATATTTATAATCGTGATAAAAGGAGTTATAAGATTACTGCTACAAATATTTCCTCGTCCGTTTTTAATTCGGCTCAGTTTATTAATTAATAGAATTATTGCTGTTTTTTTGATTGGTAATAAAGTTGAATGTCCGGTTTGTGGTGGTAAGTTTAGGAAGTTTTTACCTTACGGATATACCAAAGAAACTGGAAGAGACAATTGTTTGTGTCCAAAATGTTTATCCTTGGAACGACATCGATTAATGTGGTTGTACCTTAAAAATGAAACCGAATTTTTTAATAAGAACTTAAAGGTTTTGCACATTGCACCAGAGCAGTGTTTCTATAAAAGATTTAAAGAACAATCTAATTTAGATTATACAACCGCTGATTTGGAGTCTCCCATTGCAGATGTTCATTTCGATGTGCAAGAAATTCCATTTGATGAGAATACGTTTAATGTGGTAATTTGCAACCATGTGTTGGAACATGTAGATAGCGACTCAAAAGCCATGAGTGAGTTGCATAGAATTCTAAAGCCAAATGGATTTGCGATTCTTCAAGTGCCAATGGATACCGAGAATCCAAAAACAGAGGAGGACCCATCGGTAACCGATCCAAAGGAGAGGGAGAGACTGTACCGCCAAAAGGACCATGTTCGATTGTATGGCTTAGATTATACAAATCGATTGCAAAAAGCCGGATTTACAGTTAATGAAAGCCAATATTCAAAGAATTTTCCTTTAGATGTAGCCGAGAGATATCGATTACCTATGGATGAAATTTTCTACTTCAATCAAAAATTATAGAATGCATTCTGATATTCAATTTTCAATTATAGTTCCGGTGTACAATCGACCGGATGAAATGAAAGAATTACTTGATAGTTTGGCCGCTCAAACTTATAAGGATTTTGAATTGGTTGTGGTAGAAGATGGTTCTTCCATAACGTCAGAGGAACTTTGTAAGTCATATTCCGATCAAATTAATATCTCGTATTACTATAAAGAAAATCAAGGTCCTAGTATTGGTCGAAATTATGGCTTGGCCAAGGCACAAGGGAACTACTATTTGTTTTTTGATTCTGACTGTATTCTGCCTGCTCATTATATGGAAACCATTCATAAAGAATTAAGTGAGAATTTTGTTGATTGTTATGGAGGACCAGATGGTGCTATGGATGATTTTTCTGATTTTCAGAAAGCAGTTTCGTATGCCATGACTTCCTTTTTTACTACTGGTGGAATCAGAGGAGGAAAGAAGCAGGTTCATAAATTTCATCCAAGAAGTTTTAATTTGGGATTTTCGAAAGCGGTGTATGAAAATACAGGTGGATTTCCAGTGACCACAATGCATCCTGGCGAGGATATGGTGTTTGCCATTGAGGTAATTAAACGTGGTTTCGAAACTCGATTGGTAAGCGATGCATACGTATTTCACAAAAGAAGAATTTCTTTTAAGAAATTTTACAAGCAGGTTTTTGGCTTTGGAAAAACTCGCTATATCATTTCAAAACACTATCCTGAAACCTTTAAGGTTTTCTTCTTGTTTCCATCTCTTTTTGTTTTGGGAACAATCGGCTCATTGCTTTTAGGTTTAATCTTACATCAAGTTTTTGCCTTTCCGATACTCTTGTATACGTTTCTTGTTTTTGCCGATGCCTTGACTAAAACCAAATCAATTAAAATTAGCATAAAAGCATTGGCGGCAAGCTATGTGCAGCTTTTTGCCTACGGAATAGGATTTATGGATGCTGTGTGGAAGCACAAAGTACTTGGTAAAGATGAATTTGGTGTTTTTGGTAAAGGGTTTTATGAAGGATAAATCGTAGTTCGAACCAAGGTTTACTCAAAGAATTTTAAGAAATATTCTGATCTAAATATTCGATTATTTCTTTCTCCTGTTCAGGGTGGAACCATTTAATTTCTTCATCTCTTCTAAACCAGGACAATTGCCGCTTAGCATATCTTCTGGAGTTACGTTTGATCAGTTCAATGGCTTTTTCTAAACTGATTTTTCCTTCGAAATGTTCAAAGAGCTCTTTGTAACCAACCGTATTTAGAGAGTTGTAGTGTCTGTATTCAAAAACCGATTTTGCCTCTTCAATTAATCCTTCTTCAATCATGATATCTACTCTTCGATTAATTCTATCGTAAAGTTCTTCGCGATCACGATTTAATCCTATTTTAATAATATCAAAGTCTCTTTGTTTTCTCGAATTGGTTCTCAATTCAGAATAAGGTTTTCCTGCCATCAGGCAAATTTCGACAGCATGGATTACTCTTTTGGCATTCTTTAAATCAACTTGATTGTAAAAAACAGGATCGAGTTGTTTCAATTGCATTCGCATATAATCCAAACCTTCCTTCTCGTATGTTTCGAAGACTTCTTTGCGTAATTCTGGGTCAATTGTAGGGATATCATCAATACCATTACATACTGCATCGATATACATCATGCTGCCTCCAACCAATAAAACCTGATCTTTTTCCTGGAAAAGATCTTCAAGCAAGGCCAATGTTTGTTTTTCGCACTCCCATGAGCTAAAATAATCGTGAATAGAATGAGTGTGAATAAAATGATGTTTAACAGCCGCCAGTTGCTCAGGTTCAGGAACTGCTGTGCCAATACGCATTTCGCGATATACTTGTCTGCTATCGGATGAAGAGATTTCGGTGCTAAAATGTTTGGCAATATTGATGCTTAAATCAGTTTTACCTACTCCGGTTGGGCCTAGAATAACAACTAAGGTCTTGGACATTTGAACAAGGCTAATTATGAATTATGAATTATGAATTGCGCTGCAATTAGGCTGAACGCATTTATACATATTTTAAATGCGTTTAGCCAAATGCTGGTATTACTAATTGTTCATTATTAATTGATAATTGCTATAGAATATCTTCGTAATCATCAAGATTTTCAAATTCAGGCCCTTCATTAAAATCATCATCAAAATCAGCAAGATAATCGTCGGCTGTTTTTGGAGCTTCTTTTTTGGTATCTGTATCTATGCTACCTAAATCCAGGCCAGCAAAATTTTCTGCATCCATCATTATTTGTTGTGGAGCTTCTCCTTTGGCAACAATGCACTTAGGATAATCAGAAGTTGATTTTGAAATTCCCTTTTCAATTAATTCAACATTGAAATATCTGTCAGAGAAAAAGTCGAATACGTAAATTAAGTCAGAATTTTCTTTCGATGAGAATTCACGAATCATAGCAACGTCCATTGCCACTACATTCATGTTATCATCTTCCTCGGTGTTCATTTCAAACAATGCAATTTCCAAACCTCTTTGTCCATCTGCACCTATTTGGTAAAACGAGGCCATCTGAGAACTATCATACCCAACAGATTTTTGAATTGCATTGTGCATATCCAACCATGTTTGTTCATGTCCAATCTCTATCTCTCTCTCAAAATCTTCAACCTCAGTAGATGTTATTTTAAATCTGTATATCATTGTGTAAGTTCTCTTATAAGTTTGTTAAAAATTGCATTGTATCTACATTGTCAGCGTAGTCCCATAATTGAGGCTCCTGAGCTTTTCCAAAAGGGATGGTATCATCTAAATTCGAAGCAACAACGCATTGAATCAACTCAGAATCAAGTTTTAATTGCTGTTCTATATCCTGAAGTTCGGAATAATATTCAAAGTAAACAACACCTACAGGCGATGCAATTTCTGTATTCTCTTGTAGTAACAAAAATCCATTGTCGTAATGTTGAATTTTATTCATTAACAGTAGTGATCGCTGGTAATCGTAGTTATTAGCGTACTTACTGTGATCGATGATGTATTTATAATCTTCCCAATGTTTAAATAAATTGCTAATGTCGTAATTTTTAGGAATATATAGTTTTGATACATTTCTACATCCTAAACCAAAATAAAGGAAGATATCATTCCCTAAAGCTTTAATTTCTTCTTCTGTTTCATTGCCTGATATTACCGCAACAGAGTTTCGGTTTCTTCTAATAATATTAGGATACTTTGAAAAATAGGCATCAAAATATCTGGCCGAATTGTTACTTCCGGTTGCTATAATTGCATCGAATCTGCTTTCACCACTTAGTTGTCCCGATTGAAAATTGATAAGATCTTCGAATTCTGGATTCAAGCTAATTAATAGTTTCGCTATGAAATCAAGCAATTGATTGTCTTTGCTAGATAGTTTTCCAATAAAGGTGTGACCAGAAATTAATACCGAAAGCATATCATGAAAACCTACCATAGGAATATTTCCCGCCATGATTACAGCAACACTTTTATGGGTGTTATTTTCAGATACATTGTATTTTTCAAGCCATTGGTTTAGATTCTCTTCTGTTAAGAATTGACAGATACCTAATATAGAAGCTCGAACATGATTAGGAGTGAACCATAAGTTTTCGATTGAAACTCTATTAAGTAATTCCTTAAATTCTTCAAAGTATTGAGTGTTTAACTCGTGCTTTGTTATTTGTATTTCCTTCTTTGAAAATTGCTTTAAGAACTTACCTAGTTCGACAAATGCGCTAATTCTTTCCTGAATCTTCATATTGATATTTGTAGCTTACAGGACCTTTATTGGTCTATTTTTGAATCGATGCAAATATAAGAATTGTATGGAATTATTTAATATTCTTTTATGCGGGAAAAGAAGGAGATTAACTCTAGGAAATCAATTTATTAATGTAGTTGGAAAGTATGAGAGTAATACTTAAAAAGAAAGATGATGTTAATGCAATGGAAATTAGTTTTGAATTGAATTTTAGATTAATAAAGAAAAGAAGTATAGTTGTAATAATTGGAATTAGTGCTGGATAGGTTTGAATAGATTCCCAGATGTTACCTTTTAGCAATTCTATTAAAGCAGATTGAAATCCACAGCCTGGACAAGAAACTCCCCAGTATTTTTGAAATGAGCATGGGATTTGCAAGTGCTCGAGCCATTGGATGAATTGTTGCCACATAATTTTCGAATAGTTTATCTTTGAACAGGCAATTTAGCTAAACTTCAAAGAAGAAAAAAGCCGATGCATTTGCACCGGCTTTGTCAATTATATTGAGATTAATTATTGATCTCTTCTTTGGTATAAAGCATCCTCCATATCCATTTCATCAAACTGCATGTACTTGTACACTTCAGCTTCATGCTCTTGGATTTTCTCTTTGTACATTTCCATATACTCAGCTGGAGTTGGTAATTTACCCATTACTGAAACAACAGCACCAAGCTCAGCCGATCCTAAGTAAACCTTAGCTCCTGTACCCATACGGTTGTTAAAGTTACGAGTAGAAGTAGAGAATACAGTTGAATTATCTGGTACTCTTAACTGGTTACCCATACAAAGCGAACAACCTGGAGTCTCAACACGAACACCTAACTGAGAGAAAGTTGAGAAAGTAGCTTCTTCTTTCAATACAGCAGCATCCATACGTGTTGGAGGAGCCATGTAAGTTCTTACCTTATCTGATGGAGTTGATCCTTTCCAAACTTTTTCACAAGCACGGAAGTGACCAATGTTAGTCATACATGAACCGATGAATACATCCTGAATTTCAGTGTTAGCCACTTCAGAAAGTAATTTTACATCATCCGGATCGTTTGGACAACACAAGATTGGCTCAGTAATTTCAGCAAGGTCGATTTCAATAGTAGCAGCATATTCTGCATTTTCATCTCTTTCGATTAGTGTTGGATTTGCCAACCATTCATTACAAGCATCAATACGGTTTTGAATAGTTTGAGCATCTTCGTAACCCATCTTGATCATTGATTCCATCAAGGCAACGTTAGATTTTACATACTCTACTACACGCTCTTCTGATAACTTAATACAACCTGCAGCAGCAGAACGCTCAGCAGTCGCATCGGTTAACTCAAATGCTTGCTCAACAGTAATGTCTTCAAGACCTTCCATCTCGATAATCTTACCATTGAAAATGTTGATTTTATTTTTCTTAGGAACAGTCAACTGCCCGTTTTGAATTGCAAAATATGGAATTGCATTTACCACATCACGTAAAGTGATACCTGGGTTTAGCTTGCCTTTGAATTTAACCAATACTGATTCTGGCATATCCAATGGCATGAAACCTAAAGCACCAGCAAAAGCAACCAAACCAGAACCTGCAGGGAATGAAATACCTAATGGGAAACGAGTGTGAGAGTCACCACCTGTACCAACGGTATCAGGAACCAATAAACGGTTCAACCATGAGTGAATTACACCATCACCTTGTTTCAATGGTACACCTTTACGATCTGCCATAAATTTAGGCATGCTTTTGTGCATTGCTACATCAGTTGCTTTAGGATAAGCAGCAGTGTGACAGAAAGACTGCATGAACATTGGAGCTTCGAACTTCAAACATGCCAACTCTTTAATTTCATCACGAGTCATAGGACCAGTAGTATCCTGAGAACCTACAGTTGTCATTTTTGGGGCACATGATGTTCCTGGCAATACTCCTTCAACTCCACAAGCTTTACCTACAATTTTCTGAGCCATTGTATAACCTTGATTAGGTTTTGGCTGAGGGTTGTTGGCTACTTTAAAAATATCAGCAGCAGGCATTCCTAATAAAGTACGAGCTTTTTCAGTTAATGCTTTACCGATAATCAAAGGAATACGACCACCAGCTCTGTACTCATCAGTTAAAGTATCAGGAGCTAAAGTATATGTAGAGATTACTTCGCCATCGCGAGTAATTTCACCTTTTACATTGTTGATGATGATTTCATCACCAGTATTTAAAACAGAAACATCAGTTGTGATTGGTAATCCACCTGAATCCTGTGTTGTGTTGTAGAAAATTGGAGCAATAGCACCACCGATTACTACACCTGCAGTACGTTTGTTTGGAACACATGGAATATCTTCACCAATGTGCCATAATAACGAGTTTGCAGCTGATTTACGAGATGAACCAGTACCCACAACGTCACCAACAAAAGCAACTTTGTGACCTTCTTTTCTCCATCCAGCAATAGTATCGATTCCATCTTCGAAACGACCAGCTCCCATAGCCAAAGCATGCAATGGAATATCAGGACGAGTAAAAGCTTGTGATGCAGGAGAAAAATCATCAGTGTTGATTTCACCTTCTACTTTGTAAACTTTAAGTTTGATTTCTTCTGGCAATTCTTCGCGAGAAGTGAACCATTCTGCATTAGCCCAAGATTCTATTACGCTTTTGGCAGCAGTATTGGTTTTAGATAGCTCAGCTACTGTTTCGAAAGCATCGTAAACAAGAATAATGCCTTTAAGCGCTTCTGCAGCATCCATAGCTAATTCTTCATTTTGCAATGCTTCTACCAATACCTGAACATTGTAACCACCCATCATTGTTCCAAGAATTTCAATTGCTTTTTTCTTGTCGATTAATGGAGTTGATACTTCGTTTTTAAGAATTTGACCTAAGAATTCAGCTTTAACTTTAGTTGAGTCGTCAACACCAGGTGCAATTCTTTCAGTAAAAAGGTGAAGCAAAAAATCTTCTTTTCCTTGAATAGGATTTTGCAATAAGTCGCATAAATCTTTTGTTTGCTCAGCATTCAAGGGTAAGGCTGGAATTCCTTTGGCATTCCTTGCCTCTTCATGTTTTAGGTATTGTTCTAACATTTTCTTTTTGAAATTGTTGTTTAAGTGTAATTTCAGTTTTTATAATAGCGAATTATTTCTCTAAATACAGAGCAAACATATGGTTTTTCTGATTACGTGATTCGAAGAATTATGTGTTTTATATCATATATGTTCAAAAAAAAAGACCCCGAAAATCGGAGTCTTTTAATCTTATATTTTGTATGGATTATTTTACAGAATCCATGTATTCGATCAATTCGCATACTTTGGTAGAGTAACCCATTTCGTTATCGTACCAAGATACAACTTTAACGAAAGTTGGAGATAACTGAATACCAGCACCAGCATCGAAGATAGAAGTTCTTGCGTCACCAACGAAGTCGTTAGATACAACAGCATCTTCAGTATATCCTAATACACCAGCTAATTCACCTTCTGATGCTTCTTTCATTGCAGCACAGATAGCTTCGTAAGTAGTTTCTTTTTCTAAACGAACAGTTAAGTCAACAACCGATACGTCTGGAGTTGGAACACGGAATGACATACCAGTCAATTTACCGTTCAAAGCAGGAATTACTTTACCTACAGCTTTTGCAGCACCAGTTGATGAAGGAATGATGTTTTGACCAGCACCACGTCCACCTCTCCAGTCTTTCATAGAAGGACCGTCAACAGTTTTTTGAGTAGCAGTAGTTGCGTGAACAGTAGTCATTAAACCTTCGATAATACCGAATTTGTCGTTCAATACTTTTGCTACAGGAGCTAAACAGTTAGTAGTACAAGAAGCATTAGAAACGAAAGTCATGTCGTTAGTGTATTCTTTGTTGTTAACACCCATAACGAACATTGGAGTATCATCTTTTGATGGAGCAGACATTACAACTTTCTTAGCACCACCGTCGATGTGACCTTGAGCAGTTTCTTTAGTCAAGAAAAGACCAGTAGATTCTACAACGTACTCAGCTTCTACAGCACCCCAGTTAATATCAGCTGGATTTCTTTCTGCAGTAACACGAACAACGTTACCATTAACTACTAATTGACCATCTTTTACCTCAACTTCACCGTTGAATCTTCCGTGAGTTGAATCGTACTTCAACATGTAAGCCATGTAATCTACGTCGATAAGGTCGTTAATAGCAACTACTTCGATGTTTCCTTTTGCAACAGCCTGACGGAATACGAAACGTCCGATACGGCCAAATCCGTTGATACCAATTTTAATCTTTGACATTGTGTATAAATTTTAATTTATAAACCCTTTGTTTCTCAATGGCAAAAGTATGTATTTTAAAAATATTTTGTATAGAAAAATTGAAAAAAAAACAAGATATTTTTATTGAGTAATTCTTGTTTAATAAACACTAAATCAAACTACTAAAGTAGATTAAAACGATTGCAATTGTGCTTCATAAACAAAAAAAAATCTCATTTTAATGAGATTTTTCTTAGGATTAAGCTTTTTTTAGTGTATTGCTTGTATCTGCTTTAGTATATGCAGGGCATTTTTTATCAACTGCACAAGAACTGGCAAATAATCCTAAAAGAAATATAACGGCTATGGCATAAAGTGTTTTTTTCATAGATAATAAATTTATGATCGCGATTAAGTTTAAAAATTTTGGAAAAGATATAAAAAAAAGTTCTAATTGTGGTTAATTATAATCTTATGCTTGTAATTTGGTTGTGTTAAAAAATTGTGTATCAATAAGTCTATATATAATTTGGTGAGTTTTATAAATATGAAAAAGGTAATCCTTTTGGGAGCTTTGTTTCTAATGAGTTGGATTACAGTGCTATCGCAAAATAAAGTCCAATTGGATGTAGTTGTAGAGAATGATTCTGTTCGTATCTCAAAGTCGTTGAATCGGATTCAAGGCAAATATTCTAACAAAGATGCAGCACTACGCAAATTGGATTATAAAATACAAAAGGCAAGGCAAATGGGATACCTGGAAGCGAACTTGGATTCGTTGGTTTCAAAAAACGATAAGCTGCAGGCTTTTGTCCATATTGGCGAAAAGTACCTTATAAAACATATCTCTCACAGAGGAATTAATCAAATTGATTCCATGAAATTTTCATTCAGATTGGCTAATAAAAAAAGGATTCAACTAAGTGAGATAGAAAAATATCAGCAAAATATTATAGAGGCATACAATAATAATGGGTATCCATTTGCTAAAATCTACAACGATAGTTTAAACATTCACAAATCTAAAGTGGATGCTACTTGGAATTTAGAGAAAGGAAAATTCGTGGTATGGGATAGTTTAAAACTAAAAGGAAAGCTTAAAGTGAGAAAAGAGTTTATGATGAAATATCTGGACATAGCACCCAATTCTCCTTATAGTGAAAATACCCTTGGTAAAGTATCTGGACGAATTAATAATTTGAATTTTTGTAGAGAAATTAAGCCGGCTGAGGTTGAATTTGTAAAGAATAAAGCAATTCTGTATACCTATTTAGATCGGGAAACCTCAAATCGATTCGATGGAATTCTTGGCTTGCAATCTGATCAGGATGATGATGAGAGT
This sequence comes from Marinifilum sp. D714, assembly GCF_030851345.1. Classification (GTDB taxonomy): domain Bacteria; phylum Bacteroidota; class Bacteroidia; order Bacteroidales; family Marinifilaceae; genus Marinifilum. The sequence goes on from NZ_JALPNU010000004.1 coordinate 161,642, forward strand.
TTGACAGTAACCGGAGAAATTAATTTGCTTTTGAATAATGTTTTTCGATATGGGGAAGAAATTAAATTGAGCTGGAAAAAAATTGATACGAAAAGTCAAGATTTAACGATTGGATTTATGCATCCATATTTGATAGGAAATATTGGGTTGGATTTTGATTTTACACTCTCCAAGCAGGATACAACTTACCTTTCAACCAATTTAAATTTAGGCTTTATGCTTTTTCAAAAAGGGAATCGTCATGTAAAATTGTATTACGAATATCATTCATCTTCATTGATATCTACTTCACATTTAAGTGGAGTTAATGTATTACCTGATTATGCCGATGTAAAAACACATATGGGAGGAGTGGGATTTAATTATTCAAATTTGGATTATCCTTTTAACCCTAAAAGAGGTTGGCAATTCAATAGCTCTATAGGAATGGGAACTCATAAAATTGAAAAAAACAGAAAGATTCCAGATCACGTTTATAGTGGTATTGATTTGAATAGTTCGGTTCTAAATATAAAATGGAAAGGAGAAATCAATTTCCCGCTGAGCAATAAGATCAGTTATAGAGTGAAAAATCAATCAGGATTTTTAAAATCAGACAATTTGTTTGTAAATGATTTGTTTAAAATTGGTGGTCTTAACAGTCTGCGTGGATTTGATGAAGCTTCGTTCAGGGTGTCAAAGTATTCAATTATAAGTAATGAGTTGCGGTTTATTCCTGAAAGAAATACTAGTTTTTATTTGTTTACAGATTTGGCTTACTACAAAAGTGAAATTTTGGATAATAATACAGAGGATTATCCAATTGGACTGGGGTTTGGTTTGAGTTTTGCCACAAAAGCAGGGATTTTTAGTTTAAACTATGCTACAGGCAAACAAGAAAATCAGAGTTTTGATTTAAGAAGTGCTAAAATTCACTTTGGCTTTATAAGCCGATTTTAAAACAAAAGACCGAAAAAACAGGTTTTCTCGGTCTTTGTAAACATCAAACTTCAAATTATTAGTCGCGATTCTTATCAGTACTTTGATTTTTTAATCGTTAGGTCAAAACTATCAATAATGTTTGAATTACGCATACGTTTGAAATAAGTTTTAAAACATGATGCAAACGTTTTAAAAAAATATATATTTGCATTAAAATAAAGCTTATACTGTGTTGTTTTCTCTTGTATAGCAGTGAATTAATTGTTTTTCGATTATGAGCAATTAAGCTTTCCCCCTTAATTTTACAAAAATTACATAAAAACCAATAATAGCAATCGCTGTAATTGCAGAAGCAATAAGAGTAGGTAATGTGTTGTTGATAAGACTATTGATTGCCAGAATGATTAATAGTGCAGTTGGAATACCGAGTAAAAGAGAATTTGCAAGCAAATGAAAATTTGATTTATTGGTTTTATTTACAATCGTTTCTATAAAATCACTATCAAGTTCGAAATTCTCAATTGCTTTTGAAAAGGCATTTAGCTCTTCATTGTAATAATTGTCTTCAATTTTAGTTCTGAAAAAGCCAGATGTGGTGAATTTATAGGTGGCATAAATGTTATAATCCATCCTTTCCTTTTTGATGATTTCAATAATTACCTTTGTTCTCCATTTGGTGGGATTTAGAGTAGTCATATTTCCCCAAATATTACCACGTTTAAAAGTCATACCATGTGCATTGGCATCAATTAACTCATAACCTCTTACTTCGTAAAATTTTATAATATCTGACACCAATAATTTTTTATTTCTCTTGATATTGAATCCAATAAGTTTTTGCATGACCTGTTTGTGATATAGTCAAATTTATTAAAATTTTGGTCTGAGCCCAAAAATGATTTGAAAACTAGTTTGAAACACTTAATTATTAAGTTAATGATTAAGTAGGGTTGTAGTTTGTTAAAAAGTTGACGAATAGGTTGTTTTACATAGTGTTTATACTTTTGTATTGTGGTTTTTTTTTATTAAAAATGCGAACAATTCTAACTAAATTCAGTATACATTACCTAAATCTTATCTATGAAAATTTTATGACTAAAAATTTATCTCAAGGCCCTAAAAATTCCCTTTACAAATTAGATGAAAATGAAATGAATAAGAGTAATCTTGATCATTTTAGAGATATTCAAAATCCGAATAGCCTATTAATGATGCTTAATGTTTTTTCTGAGTTAAGCGGATGTCCTTGTTTGTTAATAAATTTTGAAGACAAATATGTGAACAGCTGTAGTTGTCAGGCTATGACACTTTTCAATGGTGGGTTTATAAAAAATGGGGAGAGTCTTTTTAGCAAAATTTCAAAGATAAAAAGCGAGCGGAAAGATGATTGTATTGAAATCATATATGGACCACATGCCAGAGGTATTTTTGTTCCGGTTAAAATTAAGGGAAAATTATATGGATACTTTGTGTGTGGTCAATTTGTTGAAGAGAATGATCCAATAGCTGTTAAAATTGCCAATGGGGAGAAATTAAGCAATGAAGAAGCCTTGGAGGTTAACTTGCTAAAAGTCCTTTCTCGAAAGGAAATAGAAGAGAATATCGAAAAATCCATACGTTTTGCAAAGGGAATTGAGTCTCAATTTGAGATGAGTTATGAATTGCGTAACGAAATAGAAAAGAATAAGGAAGCCACGAATGAAATTCGAGTTCAAAAAACTTTTTTTGAGAATTTGTTTGAAAATTCACCTGATGCAATAGTGATTCTTGATAATGAAGATAGGGTGATAAGAGTAAACAAAGAGTTCGAAAAATTATTTGAATATACTTTAGAGGAGGCATTATCAGAAAAAATTAATGATTTAATTGTTCCTGAAAACTTTAAAGAAGAGGGAAAAAGATATACAAAACAAGCTTCTTTAGGACAAGTATTGGAATTCTCTACGGTACGTCAAACCAAGTATGGAAAACAAATTCATGTACAGGTGACGGGAAAGCCAATATTTCTAGATGAGGAGAAAGTTGCGGTATATGCTATTTACCGCAATGTTACCGAGGAAGTTTGGAAACAAAAGCAGGAGCATATCATTTATGGGATTACGGATATTCTGAATTCTTCTTTAAGTCAGGTGGAATTGGTTCATAGTATAGGTGATTTGTTACAACCTATTGTGGGGAATGGTGAAATGTTTCTGGATTTAATTTCACCAACCAATAGATCTTTGCGTTCTTTTGGTCAGAAATCCTTTAAATATAATAGGTTAAATTTTTCAGAATCAATTAGTTTTAATGCAATTCGAAGGAAAAAAAAGTTAAATCTTGATGAACGCCAAATAAAAGAAATTGTAGAAGAGAATGGTTTGTCTTTGCATAAAATTCCAAAGCGATGGATTGGTTTTCCTCTTATTGATAATGATCTTGTTTTAGGAGTTTTTGGAATTTCATCTTATACATGTTCATCAAATCTTGACTCGGATACTTTAAAGTTATTAGAAATTGTTTCGGTACAGATTGCTTTGGGGGTTAAAAGAAAAAAGAGAGAAATGGAGTTAAAGACCTTGCATCGCTCCATGGAACAAAGCCCTGCATCAATAGTTATTACCAATAGAGATGGAGATATTGAATATGTAAATCCTAAATTTTGTCAAATAACAGGATATAGTGCTGAAGAAGTTGTTGGAAAAAACCCACGTGTCTTGAAATCAGGATTTACTCCTCAAGATGTATACAAGCAAATGTGGGAGCACTTGAAAATAGGAGAAGAATGGAATTGTGAATTCTTAAATGTTAAAAAGAACAAGGAGTTATTTTGGGAACGAGCTAGTTTTTCCGCAATAAAAGATGAGTTTGGAAATATAACTCATTACATGGCTGTCAAAGAGGATATTACAGAGAGTAAAAGGATAGAGAGGGATCTGTTAGAAGCGAAAAATAAGGCGGAAGAATCCGACCGAATGAAGTCGGCATTTATGGCAAATGTTTCTCATGAGCTAAGAACGCCATTAAATGCGGTAATTGGTTTTTCGAATTTGTGTAATGATTCAATGAATATTGATGAGATATTGGAATTTGTACAATTAATAAATAGGAGTGGAAACCAATTGCTTGAGGTTATAGAGGATATCTTGAGTTTTACAATGATTGAATCAGGAAATATAACAAAAGTAGAGGAGGAGTTTTTGATGTATAACTTTTTGTGTGAGGTGAAAAAATTAGCAGCGCAAAAGCAGATACTGGAAAACAAAGAACGACTGACTTTAAAATTTACCGCAGATAAAAGGTACTCAAAAATTCTGGTCCGTAACGATTTTCAGAGGCTTCTGCAGGTGGTGATGAATCTATTTAAAAATGGATTAAAGTTTACCAATAAAGGATTTGTTGAGTTTGGATATTGTGTTGAAGGTGAAAAATTAAAGTTGTATGTAAAGGATACTGGAGTAGGGATAGAAAAAGATAAAAAGGATATTATTTTCGATAAGTTTCGCCAAGTGGATGATTCAATTACCAGAACTTTTGGAGGTACAGGAATGGGATTGGCAATTTCCAAAAAAATTGTAGATATGCTTGGAGGAAGAATTGAAGTTGAATCTGAACCTAATAAAGGATCTACTTTTACTTTGGTGATGGATTGTATTCTTTCAAAAGAAGAAAGCGTGAAGATAGAATTGCCAAAAGTAGATACGAATCATATTCCCACCATATTGGTTGCTGAAGATGAGCTTTCTAATTATAGGTTGATAGAGACAATTTTAAAAAGAAACAAGTATAAAGTTATATGGGCTGAAAATGGAGCTGAAGCCATTCGGATTTGTAAAGAGGAAAATAATATCGATTTGGTGTTAATGGATATGAGAATGCCGGAAGTGGATGGTATGAAAGCAACCATCGAAATAAAGAAGTTTAAGCCAAATTTAACAATTATAGCTCAAACGGCTTATGCTATGAATGGTGATAAAGATAAAGCTCTTGAAATTGGCTGCGACGATTATCTTTCAAAGCCAATTAAAAAGGAACTGTTGTTGGAAAAGATAAAATCATTTATCAAGTAATGTAAATAGGTTAAATATTAAGAAAAAGGTTTTTGTGTCAGCAAAAGCCTTTTCGTGTTTTTGATTTTATCGTGAAAGCCTTAACTTGTCTTCAAATAGAGAACTAAACCTCTTAAATTATCGTGTTATGAAGGCAATTGTGAGTGGAGCTTCAGGATTTACCGGAGAAAAATTACTGAAACGTATTTTAGCGGATCAAGATTATACCAAAGTTTATGCTTTGGTAAGAAATGAATTGCCCATGAGCCACCCAAAATTGGAACAAATCGTAATCAACTTCGAATTCTTAACTTCAGAACAACTTCCTTCTGAAATTGATGTGGCATTTTGCTGCATTGGAACAACAATCAAAAAAGCTCAGACAAAAGAAAATTTCAGAGTAATAGATTACGAATACATCACAAAGTTTGCTAAAGTTTGTGAAGAAAAGAAGATTGGCAACTTTCATTTGATTAGTGCAATAGGTGCTAGTCCAGAATCCTATTTTTTCTATCAAAGAGTTAAGGGTGAAGCGGAATGCTTTATCAATTCACTGGAATTTGAATCGGTAACTATCTACAGACCTTCGGTAATTTATGGAGGAAGGAAAGAATTCCGGCTGTTCGAAAGCTTTGCTGCCTGGATCAGCCGAAATTTTAAGTTTTTATTTATCGGAAAAATGAATCGAATTCTTGCCGTTACTGGTGATCAACTTGCTAAAACTATCCATATAAAATCTAAACAGTTTATTCCAGGTCGTTGGATTATCGAATCCGAAGAAATTTCAGAAACCTATTAGTTACGGACAACATCTCTTGCCGAGGCTTGAGCTGTTGGCATGATAAGAATATCGTTAATATTTACATGAGAAGGGCGAGTTGCAATAAATTCTACAGTATCAGCAATGTCTTCTGCGTACAATGGAGTAAAACCATTGTAAACCTGGTCAGCTTTATCTTTATCACCTTTAAAGCGTACAATGGAGAATTCAGTTTCAACCATACCCGGAGCAACAGATGAAACTTTGATGTTATGCGGAAGCATATCGATTCTCATTCCTTTGGTTAAGGCATCAGCAGCGTGTTTTGTGGCGCAATAAACATTTCCACCTGGGTAAATTTCTTTACCTGCAATAGAAGTAACATTTATAATATGACCTTGTTTTCTTTCTATCATCAAAGGGCCAACAGCTCTTGTAATATAAAGTAACCCTTTAATGTTGGTGTCAATCATTCTTTCCCAATCATCAACGATACCATCTTGTAATGCAGAAACGCCAACAGCTAGGCCAGCATTGTTTATCAAAAGATCAATCTTCTTCCATTTTTTAGGTAAGCTGTTGATTTTTTCGAAAACCTCTTCCTGTTGTCTTACATCTAAAACCAATTTAAGGATATTACATTGATACTCTTTAAGAATTTCTTCTTCTAATCGGTTTAAATTTTCTTCTCTTCTTCCTGAAATAATGAGGTCGTATCCCACTTTTGCCATTTTTTTAGCACAAGCTTCACCGATGCCTGCTGTAGCGCCTGTTATAAAAGCAATTTTAGTCATTTTGTATTTGTGATATTAATTTTGTGTTGTTATGGAGATTGTAATATACAATCAATCTTTTCTTGGAGTTGTAAAGGTAAAAACTAAGGCGATAATTCGTGTTCCTATCTTATTTTTTTTAAATTTAAAATATTCATCACCAATAAGCTTGCGCCATGGAAAAACAAGACGTATCAGTTCAAGTAGCCGAAGATCTGGGCATAGATAAAGAATCATACGATAAGATCGTAGAAAGTTTAGGTCGAAATCCAAATTTATTAGAGTTGCAGATTTATTCTGTTATGTGGTCAGAGAACTTATCTTACAAAAGTTCTGTTTCATGGATATCCTCGCTGCCTAACAAAGGCGAATATATTATTTCAGGAGCAAGAGATTCGAATGCGGGAGTTGTTGATTTAGGGAATGGAGAATATTGTGTATTCAAGATGGGAACACACAATCATCCTTCAGGTATTGATCCATATCAAGGAGCTGCTACATGTGTTGGTGATGTGTGTAGAGATATTGTGTCCCTAGGTGCAAAGCCGCAAATTATTCTCAATTCATTACGATTTGGCGATTCTACTCTCGATAGGACAAAATGGTTGATGGATGAAATTATTAAAGGAATAAATGATTATGCAAATGTTTTATACATAGAAGATATTGGAAGCGAAATTTTTTACAATTCATCATACGATACAAATCCCATTGTAAATATAATGGTAGCCGGACTTGTTTCAAAAGATAAACTTCTTTTCAATAGAACACTAGAAGCAGGTCAAAAGTTGTTCATTGTTGGAAACCCAACAGGTTCGGAAGGTGTGTTTGGACAAAATGAGAGTTTTACAATCCCAAAAGGAAATCCAGATCTTGGCAATTCGTTGACCGAAGCGATTTTAAAACTTAATGAACAGGATGCTCTGGTAAGAGTGGAAAATATGGATATGGCGGGTATCATTAATTCATGCTCGGTTGTAAGTGCCCATGCTAAGACAGGAATTGATCTTGATTTGAATAAGATACCTCTAAGTCATAATGGAATTAACGTTGAGGAAGTACTTCTCTCGAGAACGCAAGAGCGATTTATGCTGGTTGCAGATAAGAAGAATACAGACTTAATAAAGAAAACATTCGAGGAGCATAAACTTATTTGCGAGGAGGTTGGAGTATTAACCAATAATAAGACTATAAGATTTTTTGAGAGCTCAAAAATAGTAGCCGAAGTAATTGCAAAGGATTTGGTAATGGGATTTGGAGCTCCACAAACTGACCGTAAGTTTCACGATTTGGTTCAAGTAGATGCTATAGATTATCTTGAAACAATTCCAGAACCTGATAATTATTGGAAAGTAATTAACAAAATGGTGAATAATCCTAATCTTGTAATTAAGGAACACCTTCAAAGAAATATAGAAGACAGAGACAACTCACCTTCTGACGCTCAAATCACATTTTTGGGAGAGGATAAGAAAGCAGTATGTTTTACTGTATCTGGCAATTCGGTTTATTCTTTTAATAATGCATATATAGGAGCACAAATTAATATAGCACGTGCTGCCAGGCGAATAGTATGTTCGGGAGGAAAGCCATTAGCAATAAATGATTGTTTGAATTTTGGTAGTCCACTTGAGGAGAATATTTATTCTCAATTTGTGGCCACAATAAAAGGAATTGCAAAGGCAAGTTCTTTTTTTGAAACTCCTGTAGCTGGTGGAAATGTTAGTTTTTATAATGAAAGTTCTGTTTTAGGAAAGCGAAAAGCAATAAATCCAACACCTGTTATTGCCATGATGGGAGCTTTGCCAAATAAGGAGAATCATATGTCTTACATTTTCAGGAACAAAGGTGAAATGATTTTCTTAATCGGTAAATCCAGGAATGACATATCGGGTTCAGAGTACTTGTGTTCATACCATCAAAAGTGTCAGGTGGGAATTCCGCATTTTAATATTGAGGATGAAAAAGCAATTAATAATACGGTAGCCAAATTAATACAAGCTAAGTTGATTTGTTCTGCTCACAGCGTTGAGCGCGGTGGTTTATTTTTCAACCTAATTGAATCATCAATGCCGCTTGGTTTAGGTTTTGATATTACCTCGCCTGCCGAGGTTCGCATGGATGCCTTCTTATTCGGCGAAGCTCAGGGTAGAGTTGTAGTTTCAGTATCAATGGAAAATGAAAATGAGTTTGTTGACATGATGATGGAAAGTGGTTTGCCATTTTCTACTTTAGGACACATCACAAAAGGGGAATTAAGAATCGATGACATTTCCTATGGCTATATCGATGAATACAAGAAAATTTACATGAAAAATAATATTATCGGATAGATATTTGCTGAAAATATTGAGATTACAGATAACAAAGAATCAGATAATGGTTCTTTGTTTTTCATTCACTATATTTGTGCGATCGTAAATTATTAACGATCGCATTGTTTTTGAAATCTAAAAGATATCTCTACTAGATTTCCTCACTATTAATTTGAAAAGAAAGTTCGTGGTAAATCCATACAAAGATTTAGATAAAGGGAAGAAGGCGCAAGTTGCGCTGATGTTCAATAATATTGCAAAGAAATATGATTTTTTAAATCATGTTTTGTCGATGGGAATTGATAAGTTGTGGAGAAAGAAGGCGGTAAAATTATTGAAACCTTTGCAGCCGAAAATGGTTTTGGATATAGCTACAGGAACTGGCGACTTTGCTTTGGCTAACCTAAAGTTGAATCCCGAGAAGGTTGTAGGAATTGATATTTCAACCGAGATGTTGGCTGTAGGGAGAGAAAAAATTGCAAAGAAAAACTTATCGCATAAAATTGAATTGTTGGAAGGAGATTCTGAAAATATTCAATTCGAGGATAATACTTTTGATGCAATTACGGTGGCCTTTGGAGTTAGAAATTTTGAAAACCTTGAAAAAGGATTGTCGGAAATGAACCGTGTGGTTCGACCTGGAGGTAAAGTGGTGGTTCTCGAATTTTCAAAGCCCAGAAGATTTCCAATAAAACAGATTTATAATTTTTACTTTTTTAGGATTCTTCCTTTCTGGGGAAAAATGGTGTCAAAGGATGCTTCGGCATATACCTATTTGCCAGAATCTGTTGATGCTTTTCCAGATGGTGATGATTTCCTGAAAATTTATGAAACTTGTGGTTTTACCGATACAAAACAGATAAAATTAAGTTTTGGGATAGCTTCCATTTACATTGGAACTAAACCCATACAATAATTTTATATTTTAGGGGTTATTACTAAAAATAAACGATCCAGATTGAAACGATTACTCTTAATACTGCTCTGTCTTTCCCTTTTTTCTTCTGCTTTTTCGCAAAGCAGATATAAGCCTGAAAGCATACTGAATTATCAGAAAGTTGACCAAAAATGGTTGCACTTTGGTTTTACCTTGGCTGTAAATAATATGGACTTTGCCTTATACAATTCAGGGGTAAATGATGCCAGAGCTGAGCAAGTTGTTTTTTCCCCTGGCTTTTCGGTAGGAATTGTTTCTGATTTGCGTTTGCATGAAAATTGGTCATTAAGATTTTTGCCGGGGCTGGAGTTTGGAGAACGAACCATAAAGTATTCCAACTTGCCACAAGAAGATGTGACGGTTGAATCGGTTTTGGTGAACCTTCCTTTAATGCTTAAATATCGTGCAAAGCGATTGAATAACTATCGACCATATTTAATTGGTGGAGCCAGTTACAAGATTGATGTGCAATCGCAAGATGCTCTCGATCCTGAAAATAACATGTTGATTCGTTTAAATTCAACGGATGTGTATTTGGAGTTGGGTGCTGGTATCGATTTTTATTTGCCATACTTTAAGTTGGCTACAGAATTGAAATTTGCAATAGGTTTGCGTGATATCATTAATCATAGCTATGATATCGAGAACCCAGGTTATGAGGCATACACAGATGCCATTCGTGGTATGAACTCTAAAATAGTTACATTATCCTTTCATTTCGAGTAATTTTCTACTCTTGCACTTTTTTACCATTTCACCTTATTACTTTTTTACATGATTACTGAAATTGATATTGTTCTGAATCCCAAACAAGCTTCTGATGAATCTTTTTATAAGCCTATTCTGGCTCAAAAATTAAAGATTAAAATTGGTAGAATTAATGGAATTCAAATTCTAAGAAAATCCATAGATGCTCGAAGAAGAGATATCAAGATAAACATGAAATTTCGTGTCGCAGTGGATGAAAAGCTTCCTGTGGCGAAAGAATTGATATTCGATTATCCGAATGTAAAGGATAAGAAAAAGGTAATTGTTGTGGGAGCAGGTCCTGCGGGTTTATTTGCGGCTTTGCGATTGGTAGAACTTGGATATTGCCCTATTGTTTTGGAGCGAGGCAAAAGTGTTGAAGATCGCAAAAAGGATTTGGGACAGTTGCATAGAACCAGAAATGTAGATCCGGACTCAAACTACTCGTTTGGAGAGGGTGGTGCCGGCACGTTTTCGGATGGCAAGTTGTATACCCGATCTAAGAAGCGTGGTAATCTAAAGAAAATTTTAAATGTGCTTCATTTTCATGGAGCTCAGGATGAGATTTTGTACGAGGCGCATCCTCATATTGGAACCGATGTGTTGCCTAAGGTAATTGTAAATATCCGTAAGAGTATTATTGCAGTGGGTGGAGAAGTTCACTTTTCATGTAAAGTGATCGATTACTTGCTGGATGCCAATAAAATTACAGGCGTGTCAACTCAGGATGGGAAAACTTTTAAGGGAGAAGCCGTGATTTTGGCAACAGGTCATTCGGCTCGCGATGTATATCGAAAATTAAATGAATCTGATATCGATATTGAAGCAAAATCTTTTGCAATGGGCGTTCGTATCGAGCATCCACAGGAATTAATCGATCAAATTCAATATCACAATCCAAACGGAAGAGGGAAGTATTTGCCAGCGGCCAGTTACAGTTTTGTGCAACAGGTTGAAGGGCGTGGTGTGTATTCTTTCTGTATGTGTCCGGGGGGAGTAATTGTTCCGGCGGCAACAGGCGAAAATCAGCAAGTGGTAAACGGAATGTCATCCTCAGGAAGAAATACTGCCTTTGCCAATTCGGGAATGGCCGTCGAAATTCGTACAGAAGATTTAGCGGAATATGAGCAATTTGGTCCCTTGGCGGGATTGCATTTTCAGGAAGATTTGGAGGCACAATCATTTGTAGAAGGAGGAGAGAACCTAACGGCTCCTGCCCAGCGTATGAAAGATTTTGTAGAAGGAAGAAAAAGCGAAAACCTGCCAAAAACATCCTATCATCCGGGTGTGGTATCTTCCGAAATGCACAAGTGGTTGCCCGAACACATCTCTTACCGATTGCAAGAAGGATTTAAGGCATTTGGTAGAAAATCGAGAGGCTTTCTCACCAATAAAGCGGTAATTTTAGGAGTAGAATCACGAACGTCTTCGCCAGTAAGAATTCCAAGAGACCGTGAAACTTTCCAACATACCAAAATAGAAGGACTTTTCCCTTGCGGGGAAGGAGCTGGTTATGCGGGAGGCATTGTATCGGCTGCCATGGATGGCGAACAATGTGCCGATGCGTTTGATAGATATTATGCCAAGGAATAATTGACTTTTGCACTTGGATTTTGCCAACTCCAGCCATCGAGAGCATTTTTGCCAATGGATTTTGTCAACTCCAGCCATCGAGAGCTTATTGCCAACGGAAATTTCTGCTTTTTACTCGTCGAGAGCATTTTGTCAGTGAAAAATTGAGTATCCCGTTCGTCGAGAGCATTTTTGCCAATGGATTTTGCCAACTCCAGCCATCGAGAGCGTTTTGACATGTGAATTTTGAGAATTTTTCCTGTTGAGAGCATTTTGTCAAGATAATTTTGCTCTTTCGATTCACGAAGGACACTTTGCCAACGTTTTTGTTCTCAAAATGAGAAAAGAAACATTAAAATTCCACTCTCCTAAACTCTGAACAAATAATAGCGGTTGCAACCGATACATTCAACGATTCTGATGTTTCCTGATCGGCTGGGAAGTTTGGAATAAACAGCTTATCGCTCACCAATTGTCCAATTTCTTCTGATATTCCCTGACCTTCGTTGCCCATTACAATAAAACCTTTGCTTTGTAATTCGCACTTGTATATTGTTTCACCTTCCAAAAAAGTTCCATATACAGGGAAGTCCTTTGTGTGGTATTTGGAAATCAAATCAACTAAAGAAGTGTAGGTAACTTTAACTCTGGCAATAGCTCCCATACTTGCCTGTATCACCTTAGGGTTGTATACATCTACAGTGTTTTGTGAGCAAAAGATATTCTTAATGCCAAACCAATCAGCAATGCGCATAATGGTACCTAGATTACCTGGGTCCTGAACATCATCAAGTAATATCGATAAGGAGTTTTTTATGGTGTTTTCATCAATATCCCAAGCTGGAATCCTGAAAACGGCAAGCACAGGAGAAGGTGTTTTTAAACTGCTCACCTTTTTCATCAGTTTTTCATCAGTTTCAATACGATTTTCAATCTGATTGAGATGTTCTGTAGTTATTGCATTCTTCCAATCAGAAGTATGCACCAAGTAAGCAACTTTTATGTTGGTTTGTAGTAGGTCCATTACCAACTTATTGCCTTCAGCAACAAAAAGTTGATGAGAATCTCTATATTTTTTCTTTTGTAGGCTGGATATGAGTTTGATTTGATTTTTTGAGAGCACTGCTAAAAGCTTAATAGTTAGTAAATCAGACTGTTTGTGTTGGTTTTTTCAGAGAATAAAATCAATGCACATAAATGTTTCATATGCATTACAAATTTTTAATTGATATAAGTATCTTTGTTGTAATTAAAAACCGATAAATATTCAATTCATTCTTGAAAGCTATTCTAAAATACAAAAGTAGTTATTATTTCCCGATTTTACTTTTCTTTCTGAGTTTCTTGCTTGGTATGAGTTCTTGTTCAACTACCAAGTATGTTGGAGATGATGAATACCTTTTAAATAAAGTTATTGTTAAAACCGATGACAGGTCTGTACCTACAGGTGATCTTAAAAAGAATATCAAACAAAAGTCCAATCTAAAGATTCTAGGTACTTGGCGTTTTCATTTAGGACTTTATAATCTGTCTGGTAAAGATAAATCGAAAGGTTTTAACAAATGGCTAAGACGAATTGGAGAAGAGCCTGTGATTTATGAGGACTTTCAGACGAAAAGATCTGTAGCTCAGTTGCAGTTATTCATGAAGAAAAAAGGTTATTACAATGCAGTGATAAAAGATTCTGTTGCTTTTAAAAAGAAAAAAGCAAAGGTATATTACACCATAACTGCGAATGAACCTTATCGATATCGAAAGCTTTATCACCAACTTGATGAGTTGCCTTATAATTTTTTATCTCCATCGCAAAAAAATAGTGAGATGCCTGATTCTACTTTGATTCGAGCTTTTGTGAATGAGGATAAAAAAGATACGAAACTTAAGCAGGGGAAAAATGTAGACTCTGATATACTTGGAGAAGAGAGAATGAGAATTTTTAAGATGCTTAAGAATCAGGGGTATTTTAATTTCTCAAGAGAGTACATTCATTTTATGATGGATAGTACAAATAAAGACCATCAAATGGATGTTTTTGTTGGCTTGAAAAAGCCATTGAATGAAAAGGCAACCAAGAAGTATCGAATTAATCAAATTAAGATCCTTACTGAATATGATCCAAAACTAGTGCTGATGAATGATTCAATTTATTTATCGGAATTGGATACTTTGGTGCATAAGGATGTTGAGTTTATCTATAGAAATAAGCTCAAAATAAAGCCTGATGTGATTCTGTCCTCAATTCTTATAAAAAAGGGGAATTTGTACAACTTGAATTCTGTTTCTCAATCATATAGTAGGTTGCAGCAATTGAATCAGTTTAAGTTTGTGAATATAAACTTTGATGAGGATACAAAAGCAAATGATGATGAATACGGCAGTTTGAATTGTGTGATTCAATTGAGCCCACACAACTTGCAATTCTATTCATTTGAGTTGGAAGGGACCAATTCCTCTGGAAATATTGGATTTGCAGGCAATTTGAACTATCAGCATAAAAATTTGTTTGGCGGTGCCGAGGTGTTAGACGTTCAGCTTTCTACAGCTAGAGAAAATGTAAAATCAAGTGAGCAAACAAATTTTAGTTCTTCTGAGTATGGTATTGTTTCAAAATTGAGTATTCCCAAGTTTTTATTGCCATTTTTCGATGCTGAAAAATTCAGAAAATCATACAATCCAAGAACCATATTTTCACTTTCCTATAATTTTCAGAAACGTCCTGACTATACCAGAACCATAGCGGATGCAAGTTTTGGGTACTTTTGGAAATCGTCGAAGTATTTGCGACACACCTTTAACTTGGTTGAATTGAATTTTGTGGATGTTAAAGATTTAAGCGAGGATTTTCTGAACGATATCGACAATCTGTATATTCAGAATTCTTTTACCGATCACGTTATTGCTACAACGAGATATTCAATTACTTATAATGATCAGAATATTAATATTCCAAGAAATTATAATTATTTGAGGTTAAGTGCTGAAGTGGCAGGTAATACATTAAAAACTATCGATAACATATTGGGAAGGTCAAAAAGAAATGATTACGACTCAGATGGAAATATCGAGGGAACTTACCATGACTTTTTAGGAATTAGATATGCACAGTATGTAAAAGGTGATATTGAATATCGATTTAATCAATACATCAACCGAGCAAACAATATGGTATATCGTGTTTTCTTCGGGATTGGTTACCCATATGGAAATTTAGAGGTTTTGCCATTCGAGAAAAGTTACTTCTCGGGAGGGGCAAATGGGATTAGAGCTTGGCAGGCACGATCTTTAGGTCCTGGTTCATATGTTGACGAAGGTGCTACTTATCCAAACAATACTGCGGACCTTAAAATTGAAGCGAATCTTGAGTATCGATTTAAACTTTTTTGGGCATTGGAAGGAGCACTATTCCTTGATGCAGGAAATATATGGGCAATCTCAAAAAAGGATGATAGAAAGGGAGCCGATTTTAAAATCGACCGCTTTTATGAAGAAATTGCACTAGGCACAGGTTTTGGAACGCGTGTAGATTTAAACTTTATTCTTTTCCGCTTGGATTTAGGGTTAAAATTGAGAGACCCTTCAAGAGTGGGTAATGAGCGTTGGATTATAGCTAAACGTCCGTTTAAATTTAAGCAATTGACATTCAATATTGGTATTGGATATCCTTTTTAAGTTGATCTTTTACAAAAATAAAAGTGAGCTTTATTTACATTCTTTAAAAATTTCCAATTGCATTCGTTTGCATAATTTTCTTATAGCCAAAACGGTGCAAAATAGATTATTTCTTTTTAACTTCGTGGTAAAATTCGACTTTCCGACGATTTTATAAGAACTATCCGATAAATTATATTATTATGAAACGAGTATTAGATGTTGTTAAACCGGGTGTAGTAACCGGTGATGATGTGCAAAAATTATTTCAGGTTGCTAAGGAAGAAGGTTTTGCAATTCCAGCTGTAAACGTAGTTGGAACTAACTCAATTAATGCTGCATTAGAAGCTGCCAAACAAGTAAATTCACCAATTATCATTCAGTTCTCGAATGGTGGTGCATCTTTCTTCTCAGGTAAAGGAATTAATGCAGAAGGACAAAGCGCTGCAATTATTGGAGCTGTTGCTGGAGCTAAGTATGTTCATGCTATTGCAGAGCACTATGGTATTCCGGTAATTTTACATACTGACCACGCTGCAAAAAAATTGCTACCATGGATCGACGGTTTGTTGACTGCCGGTGAAGAGTTTTTTGCTCAAACAGGAAAACCATTGTTTAGCTCACACATGCTAGATTTATCAGAGGAAACTCTTGAAGAAAACATCGAAACTTGTGTAAACTATTTCGAGCGCATGAACAAAATGGGTATGACTATCGAAATTGAATTAGGTTGTACTGGTGGAGAAGAAGATGGTGTTGACAATACTGATATGGATAACTCATTGTTGTATACTCAACCTGAAGATGTTGCTTTGGCTTACGAAGCATTGTCTAAAGTATCTTCTCGTTTTACAATTGCTGCATCATTTGGTAATGTACACGGTGTTTACAAGCCAGGTAATGTTGTATTGACTCCTAAGATTTTGGATAATTCACAGAAGTTTATCTCTGAAAAATATGGTGTAGCTGATAACACTGTTGATTTTGTATTCCACGGTGGTTCAGGTTCTACTTTAGAAGAAATTCGTGAGGCAATTTCTTATGGTGTAATTAAAATGAACATTGATACAGATACTCAGTGGGCATTCTGGAACGGAGTTCGTGAGTTCGAAGCTTCAAATCACGATTACTTGCAAGGTCAAATCGGTAACCCA
This sequence comes from Marinifilum sp. D714, assembly GCF_030851345.1. Lineage (GTDB taxonomy): Bacteria > Bacteroidota > Bacteroidia > Bacteroidales > Marinifilaceae > Marinifilum. The sequence goes on from NZ_JALPNU010000004.1 coordinate 178,497, forward strand.
GATGGTGACGATAAGCCAAACAAGAAATTCTATGATCCAAGAAAATGGTTGCGTGAAGGTGAGGTTGCTATGAAAGATCGTTTAGTTATGGCTTTCGAAGACCTAAATGCTGTAGGACGTAACTAGTCTTTAAGATATTTAATTGTAAAGCTCGGATAACTCATCCGGGCTTTTTTGTTTGTATTTGATATAAAAAACAAAAGCATTTAGGAATTAGACCTAATATTTTGCAAATTTGAACTTGCCCTAATTTGTATATCAATAACCTTAAAATTTTACACATGTCTATTAGTAATCCTTCGGGACGCGATGTTTTCTCAAGTAAATTTGGTGTAATTGCAGCTGCAGCAGGATCGGCTGTTGGCCTTGGTAATATTTGGCGATTTCCATATGTAGCTGGAGAAAATGGTGGCGGTGCATTTCTTTTAATATATCTGGCTTTTATAATTGCTATTGGCTTACCTGTGATGCTATCCGAGTTGTTAATTGGTCGAAAGGCACAACAAAATGCATTTGGCTCTTTTCGTAAACTTGCTCCTGGGTCGATGTGGTCACTTGTAGGTTTAATGGGAGTTGTTGCTGCCTTTTTGATTCTTGCATTTTATTCTACCATTTCCGGTTGGACTTTGGAATATTTGTATCAAGCAATAAGTAACGGATTTGCTCACGGTGATACGAAGGCGATGTTTGATAGTTTTAAGCAAGGGACCTTCCGTCCATTGATGTGGCAAATGATTTTTATGCTTCTAACAGCATGGATTGTATTCTCAGGAGTTAAAAATGGAATTGAAAAGTATGCAAAAATACTAATGCCTTTGCTGTTTGTTCTGATACTTGCAATGTGTGTACGTTCATTATCATTGCCAGGATCTTCTGCTGGTTTAGACTTTTTATTTAAACCTGACTTCTCAAAAATATCAATGGGAGTTATTCTGGAAGCATTAGGTCAGGCTGCCTTTTCGTTAAGTATTGGTATGGGGGCTTTAATTACTTATGGCTCTTATATCCAAAAACAAAATAACTTGGGAAAAACCGCGGTTCAAGTTACAGTTGCAGATACATTAATTGCAATTTTATCTGGTGTAATGATATTTCCAGCTGTTTTTGCATTAGGCTTTCAGCCTGATTCGGGAGCAGGCTTGGTTTTCGAAGTACTTCCAAAGTTATTCTTGGAAATGCCAGGAGGTTACTTTTTCTCAATTCTATTTTTCTTCTTGTTATCCGTTGCTGCATTAACTTCTACTATATCGGTACTTGAAGTAGTTGTTGCATACTTTTCTGAAGAATTAAACATCTCCAGAAGAAAGGCTACTGTAATAGGGGCAGCTTCTATTTCTGTATTGGGTGTATTTGCAACCTTGTCATTTGGAGATTTATCTGGAGTTCATATTTTAGGCCAAAGCATTTTTGAGATAATGGAATATACTGCAGCCAATGTGTTACTGCCACTAGGAGCTTTGTTGATTGTGATTTTTGTAGGTTGGAAGTTAAAACAGGTAATAGTGCGTGAGGAGTTGTCAAATGAAAGCACTTTACGTGTGAAATATTTTAAAGTGTTCTTTTTTATAGTAAAATGGTTGGCTCCTATAGCAATAACCGCTGTATTTTTAAATGGAATAGGATTGTTAAAACTTGGATAAGATTAATCTTTTTTATAATATTGTTAAGCGTTGTTTGTTTTCAAATAACGCTTTTTTAATATGTCATTAAAAAAGACTATAAAAGAATACTTTTCTTATTCCGCATCGGAGAAAAGGGGATTATTGGTGTTGGCCTTAATACTAATAACTGTATTTGTATTGCCAGAAATTCTTGATTCGGATTCTAAGCCCAACTCTATACCTAATAAAAATGAAAAGCTTGATAGCCTAATGGCTGTATTAAGCAGTAAAGGCAAATTGAAAAAGCCAGATTTGTTTTTGTTCGACCCGAACAAAGCTACGGCTAATGAATTTAAAAGACTTGGTTTAAGAGATTATCAAACCAGGAACATTTTAAGATATAGAGAGAAGGGAGGAGTGTTTAGGTCCAAATCTGATTTTCGAAAAATTTATGGTATTAAAGATGAGGATTATAATCGATTGAAAGAGTATATCAATATTACTGTTGTAATAAAGAAAGAAAAAGTCAAAAATAGATCAAGAAAAAGAGAGCAATTTGAGTTGTTCGATTTTGACCCCAATACAATTACCAAAGCCGAATGGGAGAAATTGGGAGTGGATAGTAGGCTTTCGAATCGTATAATAAAGTATCTGTCTACCGGTGCTAGGTTTAAAAATGCTGATGATATCAGCAAAATTTATGGCTTTGATTCTTTGCTTTTGGTACGAATAAAACCATTTGTACAAATAAAACCTTTAAAAAATGCAAGTGTTAAAATAGAATTGATTGATTTGAATTCGGCAGATACTACTATTTTAAAAACTCTTCCTGGTATTGGAAAGATACTTTCAAAAAGAATTGTAAAATATAAAGATATGCTTGGTGGCTACATTTCTAAATCACAGTTATTGGAAGTATATGGTATTTCAGAAGAAACTTTCCAATCCATTGAGAATCGAGTATGTGTATCGCCTGCGGTATTGCAAAAAATATCAATTAATGACTGTAATGCTAAACTATTGGGGAAACATCCATATATCAGCAGAAGAATATCTTCTGATATCGTAAAATACCGAGAGCGTGTTGGGAAATTTAGCTCACTGGATGATTTAAAAACCAAACATTTGTTGACTGATAGTGTTTTTCAGAAAATAGAACCTTATCTAAGTATAGAAGAGTAGTCTTTGAATTAGCTTGAGAATAATTTCTTATTTTCTTAACTTTATATTTCCGCAAAAGGTCCTAAAATATTAGAATGGAGATAATTTCATTACTTTTTTCAAAATAAATTTGAATTATAATGATTGAATTAATAAATTTGCGGCTCACTTAGAAAAACATAAATATTAAAGGAGAAAATTATGATTGTTATTCCTATGAAAGAAGGCGAAAATATTGAAAGAGCCTTAAAAAAATTCAAAAGAAAATTTGAAAAGACTGGTGTAATTAAAGAGCTTAGAGGAAGACAGGTTTATAAAAAACCATCTGTAAAAAGAAGAGAAGAAAAATTACACGCGATCTACGTTCAGCAAATGCAACAAGCTGAAGATTGATTTTCTGTTGGATTAATTCCTTGATGTCTTAATTTTTCGTATCTTGGGTTATCCTATTGGATAAATATCCTGGATGTATGAGTTTTAAGGAATCTTTTCTGTCTTATTTACAATACGAAAAACGATATTCTGCACATACGATTTTATCTTATGACTGCGATTTGACTCAGTTTTTTGAATTTTATTCAAGTGCTGATGAGATAGAGGTTGAAGATATAACATTTAAAGATGTGCGTAGATGGATCGTTTTTTTAATGAACGAAGGTAAGACTTCGCGAACTGTAAATAGGAAATTGTCCTCTTTAAAGTCATTTTTTAAATATTTGCTTAGAGAATCAGTGATTGATTCGAATCCGATGGATAGAGTTGTTGGGCCTAAGCAAGGAAAGAAATTACCTGGGTTTGTTGCAGAGCATGCAATGCAGGTGCTAAGAGAAATTGATTTTGGAGAAGGATTTGAAGGTGTTCGAGATCAGTTGGTGATTGAGATGTTTTATCAAACTGGCATGCGATTGTCGGAGTTGATGAATCTTAAAGAATCGGATTTTGATCGATCAGCATCTTTAGTTAAAGTATTAGGAAAAAGAAATAGAGAAAGAATCATTCCAGTAAGTGAGAGTTTGGTAAAGCTTCTTGATCAATATTTAGATCTTAGATTTAAAACTTTCGGAAACTTGGATGGTTTTCTTTTTGTAACTAAAAAGGGGGTGCCTGTTTACGAAAAGTTGTTGTATCGAATCGTCACAAAGCATTTGTCGAAGATTACAACAATGACCAAGCGAAGCCCACACGTTCTGCGACATACATTTGCAACGCATCTATTAAATAATGGTGCGGAATTGAATGCGGTTAAGGAACTGTTGGGGCATTCGAATTTATCGGCAACACAAATTTATACTCATACTACTTTTGAGCGTTTAAATAATATATATAAACAAGCTCATCCGAGAGCATAAATTTTGGAGGATTAGAATATGATTAACATTCAATCGATCGGTTTTGTTGCTGATGTGAAATTGGAAAATTTCATAGAAAATAAGCTTGGAAAAATAATGAAGCTCAATAGCGATGTTACTGGAGCTGAAGTTTTTCTTAGGGTTGAAAAATCTGATGTTACCGAAAATAAGGTAGTTGAAATCAACCTTGATATAAAAGGCGCAAATGTATTTGCAAAAAAGCAAAGTAAAACATTTGAAGAGGCCACAGATCTTGCCGCCGATGCATTGCGAAAGCAAGTTGTGAAACACAAAGAAAAACTAAGAGCAAAATAATTAGAAAAAACACCTGATTATTTTGTGATAAATTTAAAATATTTTTACATTTGCAAACCATTTTTAGGGAAAAGTATGCCTGTTAAATAGATGGTTTGCATTTTTTGCCGATGTAGCTCAGCTGGCTAGAGCAGCTGATTTGTAATCAGCAGGTCGTGGGTTCGAGTCCCTCCATCGGCTCTAAAATATTACATACTGGGGAGATACCAAAGTGGCCAACTGGGGCGGACTGTAACTCCGCTGACTTTCGTCTTCGTAGGTTCGAATCCTGCTCTCCCCACTGGTAAACGAAAAGAAACATTTTTGTTTCTTTTTTTGCGGGAATAGCTCAGTTGATAGAGCATCAGCCTTCCAAGCTGAGGGTCGCGGGTTTGAGTCCCGTTTCCCGCTCAAATACGTTTGCCGTTGTAGCTCAGGGGTAGAGCGCTTCCTTGGTAAGGAAGAGGTCACGAGTTCAAATCTCGTCAATGGCTCAAGAAATTTAAAGTATTGTTTTTAATTGTTGTCTAATATTAATTAATATTTGGAGTTATGGCTAAAGAACATTTTGACAGGTCAAAACCACACGTAAATATTGGTACCATTGGTCACGTTGACCACGGTAAAACTACTTTGACTGCCGCTATTACAACTGTATTAGCAAAAAAAGGTTTGTCTGAAGTGAAATCATTCGATTCTATCGATAACGCTCCTGAAGAGAAGGAGAGAGGTATTACTATTAATACTGCTCACGTAGAATACCAAACTGCTAACCGTCACTACGCTCACGTTGACTGTCCAGGTCACGCGGATTACGTGAAGAACATGGTAACTGGTGCTGCTCAGATGGATGGTGCTATTTTGGTTTGTGCTGCAACTGATGGTCCTATGCCTCAAACTCGCGAGCACATCCTATTAGCTCGTCAGGTAAATGTACCTAAAATCGTTGTTTTCTTGAATAAAGTTGACATGGTTGACGATGCAGAGATGCTTGAGTTAGTAGAAATGGAAGTTCGTGAATTGTTGGATTTCTATGAATTCGACGGTGATAACACTCCTATTATTGCTGGTTCTGCTCTAGGTGGGTTGAACGGTGAAGCTGAGTGGGAAGATAAAATCATGGAGTTGATGGAAGCAGTTGATACTTGGATTCCACTTCCTCCACGTGATGTAGATAAGGCTTTCTTGATGCCAGTTGAGGATGTATTCTCTATTACTGGTCGTGGTACTGTTGCTACAGGTCGTATCGAAACTGGTATCGTTCACACAGGTGATGAAGTTCAGATCATTGGTCTTGGTGCTGAAGGTATGAAGTCTGTAATTACTGGTGTTGAGATGTTCCGTAAGATTTTGGACGAAGGTCAAGCTGGTGATAACGTAGGTTTATTGTTGAGAGGTATCGATAAAGCAGCTATCAAGCGTGGTATGGTTATCTGTCACCCTAACACAATCACTCCTCACACTAAGATTAAAGCTGAGGTTTACGTATTGAAGAAAGAAGAAGGTGGACGTCACACTCCATTCCACAACAAATACCGTCCTCAATTCTACATCAGAACTCTTGATGTAACTGGTGAGATTACTCTTCCAGAAGGAGTTGAGATGGTAATGCCAGGTGACAACGTAACTATCAACGTTGAGTTGATTACGCCAGTAGCTTGTGATTTAGGTCTACGTTTCGCTATCCGTGAAGGTGGTAGAACTGTAGGTGCTGGTCAGATTACTGAAATTGTTGAGTAATTAGAACATATAAAGATTGATCTGGGTAAAACTAGATCAATCTTCTTATAGACGGGTGTAGCTCAGTTGGTAGAGCACTGGTCTCCAAAACCAGGTGTCGGGAGTTCGAGTCTCTCCTCCCGTGCAAAGACAAAATTGCCTTATGAAACTAAAAATTTATATTGAAGAAGTTTATAAAGAACTGGTTCAGAAAGTATCTTGGCCATCATGGTCTGAACTCCAAAGCAGTGCTATAGTAGTTATGATTGCTTCCACTATTATTGCTCTTGTGATATTCTTAATGGATATGGGGTTTAAGAATTTGATGGATTTTATATACAATATGTTACACTAATAATTCCTTTTTAGAAAAAGATGGCTGAAATTCAAAAAAAATGGTATGTTCTTAGGACTGTTGGAGGAAAAGAAAAGAAAGTCAAAGAATATATTGATAGCGAAATTTCCAATCTAGGTCTAACGGAATATGTGTCACAGGTTCTCATTCCTACCGAAAAAGTTTTTCAGGTGCGAAACGGGAAGAAGATTAGCAAGGAAAGAATTTTCTTACCAGGCTATGTTCTGATCGAAGCAGCACTCGTTGGAGAGATTCCTCACATCCTTCGTAATATTACGAACGTGATTGGCTTCCTGGGGGATACAAAAGGCGGCGATCCTACTCCTATGCGTATGTCAGAAGTGAACCGCATACTGGGTAAGGTTGATGAATTAGCTGGCAAAGAAGAGGAAATTAACATTCCTTACTATGTTGGCGAAATGGTTAAAGTGACTGATGGACCATTTAATGGTTTTACCGGTGTGATTGAAGAGGTGAATGCAGAGAAGAAAAAACTAAAAGTAATGGTGAAGATCTTCGGACGTAAAACTCCTCTTGAATTAAGTTTCATGCAGGTAGAAAAAGAATAATTAAATCCTTTAGAAAAGTAAAGCTATGGCTAAAGAAGTTGCAGGATTAATCAAATTGCAGATCAAAGGTGGTGCTGCAAATCCTTCACCCCCAGTAGGACCTGCATTGGGTGCTAAAGGGGTTAATATCATGGATTTTTGTAAACAATTCAATGCAAGAACTCAAGATCAGGCTGGAAAAGTAATCCCTGTTGTGATTACTGTTTATTCTGATAGTTCTTTCGAATTTATTACAAAAACTCCTCCTGTTGCTGTGCAAATTTTAGAGGCTGCAAAATTAAAATCAGGTTCTTCTGAACCAAACCGTAAAAAGGTAGGTTCAATTTCTTGGGATCAAGTTCGCGAGATCGCAGAGGGGAAAATGAAAGATTTGAATGCTTTTAAAGTGGAAAGTGCCATGAGTATGGTTGCTGGTACAGCAAGAAGTATGGGTATCACAATTTCAGGTGATAATCCTCTTAATCAATAATTTTAAACACTGCAATTAAAATGGGTAAACTAACGAAAAATAGAAAGTTAGCTTCAGAAAAAGTGGATACTGATAAGCTATATTCTATCGACGAAGCAGCGAAATTGGTTAAGGAGATTACATCTACCAAATTTGATGCCTCAGTGGATATGGATGTTCGCTTAGGAGTTGACCCGAGAAAAGCTAATCAAATGGTACGTGGTGTTGTTACACTTCCTCACGGTACTGGTAAACAAGTTCGTGTTTTGGTTCTTTGTACTCCTGATAAGGAAGAAGAAGCAAAAGCTGCAGGTGCTGACTATGTTGGCCTTGACGACTATGTTGCTAAGATCAAAGGTGGTTGGACAGACGTTGACGTAATCATCACCATGCCTACTGTAATGGCGAAAGTTGGTGCGCTTGGACGTGTTTTAGGACCTCGCGGTTTGATGCCGAATCCTAAATCAGGTACAGTGACAATGGATATCGCTAAAGCAGTTGCAGAAGTGAAAGCTGGTAAGATTGATTTTAAGGTCGATAAGTACGGTATCATTCACTCTTCAATAGGTAAAGTATCTTTCGAAGCAGATAAAATCATGGATAATGCTAAAGAATTTGTTGGCATTATCAATAAATTGAAACCATCTGCAGCAAAAGGAACTTATATCAAGAGTGTTTACCTGTCAAGCACAATGAGTCTTGGAATTCAAATTGATCCAAGAACACTTGACTAATTAAAAATTTAATCAAGATCTTAGTAATCATGAAAAAGGAACAAAAAATTCAGATTATTGATAGCTTGACGGAAGAGATTAATGCGTCAAACCACTTCTATCTTACTGACATCTCAGAAATGAATGCTGAAGATACTTCGGCACTTCGTAGAGCATGTTTTGAGAAGGATATTAAGTTGGTTGTTGTAAAAAACACCCTTCTTAAAATCGCTTTAGAAAAGGCAGAAGGTGAGTTTGAAGGACTAGACAATGTACTTAAGGGAGCTACTTCTCTTATGCTTACAGAGACTGGTAACCTTCCTGCGAAGCTTATCAAAGAGTTCCGTAAGGAACATGATAAACCTATCCTGAAAGCGGCTTACGTTGAAGAATCGCTTTATATTGGTGATAACGAGCTTGAAGCTCTTACTACCATCAAGTCTAAAGAAGAACTTATTGGAGATATCGTTGCATTGCTTCAATCACCAATCAAGAATGTTGTGTCTTCTTTGGAATCAGGAAAGAATATCCTAGCTGGTGTTGTGAAAACACTTTCAGAAAAAGAGTAATATATTTAGAGTAATTAAATTTTAAAAACTGAAGGAAAAATGGCAGATTTAAAAAAGTTTGCAGAAGAATTAGTTAATTTGACTGTTAAGGAAGTAAATGAATTAGCTGAAATCTTAAAAGAAGAATACGGAATTGAGCCAGCTGCTGCTGCTGCAGTTGTTGCTGGACCTGCTGCTGGCGCTGAAGGTGGTGCTGCTGAGCAAACTGAGTTTGACGTAATTCTAACTGCTGCTGGTGGTTCTAAACTAGCGGTTGTGAAATTGGTTAAAGAATTAACTGGTTTAGGTCTTAAAGAAGCTAAGGCTGCAGTTGATGCTGCACCAGCTCCATTGAAAGAAAAAGTTTCTAAAGAAGAAGCTGAAGCACTTAAAGCACAATTAGAAGAAGCTGGAGCTGAAGTTGAGCTTAAATAGAAGCACTAAAACCTATATATAAGGTTATTTGGTTTAGAGTTCCTAACCGGGACTCTAAGCCTTTTTGTTGTTTATTATCGTTTAGGTTCAATTAATTTTAAGTAAATGTCTTCAAATACTATTAGTCAAAGAATTAGTTTTGCTTCTAATAAAAATCAGCTTTCATATCCTGATTTCCTAGAGGTACAATTAAAATCTTTTCAAGACTTTTTTCAACTGGAAACGACTCCAGAGAAAAGAACGAACGAAGGATTATTTAAGGTATTTAGCGAGAATTTCCCAATTACCGATACCAGAAATAATTTCGTATTGGAGTTTCTCGACTATTTTGTTGATCCGCCCCGTTACACAATCGAAGAATGTATCGAAAGAGGCTTAACTTATAGCGTACCGCTAAAAGCTAAGTTAAAACTTTACTGTACCGATCCTGAACATGAGGATTTCGATACAGTAATTCAGGATGTATACCTAGGAACTGTTCCTTACATGACTGAAAAAGGTACATTCGTAGTTAACGGAGCAGAACGTGTAGTTGTATCGCAGCTTCACCGTTCACCTGGTGTATTCTTTGGACAAAGTGTACACGCAAATGGAACCAAGTTGTATTCTGCCAGAATTATTCCTTTCAAAGGTTCCTGGATCGAGTTTGCTACTGACATCAATAATGTGATGTATGCATATATCGATCGTAAGAAAAAGCTTCCTGTAACAACTTTGCTTCGTGCAATTGGTTACGAAAGTGATAAAGAAATCCTAGAGATTTTTAACCTTGCTGATGAAATCAAGGTTTCTAAAACTGGTTTGAAAAAAATCGTTGGAAGAAAACTTGCCGCTCGTGTTCTTAAGTCATGGATTGAAGACTTCGTAGACGAGGATACTGGCGAGGTAGTATCTATTGAGCGTAATGAAGTGGTTATTGATCGTGAGACAATAATCGAACCAGAACATATAGAAGAAATTCTTGAATCGGGTGCAAAAACTATCTTATTGCACAAAGAGGAACAAAATCTTGCTGATTATGCGATTATTTATAATACGCTTCAGAAAGACCCTTGTAACTCCGAAAAAGAAGCAGTTCTTCACATTTATCGTCAGTTGCGTAATTCTGAGCCACCAGATGAGGCTACAGCTCGTGACGTAATCGATAAGTTATTCTTCTCTGATAAGAGATATGATTTAGGTGATGTTGGTCGTTACCGCCTAAATAAAAAATTAGGTTTGAACACTGATGGTGACACCAAAGTGTTGACCAAAGAAGACATTATTGAAATTATCAAGTACCTAATCAAACTGTTGAATGCTCGTACTGATGTGGATGATATTGACCACTTGAGTAACCGTCGTGTTCGTACAGTAGGTGAACAACTTTATACTCAGTTTGGAGTAGGTTTGGCACGTATGGCCAGAACTATTCGTGAGAGAATGAACGTTAGAGATAATGAGGTATTTACTCCGATTGATTTGATTAACTCGAAGACTCTGTCTTCTGTTATCAATTCATTCTTTGGAACGAATGCATTGTCTCAGTTCATGGATCAAACTAACCCATTGGCTGAGATTACACACAAACGTAGAATGTCGGCCTTAGGTCCTGGTGGTCTTTCCCGTGAAAGAGCAGGTTTCGAGGTTCGAGATGTACACTACACTCACTACGGACGTTTATGTCCTATTGAGACACCTGAGGGACCAAACATTGGTTTGATTTCTTCTCTTTGTGTGTTTGCTAAGATTAATAATTTAGGTTTCATCGAAACTCCTTATCGTAAGGTTGCTGATGGTGGTGTTGATTTATCTTCAGCAGGTGTAGAATATTTATCAGCTGAAGAAGAAGAAGGATTGACAATTGCTCAGGCAAATGCTCCTTTAAATGATGATGGTAGTTTTGTAAATCCTAAAGCAAAATCTCGTAAAGACGGTGATTTCCCATTCGAGGAAATTGAGAATATCGATTTGATGGACGTTGCTCCTAACCAGATCGCTTCTATTGCTGCATCTTTGATTCCTTTCTTGGAGCATGATGATGCGAACCGTGCTTTGATGGGATCTAACATGATGCGTCAGGCAGTTCCTGTAATCAAACCTGAATCACCTATTGTTGGTACTGGTTTGGAAGGAGATCTTGTTCGTGATTCAAGAACTCAGATTAGTGCTGAAGGTACTGGTGTTGTTGAGTTTGTTGATGCAAATAAAATTGTCATCAAATACGATCAAACTGAGGAAGAAGCATTTGTTAGTTTCGAAGGAGATACCAAGACTTACAATATTCCAAAATATGGAAAAACCAACCAGGGTACTACGATTGACCTGAAACCAATTGTTACAAAAGGACAAAAGGTTGAAGAAGGCCAAATTCTTACTCATGGTTATGCAACTCAAGATGGTGAGTTGGCTCTTGGACGTAACTTGAAAGTGGCATTTATGCCTTGGAAAGGTTACAACTACGAGGATGCGATCGTAATTTCAGAACGTATCGTTAAGGATGATGTATTTACATCAGTTCATGTTGATGAGTATACTCTTGAAGTTCGTGACACGAAGCGTGGTATGGAGGAATTAACTTCTGATATCCCTAACGTTAGTGAAGAAGCAACTCGTAATCTTGATGAAAATGGTTTGATTCGTATTGGTGCGAATGTTGAACCTGGTGATATCCTAATTGGTAAGATTACACCAAAAGGAGAATCAGATCCATCACCGGAAGAGAAGTTATTGAGAGCTATCTTCGGTGATAAAGCGGGTGATGTTAAAGATGCTTCATTGAAAGCTTCTCCATCATTGCGTGGTGTGATTATCGATAAGAAATTATTCTCTCGTTCTGTTCGCGATCGTAAATCGAAACAATCAGATAAGCCATTAATCCAAAAATTGGATGAAGAATTGGCATCACAAATCACTGCCTTACAAGCTCGATTGGTTGAAAAACTATTCACTCTTGTAAATGGTAAAACTTCGCAAGGAGTTAAAGATTACTTAAGTGTAGATGTTATTCCAAAAGGTGTTAAGTTCACACAGAAATTGTTAGCAGATATTAATTTCTTGGAGATTAATCCTAACAAGTGGACAACTGATAAGGATAAGAACGAAACAATCAAAAAGCTTTTACACAATTATATTATCAAGTTCAAAGAGCTTGAAAGTATCAATAAGCGTAAAAAATACAATGTAACCATTGGTGATGAAATGCCAGCAGGTATTATTCAAATGGCGAAAGTATATGTAGCTAAGAAACGTAAGCTTCAGATTGGTGATAAGATGGCAGGTCGTCACGGTAATAAAGGTATTGTTTCTCGTGTTGTAAGAGACGAGGATATGCCATTCCTTGAAGATGGAACTACTGTTGATATCTGTTTGAACCCACTGGGTGTACCTTCACGTATGAACTTGGGACAGGTATTTGAAACTGTACTAGGTTGGGCAGGTATGGAGTTAGGATTGAAATTTGCTACTCCAATTTTTGATGGTGCGTCATTGGATGAAATTACAAGTTACACTGATAAAGCAGGTGTGCCTGCATTCGGTAAAGCATATCTTCACGATGGTGGAACAGGTGAACGTTTCGACCAGCCTGCAACAGTAGGTGTGATCTATATGCTGAAACTTGGTCACATGGTTGATGATAAGATGCACGCGCGTTCTATTGGACCATACTCACTTATTACTCAGCAACCACTTGGTGGTAAGGCTCAGTTTGGTGGTCAGCGTTTTGGAGAGATGGAGGTTTGGGCACTTGAGGCATTTGGTGCTGCTCATATTCTTCAGGAAATCCTAACCGTTAAGTCGGATGACGTTGTAGGTCGTGCTAAAGCTTACGAGTCTATCGTTAAAGGTGATCCAATGCCAAATCCGGGTATTCCGGAATCTCTAAACGTGTTACTACACGAATTAAGAGGTCTTGGCTTGAGCGTAAAGTTAATTTAAGCCTTATATTATAAAGTGAATGTTCGAATTTTCGATCATTCACTTTTATAGAATAATATTGTTAATTTCCTAATTTTCAACATATGGCATTCAGAAGAGATAAACAAGTAAAGAGCAATTTTACAAAAATCTCTATCAGTCTTGCTTCTCCAGAAGAAATTCTTGAAAGATCAAGTGGAGAGGTTTTAAAGCCTGAAACCATCAATTATCGTACTTATAAGCCGGAACGTGATGGATTATTCTGTGAAAGAATTTTCGGTCCCGTTAAAGATTATGAGTGTCATTGTGGTAAGTACAAACGTATCCGTTATCGTGGTATTGTTTGTGACCGCTGTGGTGTTGAAGTAACAGAAAAAAAGGTTAGACGCGAAAGAATGGGACACATCCAGTTGGTTGTTCCTGTTGCGCACATCTGGTACTTCAAATCATTACCAAACAAGATCGGTTATCTTTTAGGATTACCTACCAAAAAGCTTGACACAATTATTTATTACGAAAGATACGTAGTAATTAATCCTGGTGTTAAATCAGCTGATGGTATTAAATATTTAGATTTTCTAACGGAAGAAGAATACTTAGATATTCTTGATGAACTTCCAATGGAAAATCAATTTTTGGATGATGATGATCCAAATAAGTTTATTGCTCAAATGGGAGCGGAAGCTTTGTATAGCTTGTTAGGTCGTTTAGATCTTGATTCTTTATCATACGATTTACGTCATAAAGCAAATACAGAAACTTCTCAGCAGCGTAAAAATGAAGCATTGAAGCGTTTGCAAGTAGTTGAAGCTTTCCGCGAGTCACAAGGAGTAAACAATCCGGAATGGATGATTGTTAAAGTTGTTCCTGTGATTCCACCAGAACTTCGTCCATTGGTACCATTGGATGGTGGACGTTTTGCAACTTCAGATTTGAACGATTTGTACCGAAGAGTAATTATTCGTAACAATCGTCTGAAAAGATTAATTGAGATCAAAGCTCCGGAAGTAATCTTACGTAATGAGAAACGTATGCTTCAGGAAGCGGTTGATTCATTATTCGATAACTCACGTAAATCTAACGCAGTTAAGACTGAAAATAACCGTCCTTTAAAATCTCTTTCAGACTCATTGAAAGGTAAGCAAGGTCGTTTCCGTCAAAACCTGTTGGGTAAGCGTGTTGACTATTCTGCTCGTTCTGTAATTGTTGTAGGACCAGACTTGCAAATGCATGAATGTGGTCTTCCAAAAGACATGGCAGCGGAATTGTACAAGCCTTTCGTAATTCGTAAATTGATTGAGAGAGGTATTGTAAAAACTGTAAAATCAGCAAAGAAAATTGTAGATAGAAAAGATCCTGTAGTTTGGGATATCTTGGAAAATGTACTGAAAGGACATCCGGTTCTTCTTAACCGTGCTCCTACTCTTCACCGTTTAGGTATTCAGGCTTTCCAACCTAAATTGATCGAGGGTAAAGCAATTCGTCTACACCCACTTGCTTGTACTGGGTTTAATGCCGACTTTGATGGTGACCAGATGGCGGTTCACTTGCCACTTGGTAACGAAGCAGTATTAGAGGCTCAAATGTTAATGTTGTGTTCTCACAATATTTTGAACCCTGCTAATGGTGCACCAGTTACAGTTCCTTCTCAGGATATGGTATTGGGTCTTTACTACATTACTAAGCCTAGAAAAGGAAGTAAAGGGGAAGGATTAACTTTCTATTCGACAGAAGAGGCTATGATTGCTTTCAACGAGAAAGCAGTAGATCTTCACTCTGTGATTAAAGTGAAGGTTAAGGATTTGGATGAAAATGATGAATTGGTAGATACAATTATTGAAACTACTATTGGTCGTATCATTTTGAATCAATTTACTCCTGAAGGAGCTGGTTTTATTAATCAGTTGATTACTAAAAAAGCACTTCGTGATATTATTGGATATGTATTCAAGAAATGTGGGGTTGATGCCTGTGCGAAATTCTTGGATGATATCAAAGACTTAGGATACCGTAAGGCATTCGAAGGTGGTCTTTCGTTTAACTTGGCTGACGTTATCGTTCCTGCAGAGAAAGAAGATCTTGTTGCAGAAGGTTACGCACAAGTTGAAGAAGTGTTGGCTAACTATAACATGGGTTTCATTACCAATAATGAACGTTACAATCAGATTATTGATATTTGGACACATGTTAACGCTAATTTGACTCAAACATTGATGAATCAGTTGATTGCCGATAATCAAGGTTTTAACTCGGTTTACATGATGCTTGATTCTGGAGCCCGTGGTTCTAGAGAGCAGATTCGTCAGTTGGGTGGTATGCGTGGTCTGATGGCAAAACCTCAGAAATCAGGTGCTACCGGTGGTCAAATTATTGAAAACCCGATTCTTTCGAACTTTAAGGAAGGTCTTTCTGTATTGGAGTACTTTATTTCTACTCACGGTGCGCGTAAAGGTCTTGCGGATACGGCATTGAAAACTGCGGATGCGGGTTACCTTACTCGTCGTTTGGTTGATGTTGCTCAGGATGTTATCATTAATGAGAGAGACTGTGGAACATTAAGAGGTTTAACTGCTACAGCGATTAAGAATCAGGAGGAAGTTGTTGCATCTCTAAGTGAAAGAATTCTTGGTAGAACTACTGTACATGATGTATATCACCCAATTTCAGGTGAATTAATTGTGAAGTCAGGGGTTGAGATTACTGAAGAGATCGCTCAAACAATTGAAAATTCTCCGATTGAACGTGTTGAGATTCGTTCGGTACTTACTTGTGAATCTAAACAAGGGGTTTGTGCTAAGTGTTACGGACGTAACCTTGCAACAGGTAAGGCTGTTCAGAAAGGGGAAGCAGTTGGTGTTATTGCAGCTCAGTCAATTGGTGAGCCGGGTACACAGCTTACTCTTCGTACCTTCCACGTAGGGGGTACCGCGGGTAACGTTTCTGCTGAAAACTCTGTTGAATCGAAATACGATGGTTACGCAGAATTCGAAGAATTAAGAACTGTAGAACATACTCCTAAAGAAGGAGATAAGCATGATGTTGTAATTGGTCGTCTGGCTGAATTGCGTATCATTGATAAAAACACCAACATTACCTTGACTACTCATACAATTCCTTACGGATCTAAATTGTATATTAAGGATGGTCAGGATGTTAAGAAAGGTGACTTGATTTGTGAGTGGGATCCATACAATGCTATGATCGTTACTGAATTCTCAGGTAAGGTTACTTTCGATAACTTGATTGAAGGTGTTACATATAAAGAGGAATCGGATGAAGCAACTGGTTTTGCTGAGAAAGTAGTTGTAGAATCTAAAGATAAGACCAAGAACCCAAGTGTTAAGATTTTAAACTCTAGTGGTGAGGTATTGAAATCTTACAACTTACCAGTAGGTGCTCACATTTCTGTGAACGAAGGTGAGATGGTTGTTGCTGGTCAGTCTGTTGTTAAGATTCCTAGAGCTCTTGGTAAGGCGGGTGATATCACCGGGGGTCTTCCACGTGTTACAGAGTTGTTCGAGGCTCGTAACCCATCTAATCCAGCTGTTGTTTCTGAAATTGATGGTGAGGTTACATTTGGTAAGATCAAGCGTGGTAATCGTGAGATTGTTGTTACAACCAAAACAGGAGATGTTAAGAAGTACTTGGTACCTCTTTCAAAACAGATCCTTGTTCAGGAGAACGACTATGTAAGAGCGGGTACTCCATTATCAGAAGGTGCTACAACTCCAGCTGATATCCTATCGATTAAAGGACCTACAAAAGTTCAGGAATATATCGTGAACGAAGTACAGGATGTATACCGTATGCAGGGTGTGAAGATTAACGATAAGCACTTTGAGATTATCGTTCGTCAGATGATGCGTAAGGTAGTTATTGCTGATCCAGGAGATACTAAGTTCTTGGAGAAACAAATTATCGACAAGATGGAATTCATGCGTGAAAACGATGAAATTTTCGGTAAGAAAGTTGTTGTTGATGCAGGTGATTCGGACGAGTTGAAAGCTGGACAGATTGTTACAGCAAGAAAACTAAGAGATATCAATTCTATCTTGAAGCGTCGTGATATGAAGCTTGTTGAAGCTCGTGAAGCTATCGCTGCAACTTCTACTCAGATTTTGCAAGGTATCACAAGAGCGGCTCTTCAAACGAAGAGTTTCATTTCTGCTGCATCGTTCCAGGAGACTACTAAAGTGTTGAATGAAGCTGCGATTAGCGGTAAAATGGACAAATTAGAAGGTCTGAAAGAGAACGTTATTTGTGGTCACTTGATTCCTGCAGGTACAGGTTTAAGAGAATACAAAGATGTTGTAGTAGGAGCGAAGGAAGAGTACGAAAAGCTTCTTGACAATAAATCAGAATTCTAAAATATAGGACTCTAAATATTAAAGGGTGTTTCCATTGGGAACACCCTTTTTTATTGTTTAGAATTGGCAGAACATTCAAAATTAATTTCCTAATTTTACCAGTGTAGATAAGAAATCAATAAAAATAGATACATTATGAGTGATAAAAAGCCTTCAGGACAAATAGATATTCAATTGACAGAAGATGTAGCACAAGGAACTTATTCTAATTTAGCGGTAATTACACATTCGAGCTCTGAATTTGTGGTAGACTTTGTAAGAGTGATGCCAGGAGTTCCTAAAGCCGATGTTAAATCAAGAATTATATTGACACCTGAACATGCAAAGCGTCTTCTAATGGCCTTGCAAGATAATATTCACAAGTTTGAAAGCATGCATGGCCCAATTAAGAATGTGGAGGAAAACAATGGACCACAAGGACCTGTTATTCCAATGAACTTTGGACCTACTGGACAAGCATAAAAAAGGAAGCATTTAGCTTCCTTTTTTTATATCTCAGATAGTTTTAATATTGATTGTTTTACATTTTTTTTATGAGCTGTAATCAGAAACCATAAATATACTAACAATGCTATCACGATTCCTATTGCGTAACCTACACTTGTATCAATTGCCAATCCTCCATTTTTATTAGGTGCAACCAATATAAACGTAGCACAAATGGCTGTCATGAATGTTGCAGGTAAACTAATGATGAAATGATTTTTCTTTTTCTCTACCAAATACATGGCCGCTGTCCAAAGCATTACCATGGATAACAATTGATTAAAAAGACCAAGGAATTTCCAAATGGTACCAAAGCTTAGCTGAGAAAGTATAAATCCCAATACAAAAAGCGGAATGGATACGAGTAATCTACTCTTTAAAGATTTTTGTTCCAGTTTAAAGAAATCAGCAATCATTAATCTAGCACTTCTAAAGGCGGTATCTCCAGTGGTAATAGGGCAGGCAATTACACCAACAATGGCAAAAATAGCTCCCACTTGGCCTAGCCAGGTGTTACAAATCTCGTTCACAACCCATGCAGGATTGTGTCCCGAAGCAATTGTATTATTTAAGTCTGTCGCTGTTCCAAAATAGTTCATTGCAGCGGTAGCCCATATAATTGCTACAATTCCTTCAGCAATCATGGCACCAAAAAACACAGGGCGGCCATAACTTTCTTTACGCATGCAGCGTGCCATCATAGGCGACTGTGTAGAATGAAATCCGGAAATGGCCCCACAGGATATTACAATAAACATCATTGGATACAAGATGTTTTGAGTAGGATTGACATGCATATTTTTTAACTGGCCAAAAGATAGTTCATTTAGGTGAAAACTGCCATTGAAACCATTGTATAGCATGATACCAGCTATGCTAAAGGCCATGATTAATAGTGCAGCTCCAAAAATTGGATAAATCTTACCAATAATTTTATTGATGGGAAGTAAGGTTGCAATTAAGTAATATCCAAAGATTCCATAAAGCCAGTAGTGCAATCCTCCATCAGTTAAATCTTTCAACAATCCTGCCGGACCAGTTACAAAAGCTACACCAACCATTATTAGTAATGCAAATGTGATGATTGCTAGAATAACTTTGGCAGGAAGTCCCAGGTACCTTCCTACAATTTCAGGCAAGCTTGCACCATCGTTTCTAATGGAAAGCATTCCAGAATAATAATCGTGTACAGCACCCATAAAAATACAGCCCAGAACAATCCAGATGTAGGCAACAGGGCCATACATTGCACCTAATATTGCTCCGAAAATAGGTCCTAATCCTGCGATATTTAAGAACTGAATGGTGAACATTTTCCAGGTTGGCATAGGAATGAAATCTACACCATCCTCAAGTCGAACAGCAGGAGTTTTAATTTTATCATTGGCTCCAAAGAAGCGTTCAATAAATTTGCCGTAAACAAAATAGCCAATAACAAGAGCTAATATTGCAGATAAGAATGTAATCATCGTAATAATCAGTTTGCATCAAAATTAACGATTTTTAATAGATTGATTCATTGAACATCATTATTAAATAGCGAGGAAGGCATAGAGGATGGGTTTCAGCTATGATTAATAAACGATTTATTTCTTTATTAATAGCTTGATTATTTTGATTTTATCATTTATCCTTTTTGAAAATTATATCGAGAATCACTGATAAATAGTAGTATTCTAAACTACTGTGATCTTGTGAAATAATAAAAGACTAACAGATCTTTTATAAGTGGCTTTGCATACGCAATTAAGATTTGTTTTAAGTATTCGAATCTTTATATTTGCTAAGCTCTGAATTTTACGAATTCAATGGTAAAATGAGCAAACCTGAATATAGAAATAATAATTAGTGATTAGTTGATTTACTTAGATACAGAATAAAGAGTCATTATTTTATTTCGAGGTATCTCAATAAATTAACGTCAAAACTGATGTAAAACACATATAGAATGAAAGGTTTAAAAATTGTTGTTCTTGCGAAGCAGGTTCCTGATACTAGAAATGTTGGGAAAGATGCTATGAAAGCGGATGGAACTGTGAACAGAGCGGCTTTGCCGGCAATCTTCAACCCTGAAGATTTGAATGCATTGGAACAAGCATTACGTTTGAAAGATAAGTACGAAGGCACAGAAGTTACTCTTTTAACCATGGGACCAGGTAGAGCTGCGGAAGTTATTCGTGAAGGTCTATACCGCGGAGCCGACAATGGTATCCTTTTGTCTGACCGCGCATTTGCTGGTTCTGACACATTGGCTACTTCATACGCTTTGTCATGTACCCTAAAGAAAATGGGTAAAATTGATATTATTATTGCAGGTCGTCAGGCAATTGATGGTGATACAGCTCAGGTTGGACCACAGGTTGCTGAAAAACTAGGATTACCTCAAATTACTTATGCAGAAGATATTGTATCTGCCGAAAAAGGAAATGTAGTTGTGAAGCGTCGTTTAGAGAGAGGTGTTGAAACAGTTGAAGGTAAAATGCCAATGGTTGTAACTGTTAACGCTTCAGCTCCTGAATGTCGTCCACGCAACGCTAAATTCGTGATGAAATACAAGCATGCCAGAGCGGTTTCTGAAATGCAAAATGCTGACGAAGACTATATCGCATTACACAACAATCGTCCATACCTAAACATTGGCGAGTGGAGTGTTAATGATATTGATACCAATGCAGAAGAACTAGGTTTAACTGGATCTCCTACAAAAGTGAAATCTATTGAAAATGTAGTTTTCCAGGCTAAAGAAGCGAAGGTGCTTGAGCCAACTGAAGAGGATATGGGTGAGTTAATGAAAGAATTAATCGCTAACCATACCATTGGGTAACAAATCAGTTGTCAGTTATCAGTAAAAAGTTATCAGTTTTTCTGATTACTGATCATTGTTAACTGTTCACTGAAAAAGTGGAATTTAAAAAATTGAAACCGTGAATAACGTATTTGTATATTGCGAAATAGAAGAAGGTCAGGTTGCTGATGTGAGTCTTGAACTTCTTACAAAAGGTAGAAAGCTAGCTGACGATTTAAAATGTGAGTTAGAAGCTATCGTAATCGGACATGAATTAAAAGGTGTGGAAAAGCAAGTTATGCCTTTCGGTGTTGATAAGGTATGGATTGCTGATGACAAGCGCTTGTATCCTTATACAACTCTTCCTCACACTTCAATCTTGGTAAAATTATTTGATGAAGAAAAGCCACAAATTGCTTTGATGGGTGCTACAAGTATCGGTCGTGATTTGGGTCCTCGTGTTTCTTCTGCTCTTCACTCTGGTCTTACTGCCGACTGTACAAGTCTTGTAATTGGAGACCACGAAGACAAGAAAAACAAGAAAGAATATAAAGATTTGTTGTATCAGATTCGTCCTGCATTTGGTGGTAACATTGTTGCAACCATTATCAACCCTGATTGTCGTCCACAAATGGCTACAGTGCGCGAGGGTGTGATGAAGAAGGAAATCGTTTCTGATGCATACAAAGGAAAAGTTAAAAATATCGATGTAGAAAAATATGTGAAGCCAGAGGACTTTGTAATTAAAGTAATTGAGCGTCACATGGAGAAGTCAAAAGTTAACATCAAAAATGCTGGTATTATTGTAGCTGGTGGTTACGGTGTTGGTTCAAAAGAAAACTTTAACTTGTTGACAGAATTGGCAGAAGTTATTGGTGGTGAAGTAGGTGCTTCACGTGCTGCTGTTGATGCTGGTTTTGCTTCTCACGAGCGTCAAATTGGTCAAACAGGTGTTACTGTACGTCCTAAGTTGTATATCGCTTGCGGTATCTCAGGTCAGATTCAGCACACTGCAGGTATGGAAGAATCAGCAATGGTAATTGCGATTAATACCGATAAAAATGCGCCAATCAACGCTTTCGCTGATTACGTAATTACTGGTGATATTGCAGAAGTATTACCTAAGATGATTAAGCAATACAAAGAAAATACAAAGTAATGTTTAATGATGAATGTATAATGATCAATGAATCATTAAACAATCAAAGTAATCATTAATCGTTAACCATTAAACATTAAGAAAATGGCTAATTTCTATAGAGATAACGAGGATATGAAGTTCCACCTGGAACATCCTTTAATGAAAAAAATTGTTGCACTTAAAGAGCGCAACTTCGAAGATAAAGACAAGTACGATTATGCTCCTCTTGATTTTGAGGATGCAATGGATTCTTACGATCGTACTTTAGAAATTGTAGGTGAAATTTGTGGTGATATTATTGGTCCAAACGCTGAAGGTGTTGACCAGGAAGGTCCACAGGTTGTAAACGACCGTGTAATTTATGCAAAAGGTACTGCTGAAAACCACGAAGCGTTAACCAAAGCTGGTTTAATTGGTATGTCACTTCCACGTGAGTACGACGGGTTGAACTTCCCAATTGTACCTTACGTAATGGCTGCTGAATTGGTATCTCGTGCTGATGGTGGTTTTGCTAACATCTGGGGTCTTCAGGACTGTGCTGAAACCATTCACGAATTTGCTTCAAAAGAGCAAAAAGCTGAATACCTTCCACGCTTTGCAAAAGGTGCTACAGCTGCAATGGACTTGACTGAGCCGGATGCTGGTTCTGACCTTCAGGCTGTGCAGTTGAAAGCAACTTACAACAAAGAAGAAGATCAGTGGTATTTGAATGGTGTGAAGCGTTTCATTACCAACGGTGATGGTGATGTTTCATTGGTTCTTGCTCGTTCTGAAGAAGGAACTTCTGATGGTCGTGGTCTTTCTATGTTCATCTACGACAAGAAACACATGGCTGTTAAAGTACGTCGTATCGAGCACAAAATGGGTATCATTGGTTCTCCTACTTGTGAGTTGGTATTTACCAATGCTCCTGCTGAGTTGGTTGGTTCTCGTAAAATGGGATTGATCAAGTATGTAATGTCATTGATGAATGGTGCACGTTTAGGAGTAGGTGCTCAGTCGGTAGGTATTGCTGAAGCTGCTTACCGTGAAGGTTTGGCTTACGCTAAAGAACGTCGTCAGTTTGGTAAAGCAATTATCGAATTCCCTGCGGTTTATGAAATGCTTACCAATATGGAAGCTAAATTGAATGCTTCCCGTTCTGTTCTATATGAAACATCTCGTTTTGTTGATGTTTATAAAGCATACTTCCACATTTCTCAAGATCGTTCTTTGGATAAGGATGAGAGAATGGATATGAAAAAATATCAGAAATTAGCTGATGTATTTACTCCATTGTTGAAGTTGTTTGCTTCAGAATTCTGTAACGAGATTGCTTACGATTCATTGCAAGTTCACGCTGGTTCGGGTTATATGAAAGATTACCCAATTGAGCGTTTGGTTCGTGATGCTCGTATTACCAATATCTACGAAGGAACTACTCAGTTGCAGGTTGTTGCTGCTATTCGTGGAGTAACTACAGGTGCATATCTTGGACAGATTAAGGAATACGAAGCATCTGAATTGAATCCTCAGTACGAGTACCTAAGAACTACCTTGAAAGGTATGACTGCGAAATATGAAGAAGCTGTAGCAAAAGTAAATGAAATTAACGCTACTGCGGATCACAACGATTTCCTTGATTTTCACGCTCGTCGCTTAGTAGAAATGGCCGGTTATATCATTATGGGATACTTGTTGTTGACTGATACTACAAGAAATGACAAATACCATGCATCTTGTGAAGTGTTTGTTAAAATGGGAAAAGCAAAAGTTGCTTCATACCTTGAATACATCCAATCTTCAGAATTGAAAGATCTAGGTATTTTCAAAAAATAATAAAGTCTAAGACTTAATGTGAAGAGGTTTCCTTATTGGGAACCTCTTTTTTATACCATTTAAATTTCAAAGTGAGTGTAAGCGAAACTGTGAAATATTAAATTGAAATGCCGATATATAATTAATTAGGCAATTGGAGTAACACGAACAAATGTCTCATATTAATTAATAATCGGTATTATTCTCTTTCATGGAAACAATGGGCTTTAGCTAATGTTAATTCATCGTTAACTCGAATTAACGATTCCTTAAAATATTTTTTCCAGCTATTTTGGTGAAAGGAATTAGCTTTGTCCGCAGTTATTAAGAAAATATGTCGACTTAATTACATTAAGATTACATACTACTAAAACAAACCAAATGAAAGGAAAGAAATTATTTGTTAGTGCTTTGGCACTATTTTTAGGATTTGCTGCTGTAGCACAAGACAAATCGGAATTTACTCCATCGGGTAAAGTAAATGGAAAGGTGTTTTTTAACTATCATTACGATATGACAGATGGTGAAGATCAGGAAAGCAGCTTTGAAATTAAAAGAGCTTACTTAGGCTACGATTATAACATTGCTAAAGGATTAAAGGCTAGTATCACATTAGATGTTGGCAAGAACGATAGTGGTAGCGATTATACTGCTTATTTGAAAAAAGCACAATTGGAATGGAAAGCTTCATCGGCAGTTAAGGTTTCTTTGGGTATGATTGGAACTGTACAATTCAAAGAACAAGAAAAATTTTGGGGATACCGTTACATCATGAAATCGTTTAACGACCAGTATGGTTTCGGATCAAGCGCTGATTTAGGTATCAAAGCCAATTTTAAATTAAGCGATGCTTTTTCCGCAAATGCTTTTGTGATTAATGGTGAAGGATATAAAAAAGTACAAGACGAAGATGGCAAGCAAAAGGTTGGTGCGAGTTTAATCTACGAGAAAAAAGGATTTATTGCTAAAGTATACGCAGATGCTAACTCAGCAAAAGTTGTTGATGAAGGAGGTAATGAAGATGATGTAACTGTATCAGCTTTAGCGTTCTTTGCAGGATATAAATTCTCAGATAAATTCAGATTAGCAGCAGAATATAACATGTTAACCAATGGTACGAAGTATTCGAAAGTTGCTGAAGATCATGACATGGAAGGTTTATCAGTTTACTCTACTTATACTTTCGACAAAAAGTGGGAAGTATTCGGAAGATACGATTACCTAACATCAAATACTTTGGAAGGTGAAACTGAAAAATGGAATGCTAAGAATGGTAGTGCTATTACTGCAGGTGTTCAATATGCTCCAGTAAAAAATGTAAAAATGGCATTTAACTACCAAGGTTTTAACTTTAAACAAAATGCTTTAGATACCAACTCATTATTATATGTAAATCTTGAGTTTAAATTTTAAGAATTTCTTGATTCGATTATAATTGATGGACAGGCTATGGCTTGTCCATTTTTTTTGTTTGTATTTTTGCTTGGTTATAAAGTATAATTTATTCTTAATCTAACATTACAATTTGTTACATTGTGAACTACAAATAAATAACCCTAAACAACCAACAATGAAAAAGTACTACCTAATTGCTTTCTGTTTTTTTTTGGCAGGAAGTTTATTTGCACAAAATTCTAATGACTTAAAGTTAAGTGTAAAAAAAGGATCGATAAAAATGGCAACTGATGATGGACAGTTTTCATTTGGTATAGGTGGACGTGTTTACATGGATGCCGCAGCTTATTTTGATGATAAAACTGATTTAGGATCAGGATCGGAAGTAAGAGATATTCGTCTATTGGTGAAGGCTGATCTTTGGAAAAAATGGAATGCAAAAATTAATATTGGATTTGCCGATGGAGCAGTTTCGCTTAAAGATGTTTGGTTGATGTATAAAATCAATAAAAACAGTTTTGTTAGAGCAGGACATTTTTTAGAGCCTTTTGGAATTGAGCAAACCGAAAGTTCGAAAACAACAAAGTTTATGCATGCTGCCAGTACAATTGAAGCCTTTCGTCCGGGAAGAAATTTAGGATTCTCTTATGCAACCTGGAGTAAGAAGATATTTTGGGAAGCTGGTTTGTTTGGTAGCGATACCAATAACAAAACTGAAGGTGATGAAGGATATGGCTTAACCTCACGATTTGCATTTGCACCTGTTCAAACAGATGGTGGATTGTTTCATATTGGTATGTCCGGAATTTATAGAACTGCCAATTCAACAGGATTCAATGAATTAGGTGAAGAAAATCCAAAATCGATTCGTTATCGTTCAAGAGCTGCTACACATATTGAGAAACGCAGATTTATTGATGCAAAAGTTGGGAATGCTGAAAGCCAGTGTAAACTAGGATTTGAAATGATTGCAGCTACAGGTCCAATTTCAATTCAAGGAGAATATATTTCGGCTAAAGTGAATCGAAAGTCGAGCTTCGAAGATTATTCAGCAAAAGGTTTCTACACACAAGTAGGCTGGCTTGTAAAAGGTGGCAACTACAAATACAAAATGAAATCAGCTCGTTTGGCAAAACCAGGTCCAGGTTCGGTGGAACTTTTGGCGCGTTACAATCAAACTGATTTAAACGATAGCGATGCTTTGATTATGGGCGGTAAGCAAAAGGACATTACTGTTGGTGGTACCTGGTATGTGAATCACAACATATTGGTAAAATTCCACTTTACAAATGTTGATTTGGATGAGAACTCCCTAAATGGAGAAGAAAACTTTAACATGATTCAAACTCGTTTACAGTTTTCGTTCTAATTCAATTAAAAGTGAATATCGAGTTATATTTTATGAGGTGCTATTTATTTAATAGCACCTTTTTTATGTTATAATTTATTCTGAATCTTATTTTATGTATTGTTATATTTGATGCCTTGTATAATAAATGTATAATTTAACATGAAGAATTTTACACTCTCTTTGCTATTCCTTTTGATAGTAGGAAATTCAATGGCTCAGAAGAATTCTACCCTAAATTGGATATTTCAAAATGATACCAGTCATTTTCAAACCAAGAATCAAAAATTCAAATTGCGATTTGGAGGAAGAATATTTGCAGATGCTGCATATTATTTTGAGGACAAAACAGAATTAGAGAGTGGAGGAGAAATAAGAGATTTGAGGCTGCGATTTGATTTGGCCTATGCAAAAAAATGGAGTGCAAGTATTAATGTTGATTTTTCGGAAATGGAAATTGATATGAAGGATGCTTACGTAAAATATAGTATCGATTCCAATCGTTTTCTTAGAGCTGGTTATTTTCTGGAGCCATTTGGTATTGAACAAACTGAAAGTACCAATTCAACAATGTTTATGCACGTTGCCAGTACTATTGAAGCCTTTAGGCCCGGACGGAATATCGGTGTTGAATACAATTGGTGGAATAAATCTTATAATTTAGGATTAGGAATATTTGGTGATATTGAAATTGAAGAAGAGAAAGGCCGATCTTACTACTATTATGGATATTATCCATATCATAGTCAAGATGAAAAAAAATTATCCTTCAATGGGTATGGTGTCAGCTCAAGATTTTCAATAACACCTATTCAAAACAATTGGAACATATTACATCTTGGTGTATCAGGAAATTATTGGATTGTTGATAAGGAAGATAAAAAGCTTCGCTATCAATCCAGAGCAGCTACACATGTTGAAAATGAAAGATTTCTTAATGTTGTTATAGATAATGCCAAATCGCAACTGATGTATGGATTGGAAGTGATATATGCCAGCCAGAATTATTCATTCCAATCAGAATTTATAAAGACTCGGGTGAATCGCGACTCCGAATTTAATGATTACATCGCCGAAGGTTGGTATGCACAATTAGGATGGATGATTAAGGGCGGTAATTACAAGTATAGTAATCAAACTGCCAGGTTGTCTCAACCTAACAAAGGGGCTATAGAAATAACATTTCGCTATAATGAAACAGATTTATTTGATACGAGTAATTACTATTTAAAGGGTATGGGAGGAAGACAACGTGACTATACGGTAGGATGCAATTGGTATATTACTCAGAATATGATGGCAAAATTTAATTATACCAATGTGGATTTGGATAAATATGCAATAAACGGAGAAGAAAATTTCAACATGATTCAAACTCGTTTGCAGTTTTCGTTCTAAGAATAAGCTATGGATGTAAGAATATAATGCTGTCTTTAATAGGCAGCATTTTTTGTTGGCAAAAATCGGAGCTCAAAGCCTCAACATCGGAGTAAATGCAATTCGATAATATCTGTATATTTGCTAAATGGATAAATCGCAAGCCGAAGAAGAAAAAGAATTTATTAAACGGATTTTTATTGATGAAATAGGACGACTTCAGAAGGAAGGATTCTATTTCTTTTCGTTTATCGTTATGGGCCAGGCTATTGAAGCGCTGGGATGCTTTATGGATAACAAGCCATTAAAAGCTCGTGCCCAATCGTCAAAACGATTCTCAAAATCATTAAATATCCTTATGGGGAATGATTATAGAGCTGTAAATAAAGATCATTGGTTGTACGATAAGTTGAGAAATCAACTAACGCATTCCTTTGTCCCAAGTAAATCCCTATTGCTTTGCTCAAGAACCAATCAGCCTGATGAAGCAGATCATCTCGATTTTTTAGAGGATAGATTGGTATTGGTGGCTGAGGATATGTATGAAGATTTGGTGAAAGGTTGCCATAAATTGTTTGGAATGATTGACAAAGGAAAAGTGCCTTTAAAGAAAATTGCTGCATCGCCTGAGGAATTGGGCCTTAAATAATACTATGAGTAAGATTAACAAAGTTGTAATTCTGGGAGCAGGAAATTTGGCTACACAATTGGCCATTGCATTACATGATGCTGGGGTAAATATTATGCAGGTTTATAGCAGAACCTTGAAATCGGCTTCCGTTTTGGCCGAGAAAGTGAACTCTACTGCCCTAAGCGATATACAGAATCTGGCTAAAGATGCCGACTTGTACATTTTTGCTTTAAGCGATAAAGCTTTACAGCCTGTATTAGATCAAATGCCAATACCAATTGGTGATGTTGTACATACTGCAGGAAGCATTCCTATGGATATCTTTGATGATTACACCGAATGTTATGGTGTGTTTTATCCACTGCAAACTTTCTCAAAAAATAGAAAGGTCGATTTTTCAAATATTCCCATTTGCATAGAATCCAATAATTTGGGTTTACAGGAGGATTTGATAGAGCTGGCAGCAAGAATTTCGACTAATATTCACCTGATTGACTCTGAGCAAAGAAAGCAATTGCACTTGTCGGCAGTATTTACCTGCAATTTTGCCAATCACATGTACAGTATTGGGCAAAAGTTGTTGGCAGAGAAGGATGTGGATTTTGATTTGTTGAAACCACTTATCAAGGAAACTGCAGAAAAGGTACAGGAGCTTGATCCGGTATCTGCACAAACCGGACCTGCCATCCGATTTGACAAAGAAATCATGACAAAACACGAGAATGAGCTAAAAGATTTACCTGATTTTCAAAAATTATATAGATTTGTCAGTGAAAGCATTTTTAAGATGCATTCAGAGAAGAAATAGAACAATTTACACACATAAAATATGGCTTTTTTTAAGGAAGATTTAATGAAAGTTAAGGCTTTCATTTTTGATGTTGACGGAGTACTTTCAAGCGAATCGATTGTGATTGACTCTAATGGTGAAATGTTGCGTACTGCCAATACCAAGGATGGTTATGCTATTCAGTATGCAATTAAGAAAGGCTATCCTGTAGCCATTATTACTGGTGGTTTTTCCGATGCGGTTGAAAAGCGTTATCGCGGGTTGGGGATGACTGATATTTACATGGCTTCGAAGAATAAAATTAAAGATTTCGAAGATTTTATTGCCAAGCATGATTTAGATCCTGATCATATCATGTATATGGGTGATGATTTGCCTGATTTTGAGGTGATGAAGCGAATCGGTGTTCCTACGTGTCCTGCAAATGCAGTTGAACAAATTAAAGCCATATCAAATTACATATCAGATAAAGATGGTGGATACGGATGTGTGCGTGATGTAATTGAGCAGGTGTTAAGAGCTCATTCAAAGTGGTACGAATCTGATACAAACATACAAAGCATCTAAAACAATTAAGAATTGGTAATTATCAATGAATAATACCTTGAGTATAATAATGGATAGTTACAAATGAGATATTGATTCGGTAAATAGCTAAAATCATGAGTAATTTTTTGAAACTAATTCGTTTTCCTAACCTATTGATTATAGCGTTGGTTCAGTATGTAATGCGATATTTTATTATAGAACCAATTTTGGGGATTAATAGAATTAAGCTACAGTTTTCCGATGTTGATTTTGCCATGCTGGTTTTGGCCACAGTTTGTATGGCGGCGGCTGGTTATATTATTAACGATTATTTCGATACAAAGGCTGATCGTTTCAACAAGAAAGACGTAATTGTAGGAAGAAAAATTACCAGAAGAATTGCTTTGGCAATGCATCAAGTATTAACTGGTATTTCTATTCTGCTTGGCGGATACGTATCCTATAGTGTAGGACATTGGCAGTTTGTTTTCATTTTTTTCATGGCTGGGGGCTTGCTTTGGTTCTATTCAACTTCGTACAAGTATTACTTTTTATTGGGGAGCGTTCTAATGGCAATGATTGTCGCAGTAGTTCCATTATTGGTTGTTATTTATGAAATACCACCTTTAAATAAAACTTATGCTGATGTTTTGCTGGCTTCAAAAACCAACTTTAACTACTTGTTGTATTGGGTTGGAGCATTCTCATTTTTTGCCTTTTTTGGAGTGTTGATTGGGCAATTTATCCGAGATATACTATCCTTAAAAGGAGATCGCGAAATAAAAAGAAAAAGTTTGCCTGCAGTAGTTGGTTTAAAATGGGCAAAAGTGATTATAGTGGTATTGATATTATTTTTATCTGCATCAGTTTTTGGTGTTTGGTATCAATTCTTAAATGCTCCCATGGATAAAATTACGCCATGGTATTTTGGCATATTGATCATTTTACCATTGATTTTGTTGGCGTACCGAGTAGTTAAATTTAAAGAAGGAGACCTATTCAAAATGGGCAAATTCTTACTTCGATTCGCATTTTTAGCGGGTATCTCTTATGCCTTTGTTGTCAATTATATCGTCGAAAAATTATAAAGATGAGTTATGAAAGTAATTCATAATTCATCACTTGCAACTCATAATTAATTAAAAGCATGTTGAATAATCTTAAAGATTATCATTTAATATTAGCTTCTCAATCTCCTCGTAGACATCAGATGTTAAAGGAGTTGGGATTAGAATTTGAAATTAGAACCAAGGAGGTTGATGAGGTTTATCCTGAAGGATTAACACCTGAAGAAATTCCTGTTTATTTGGCGGAATTAAAGGCTTCTGTATTTGAATCTGATTTTACAAATAATGAATTGGTAATTACTGCGGATACCATTGTTTGTATTGATGATTGGATTCTAGGAAAACCTAAAGATAGAGAAGATGCATTTAAGATGTTAAACGCGTTATCAGGTAGATCGCATCAGGTAATCAGTGGAGTTTGCTTAAAAAGTAAAGGTAAAAAAGTAAGTTTTGCCACTACCACCAATGTTCATTTTAAGGTGTTGTCAAAACAGGAAATAGATTATTACATCGATAATTATAAACCTTTCGATAAAGCTGGAGCCTATGGTATTCAGGAATGGATTGGATTTATTGGCATTGATGGGATTGAAGGATCCTACTTTAATGTTGTAGGTTTGCCAATTCAAAGACTATATGAAGAGTTAACAAGATTTTAAACAACTATACTAAAACATAGACCATTATGAGAAAGATTAGTTTGCTACTATTAGCAGTGTTATTGCTAATAGGAAGCACTGTGAAAGCGGACGAGGGAATGTGGATTCCAATGCTTTTAAAGAAGTACAATATTGAAGACATGCAGAAAGTTGGTTTCAAGTTAACTGCAGAAGATATTTACGACATTAACCAAGCATGTTTGAAAGATGCTGTGGTTGGACTTGGGAGAGAGGGAAGACCTTTCCGTCACTTTTGTACAGGAGAATTGGTTTCAGACCAAGGTTTGATGATTACAAATCACCATTGTGGATATGGTGCTATTCAATCACATTCAACTCTTGAACATGATTACTTAAAAGATGGTTTTTGGGCCATGAGTCGTGAAGAGGAATTGGCAAATGAAGGAATTACCGCTTCATTTTTAATTCGCATGGCTGATGTTACAGCACAGGTTTTGGATGGCGTAACTGATGACATGAAGGAATCTGATCGTCAGAAGCTGATTAAGAAGCACATTAAAGCTATTGTTGAAGAGGCTGAAAAAAGTACTCACCACAGGGCAAGTGTGAAAGCTTATTTCAACGGCAATCAGTATTTTATGGCAGTATACGAAATCTTTAAAGATGTGCGTTTGGTAGGAGCTCCTCCATCAGCCATTGGTAAGTTTGGTGGTGATACTGACAACTGGATGTGGCCACGTCATACTGGTGACTTTTCAATGTTCAGAATTTATGCAGGAAAAGACAATAAACCAGCTTCATACTCAAAAGATAATGTGCCTTTAAAGCCTAAGCAGTCATTCAAAATCTCGTTAAAAGGAGTAAATCAAGATGATTTTACCATGGTTTTTGGATATCCAGGAACAACTACAGAATACCTGACATCTTATGCTTTAAAGATGATGACCGAGGTTGATAATCCTCATAAGATTAAAATCAGAACCAAGAAATTGGATTTGATGCGTGCAGATATGGATGCTTCACCAATGGTTAGAATTCAATATTCGGCTAAATATGCTGGTGTTGCTAACTCTTGGAAAAGATGGCAAGGTGAAATTAAAGGATTGAATCGATTGAATGCAATCGAAAGGAAAGAGGCTCTTGAGAAGAAATTTGAAGAGTGGGCAAACTCTACTCCTGAATTGAAGAAAAAATATGCTGGTATCCTGGCAAAAATGAAAGCATATTACAACCAAGTAACTCCACTTAGTTTAGCTCGAGATTATGCAATGGAAGCTGGATTTAGAGGAGCTGAAACTGTTGGTTTGGCCGGTAAATTCAAAACATTGTCAACTTTTGAGAAAAAAGATGCTGATAAGGTTCAACCTGAATTGGATAAACTAAAGGAAGAAAGTGCAAAATTCTATAAGAACTTCAATCTGCCAACAGAGAAGAAATTATTGGCAGCAACTTTAAAGATGTATAGCGACAATTTATCTGACGAATTTCTACCTGAGGAGATAAAGAATATCAAACAAAAATACAAAGGTGATTTTGAAGCGTTTGCAGAAAAAGCATTTGCGAAATCGATATTCGCTAGTCAATCTAAGTTAGATCAGTTTATAGAGAATTATAAAGTTTCTCAAGCTAAAAAATTAAGCAAGGATCCTTTGTTTGTATTATCAAACGATATCTCATTTTTCTATGGTTCTAAAATAGCTCCTGATTACAATAAAATAATGGATCAGCTTGATAAGCTACAGCGCACATATATGGCCGGATTAATGAAAATGCAGCCTGAGAAGGTATTTTATCCTGATGCAAATTCAACTTTCCGAGTTCATTATGGTAAAGTGTCTGGTTATAAACCAAGAAATGCTGTAAGCTATGCTCATTATACAACACTGGAAGGAATCATAGAGAAAGATAATCCTGAAATTTTTGATTACGATGTACCTCAAAAATTAAGAGATCTTTACGACTCGAAAGATTTTTGTGATTATGCAAATGCCAAAGGTGAAATGCCAGTTTGTTTTGCAGCTACCAATCACACTACTGGAGGTAACTCAGGTAGTCCGGTTTTAAATGCAAATGGAGAGTTAATTGGATTGAATTTCGACCGTGCTTGGGAAGGTGTGATGTCTGATTTGATGTACGATCCTGAGATTTGTAGAAATGTATCTCTTGATATCAGATATGTTCTTTTTATTGTAGATAAGTTTGCCGGAGCAAGTTATTTACTTGATGAAATGAACATTGTAAAATAAAGCAAGATTTTAAGTATAAAAAAGGAATTACCGATTGAGGTAATTCCTTTTTTTTGTTTGATAATTAAACAGACATGAAAAGAAAACTAAAGTTGATGTTGTTTGTCTGTTTGTAATAATTACCTATAAAGTTAATAATCTATTTTAGAAATTGCGAATCTAGTTTGTAGATTATTGGCTTGTATGTTTTATCTTGTTTATAATGATTTTCTAACTAGTTGCACGGCAGGTAGTAATCTTTTAATGGATTAATAAAAAGAATTGGGTTTCCTTTATTACGTAGAAATTTTTTTATCTCAGCAGGTCCAAAATATTTGTTTAGCAAACCATCATTTTTTTGAGATAGCAGAACCATTAAATCAGAATGGAATTGTTCAGAAAATGAATAGGCATCTTGTCTCAACCAGTTACTACTTCGTTCTGATTTTACAATTTTATAATCAAAATTAAATTGCTCATACATTCTCTTTGTAAAAATTAGTGTAGCCTTAATTTTTCGTTGAGCTGATTCAGCCTTGTGATTGGCAGTAAATAAATGAATTCTAGCTTGGTTGAAGCGTCCAAAATAGCTTGCCCAAATCATTTTTTCTTTTGTTTCCCGTTTAAAATCAACAGGTACGGTGATGTTTTGGTAATTACACTGTTCCTTGCTTTTTTCTCCTAGCAGAATACTTGGGATTTTAGCCTTGTATAGATATTTGAAAACTTCATTCTTTTTAAAGGTTGAAAGCTTACCTTTTGCAAACTCAGTAACAATAAAAATGGCTTCAAGTTGCTGTATTGTATTATTGGGTTCAACCGCTGGGTTTCCCAATGATATTTCCTTGTAAACTATATTTTCAGAGTTCAGTTCACCAATTAAACTTGAGGGTAATTGATTATTGGAAGCGCTTTTGCAAATTTGGGTAAATGCGACCTCTGCTTTAAATATAGATGCTAGTTTAAATGCATGCACTATGGCTTTTCTGATGTAATTTTGATCTTGAATTAAGACCAATATATGTTGTGTTTTTCTCCCCATTAATTAAAGAAATAATTTGCTAAATAAGCCAAATGTATTCTGGTATATGACGAATATACTTAAAAAAACTCTCCTTCCTAATAATAACAAGCATGTAGTTTAATCTTAATTTCTAAATATGTTCTGAAAATTAATACTTAAAATCGGGATCGTATTTTTATTTAGAATTGATAGTTTATACGGTATTATTTAGACTAATTATGTATTTGATTAAAATAAATCTATTCCTTTAAATATCATTTATTAATATACCTCAAATTCTTATCTTAGTGCCGTTAAGAAAGACTAAAAAGATAAACATAACTTAATACTGCGATAATGGTGAAAGTGGCAGATGTGGTTGATAAACTTAATGCACGTGTTATTTGTGGAAGCTGTGATATGAATCAAGAAATTCAATTTGGATTTGCTTCGGATTTAATGAGTGACGTACTAACAATAGATACAGAAAATCTTCTTTTAATAACAGGTTTAAATAATCTGCAGACCATTCGTACATCGGAAATGTCTGATATATCTTTCATTTTGTTTGTAAGAGATAAGAAAGCTACAGAGGAAATGAAAGAATTGGCATGTGAGAATGAGATTACTTTACTTGAATGCGGACATTCAATGTTTAGAGCTTGTTCAATTTTAAATGAGATCGGTTTACAACCTGTATATTAATTGGCGAGAATGGAATTTAAGTTTACAATAGAGGGAGGTAATTTTTCTAAAGCAGGATCAGCTTCAAGCGAAGTGAAAAAAATCCTTAAACAGCTAAATGTAAACCCTAAGATTATTAAAAGAACAGTTGTTTCATTGTATGAGGCAGAAGTTAATGTTGTGGCTCATGCATTTGAAGGCAATATGAACGTGGATATCGATACTGACAAGATTGTTGTAAAGATTGAAGATAAAGGTCCGGGAATTCCTGATATTGATCAGGCTATGCAAGAAGGATACTCCACAGCTACTCCTCAGGTTAGAGAAATGGGGTTCGGTGCTGGAATGGGTTTGCCAAACATCAAACGTAATTCCGATCAAATGAATATTACTAGCAAGGTAGATGTTGGTACAGAAGTTGAAATCATAAATTATCTCGGATAGAAAAATGGAGCAGGTTCATTTTTATCATGCATTAAAAGTAGTTGATGAAGTGTGTATTGGATGTACACACTGTATGAACGTATGTCCAACTGCTGCTATTCGTGTAAAAAATGGTACTGCTGATATTAATAAAAATGCTTGTGTTGATTGTGGTGAATGTTTACAAGCATGTCCTGTTAATGCTATTATTGTAGAGCAGGATGACTTTACTCAAATTTTTAACTACAAACAAAGAGTAGCTCTTTTGCCTACTGTTTTGCTGGGACAATTTCCAGATGATGTTTCTGAGGTTCAAATCTATAATGAAATTAAAGATCTTGGATTTACACATGTTTATGAAGTAGATGGTGCTGTAGATGTGTTAATTGATTCTACTAAAAAATTCATGCACAAGCATCATCAGGAGAGACCGTTTATTTCTAGTTTCTGCCCTGCAATAGTTAGATTAATTCAGGTTAAGTTTCCTGCTTTAGTAGATAATATCATTCAATTAAAACCTGTAATAGATATTTCAGCTCAGTTTTACCGTAAAAAACTACAAGATAAGGGTTATGCTCAGGAAGAAATTGGGATTTTTTATGTGACTCCGTGTGCTGCAAAAATTGCTGCGGTAAAAAGTCCTGTGGGAGAGCAGAAATCCTTAATAGATGGAGTTATTAATATGGATTTCATCTACAATAAGGTTCTGCTTAGTATTAAGAATAGTAAGAAGGAAACTAAAAAATACCCGGAAAATATACACATGTCTCGAAGAAGTATTGGATGGACACTAACAACAGGTGAGGCTTCGAGATATTCAGGAAGGTGTTTGGCAATTGATGAGATTCATAATGTAATTGAAGTTTTGGAAAAGTTGGAAAACGAAGAAATAACTGATGTTGACTTTTTGGAACTTCGTGCATGTGATCATTCTTGTGCTGGCGGTGTACTAGCTACTGAGAATCGTTTTCTTGCAATTGAGCGTTTGAGAAAACGTGCTGCATGGTATCATAGGAACAAGCCTATGATTATGCCTGAAAGAGAAATTGATTTGTATAAAACATACCTTCAGGAGAATATAGGAATAGATAAAGTGGAACCACGATCGATTTTAAGTTTGGATTCGGACATGATGGTTGCCATGAAGAAAATGAAGAAAATTAATCGCATTATGAAAGTTCTTCCAAGAATCGATTGTGGAGCTTGTGGAGCGCCACGCTGTCAGGCTTTGGCAGAGGATGTGGTTCAGGGAAAGGCTAAGATGACACAATGTGTATTTCTTCAAAAGATGTTAACCAAAGAAGGTTTAATATCTCCTCAAGAATCATTTGATATTTCAGAAGATACATGGGGTAAAAGCAGGTTTGAAAAAAAGAATTTAAACGATCATTAATACTATGATAGTACGAGATATAGTTGAAAAGTTAGGACTGAAAGTTTGTTCAGGAGAAAATGGATTGAATCGCGAAATTGAAGGAGGTTACACTTCGGATTTGTTAAGTGATGTAATGGGAAATGCAGATGAAAACCATGTTTGGGTGACATTACAAACTCATAAAAATATCATGGCAATTGCTTCTTTAAAAGAACTGGCAGCAATTGTTTTGGTAAAAGGTTATGAACCAGAAGCAGATGCGGCAGAACAAAGCAATGAGGAAGGAATTCCAATTCTTTCTTCAGAGGAGGAAGCTTTTGAGTTGACCGGAAAACTATATGAAATTATAAATCAGGCAAAATAGAATGAGAAAGTACCGGGCAGATTTGCATACGCATACTGTTTTATCCCCCTGTGGAGACTTGGAGATGAGTCCGGTAAATATTGTTCAAAAAGCCAGAGAACGTGGAATTGACATATTGGGAATAACGGACCACAATTCGACTTTGCATGCACCATTAATTAAAGAATTGGCAGTAAAGGAAGGAATGATGGTCTTGATGGGAGCAGAGGTAACTACCAAAGAAGAGGTACATTGTTTGTGCTTTTTTGAGGATGAGGAAAAGCTTTCTGAATTTCAGAAATACTTGGATCAGCATTTACCAAAAATGCCTAATGATGAAAATAAATTTGGATATCAGGTGGTAGTAAATGAAAAAGAAGAGATTATTGATGAGGTGGAATGTCTCTTAATTTCAGGATTGAGTCAGAGTATTGAAGAAATTGAAAGAAAGGTTCATGATTTAGAAGGATTATTTATTCCTGCTCATATCAATAAAATGATGAATAGTATCATTAGTCAATTAGGGTTTTTACCACCCGATTTGAACGTTGATGCATTGGAACTCTCTCATCATATAACAAAAGAAGAGTTCTTAAAGAAGAATAAGTATTTGAGCAAGTACAACTTTATTAAAAGTTCGGATGCTCATTATATCGAAAATATAGGAAATACCTGGACAAACTTCTTTATGGAAGATTTGAGTTTCGAAGAAGTGAGAAAGGCATTAAGGGCGGAAGAGGGCCGAAAAATTGAACTAGAAGAATGAAAGATTTGTCGATGCATATTATGGATATTATCCAGAATTCGGTGAGAGCTGAAGCATCTTTGGTTGAATTGAAAATTATGGAAAGTATGAAAGAGGACTTGTTTTCAATCTCAATTAAAGACAACGGTTTTGGAATGTCTGAAGAGGTGTTGGCAAAAGCGATTGATCCATTCTTTACCACCAGAACTACACGTAAAGTAGGTTTGGGATTGTCATTGTTAAAGCAAAATGCTGAAATGACAGGAGGAAAGATGGAGATCAGTTCGAAAGAGGGAGTTGGGACAGAGTTGGAAGCAATTTTTTCTCACAAACATCTCGATCGACCTAGCTTGGGAGACATTGCAGGAACCATGGTTTTGTTGGTTGGTGCAAACCCCGAAATGGACTTTTTATATCAGCATATAACCGACGAAGGGGAGTATATTTTTGATACAAAAGAAGTAAAAGAAGTTTTGGATGGTATGCCGGTTTCAGATCCGAATATCATGCAGTACTTAAAGGAAATGATTAAAGAGAACCTAAACACAATTAAATAGATAATTAAATTCTAACCTTTAATAATTTGAGATTATGGCAAAAGTTAAATCCCTTGCAGATCTGAAGAAGATAAAAGAAGAGCTGCATGCAAAGATGGATCTTAGGGAGAAGAGCAACGATCCGGAAGCTCAGGTGCAAATTAAAGTTGGTATGGCAACTTGCGGAATTGCATCAGGAGCAAAAGAGGTAATGGAGTTTCTAATTGAAGCTACAGCCAAAAGAGGTATTAATTCTATTGTTACGCAAACAGGTTGTATGGGATACTGCTATGCAGAACCAACAATTGAAGTAACAATGCCAGGTAAAGAACCTGTTGTTTTTGGAGATGTTGATCTTAAGAAAGCTGATGAAGTGATTGAGAAATACATCAAACAAGGTGAATTGGTAGATGGCATTATTCCTGTTAACTACAAAACTATTGACAACAACTAACAAAAGAAAACGCAATTATGGAAAAGTATAAAATGCATATTCTTATTTGTGGAGGTACAGGATGTCGTGCTTCAGCAAGTGAGGCTATTCAAAATAATCTACAGGATGCTCTAAAAGCGAAAGGGCTTGAAGAAGAGGTTCAGGTAGTAATGACAGGTTGCTTTGGATTTTGTGAAAAAGGACCTATCGTAAAAATCCTTCCTGATAATACCTTCTATATTGAAGTAAAGCCTGAAGATGCTGAAGAAATTATCGAAGAGCACATCATTAAAGGACGTAAAGTAATGCGTTTACTTTATACCGATCCTGAAAAGAAGGAAGTTGTTAGTGACTCTAAGCACATGGGATTCTATAAAAAGCAGATTCGTATTGCATTGCGTAACTGTGGTTTTATTAACCCTGAAAATATCGATGAATATATCGCTACTGAAGGATATGCAGCTCTGGGAAAATGTTTAGCAGAGATGACTCCTCAGGCTGTAATCGATGAAATTAAGGAATCTGGTCTACGTGGACGAGGAGGTGGAGGTTTCCCAACAGGATTGAAGTGGGAATTTGCATCTAAGAACGAAGCAGATCAGAAATATGTGGTTTGTAATGCCGATGAGGGAGACCCAGGAGCATTTATGGACCGTTCTATTTTGGAAGGAGATCCTCATTCAGTACTTGAAGCGATGGCAATTTGTGGTTATACTATGGGTGCTGATAAAGGAGTTATCTACATTCGTGCTGAGTATCCGCTTGCTATTGAGCGTTTGAAAGTTGCCATTAAGCAGGCGCGTGAATATGGTCTTTTAGGTAATGATATCATGGGATCAGGTTTCAACTTTGATGTTGAGATGCGTTATGGAGCTGGTGCTTTCGTTTGTGGTGAGGAAACTGCTTTGATTCACTCAATGGAAGGTCTTCGTGGTGAGCCAACTGTTAAGCCTCCATTCCCAGCTGAGTCTGGTTACAACGGAAAACCTACAAACGTAAATAACGTTGAAACTTTTGCTAACATTCCTGTTATCATTAACAAGGGAGCTGGTTGGTTCAACAAAATTGGTACTGAAAAATCTACGGGTACTAAAGTATTTGCTTTGGCAGGTAAGATCAACAATGTTGGTTTGATTGAGGTTCCAATGGGTACCACTCTTCGTGAAGTAATTTACGAAATTGGTGGAGGTATCAAAGATGGAAAGAAATTTAAGGCTGTTCAAACTGGTGGTCCATCAGGTGGTTGCTTAACTGAAAAACACCTGGATACTCCAATTGATTTTGATAACCTTCTTGCTGTTGGTTCCATGATGGGATCAGGTGGTATGATTGTAATGGACGAAGACGATTGTATGGTTTCTGTTGCGAAATTCTACCTTGACTTTACTGTTGAAGAATCATGTGGTAAGTGTACTCCATGTCGTGTAGGTAACAAGCGCCTGTACGAATTGTTGGATAAGATTACTGAAGGAAAAGGTACGAAAGAAGATCTTGATTTGTTGAGAAACTTAAGTACTGTAATTAAAGATACTTCTCTCTGTGGTTTAGGACAGACTTCACCAAACCCTGTTCTTTCTACAATTGAAAACTTCTATGATGAGTATATTGCTCACGTTGAGGAACACAAATGTCCATCTGGTCAGTGTAAGGCATTAATGCAGTATGTGATTGATCCTGAACTTTGTGTTGGATGTACTCTTTGTGCTCGCAACTGTCCGGTTGATTGTATTGCCGGAGATCGTAAGGAAGCTCACATTATCGATACAGCTAAGTGTATCAAGTGTGGTGCTTGTATGGAGAAATGTAAGTTTAATGCGATTAGCATTCAGTAAGGAGGATCTTAAAATGGAAAAAATGATCAAATTAACCATTGATAATAAGCAAATAGAGGTACCTCAGGGAACTACTATTTTTGAAGCTGCAAAGCAGTTAGGAATTGAAATTCCAACGCTTTGTTATATGCACTTAGGTGATATGGGCATTGAACACAAGCCTGGCGGATGTCGAATTTGTGTTGTTGAGGTAGAAGGGCGTCGTAATTTAGCGCCTTCTTGTAACTCAAAGTGTGAGGAAGGAATGGTTATTCACACTCACAACATGAGAGTATTAAATGCTCGTAAAACTGTAATGGAGTTGATGCTTTCAGATCACCCATTCGATTGTTTGGTTTGTGCAAAATCAGGTAACTGTGATTTACAAACTATGGCACACCAGTTTGGCGTACGCGAATTACACTACAAAGGTGAGCAATCAACTTATAAGGTAGATTACTCTCCATCTATTATCCGTGATATGGATAAGTGTATCATGTGTCGTCGTTGTGAAACCATGTGTAATGATGTACAAACCGTAGGTGCTCTTTCTGCTGTAAACAGAGGTTTTGAGTCTGTTGTAGCTCCAGCTTTCGAAATGGATTTGGAGAAAT
The DNA here is from genome assembly GCF_030851345.1 of Marinifilum sp. D714. Lineage (GTDB taxonomy): Bacteria > Bacteroidota > Bacteroidia > Bacteroidales > Marinifilaceae > Marinifilum. The sequence continues at coordinate 220,110 of NZ_JALPNU010000004.1, forward strand.
CAACTTGTACTTACTGTGGTCAGTGTGTGGCTGTATGTCCTACTGGCGCATTAACTGAAAAAGATCACACTAACCAGTTGATTAGAGATCTTGCTGATCCTAAGAAAACTGTTGTAGTTCAAACTGCTCCTGCTGTTCGTGCTGCTTTGGGTGAAGAATTTGGAATGGAAGCTGGTACTTTGGTAACTGGTAAAATGGTTTCTGCTCTTCGTCAGCTAGGTTTTGATAAAGTATTTGATACTGATTTTGCTGCTGACCTTACCATTATGGAGGAAGGTACTGAGTTGTTAGATCGTTTGAAGCGTCACTTAGATGGAGATAAGGATGTAAAACTTCCTATCTTGACTTCATGTTGTCCGGGATGGGTGAACTTTTTTGAGCACCATTTCCCTGAAATGAAGGAGATTCCTTCTACAGCTCGTTCTCCTCAGCAAATGTTTGGTCCTATCGCTAAAAATTATTTGGCGAAGCAAATGGGTATTAAACGTGAAGATATGATTGTTGTTTCAATCATGCCTTGTTTGGCTAAGAAATACGAGTGTCAGCGTGATGAGTTCAAGGTGGACGGCGATCCGGATGTAAACTATTCTATCTCTACTCGAGAGTTGGCTAACTTGATTAAGCAAGCCAATATGGATCTTAGTATCATGGCTGATGAGGACTTTGATAACCCTCTTGGAGAATCAACAGGTGCAGGTGTAATCTTTGGTGCTACAGGTGGTGTAATCGAAGCTGCTGCTCGTACTGCTTATGAAGTATATACAGGAAAAACTCTTGAAAAAGTTGATTTCAATGCATTGCGTGGTATGGATGGTATCCGCAGCGCAACTGTAGATTTCGATGGTCTTCCAATTAATATTGGTATTGCTCACGGTTTGGGTAATGCTCGTAAACTTCTTGAAGATATCCGCGATGGTAAATCAGAATATCATGCAATCGAGATTATGGCTTGTCCTGGTGGTTGTATTGGTGGTGGTGGTCAACCATTGCACCATGGTGACTCTTCAGTCTTGAAGAAACGTGCAGCTGCCCTTTATCGCGAAGATGAAGGTAAGGCAATCCGTAAATCACATGAGAATCCATATATTATTAAATTATATGAAGAGTTCTTGGGTAAGCCATGTAGTGAATTATCTCATAAATTGTTGCATACTCATTATTTCGATAAGAGTAAGGATATTGAGATTGAATAAATTATTTTGAACCATCTGGATTTTTGAAATCCAATTAATATAAGGAGTTTATATTATGGCAAAAATTAAATTAGCAAAATCCAAAATTGATACACTTGTGGATATTTGCAAATCATTTGATAATGATGGAGCCGAGTTGATAAACGTACTTCATAAGGCTCAAGAGACATTTGGTTACCTGCCTGCAGAGGTTCAGGAAATCATTGCTCGTGAATTAAACGTTTCTGTTGCTCATGTTTATGGTGTTGTAACATTCTACTCGTTCTTCTCTATGGTACCAAAAGGAGAATTCCCAATTTCTATCTGTATGGGAACCGCTTGTTATGTACGAGGTGCTGAAAAAGTGTTGGAAGAGTTTAAGCGTTTATTGGATGTTCCTGTTGGTGAAACTACAGAAGATGGAAAATTTTCGATTAGCTGTCTTCGTTGCGTTGGAGCTTGTGGTTTGGCACCAGTTGTTACCATTGGAGAGCGTGTTTATGGACGTGTTGCTGCCGGTGATGTAGCAGATATTATTAAAGAATATCAATCGTAAATAATTGATTTGATATAAAATTAAACCCTCCGGCAGTTTTGTCGGAGGGTTTTTTATTAACGTTTATTAACAAGTAATAGTTAAAACTTGTTAAATAAGTGATAATATATTATAAATTTATTGGGCATTTCGATGACTTAGAGGCTTTGAGAGATCATAATTGTCATTAGAGTATGAATTTGTAACGAACAGTTGTTGTTATTTAGGAAATACACAAAATAGAATGATAATGCATTTCAAAGATTTATTTTGGACTATTTGGCCATAAAAAAAGCCGTTTCAAATTTGAAACGGCTTTGAGATTATAAGATTTAACTTCTAGTTATCCTTATCGTCTTCGTCCATTGTTGGGTTGAATTCCCAAGTGTCGTCAAAGTAAGCACCAGAACCAGAAACAGTACCAGTAGTTACAAAACCTCTGTTATTTAAGCTAAATGCAACAGCATTTTCTCTTGATGCAACTTCAGGGCTTTCAAGTGATGTTTTTTCATCCCAACGATCATTTGCGGCATCATACTCCCAAACTTCTCTTGATAAGCCAGAATTTCTGCCTGTTGCTATATAGCCTTTACCATTGATTACAAACGAAACAGCTCCAGAGCGTTGTACGCCTTCCCAATTGTTGTCATCATCAAGGTCTTCTTTTCTGGTCCAACCATTAAATGTGTTGCTAACTTTTGATGGATCGTATTCCCATACATATTTCATACTATTTTCTCCTGACACAATGTAGGCTTTATTATCAATTACAAATGCAGTAGAATTTCTAGATTTTTCCCCATCATATGCAATTTTAGTCCAGTTTCCATCGTATTTATAGAAGTCTTTCAAGTTTGTGCGGTCTTCACCTTCTTGAAATCCGTAACCAGTACCAACATATCCAACACCATCAATCGAGAAGGCAATTGCACCTTGTCTTGCAGATGGTCCTCCTGTCATATCAATTGCAGTAGTATTCCAAGTATCTGTTGATGGATCAAACTCGTAGAAATCACCTAATCTTTCATCATCATCATTCACTCCTAATCCAACATATACTTTTCCGTTAGCTGCGAAAGCTACAGCTTCTCTTCTTGCTGCACCAGGAAACTCATTCTGAACTTTGCTCCAACCATCTTGAAGGCTATATTTGTAAAAAGTTTTTAATGCATCTTTTCCATCATAACCTGTACCAACGTAAGCGTAATCGCCAATTACAAAGCTTACAGCACCGCTTCTAGCACGTCCTTCAAATGAAGAACTTTTAATCCAGTTACCTACTAAATCATTATCGCTACCACAACTGGTAAAAAACAGAGATAATGCAAATAATACTATTAATAGTCGTTGTTTCATTTGTTATGATTTTATCAATTAATTTTAAATTTCTTACTAGTGTTTAAAACATCTTAAATTATGTAGACGACAAATATAAAATAAAAATCCATAAGTTCATTTTTAGACAGTAAAAATAAGCGGTATTTAACAAATTTTACCAATTAAAGAATAAATTCGATAGTCTCAATATTTTATTTATATTTGTGCGTTATCCAAAAATATGACAAAGGTTTATAATTAATCATAAGTTGTATTGATTCCTTAAGGTTATATGATTAGTATTTTAAATTATGAAAATGAGAACAAACCATGTACTTTTATTGCTGTTAATACTAAGTTTTCTTATTAGTTGTAACTCAAACAACTTTGAAGAGCATCAGATAGGGGATAATCTTATTGATGAAACCTCAGAAGTTGTTCTTATCGATACGCTTACAATAAAAAGCTCGACTGTAATCTTAGATTCTTTGATTACTTCAAGATTTAATAAAGCTATACTGGGTAGTTATAAAGATGAATTTCTGGGAGATGTAAAGACCGAGTATTATGGGGTGTTAGACTTTAATAATGGATTTTCTAAGCCAACCAAAGAGATTGGTAATGTGAGTGTTAAAGTGCCTATAGAATTTGATTCGTTGGTTTTTATGGCATATCCTAATAAAGAATACTTTGGAGACACATTACAGGTACAAAGATTATTAATCAACCGATTAACCGAGGAATTAGAATTGCCTGATAATGAAGATTCGTTTTATAGTCATTCCAAATTTGATTATGAGGAAACACCACTTTTAGATTCGGAGTTTTTTCTAAAACCAGTCAAACAATCTCAATTTGATGAAGTGATTGATTCTCATGGAAAGGTTAATGAAGGAACAAATGGTGTAATTGACTACTATGGAAAGTATTATGGAGAGGGAATCTATTTAAAAATGGATAGTGAAGAAGCAATTTCTTTAGGTGAAGAAATTGTGGAATTGGTAAATACAGAAAGCGATACTGTTATAGAGGCAAAGCAGTGGCATAGATTTATCAAAGGTGTTGTTATTCGTCCAGGAGATAATAATACTGTTATGTGGCAAGCTCCAATTGGCGAGAATAAGTTAAGATTAAGATTGTATTATCATGAAACTGATTATACAGAGGCTGGTAAACAAAAATATCATGACTTCCCTATTGTGCAAGCTGGACCAAATGAACGATTAAGTTTTGCAAATTATTCTTCTGATCGTTCAACTACACCGCAACAATTAGATCGTTTAATTGAACAAGAGAATGAATTGAATTCTGATCAAACGGATAACTTAACATTTATTCAAGGAGGTATAGGTTTGTATACCAAAATTAAAATTCCTTATATTGAAAATCTAAAAACTTTAGGATTAACAGGTGGGGTTTTAAGTGCAGAATTACAAATTTACCCTAAGGATGAGAGTTATGATGATGAACTGTTCCCTTTGCCTAAATCAAACTTGATTCTATATACTACAAAGGAAGATAATAAATTTAGGTCGGTTCTGCCTGGTCCAAACAATACGGCTTTAAGTTTTGCCTTTGTAAGAAATCCTGAAAATAAGGATGAATCTTATTATGCGACAGATTTGACTTCTTATGTGAATAATATTCTTGTAAATGGTCAAGAATATGAAGATGCTATTTTGATTGGATTTCAAAGAGAAGGTGTGGGGGACACCTATGATCGTCTAATTATAGAAGATGAACCAAATTCGGATTTTAGAATTAGACTGAAGGTTACTTACGTTATTCAGCGATAATTGAGAGAGTTAAGAAAAGTATTTACAAAATATATAGCTAGATTAATGAAAAGCTTAAAATCTGTTGGTAAAATCTGCTTTTTGACAGTAATAGGATTAATTTATATATCTTCTAATCTGTCGGCACAAAATAATACAAGTTCCCCATATTCCTATTATGGCTATGGAGAATTAATGACTCAAGATATTATTAACCCAACTGGTATGGCAAGTTTGTCATATAGTGATGGTAGTGTTCTAAATATAAATAATCCAGCTGCACTTTCTCAGTTGGATAGTTTGAAATTTATTTTTCAATTTGGAATGACCGCTAAATTTAGCAAGCTAAATCAAGGGAATAATGACGATACGTTTAATGATTTAAATTTTTCGAAATTGGCTTTTGGTTTTAGAGCAGCTCCTGGTTATGGTGTTGCGGTTTCATTAGCACCCTATACAAGTTTAGGGTACGATATAACTAGCAGAGAGCTTGTAGAGGGTGGGACTAATTATTTTACTCGATCTTTAAAAGGAACAGGAGGATTGAACCAATTAGTACTATCGAATGGTTTTAAGATTACAGATAACTTATCTTTAGGTGTAAATGGAATTTATATTTTTGGGAACAATACCAGAGATGAGTCAATTATTCCTCAGGGAGGTAGTAGTGCTAGTTACATGAATACTACAAAATTAATTTCAACAGGATTAAATTTTAATGTGGGTGCGCAATATCAATTTAACTTCGTTGATAATTCAATAGTATTAGGGGTGAAGTACCAACCCCAAGTTGGCGTTAGAGCGAAACGGAAGATAGAGGTATTGAATATAGGATCGATAAAATACAATGATACAGATCGAGGAAGTTATGATGTTCCTGAGATTTATGGTGCATCCTTAGGTTTGAAAAAAGGAAAGCAACTATGGATTGGAGCCGATTATTTACTAGAAAAATGGAGCGAAACTAAAAAATTCGAGAAGGAGAATCAATTGGTTGATCGTAATAAGTTTTCACTTGCAACTATATATAAAGCAAATGATGGTTATGCAACCAAGTTCTTTAAGAAGTTGACATATCGTTTCGGAGCATTTTATGACACCGGCTATATGAGAGTGAGAGATGAACGTATCACAACAAAAGGATTTAGTTTTGGAGTGGGTATGCCATTGTCAAGAGGAAAAGGAATGATTAATATGTCATTTGAATTTGGTCAAATGGGCTTAACTGCCAATAATCTGGTAAGAGAGGATTATGGAAAAATTAATATAGAACTAAACTTGTTCGAAAACTGGTTTATTAAGAGAAAATATCATTAATAACATATCAGATAAAAAATGAAACCCTTGGAAAAGCCAAGGGTTTTTTTTGTGTTAAAAATTTAAATAGAAAATTTGGACCTCAAACTCCAATTTGTAATCATTTCAAAATAATAATGATTAATTTTGTGCTGAAAACTAACAAAATACTATGCAACTCAAATGTTATTTAGCACTTGGGTTGAAGATATACAGCGAATAACATGAAAATGATCTACAAACCTCAAGAGTATCGGATTAAGGATGAAAGGATGAAACCTTTTATCGATGAATCTGAAATTTGGGAAATGCTTGAAGAAGCTGACGCATCGAAGGAAAATGTTCGTCGAATTATTAAAAAATCACTTGATAAGAATCGCCTTAGCTTACAGGAGACTGCGGCACTTTTGAAAACTGAAGATCCTGAATTGATTGAGGAAATTAAAGAAGGTGCTCGCACCTTAAAGGAGAGAGTATATGGTGATAGAATTGTAATTTTTGCTCCTTTGTACATCGGAAACAAGTGTACCAATAATTGTACTTATTGTGGGTTTAGGGCATCTAATAAAAAACAAAAAAGAACGACTCTTTCACATGAGCAGATTATTAGTGATGTAAAAGCTTTAGAAGATAATGGTCAGAAGCGTTTGATATTGGTGTATGGTGAACATCCAATGTATGATGCGGAATTTATTGCGGATTCCGTGAAAACGGTTTATACGGTGAAATCAGGTAATGGTGAAATTCGTCGTGTAAATATTAATGCTGCTCCTTTGGATATTGAAGGATATAAAAAGGTTAAAGAAGCTGGAATTGGTACTTACCAAATTTTCCAGGAAACCTACAATCGTGAAGCCTACGCGAAATATCACATCAGTGGAAAAAAATCGGATTTTGATTGGAGACTCACTGGTTTAGATCGTGCACAGGAAGCATTAATAGATGATGTTGGAATTGGCGCTTTATTTGGGCTATTCGATTGGAAATTTGATGTTATGGGCTTGGTTCGTCATGTAAATCATTTCGAGGCATGCTATAATGTCGGTCCACATACCATCTCATTTCCTAGAATTAAGGCAGCTTCAGATTCTACCATTGATCCAAAATACGAAGTTAGCGATGAAGAATTTATTCGTTTGGTTGCTATTCTAAGATTAGCAGTTCCATATACAGGATTAATTCTAACTGCTCGTGAAAATCAAGAGATTCGTGAAGAAGTAATTCGATTAGGAGTATCACAAATTGATGCAGGTACCAATATCCAGTTGGGAGGGTATAGTGAGGAATCTAGAGAAGAGCAGAAGTTAGATCATGAACAATTTGAAATTGGTGATACCAGAAGCCTTGGTCAGGTGATTGATGAACTTTTAGACAAACAATACTTACCTTCATTTTGTACTGCTTGTTATCGTAAAGGGAGAACAGGTGAACATTTTATGGAATTTTCTGTGCCTGGATTTATCAAGAGGTATTGCACGCAGAATGCAATCCTTACTCTTGCTGAATACCTTGAAGATTATGGTACTTCAGAAATGAAAGAAAAAGGATACAAGCTAATTGATTTAAAGAAGAAAGAGCTTAAAGATATTCAAAAGGTTGAAGAATTAGAAGAACGTCTTGAATTGGTTAAAAAAGGTAAACGCGACCTTTATTTCTAGTGATTTCATTGGATTTTGAGTTTATAAAATAGTGCATTTTTTGTAACTTATAAAGGCCCTATTCTCTAATTCAAAATTCAGTAGCGATGATTAAATCAACAATTCGGATTTTTGGGATTCTTATCCGTGATAAGGATAAAGAAAATGGCTGTGTTCAAGAAATTCTGGCTAGATATGGCAACTCTATAAAAACCAGGTTAGGTATTTATGAAGTTGAGCATGCAGAAAGTCACCCTTTCGGCCTGATGTTGATTCAGGTCATTGGTTCAGAGGAAGATATGGATCGGTTCGAAAAAGAAATTTATGCAATTGAAGGTGTTGAGATTCAGCACATGTTTTTTGAACCTTAATCGAAAAGAAAATGTCCGGTTTATCCGGACATTTTCTTATATGGCTTTTTCTAAATCTATGTAGAAGTTGGCTCCTTTTCCGAGTTCACTTTCGCACCAAACCTTTCCTTTCATTGCTTCCACATATTTCTTAACGATGGATAATCCTAGTCCTGTTGATTTTTCACCGCCGGTTGGCCTTGAGCTAAGTATTTGAAACTTTCCAAATAGCTTCCCTTGATCTTCTGCCGAGATTCCTGGTCCTTCGTCGCTGACCAACGATCGGATTTTATCGCCCTCTTCCCAAATTTTAATATGAATATTCTTGTTGTTTGGAGAAAATTTAATGGCATTGGAAACCAAATTTTCATAAACTTGAGTCATGTAATTTGGATCCACCATTGCATAGGTATCATTAACATCAAGCTTAAGATTTAACTGTTTTTGTTTTAAATGATCTTTGAAATGCAAATTCACCATTTCAATCAACTTCTTTAAGTTGGTTTTTTCCAGTTGGATATTGATAGAATTCGACTCGATTACACCTATATCCAGAATTTTGGAAATCATGTGATTCATCCTCTGTAGAGCTTTTAGCATGAATGAAATATTTTCAAGGTCCTCTGAATTGTTTTCAGAAATCATCTTGTTCTTTAAATATTCTGTAATTGATATTGTCGAGGTCAGTGGATTTTTTAAATCATGCGCAATGATCCCAATAAGATGATTCTTTTCATGATTCAATTCTGTCAATTCAGCATTCTTAATCTGTATTTCTTCTTTTTGCCTTCTAATATCTTTGTTGGCCTTTTGTAATATTTTACTTTGAGCTTCAATCTTTCGATACGATTGAGCGTTTTCTACTGCTATGCTTGCATAAACGGCTATATTTTGTAGCAAAGACAGATGATAGTTTTGATATGCATCTTTCTTGAAGCTTTGTACCGTGATTACCCCAATTGTTTTGTTTTTAACTTTAAGCGGAAGGTAAATAACTGATTTTGGAGTCCTGGATTTTTCAACAGGAATTATTTTGGTAACATATTTGTGATACTCTTTCTTTAGATCTTTAATGAATACATCTTTTTGCTCTTTGTAGCAGTATATTGCCAATCTGGTATCATCTTCCATTTCGAATTCCACAGAGTCCAGATTTGTTCCATCTTCCTTAATTCTGGGAAACACCAAACTATTACTTTCTTTTTGATAGATTCCAATTCCAAAAATGGCTGCATCCATTAATTCATTTACCGACTCATAAACCGTATCTATAATGCTTTCAACCGATAAGTTTGCTGTTATTACTTTACCAATATCGTTCAAATGGATTAGGTTTATATAGGATTTCTGAAGGTTTTGGGCTTGTTCACTAATTTCATCTTTCTGCTCAGCCAAAATTTTGTTTTGAGCTTCAATTTCGAATTTTTGCTTACTAACTTCTTTTGTTTTTTCAGTCACCAATTTCTCCAATTCAATTCTTTTTTGTTGAATATTTCGAATTCGCGCCATCATTATCAGGTAAACAATAAGTGCTAATAATAAAATTTCAAGACTAATTGCCCACCAAGTTTTATACCAAGGAGGTCTAATCTTAAAATGATATTCATATGGATTTGGTGTCCAAATGCCATCGCTGTTTGATGCTTTTATTTTGAATGTATATTCTCCAGGTGGAATTCTGGAGTAGATTGCTTCGCTCTTATCGCTTACTGGTGACCATTCTTGATCCAGTCCTTCCAATTTCCATTTGTATTTTACTTTCTCAGGTGCTTTATAGCTTAATGCTTCAAACTTAAAGGTAAGATGATGCATATCGTGAGTGAGATTAAGATCCTGTGGTAATGGGAACCAAGGATTGACACCGCACATGCATTTTGAGTATTCCTCATCTCTCCAGTTTACTTTTCTGAAAAATAGTTTAATATCGGTTAATTGAATAATTGGTGGATTTGGGTTGATAACATCCTTTGTTGGACTAAACATCATGGCACCATTAATTGTTCCAAACCATAAGTTGCCCTTTTTGTCGATGTAATTGCACGAACCATTGTTTTCCACTCCAACAAAACCATCAAATTTATTGTAATTTCGAATGGTTTCAACTTCACTATTTTTGTTATAATTGATCCGGTCAACACCATTTTGAGCTCCAACCCAAATGCTCCCATTTTCATCAGTTAGAATAGAATAGGCAATATCCGAACTTAATCCATCCTCTGTGGTTATATAGCTCCATTTATTTCCATCCCATTTGTTAATTCCTCCACTAAAGGTAGCTGCCCAAATGTGGCCATTTAAATCTTCGGTAATTTGCATCACCCATTTGTAATTCAACCCATTGGTTTCATCAAAATTGATTATGGTATCTCTATCAAACATACTCAATCCTTGGAAGTGAGAGAACCATGCTCGATTTTTTGAGTCGACATATACATTTGTAATCTGATTGGTTTTTAAGCCATGACTTTGGGTGGTAATTTGAGTTCTATTGCCAGTTTTGTCGTAATGTATCACTCCAAAACCTTGGGTAGTAAACCACATTTCACCATCTTTTTCGAGAATATCTATAATGCCTGTTCCTGCTCGTAACCCATAACGTTGCGATACGTCTTGAAAAGTTCTGCCATTATACTCAATTAATCCGTTAAAGCCTGCCATTAAAATATTTCCATTCGGCAGTTCGTAAAAATCACGAATATTTATAAGTCCTGGGTGATCGGCAGGAGTGTAGGCTTTTCGTTCGTTTCGTTTGTATTGTACAATTCCTTTGCCCGATATACTAAACCAGTAATTGTTTTTGGAATCCTGCATAATCGCACGCACAATATTGCCACCAACATCATTGGTGAAATCAAGAGATAGGAATTTATTATTACCATATTTTATCAATCCATTTCCACTAGTTGTCATCCAAATGTTACCTTCTTTGTCTTCAACTATGTTGTTGATAAAGGGATTAATTAGACCTCGGCTAGCATCTATTATTTTGCTATGTTTTTCATCGATAAGCAAAACACCGGTTCCAAAAACACTAATCCATAAACGATTATTGGAATCGAGGGTAACTGAACCGATATTTTGGATCGGGGTGTTAGTTGGCAAATCAATTTTTATTGGTTTGTCATCCACCATTTTATAGAATACAAATCCTTGGTTCGGAATGAAATTTGAAAACCACAACTGATTATTTCCATCGACTAAAGCAGGTGCAACAATTTGGCCTTCAAATTCAGGTAGATCGTTAAGTGACGATTTGGAGAGAGCTTCATCCTTAAATTCAAATAAGCCATCTATAGTAATGATGTAAATTGTTCCATCATTGTCCATAAGTATGTTTCTCACCTGATTTCTGTTTATTACATCTTCGTGCTCTTTAATGAAATCTTTAAATTGACCCTTTTCACGGTAAATGATTTGTCGATTATTCTGATCATTTCCTAAGGCCCATATTCGCCCTTTTTTGTCTTCAAAAATATTAAAATAAACAGCATTGGGTACATTATTCTCTATCCCAAAATTTTTAAACGATACTCCGTTAAAACTACTGATGCCAATGCTTGTTCCAATCCATAAGTTCTCCTTGGAATCCTGGTGCAGGGCTCTAATGTTATTATCGGCCAGACCATGTCTGCGATCGTAAGAGATGAACTCTTTGCCATTAAAGCGAGAAATACCACCGCCATTGGTGCCGAGCCATAAATTTCCTTTCTTGTCCTGAATTAAACTAAAAACTTCCGATTGAGGTAATCCTTCCTCAAGGGAATAGTTTTGGAAGCTATACTGTTGCGCTTTGGAATGATGATTGGGGAGTAAAATCAAACAAAGAACCATACAAAACACCACAAAATATCTCATAATACTCCTTTAAATGTAAATTGTTTGCTAATGCCATTTAAGGTACAATTTTTTTGAAGGAATTGAAAGTGTTTATACCATGCTACAGCTTGGTTTTTTGTTATTTATCTGTTAAGGTTTTTATTCAGATTTGGCTAATATTTTGCCAAATGAATTAGTAAGTAATGATTTCACTCATTGCCGCATGAAAATGGTCCTGGTAATTTTTTAGATACATTGCTTGAGTGGTAATGCCAATTTTGAAGACAAAATCATACATTAATCGATAGGCAATGTACAATTGGAAATTTTTAGAGGTATTAATCGAGTGGAAAGAGGCCTTTTGAATTTAAAAATCCACATTTCTCAAATGGAAACGTGGATTTGGAATTCAAAATCGTATTTTTTATTAACGGCAACGTAGTTTTGATATTAAAAAGTAGCTTTACCTCATTGGAAATGCAGTTTTTAAGTTCAAAATCCACTTTTTTCAAGCGGCAATGATCCTAGAAATTTCATAGGCCTTTTTCCACTCGATTAATGCAGCTTTTTAAATTCAAAATTAGCATTGCCAATCGTACAATGTGCCAGGAAAATTTCTAAGGGAGTATTGAGCGACAATCAATGTGTATAGAATTTCTAGAATTGGAATTCTCATTAGCTAAACATTCTTCCTTCTGTTTGTATAGTGTCTTGAATCTCCCCATTCGCCATAACCAATCTCTCCATCGGCCATATTAATTCTGGCTTCCATGCAGTTTGTACAATCATCGGCACCTTCGTCAATACAAGGTTTGTTCTGATAAAGCAAATAGTTGGCTCTTTCGTTGGTTGGGGTAATATTTGGCATGATGATGTTAGCACCAATTCTTAGGGCCTTTTCTCTCCCTAATGGATCAATAGCCTGCAGAGCTGTTGCTGATGCAATGTTAATGTCCTTCATTAAAATGCGCAACACGGCAATCATCTTAAGGGTTAATCTGAATCTATCATTCAAACTCATTAACTGATCGCGATATTCGTACAATGGCGTTTCATCATGCTCAATGAATGGTCCCATTCCTACCATATCAATGTCAAACTCTTTCATGAATAACAAGTCGTTGGCCAAATCTTCATAAGTCTGAAATGGAATACCAATCATTACACCTGTCCCAGTCTGATAGCCGATGTCTTGTAAATCTTTCAGACATCTTAATCTTGTTTCATGAGCATGATTGTCATTCTTAGGATGAATTTTCTCATACAATTCACGATTGCTCGATTCAATTCTTAGTAAGTATCGGTGAGCACCTGCATCATACCAGCGTTGGTAAGTTTCTTTTATTTGTTCACCCAAGGAAATGGTAATGCCCAGCTCATTGTTGCTAAGTTTTTTAATTTGTTTTAGCAGGTTTTCTATTCGGTCTACAAATTCCTTGTCCGATCTTTCACCAGACTGCAGAACTACCGATCCGTAATTGTTATCGTAAGCAAATTTTGCAGCCTTTAGTATCTCTTCGTCGGCAATATCATATCGATCAACATTTTTGTTACCTGCTCTAATTCCACAGTACAAACAATCCTTTTTACAAATGTTCGAGAATTCAACCAATCCTCTGAAATGAACATTTTTTCCAATGTAATCAAGCTTAATTTCAGAAGATTTGGCAAATAATGCCTTCTCATCTTCTCCGGTAGATTTTAATAATTGGATTATATTTTCTTTTGTTAATGAGTCTTGCTCCAGGATCTGTTGAATACTTTTTGACATCTGATTTTGTATCTGTTGTTTCTCCGACAAAAATAATTATAAAATTCTAGCTTTTTGTACCATTGGATGCAATTTGGAATAAAACACTCTTAAATCTTAATATTGCATTTTCCGAAAACGTTTGAGTTGAAATGAGATAGCTATGCTTCTAAATAACAATATTGATAAGCGAAAATCTAAATTTTACTTACGGATTGTTTGATAAATCAGCCTAATAGGAGCAGATTATTACTATATTTGTCGGAAAATAGAAAAACTATTAACAACAAAACATGATAAACGAACAGTTACTTAACCCCCAAAGTATAGTTGTAGTTGGCGGTTCCGATGATGTGCAAAAACCAGGTGGAAAGGTTTTAAAAAACCTTATCGATGGAGATTTTAAAGGCGACTTGTATGTAGCTAATCCAAAATTGGATGAAGTACAAGGTGTTAAATCATTTAAAGACCCTAAGGATCTGCCTAATGTAGACCTTGCAATTTTGGCTATTGCAGCTAAATTTTGTCCTTCAACCATTAAATTTTTGGCAGAAGAGAGAAATACTCGTGCTTTTATTATTCTATCGGCTGGATTTAGCGAAGAGAATGAAGAAGGAGCTAAGCTAGAACAAGAGATTGTTGATACAGTGAATTCTGTTGGTGGTTCATTAATTGGCCCTAACTGTGTTGGTGTATTAAACTCAAACTACAATGGTGTTTTCACTACTCCAATTCCTTCTCTTGATCCTAAAGGTTGTGATTTCATTTCAGGATCTGGTGCTACTGCAGTATTTATAATGGAGTCTGGTGTTCCTAAGGGATTGTCATTCTCTAGCGTTTACTCTGTAGGTAACTCGGCACAAATGGGTGTTGAAGAAATATTAAAATACATGGATGAAAGCTTCGATCCGGAAACAAGTTCGAAGGTAAAGCTTTTATACATTGAAAATATTGATAAGCCTGAAATGTTATTGAAGCACGCTTCATCTTTAATTCGCAAAGGATGTAAGATTGCTGCTATCAAATCAGGTAGTTCAGAAGCTGGTAGCCGTGCTGCTTCATCGCACACTGGTGCTTTGGCTAGCTCTGATGTTGCTGTTGATGCATTGTTCAAGAAGGCTGGTATCGTTCGTTGTAGCGGTCGTGAAGAATTGGCAACTGTTGCATCAATTTTCATGCATCCTGAATTGCAAGGCAAGAATGTTGCTGTAATTACTCACGCTGGTGGTCCTGCAGTAATGTTGACAGATTCTCTTTCAAACAATGGCTTGGATGTTCCTCATATCGAAGGTCCTAAAGCTGATGCTTTATTAGAGAAATTGTATCCAGGTTCTTCTGTTGCAAATCCAATTGACTTCCTGGCAACAGGTACTGCTCAGCAACTGGGTGATATCATTGATGCATGCGAAAATGATTTCGATAACATCGATGCAATGGCGGTAATTTTCGGTAGTCCGGGATTATTCCCAGTATACGATGTTTACGATCTTCTGCACGAGAAAATGAAAGAGTGCAAGAAGCCAATTTATCCAATTCTTCCATCGGTAATTAATGTGAAGGACGAGATAGGACACTTCTTGGCTAAGGGTAGAATCAACTTCCCTGATGAGGTAGTATTTGGTAACGCATTGGCGAAAGTATACAATACAACGAAGCCACAACCAGAAGAAATTGCTTTGCCAGATGTTGATGTAGCTGGAATTCGCAAGATTGTTGACGAGGCTGATAACGGATATTTAAGCCCTGAGCAAATTCACAACTTGTTAGACGCTGCAGGAATTGCACGTGCACAAGAAGGTGTTGCTGATACTGAAGAAGAGATTGTAGCTTTGGCGAAGAAAATAGGATTTCCATTGGTAATGAAAGTTGTTGGGCCAGTTCACAAATCAGATGTGGGTGGTGTAACCTTGAATGTAAAAGATGAGGAAACTGTTCGTTCTGAGTTCAAGAGAATGATGCAGATTAAAGACACTTACGCTGTGATGTTGGCTCAGATGCTTAGCGGAACTGAGGTATTTATTGGTGCGAAGCGTGAAGAGAAATTCGGTCACATGGTATTGTGTGGATTAGGAGGTATCTTTATCGAGGTATTAAAAGATGTAAAAGCATCTCTTGCTCCAATTTCAACTGAGGAAGCTCATGAAATGATTCAAGGATTAAATTCCTACGGAATCATTAAAGGTGTAAGAGGTCAGGAACCAGTAAACGAAGATCGTTTTGCTGAAGCAGTAAGTCGTGTAGCTGCTTTAATGAAGGTTGCTCCTGAAATCTTCGAAATGGACTTGAATCCACTATTGGGTAACAAAGATGTGGTTACGGCTGTTGATGCTCGTATCAGAATAGAAAAAGAATAAAAACGATTTGTGATGAGAAAGTGGAAAGATCTGAATAAGAATGAGAAAATGTTGATCAGTTTTGTAATTATCCTATTAATAGGGATAGCGATAAAATGGAAAGAAGTGAAAACAGGATTCTTTCAAGGTCTGGATAACTATACAGAGCAATCAGAAAAATAAATACAATAGCATGGGAGAATTCTCATGCTATTTGTGTTCAATATACAAATAACATCTAAATATAAAATAATGAAAAAGCAGGATATTATCTTTTGGCTTGGATTCGTATTATTGTTCTTGCCATTTTTTGTATCTCAAACTGTTTTCGATTTTTATATCGATTTTAATAAGGAGCATGGTATGATCACCAGTTTCATCAAGTTTGCAATTTTAGCAACCATTGGTGAAGTAATTGGCTTGCGTATTCGAACAGGTAATTACTATCAAAGGGGATTTGGTGTAATTCCAAGAGCAATTGTGTGGGGATTCTTAGGTTTAACCATTAAGTTGGCCTTTGTAATTTTTGCAACTGGTACGCCAATCTTCTTATCATACCTTGGAGTTGAAGGTGCTATAGAGGCAATGAAACAGCCATTTACTGTAACAAAACTATTGGTGGCTTTCTGCATAAGCGCTTTTATGAACCTGATTTATGCACCAGTAATGATGACCTTGCATAAGATTACGGATACTCATATTGTTGATAATGGAGGTACTGTTGTAGGATTACTACGTCCAATCAAGTTCTCAAATATTTTTGTGAATTTAAACTGGGATGTACAATGGAACTTTGTATTTAAAAAGACAATTCCTTTTTTCTGGATTCCAGCCCATACGATTACCTTTTTGTTGCCACCAGATTTCCAGGTATTATTCGCAGCGGTTTTGGGTATTGTATTAGGTGTATTGCTTGCCATTGCGAGTTTGAAAAGTGCCAAATAGTTTTAACTTTGTAGAAGAAACAAGAAACACACTAATATAAAATATTGTCCTATGAGTAAGATTGGATTGTTTTACGGACCTGAAGGCGGAAATGTAGATAAGGTCGCTAAAATTGTAGCTGAGAAGATAACTACTAAAAAGGTTGAAGTTCATTTGGTTAAAGAAACCGACGCTGAGAAATTGACGGAGTATTCAAATATCATCATGGGAATTTCAACTCTTGGAAAGCATACTTGGTCGTCTGATAATTCGGGAAATGATTGGGATGATTTTTTACCAAAATTGAATGGTTTAGATCTAAAAGGTAAAAAAATAGCTCTTTTTGGTTTAGGAGATCATATTGCTTACGCAGATTTCTTTGTTGATTCAATGGGAGATTTGGCTGAGGCAATTAAACCTACAGGAGCCGAAATGATTGGTCAGGTTAGTGACGAAGGCTATGAGTTTAACGAATCGAGAGCATTTGTTGATGGCAAATTTGTTGGCCTGCCATTGGATGAAGACTTTGAATCAGACCTTACCGAAGAAAGGGTAGAGAAATGGTTAGAAGTTATTCTTCCTGAATTTGAATAATATTCTATAGAGTATAAAAATATAAGAGGCTGACGGTATTCCGATCAGCCTCTTTTAATTTATAAGGTAATAAACCCTTAATGTGACGAATTGAAACATTTAAAACGATTACTTTGTTTAGATTGCAATCAAATAAGGGTTTGATGTTTTAATTTGTTATTAAAATTCGTAAAATTGCATAAAATTAGTAAGGTGAGTAATAGTGATGCTTAAGTATTGAAAGATTTTAAGATGGAAAAGCTAAAATCTCGCCAACTATTAACCTTTACCACAAAAAATACGGAGAAATGAAAAATACCCCCATAAATAAAGAAGTTGTTGATAAGCAATTAGCGTATTGTGGAATCAATAACATGGCTGATGCAACAATTCGTGATATTGTTCGTGTTGTAAATTTAATTCAGGAGGAAAGTGGAGAGAAATTCATTAGAATGGAGATGGGAGTTCCTGGACTAAAACCTGCAAAAGTGGGGATTGAAGCAGAGAAAAAAGCCTTAGAGGAAGGAGCCGCTTCGGCATATCCGATGTTGGAAGGTGTTAAAGCTTTAAAGGAAGAAGGTTCTCGTTTCGTTAAGAATTTCATGAATATCGATATCAAAGCTGATGGTATTGTTCCAACTGTTGGTTCAATGCAAGGTGGATATGCGGCTTTCATGGCAATTGGAAATTGTGATCCTAAAAAAGATACCATATTGTTTATCGATCCAGGTTTTCCAGTACAGAAAACGCAGTTGGAGGTAATGGGACAGAAATATGAATCATTCGATGTGTACAATTATAGGGGAGAGAAGCTAAGAGAAAAATTAGAAGAATTCCTTTCGAAAGGCAATATCGCTGGAATGATTTATTCAAACCCTAACAATCCGGCTTGGATTTGCTTTAATGAAGAAGAACTTAAAATTATTGGTGAACTAGCCAATAAATACGATACGATCGTGATGGAAGACTTGGCGTATTTTGCTATGGATTTCCGTTCGGATTTAGGTAAGCCAGGTGTTGCACCTTACCAACCAAGTGTTGCAAATTATACAGATAACTATGTGTTGATGATTTCGAGCTCAAAAGCTTTTAGTTATGCTGGTCAACGTATTGGTTTGCTTTGTATTTCAGATAAACTGTATAGTCGCAAGTTCGAACAGCTTGAGAAAAGATTTGGTGGAACAGGTGAATTAGGATATACAATCATCTATAGAATTATTTATACTTTATCATCGGGCACTTCTCACTCGGCACAATATGCTTTGTGTGCGATGTTGAAAGCTGCAAATGATGGGAGTTTTGATTTTATAAATGATGTGAAAGAGTATGGTGAAAGAGCTCAAATCATGAAAAAGATGTTTCTTGAAAATGGTTTCGAGCTGGTTTATGATACTGATGTGAATGTACCGCTTGCTGACGGATTCTATTTTACGGTTTCATATCCTGGAATGACAGGGGCTGAACTAAATAAAGAGTTATTGTATTATGGAATTTCAGCAATTTGTTTGAACGAAACTGGTAGCTTGAAAGAAGGACTAAGAGCATGTGTTTCTCAAATTTCTCGTGATCAATTCAAGGATCTTGAATTCAGATTAAAAGAATTTGAAAAACATCATCAATTAGAGAGTAAGTTGAGCTAAAAAAAGACATAATGTTTTAATCCTTAGTGGATTATATTATTTAGACTGATTGTAAATTCTGGTGTTTAGGTGTAAGGAATTGAAATTCAGTTGATTTGATGAGATGATAAATTGAAAGCTGAATCGTTAATACTGCTTTTAATTTGTTACCTTTAGAGTGTAAAAACATTTAATTTTTAATTATAAATGCTATGGCAAAATTTAAAGGTGCTATTGTAGTTGATACCGAAAAATGTAAAGGATGTGGACTTTGTGTAGTGTCTTGTCCTACAGCGGTTATCGAACTGGCAAGAGGAGTAAATGGTAAAGGTTATCATTATGCTCATATGGCCAATCCAGATGCTTGTATTGGTTGTTCAAGCTGTGGCTTGGTTTGTCCTGATACTGTAATTACAGTTTACAGAGCCAAGGCTAGCTAGTACAATAAGTACTTATTACTAAAATCTGAAAAATTTATAAAAAATATTCGTAATGGGAGACGTTCGTTTAATGAAAGGAAATGAGGTAATTGCAGAAGCGGCGATTCGCTGTGGTTGCGATGGATATTTCGGATATCCAATTACTCCTCAATCCGAAATTATGGAGACCCTAATGATCCGCAAACCAGAAGATGAAACTGGTATGGTGGTTCTACAAGCTGAGAGTGAGGTTGCTGCTATTAATATGGTTTATGGTGGTGCTTCTTGCGGTAAGAAAGTAATGACTTCTTCATCTAGTCCGGGGATTAGCTTGAAAGCAGAAGGTATTACTTATTTGGCAGGTGCTGAACTTCCTGCATTGATTGTAAATATTGTACGAGGAGGCCCAGGTTTGGGAACTATTCAGCCTGCTCAGTCGGATTATTTCCAGGCAGTAAAAGGTGGTGGTCATGGTGATTATAAATTGATCGTTTTAGCACCAGCATCGGTTCAGGAAATGAACGATTTTGTTGACCTAGGGTTTGAGCTTTCATTTAAATACTTAAATCCAGCAATGATTCTATCTGATGGTGTTATCGGTCAGATGATGGAAAAAGTAGAATTGTCTGATTACAAGCCACGTTGGACTGATGAGGAAATCGAAAAGATTTCAGGATCATGGGCAACTAACGGTAAAAAAGCTGGTGGCGAACGTAATATTTCAACTTCTTTGGATTTGGATTCTGCAAAGCAAGAAGTATTTAATCACAAACTTCAAGCTAAATACAGAGCAATGGAAGAGAACGATGTTCGTTTCGAAAAAATTGCTTGTGACGATGCAGATTACTTATTCGTAGCTTATGGTTCAAGTGCAAGAATTTGCCAGAAATCAGTTGAGCTAGCAAGAGAAAAAGGTATTAAAGTTGGTTTGTTACGTCCAATAACTCTATTCCCTTATCCAACAAAACAAATTCAAGAAATGTTGGGACAGGTTAAGGGTATCCTATCTGTAGAAATGAGTGCTGGTCAAATGGTAGAAGATGTTAGACTAGCAGTTGAAGGTAAAGTTCCAGTAGAACACTTCGGACGCTATGGTGGAATTATTCCAACACCAGAAGAGGTTGTGGAAGCATTGGAAGAAAAAATTTTAGGAAAATAAGTTATGACAGCAACAACTGAAATCAATAATATTATTAGCGAAGAGAACTTGGTTTACAAGAAAACCGATGTTCTTTTAGATAACGAAATGCACTATTGCCCAGGTTGTACACATGGTGTAATTCATAAGGTAATTGCTGAGGTTATCGAAGAAATGGATATTCAGGATAAGACAATTGGTGTTTCACCAGTAGGTTGTTCTGTATTAGCCTATAATTATTTGGATATTGACTGGCAACAAGCAGCTCACGGTCGTGCTCCTGCACTAGCTACAGCTACTTCTCGTTTAATGCCAGACAAATATGTATTCACTTATCAAGGTGATGGTGATTTGGCATCTATTGGATGTGCTGAGATCATGCATGCTTGTAACCGTGGAGAAAATATTGTAGTTGTATTCGTAAATAATGCTATTTACGGTATGACAGGTGGTCAAATGGCACCAACAACTTTGGAAGGTCAGGTAACTGCAACATCTCCTTACGGACGTGATTGTGCGACAACAGGTTTTCCAATGAAAATGAGTGAAATGGTTAGCTTGTTACCGGGTACACGCTTTGTAACTCGTCAATCAGCTGAAACTGCAGGTGCAGTAAGAAAGTTGAAAAAAGCTATTCGTAAAGGGTTTGAAAATACTAGAGAGAAAAAAGGTCTTTCTTTCATCGAAATTGTAGGAACTTGTTCTTCAGGTTGGAAATTGTCTCCAACTCAATCAAACGAGTGGATGAAAGAAAATATGTTCCCTTACTATCCATTGGGTACATTAAAAGATGAATAGAACTCCATTTTAAATCAATAAAAACTGTAAAAAAATGACAGAAGAAATTATCATTGCAGGATTTGGTGGTCAAGGTGTACTTTCAATGGGTAAAATCTTAGCTTACTCAGGTATTATGCAAGATCAGGAAGTATCATGGATGCCATCATATGGTCCTGAGATGCGTGGAGGTACTGCTAACGTGACAGTAATCTTAAGTGATGACAGAATTAGTTCACCTGTTTTGAAGAAGTTTGATACAGCTATCATTCTGAATCAACAATCGATGGACAAGTTCGAAGCTGATATTAAACCAGGTGGAACTTTACTATACGATCCAAACGGTATCACTCGTCATCCAGAAAGAAAAGATATTAACATTTTTAAGATTCCTGGAGCTGCTTTGGCTGCTGAGATGGGTAATCCTAAAACTTTTAACATGATTATTTTAGGTGGTTTCTTAAATGTGAAACCTATTGTTAAGGTTGAAAATGTTAAAAAAGGTTTGGAAAAATCTTTACCAGAACGTCACCACAAATTGATTCCCCTTAATATTGAAGCAATTCAAAAAGGAATCGATAGTGTTGAAAATGTTCAAGTGCTGTAATCACAACAGACATAACATACATTCAATAATTAAGAGGAGTTCATTGGAGCTCCTCTTTTTTTATATTGCATAATTAACAATTTCTAACTGTTTTGTTCAGTTAGAGTGGTTTAACAGTTTAATACATCGTTTTATCGAGTTAAATCTGAGTTTATCCAAAAAAATTGAAATTGGTGATATAATCATCTAATATTGTTTAGCAGTTTTAGATTCGAGTAGAATCCAATTAATAATGTAAAACAATATAAAATGATGATGAAAAAGCTTCTACTACTTTCATTGCTAGTTGTATTCGGACTGGCAAGTGGCTTTTCCCAAAATGGAAAAATTGAGTTTGAAGAGTATGATTTGGACAATGGCTTGCATGTTATCTTGCAGCAGGATCATACTACACCAAACATTGTAGTTTCTGTGATGTACCATGTTGGTTCTAAGAATGAGAATCCAGAACTTACTGGATTTGCACATTTCTTCGAGCATCTAATGTTCGAAGGAACCAAAAACATTCCTCGTCACCAATACGACAAATATGTGTCAAGAGCAGGTGGTGAGTTGAATGCAAATACTTCTACTGATAGAACTTATTACTTTGAAATGCTTCCATCAAACCAGTTGGCATTAGGCTTATGGTTAGAGTCGGAAAGAATGTTGCATGCAAAAGTTGAAGAAGTCGGAATTAAAACTCAAAAAGGAGTTGTAATTCAAGAGAAGAAGCAACGTTACGATAATCCTCCCTATGGTACCATCCTGCCTCAAACTATGGCTCATGCTTACCAAAAGCATCCATATCGTTGGACTCCAATTGGAGATGAAGAGCACATTAGCAATGCTAAGGATGAGGATTTCTTGAACTTTTACAAGGAGTTTTATGTGCCAAATAATGCTGTTTTGACTATTTGTGGTGATTTTGACAAAGCGGAAGCGAAAAAATTAATAAATGATTATTTCGCTGAAATTCCAAAAGGAACTAAAGAGATTTATCGTCCAAATATTGTGGAGCCTAAAAAAACTGCCGAGGTTCGAGATACAGTATTTGATAATATTCAATTGCCAGCAGTTATTCAAGCATATCACATTCCAGCTGTAGGAACTCCTGATTTTTACGCTGTAGATATGTTATCAAAATTGATGACTGATGGAAAGAGTTCTCGTCTTTATAAAGAATTGGTGGATAATCAGCAAAAAGCAATTCAGTTGATGGCTTTTCCAATGCCATATGAGGATCCAGGTTTGACTCTTGCTTTTGGTATTCCAAACATGGGAGTAGATCCTAAAGCTTTAGAGGATGAAATGGACAAGCAGTTTTCTGTAGTAAGAGACGAATTAATCACAGATAGAGAATTCCAAAAGCTAAGAAACAAAATTGAGAATGAGCTTGTAAGTTCAAATGCAACGATTGCCGATCGAGCAGAAAACCTTGCTACTGCCTATACTTACTTTAAAGATACAGAAAGAGTAAATATGGAGCTTGAAAAATACTTTGCTGTAACAAAAGAAGATATTAGAAATGTTGCTAAAAAGTATTTCGTTCCTGAGAACAGAGTTGTTTTGTATTACTTGCCAAAGCAGAAATAGTATAGAAGTTCTTAATTGAAATTTCCAGAATAGAAAATATATGAAAATGAAAAACTTATATAGATTTTTAGCACTTGCTGTTGTTGTTTGTTTCGTATTTACAGCTAGTGCTCAGGTTGACCGAACAAAAGCTCCTAACGCGGGTCCGGCTCCAAAAGTACAGTTGGGTGATTACGATAGTTTTACCCTTAAAAATGGAATGAAAGTTTTAGTGGTTGAAAACCACAAGTTACCTCAAGTTGGTTTTGCAATCTCATTGTTGAATGATCCGATTGCTGAAGGCGACAAAGCGGGTTATTTGTCGATTATGGGACAATTGCTTGATCGTGGTACAGTAACAAGGTCTTCAAAACAAATTGCTGATGAAGTTGATTTTATCGGTGCTGATTTAGGTGTGTCTTCATCTGGAGTTGATGCTGGTGGCTTGTCAAGATATAAGGAACAAATTCTTGAATTGATGGCCGATGTATTATTGAATCCAACTTTTCCACAAGAAGAATTTGATAAAATCGTAAAACAAACTTTATCAGGTTTGGAAGCCAATAAAACAGATCCTAAATCAATGGCAGGTAATATGAGAAGTAGAGTGCTTTATCCTGCAAATCACCCTTACGGAGATGTTGTAACTGAAGAGACTGTTAAGAGTATTACTGTAGAGGATTGTAAAAAGTACTATGAAACCTATTTTAAGCCAAATAAAGCATTAATGGCAATTGTTGGTGATATTACCACTAAAGAGGCTAAAAAGTTGGTTAAAAAGTATTTTGGAGAGTGGGAAGATGCTAAAGTTCCAACTCATACTTATGAAACGCCTGCAAAAATAGAAGGTAAGCGTGTGGTATTGGCAAATAAAGATGCTGCTCCTCAGTCTTTGGTGAGAATCTACAACTCATTTGAATTGAAGAAAGGTAATCCTGATGTAATTCCAGCATCAGTTATGAATGCAATGTTAGGACGTGGTTTTTCTGGGTTATTAATGAAAAATTTGCGTGAAGATAAAGCATATACTTATGGGGCAGGTTCCAGATTATATTCAGATAGATTGGTAGGTGGTTTTTACACTAGTTCAGAAGTTAAAGCAGAAGTAACTGATAGCGCTTTAATGGAAATGGTTGTTGAGATGAATCGAATCAGAGATACGAAGTTGACTCAAGATCATTTGAATATGACCAAAGCAACTATGGCAGGTGACTTTGCCAGATCTCTTGAAGATCCAGGTACTATTGCAAGATTTGCAATGGCCATTGAACGTTACAACTTGCCATCTGATTATTACGCAACTTACCTTGAAAAATTAGACAAAGTTACTTTGGAAGATATACAAGCTATGGCTAAAAAGTATGTTGATCCTAACAACGCAGTTTACTTGGTTGTTGGTGATAAGAAATACAAAAAGCAATTGGCCAAATTAGACTCTGATGGTGAAGTTGAAGAGTATGACTACAAAGGTGATATTGTAAAAGAAGATCCTAATGCAATTCCAGAAGGATTGACATGTAAATCAGTAATTGAAAATTACGTTGCTGCAATTGGAGGTCGTGATAAGTGGGAGGCTGTAAAAGACATCAGTATTAAAGGCGAAATGAAAATGGGTCCAATGAGCATTAATGTTGAGACAGCACAGAAAAACAATGAGAAATTCTGTATGAAAATGACCATGAACGGACAGGTAATGCAGGCGATGTATTATAATGGAACCGCTGGTAGAGTAGTTGCACAAGGACAGGAAATGGCAGCTAATGAAGCACAATTGGCAGGATTTAAACAACAAGCACAAATGTGTCCTGAGCTTTCTATGGAAAAATTAGGTTATGAAATGAAACTTGTTGGTGCTGAAAAAGTTGATGGTGAAAAAACTTATAAGATTGAAATTAAAGATCCACAAGGAAATTCAAGATTTGATTTCTTTAATGCTAGTACAGGATTAAAAGTTAAGACCGTTGCTCAGCAACAGAGTATGAGTATGATCATGTTGTACAAGGATTATAAAGAAGTTGATGGTGTAAAGTATCCATTCCAAACCATTACTAAAATGGGACCACAGGAAATGCCTTTAACCATTAAAGAATTGCTTGTAAACAAAGGTGTCGATGATGCAATTTTTAACTAATAGAATTAGATAATATATTAAAAGAGGCTGCAATTGCAGTCTCTTTTTTTTGTTTGAATACTTTTGAAATAAGGATTTTAGATGATATAAAATTTATTTAGAATCAAATTTTAGAAAAATAATTTAAATTTCCTTTGCAGATTAAAAATAATATCTACCTTTGCACTCCGATTCGGGAGTGTAGTGGTTAGGCACGTTGAACGAATCAACATTTCAATATGAATTGTATAAGGTTTTAGGGTTAAAGTTTCGTATTGGAAATCATTTTGGGTTAGAAAAAGGCAGGTGGGGACCTGCCTTTTTGTTTTTATTACTTTTCGTAGAAGTGCATTTCTTTTAGATACTTGTATGCCGCCTCAGGCATAAAATACGGAATGTCTTTCTTTTCCTTTATGGCCTCCCTAATAAAACTAGATGATATTTCCATAAGTGGTGCATTCACCAAATGAACATTGCCATTTAGTTCAACTTCTTTATCTTTAAAGCCAGGTCTGGGATACACATACAAATCATGTTCTAGCAGAATTAACTCGTAGTTTTTCCACTTTTTGAAATTTTTTAGATTATCCGAACCCATTATTAAAGAAAAATTATATTCGGAATATTTCTCTTTTAAATAAGTAAGCGTATCTATAGTATAGGAAGGTTTAGGTAAGCCAAACTCAATATTCGAGGCTTTTAATTTAGGATATGCTTCAATTGATCGATTTACTAACTCTAACCTGTGATAATCGCTAAGTAAGCTTGATTTTTGCTTAAAAGGGTTTTGAGGACTTACTACAAACCAGATTTGATCCAAATCGGAGTATTCGGCCATGTAATTTGCAATGGCCAAATGTCCAATGTGAATTGGATTGAATGATCCAAAATATAATCCAATTTTAAGCTTCATATTACTTTTTTATAAATTCGCTTACAGTGTTTTCAGCTTCTTGTAAAGCATCCTCAAGCTTGTCGTTAATAATCACCATATCAAACTGATCTGCAAATCCCAATTCAAATTGGAATTTTTTAATTCGTTCAGCAATCACTTCATCACTATCGGTATTTCTTCCTCTTAATCTTTTTTCTAACTCTTCAATCGAAGGGGGTTGAATAAAAACAGCCAAAGCATCATCTTTATAGTATTTTTTGATGTTTACACCACCTACGACGTCAACATCAAAAATTACATTGTTGCCTTTATTTCTAATCCGATCAATTTCACTTTTTAAGGTGCCGTAAAAACATCCTTCATACACTTCTTCCCACTCCAAGAACTCATCATTTTCAATTTTTTGTTTAAATTCCTCTGTGCTTAAGAAGTAATAATCCTTACCATGTACTTCGTTGCCTCTGTTGGCACGACTGGTTGCTGAAACAGAAAATTCAAGTCTAAAATCCTGTCCAAGTAAATGACGAACAATGGTTGTTTTACCTGAACCACTTGGAGCTGAAAAAATGAATAATTTTCCTGACATATTTTAGTTGTGTGTTGTTTTAAAATTATAAAAAAGCGCAGAGTTTTGACCCTACGCTTCTGTTGAATTTAGTTTTTTATCTTACAAGACGTTTAGGAGCTGTTCTTTTATCTTCTCCAACTCGTCCTTCATCTGAATCACTATTTTTTGGATATCAGAATTGTTTGCTTTCGATCCCAAAGTGTTTATCTCCCGACCAATTTCCTGAGCGATAAAGCCTAATTTTTTACCGATTGAATTGCCATTGTTAGCCGTTTCAATAAAGTATTTGCAGTGGTTTGCCAAACGAACTTTTTCCTCGGTGATATCTAATTTTTCAAGATAATAGATAATCTCCTGTTCGAATCTGTTTTTATCTACATTTTGCTTTTCAACAAATTCTTTCAGGTTATCATTAATTCTTGTTTTAACGGTTTCGATACGGTTTGCTTCGTATTGAGGAACTTCTTCCAATAGTTTTTCAATATTGGCAATTCGTTCGAATATATCCACTTGTAAAGCTTCCCCTTCTTGCTTTCTAAATGAGTTTAAGTCAGCAACTGCTGATTTAAATCCTGCAAAAATTTGATTCCATTCTTCTTCGTCTAGCTCTTGGTGCTCTGTTTTTAGTGCATCAGGAAGCTTAACAATGGTTTGAAGAATAGGCTCTTTATCCATAGGAATACCTAATTCTGAAGAAAGTTCGGTAAGCTGTTGATAGTAAGCCTCAACAATTGGTTTGTTTATTTTAGTTTCTTTATCGGTACCAACACTCTCTATAAAAACGGATAGTTCAACTTTACCACGTTCAAGTTGATTTTTGATTTCGTTCCTAAGAACCAAATCCTTTTCTTTATAAAGGTTCGGAATTCTGGTATTTATATCCAGCTGCTTGCTGTTTAGAGACTTAATTTCGATGGAAACCTTTTTGTTTTCCAATTCTAGAGTGGCTTTACCAAAGCCGGTCATCGATATTAACATATACGAAATATTTATTTCCGCAAAGGTAAGAGATTGAAGTGGAATTACAAACTAATTGGATTGTAGGAATCAAGCTTTGTGAGGAACAACCGATTTGCTTTTCCATTTTCCTGTCAAATAGTATAAATAGGAAAGGAGTGCTCCCATTGACCATCCAATAGGAATAGACCACCAAATTCCTGTTTCTCCAATTTCAGCAGAAAGAAAATATGCACAAGGAATCCTAATGATCCATAATGAGAATAGGGTGATGAACATTGGTATTAAGGTGTCTCCAGCTCCGCGTAGTACACCATTTGTTGTAAATAGAGTAGAAAATAACAGGTAAAAGGAACTTACAATGATTAAGTACTTTTCGCCAATTGCAATTACGTTGGGATCAGTGGTAAACATTTTCATGAGTTGACTTCCGAATATCACAATTATGGCAGTCATTAAAATGCAGAACAGGTTCGACATTAAAAATGTTGCCTTAAATCCTTTTCGTACTCTTTCTATTTTATTGGCTCCCAAATTTTGCCCTACGAATGCAGCTACGGCCTGAGAAAAGTTCATTGCAGGCATCATGGCTAGTGAATCTATCCGGCCGGCAGCCGTGTAAGCCGCAATAACATCGGTTCCAAAAGTGTTCACAATTCCTAGCAAAGCCATCATTCCAATGGCTACAAATGTATGCTGAATTCCCGAAGGCAAACCAATTTTTAAACTCTTGATGAAAAGATCTTTATCAAAACTGAGTTGCGATAGAGAAAATTTCATGATTTTATGAGTCCGATTAAGGTATAAGATTCCTGTTACAAATGCTCCTCCTTGGGCGATTACCGTTGCCCAGGCGGCTCCTGCAATTCCCCATTTAAATACCATTACAAAAAGAACATCAAATAGGATATTAAAAAGCGATGCTAGAATTAAAAAATAGAGAGGGGTTTTAGAATCTCCCAAACCTCGTAGAACCGAACTTGTACCATTAAATCCAAAGAACAGGATCATTCCTGCCATATAAATGTTTAGATAAGTAGTAGCCTGTGGAATTAACTCAAGCGGCAATTGCAAAAGAAGAAAAAGCTCTTCGCTATAATAAATGCCAAATATGGATGCAAACAAACCTGCTACAAACAGGAATATATACATTGTATCGATAGATTTTTTAACGCTGTTAATATCCTTTGCACCATAAAATTGCGATATAACAATAGAGAAACCGGAACCAATTCCGATAAGCAATGCAATAAGTGTGAAAATGATTGGAAATGATGCACCTACAGAAGCCAAGGCCTCTTTCCCCAAAACTTTACCAACAATAATGCTATCAACAACATTGTAAAGTTGTTGAAATACATTTCCCAATAGCATTGGGAGTGTAAAATTAAAAATTAGTTTGCTTACGTTTCCGCTTGTAAAATCTTTCATTCAGCCTTTTTGTAGAAATACAAAGCTCTCAATTTTATCATCATTCTCAAAAAAATCTCAAATGTTTAACAGTAGTTAACAATTAAGCACGTTCACTTAATTCCAGCCAACGCAATTCTTTTTCATCAATCAAGTTGATTACTTCTTCAATTCTACTTGCTTTTTGCATCAACTCATCGTTAGCTAATGTACCAGAGCTCATCGCAGTTTCCAATTCCTCTTTTTCAGCATTTAATGCTTCCAATTCAACTTCTAATTGCTCAAATTCACGTTTCTCGTTAAAAGAAAGTTTTTTTGCAGTATTATTAGACTTTGGTTTTTCTTTTTTAGGTTTTGCAGGCTTTTCAATTTTCTTAAGCTCCTTTTCCTCTTCAGCAATTGTGTCACGGTAAATTGTATAATTTCCCGGAAAGTTTCTGATTTTTCCCATTCCTTCGAATGCAAACATCTGGTCAACCACTTTATCCATAAAGTAACGGTCATGAGAAACAATGATTAAGCAACCTTTAAAGTTCATCAGATATTCTTCTAAAACATTCAGAGTCATGATATCCAAATCATTTGTAGGCTCATCCAAAATTAGGAAGTTTGGATTTTTCATTAAAACCGTCATCAAATACAAACGGCGTTTTTCTCCACCGCTTAATTTTGATACATAGTTGTATTGTGTTTTTGGTGGAAATAGGAAATATTCCAAAAACTGGGATGCCGACATTACCTTGCCATTACCTAGATCAATTGATTCAGCAATATCTTTAATTACATCAATGATTCTCTCATTTTCATTTATTGTAATTCCATCCTGCTTGTAGTAACCGTAAACAACGGTTTCTCCTATTTCAATTGAGCCCGAATCTGGTTCAAGATTTCTGGTAATGATGTTTAGGAAAGTAGATTTTCCAGTTCCATTTTTACCAACAATACCAATTTTTTCTCCACGTTGAAATTTG
Source organism: Marinifilum sp. D714 (assembly GCF_030851345.1). GTDB lineage: Bacteria > Bacteroidota > Bacteroidia > Bacteroidales > Marinifilaceae > Marinifilum. The sequence continues at coordinate 250,613 of NZ_JALPNU010000004.1, forward strand.
TAACTGAAATCTTCAAGAATTTTTAAATCACCAAAGCTCTTGTACAAACCTTCCAGTTCTAAGATTTTCTTTCCCAGTCGAGATGATTTGATATCCAACTCCATACTGTCTTCCTTAAAACCCGCTGCTGCTTTTTTCTTCAGATCGTAAAAAGCATCAATGCGATACTTTGCTTTTGTTCCGCGTGCCTGAGGCATTCTTCGCATCCATTCCTGCTCTGTTTTTAAGAGCTTTTGAGCTTTACCAACTTCCGCATTTATATTTTCAATTCTTTCGGCTCTTTTCTCAAGATAATAGGAATAATTGCCTTTGTAAGTGTAAATGGAGTTCGCATCCATTTCAATGATTTCATTACAAACTCGATCTAAGAAATAACGATCGTGAGTAACCATCAGCAGGGTTCCTTTCGATTTGTTCAAATATTCCTCCAACCATTCAATCATTTCCAAATCCAAATGGTTGGTGGGCTCATCCAAAATCAAAAAGTCAGGATCTGTAATCAACACTTTTGCCAATCCAACTCTCTTTTTTTGTCCACCAGAAAGTTGTCCTATTACCTGATCGAAATTGGTGATTTTAAGTTTAGACAGAATTTGCTTGACTTTATTTTCGTAATCCCAAGCTTTGTATTGATCCATTTTCTCGAGAATCTCAGTCATTTTTTCCTGATCATTCGAGCTAATTACTTTTTCATATTCCCTGATTACAGAAAGTACAGGATCATCGGAGTTAAAAACTTCGTTAAGAACTGTGTTGCTATTTTCCAGATTAGGATTTTGCTGTAAGTATGCAATTTTGATATCATTACGAAAAATTACATCTCCAAAATCTTGAGAGTCGATTCCTGCAATAATATTTAGAAGGGAAGTTTTTCCGGTACCATTTTTTGCGATCAATGCAATTTTTTGCCCTTGGCCAACACCAAAACTGATGCCTTCAAATAATGTTAGATCTCCGTAACTTTTGCTTAGGTTTTCAACCTGTAAATATGATATCATTGTGTTATTCTCTAAAATTGTGATGCAAATTTAAGAATAAGTATCTCAATACTTACTTTTCTGCAAGCAAATAAGGTTTTTCGTAAGAGTTTATTAATTTCGTTAGCTCGCAATTGTAAAACAATACTAACTATGCGTAAGAAAGAAAGATTTGAAAAAATAATAGCTTGGTTTCAGGAGAACATGCCAATTGCTGAAACAGAATTAAACTATACTAATCCCTACGAGTTGTTGGTTGCCGTTATATTATCGGCTCAATGTACCGATAAAAGGGTTAACCAGATTACACCTCCATTATTTGAAAAGTATCCCACTGCATTTGATTTATCGCATGCTACTCAGGATGATATTTTCGATTTGATTCGATCCTGTTCGTACCCAAATAATAAGGCGAAGCATTTGTTAGGAATGGCAAAGATGCTGGTTGAGGATTTTAAGGAAGTGGTTCCCGATGATGTTAAAGAACTACAAAAGCTTCCTGGAGTTGGAAGAAAAACTGCGAATGTAATTGCTTCGGTCGTTTACGATAAGCCTGCAATGGCGGTGGATACTCATGTTTTTAGAGTTTCGGAAAGGCTAGGGTTAACAACCAAATCAAAAACACCATTGGAAACAGAAAAGGTTTTGGTGAGTTATATTCCAGAGGAATTGATTGCTACTGCTCACCATTGGATAATTCTTCATGGTAGATATGTTTGTTTGGCTCGCAAACCCAAATGTAAACCATGTGGATTGAAAGAGTATTGCAGATACTTTCAAAGAGAAGAAAAGAAGAAAGAAAAGAAATAAAAAAAGCCTCGTTTGAGGCTTTTATATTTTAAAGAAACAATAGCAGACTTACCGCCATTACAGCCATTCCTGCAATTAATCCATAAATTGCATTGTGATGTTCTCCATATTCTTCTGCAGTAGGCAATAGTTCGTCCAATGAAATGAATACCATAATACCTGCAACACCTCCAAATAATACACCAAAAATTGTATTGTTTAGACCTAACACAGAATAGATAAGAATAAATCCAATTAAAGCTCCAATAGGTTCTGCCAAACCAGAAAGAAATGATAGTAAGAATGCTTTCTTCTTGCTACCAGTAGCATAATAAATTGGCACAGAAACAGCAATTCCTTCAGGTACGTTATGAATTGCAATGGCAACAGCAATTGGAATCGCAATTGTAGGATCGGCAAGAGCTGCTGCAAAAGTTGCTAATCCTTCAGGGAAGTTATGTATTGCAATCGCCAATGCAGAGAATATGCCCATTCTCATCAATTTTTTGTTTTTGATATTTGTCTCGTCAATGTCTTCAATCTTTTTAACCTCATGCGGATTTTCAAAAGAAGGAATTAATTTATCTATGATTGCAATAAATAAAATGCCACCGAAGAATGAAAGCACAGTATACCAAGTTCCTGCAACTTCACCATGATCAGTAACCAAAGCATCTTTTGCTTTCTGAAAAATCTCAACAAGAGATACATAAATCATTACACCAGCTGAAAACCCTAGAGATAGAGATAAAAATTTGGTATTGGTTCGCTTTGCAAAAAAGGCTATAGCACTTCCTATCCCTGTAGACAGGCCTGCAAATAGAGTCAAACCAAATGCTATTAATACTGTTGTAGTAGAATATTCGAATTCCATGTATTGTTTTTTAGTCTGTTTAATTTTTTGTTGCAGTAAATATAATGATTAATTGGAATAATTCTAAATAAGAGTTTAGGATGTTAACATCTTGTTTTGATTGAAACCAAATAGTAATTTTATTTACAAGTGATTTATAAATTAAAAACGAATTGTTATGGCTTACATTATATCAGATGATTGTACCGCTTGCGGTTCTTGTATAAATGAATGCCCAGTTGATGCAATATCAGAGGGGGATATTTATGTTATCGATCCAGATACTTGTATTGACTGTGCTGCTTGTGCAGAAGTATGCCCGGTAGAGGCTATTTCAGAAGCTGATTGATTTAGCTAAATGTCTGAATACTTGAGAGGAACCTTGTGAGGTTCCTTTTTTATTTTTGTATTTAATGAAAAAAAATCATTAAATTAATAGGGAATTTGATCAGAAGATCATCTTTTATATAGGGGACCTTAATTTTTAACTTTGAATAACATGTCAAATTTTTAGGAAATTGATTGTTATTATTAATTCTACTAACTAAAAAATCTTTAAAATGAAGTTACTATCTGTAGTATCCATGAAACATTTTTATTAACATCAAATTAGTTTTATAATTTGATTCGTTATTGAATCCTTTTTTGTCGACAGTGGGATTTAATAAACTGACCTAACTCTCTGTTCGCCTTAAGCCCAAATCCACCACCATTTTATTGTAATTGCATAGCCTGCTTGGTTTTGTAAGAGCGGTGTTACGCTTGTTTAGACTAGACTAATATAGTTGTAGGTGCATGTCTGTACACGCTATTTATATGGTTTGAATTAGCATTTGGTGTTTTAAGGATTGAAAAAATTTATCGGGTGCAAGTCCGATCCTTACTGATGTAATTCTAACAAAAAATGAAATTTATGAAAAGACTGATATTTATTGTTTGTGCTATTATCATGTCAACTCAATTGATAAGTGCTCAAACAAAGCAGGTTTCAGGTACAGTAACAAGTGCCGATGATGGCATGGGAATGCCTGGTGTTTCGGTCGTTATTAAGGGTACAACCTCAGGAACCAGTACTGATATTGATGGAAAATATACCATTGAAGCAAGATCTTCAGATGTATTGTTATTTAGTTTTGTAGGTATGCAATCTCAAGAAATTCAAGTTGGTGACCAAACTATTATCAATATTAGTTTGAGTCAACAAACAGTTGGAATGGATGAAGTTGTTGTGGTTGCCTATGGGTCTCAACGAAAAAGAGATTTAACGGGTTCTGTAGCAGGTATCAAATCGGAACAATTGGAAAATGTTCCAATTCCAAGTTTTGAGAATGCACTACAAGGTCAAACTGCAGGGGTGCAGATGAATACAAGTTCACGTACGGGAGAGGCCAATTCTGTTCGTATTCGAGGAACTTCATCTATTGGAGCTAGTTCACAGCCTTTATACGTAATTGACGGTGTACCCCAAGGGGATTACATCATAGGTTATACTGGAAATAATACTCAACAATCGCCATTGGCTAATATTAATCCGAACGATATTGAGTCCATACAAGTGCTGAAAGATGCAGCATCTTCTTCTTTGTATGGTGCGAGAGCATCAAATGGGGTGATTTTGATTACAACCAAAAGAGGTAAGGCTGGAAAAACACAAATTGATTTTTCTTATTATGGAGGTATTTTAAAAGAAACTAATACGTTCGATGTTTTAAATGGATCTCAATTCGCAGAACTTTGGAATGAATCAAATTTTAATGCTGGCGATTCTGATCCTCAAATTTTAGGAAGTCCTGAAGAGCAAATAAATACGGATTGGTGGGATGCTGTATCCCGAACAGGTAGTATTCATGAATGGAATTTATCAGCAAGAGGGGGGAATGAAAAAACTCAGTTTTACTCTGGTTTTAGTTATAGACAAGAAGAAGGTTATACTATTGGTGATGAATTTGATCGACTTTCAACACGTTTAAATGTTGATCACAAGTTTTCTGACAAATTGAAATTTGGTTCTAATATTGGATTCTCGCGAGTCGTGAATCAAAGAATTTCGAATAACAATTCGGTTTCATCACCTTCAACATCTGCATTTCTTAACTATCCAAATGTTCCAATTTATGGTGATGGTTCAGAGCTTTATGGCCCTGAAGGAACATTTTATGATGGAAGAGGGGTAAATGTATTTAATAACATTGCCTATAACTTGGTAAAGGAAGATCAGGAAAATTCACATGAAGCAATTACAATTCGACCTTTCATTAATCTGTTTGCAGAGTATGAAATTATTCCTGATTTGGTTTTTAGATCAGAATGGGGATTGGATTATATAGATGTTTCAGAGAAAGTTTTTTGGGGTGTTAATTCTGGTGACGGTGGTGGCTCAGGAGGAATTGGACAAGCACTTAGCTACAGAAGAACAAACTGGATTCAAACACAAACTTTACGATACTCAAAGACTTTTAATGAAGTTCATAATTTCTCTGCATTGTTAGGTTTTTCTTATCAGGAAACTCGTTCAGAGAATTCAAATGTTACAGGTGAAGGATTTCCAAACAATGACCTTAGCTCCTTAGACAATGCTGCAAATATAACTAATGGCGGTAGTTCTATATCTGATGTTGCTCTTGATGGATATTTTTCAAGAATCAATTACAATTATGACAATAAATACTTTGCTGAGTTTTCATTAAGACGAGATGGTTCATCTCGATTTGGTGAAAATGATAAATATGCATATTTTCCAGCTGGATCCTTAGCTTGGGTAGTTAGTGATGAAGATTTTTTGAGTGAAAACGAATGGTTAACATTCTTAAAAATACGTACTAGTTATGGCTTAACTGGTAATTCTGAAGTTTTATCAGATGCAACATCAGAGGCTACAGGTGCAAATTTTCCATCTAGGGGATTATATATTGGAGGATCTGATTACGCTGGGCAGCCTGGGTTGGCGCCAAGTCAACTAGCTAATCCTGATTTAAAATGGGAGCAAACAGCTCAATTTAATGTAGGTTTAAATATAGGATTATTTAATAATCGAGTTGAGTTTGAGGCTGATTACTATATTAAAAAGACAAAGGACTTGTTGTTGAATGTTATTTTACCATCAGTAAGTGGGTACGAAGACTATTTCGACAATATTGGGAAACTAGAAAATAAAGGGTTCGAATTTAATTTGAATACCAGAAACTTTGTTAAAGATTTTAAATGGAGTACCAACTTTAATATTGCATTTAATAGGAACAAAATAACTGATCTGGATGGTCAGATAATTACGAATGGTATTTCTCGTGCGATTGAAGGAGAACCAATTGGTGTATTCTTTACTGTTAAATATGCAGGTGTTGATCCAGATAATGGTGATGCATTGTATTATGATCTTGAAGGAAATAAAACAAGTACCTATAGTGATGAATTTAGACAAATTGTAGGAGATCCAAATCCTGATTTTACAGGTGGTTTGACAAACACATTCTCTTATAAGGGAGTTGACTTAAGTATTCTTTTACAATTTGTTTATGGAAATGATATCTATCGTGATGCTGGTCGATTTGTATCTAATAATGCAAATAGTATTTGGAATCAGTCAGTTGATCAGCTAAACAGATGGCAGAAACCTGGCGATATCACAGACGTGCCTAGAGCTGAACTATTCTCTGGGAATGGATCTGGTCGTTCTTCTCGTTGGATTGAAGATGGTTCATACTTAAGGGTTAAGAATATCACTCTTGGTTACACATTGCCTAAATCAATAGTAGAGCGATTAAACTTAAGAAATGTTAGAGTTTTTGCTCAAGCTCAGAATTGGTTCACTTTTGATGATTATAAGGGACATGATCCTGAGGTCAGCTCTGAAGGAACTGTGAATATTGGTCAAGGGCAAGACTTCTTCCAAGCGCCTCCTTCTAAGACATTGACATTTGGAGTAAATATTGGCTTATAATTTAAAAACTAGAATCATGAAAAAAATATATTTAATCATGGTGTTTTTTCTGGCATTCTTAACTTCTTGTGAGGATGAGTTAGATACAACACCTTTTCAATCAGTTGATGATAATGCGGTGTTTACTACATTGCAAGGGTTTGAAAATGCAGTTGCAGGTGTTTACGATGGATTGCAGGATGCTGATGTTTATGGTGCAAATGTGGTTCAAGATGCTGAAGTGAAGGCTCAATATGTAATTTGGGGTGGATCATTCACCAGTTACTCAGAAATTGCATCGAAAACTATGGCCACCGTTAATGCAGAATCTACACGTTTGTGGGTGGATGGATACGATGTTATTAATCGTGCGAATAAAGTTTTGGATGCATTAGTTGATGGACTTGATGATCCTGCATTTTTAGAAGTTGAAGATCGAATTAAAGGAGAAGTCCTATTTGCACGTGCCATTACTTACTATGAGTTGGTTCGAAATTTTGGACTGCCTTATAATGCTGGATCAAGTTCCGATCCCGGAGTACCAATAATTTTAACTGGTACTTCAGATGTTAGTGATGCCCAAAGTGGGACAACCAGAGCAACAGTGAGTGAAGTTTTTAGTCAAATTATCAGTGATTTGAAAGAGGCTGAAACATTATTACCTGCTGCCGCGAATTTTGAAAGAGCAAGCATGTATTCTGCAAAGGCATTTCTAGCTCGAGTTTATTTAACTATGAAGGACTATACCAATGCAAACACCTATGCAAATGATGTAATTGATAATGGAGGTTTCTCATTAGATGGAAATCCCGCAAGTTCATTTGGTCCTGCAAGTTCGCTTGAATCTATATTTGCAATAGTTCACACTTCAACAGATAATTTATCTAATACCAATGCAGGTTTGAATGACTACTTCTCGCCAACTGAGAGAGCAGATATTTCAATTCCACAGAGTACCTTAGATTTATTTCCAGCTGGAGATACGAGGTTGAGCTCATTGTTTATTGAAGATGATGATCAAATGTGGTCGAATAAGTGGATAGCGGATGATGCCAATCTTCCTATTATAAGACTAGCAGAAATGTATCTGATTAGTGCTGAGTCATTATATGAATTAGGAGGAAGTGAAGGGGATGCAGCCGATATATTAAATGTAATTAGAAATAGAGCAAACTTAGCTGACATAACAGTAACAGGAACGGATTTGAGAGATTCTATCAGAATGGAATTTATTAGAGAGTTTGTTGCAGAAGGTCATGCAGTATATGATCTTCAGAGATGGCAATTACCAGTTGGTTATAGTCTTGCTACGCGAGCAGGAGAAACTGTGCCTTGGAACGATCCAAGTTTGGTTTTCCCAATTCCACAGCGAGAAATTGATGTTAATTCAAATCTTTCCCAAAATCCCGGATATTAATTTCCCGTGTGGTTAGTAGAATTGAAAAGGGGCTCGAATGAGCCCCTTTGTTTGTATTTTTTTAGAATCCGTTTAACTCCATGGTTACGGTTGGGATTAGCAATAAAAGTCCTAATAAGAGCAAGATTGCCATAAATCCGCCAATCCATTTTACCCACTTGTCGTAAGGAATTTTTGCAACTCCAAGAACGCCGATTAATACGCCTGAAGTTGGAGTAATCATGTTGGTAAAACCATCACCAAACTGAAATGCCATTACTGTTGCTTGACGTGATACTCCAATCAAATCAGAGAACTGAGACATCATAGGCATGGTTAATGCTGCTTTTGCCGATCCAGATGGGATGATTACATTAATGATATTTTGAATCAGATACATGATAGATACCGAAGCCATCTTACCAAAATCGTTCATCGATTGTGAAATGTAGTACAAAATAGAATCGATTACGTTTCCTTCTTCCAAAACAATTAGAATACCACCTGCTAAACCAACAATCATTGCAGCAGAAAGGATGTCTCGTGATCCTTCTAGGAATAGGTTTGTGATTTCGTTGGCAGTATTATTGAATGCAATACCCGAGAAAATACCCATTGCAAAGAATAAGGTTGCAATCTCCATGATGTACCATCCATATCCCATTACGCCAACAATCAGGTAAATTATCGTGAAAAGTAAAAGGTTTAGAATGTAGAAATGTACCGATTTACGAAGAGATATAAGACCTAGAATTGCGAATAATCCTGTAACAATTGGAAGGACGTAGGTTGTCATTTCCGAATTTCCAACTTTTAAGGTACTCATTGGATAGTGGTAAGAGAATACTACCATTGTAATTAAAAGGATAAAATAGGTCACCCATGCCGATTTTGGAGTATAGAATTCCAACTCTTCCATATCCGTATCGGTATGTTTTCTCCAGTAAGCATCGTCGGTGTAAACCAATGATGCTTGTGGGTTTTTGCGAATTTTAGCAGCATATCGTAATATGAATGCAAATCCTATTACATTTATTACTACCCAGCAAAACAAACGGTACTCAATACCTGAGAATAATGGCAAATTCGATAATCCTTGCGCAATACCAATGGTAAAAGGATTTAGAAGCGCTCCTGCAAATCCTAGACCTGCAGCAACAAAACAAATGCAAACTCCAACAATGGAATCATATCCCATTTTAATGGACATTGGAACAAAAATGATTACAAAGGCAATGGTTTCCTCGCTCATTCCAAATGTGGCACCAAAGGCACTAAACACCAGCATAATTAAGGTTAGTATAATATTGTTGACCCCAATTTTCCGTATGGTTTTATTCTTCTCGAGTTTTTGAGTGAACTTCAGGAAGGAATAGATTCCTACATCAATAGATTTACTGGCATTCATAATCCAGAATGCACCACCAATTACCAAAATAAACATGATAATATCGGCCTTGTCAACAAATCCTTTAAAGAAAGAAGAGAAAATTTCCCAGCTTTGTCCCTGACTTTCTATTTGATGATATGACCCTTGAACAATAACTTCACGATCAGTTCCATTTACATTTACTGTTGTTCGTTCAAACTCTCCTCCTGGGATTATCCAGGTTAATATTGCAGATAATACAACTATTGCAAATACAATTACATAAGTGTGTGGTATCTTTTTAAACATATAGGTTGATTTAGATTGTGTTTTGGTTTTACCCCTTAAAATTGAATGCGTAAAAATAGAAAAATATGTACAGAATCAGCGATATAAAATAATTTTAAAGAGCAGATCGAAAAGGTTTGCAATTTGTCCAGAATTAGATAATATTTGCATGTTAAAGTGAATAAGTGGATTTGAATTGAAACTGTGAAACCTTCAGTATTAATTCTTCTCTTCAAATTGTTCATTATGATTTGCTAATTATTAATTGAAATAGATATGAAGTTGTTAATAAGTAATATAAAGACTCTTGTTCAGGTTGAAGAAACTCCTCGTAAGTGGGTTGCCGGAACCGATATGGCAAATTTAAATTGCATTGATAATGCGTATTTGCTTATTGAAGATGAGAAGATCTCTGATTTTGGCAGGATGGAAGATATGCCCAATTACGATGAAATGGAAGGATTCGATCATGTGGAGGAGATCGATGCTACAGGTCGTATGGTATTCCCATCATTCTGCGATTCGCATACACACCTTGTATATGCTGGTAGTCGCGAGATTGAATATACCGATAAGATTAAAGGTCTTTCTTATGAAGAGATTGCAAAGCGTGGTGGTGGAATTTTGAATTCAGCTAAACGCATGCACGATGCGACGGAAGATGAACTATACGAAGCAGCAATGGAACGCATTCATGAAATCATTAGCATGGGAACCGGTGCGGTTGAAATCAAGAGTGGATATGGTTTGACAGTTGAGGATGAGTTGAAGATGCTTCGAGTAATCAAGCGAATTAAAGAAACAACTCCGTTAACCGTTAAATCGAGCTTTTTGGGTGCACATGCTGTTCCTGCTGAATACAGAGGTCGACAGGGAGAGTATGTTGATTTGGTAATCAACGAAATGATTCCTCTGGTTGCAGCAGAAGAATTGGCAGATTACATTGATGTGTTCTGTGATGAGGGATTCTTTACCGTAGAAGAGACTGATCGTATTTTGAATGCAGGGATGAAGTATGGTATGCGTCCTAAAATCCATGCCAATGAGTTGGATTACTCGGGAGGTATTCAGGTAGGAGTGAAGTATAATGCACTTTCGGTTGATCACCTTGAGTTTGTTGGAGAGGAAGAGATTAAGTGTTTGAAAGGTTCTGAAACCATGCCAACTGTTTTACCAGGCGCAGCTTTTTTCTTAAATATGGTTTGTTCGCCAGTTCGCGATATGATGAATGCCGGATTACCAGTTGCCTTGGCTTCTGACTTTAACCCAGGTTCATCGCCATCGGGAAATATGAAGTTCATTATGTCTTTGGCATGTATCAACTACAAAATGCTGCCACAGGAGGCTGTGAACGCTACAACCATTAATTCGGCTTATGCAATGGGTGTTCAGGAAGAGTTGGGAAGTATCGCACGTGGAAAAATTGCAAATGTTTTCATCACCAAAGAAATTCCATCGGTTGAGTTTATGCCATATGCTTATGGAAGTAATTTAATTGATGCGGTAATTTTGAGAGGACAAAGATTGTAAGATCTAGGTTCAATGATATAGCTTAAAGCCTGTCAGTTTTCTGACAGGCTTTTTTTACGATGAGACTTTGGAATTGATCAAGAGAAAAAATAAATCAATGAAAAAGGAATGTTTGTACTACAATTGAGGATCATATGAAAATGTTGAGGCAAGACTTTATTTTTTTAACATTTTACAGTGATAGGATCTTATGTTTTTAAAATAAAGTGTACATTTACAAAACATATGATTAGTTTATAGTTGTTTTATGAATAAAATTACCTTGTCTATTTGTTTTTGCTTGCTTGTTATGGTGGGTAAAACATGTTTTGCTCAATCTGATATTGAGTTGAAGTACGAAAGAAAAAGTGATAATAGTGTTGATTTTACCTATTCCAAAAAGGTGTATGGAACGTACTATTTGCTAATTAAATTTGATAATTTAGCCAATGCCATGCAAACAAGTTATGGATCGCATGTAAGTGGACGTACAGGTCGTTTTTTTACTCTAAAACCAAAAAATCCGGCTAATGGGATAGGATTTTCTTATACTTACATTTTTCAGAGGGGAAAGGTGAATCCTAAAATTAAAGATGATATGGTTTATATGTTGCCTTTTAAACCAGGCACAAAAGTAAAAGTGCGTAAAGCAGAATACATGGGACTTACTTTTGGAAAAGGGTCTCCTGATGACTTTAATGCATTTGTGTTTAATATCGAAAAAGAGGAGCTTGTTGTTGCTGCACGAAAAGGATTGGTAGTGCAAGTTGAAGATAAACATATAGCTGATACAACCCGAAAATACAGTTTTGTGAGTTCTGCAAATAGAGTACTTATAGAGCATAAAGATGGAACTTTAGCTGAATACTCTGGATTTAAATCAGGAACAATAAATGTAAAAGAAGGTGATACGGTAAATCCAATGGATCCAATTGGAATTGCAGGAAGGTTCGATTCTAATAAAAATTGCAGGCTTACATTAATGGTGTATTATCTTAAAACCAAAAAATTGTTTAATTTGAAAAAAGAGGAAAATAAACACAATCAATACGGATATGTGAATCCAATTTTTTACTATAAAGGAGGGCAAGCCTTACTGCTTCCAAACAACTACTATTCTTCAGACTGTAATGATGAGTTAATTACCCAGGAGTTTAGCAGACGAGAAAAAAAGAAATATATAAGTAAATTATAAAAAAGAAGAGCGATGAAATTTCATCGCTCTTCTTTTATTTTTATAATCCCAATAACATGTTATCCGGATCTTTTCCGTCGAACAACATCTTGTGTGGATTTTCAATCATTTCTTTGATTTTTACCAGGAATCCTACCGAATCCTTACCATCAATTACACGGTGGTCGTAAGAAAGCGCAATGTACATCATAGGGCGAATTTCCACTTTGCCATTTACGGCAACTGGTCGCTCAACAATATTGTGCATTCCTAAAATTCCTGATTGTGGAGGGTTGATAATTGGAGTACTCAAAAGAGATCCAAACACACCACCATTGGTAATGGTAAAGGTGCCGCCGGTCATTTCGTCCAGGCTAATTTTTCCAGCACGAGCTTTGGTGGCCAGTTCCATTAGTTTCTTTTCAATATCAGCCAAACCTAATGATTCTGCATTTCTGATAACAGGAACCATTAATCCTTTCGGCGTTTGTACAGCAATAGCAACATCGGCAAAATCAGGTGTTACAATTTCTTCGCCATCAATCATCGAGTTCACCATTGGGTGAGCCTTTAAGGCCTCGGTAACCGCTTTGGTAAAGAATGACATGAAACCCAATTTGATGTCATGAGTCTCAACGAATTTCTTCTGATACTTTTTTCTTAGCTCCATTACTGCACTCATGTCAACCTCGTTAAAGGTGGTCAGCATGGCAGTTTCGTTCTTAACTGATACCAAACGAGCACTTAACTTCTTACGAAGATTGGTCATTTTAGTACGCTTCTCTTCGCGAGATATTGTTTTTGGCTCTGCCGATACAGCAACAGGTTGGTTGTTTTTGTTGTCAACAACTGCTTGAATATCTTTTTTCGATAATCTTTGCAAGCCTGCAATTACATCATCAACCGAAAGTTGGTTTTCTTCCATCAGCTTTTTGGCAACCGGAGAGATTTTTACATCCTTGTAATTCTCCGATTCGATATTGGCTGCCGGAACTGAACTTGCTGCTTCTTTAGCTTTCTCTTCAACAACTTCTTCTTTTGTCGCTTCGGCCTTTGGACTTGGAGCTTCACCAGCAAAACTGGTATCAATTTTACAGGCTACAGAACCCACTTCAACTGTATCACCTTCTTGTGCAAGAATTTCAATTTTTCCGCCTTCATCAGCAACCAAAGTTAGAGTTGCTTTGTCCGATTCAATTTCAGCAATGTCTTGATCTTTTTCAACAATATCGCCATCGGCAACAAACCAATTGGCTATTTCAACTTCAGAAATGGATTCTCCAGGACTTGGTATTTTTATTTCAATCATTGGGATATGTTTTCTTGATAGTTTTCTACATTAATAATTTGCTCTTCTTTTCCTCAAAGTATTCATGAGTTTGCAAGATTTCTTCGTGAGAACTTCCTTCAACACATTGTAATCCGCAATATTTTAGTTTTCTATCACAATCACATTTTCTAAATACTTTGTTGATGATTTCGCTTTGTCCAAGCATGTGGATTTTTGCCAAACCTGTTGCCGGGCTACCACTAGCCTGACGAGCTACAGGAACCAATGAAACCTCCTTGTTGCGGAAGTTATAATTCATAAATGTCCAAGCTCCCATATTTTCAGGTTCTTCCTGAACCCATAAATGAAGGATAGCATTCGGATATCTTTCCAATACTTTATCCACTTGCTGATGTGGGAAAGGATACAATTGTTCCATTCTCACCAATGCAACATCTTGAGCATTCAGCTTTTCTTTTTGTGCCAATAAGTCAAAGTATACTTTTCCTGTACAGAATACAACTCTTCTCACTTCTTCGGAGATTACATTGTTGTCATCAATTACTTCCTGGAATTTGCCTTTGGCCATTTCGTCCAGACTTGATACACAAGCAGGATGGCGGAGCAAACTCTTTGGTGAGAAGCAAATTAATGGTACTCTGATATCTCTTTTTACCTGTCTGCGCAACATGTGGAACAAGTTGGCAGGAGTAGTTGGGTTGGTGATTTGCATGTTGTTGTGTGCACAAAGTGTCAGGAAGCGTTCCATTCTGGCACTTGAGTGCTCGGCTCCTTGTCCTTCATATCCATGTGGCAAATACATAACCAAACCATTCTTAATTCCCCATTTGTCTTCAGCAGCACTAATGTACTGATCAATTACAGCTTGTGCCACATTGTGAAAATCTCCAAACTGGGCTTCCCAAATGGTTAATCCTGATGGATGAGCCAAAGCATATCCATATTCGTAACCCAACACGCCATATTCACTTAATGATGAATTGTAAACATGGAATGGTGCCTGATTTTCAGAAAGATTTTTAAGTGGGAAATATTTCTTGTCGGTATCCTCAATCACCAAGGCTGCATGTCGGTGCGAGAAGGTTCCGCGCTCAGAATCCTGACCACTAATTCGAACAGAATTTCCTTCGGTTAACAAACTTGAGTAGGCTAACATTTCACCCATTGCCCAGTCAAGCTGATCGTTTTCCACCATTTTCTTTCTATCGCCCATTAACTTACCAATCTTTTTGAAGAATTTTAAATCTTCAGGCAGAGAAGTAAAGTTATCAGCTAATGATAGTAGTGTCTTTTTATTCACTCCAGTTTCAGGAGAAGATTCGAAATCAGATTCAACTGAATATCGAATGCCTTTGTAATAATTATCCAGAAATGGCTGAATAATAACCTTATCGAATGTTTTAGATAGCTCAAACTTGTCATCCAACAGTTTGTTGTAATCCAAATTAATGGTTTTTACTTCTGCTTGAGAATAAATGCCTTTCTCAATCAAGTGAGCTGCATAAATATCTCTAGGATTTTTATGCTTGGCAATCTCCTTGTATAAAATTGGCTGAGTAAAACGAGGTTCATCACCTTCATTATGTCCATATTTTCTGTACGATAGAATATCAATGAAAACATCGGTATTAAATTCCTGACGGTATTCCATTGCCATCTTAATGGTAAAGATCAAAGCTTCAACATCATCACCATTCACATGGAAAACAGGGCAGCGAGTAACCTTGGCTACATCGGTACAATAAGTACTCGATCTGGCATCCAGGTAATTGGTTGTAAATCCAACCTGGTTGTTGATTACCAAATGGATGGTACCTCCTGTTTTATATCCCTTCAGTTGAGACATCTGAATGATTTCGTATACGATGCCTTGTCCTGCAATGGCAGCATCACCATGAATCACGACCGGAACCAATCGATCTTGATTGCCTTCGTAATCATTGTCAATTTTTGATCGCGAAATTCCTTGAACCACGGCACCAACAGTTTCCAAATGTGAAGGATTCGGAGCCAAATGTAGTTTAACTTCACTACCATCGTCAGTTTTTACTGTATTGCCATATCCCAGGTGATATTTTACATCTCCCAAAGCAATGTCTTCTTCGTATTCTTCACCAACGAATTCCTTAAAGATATTCTCGTATGGTTTCTCAAGAATATTGGCTAAAACATTTAGTCTGCCTCGGTGAGCCATACCAAAAATGAACTCCTGAACACCCAACTCAGCACCACGCTCAATCATGGCATCCAAAGCAGGAATAAGAGTTTCAGCCCCTTCCAATGAGAACCTTTTTTGTCCCACAAATTTCTTGTGGATATAGTTCTCGAAACCAACAGCCATTCTTAAATGGTAGTAGATGTGCTTGCGTTGCTCATCGGTAAACTGTGGAGTATTCTTCGAACTCTCCATTTTCTTTTGCAGCCATCGTAACATTTGCGGATGACGAACAAAAACATATTCGGCACCTACCGATTTACAATAAGTCTCTTGCAGGTGAGTTACAATATCTTTTAATTTTGCTACTCCAATACCAATTTCTTTCCCTGCATGAAATGGGGTTTCCAAGTCAGATTCTGCCAGATCGAAGTTTTCAATATCCAAAGTAGGGTAGTATTTTCTTCTGGTTCTAACCGGATTGGTTTTAGTAAATAAATGCCCCCTTTGTCGATAAGCTTGAATCAAGTTCATTACATTAAATTCCTTACTCATTGATTCGCTGGCAGGTAAGCTTTCGGTACTTTCTTGTTTTATCGGAAAATTAGCCGATGCGAAATCGAATCCCTGGAAAAACGTTCTCCATGTTTCTTCCACCGAATTGGGATCTTTTTTATAGGATTGGTATAGTTCATCAATATAGTCGATTTCACTATTACCCAAAAAACTGAATTTATCCATAGAATTGTTTGTTGTACTTGTCTGATTTTTGTTGTTGCTTAAACAAATGTATTAATTTTGAAATGGAACAAGTCATGATAAACTGTAATAAAAGACCAAAAAGTCATTTTTTTTTCTAATAAGCTTATAGACATTTTCTATGAGCTGATATTGTTTAACATTTGCAGAAAAAATGCAGAGCTATTTTTTCGTTTGTTGCATTTTCCAATTAATTTAGTTTTGCATTCAAAAACATCAATATTTCATAGTATGACATTTTTTCGCACCATAATTTTAGTGCTGACTATTCTACATTTTTCAAGCTGTGATAATTTACAAAAAAAAACGCAGTTTGAATTCCGTAAAGGCGATCTAATTTTTCAAGATTTAAATAGCGATTCCATTTCAGAAGCCATTGAATCCGTTACTGGAGGAGAGAAGAAGCTGAATTTTTCTCATGTTGGCATTGTAGATGTTGATTCAAAAGGGGATGTGTATATTCTCGAAGCAATTTCCAAAGGGGTTTCTTTGACTCCATTGGATAGTTTTGTACTAAGAAGCAATAAAGTTGCCATTGCCAGGTTAAATACCAAACTGAATACTAGAATTGAGGCAGCCATGACTTACGGAAAAAGCTTATTGAATTTTCCCTATGATAATATTTATGTAATGGGTGATTCGACCTATTACTGTTCCGAGTTGATTTATGAAATGTTTGTAAATACAGGAGATTCAACAGAAGTGTTTCAATTGAATCCCATGACATTTAAGGATAATCAATCAGGTGAATATTTGCCATTTTGGGTAGAGTATTACAAGAATTTGGGCGTAGAAATCCCGGAAGGAAAACCGGGTTTAAATCCCAATGGCATGTTTCAATCATCTAATATTGAAATTGTGTTGCCATACGGAAATCATCAATTTAATTAATCTCTTACACTATTATATGAACTCATTCTTACAACAAATCACCAAAGAGCTTTATACAAAATATACCTATGAATTATCAGACAGTATTTTGGTTTTTCCGAACCGAAGAGCTGGCCTGTTCTTTTCAAAATATCTGAACGAATTGGTTGAACAACCGCTTTGGGCACCAAGAGTATTTACCATTAGTGAGTTTTTCCGTTCTCTTTCCGATTTACAGATCGAAGACAACCTGGGATTGCTGTTTCGTTTGTACAAAATCTATGTGAAAAGAATGAAAGTAAGCGAAAGCTTCGATGAATTCTATCACTGGGGAGAGATGTTGTTGGGCGATTTTGATGATTTGGACAAGTACAGGGTAAATGCCGAGCATTTGTTTCAAAATCTGGCCGACGAGAAAGAGATCGAGAATTTGTTCGACTATTTAACGGATGAACAGGTTGAGGCAATACAGGCATTTTGGAGCAGCTTTAAACCAGAAAAATATTCAGAGCATCAAAAAGAGTTTGTGAATTTGTGGGAAAATCTGTTTGGTATTTATACCGATTTGAGAGAGGAACTGAAAGTAGAAAAGCTTGCCTACGAGGGAATGGCTTCGAGGAATTTGATAGATGGATTGGAATCGGGAGGAATTCAAATTGATGCCAAAAAAGTAATTTTTGTTGGGTTCAATGCCTTAAACAAATGCGAGATAGATTTGTTTGAGTTCTTGAAAAAGAAAGAGCTTGCCGAATTTTATTGGGATTACGACGAATCTTATCTGAAGAATCCATATCATGAAGCAGGTCTGTTTTTGCGCGATAATATCAAAAGATTTCCTGCTCCAAAAACAGAATTGAGCTTTTCGAATATCAAAGAGAATAAAGCCAAGGTGGAGTTTGTGTCTCTGTCATCAGAGGTTGGGCAGGCCAAATATGCACACTCTGTTGTGCAGGCATTTTGCAAGGATGAGGATGTAGCGCCGGAGGAAACAGCCATTGTTTTGGCCGATGAGGAACTATTGCTACCTGTTTTGCATTCCATTCCCGAGGTGGTAGAGAATGTAAATGTTACCATGGGGTATCCTGCTAAGAATACACCGGTTGCCAGCTTGTTACGCTTGGTAATCGACATGCAAAAAAGCTCCAGAAAAGTTGCAGGAGACATAGAGTTTCATCACAAAGAGGTGTTGGCTTTGCTGAATCATCAGTATTTGAATTCGGTAAATCCTGAATTGGCACAGGAGCTTACCCAAAATATTCTTACCACCAATAAAATAAAGGTTCCGCAAAAGCTTTTAACAGGCGATGAGGTAATCGAAAAGCTGTTTACACCCGTGAAGGATGTGAATCAATTTGCCATGTACCTATTGAATTTGCTGCAGAATGTTTACCAAAGATTGGAAACCAAAGAGGAAGAAAAATCATTGGTCGACAAGATTGAGCAGGAGTATATCTACCATCTGTTTTTGGCAATTAAGCGATTGAAAGCATTGTTGGATCAGCATCAGATAGAGGTGAAACAGGATACTTTCTACAAGATTTTGGAGAAAATGATTCAAACATTGAGCATTCCATTTGAAGGGGAACCTTTGGCGGGATTGCAGGTAATGGGGATTCTGGAAACACGTTTGCTGGATTTTAAAAAGTTGGTGGTTCTCTCGATGAACGAAGGGAAGTTGCCAAAAACAGGAACCGCAAATTCATTCATTCCATATCACTTGAGAAAGGGATTTGGAATGCCAACCATCGATCATCAGGATGCCATTTTTGCCTACTATTTTTACCGATTGATACAGCGAGCAGATGATATCAAATTGCTGTACAGTACCCAAAGTGATGGAATCAGGACTGGAGAGATGAGCCGATTTTTGTATCAATTGAAATATGAATCGGATTTTGATATTGAAGAATCGAGTCCGGGATATGATATCTCGTTAAAAGAGGCCAAACCCATAAGCGTTGAGAAGAATGAGCGAATTTTAAATCGCCTGGCGGAGTATTGCGGAGATCAATTCAGAAGCTTTTCACCTTCGGCTTTGAATACTTATTTGGCTTGCCCATTGAGTTTTTACTTTAAATACATTGCAGGATTAAAGGAACCCGATCAGGTTTTGGAAGAGATTGATCCTCCAACATTCGGGAACCTGTTTCACAATACGCTGGAAGATTTGTACAAACCATTTGTTGGCAAAACTTTGGAAAGGGAAGATCTGGAAATCATCAGGAAAGACAAAGATCTGATTGAAGAGAAGCTAAAGACCGCTTTTCGCGATACCTATTTTAAAACGCCGAAAGATAAAGAGATTCAGATATCAGGAAGAAACTTGTTGATTTTTGATATCCTGAAAAAGTATATCGATAGGATATTGGTTTTGGATCAACAATTTGCTCCATTTCAAATCCTATCATTAGAAGATGAATATAGAATTCAGATTCCGATATCGGGAGATAGAAAGGTAAACATTAAGGGATTGATTGACCGTGTTGACAGGGCTAATGGTACCATTCGAATCCTAGACTACAAAACGGGTAAAGCTGATTTGTTCTTCAAGGATATTGAATCTTTATTTGAAAAAGAGGGCAAGAACAGAAACAAAGCAGCTTTTCAAACCTTATTGTATTGCTTGTTTTACGAGGACAAAACGAAAGCTGCGGAGGCAATTTCACCTGGTGTGTACAGTCTGAAAGAATTCTTCAACAACAAGTTTGCTTGCATGTTGGCTCGAAAGGAAGGTCGTTCGAAACCAGAACTAGTTGATGATTACCGAGTATACAAGGAAGAATTTACCAAAGCTCTACAGGAAATGTTCGAGGAGATTTTTGATCCGAAGATTCCATTTACTCAGGTGGAAAATCAGGATGCTTGTAGGACTTGTTTGTATGCGGAGATTTGTCATAGATAAAGAATGATTTTTCTGCTCTAGTCGCAGGGGCTCTTCCTTTCTCCATTGATGAGAAAGGAAGCAAAGAATCTAGGGCGAGTAAGCTCAAACTACATATACTCGAAAACTTTAAGTGCGGCGGGGTGATCTTCGAACAAGTTCTCAGCTTCCCCGTCTTACTAAAACTTTTCTTCGTATAAGCAGCTTGTGCTTCCAATGCCCGAAAAGTAGGACTGAATGGTGCAGTAGGATTAATAACAAATGTATATTTATAAGAATGATGAAGAATAAATTCGCAATATTATCAATAGTTCTAAGTGGAATAAGCATTTGTTGTACCCTAAAGGTAAATTATGACCTTTGGAATCGATATGTATCTCTTACTAGTGGCAAGACAAAAGCTTTGTATGGATTGACAGAGTTATTGGAATATGGATATCAATACTATTATTCTATTTTTGGTGTATTGTCCTTGTTATTGCTTATCAGATCAATACGAAAATCCGAGCAGAGATCATTAATTATCTTAGGTGCATTATTGGCAATTTTTTCGATAGTTGCGGTCTATTTGAGATTATGGAAGTTATTTATTTAAGTTGATTATTAAGAATGAAATATTCAGTTTTAACCTTATTGCTATTGCTTTTTGTACTTCCTCTTTCTTCGCAGAAGAAATACAGTATCAAATCGCGCAGGGCCATACACTTTTACGAAGAAGCCGGGCAGCATTATCGAAACAGGGATAATCAGAAAGCTTTGGAAAGTTTAAGCAAAGCCTTGGAGGTGAACGACAAGTTTATTGAGGCTTATCTTTTTCAGGCAGATGTGTATTATACGCTAAAGGACAGTAAGTCTGAAATTGAAGCCTATCAGAAAGCAATAGCAATAGACGGAACTTATTTTCCACGGGTGCATTTTAACCTGGGGAATGCATACCTAAAGCAAGGAGAGTATCAAAAAGCCAAAGGCAAATTTCAAGAATTTCTGTCCTTCTCAAAAATCTCATCGAGGAATAAGGCAAAGGCGCAAAAACTGATTAAGAATTGTGATTTTGCGATGAATATGATTGCCAATCCAGTGGATTTTAAACCCATAAACATTGGTGATGCAATCAACACCAAGTATGATGAATACTGGCCCAGCTTAACTGCCGATGAGGAAGTGTTGGTGTTTACCCGATTGAGTACGGCCGAAAAATCTACGGAAGTAAAACTGGAGCTGCAAGAGGATTTTTGGATATCCTTAAAGGAGGAAGAAGCCTGGAGACCGGCCAAAGGTTTATCGGAAATCATTAATACCACAAGCAACGAAGGGGCACAATCGATAACTGCCGATGGGCAATACATGTATTTCACCGCTTGTGGCAGAAAGGATGGATTAGGCAGATGCGACCTGTACTATTCGGTTCGTGAGGGAGACAGATGGTCGAAGCCCAGGAATTTAGGACCTACCATAAATTCGGCAGCATGGGAGGCACAACCAAGCATTTCGGCTGATGGGAGAGTGCTTTATTTTGTGAGTAATCGCAAGAGTGGCAAGGGCAAAATGGACATTTGGCGATCGGAATTGGTGGAAAACTTAGCCGATGGCAGACAAAGGTGGTCGAAACCTGTAAATATGGATTTTAACACGGCAAACAACGAGATGTCGCCTTTTATTCATGCCAGCAACCAGTATTTGGTGATTGCCTCGGATGGATTACCGGGCATGGGATCTTACGATTTGTATAAACTAACTCTGCAGGAAGATGGGAAGTGGTCGAAGCCCGAAAACCTGGGATATCCGATTAATACGCATGGCGAGGAGTTGGGATTGGTGATCAATGCAAAAAGCGATAAGGCCTACTTTTCGTCGAACAGGTTGGAAGGAAAAGGAAAGGATATTTTTGTATTCGATTTGCCCAGGGAACATCGCCCCCCAATGGTTTCGTGGCTGAAAGGAAAGATATACGATGTGGATACAAAGGAAAACTTGTATGCCTCTTTGCAATTGATCGATTTGAGTTCGAAAGATACCATTGCCCGTATTCATTCGGATCGGGTAAATGGGAAATACCTGCTGTGTTTGCCTGCAGGAAAAGAGTATTTGTTTGCCGCCGAGAGTGAGGGCTATTTGTATTATTCAGATCATTTTTCGCTCTTGGAGAATCAAGAAAAGAATCAACCGCAAGAATTGAATATTGGTCTTCAAAAACTGGTATCAGGGAGCGAAATTGTACTTCGCAATGTGTTTTTTGATACCGATTCATGGGAAATTCTGCCAAAATCGGAGAGCGAATTGTCCATCCTGTTCAAGCTGATGAATCAGAACCAGAATTTGATTGTTGAGATATCGGGACATACTGATAACACAGGATCCGAAGAACACAATCTGAGCTTATCGGAAAACAGGGCAAAAGCAGTATGCGATTACCTAATTGCCAAAGGAATTCAAAAGGAGCGATTGCTGTACAAAGGATTTGGATCGAGCAAAGCAATAGCCGACAACAATACCGAAGAAGGTAAGGCCTTGAACCGAAGAACTGAATTTAGGGTGGTGAATAAATGATTTACCTCATTCTGTCTTTCTCCTGAAGGAGAAAGGAACCCAGCTTCGGTAATCGCGAACCATTTGAGTGAGAAATTCATTTAAAGAATAATCATTCTAAAAAAATCCTTGGGTTAAAACCCAAGTCAAAGGGATCAATTCAGCACAAACCATTTCCATTTGTCCTCTGCTTTGCTGAGGGCTTTGTTTTGATTGTGATCTTGTTGAGACAAAAATGAGCTCTCGACGAATTGCAAAGCCAATTTTGTGACAAAAATGAGCTCTCGACAAAATGTAAAGGCAGTTTTGGCGTAAAAAAAGGCTCTCGTCAATGTGTAATGGCAAATTCGCCACAAAAAAGATCTCTCGTCAGTGTGCAAAGCCAATTTTTAGACAAAAATGAACTCTTGTCAATTTGTAATGGCAAATTGTATCAATGGACCTGATTGCGATAATCGCCGAACCTTTTGAGAGTGATTTATTTGTTTTAAATCTTGGGTTAAAACCCAAGTCAGAGGATTAATTCAGCACAAGCCATTTCCATTTGTCCTCTGCTTTAGCTGAGGGCTTTTTTTTTCGTCAATCGGTAATCGAAAATTGGATGCCATTGACCTGATTTTTGTGATGCTATAATTGAGTGTAAAATATTAAGGAGAATGCTTTTCTTGTGGAGGATTGTTTCGTACTTTCAGTGGCGAAAATAATTAATATACCATATACGGTTATGTGATGTTTTTAATTGTACTAATGAATTTATAATCAAAAAAATCGATGAGTAAAGTTTTAATAATTGTGTTTGTTTTCTTTTCAGTTACTGGATTTTGCCAAAATCAAACGGATAGTCTGTTAAAGAAAAAATTCTTAGAATTTATAAAACAAAATAACATTGAAAGGGATAGTGTTTTAGAGAGAGAATTTTTGGAGTTTGCGAAAGAGAAATTAAAGTATAGACATAATGGAGAAAGGAAAAAACTTACGAATTCTTCTCAAATTTGTAAAAAACCATCTTACTCTGGGTACTTACATCTTCCTTATGGATTAAAAGGATATTTTGATTTTGAAGAGGGCTTGGAGTGCTCAAGAGAATCATATAAACCAAACTTAATTTGTTTTGTAGGTCACGGTTCTATTAAGTCTAGAGAGATGGAAGCTAATGTTTGGACAGATCCGGAGATTTTAAACTTATTGAAAGAAAAGTTTGTAATTACAGCTTTATATGTTGATGACAGAAAACAATTATCAAAAGAGAAACAGATTAAATCAATGAACAATGGTAAGTTGATAAAGACAATAGGAGAAAAATGTCTCAATTTCCAAAAACAAAAATTTAATGGAGACACGCAACCAGCTTATTATATTGTTAATTGTAATGGGGATTTATTAGCGGGCCCTTACTATTTTGATTTATCTATTAATTTTTATAGGAAGTTTTTACAAAAAGGATTAGAACAATTTAAAATGACACCCCAACAAAAATGATATACCTAGACTATAATGCCACCACACCGGTAGCAAAAGAGGTTGCAGAAGCCATGCAGCCATATTTATTCGAATATTTTGGAAATCCATCAAGTTCGCATTGGTATGGGCAGCAAACCAAAAAGGCAGTGGAGCAGGCTCGTGAGCGTATGGCGAAACTGTTGAACTGCAAGAGTGAGGAGATTGTGTTTACCAGTGGAGGCAGCGAATCGAACAATTATGCATTAAAGGGATATGCTTTCCAGAATAAGGATAAGGGCAGACACATTATCACATCGAAGATTGAGCATCCTGCCATTATTGAGGTTTGTAAATTCCTGGAACAAGAAGGATTTGAGGTGAGCTATTTGCCTGTTGACGAAACCGGAAGACTTAGCCTTAAGGATGTGGAAGAAGCCATTCGTCCTGATACGATTTTAATATCGGTAATGTATGCCAATAACGAGGTGGGAACTTTGCAGCCACTGAAAGAAATATCCGCTTTGGCGAAAAAGCACAATATTGCAGTACATAGCGATTGTGCCCAGGCGGTTGGAAAAGTACCTGTGGATGTGAAAGAATTGGGTGTTGATTTGTTGACTGTAGCAGGGCATAAATTCTACGGACCCAAAGGTATTGGGGCTTTGTACGTACGCGAAGGCATGGAACTGCAAAAGCTAATTCATGGTGCCGATCATGAAATGAACCGCAGAGCCGGAACAGAGAATATTCTGGAAGTTGTAGGTTTGGGCAAAGCAGCCGAATTGGCAATGATCGATCCGGAAAGCAGAATGGAAAGAGAAAGAAATTTAATACGAATTTTGAGAGAAGGTTTGGAGCCGTTGAGGGATTGCAGAATCAACGGAAATACTGAATTCTCTTTGCCAAATACCTTGAGTATTTCTTTTAAGAACTTAAGAGCAGCCGATATTCTTGCCCATATACCAAATATTGCGGCTTCAGCAGGGGCTGCCTGTCATTCCGATGCAGTAAAAATTTCAGTAACGCTTGATGCCATGAATGTTCCATTCGAATATGCCATGGGAACTCTGCGCTTATCGGTTGGGAAATATACCAGCGAGGAGGAAATTGTTAGTGCGATTGAGGAGATAAAGGAAGCTGTTAGCTTATTAAGAGAATAACCTAGGAATGTCTTTTTGTTAGTTTGCTCAAGCCGCAGGGGCTCCTACTTTTTCCATTGATGAAAAAGGATGCAAAAAATCTAGGGCGAGTAAGATCAAACTACTTATACTTGAAAAATTTAAGTGCGGCGGGGTGATCTTCGAACAAGTTCTCAGCTTCCCCGTCTTTCTAAAATTTTTCTGTGTCTAATCAGCTTGACCTTCCAATGCCCGAAAGGAGAGGTGTACTTTTCTGGAAATAATGATTGAGAAAGTATAAAATACGAAGAACGCAAAGATGAATTATCATACTTTGCGTACTTTCTTTATATGTCTTTGTGTGAAACTTCTAATTCAAAAAAGCCAAAGCTGAATCCATTAGCTCATTCATTTTTGAAATGGTATTCTGTTTTACAATTGAATTCAGATAACGCTCTTTTCCTGATTTTTTATAAAGTTTCTCTTTGGAGAACCAATCAGAAGGGTAGGAGATTACAGATGCTGTTCCCTGTTTTCCATATACAGGCAGCGAAAGGTAGTACACATCTGTAATTTCAATTTGCAATTGGTTGTTTTGCTCTTTCAAATTTAAAGTGTAGTACATCCTGGTTTGAAAAGTCGACGGTTTCTGACTCAAATAAATTAGACTATTTCCTTTAAGTTTGGCTTCTCCAGATTTTTCGTTGATCATTTCCAACTCAACAGCTTCGGTTGAAAGAATCCAATTCTTAAGATGATTGTAATTCTCAGGAGATACTTGAACGTACGCTGTCAATTTTAGAGCCGTTTGATCATCAATGCTGAGTTCTTTTTCTGCATGATTTTGGGCAATGGAAATGATTACTGTGGAAAGCAAAATGAAGGTGCAGAATATCTTTTTCATGGTGATTGTTTTTTAGGGGTTATGACTTACAATGGCTAGTCTTAAAGTAGTCATTTTGCAAGACAAATCAAAAAGAGACCATCGAAAAAGCTTGTTATACCATTCTAATTTAAAAATGATTGAGGTATAATGCCGATAGATATTTAAAGATCCATAACAAGTATGGTGAAGTTATAGGTCATTTAAATACTAATTGGTATTATTGCTTGATTCTCCCTGATTTATAGCTTGGTAGTTTTTTTTGGGCGGAATCAATATTATGCTCAATTTGTCAAACTTGGCAAACTTGACACTTGTTTTTTTAAGTGGAGTAAAATAAATTTACTTCTGAATCAGGATAAAAACATCCCGATTTTAGTTTCGCATATTTCACTTGGTTCGATCCTAGATTCAAGTTTTTAATATGATTTTAGTTGTAAGTAATTGAGAAGGGGCGGCGCCCCTTTTTTATTGGCCCTCTTTTTGCATTCAAAAAAATTACAAATTCTTTTTTTTTAGTGATCAATCATTCTCTTTATTCATGGGCGTTTTATAATTTTGTGGTACCCCGTGGTGAATTGATTTAACGAATTTTCTATGCTTTATATATTTTCTCCGAAAAGGATATTAATACTATTTTTTTTCTATTTGCTTGCTTTTTCTTTAGCGGCTCAAAACTATGTGCAAGATCAGTATTTGTTGGTCGATCAGTTAAATAGGTCTAACCATTGGGCTGATTCCATCTTTTCTACCATGAGTGAGGATGAAAAAATTTCTCAATTGTTCATGATTGCGGCTTATTCCAATAAAAACAAAAAGGAAACAGAGCGCATTGCATCAATAGTAGATCAATATCAGATTGGTGGAATTATCTTTTTTCATGGAGAACCAGGCAAGCAAGCCGAATTAAGCAATTGGTATCAAAGTTTATCGAAAGTACCAATGTGGCTTGGTATGGATGCGGAAAATGGCTTGGGGATGAGGTTGAAACAAACCATTAGCTATCCTCGTCAACTCATGGTGGGCGCTATTCAGGATAATGAGTTGATATACAGATTGGGGAAGCAAATTGGTAAGGAATGCAAGCGATTGGGTGTACATGTGAACTTTGCACCGGTGATGGATGTGAATAATAATCCTGTCAATCCTGTTATTAATAGCAGATCTTTTGGTGAAGATCGATACAATGTGGCCAACAAATCCTATGCGTTTGCCAATGGAATGCAGAGTTCTGGTGTAATCGCAGTTGGGAAGCACTTTCCAGGGCATGGCGATACAGATACCGATTCTCATGTTGATCTTCCAGTTTTGAATCACAATCGTGCAAGATTGGATTCGATTGAACTTTATCCCTTTAAAAAAGTGATTGCCCAGGGGTTGGGTGGTGTGATGATTTCTCACTTGAATGTGCCTGCCTTGGATCCAAATCAGAAGGTGGCAACTTTATCGAGACCTATTGTTTCCGATTTACTTAAAAATGAGTTGGGTTTTAAAGGATTGGTTTTTACCGATGCCTTAAATATGAAGGGAGTTCGCAAGTACTACGAAAAAGGAAAAGTTGATGTAAAAGCTTTAAAGGCTGGGAATGATGTTTTGCTTTTTACTGAGGATGTACAAATTTCATTAAAGGAAATTAAAGCTGCGATCGAAAATGGTGAGCTAAGCTGGGAGGAAATCAATGAGAAATGTAAGAAAATTCTGAAGGCCAAGTATTGGTTAGGACTTCACAACTATAAGCCTGTAAATACTGAAAGACTTTGGTCGGGCCTGAATACACAGGAGGGATTTATATTGCGCAGGCAATTGGCCGAACAGTCTATCACACTACTGAAGAATGATAGAAATCTATTGCCATTAAAACGTTTGGATACATTGAAGGTAGCCTCCATTGCCATGGGCGCTTCTATTCGAAATAGATTTCAAGAGTATTTGGGAAGATATACCGATATCGATTTTTACCAGATTGAAAAGGATGCTTCGGAAGAGCATTTCGAGATTTTGAAAGAGAAACTCGACAAATACAACCTGTTAATCGTAAGTATGCACGATACGGATCAACGTCCTTCCAAAAACTTTGGAATTACTGACCAAACGGTGCAATTGTTGTCAGAAATATCTGACAATAAAAAAGTGGTTTTCGACCTATTTGGCAATCCTTATGCTTTGGATCGATATCGAAATCTAAAAGATTT
Organism: Marinifilum sp. D714; assembly: GCF_030851345.1. Taxonomy (GTDB): domain Bacteria; phylum Bacteroidota; class Bacteroidia; order Bacteroidales; family Marinifilaceae; genus Marinifilum. The sequence goes on from NZ_JALPNU010000004.1 coordinate 278,999, forward strand.
GGATGCCATTTTGGTTTCTTATCAGGATAGTAGAGAGGCGCAAATGGCTTCTGCTCAGATTGTTTTTGGAGGTTTGGCGGCTAAAGGAAAACTTCCGGTAACGGTAAATGATCATTTTAAGGTAGGCTCAGGAATTGAAACTGTTCATAACCGATTGGGATATTCATTGCCTGAACAGGTTGGTCTGAGTACTTTGAAATTAAATGTAATTGATTCGATAGCAGAAGATGCCATCAAACAAAAGGCAACTCCCGGATGCCAGATTTTGATTGCACGTTCAGGGAAAGTTGTATTCAATAAGTCCTATGGACACCATACTTACACAAGGAAAAGGCCTGTTCGAAATCCAGATATTTACGATTTGGCTTCCCTTACCAAAATTACAGCAACCTTACCGGCATTGATGCAAATGACGGATGAAGGTTGGATTGATGTTGATGCCAATATTGGCAAATACTATTCGAAGGCTAAGGATTCGAATAAAGACAGCCTGATTTTAAGAAAGATTCTTGCACATGAAGCTCGTTTGTTAAGCTGGAAACCATTTCACTGGGAGGCTGTTGATTCTACAAGTTTTAAGGATAACCTATTTAGCAGAAGCTATTCCAAGAGATACAGTTTAAAACTTGGAAAGAACCTTTACATTGATAGAAATTACAAATTCAAGAAAGGAATTTTATCAAAAGTGAAGTCTGATACTTACCCGATTGAGGTAGCCAAAAATCTATATATCAATAATAATTACAAGGACACCATACTGCAAGGAATTTTGGATTCGGATTACCGTGAGAAGAATGGTTACAAGTACAGTGATTTGGGATTTATCCTGATGGGGGAAATGATATACGAAAGATCAGGAGAACCTCTGGATAGTTATGTGAGTCGTCATTTCTATCGTCAGTTGGGAGCCGGAACTTTAGGATATCATCCCAAAAGAAGATTTAGCTTAAAGCGAATTGTACCAACTCAAAAGGATAATTTCTTTAGAAAGCAATGGTTAAAAGGATATGTGCACGATCCTACATCCGCAATGCTAGGAGGTGTGGCAGGTCATGCCGGTATGTTTGGCAATGCCAGCGACTTGGCTAAACTGGCTCAAATGTATTTGCAAAAAGGAGAATATGGCAGCGAAATGTACATTGGGTCCGAAACCATGGAGAAGTTTACTTCGCGAGCATATCCTGAAGGAGAAAACAGAAGGGGAATAGGCTTTGACAAACCATTTTTAGATCCGACCGATGAAAATGGACCAACCAGTAATTTGGCTTCATTGTCAAGTTATGGACATACAGGTTTTACGGGAACCATGATTTGGATCGACCCTGATTATGATTTGGTATATATCTTTTTATCGAACCGAATTTGCCCTGATGAAACTAATGTGAAATTGATGGAAATGGACGTCAGAACCAAAATACAGGAGTGTATTTACAAGGCCGTAAGACCGGAAATTACTCCTGCAAGACAGTTTTCTAATTTGTTGGTTTCACCACTTGATGAAAGGATTTTCAATTAAGGAGACATTCAAATATTTTGGATCATTGCTGACTTCCTGATCAATCCATTCGGGAAGTTCAATTTGTTCTTCGGAAGATGTCAGTTCAATTTCAGCAACAATTAAGCCCTGGTTGTCGCCATGGAATACATCCACTTCCCAGGTGTGTTGATTCATAGGAATCAGGTATCGGGTTTTCTCTATTTTAGCATCACATAGTTCAAGCAGTTCATGAGCATCCGTCATGGGAATCTCATATTCAAATTCGCTTCTCTTTAAAATGTCATTTCCCGATTTAATCGTTAGAAAAGCTTTTTCGCCAGCAATTCTAATTCGTAAACTTTTCTGTGGATCGCTCCAGATGTACCCTTGAATAAACTTTATTCCATCATTGGGAAGAGGGAGCAAATCATGATTTACCAGGAATTTTCTTTCTATTTCTATTGCCATTTTTCAGTTATCACTGTTTGTAAAATTGATTTCCGATGATTTTTAAGCCATCAAGAGTCAAATCAGGTTCGTGGTGATCAAAACAATCAATTACCGGAAGCATAACTTTTGATAAACCACCAGTTGCAATCACCCTTGTTTCGCCTTCTAATTCTGATTTAATTTCTTTCAAAAGATATTCAACCAAACCCTTGTAACCCATTACAATTCCTGCTTGCAGTGCATGTGTGGTATTTTTACCAATGCATGATGGAGGAACTGCAATGTCAACATTGGGCAGCTTTGCAGTATTCTGAGATAGAGATGCCATTGCGGTTTTTAAACCAGGAGCAATGCTCACGCCAAGTAGGTTGCCATCAGCTTTTATAGCAGTAAAAGTAAGTGCTGTACCAAAATCAACAACAATACAATTGCCTTTGTATTTGTTGTGAGCTGCAACTGCATTTGCTACCAAATCGGTTCCTATCTCGTAAGGATTTTTGATTCCGATATTTAATTTCGGATATAGTTCAGGTCCTATTACCAATGGTTCTTTTCCGAATAGCTTTTTGATCATTTCCCGAATGGGCAGAATTAGTGAAGGAACCACACTACTTACTACGATTTTATCAATTTCTTCGAGTTTAATGTTTCGGCTGGAAAGTAAGGTACGATAGATTACTTCGTACTCATCTGCAGTTTTGTTGGCAACCGTATGAATCCTAAATTGTTCAGTCCATTGGTTGTTGTCTGACAAACCACAAACCACATTGGAATTTCCTATGTCAATGGCTAATAACATCTATTTGTAAATGATTTTAACTCTAATTTACTCTGTTTTTTTCTTTTCCGTCAATTAAAAAGGAAACGATATTCTCGCTGGCCTCTTTGCCCATTTCTATTCTGGTTTCGATTGTGGCTGTTCCAATATGCGGAACTACAACTACATTCTCCATTTGCAATAGTTCTGGATGAATTTTGGGCTCGTGTTCAAACACATCCAAAGCAGCACCTGCTATGGTGTTCTTTTTTAGCGCGTCAACAAGCTCCTGCTCGTTCACCACTGGTCCTCGTGCCGTATTGATAAGCAATGCAGTATCTTTCATCAGCTCCAACTCCTTCTCCCCAATTAGGTGATGTGTTTCATCAGTTAACGGGCAATTCAAGGAAACCACATCCGACTGTTCCAGTAAATCGGTAAAACTAAGGTATTGATATGCTGAATTGTCTATTTTGTTGCGATTGTAATACACTACTCTCATACCAAAAGCTTCGGCTTTTTTGGCAACGGATTTTCCAATTTTTCCCATTCCAACAATACCAAGAGTTTTACCATGCAATCCGGTTCCTAGGTTTTTCATGACTCCCCATTCAAAATCGGGATTGGTTTTTAGACCATGATGACACTTTGCAATACCTCTGGAAAGAGATAAGATCAATGCCAGGCAAAGTTCGGCTGTAGGCTCACAAACTGCTTCTGGCGTATTGCAAACCACAATCCCTTTTTTGCCAGCCGTTTTGATATCGATATTATTAAAACCTACTCCGTAATTGCTGATGATTTTCAATTGCTTGCCAGCTTCAATTACCTCTTTGGGAATTTCTTTGTTGAATATCGACAAGAGTGCGACACAGCCTGGGATTCTTTCAATTAATTCTTCGGTTGAGAAAAATTCTTTACCAGGATATATCAAATCAAAATCTTTTTCGAGCTCCAAAAGTCCTTGAGGAGGAATAGAATAGGCGATGAGGATTTTGTCTTTCACAATGTAATTTTTTAGTGATAATTTCAATTTTGAAATTTAAGCAATCATTATTAATAAGCTGTATTGGATGCTAAAAATTCTGGAAATTAAAAGGCAAATTTAAAAATTGATGCTTTCTTCGTAGCTTTGCGATATTATCATATCTACAAAACAAACACTACACGCCAAATGATATTATTGGATAAACCTTACGTTTCCAAGTTTTTAAAGGAAACAATAGTAAAATATGATTTTCCTGCCTTAGATACTGGAAACATCACAGAACATGGAGAACTAAGTTTGATAAGCCCTGAAGAAATTATTAAAAATTTTCAGAATGATTCCAATAGCAGGTTGTATACCAATTCTGAAAATTCAATCAACTGGGTGGTGAAGAATTTGGGTTTTACAAAATTGCCGGAATACATTAATTTTTTCAAGAATAAGGTTGAGTTTCGCAAGCTGATTCAGAAAATGTATCCCAACTTTTTCTTTCGAGAAGTGGGTTTGAAAGAGTTGGATGAGATCAAACTGGAAGAATTGCCAATGCCATTTATTATTAAGCCTGCTGTTGGTTTCTTAAGTTTAGGAGTTCACAAGGTGTTGAATCAGGAAGACTGGGTACGAGTAAAACAATTGATCAAAGATGAGTTTACCGAAGCTCAAAGCCTGTTTCCAATCGAGGTGGTAAATGCTTCTAGTTTTCTGATTGAAGAAATTATTGAAGGGGAAGAGTTTGCTTTTGATGCCTATTTCGATGAAGTGGGAGAGGCTACCGTATTAGGGATTTCGAAGCATTTGTTTTCTTCAGATACCGATGTAAGCGACAGGGTTTATTATACATCCAAAGAAACCATTAAGCAATACCTTGAGCCTTTCACCCAATTTGTTCAGCAGCTTGGAAAAGAAGCCAATCTGAAAAACTTCCCGGTGCATGTTGAGGTACGTGTGGATAAGCAAGGAATATTGATTCCGATTGAAGTAAATCCAATGCGATTTGGAGGCTGGTGTACAACGGCAGACTTAACATATTTTGCTAGTAAACTGAATCCATATTACTGTTTTCTAAAAAATATCAAACCAGATTGGAATCAAGTTTTGGAGGAGATGGATGATGAAGTTTACTCTTTAATTATTCTCGATAATTCAACAGGAATTCCTTCGAAAGAGATTGCGAAATTCGATTATGATGCCTTGTTGACCAAATTTGTTCAACCATTGGAATTGAGAAAAGTAGATTATAAAATGTATTCTATTTTTGGAATGCTATACACCAAAACTCCTAAGAATCAATTTTCGGAAATTGAGGAAATTCTAACTTCGGATTTAAAGGAGTTCGTTCAATAAAATTGATGATTGAAAAGATTAAGATACGTGAAGCCAAATTTGGAGATGCCAGCAAAATTACAATGCTAAAGCTTCAGGTTTGGCTTCATACATATGCTACCGATGGTATTGAAGGAGAATATGCCGATTACCTTGTAGCTGAAATTTCCCAGGAAAAGACAGAACATATCATTCAAAATCCTGACAAGAAAATTTTTTTGCTAGAAAAAGAGGGAGGTACAATTGGTTGTTATCAATTGGATTTTGATACCCTATGTCCGAATCCAGAAATTAATGCACCCGAATTATCCGTTTTGTACCTTTCACAACATTTTCAAGGAAAGGGATTGGGCAAATTTATGCTGAAACATGCCGAAGAGGAAATCTTAAAATCGGGTTCTGATGCCATTTGGCTAACGGCATATTATGAAAATAAACAAGCCATTACTTTCTATCAGCATCAAAATTATGAGATTAAAGGCAAATGTTATTTCGAAATGGGCGATAGCCAATACGAGAATTGGGTGTTCTGGAAAACTTTAAAATAATTAGCAGACATGAAAGAATTTTGGGACGAAAGATATAGTCAGGATCAATTTGCATATGGGGAAGAACCAAATGCATTTGTAAAAGAGAAGCTACCTATGTTCGAAGTGGGGAAGGTATTATTCCCGGCAGAAGGTGAAGGACGCAATTCAGTGTATGCAGCTCAATTGGGTTGGGAAGTATCGGCATTTGATTTTAGTGCTAGGGGAAAAGAAAAAGCCGATGAATTGGCGAGTTCGAAAAATCTGAAGATAGACTACAGAGTTTGCAGTTTTTTAGAGGAAAGCTACAAAAGAGAGGAGTTCGATCTTATTTGTATGACCTTTGTACATTTCGATCCGAAGATTAAAACGGAAATGCACAAGCGTTTGGATAGTTACCTAAAACCAGGGGGACATATTATTTTCGAAGCATTTAGCAAAGAGCATCGAGAGCTTAATAAGCTAAACCCCGAAGCAGGAGGTCCTTCTGATGCCAAATACATGTATTCCATTGAAGAAATTGAACGCGATTTTAGCAATTACGAGATCATTGAGTTGAAAAAGGAATTGGTGCATCTAAATGAAGGAGTCGGACATGTAGGAGAGAGTTCCTTGATTCGATTTATTGGGAAGAAAAAAGAATAAACGACTAGCCGGAAATGATCTTTCGATGATAATTTTTGCAATTAAAATTTGCCAGTATCTTGATATATTTTTCTCTCGATACTGAGCAAATCCTCTCATGAGGTTCAATTTTAGAAATGGAACATGATAGAATTGTTATCCAGCCATAGACAAAAGGGGTTATTTCTTTAAAATGCCTTTTTCAACACTTTCCTCAAGAAGTTTTTCAGTATAATTCCAAAGTTCTGTCGAACCGTTTTTGATTATTTTTTTCTTATCGTAAACCGTTTGATATTTTACTCCAAACTCCTCCCATGTTCCACCATTATTGGATGTATTCTGCAACAAAGGTTCAAGTCTGTCCATCGACTTGGCAAATTTTGCCTCATTAGAAATGCCATCTTCAAACTCGGTCCAAATTTCGATAAATTCTGCAGCTTGTTTCTCAGGTAGCATCCCAAAAATTCGCTTGGCACATTTCAGCTCCTCTTCGGTATTATCGTGATTTTTATTCTGGTCGTATATAAAGGTGTCGCCGGCATCTATTTCTACAATATCATGTATCAATACCATTTTTATAACTTTCAACAAATCAATTTTTACATCAGAATATTCGCTTAAAACAATTGCCATCATCGCCAGGTGCCAACTGTGTTCAGCATCATTTTCGTTTCGGTCGCTATGAAACAATTTTGTCCTTCTCTGGATGTATTTGATTTTATCAATCTCTTTAATGAACTCTATTTGTTTTAATAAATTCTCTCTTGTCATTTCAATGTCTGTTTTTTATCCCCTTACCAGGGGTGACTGTATAGAAAGTAGTCGATTGCTGGCCTCAAACTGATTTAACTGTTTTAAAATTGTAGTGCGCTTAAGCTTTTGAATCGAATAATAGCTGGACTGTTTGTAAATGCAGACCTATGTTGGTTTTTTCTTTGTTTCTGATTTATTCAGGCAAACGTTCAAATTTAGTTATTTCCTCCAAAGACTCATCCCAGTTTGCTTTATTTGAAATAAAAATATGGCCATCAGGTTGCTTTTCTAGTGTGGTATCCAAACAGCCAGCAGGGACTACTAAAAGTTTACCTTCCATTTGTAAATTGGGTAAAGCAGAGCCGCAATTTGTACAAAATGCTTTCAAGTGATTGCTTTTGGGGGGTTGAAAAACTTTAATTTCAGTTTCAGTCTTCAGCCATTCTAATTTAGCTGTTGTCGAAAATAAGTTTGCAGCATGAGCAGAGCCTGTATCTTTTCTACAATATCTGCAATGACACAAATAAAAACTCTCAAAATCACCGATTACTTTAAATTTAATTCCTTTGCACAAACAAGAACCCAAATGTTCCATACAATAAGTATCTGCGTTTATAATTATGAATTTAGAACAAATGCTTTTTCCAGCATTAAAACCAAAATACTCATATTTTTTGACTTACACTTTTCAATCTCTCCTTTAGTAAAATTCAAAATGGAAACTGTTTCGACCCTCTGTTTAAATAAAATACTGTTACACTACAAGTCTTTTCTCAAGTTCTATTTTGGGAATGGAACGCGAAAGGATTCAGCATCAGCAAGGAAAAACTTCCGCTACTGCCGAGTTCTCTCGTTTGATTCAATCTTTAATATGGGACAGGATTAAATCTCTCACCAGTAGGGGAAGTTAAATTGCGCTATAGGCTTAAGGATTATAGTTTGTGCAGGATATCCTTTTTTCTTTGCATACTGTGTAGCAATTGGCTTCCTTGGTTTAGAAAGTTTTCAACATCTGATTCTTCATATAACCATTTATTGGTTTCTACACCTACAACCATTTTACCTTTTAACTCTTTCACAAACTGAAGGTAATCCTTTTCAATGATCACTTTTAGCGGATTCGTTCTCTCAGTCATTTTTAAAAAATGCTTAACGGCTGTTGCATTTAAGATTCGCAAAGGGATATCGCTCGATTTTGATGAGATGGTAACATTCTCATCAATGTAATGATTACCTGTTTTGCGCTTGTTCGATGTTAGAAACTTATCCAACCAGTCTTTCTTTGTCATTTTAAGCTCAAGAGGTTCTGGTATGTCAATAAGGCCGTACAAACCTGTATAGGTACAATTCATATAAGCTTTGGTTCCAAAAGAATCATAGGCGCAAAAGAACAAATTGTCTTTTTTAAATATTACAAACTTGGTATTCAAAACCGGATCAGAAGGAAAGAAATGAAACCGTCTGTCATTCGTGTGGGTATCATAATCCAATCCATGCTTTTTAGGATAGTCTACCAATATATCAAATGCACTTCGTTCTTCCATGGCTTATTGTTTTTTGATGTTTTTGTTCAATCTACAAATATGTATTTATACCCTCATTTAGGGATGTAATGTACACGTATTTGCTTGTGAATGTACAAAACAATAATCCTTTTGCAAAGCATTTATATTGTTATTTAAGTTAGATTGGGGGAGAAGTAATAAGAAATTCGATAAGTGCGCCTATTGTACGTCCAACTCTCTTTTTCACCAGTTTTTTATTGAACCCGAATTGCAGTCTTTTCGGGATGTTATTATTTCATTCAATTCATTAGGGATTGCACCTTTCTCATGGGCTTTAGCACTAATTAAATTGCTGAATGTTTCAGATAATTCATTTGGTCCAATTTTACGATAGCCTTCAATAAGTTCTTTAATGCTATCCTCCTTATAATGATCTACAAAATTATCGATACCTTCCATAACACCACTAATCCGCCAGCTCCTTAAATTTTCGATATTTTCCTTCAATTTGTAAGCTTGATTGTGGGGTATTGCTACTATCCATTTTTATTGTGAATAGATATTTGTGATACGACCAATAATCACTTTTCCATATAGTTTTTAATGTATAATTTATATTAATTCTTACTGTTTAGAATTTTAATGTTTTTTACATTTGTTTTTTCCTTGTAATCAATATTATCTTAAATGAAAAAAATAAGTCTACTCCTGTTGGTTTTGCTCTTTTTTCAGCAAATGGGAAAGCCTAATTCTATTCAGGTTAAAAACAACGAGAAAGATACGATCAGTACCATTGATAAGGATAAATTAAGCAGTAAGGATTTTCTGCCTGGGAACAATCATTCCATTCAGGATTTAATCAATGGTAAATTTTCTGGTGTTAGGGTAATTTCCAACAGTGCTGATCCTGGTGCGTCTTTTAGCATCATATCAAGAGGTTATTCACGTCTTTATGAATTGGATCATCCATTGGTTTACGTTGATGGTATTCCCATGTATGTTGAACCTGAAGGGTTTGGGAATTTCTTGAATGTCATCGACCCTCAGAATGTGGAGAGTATTCAGTTTTTAAAAAATGGGAATGAGATTGTGCCCTATGGCTATAGTGCAGGTAATGGCGTGTTGTTGATTACCACCAAGCGTTCCAATAGCAAAAAGCCTATTTCCATTCGCTTTAGCAGCACCGCTTCCATTTTAAGCAATACCAATACTGTTGATGTTTTAAATGCTACTCAGTACAAAAAAGCTTTGTCAGAACACTTGCCAGCTAATTCCGATTACAAAAGCCAACTTGGCAATTCAAATACAAACTGGCAGGATGAAGTCCTTCAAAATGCTTTTGGACACCATCAGCACCTTAGCCTATCTGGTTTGTTGGGCAAAACCTCCTACAGAATAGCTGGTGGGCACAACAATCAGGAGGGGATTTTAAAGAATTCGGATTATAGCCGCTGGACTGCCAGTCTGCAGTTAAACCGAAAGCTATTGGATGATCAGCTTGCCTTAAGTTTGGGATATCAAATAGCAAAAATCGATCACGAATTCTGTAATCAAAAGGCTTATGAGGCTGCTGTTATTTTTGATCCTACGCAAGCATCTTCTTCCAGAGAGGATATCTACAGGAATGAATACAATACCATTTATAATCCGGTAAAAATGCTTCAGATGTCGGGTAATGGGGCAGACCAAAGAAATTGGAACCTGAATTTTAAAGCAGATTACAACTTGCCATTTGTAAAAGGGATGAAGGCATCTTTCCTGATTGGGAAAAACAAATCGGATGACAATTGGAATCGCTTTGCTATCAGTAATCATTATTCAAGTGGTAACCAATGGACCTCTGCTAATGGTGAATCATACGAAATGAATACCACCATTATCAAGGCTGGTATCGATTATCATACCCGAATTAATGATGTCCTGTCAGGATTAAATGTTGGCATAGGATATATTAAAGAGAAAGACAAACTTAGAACTGGAAAAGCATCTTATGAATCGATGGGTTCTGCTTCTGATGTGATCCAGAATCCAAACACAAACTCACACCAAAATTATTCTTACAATGTGGATAGAAAGATTAAATCATTGTATGGCTTGGTATCCTTGGAGTTGTGGGAACGACTTACACTTGGAGGAAATTACAGATTGGATGCAGGTGAGAAGTGGGATCAGAATGTCAAGTCGGCTTCCTTTGATGTGAACTATCAGGTTTTGAAAAAAGACAAGGGCTCTGTTTTAAATACTTTGGACCTAAGAATTGGCTATGCCATACTTGGTAAGACTGGAGATGAGATGATAAGAAAACAAGTGGGGCGTGAGTATACAACAAACTTTGGAATAGATCTTTCATTTTTAAACAACAGATTAAGCGCCAGCATAGAAGGGTATATCCTGAAGCATAAAAATGTATTTTTCGAAGAAAATTATCATTCAATGCTTGGCGATCAGGCAATAATTATGAATTCAGCTCAGATTGAAAACAAAGGATTTGAGTTAAGCTTACAAGCAACTCCTATTGCAAACGATAAAATAAATTGGAATCTGCAATGCAACATTGCCTGCAATAAAAACAAGTTGCTTCAGCTTGATGAGAATGGTGCACGGAATACGTATTACAATCAACAGGGGAGATTCTTTAAAGTTGGGGAAGAGCTATACTCCTTTTACTTGTATCCTCAGGTTTATGGTCCCAATGGAAAGCCACTTGAAAATTCGGGAGAACTCAGAATGTATAAATCTGCTGCTCCAAAAGTAATGTTTGGTTTCTCATCACAGTTCACTTATAAACAATGGGATGCTGCATTCACCCTAAGAGGGAATATCGGGAATTACACCTATGATGCGGTTGCAGCGCAAAGAGGCCATTATGGAAATGCTCCATTCAATATGCACAAAAGTGTGTTGGAAACTGATTTTACCAGGCAACATGCCAGCTCCGATTATTACCTGAATAATGCCTCTTTTGTGCGCATGGAGAACATTAGCATTGGCTATTCCATTCCGAAACTTTTTGGCAAGGATATCAAAACACGCATTTATGCTACAGCTAGAAATTTATTTACCATTACAGGCTACGATGGCTTAAATCCAGATACAGCATATGGAATAGATGCTCAAACATTAGCACAAGCAAGATCTGTGGCCCTGGGGTTTCAGTTGGATTTTTAGGCGAGGAACAATCATTCAAGGCAAAGTCATAAAAAAACCTCACCCGAAACGTTCGGGTGAGGTTTTTTTATAGCTGCTATTCTATTTGTTTTTCCGTGTTAGTGTTTGAAATATGTCATAGATGGAAATTCAATTATTCATTTAATGTGTTTCTTTCTTATTGCTGTTATTCATTGATTTATTATCCATTTTACCAGGATTTGAATCAATCAAATCAGAGATTAGTTTCAACAATGTTTTGGCAAACCACCTGATAAATTCATAGAGTAATTTTATTATCATTCTAGCAAAAATACTTCCTAAAAAGCCTGCTATTACTATTATTACTTTCTCAAAGGATTTATCTATTCCCAAGCTTGACCATAGGTCAAAAATTGACATCAAAATAACAATGCATATTACAGCAATTAAAACAATGTATATTATTTTTTGTCTTGAATTCATTTGTTTGAAATTCATTAAAAGCTAAAGTGCTGATTTCTTAACATCTTCCTGTTGCCGCACAAACCATTTAGATTGGTTCTATTTGGCAATGAAAAGTGATAGAATCTCGCACCAGAAGGGCTTAGGGGGTTACTTTTTTAACTTCTCAATCCAAATATTGGCTTCCTCAATTAAGACTTGTTCCGGATCAATCTCATCGCTTTCAAACCTATTGTGACCAGTTGTTTCATAATCGTACAAGACATCGTTCATGAAATAGTATCTCCCTGTAAATGTTTGTTCTGTTTTTGAGTAATTAAAGCTTCCAGTACTATCAACATATTCAAATTGTTTGAAAGTTTCGTGTATGTAAAACAACTTTTCATTTTCAAAGTAATAATCATATGTTGATATTCCATATGACAGTCCAAGCCATAATGAGATTTTATCTATTTGGCCTTTTAAGTAATAAGCTTTAAGCTCACCACCTCCATCAGTCATATTATCCAGAAACTCTTCATTTGTTAGGATTTTTTCTTCGTAGGCATTACTCAAGTCTATAAGATTTGCTTTTCTAATTCTAACATTATTTGAATCGATCTTTGCATCGTTTTGATAATTCTCTATGTAGGAATACCTTGGCAATGATGTGGTGTCCGAAAATTCACAAGTATTTTCTTTATTATTCCAAGTTTCTGCTTTATCAATACCTGAAAATCTTGTATCTATGGATATAAAGGCAGTAGCTAAAAGCACTAAAATCATTGATCCAATCAGTAAAAATGAATGTCTATTAATCATTGTTTGCTTGTAATATTGATGTCGGTTTATTCAATCTTTGCTGCCGAACGTAACGAAGTTCGATGAAATCAATCCTCTTGTGTGGTTGAATTTTGGCAATGGAACGCGATAGAATCGCTCACCAGCAGGAGGCTATTACTAGCCACCTTGTTACACCAGGGTTTTTAAATTGTTCCGTTCAGCCCATTCCGTCCAGGAACCGTCATATACTTTTAAGCTATTAACATATCCTATTTGACAAGCCAACATCACAATACAGGCAGAGATTCCCGAACCACAACTGAAAACCAACTCTTTTTCATCTTTGCATTTTTCTTCAAAAAGTTTATTTAGCTCACTTTTAGATTTATACTTTCCGTCTTGTAAAACATCTTGATATGGGATGTTAATTGAGTTTTTAATTTTACCGCTTTTTAAATGTTTTCTAGGTTCTTTTCCCGTTCCATTAAATCTACTTTCCGACCTTGCGTCTACTGTTGTAAACTTTTTATCGATTGTATTGTTTACCATCTGTTCGAAATCAACGATTAATGTTTTGTCAAATTTCACTTCGAAATCGCCAACTCCATAAGTTTTAATGTGCTCTTTTTCGGTTCTAAATCCATGTTTTATCCAATTCGGAAGGCCACCATTCAAAACGCATATTTTTTGGTGTCCCATCACATTAAATAACCACCAAACTCTTGGGCTCGAATAAACTCCATTATTGTCGAAAACGACAATTTCAGAATCATTATTAATTCCAAGTTTTCTGCATTCAGATTCAAACTCCTGTGGTCTTGGTATGGTATTCGGGAAAGGACAAGTTTTGTCAAGAAATACATTTTTCAAGTCAAACCGTCTAGCCAATGGAATTGTCTGTTCAAATTTCTCAAACTCTTTTCCGCTCGCATTGGTTTCAATACTTGCGTCAAGAATTATGAGTTTTGGATTGCTTAAGTTTTTATGAAGCCATTCAGCTGATACTATCTTTTTCAATTGTATTCAAATGTTGTGTGTTTGTAATTTATCTGTGTTTATCTATTAATTCTTTGGTTTGTTTTGCAAATTCATTATCTGAGTTAATCAACAAAGCCTTTTGATTGTATGTTTTGGCTTCTTGTAAGTTACCCAGATTATAATAAGTGCGTGCTAAATATGCATCAGCATTTATAGCTTGTGGATAATACTTTTTACACATTTTTAGAACTTTAATTTTTTCATTAAATGCCTTACGAATATTGAGTAGGTATGCAAGTAAGTAAAAATCAAATTCAGGAGGCTGTACTTCAAAACCTATCTTTCTTGATATTTTTTCATAATGGTCTATGAGTAAATTGGTCGCATCGACTGTCTGTTCTTCTGGAATTGTAAAATGCCAGTCTTGATAAATAAAAAATAAAGCATCGATTATTGACATAGGCAAAACGCTATGGTGGTTTGCATATGGCTTAATTGTGCTTTCAAAAGAAAACCCTTTTTGTTTGAGTTCTTTAAACTTATTTATAAGTATTCGGTTCTCAGTATTAAAATAATCATTCTCCCCTGCGGCAAAAAATAATTTACGTTTGGAGGTCGTAAGGTTATTTGCTATTTCCTTATTTCTCAATTTTTTAATAAAAAAATCTGAATTAGCTGGAGCAGAGCAAAAAAACGAATTAAATGGACTATCACTGTCTAATAAAGAATGTAAAACCAGTTCACCACTGACAGAATGCCCTACGATAGTTTTATAGTGACTTTCTCGATATTTTTTGGATATTATAGGGATAACTTCGGTGGTTATATATTTACGAAAATTGTCGATATTCTTTCGATTAGTATGCCCTACACCAACAATTATTGATTGTGGAATGGAATATAATTCGTGTAAATGCTCAGGTTGATAGGATTGACTCAAATAGTTTGCAAGAGCATAATACATTTGTGTTCTTGAAGTATTACCTAAAACTATCTGCAAAGGATAATTGTCATTCGCATCAAAATAATTTGGTGGCAGATAAACATCAATTATCCTTGTTTCATTAAGAACTTTGGAATAAATAGTGTCTTTTCTTACAAATAGTTTTGCATCTTGTCCATTACTCAATATAGGGAAAAATAATAGTGCTATTATTGATAACGATGTAATTCTAATTTTTGTGTCCATATTAAATTATTTAAATCGCATTTATTTTCTTCTATCGCTTATTACACATTTCATCTACTGTGGGCAGGTATTGTGCAATAACTGCTCGTCAATTTACAAAACAATAATCCCTTTACAAAGACTTCATATTGTTATTTAAACAAAAGAGACAAGACCCAATGGCCTTATCTCTCATATTTATTTTCATATCGTATACCTCCTTGCTATTACACGACTCCTCTCGTGTAGTAGAATTTTGGCTGCGGGAATTGTGCATCAGTAGGAGGGACAAAAAGGGGTAATTAAAATAATGTACTAGTTTTTTATACCATCTAATGAATAAATCAACTCTTTTAGGTTTTCAGAAGGTTTTGGTGCCCTCGCATCAATTAAAAAACCATTCGGGTCAATTAAAATATATAAAGGAACTCCTGATGATTTTATATAATCATCCTTAAAACTTGAACTCCATCCATTTTCTATTCTAAATTGATCATGTTTAAGTCCATACTTTGTTAATGCCCTTTTCCATGCAGTTTCGTTAGAAAGACAAGCTGTTATAATTTTAAGATCTCTATTTTCAAACTCATTTCTCAACTTTTCTAAATATGGAAATTCTCTAATGCAAGGGGTACAAGTTGTTGACCATACATCAATCAATAAATATTTACCTTTAAAATCATTCAAATATGCTTTACTTCCATCCAAATCGATAAGTTCAAACTCTGGTGCTTTGGTGCCTTTCAATAAGTGTTTAAGAGTTTGATATTCATTCTCTATTTTACTTATATATAAATCATTTTTGCAAATGTTTTTAAAACGCTTAAGTAAGGTGTCATTAATTGCTAACCTATTCGTTTGAATTCGGATAACTTCTTTTGATACTTCATTTTTGACCCTTTCGTTGTAAAATGTTTCCTCAATAACATCAAGCATCTTTGAGGTTATTTGTAGCTTATCTAATGTTTCTAAATTTCTAGTTCTCATAAAAACATATGAGCTTAGAAAGTATTTATACTCATCAAGTTGTAATAAAGTAGGTTCATTAAAACTAACAGATTCAAGATATTTATAAAAATCTGCTGGAATGTCCAGGCTTTTATAGTCATTTAAATCACTGTACATCCAATACTTAATTCTTAACTTTTCAAAGGAAATGAAATCAGGATTTAAATTAGGGTAAGAAGTTTGAAGTTCAACAAGAGGTTTTAGCCAAACCTTTATCCAGCTATCAACTGACTTCAAGAAATCATAAGGCTTTTGACTATAGTATTTTTTCGAATTTGCAGTATCTGCAACAGTATGTAAGTATTCTTTCCAGTTGGTATAATAATTGTTTATCAGTGCACTTTGACCGCCATTAAAAATATATTTATCCGTAGTCCCATTTATATGCAAGCTATCATTTGGGAGAAAAAAGAGCTTTCTGTTTAACTCTTTTGAGTAAACATATTGATATGTCTTTAGAGGTATGTTGAAGTGGAAATATCCATCAGAATTAACTGCAGTTTTAACCAGTGAATCTTTAAAACCAAAACTAATGTCTTTAGACGCTAGTTTGGGTAGTTGTCCTTCTATTGTAGAATAATTTTCGTTAGGGTTAAAGGAACAAGATACGAGAATGAAAATTAAGGCTAAGTGAAAAAATTGTTTTGCTTTCATATTCAGTTTTTGTTTTCAGCAAAAGAAGTTACTAACCTTTATATCACAAGGGATTCAAGCTAAATTATGCCTGAAGTGTATGTTTTTTTGAGCTAAAGCATACATGATTTTAAATTATTTCTGAGTATGGTGAAACCACTTTCTGAATGTAGGGGTGTTTTTTCGACTTATAATTATTGATTCAGGAATTAAAGATTCACATTCAGTAATGATTGATAAGCGATTATTTGGCTCTTTATTTATTTCTTTTATGCAGCTTTTTCTTACAATATATTGTCGGTTTGCTTTAAAGAAATCTAAGGAATTGACTTCGTCAATTATCTTTTCTAGGGATAAGTCCAAAATATGTTTATCCTTATTTTCAGTTATAGCAAATACAGTTTTGTTTTCAGTATAAAAGCAAAGTATTTCATCTTCCAAGATTACTTTCTGACGATTTCCTATTCGTGATATAAATTCTTTTCGAATATTATTATTTGCCCAATGAATATAGAAGTAATAGATTACATATATCAACTGAATAATTATAGCTAAAAGAAAACAAATGATAATATCAAAATCCCAATAACCATGTAAACGGTGTCTGCTCAAAATAAACTTGTCTATGGGATAAATCATAAATTGAATGACGGTGAAAACAAAAAGTACAACAAAAGTTCCTCCAATAATCTGATATAGTAATCTTTTTATTAATGCATCATTCCAGTGTATTTTCTTGTCAAGATATTGTAAAAACAACAAAAATCCCTCCCAAGTTATCATGACTTGAAGAATGAGTGTCAATAAGTAATATCCATGAATCAGGTCGGCTTTTATACCCGAATATGTGAGGTAGAAAATTGCAAGAGATGTAAATGCTATACCTCCTATTTTTATCAATAACCAATTTTGCCTATTCTTCATCATTTGTATTTTAATTTGATCTATCGTAAAGTTAAAAAATAGCGTGCAGTTTGCGAGGGACAAAAAACAACTCTTTTACATACTTTGGTAGTGAGGAGCTTAGTGGGGGTAAATGTGCTGTTTGCGTGGTGACTGTTCAACTTTTGCGATAAAGTTTCAATTAGAATCTTCACTATCGCACAAATCATTTAGCATGGTTTGTTTTGACAATGGAACATGATAGAATTGCGTACCAACATCATTTGTGCCCCATTTCTTTATTTAATTAACTCATTTAATCCTATTACGATTAATGTGGCAAAAACTCCTAACACCACAAAATATCCTAATGCCTTTAAATTTAATTTAAGAATCTTATGGCATTTCCATAAAATTGAAAACAAGATAGCCAATACAATGCCTGAAATTAGATAATTATTTACGCCTAATTTTAGAGCAATCCTTGTTTCATCTTGCAATAACACAATACCGCCAAAAACAATTGAATAAAAGCGTGAAAACACTGCTACAAACACAAATGAATAAGCGATGATTGATTTTGTTTTCCAAACAACAAAGGAAAATAGCAATGCCTGAATAATAGTAAATAATGGGCCTCCTATTGCAGACCACAAAGCATGGGAAGCATCCTTAAAATTGCCATTACTGGTTGTGGAATTGTTTAAACTTAAGGTCATATCATTACCTAATATTTCTCCAAAAGTCCAGTGTCCGAACTCATGAAAAAAGAATGTAAAAAAAGCGATTGGCAAAAATAAAATGATGATTTTCCAATCAATCTGGCTCTCTTTTAAATCTTTGCTTATTTTTAGGGGAACAATGGCATTCATTTTATGGATCTATTTGGTTTTGCTTTTTTCAAAAGGATACAAACTCTGCTACCGAATGAGTTCTCTCATTTGGTTTTATTTTGGCAATGGAACGAGATTGAATCGCGCACCAGCAGGGGTTAATTTAATCTACCACAACAGCGTTTATATTTCTTGCCACTGGAGCAAGGGCAAGGTTCATTACGACCAATTTTTTTACCGTATTTAATATGTAATCCTTTGTTATCGCCATCAAACATATCTTTAATTTCTTCTTCGAGAAATTCATCATATTTCCATTTTTTATCATTAAAAACAAAACCATTTACGAATTTTCTGCTGTCCTTTGTGGAACCAATTCCAATCCAGTAATCGGCTTTACTTTTATACTTTCTTGCCCTACTATACTTAAGAAGCATTCTCATAAATTCCTCCGAGTTATTATCTCCCCATGAAATATATGACAAGCCAAAAGATGATCTTTCAGGACCAGCCATCAAAGAGAAATTGTGCCATGCATTATCTATTTGTGTTTTAGCTTTGGTTTCTTTAATTAGCCTGACTAGATTATCTCGAGATTGTTCGGACCAATCAAGTAAATGAAAAATCACATCCGTTACTTTAGGAGATGTTAAATTTCCAATTTGATTACACAAGGTTTCAAAATCTTCGTTTTTCCATCGGTTTCTTATTTTATCATTCCTTGATGATGTTTTAATACCTAATTTGAAAGGATAATAATTCCTATCAATTAATTGCCCAATGCTGGGATCTATTTGCTTATAATCAACTTTATCATCTTTCCATAACTTATGAATTAAATGATACCCTAAAAAATGAATTTCTTCATTAGCATTAAAGTAATCCATTAAATCTATTCGTTGTCGGACATAGTAAAGGAAATCATAAGGGTTATCTAAATAAAATAGTACAAGTTCTAAGTCAAAAATTGTTATGAATAAAGGATGAGGAGAGTTTTCTTCTTTTTCCAGGAATATTGACGTTTGATGTGTTAGAGTTGGGTAATTTTCAGTTGTAACACCTAAAATATATACTTCCTCAATATCCTCTGAAAGTTTTATTTTATCTCCATCAGAATTGTAAAAAGTTGCAGAGTTTTCAAGGATTCTTTCTCTACAAATAATTCCCTGATTATATGCATCTTGAACAGCCCCTTTAAAATCCTTTTTAAGTTGTTCAAAGCTACCTTTTCTTGATAGCTGAGTAAGTTTTTTAGATTTTACTTGTACACACAATGCCTTACTTCCAAGCACACACAAAACATCTATATCTGAATCGTCATGTCCTTTTTTTGATTCAATTCTAACTGATTGAAATACTCTATTGCTACCAAATACTTTTTTTAAAAGTTCATAAGTTATTTCTTCACCTACTTTTCCACGGTGGTCGGATAATCTGCCGAGATACTCTTTATCTTCAAGCATCCAATAGTAAGGACTCTCATAAATAGCCTCATGCAAACAAAAACTAGATGGGACAAAATATTTATTGTTTTCAAGTTCAATTATTGGCTTAGCAGTGAATAGATTAAAATCTCCGATATTTTTAAAATGCTTGTTTACACCATTTGCATTCGCTTGAATTGAGAAGTTATTTAAAAAGCTTGTGATATTTAGACTTGAATCAAATTCATTAGGTGAAATACACAATAAATTTAATAGTCCATTATAAAATGAATCCCATCCACTTTCAGATATCTGCTCTGGCAAAAATCCATTCTTAATATGATTATCTGTGTTAAATAACTCATAAAATTGATAGAACTCCATCATTGATAAAAATTCTTCAGTCTTAACCTTTCTTGCTTCTTTAGGTAAAGATTTATCCTTTTTAAGTTCTTTTAATAGCTTTGATTTATTCTCTTTTAAACCAAGAAAGTTTACTTTACCTATTTTATCTTGGTGTAATTCCTTAATACTTGATACAATTGTACAGACCTCTTCAAACTTGAAACTTTTTTTTTCTCTTAGCCAGGTTTCATCGTATTTGTATTTTTTTTCTAAATATTCTAGATATTGAAAATCATATATGCCATCCCCAGCATAAAAAATTGGTTCAATAAAAGAATTTTCTCCTCCCCAAAAATCTTTTTTAGAAGTCTTTTCTACTGAATCTTGATTCTCAAAAATATGCTTAAACTTCTCAATCATTGGTTTATTTGTTGAATGATGGAGTTCTTCCATTAATGAATAAGTTCTGTTTTTTAAGTCTATGAGATCAAGAGGTGATTTTGGTTGAACTAGCAAAATATTTTCTTGTATTAACAGTCCTAATATAAGTGACACTTCATTCTTGTTTAATCTTTCCCAATAGTTTACCTCATGCAATTTTTCAATTTCAAAATGAAAATCATCCATTATTATTAAGCATAGAGTATAAATATATCCTTCAGAGCGAACTAATTTCTTTAAATCTTTTATTATTTCTTTTGAATCACGAATTACCATTTCATTACTAATTGAGAAGGTTAATTTTGGGTAATTTACAAGGATATGGAAGTGTTTTTGTTTAATCCATGAGCGCTTGTATAGTCCTTTTAAGTATATTTCCGCTCATTAATTTACAAAACAATAATCCCTTTACAAAGACTTTTATATTGTTATTTATACCAGATGAGGAAGTTGGATGAATACCAATCGCGAATGTATTGGCTTCTGCAATAGGTTGGGGTAGTGCCTGGAGTAGGTTCAGCAACCTGCTATAGGTGCTTGGGTAAGTGTCTTGAGTAGGTCTATCAACCTGCTTTAGGTGGTTGGGTAAGCGTGTCTAGTAGGTCTACCAACCTACTTTAGGTGGTTGGGTAGGTGTCTCGAGTAGGTTCACCAACCTACTTTACCTGGTTAGGTAAGTGTGTCGAGTAGGTCTATCAACCTACTTTACCTGGTTGGGTAACCAGGTAGATACTGTTAATCAGTATTTCTGTATGGTAATAAAAATGGGTGGTTTGATTATAATTGTCTGTTAATAAGAAATGAGGCCAACACAAAGCCCCATTTTCTTTATTCTTCTGTTTCCGTATCGGAACTGCTGCCGTTCTTCTTACCTGGGAAGTACTGCTTTAGTTCATCGTATACTGGAATGGCAAATTCCTCTTGCTCGTTAGCCAAATAGCGTGCCGAACGGTAAAAAGCCATTGCATCCTGATAGTTGTCGTAATCCAAAAGAATTTTGGTGTCTTCCAACTTTCTTTTGATTCCATCAAGACGCAAAAGAGTATCCTCAATAAATTTTCTGGCGTCATAATCGCGCTGAAATTCTTCCTTCTCTACAAAGGCTGGAATCAATTGCGGATTCTGTTCCATTAGAGTTTTACACTTGTCAACCAACAATTTATTGGTTTCATGTATAGATCCATACTGTTGTCTATCTTCAGCATTAAGGTTAGGTGCATTCTTAGCAGCAAAATCTTCAATTGCACTAAGATTGGTTTCCAATGCTGTTTGTTCTTCGGTATTGTATACTACCTGAATAACATCATTTGTTTTCATGCTATTTCAATTTAATTGTTTCTAAAGATTAATGTAGGAGCGTCAATCTTTACTATTAAAATCAATAATTTTCGAATACATGAGCTAGTGGGAGGTACTCATTGTGTTGGTACTCGATTTGCACGTTGGACACTTAAAGTTAAATAAATAATTGATGTTTAATAATCAATAATTGGATTTAGATGCAGTCTAAATAATGAATTAATATTGAAAATTAGTGCATTGTGGGAGGTGTTGTGCGTAAATAGGGGAGTTAAGACGAAAAGTCACTAAAGTTGCTATTGTAGCGGTAGTGTATTTTATGTTGTAATCAACTTTCTCTTCTCCCCAAAAACTTATAATACTGAATCAATAGCAATGAAATGCCACTGCAGGTTGCAAAACCTGCGAAAAGAGGCAGTGTTGTTGTATCAATAAATCGGCCAATAAAGGTAGCAATGGGTACTGCCATTACCGTTCCGATAAAACCAAACAGGGCGGCTCCAATACCGGCAATGTGCCCCATGGGTTGCATGGCCAATGCGTTGATGTTTCCGAATATGAAGCCAATACAAAAAAGCATGCCCACAAAAAATAATAGGAGAATGCCAATATCAGGATTGGGTTTGCCGAAAAACAAGAGTACGTAGCTTGAGGAAATGCAGAAAAGGAGAGTGGTAAAGCTTTGGGCCAGCTTTAGCATGCCAAATCGAATTACAAAGCTTCCGTTTAAAAAGGTAGATAGGCCAATTACAACGGCAATTCCTGAGAAGATAAAGGGAAACTCTTCTACCAATCCGTATTGCTCCTGGAATATCTGCTGGCTGGAACTCAAATACACCATAAAGGCCGATAGGATTAATCCAGACATGAAGGTGAAAATTACGGATTGTTTGTGTTTGGTAAACTCCTTAATTCCATTGGAGAAAAGCGATAGGGTCAGCTTCCTTCGGTTTTCAACTTTGAGGGTTTCTTGCTGGCGTTGCCACAACCACAGAATTACAAACAGGCCAAATAGCAACTGGCTCGAAAAAATGGATTCCCAGCCAAAGGTGTCGAGCATTAGTTTGCCAAAGGAAGGAGCCACAATGGGCGCCAGAATAAAGATTACCGTAACAAAGGACATGATTTTGGCCATATAATCCCCCACAAATCGGTCGCGTACCATGGCGGTAGCAACGGTTCGGGGTGCTGATAGGCCAATTCCCTGTAGAAAACGTCCTGCAATCATCATCTCCATGCTCGAAGCGTAAATGCAAAGCATGCTCGAAAATGCAAAGAGCGAAAAGCCAATGTAGATGGTGTTTTTTCGACCAATACTATCCGATAAGGGACCTGAAAGCAATTGGCCGAAACCCATTCCTAAAAATATCATCGTAATCAGCAACTGATTGTTCTTTGGATCGCTTATGCCGATGGTTTTGGCAATTTCGGGCAATCCGGGAAGCAAGGCATCTATCGAAAGGGATGCCAGGGACATCAAAGAGGCCATGATGATGATAAATTCGGTATCTGATTTTCTTTTGATTTGCATGCTATGGTTATGAAATAATAGGTGCTACAATTGATCTTTGGGTTGAATCAACAATAGAAAATTGGGATACGAAGATATAAATTTATGCCAAACATTCGGCTTTGCATTATTCTTATACAAAAGAGGAAGGCAAGTCATATCTGCAGATTATGAATTGATAAAAGCCATTTGTACCTTCCCTTCAAATGGCTTTTGTTGCTATTTATTACCGATTGTTTAATGGCTATAGCGGTATAATACCAAACACGAATTGTAAATGGTATTATTTGCATTTTAATATGATTTATTTCTTGGGTTTAGTTTTTTCATTAAAAAAATCAATGGCAATTTGATTTACAAGTTTGCCTGATTTGCCAAATACATAATGTCCCGTATTGGGAAGAATACACAGCTGAGCATTTTCTATATCTCGGTAAATCTCGAGGGTGTGTTCTTTTTTAATTGAATCTTTGTCTCCCAGCATAATCATTGTAGGGACTTTTATCGATTGAACCTTTGTTTGTGGAATATAGATTTCTGTCAGCCACATCTTCTTCGTATTCTCCAGATATTCATCGATTTTTTCGGGTTGCGGTAGCAGAGGCAAGTGTGTCTTCATCCACCAACCATCCTTGTCTTTTGCCCAGTTTATCAATCCATTATTGGTCCAGTCCAACATATCTTTACTTAATCCGTTGGTTCCGGTATTTACGCCAATGGCCAATAGTTTTTTTACTTTATCAGAGCGATCAGCAGCAAGATATAAACCAATGATTCCACCATCGCTCCATCCCAGAATATAAAGGCTGTCGAGCTGCAGATGATCAATAAATTGTGAGATGTAATCGGCCATAAGTGGATAACTCAAAGAATCAAGATGACTTGAGCGCCCATGTCCCGGACTGTCAATCGCAATCACTTTAAAGTGCTCGGCCAATGTGGGAATACATTCCTGAAAGTTAATGATAGAACCTACGCCTCCATGCAAAAGAAGCAAGGGTGTTCCTTCTCCATAGGTTTCGTAATAAATTTGAGCTTCGTTTATGCTTGCGTGTTTTCCATTTGTGAGATTTGAACCATACTTTTCAGTTGGTGAATTTTGGGCATGGATTTCAGACGAAATGAAAAGAATTAGAATGATAATGAAATGGTTTTTCATGGTGGAAGTCTTAGTTTTTGGTTTTATACTGAATATTATAGTTAATCAAATCAATCGTAAATAAAATGAATGATGCTATTATTCATTACCTAAACTTTGATTTGCTCAAGCCGCATGGCTCATCCTTTTTATTCATCAAATGATTTCTTAAAAAGGAATTCATGAGCTCCCTTCGGTCGGTTCCATTGATGAAAAAGGATGCAAAAAATCTAGGGCGTGTAAGCTTAAACTATTTATACTTGAAAACTTTAAGTGCGGCGGGGTGATCTTCGAACAAGTTCTTAGCTTCCCCGTCTTACTAAAAATTTTTCTGCGTCTAATTAGCTTAACCTTCCAATGCCCACTTTGGTCAGTCGAACAAGGTAAAGAATTACCCACTATAAATCATACAAAGCCTAATTTGTACTTGTATCATTTTCTACAAAAATATGATTCCCTGATTCATGAGTATAGGTAATCTTCCAGGCACCATTCATTTTCTTAAAAAGGAGTGTGATGCTAAATGGATCAACTTTAATTTGATCATCATTTTTGAGATTTACCTGAGCTTTTCCTCCCAAAGTCACCAATACAGTTTCAGCATCAAGTATCTTGATGATCGTTTCCGAATTATCAATGATCTGATTTTTTGATGCTTCATAGTTGTTTTTGCATGATTCGAAGAATCCTGTGTAATCAGATTTGGTACCATTGCTTATGGAAATGAAATCAGGCTGATTGGAATAGTATTCCATTACCTTTTCGTGATTTACCTCGGAGGCATCTTCAATAATTTGTTTGAGGAGTACCTGTATTTCCGATCTGATGGTTTCTCTATTCTGATTGCTTAGCGAATCGTTTTTAGAAGTATTGCAGGCATAGCCAAATAAAAGGCCTGCAATAAGGGTAGTCAGAATTAATTTTTTCATGTTATCTGGTTTTATTGGTCATCAACTTCTTTCAAAAAATCATCTATTGCCTGCAGGTAAGGCTTAGGGTTGTCGTGCATGGTAATGTGGGCTGCATTTCCAATTATTGTAGATTTGGCACCCGGAGTCAAGCTTTGGAAGTGTTTTAGAGTTGAAGGAAGCACTTCGTCAGATTCTCCGCTAATGTAAAGGCTTGGGATGCTTATGTTTTGAAGTTGATTTGAGCGATCGTAATTCTTCAGTGTTCCACTTGCTGTAAACTCACTAGGTCCCCACATGTATTGGTAAATATTCATATTTGCCCCTTCAATTGTGCTGTCCATATTCGAATCCCAGGGTAATTTTTTTGCTACAAACTTTCGGTAAAACATACCAATTGCCTCCTGATATTCCTTGGAGTCATAATTGCCGCTTTCTTCGCTGGCTTTGATTGCCATTTGTACTGAATCGGGTAGGGTTTGGATCAATTCATTGCAATCTTCCAGCCATTGGGGGATGCTTAATGCCGGACTTGCCAGAATCATTGCTTTTACTTGATCAGGATGTTTGAGGTAATACTCCATGCCCAGGATTCCTCCCCAGGAATGCCCATACAGGTAGAATTTTTTCAATCCCAGTTCATTCACAAACTGATGGACTTGCGTTACGAAAGTTTCGATATTCATGAGTGTTGTATCCGTGTGATGATCGGATCTACCACAGCCCAATTGATCCAGAAAAATGATGGGTCTATTTTTGCTTAATTCTGCCAATGGGTTCAAGTAATAGGATGGATAACCGGGGCCACCATGCAACAATACCAGTGGTGTTTCTGTTCCACTTCCTGCAATTTTATACCATACTTTTCCCCCAGTTACATCAATATATCCCTCACCGGAAGAGAGTTTTGCTTTCGGCTGACATCCTGTAATAAGAACTGAAGCCAGTCCAAATAAAAACAATCTAAAAGTCCATTTCTTTTTCATATCGCCATTGTTTTATTGATTGTTACTGATTTTTTCAGGATGGAAACATTTTGCTTACTCTTGTTCCATCTCTTTTTCTGCTTGAAGGCTTGGTAAGGGAAGTTCGCTAACCGGAGCATCCCAGATCACCTGCCACTTTCCTTCTATTTTTTCCCACAAAACCATATAATTGCCTTTGTCACTCATCTGTGGGATGGGAGAATTCTCATTGGGTGTAAATTCCAAGCTATACTTTCCAAGTTCAACAGCCAGTTTGCCACTGGTTTTCACTTCAACTGTTTTTAGTTTAAAATCCCAGGTTCCAAATTGCATGAATTCGCTCCATGCTTCTTTGTATTCCTCAGCCCCCATTATGGGTTTTTGATTTGGAATCATTTGTATGGAGTTTTTTGTGAAAAAGCTGGCAAGGGAATCTACCATTCCTTTTTTGTAGAAGCCAGAAATCCTGACATTCTTTTCGTTGATCAATTTCTTGAGTGCCTCCTTGTCTACACTTTCCTTTTGTATGGAGGTATTGCATCCCAAGACTGAAAGGATGATAATTAAAACAGGTAGAAATCGTATCATCATTACATAGGTTTTAAGTTTTCAAACTAATTCTACAGGAATTTCAAAACGGATTCAGTCTCACATAGTAACCGGCATTACAATTGGAGATAATGCAGATTATTAATTGGTATGAGCCATTTGTTCGTATTATTCCAAATGCCTAACCAATTATAAATCGGCATTTCAATTTAATATTTCACAGATTTGCTTAAGACTTATTCTGAAATTTAAATGGTATAACAAGTTCGCGCAAGTAGGGGAGGCTTAAGAACCGTAAGTTTAAATTATTTTATAGTATCCGTTTCCATAGAGACGTTATCAGAAAAATAGAATTTGATTTTCAGTTTACCATCTTCTTTTACCATATATGCACTCTCGAACCACTCATATTTGTGATGTACTTTGGTAGTATCAAATTGCATGATAAAATTTCCGGTGTTGAATAAACTGATATGGGCAGAATTGATATCCGATGAGATTTTAAGATCACTCATTTTCCAGTCATTTTCGATAATGGGGAATGAGGCAACAAATTCCAGGAACTCATCTTTATTCATCTCTCTTTGCGCTTCATAGATTATAAAATCTTTAGTGATGTAATCATCTAATAATTCAGGGGTGTTGTTTTCTTTTTCAAAGGCTTCAAAAAAGCCTTCAATGGTTTTCTTTACTTCCGATTCTGAGATTTTTTCTGGTTGAGGTGTACAACTCGCCGCAATTACAATTAGTATAAGCATTAGTTTTTTCATGGTTGATTTTCTTTGGTGATATACTAATTTAGTGAATTTTTGGTTGATATAAAACTCTTAAAATCTATATGTTAATAAAAATACGTGTATCATAATGATATATGAAGATTGATGTATTTTGAATCATTACCCCGTGTAGATTCCTGTTTTCAAGATTCTAATTTACACTGGCAAAAGATGGGTGGTGTTGTAATTCAGCTTATTACTTACGTTGTTTTTCGTTTTGATCTGTTTTCTTGAACCAATTTTTAGGATTAAAGTAGGATTTGTATTTCTTAAAGAGCTCTTTACCCACCAATATTCCACCAGACCAAAACAGTACTTCCCCAATAATCAGCGATACGGTGGAAAGGGTAATCTTGGTTTTGGCCTCCAATTCCATAAAGGGAAATACAGGTATAATCAGAAAGAATGGGATGCATAGAATGATTAGAAAAATCCCTAATTTGATTTGCCAGTTCTTCTTTTTCATGCTGTTTGTATTAGGTCAAGTGCTTAAATCAGTTATAAAAATTGCGAATTAAGACTTGAAATAGCTGTATTGATTAGACAATGATGAATTTTATTATATTTTCAAGTTGAGTTTTTCCCTTACAAGGGAAAATCCCGACAGGGAAAAGGGTGAAATAAGAAGAATATAATTAAAAATACACCCTTCTGGCTGTCGCCATCTTCCCTAAAAGGGAAGAATTCCTAAATCTATTTAATAGTTAGCAAACTTTCGATTGCTTTTTGAAAGTATATTTTTAACCCTTGATTCACGTTTAAATAATCCATATTAAACTTTCTCCAACACTAAAGCAATTCCCTGTCCAACGCCAATACACATGGTGCAAAGGGCATACTTAGCATCGGAGTGAATCAATTGGTAATATGCTGATGTGGTGATGCGGGCTCCGCTCATTCCCAATGGATGACCTAGGGCAATGGCACCTCCCAAAGGATTGATGCGTGGGTCATCATCTGCCAGTCCCAATTCACGGGTGCAGCCAAGCGATTGTGCTGCAAAGGCCTCGTTCAATTCAATGATATCCATATCATCAAGATGGAGTCCGGTTAGTTGTAGCACTTTTCGAGTAGCTGTCACCGGTCCCATACCCATAATTCTTGGCAGAACACCAGCAGTAGCCATGCCCAATATCTTTACCTTAGGAGTGAGATGGTATTTTTTTACCGCCTGTTCGGAAGCCAGTAGCATGGCAGCGGCTCCATCGTTTACTCCCGAAGCATTTCCTGCAGTAATGCATCCGTTGGGTCCGGAAATTGATTTCAGACTTGCCAGTTTTTCCAATGTGGAAAGCCGTGGATGTTCGTCGGTAGAGAAGAGGATGGGATCAGCTTTTCGCTGTGGGATTTCCACGGGGACAATCTCGTGAGCCAAACTTCCATTTTCCTGAGCGTTGCGTGCTTTTTCCTGGCTCCATCGTGCAAACTTGTCTTGATCTTCGCGAGAGATTGAAAAATCGTCGGCAATGTTTTGTGCCGTTTGAATCATTCCTTCGGTACCATACATCTGGTCTAGTTTTTTATTCACAAATCGCCAGCCGATGGTGGTATCTTCCAGTTTGTGGGTACGACCAAACGCTGTCTCTGCTTTTCCCATTACAAATGGCGCTCTCGACATGCTTTCCACACCTCCGGCAATCATCAAATCTGCTTCTCCTGCTTTTATGGCCCTGGCTGCACTTCCAATGGCATCCATTCCCGATCCGCACAGGCGGTTGATGGTAGCAGCAGGAACCGTTTCAGGAAAACCAGCCAAAAGGGTAGCCATTCTTGCTACATTTCGGTTGTCTTCTCCTGACTGATTGGCACAGCCCATTAATATGTCATCAATGGCTGCCCAATCCATTTCCGGATTTCGATTCATCAAGGCTTTTAGAGGAATGGCTGCTAAATCATCCGTTCGAACGGAAGCCAGTGTCCCTGCATATTTTCCTACAGGAGTTCTTATGGCATCGCAGATATATACAGTTGTTGTCATATGGTTTCTTTAAGAGCTTAGTGAACGTGAGTTCGATCTAGGCTTAAATTAGTGTTTGTAATAGAATTAACTTTATCATCAAGATTTCTGAAGTGCCAGGGAAATGTAGTTTTCATTTTGATACTTATCACTTTATCCTTACTACTTTATCCTTTTTACTTCATACTTACTTGGCAAACTGATGAATTTCAGCTTTGTATTTCTTAAATCCATTGTATAGGGATTGAGACAGACGATCTACTTCTATCTGTGTGATGGTGGTGGCAAACATGCAAGCGAAGGTGTTGATCAGAATCAGGTTTTCGTGAAGGAAAAGATAGTCGAGAAGGTCTACAATTACTTTTCTTTCATCTGGAGCCTGGTAGGTTTCACGATAATTGCGTGGTGGTTTGTAGCGGAAATGTAAACGGAACATTGATCCCGCTCCTGTGATCGCGACAGGAACATCGGCCAACTGAATGACTTCCTGGATTTGCTTTTTAGCGATAGCTGCCATTTTATTGATGTCATCCACTGCCTGTCTATCGTACAATTGCATGGCTGTTTTTCCTGCAATCATGGTAACCGGATTGGCCGAAAATGTGCCTGAATGGGGCTGTTTAATTACTTTTTTCGTAGGATCGAATACCGACATGATTTTTGCGCTACCAGCAATGGCGCCAACAGGAAATCCACCACCTATGATTTTTCCAAGGGCAGTCAAATCTGGCTTTATAGGATACAGATTCTGAGCTCCACTATAGGTTACACGATAGGTTACCACTTCGTCGAATACCAGAAGCACCTTGTTTTTTCTTGTCCAATTGTATATTTCCAGCAAATATTTTTCCTCAATTGGGTACATCCCAACCCGGTGAGAAATCGGGTCAATTAATACGCAAGCCAGTTCATTTTTGTTGGCTTCCAATAAATTGATGGTACGCTCAATATCGTTGTAAGGGAATACAATCACATCCTTTTTTACACTTTCGGGGGTGCCATAAGTTACCGGAACCGAATTGGGTTTGTCGATGTCCCCCCAATTGTGAGGTTCTGCAATCTGACTAATTTCTGCAAAATCGTAGGTGCCGTGGTAGGCTCCTTCAGCCTTTGCAATTTTAGGTCTACCTGTATAAGCCCGGGCTGCTTTTATCATAGACATTACTGCCTCGGTGCCTGAGTTCACAAATCGAATTTTTTCAAACTCTTTGTTTCTTTCCACCAACAACTCACCAAACTCTACTTCCACCTCACTTCCCAATGTATATGCAGTCCCGTTTTGCATTTGTTCCGTAACGGCATCTACAATCACAGGATGGGAGTGCCCATGAATCAAAGAAGCCATATTGTTGGCGAAATCTATTCGGGTATTGCCATCGATATCGGTTACATAGCTGCCTTTGGCCTGAGCAACATAAAAAGGATGGGGACGGCGGAAAATGGTATTTCTACTTACTCCACCGGTTATCACTTTTTTTGCTCTTTTGTAGAGTTTTAGGCTTGATTTATAATTTACATTATCAGCATTTTCCATGATGATTTCAGAGTTTAGTATATTGAAATAGTTTGGCTTCGGTATGTTGCTGTAAATATTCAAAATCAACATTGGGGCCTAGTTTTCTTACAAAAAGGCCTTCTTTTTTTACATCGATTATGGCCAGGTTTGTATAAATGCTTTCCACAACCCCTTTGCCGGTAAGCGGATAGCTACATTGATTTAGGATTTTAGGTTTGCCATCTTTGGTATTGTGCTTTGTAATTACCAGTATCCTTTTTACACCTGCCACCAAATCCATTGCTCCCCCTACTGCAGGTATGGCATTGGCTGCACCCGTTGACCAGTTGGCCAAATCGCCATTTTTAGAGATTTGCATGGCACCCAATACGCATACATCAATGTGACCACCTCTAATCATGGTAAAACTATCGGCATGATGAAAGAAGCAAGCTCCGGGTATGGTAGTTACAGGTTTTTTACCAGCATTTATCAATTCAGGGTCTTCTTGTCCGGCCATTGGTACAGCGCCCATTCCCAGCAATCCATTTTCAGTCTGATAGATCAGTTCACGACCTTCGGGAACAAAGTCGGCAACCATTTCGGGCATGCCAATTCCGAGGTTCACATAGGAGCCATCGGGAATGTCCACCGCTACATTTTGAGCCATTTCCTTTTTGCTCCAGCCGATATTTATATGCTTTTCTACCATGGGTATGTAAGTTTTTGTGCCACCAAATCAGATTCATGGGCAGGATTGGAAACTTCGATAATATGATTCACAAAAATTCCTGGTGTTACCACGATTTCGGGATCTATGACACCTGCCTCCACTACCTTTTTCGCCTGAACAATGCTTGTTGTGGCGGCTGTACACATGATGGGTCCAAAATTTCGTGCGGTAGCATGATAGGTTAAATTGCCATAACGATCGGCCAGTTCGCATTTTACCAGAGAGAAATCGGCTTTAATGCCTCTTTCCAATACATATTCTATCCCGTCAAATACTCTGCATTCCTTTCCTTTTGCCAAAGGAGTATTTACCGAGGCAGGAGTGTAGAATGCTGGAATGCCTGCACCGCCGGCTCTTATTCTTTCTGCTAAGGTACCTTGCGGTACGAGCTCCAATTCTATTTCACCGGCATTGTAGAGTTCAGGAAATACAGTTGAGTTGGCAGTTCTGGGAAAAGAACAGATCATCTTTTTAACTCTTCGTTGTTCGATTAAGGCTGCCAGTCCTACATTTCCACTTCCGGTATTGTTACTCACCACAGTAAGGTCTTTAGCCCCTTGATCGATCAAGGCATGAATCAATTCAATGGGGCTGCCAGCTTCACCAAAGCCACTAATCATTATGGTGGCACCATCGTGAATGTCTTGTACGGCTTCGGCTAATGATTTTACTGTTTTGTTAATCATAGAACAGAAATGGTATTGTTTGAACGATATTCTATTTTCTCTCTAATTGTTTTTCTATGGCTTCTAATTCATCTGTATAGAAATATTTGTCACCTTCAAATGGTTTCAGTTTTTCAATGGTGTTCTGTTGGTCGTCGTATTTTGCCAAATACACCCTGTCCATCCATTCCATATTTCTGGCTTCGTTGAATTTAAGTGCAAAGGCTGTTTCTCCGTTCACCTCTACGGTACCCAACATCGAGGCTTTCCCGGCTGATGAGGTCATAGAGATATACCTGGAAGGTCGGCCAACTGATGGAAGACTTCTGTATATCTGGCTAAATACCTTATTGATATCTGCCAATGGTGCCGTGAAGTAGTGATGTTCTCCCGTTGGTCGTGCATAATACATGGAATGGAAACCAATGCCCAGCATCATGAGTACATGTCCAAGGTCTATCCAGTTTTGAGCCGATTTATTGATATCAATTCCTCCATTTTCATCAGGGAACAAACTGATATGCTTCATGATTGGACTCTGACTTTTAACCGTTATTCCGGCGGCTCGTAATCGTCGAACAGCCGCAATGGTGGTCAGATTCATTAATTCTTTTGGACCAGAGAAATGTCCCATCCAAATTACTTGAATTCCATAGTTGATCAATTCTTTGTAAAGTGCCAGTGTATCATCAAAGCTCGGCTGGATTATTATTTGAGGATCGTAGGTTAAACCCCTGGAAGCCATGCGTATGTTTCTGATGTGTGACAATTCGGGATCGGTGATCAATGGCAATAAATATTCCTTTAATCGGGAGTAAGGCATTAATCCACCATCACCACCAGTAAGCAAAATATCGGTTACTTCTTTGTGCTTTCTCAGATAATCATGAACCTGATCAATATCTTCCTGTATAAACATGTCTTCATCGCCTCTTACCTGGGCATGGCGGAAACAATAATTGCAGAAAGCAAAACAGCTTTGTGTGCTTTTATCAAAAATAAGAAAACACTGCGGATATTTGTGTTGGCTGCCATCCAGAATTTCAAAATTGCCATGCTCATTTTCGAAACAGGCCTTGTTCAACAATTGTTTGCCATCGTGAGGGTTGGTATCAAGAATGTAATCCTTACAAATTTGTTGCTTTTCCTTTTCTGATTTGGCATTCTTGTATCTTTCCAGTAATTCAGCTTTCATCATTCCAGGCTGAGGAAATACCAATTGAAATACAGAATCGTTAATATAGTCTTTCCAGTTTATGGTATTCAAAACATGCTTGGTTGCCATAAATCGGTACACATTAATAAAAAGCTCTCGCTCTTCGATGTAGCCAATATCAATACCATTGGCATTTAGTATAGATATGATTTCTCTGAAACCATCAATACCTGTATAGCGATTTTTACTGGAGGTAAACATCGGTGCACTTTCCTCTTTTAAAATAGAATATTGCGGAAAGCAGTGATGTAATTTGTTGATGAGGCTATTAGGCAATAGCTTTTCTTTCTCGATGATTTGGGCTGCATTTTCATCAATTCCGTGATGAGCAAATTGTTTGGTAAAATCAATTTTTTCTGAATGTAACATGTAAAACTATTTTACGATTAATAGTCTGATTTAACTGTAAGAGTATGTACTCCTATACCTATTTCTACCCATGGTTTGTTGGCTTTATTGGTATTTGCAATGCAAAACAATTTAGATTGCAAAGTTTACTGATTTACATAGCATCATAATGGGTTACATGTAATCAAGTTACAACAAAAACTGATATTATTTAAATGCATTTATTGCAAATAAAAAACCTTCCCCGAGAAAACAGAGAAGGTTTAAATTATATTGGTGGCTGTGTCTTATACCGATTGTTAATTAGTATGAGCCATTTGTTCGTTTGGTTCCAAATATCTAATTGGCATTTCAATTTAATATTTCACAGTTTCGCTTGAGCTCACTCTGAAATTTAAATGGTATTACATGAAAGTTCCAATTCCACCTGCAATTGACATGATCAGAAATGCCAAAACGTAGAAGGATAGAATTACAATGCTTAAAATACCAATAAATTTGTAGTGCTTTTTTAAATACTTAAATGCCAGGCTTAATTGTTCACTGTCTTCACTGTAAATGGCAGTTTTTGAGTGTTTCGAAAATTTGTACAGATAAAAAATCGGGAAGAAGTACAATATGCCTAATAGCAAATAGAATACTCCTATTAATATTCCACTTCCCATAAAGGGTAAGTTACCTCCTGCAAGAGCACCAAACATAGTTGCCATAAAAATTGCAGCAATTAGCAGTATTCCCAGAAAAACAAATCCAAGTATGGAAAAAAACATGGTCCATTTTCGGGTTTCGTTGAGGTAAATTACCGATTGTGCCGTTAGCTCGATTGGCTTGGCTTCTCTTCCTTCGTTATTTTGCATGTTTAAAGGGTTTTGTTAAATTTTTAATTAGCTTAAAATAGTTATTTCTTTTTTATTTTCGGTGGTAATTGGCAGATGTTTCAGCAAAATTGCTGTCATTTTAAAATGCTTTGTATAAAATGAGTAAGTAATGTAAATAAATGCTTACCTTGCAGAACCTTTCTGTCTTGAGTGAAGTAGGTTAAACTATTATCAGAATCGATTCATTAAGGTTTTATTAATCATTAAGGTATCACTAAAAATTTTATGGGAAGATCGCAAGAGACGTATAACAAAAAAGAGAAAGAAAAAAGAAAACTGCAGAAAAGAAAAGAGAAAGAAGCTCGAAAAGAGGCTCGAAAAGAAGCAGGTGGAAAAAGTAGTTTGGACGACATGATTGCTTATGTAGATGAATTCGGAAACATTACATCAACACCACCAGATCCTACTAAGAAAAAGGAAGAGATTAACGCAGAAGACATTGTGCTAGGAGCCAGAAATAGTGGTGACTTTGCAGAAGAGGAAGGAAAGAGACAAGGTGTTGTAAGTTTCTTCAACGAATCAAAAGGCTATGGCTTTATTAAGGACTTAAGTACTGGTGATAGCATTTTTGTACACGTAAATGGATTGGTAGATACCATTAAGGAGAACGATAAGGTAGAGTTTGATACTGAGCGTGGACCTAAAGGAATGAATGCCGTTAATGTTACTCTAAAAAAGTAACTTTCAAATTATACTTCATATCAGCGCAGTAGTGCTTGATATAAGATTTAGACAATAAAAAAAAAGCACCTCTAGAGGTGCTTTTTCAATTTCTTATAAAGGTGTAGCGATTATTCAATCACTCTTACATTTACTGCGTTTAAACCTTTTCTTCCGTTTTCAACATCGTATTCAACTTTGTCGTTTTCTCTGATCTCGTCAACAAGACCTGATACGTGTACGAAAACATCATCACCTTGATCAGCTGGTTTGATAAATCCAAAACCTTTTGATTCGTTAAAGAATTTTACTGTTCCTTCCATTGTAATTTAAATTAAAATAATAATTCGAAATAAGTCTTTCTTAATAACTCCCGTATGATCCTGTTAATTTAAATTCCGGGAATGGAATGAATAGTAACAAATAATATTGAAATTAAAAGAGTCGATCATCAACCGACCTATGACTTAATATCGAGCCAAAGGTAGGTAAAAAAATGATACCTAAAAGAAAAAACTTTTAAATTGATGGATTTTATAATAAATAGATAATGAGAAGGTTGAAAAATTAATCGTTTGTAGCCAACCATTCTTTCCCTAAAATGGCATAAATTACATCATCTACCCACTTTCCATTGATTAAAATACTTTCTTTAAAATGAGCTTCTTTTCGAAAGCCAAGTTTTTCCATTAGTTGAATTGAGGCTTTGTTTAGCGGATCAACCGAAGCGTAAATTCGATGCTTCTTCAAATTGCAAAATAAATAGTTGATTACAACATTTACAGCTTCCTTTGCATAACCTTTTCTGTGATATTTTTTATTAATGGTACATCCTATTTCTACCTGACGCGTGTCACCATCAAGAAAGTGAACACCAAAATCACCAATCATTTCATTCGATTCTTTCAGTATAATGGCAAATTGATACCAAGTTCCTGTTTCGTTAAACTCTCCGGCAATCCTGTTTTTTATGAAGTGCTGACAATCTTCCAATGCGTATGGAATCCAGCCTTGGTATTTATTGGTTTCCGCATCCGATCGGTAGAAGTAGAATGCTTCAGCATGTTTCATCTCCAGTTTTTCCAGCACCAAGCGTTTTGTTTCAAGTTTCATTTTGGATAATTGTTTACTGATCATTGTTCACTGTTATTTGTCCAACTCTCCAAATACTCTTTTCAGAATATTGCTGACACGTTTTAAAGGATCTTTCCTGATTTGTTTTTCTTCTTCTGCAACTTTTAGAAACAGGGCATCCAAAGCTTTTTGGGTAACGTAATCATCTAATTTTGTATTTACAGGTTCCAGGTTTGCCAATTGACCTGCAAAACTACCTGCCACCTTATTGTAATTATTGGTGAGTAAGTCCCATGATTCGTTGGTAGAGATGTTCGCAACCAGTTTTTTATCAAGCGATGCTTTTACCTTTGGCATAAACAAACCCTTTAATTTGTCAGATGTTTTGCTTTTAAGATATTGGGTTGCTGCATCATCATTGCCTTTTAAAATACCAAAAGCATCTGCAATGGTCATTTCTGTAATGGCTGCAGCAAAAATAGGAGCAGCTTCTTTTACAGCATCTTCAGCAGCGCGATTTAATCGGATTTCTACTTTATCAATTAAATCCTTTCCGCCCGGTATCATGCTAATATTCTTGGATATTTTTTGAGCTTCAGGAGGAAGAAGAATCTTTACCAATTCATTTTTGTAAAAGCCATCTTCTATCGAGAGTAGATTGGCTGCATTTACACTTCCTACTTTTAGCGCTTCTTTCAATCCGGCAGAAACTTCACTATCAGTTAAAGGCTTGTATTGTTCCAAATTGTATTGGTCGATTACGGCTTGCATTTCGGCACAAGACCAAAACATTGTAGAGATTATTATTAGATAAAGGTATTTTTTCATTCTGAAACTAAATTTTGGTCCGTGGTAATAATTGAAGTTCGAAGGTATCAAAAATTGAAACAATAAAAAATCCCTTGAGTTAACAAGGGATTTAAATCTACAGGGGAGAGATTTATAAAACATGGATTATTTAGTTAGTGCTTCCATAAAATCTTCTACATCACCTGGAGTACTCATAATTTTCATAAAAGTGCCCATGGTAAGTTCTGGCCAGTACAATGCAAAACGGTATTTCCCATGTAGCATGGTAACTTCTTTGTCCTGAAGGATGATTTCGTATGGCATAGCAGCAATGTGGTCTTCTCCAATAATTGGTAGGAAATGCTTTTCTCCACTTTCCTGATCAAGCAATCCTACACCAAATACAGCAATTTTTTCATTTGTAAATACTTGTTCGTAAATCAATTTGGTATTTTCTTTTCCTGCACTTAGATTGTTACGTATTTTCTCAACTCCAGCTTCAAAACTTTCAAATTCGTTAAGTTCAACCGGATCTTTAAAATAAGGCATCATTATTTTATAGTGATACTTCTTTAAGGCAGTAGCTTTAATTTCTCCACCAAAAGCTGTGAATTCACTCCCGAAGTTTTTAAGAGCAGTTTTTACATCTGCTGTAATTTTATCATACGCAATCTTGTTTGTCTCGTAATTGTTAAGGTAAGCGCAAAACATATAGTCAGGATTCAGCATACTTATTGTGGTTTGTTGTTCTTTTTTCACCAAACCAATTTTTAATACGCTTGCCAATGCACCTCTGTCTGTTGACTGTAAGCATAAATTTTGTAAATCATTTCTTGTAAAACAAATAACATGCAAGTTGTCATTTGATTCTGGAGCATATTCACCAGCGATTTTAAAATTATTGGTCTGAAGTTGGGTTTTGATTTCTGCAGTTAATGCAGATATCGATTTATCGGATGTTCCAACCTTAAAGAATGGAGAAAGTCCAGATTCTTGGGCAATACTCGCTTGAGTGATAATGCATAAAGCTAGTAATAATAGTAAGTTTCTCATTTTATTGTGTTTTGTAATTATAAAGATGTTTAGAGATCACAATATATAAATATGAAAACATATAGAAAGTGTTATGTCGCATATTTACCATGATTAGCGATTGTATTGAATTTAATTTAGGACAGATGCGCTTTAAATATTAGGATATAGGACTATTTGAATTAAAATTAAATTGTGATGTGAATACTTTGTGGCTTCATCTATTTTTCGGAAATTTAATCTTCCAAACCAAAAGAAGTAGGTAAATGAAGCGGTTGCTACTAATAACTAGTCGAATTAAGGAGGATAAAAAAAGATTCTTGAATAGCCAGGAATCTCTTCATGAGCTATGGAATTGGATTTCACATTTGGCGGGAGTTTTCTTTATAATTCCAGCTGGGACCTGGTTGATGTATCAGGCATGGGAAACGCAAACTTGGAAAGGAGTATTGGCTGTTTTTATTTTTCTGCTAGGTTTTCTTCTGCTCTATTTTTCCTCTGCACTGTATCATTATATGATCGATCATCCCAAAAGGAGCATGTTCAGAAAAATGGATCACATTAGCATATTCGTTATGATTGCAGGAACATACACACCCTTTTTGGTAATTTACCTGGATAATATGGTAGGTAAAATCTATCTGGCAATTTTGTGGGTTTTGGTTGGATTAGGCATCGTGTACAAACTATTCTTGTTGGGAAGGTACAAATGGATTTCCCTGCTGATGTATTTGTTTATGGGCTATATTCTTGTTTTTAATTTTGATGCATTTAGTGCTGTTTTGCCTACTCTAAGTTTGCAATGGATCATTATTGGAGGAGTATTCTATACCTTAGGTGTGATTTTCTATGTGTGGAAGAGATTGCCTTTTAATCATTTTATTTGGCACTTGTTTGTGTTTGGTGGGAGTTTATCGCATTTTGTTGCAGTTTATTATGCAGTATAGTGAAGCTTAAGGAATTGGTTAAATTAAAAAGACCTTCCTGAAGGAAAGTCTTTTCAATTTGTTAGTTTTTGGGCAGTTAGCAGATTCTACAATTTTCAACATACCACGATACAGGGTGGTCTCTCTTTTCTACCAATTCCTGGATAATTTTTCGATTATCCCATACCGCACAGCACGAAGTGGTTTGGTTTAAAGCTTTGATCAGCTTTGACCAATTGTCCATGATTTCCATAGTTAATAGGCTCTCGTACTCTTTGAAAGCTTTAATTGCAGATGATCCACAGAAGTGTAATCTTTCTTCAATAGATTTTAATTTGTCATTTTTCGTGAAGATGTGATCACCAACTTTAAAATAATCCTCTTCGTTCAATTGTAAAGTTACCTTAAGATCAATTGTAGTCATAGTTCGTTAATTTAGGTTAGAGTTTGCTTCTTTTTTTCTTTAATAAAAAACAGAGGGTATAGCTTTTATTTTGCTGATATATTGATCTTTCTTAAAATTAAGCAATTTTAAAGTTCTGAAAAAATAAAAGTTATTAAAGAATGATTTCTTTATTTGAAAGCATAAAAAAAGCCCCCCGAAGGGAGCCTTGATCATATATGTAGTTGTGATTTTGTCTTAGTCGATTTTCTCCAACTGCACTGTAAAGTGTCTCATAATTGGAGCTTCGTCAACAATTTTGAAACCATGCTTGATTTCGTGTCTGCGATCGTAAACATTTTTAAGAGCTGCAGCAATTACATCCATATGGTTGTTCGTATAGGTTCTTCTAGGAATAGCCAAACGCAACAATTCCAAATCCGGGTAACGGTTTTCTCTAGTTTCAGGATCTCTATCTGCCAAAATAGTTCCAATTTCAACACCACGGATACCAGCTTCTAAATACAACTCGCAACCTAAAGTTTGTGCCTGGTATTCTTCTTTTGGAATGTGAGATAAAATTTTCTTAGCATCTACGAAAATAGCGTGACCGCCAATTGGCTTTTGAAATGGGATGCCATACTCTTCCAATTTACCACCAAGATATTCTACTTGTTTGATACGAGTTTCCAAATAGTCGAATTCAGTACCTTCATCCAAACCTTGAGCCAAAGCATTCATGTCGCGACCTGACATACCACCATAAGTAACATATCCTTCGAACATGATATTGTAAGTAGAAGCTTTTTTCCAAAGTTCTTCGCTCTTCATACCAATGAAACCACCCATGTTCACAATTGCATCCTTCTTAGAACTCATGGTTGCCATATCAGCATACGAGTACATCTCCAATACAATCTCTTTGATTGTTTTATCAGCATAACCTTCTTCACGAGTCTTAATGAAGTAAGCATTCTCAGCAAAACGAGCAGAATCGAAACACACAGGAATT
Source organism: Marinifilum sp. D714 (assembly GCF_030851345.1). Taxonomy (GTDB): domain Bacteria; phylum Bacteroidota; class Bacteroidia; order Bacteroidales; family Marinifilaceae; genus Marinifilum. The sequence goes on from NZ_JALPNU010000004.1 coordinate 319,780, forward strand.
TCATACTTGTCTGCCAATTCTTTTACTGCTTTAATGTTGGCCATAGAAACAGGCTGACCTCCTGATGTGTTACAAGTAACTGTAACAATGATCATAGGAATTTGCTCCTTTGGATAAGTTGAAAGAACAGACTCTAATTTTACAAGGTCAAGGTTTCCTTTAAATGGATGATCAATTTCAGTATCAAAAGCTTCATCAATTGTACAGTCGATAGCTTTTGCTTTTCTAAACTCGATGTGACCTTTGGTAGTGTCGAAATGAGAGTTTCCAGGAACAACATCACCATCTTTTACCAAAACAGAGAACAATACATTCTCAGCAGCACGTCCTTGGTGAGTAGGCAGGAAGTGATCGAATCCCAAGATGTTTTTTAATGCTTCTTTCATGTTGTAATATGAACGAGCACCTGCGTAACTTTCGTCACCTAACATCATAGCTGACCATTGTTTGTCACTCATCGCACCTGTACCTGAATCGGTCAATAAGTCAATAAAAACCTGATCACTTTTAAGGTTAAATAAGTTATAGTTGGCATCTTTTAACCATTGTTCTCTTTCTTCACGAGTACTTCTTCTAATGGTTTCAACCATCTTAATTTTGAATGATTCTGCAAATGGAATTTCCATGATAATTTTTTTATTTAATTGCTTAATATTTTGTTCGTTACTAGTATTGGCTTTGGTTCAATTTATGGTACCTAAAATAACTGTGGATACTACAAATCAATCAATTACATTGTTGTGATATTGAGTTAGCCAAAAAATGAAATACAGATATGCAATAAGAACTGACCTGATGTAGTAATCTGATCAAAAAATTGCTATTGTATATTGTATTGAAAAAAATGGGACAGGAATGTCCCGAGACGGATTAGAAGTGAAACTCGTCTCTGTTTTTGATGTTAAGGTAGACTTTGTGTGTCAGTTTAGGAAGTTGAAATTTAATTTCCATGCTTTCTGAATTTTCTACTGTTGGCAAAAATAAAACTTTTTGACTTGAAACAAAAATTAAGGGCTAAAAATATGCAAACGATTGAATTGAGGATCCTTTAGAAATAAACGATATTTTGGTCTATTTTTTGAATAGATTGCCCGCATAAATGCTTTTAAGAACAAAATAAATTTGACATTTTTGCACAAACCAAATATGCTAGGATTGTATTTGGTTAGTGTATGTTCCAAAAGCCCATATTATTAATCCGAACAGAGCTAAGCCCAATGATTCGATATTTTCTTGTATTGCTGATTGTAATTCAGCCATTTGTTTTGTTATCTCAAAATACGATACAGTTGCAGAAAGACTCTTTGCTTCTGGATACCATTCGATTTGAAGAGTCGGTTTATAAAATAAGACACAATAGAACAGATTCGCTAAAGCACTTTACGCACGATTCTGTTTTACATCCTATAAAAGATCCTTTGAATCATATTGAAAATGTAGGATTCAGGTTTATAGTACGTGAACTGGCAGTGGACTATGCTCCAAATCAACATCAAACCGATTCTGTTCGTAATGCGGTAAATACTTTGCTTCAGTATGTGGGGAATGATAGCATCCGAAATATGGTTTTTTACCTTAAGGATTATATAGAAAAGAGAAAAACTGAAGAGGCTTTAAGAGAAGTTAAAAAACAAATTGAACTTGAAAAGATATTAAGCTATCAGCCGGATTTGCCGGTGATTGAGGAAGTGGAAAGTCATGAAACATGGAAGACTGAAGCTTTGGATGAGCTTTATAATTACGTGGAACACGATCCGGTGCACCAATGGATAAGAGAGATTAGCCGAGATTCTGTATTTCTTGGGGTGCGTAACTTTATGAATGACTCTATAAAGTTTTGGATTAATAATGGAAAACAAGACTACAAGAGATTTTGGCTAAAAAAGAACAAACGAGATTCTATAGGTATTTGGATACAGAATACCTCAGATCGATCGGTTAGAATTTTGGTTGATGATGATGTTTATCAGCAATCGGTGCAACGTTCAAAAGTGAGAGGAACAAGAGTGTTGTTAGAGAAAAAAGAACGAGCAGATCAATATGCATTAGCCAAGCTGGGTAAATACAAACGCTATTCTCAAATCTGGAAAGTTGGAGCAACAGTTGGAATGGCTTTTAATCAAGGTCATGTAAGTGATAGTTGGTCTAGAGGAGGAGAGAGCACCATGGCCACCACCTCAACCCTTGAGGCATTTGCAAATTACAAAAGAGGAAACCATACCTGGGACAACAGTCTGAAATTAAAATACGGATTGTTAAAATCAGGTGAGGATGGATTTAGAAAGAATGAAGATAGAATTGAGTTTAATACCAAATACGGACAAAAAGCGGTGAAGAATTGGTACTATTCTGCACAGTTTAATTTAAAAACACAAATGGTAAAAGGCTATTCGTATCCAAGTGATGCACCACGAGTGTTGAAGTCAAACTTTTTTGCACCTGCTTATATCATTGCTTCCGTTGGTATGGATTATAAACCCAATAAGAATTTTTCAGTACTTCTTTCACCACTTTCATCCAAGTATACTATCGTTAAGGATACGGCAAATATAGATCAAACGGCTTATGGTGTTGACGAAGACAAGAAAGTTAAAAAAGAGGTTGGTTCGTATGTAAACCTTTATCATAAATTGAAATTTTGGGAAGATTTAGTTTTGGTAAACAAGTTTACTTTGTATTCGAATTATAGCGAAAAGCCTAAAAATATTGATGTGGATTGGGAGTTAAGTCTTACAATGCCAATCAACCAGTACTTGTTGTCTAAATTCTCAACCCATTTAATCTCTGACGATGATACCGGATCGAAAGTTCAGTTTAAAGAGAACTTTTCAATTGGGATTAGTTACCGATTTTAAATCAATATAAAAATGGTATAAACACCCATTTTTGTAACAGGTAGAGGTAGTTTGTTGTGTTTTTAAACCTATGATAATTGTTTAAAAAACATTATTTTGGGATTGAAATTAAAACATTAATCTATGAGTTTAAATTATGAGGTTCCAGGTGTTGGAACGATTACTATCGATACCTTGGTGGTAGATTCGAATGGAACATTAACCGTTAAAGGAGAAATGGTTCCTGGTGTGGTGGAAAGAATTCATCGTTTACAAATGATAGGAGTTAACGTGGTTATGATTTCATCAGACCAACGTGGAAATGCAAGGGATTTAGCATTGTCGAGTGGTATAGCTTATTATGAAGCGAGCAATTCCAGAGAAAAAGAAGATGTATTGCTTTCTTTGGGAAGTCAAAATGTTGCAGCTATTGGTAATGCTCGTATAGATATAGGATTGTTCGTTCAATCAATAATTTCAGTAGCTACGCTTCAGTCAGAAGGAATTCATAAAGATATTATTGATCACGTTGATGTAATTTTGCCATCAATTAATGATGCACTTGACTTCTTCCTTGATAGCGATACTTTCATTGCTACAATGAAAAGATAGTTGCGTACGAAATTGACTTATTAATCAGAATAAAATTAAAATCTCCTTGAAGGAGATTTTTTTTTGCAAATCACATTAGAACAGACTATTTTTTCGGTGTTGATTTTACTGCCTATGAATTTAATTTTATTAATTGTATCAGTTGTTGCTGTTGGGTTTGGCGTATATTGGTATTTTATTCATGTACCAAATTATTTCGCTTATGTATCTTCAGAAGGAGAGGATTTGAAAGAATTTCTGAATCCAGATAGGCTTTTGGAGCTTACACAGGAACAACAAGATGACATTTGGATTCTGGATGTTAGGGAAGAGGAATATTTCTTAATGGGGCATATTCCCAATGCAAAAAGCTTTCCGCATCATGATGTGGAAAACTGGTACCCTAAAATACCTAAAGACAAGGCATTGATATTGTATTGTGATTTAACCATTAAAACACAAAATGTAATTATCTTTTTAGAAGAAAAAGGATATACAAAAATGTTGAATTGGGGTAAATATAAGCGATGGAATCATAAAGAAACGGTAGAAGAAACCATTTCCATTTAAAGTAATTCATTGTATAGCTTTAAGTTTTCATCATCGAATACGCAAAAAACAAGCTCTTTTAAGTATTTGCATTTTGCCAATTGTTTTCGAACGGTTTTAATGGCGATCTCGGCAGCTTCCTTTTTAGGGTAGCGATAAACACCTGTGCTGATATTTGGGAAAGCAATACTTTGCAGTTTATACTTCTCAGCAAGCTTTATGCTCTCTTTGTAGCAACTCTTTAGCAATTGATCTTCATCATATTTACCTCCGCTATAAACAGGACCAACGGTATGAATAACGTACTTGCAAGGTAAATTATATGCTTTCGTGATTTTGGCCTCTCCTGTGGAACATCCATTAAGTGTGCGACACTCTTCCAATAATGCGGGGCCAGCAGCTCTGTGTATTGCTCCGTCAACTCCACCACCTCCCAATAGGCTTCTGTTTGCTGCATTTACAATACAATCGATTTTCAGTTTGGTAATATCTCCCTTAAAAATTTTAATTTTCATGACAGCTAGTTTAATTTTACTTTTCTATCCCTGTTAATTATCCTAAATTGTATGGTGATCTTTCACCTCTGAACCAAATGATTATTTCATTTTAATCTATACACAGATTTTCAATTTATACTAAATATCGATCTTGTGTATTTTAAAATTAATAATTCAAAATCATTATAAAAAACAATTTCGAAATCGATTGCAATTCACTGACAGTGAAATTGTTTGTTTCGGTTTGGAAAAATATTTTTATTTTAGCCGCGCTAGCCAAGCAAATTGATTGAAATATTAAATTGACAATTATGAAAAGAGTATTAGTTGCGACCGGAGGTGGTGATTGCCCTGGTTTGAATGCTGTGATTCGCGCCGTTGTGAAACGTGCAGCTCAAGAAAAGGATTGGGAAGTTGTAGGAAGTATTCAGTCTTTCGACGGAATTTTGAAGGAACCTACTGAAATTAAGATATTAGATGATGCTGCAGTTAAAGGTATTCACTATCAAGGGGGTACGATTATTGGAACAACTACAAAAGGTGGTCCTTTTGCTTGGCCAGTAAAAAACAAAGATGGTTCTTGGGGATCTGCTGACCGTTCTGATGAAATGATCCGCAAATTACAATACTTGGGAATCGATGCTGTAATTAGCATTGGTGGTGACGGTTCTCAGAAAATTTCACAAGCTCTTTACGAAAAAGGATTAAACATTATTGGTGTACCTAAAACTATCGATAATGACCTTTCGGCTACCGATTTTACTTTTGGTTACCAAACTGCTGTACAAATTTGTACTGAAGCTGTTGATAAGTTGAAAACTACAGCTGCTTCTCACAACCGTGTTTTCATTTTGGAAGCTATGGGACGTGATGCAGGTTGGATTGCTTTAAGTGCTGCAATTGCAGGTGGTGCAGAAGCTTGTTTGATTCCTGAAATTCCTTACGATATCAAGAAAGTAAAAGAGAAATTGGATACTCGTTTCTTGAAAGGTAAAGGATTCGGTATTATCGTAGTTGCTGAAGGGGCTATGCCAAAAGGTGGATCAGCTTTAGCTGAGGTAAGCGATGAGGTAGGTAACCCTAACTTGAAGTTAAGTGGTGCTGCTGATCGTTTGGCTGCAGAATTGAAAGAAGCAGGTGTAGAAGCAGATATCCGTACTACTGTTTTGGGTCACCTACAACGTGGTGGTATTCCAGTAGCTTACGACCGTGTATTGGCAACTCAGTTTGGTGTTAAGGCATTCGAAATGGTATTGGAAGGTAAGTTTGGTCATATGGTTGCTTACCGTCATCCACAGGTTGTTGCTGTTCCTCTTCCTGAGGCTATTGGTCAGCAAAACTTGGTTGATCCAAAATCGAACCTTGTTGCTACTGCAAAAGGTGTTGGTATTGCATTTGGAGACTAATTTAAGTCCAAAGATATTACAAGCCGGAGTTCGTATGAATTCCGGCTTTTTTGTTTATAGACGCTGATTTTTATGAAAGATATGATTGCCGCAGATTTAAATTTTCTTTAAAATGTTACAGGGATCGGCATCTGCAAAGCAAGCGGGGCCCCATAGGTGAAGAAAGCGAAAAAATAGAAATGCTGTTGAGTGAGGAACGAACGAAACTATCTATTTCTATTCGCTTTTGAACCGTTATGGGTTGTAGAGTTGCTGCGCCGTAGATTTTTGTTACTTTTCATCAATGGAAAAGTAAGAGGAAATAATTGCTCTCAAATAGCCTAAATACATAGCTTATAACTTTTAAAGCTTTATTCATAAAACCTATCTCTCCATTCAGGTTTTGGAACCATGCATTGATTCTTTTTGCCAAACCAGGAGTATCTGTTTCTGGCAATCAGATCGTAAACCCAATTGGTAATAGCATGAGGTAGGTATTTGAAATAATAGAGTGCTTTCCAGGGATAAATTAAATGCTTGCTAATTTGAAAAGCTGCGGAGCTCTTGGTGTAAGCCTTGTTGTCTTCGATAAAAACAACGGTATTCATATCATCGGAAGATAGTTTGTGTTGAGCAAGTAACTGTTTGGCAAAATCAGATTGAAGGGGAGAGAAATGAATGTTTTCTGCCCGATTGTAAGCAAGCACAAAACGAACTGTTGTATTGCAAAAATTACAAACCCCATCGAAAAGTACGATAGGGTTTGAATTATTAATATTTTTTGAATGACTGTGCATTTTGTTTTTATCTCATACTTTATTCTAGTAGATAAAGTTAAAAATAAATCCAACGCAAAGAATACCTGCTGCTACAATTCCAACAAAGGCTAGAATCAAAGGCATTTTAAGTACTTTTTTCAGGATAATTACCTCAGGCAATGATAAGCCAATTACCGACATCATAAATGCCAGTGCCGTTCCCAGTGATGCACCTTTCTCGATTAAAACGCTAACAATAGGAATAATTCCTGCCGCATTTGAGTACATCGGAATTCCAATAACAATTGACAAAGGAACCGAATACCAAGCTGATTTGCCCATTAGGTTGGCCATGAAATCTTCTGGTACATACCCATGAGCACCAGCTCCAATGGCTACCCCAATTACAATGTACAACCAAATTTTACCTACAATTTCTTTTACAGAATCGATACCCGATTTAATTCTATCTGAGAATGGAATTTTGGTTACATCTTGGTCGGTTTGACCAGTTTTAACTTCGAAAACCCATTCTTGTACGTATTTTTCCAATTTTAAAACTCCGATTAACCAGCCAGCAACTATTGCAATTAATAATCCGGTAAGGGTATAAATGATTGCAGTTTTCCAGCCAAATAATCCAACCAACATGATTAAGGCAATTTCGTTTACCATTGGTGCTGCAATCAGGAAACTGAAAGTTACTCCCAGAGGTACACCTGCTTCAACAAATCCTAAGAACAAAGGAATGGCGGAACATGAACAGAATGGCGTAACAACTCCTAGCAGGGCTGCCATTACGTTTCCTAAAAAAGTAGACTTGCCAGCCAAAGCTTTTCTGGTTTTCTCTGGTGAGAAATAGCTACGAATGATTCCCACTCCAAAAATAATTAGCACAAGCAGTAGCAGTACTTTAGGAACTTCGAAAATGAAGAAACGAATGGTCTCAGTAAGGTGAGTTCCTGCTTTCATTCCAAAAACAGTATCGATAAAAAAATCGGAAATGTTCTGAAGGTTTACATAGAGAATGTACCAAATTGGTAATGATAGCAAAACCAATGAAAGCTGTTTTCTATTGGTGATTTGAATAGATTTGATCATGATATTCTAAAAACTGATATCGGTTATTGGATAAAGAAAATGTATGTAAAATACAGCCCTGCTGAAATAAAAATTACAGCTGCTACTTTTCTAAACCAGTATTCGAAACTTTTAATTTTGTTGTAAAAATTGCCTACTCCCGAAAGAGTGAAAGCCAATAAATAGGCGATGATAATTACCGGTAAACCGGTTGCAATGGCGAAAACAATTGGCAAAAGTAAACCATCAGCCTGCGAAACTGTAAGTGGAATTAACATTCCGAAATACAACACGCCACTGTAAGGACAAAAAGCCAGAGCGAAAATCATTCCCATTAACAGGGCACCCCAATATTTTCCTCTCATTTTCTCCCCATTCAACTTATCGGTAAGCGAACTAACACCTGGGAAATTAATGGAAATAATATCGAGCATAAAGACTCCGATAATGATTAGCAATGGTCCCAATAGCCTTTCGCCATAGGTGTTAAAGAAGCTCGAAATATCGAATTTACTTGCACCGAAAAACAGAATTACTCCTAAAGCAGTGTAGCTTATTGCTCTTCCAAGTGTGTAAACCAATCCGTTTAAAAAGATTCTCTTTTTATCGCTAAGGTTTTTGCTAATATAGGCTGTGGCAGTGATGTTTGTTGCCAAGGGACAAGGACTAATCGCTGTCATGATTCCCAGTAAAAATGCTGATAATATTGGAAAGCTGCTTTGCGATAATAGTTGATCTAAATATTCCATTATAATCTTATTGAAGCTCGGCTTTGATTACAGTTTCCAGTTTTTCGATGTATGCAGGAGTATCGTTAATGGCATTTCGGAACGCAAATGTTGTTAAATCCTGAATATCTCCTGTTTTAGCACTTTTAATGAACAAACCTGAACTACTTGCCTGGAAAGTTTTAGCCAAGTCTTTGTTTTCTTCCTGGTCGAAATTGATATCGAAGAAATTTGCATTTAAGCTTGCTGCCACTTCCTTGGCTTTTGCACCTACGACCTTGCAAGTTTTACATTTTCTGTCGCCATGAAAATAATATACTCCGGCTTCAGCTTTGTTTTCTGCTACTTTCTGCTCTGCTGATTTATCACATTTTGTGCAGTCACCTTTGCATGCTGTTTCTTGTTCAGCTTTTGCAGTTTCTTTTTTTGTGTTCGATTGGCAAGCGCCAAAACTTAATCCTAATGCTAGAATAGCAAGTGTTATAGTTTTCTTCATTTTGTTTGTGTTTTAGTGTTATTGAATTGATAGCTGTCAGCTAACAGCCTACAGCTATCAGCTTTTTAAGCTTTTTGGATGAATTCCTTGATTTCTGATACCGAAGGAACTTTACCACTAACAACAACTTTTTCGTTGATCACCAAAGCAGGGGTTGACATTACGCCGTATGATAGGATTTTAACCATATCGTCGATTTTTTCAACTTTAGCATCAATTGCCAATTCTTCAACAGCTTTGTTTGCAGCTTCTGCCAATGTTCCACATTTTTTACAACCTGGTCCTAATACTTTAATATCCATGATAGTGTTTTTTATTATTTGAAAAATTCATTAAACAATTTTCGGGCAAGTGCCCAATTCTCTTTATTTAAGCAGTATTTAATTTTAGGAGGATTGATCTCTCCCTGAATTAAACCTGAGTTTTTTAATTCTTTTAAATGTTGCGATAGGGTTGATCGGGCAATGGGAACCTCTTCGGCCAAGTCGCCGCTGTAACAGCAGCTTTGCTTCGAGAGTAAATCGCATATGTATACCCTAACCGGGTGCGACAATGCTTTAGCAAACCTTGCCATTTGCTGTTCCTCTTGTGTATACAATTTTGTTTCTTCCATGTATTCTATCTTAGGTGTTTCGCATTTCGTAAAAATACGAAACGAAGTTGTAGACTTTTTTTTATTTCTCCAAATAAATGTTCAGTTTTTAGTTGGTGATGAAAAACACCTAGTGATGTTTATACGTTTTTTGGATACTTGACTGGATCGTATATTTTCCTGATTGATAGGTCTCTCTTTTTTCAAGTATATTTATTAGTGGAGTACAATAAATTGAACGGATAATGGATTATTGTTTTGTATTTTCATTAAATTGGTTCTCGCTAAACCTATTTATCTGAGTAAAATAAATCAAAACTATAAACTCAATTTGTATGGACGATATCATTACTACCCTTTTTAATGGACTCACCTATGGTGGAGATGTTAAGCTTTCTGTTCTCAATTATTTCTTGTTGGCTGTGGCCATGATGCCTTTTTTTCTTCAAGCTATGAGGTCAATTTCGAAAGGCTGGGCGATTGTTTTTACAATTGCATTTCTAATTCAATCATTGTTCTGGTTTATATTAAAGGCTCAAGGAATTTCTATTGTTTGGAATGCCCTTGCGGGGATGTTGGTGCTTGTGGTAATCAGACATAGATTGTATATGTTGATGAAAACAAAATGGATGATTCTAGCTTCAGTAGCAGTCGTGATTCTGGCAGATGTTTATTTTGGATTGATCTTTCCCCTTATTAGCACAATAGCCCATGTGGCAGCCTTTCTTTTGGGGGTAGTATTATACTTGCTTGTAGAAATTATTAAGAATAGAAAATTGTCGTTGAGTTCTTGATGTGACTTGTCATAAAAACTATTTTCAAAGAGAATACTTTCTGTTTTCCAAGCGCTTTGGGTATTTTGTTATTATCAGATAAACCAAGAAGAATAAAAATGGTCCGATGCGCATGTGTTGTCCTTGATAATTTGAATTTATGTCCTGAATTATGGATGAACACTCAATGTAAATTGCGCAGGTTGTAAGTAACATGAATCCACAAAGTAAGGGAAATAGCAGCCTGTCTCCTTTGGTAAATTTAAGCAATAGTATACCTGTAAAAAAGTAAAAGATGTAGCCTGCAAATGTTGTTGTAAGATGAGTTTCGTTTGAGCTGCCAGCATAATCAAAGAAGGGAAGAGGTATTGCTTTTAGCCAGAAGTCTACAAATTCAAAATCGGGTGTTGCGTTAAATGTAATTCTTAGCATGCTGCTAAAAACTAATCCTAATATTGATAGGCTTACAAAGAATTTTTGTTGTGTGTTCAATGTTTTAAGATTTTAAATCGTAAAAAACACCCACACAACCTTTCGATAGTGCAGGTGTTTCAATTAAAATATTCGAGAAAAATTGTTTGTAGTTTATTCTTCTAGTTTGATGCCAAACGAACTAATAGATATTCTGGTGGTTTTGCCTCCAGATATCTGGAATGACATGCTTTCACCATTGTAGCTGTCTTTTTTAAAGAATTCGATATAGTATGTTCCATGATTTAAATCTGTAATAGAAATTTCTTGATTTAAATATATCTCTCCTTCACGCAAAGGCTTAGGGTAAAACTCGGTAGAACTTGAACTTTCGGTTAATGCAGCCTTTTCGGTGTAGATTTCATAAGTTCCTCCAGAGTAATATTCTCCATATTGTGTGATAATTAAATCACCGGTAAGATCCATATCATCATCGCTACAAGAGCTTAGTGTTATTGATGCAAATAGCATCATCAATAGAATTGTTTTAAATGTTTTCATTGGTAGTTGTTAAATTAATAATCCCCTATTATTTAATTTATTCTTCGGTTTGTTCTTCTGGGTTTTCGATTTCTTCGATCTTTTTTCGAGTAGCCGGATCAACAATCATTCTGGCTGATTTGTAGGACAGGTAGAATTCCTTGTCATCCACAAAAAGTTCCATCATTGGATCGATTTGATTGCTGATTAAGCTCTGAATCTGATCGATATTGTCTTCGATTAATTCGTTGGTAGTTTTGCGCTCGCTAATCAGTTGGCGAGGTTCAGTTAATACCTTTTCGTAGTCGGTAATTTTAGTGCTCAGTTCGGTAATCATCTCTTCACTTAAGCCATAATCGGCAAGTTCGGTTTTAAGAGGTGTAATTCTTTCGAGCAAGTTTTTGCAAAAACTTAAAAGTTCCTTTTCTCTCAACTTCGTTAAGTAGGAATTGTTAATGCGATCAACAAAATTGCTCAGGTTTTCTTCTTTACTGATAAAAGAATAGACCTTAAGGATATTGCTCGCTTTTAAAGCTACAGAGCTCAAAGTAGCACGAACCAAGTTTTTGTTGCCCGAAGTTTTACTTGGAATGTTTTCAGCTTTGTCGATTAATTCGTTGGTTTCACCAATTAGGCTAGTAAGGCTAGTGAACATTTTTCCCATTGCCGGGATGTGAGCAAACTTTGCTTGATTGTTGCTTAAATTGATTTGCACTTGCTGGAAAGCATTGCTTCTTGCTGTAATTGATTTGTCCATTTTTTTTGAGTTAAAATAATTTTGTTATGATTGGTTAGTTAAGTGGGTGATTCGAAATTAAAAATAATTTTTTAATTAACCGTAAAAATTATTGAAAAATAATCATAAGAGTATTGTGTTCACAATCGTTATTGTTGGTTGAGAAGTGTGCATGTTCGAAAAGTTAATAGTTTTGATGTGTTTATGTGGTGTGTGAATCTAATTTTCTGTTTGTATAATAATGTGAAATAATCAAAAAAAAGAATTGAATTCCTGTGTTCTGTTGGAATGCATTGTGATTGTAAGCGTATTTATTGGAATGTAAATCCTATCGATTAAAACTATATGTTTACAGATTGACTTGTAAGGTCTATTTCTCGAAACAGAGAAGCTACTTCTCTAGGTTGAGAGACCATTTCTTAAAGCTTAAACCCTAATGATTGAGATGGAAAGTCCATTTAGCGAAGTCGAAAGCCTATAGATTGAAACTGAAATACCAATTCTTGAAGCTGAGATTCTATTTCTTGAAGGTGGAAGTCTGTAGATCGAGACCTGAAGTTAATTTCTTAAGACCGAAAGTCAACCGCATGAGCCGCAAACCCCATTTCTTAGAATTGGGAGTCTATTTCTTGGCATGGGAAGTCTACTTCTCGAAGTTGAGAAGCTGTTTCTTGTAAATGCCTGTCGATTTCTTTAAACTTACTCTTTGTTGCTTGCATATTTCAGACAACATTATCCTTTATTTCGTTAATCTATAATGGGGTGTAAAATATTTATTGCTTTGCTTTGTTGAGGGATTATTGTTTTGTACTTTCAGTGGCGAAAAGTAAAATAATGCATTGATGTACTTTATTTACAAGTTAGCCACAATTGAAATGAAAAAAAGAATCTACATAAGTCTATTGATCGTTACTATATTGATTGGATGTAATTTAAATTCAAAAGAAAGATATCAAAACAAGTATGATATAGAAATAAATTACAATCATTTCAAAGACATCAAGCCTCGCTCACGTAAATACATGGATGATAGGTATCTTAGAAATGGCAATATATATCTGATTTTTGAAACAAGTTTTAGTAATGACACTGTTAATATTACAGTGAATAATAAGTTGAAATACCAAGATATAATAGCTACAGAGGCATCAACAGGATTAGCAAAGTCTTATGAAATAGAAAACATTGATACTGTTTTTAATATTGGGATAAGGATTAATAATGGAAAACAGGCTTTCATCGAAATTGATACGATGAATTTGTTTACTATTGAATATAGAGATGATAGACTTAGAATAGATGTTTTAAACCATGCTCCTATATATTACTAGCAATCAAAAGTGGCTACAAAAGCTAAATTTCAAGGGCGGTGACACTCTCCCGAAAGCTTTCAGGATTGATAATATAACAAAACTTTAAACGGTAGCGGCTTTGATAAGGCGGTAGTTTCCACCGATAGCGCAAGCTTGCAGCTCGTGCTTTGCGAATGCAAAAATAGAATAGAAGTAAAATGATAAACCGAGGCAGTAGTATATATTTTTATTTCTGCCGAGGCAGAAGTGAGAATTTAAACGATAGAATTATAAACAACAAACCTACGGAATAGGAGGTATGATGCCATACCTGCGAAACGTTGTGTGTAATTTGAGTAAGCCCGTATGAAAAATATAATCACATATATTCTTTTAATCCTAACTCTTGGTTGTAATGCACAAGAGAAGAAAAGCAATTTTGAGTGGAATCTTGAAAAAGAAAGAATCCATAATAAAAACAGAAATGATTCTATAAAATGGAGTTCGAAAAATTGGCAAGCTGACATACATAATTTTACATTTGAAGGAAAGCCCATGAGAAATGGAGTTTTTCCAGTTCCTGATTATGATTTATCAGACACCACTTTTAATGGGTTAGGAAATTCTGGTAATTGGAAAGGATTTGACTTAAAAGACAAGAAAATCATCTATCATTCCTTTTACGTAAATAAAAATGCGACTAACAAACAATATATAAATTGTAAACCGAATGAGGTTTTCTTTACAATTGCTATTTTGACAGATAGCATTGACTTGAAAAAGTATTCTCACACAAATGTTAGTGTTACGTCCCGAAATCAGCCTCATTATGTCGGTCAGGGTTTTGTTAAAACCAAATCCAACGAAATAGATTTTATCTCGTTTTTGACAGCAGATAGAAATGGCTATGCAATTGTCAATATGAGACTGTTTGATTTAAGAATTGGACGAATAATATTAATTGCACCACAACAAGACGGTACTCTACGTTCATTGCAGCTGGATTCACCAATTATGTCTTCAGATGAAATAGGTGAACATCTAGAAACCTTGATGTCAAATGACAAAAAGATAATAGAATTTTTCACTAAACCAGATAACATTTAAAAACTACACACAACAAGCCGTTATAAAGCAAAAGGGGTAAGATGTGTTTCGGATGGTTCGAGGCTTTGGCGATCATCACCAAATCGTTGATTTGGTTTTAAAAACAGAAAAATTATAAACAAGATACAACGCTTTGGCTCCTTAGTATTTTAGAAAGGTAAAACTAGATAAAACCCTTTCGCTTCATACGGTCAGATCTTAAAAAGCACTTTATTCTATATTTGGTGCAAGAATGAAAAGAATTTATAACAAAATAAATTGGAGAGATAATCATTCATGAAACAATCAATAATACATATAGCATTAGTTGTAAGAGATTATGATGAAGCAATCGATTTTTACACTAAAAAGTTGAACTTCGAATTAATTGAAGATACCTATCAGCCAGAGCAGGATAAACGTTGGGTTGTTGTATCGCCCCCAGGCTCATCTGGCACCACGATACTTCTTGCTAGAGCATCTAAGCCAATACAAAAAGAATTTATTGGAAATCAGGCAGGAGGGAGAGTGTTTCTGTTTTTAAATTCAGATGATTTTTGGAGAGACTATAATGACATGATTTCGAAAGGGATTGAGTTTGTTAGAGAGCCTAAAGAAGCAGATTATGGAACCGTAGCAGTATTTAAGGATTTGTATGGAAACCTTTGGGACTTATTGGAATTGAAAGCAGATCATCCATTAGCAAAGAGAAATAAATAGCCGGATAGATAACTATTGAAAGTACGAGTATGCCGCTCGTGCTTTGCGAGTAAGGGCTACAAGTTTGGCTGATTTTAATTACTTGTATCGAAATATCGATTTGTTATTCAATTCGGTCATTTTCCCATTGGTTTTGTACATCAAATAAATTAGGAATGGGAAGAAAAGGATTAATACCCAGTTGATTTGAACCATTAGAATAAAGTCGTAGGTGCCATGTACCAGGAATGGAATTAAGAATGCCATTACAAATAGAGGAAGTCTACTGCCTTTCGAAAACTTAGCCAATCCCAGGTAATAGCCCATCATGATGCCGAACATGGCATGTGCAGGAACGGCGGTGAAAGCTCGTGCAATACCTGTGCTCATTCCGTTCGAAAATACATACATGATGTTTTCTACCAAGGCAAATCCCAGCGATACAAAAACGGCATATACAATCCCATCGAATCGTTCGTTAAAGTTTGGGTTTTTCCATACCAAAATATAAACCGCCAATAGTTTAAAGGCTTCTTCGCAAAGGGCTGCCACTAAAAAGGCATCGCCAAAAGCATAACCAATTTTCCCGTTAAAAATATGCGGAAGAAAAGAGGATACAGCTTTCTCTGCAAATATGATTGGTATGGTAGTGATCATACCAGCCAGAAGCCCTTTTCCCAATAACGCAAGTGGTTCTTTCTCGTATTTGTCGCGATAGTAAACGTAGAATAGAATTATGGCTATTGGTGCTACAGAGATTAGTAGAAGATTCATGTGTGTTTATTGATAAGCTATGAAGTCATCAAATTTAGAAAAAGTCTTTTGTTAAACCAATAAGAATAATAAAAATGCTTTCCGCAGTTGTAAAATGAGATAGCAGGCATACAATTACGCTTGTAGCCTGCTATGCTTGTATGTTTTATGTGAGAATTAATTATTTAGAATCCTCCAAGTCTGCAATTCTGCAGTAGCAGGATCGATCTACTTTCACATCAGCACGCGCGCTGGCAATCTCGAACTGTGAGTGATATTTTTTTGCTTCCTCTTCCTTGCCCTGTTTTTCTAAAGATTCGGTAAGTCCGTGCAATGCCCAAAGATTTTTGGGATGACGTTTCAAATCATTGCGATAGACTGATTCTGCCTCTTCAAATCGCTCTTGTTCCATTAGTAAGGCACCAAGTGCATGTCGAGCAGGTTGCATCCATCCCCAAGGCTCGTCGTAGTTTAAGGCATCATCAAGCTGAACTGCCTCTCGCAATTGTTCGAAAGAAAATTCATAATCCCCTTTTCGATAGGAAATCTCACCAGCCATCATTTTATTGGCAACGCCTAGAATATCACGCGAAGTGTTGTTGAATAGTATGCTTGTTTTGGGTACTGAAGCTAAGCTTTTCTGAAAAGCTTGTTGTTCCTCTTCGGCTTGTTTTACCATACCTTTTGTGGCGTAAGCAAGTGCCCGGGCATAATGCCAGGTAGTCCTCGACATGGGCAAGTATTCCGCAGGTTCGGGTTCTTCCAAGATCTCATCCCAGCGGCCAAATCTAATCAGTACGTGCAGAGGTACTGGCATGAAAGCATCCAAATAATCAGTCCATTGCTTTAGTAATTCTTCTGGTATTTGTTTTGGGATCTCCCGTGCAGTTTTTAGGGCCAATTCACTTTGTCCGTCGAACATGGCTCCATAAACCAGGAAGTGAT
Organism: Marinifilum sp. D714; assembly: GCF_030851345.1. Taxonomy (GTDB): domain Bacteria; phylum Bacteroidota; class Bacteroidia; order Bacteroidales; family Marinifilaceae; genus Marinifilum. The sequence continues at coordinate 336,525 of NZ_JALPNU010000004.1, forward strand.
AGTTGTGTATTCGATAGAATGTATAAAAATTATAAGCTCCCTCTTTCTTTAAAAATTCTTCGTCGGCCTCTATTGCGCTCTGGTTAGCTTTGTTGGCAGCTTCGTAATCTCCCACCAAAACATCGATGTGAGAGGGCATATGTACCAAGTGTCCTGCTCCAGGCATCACATCACGTAGTGCATTGGCTGCAGGTAAAGCCTTTTCTGGAGTAGGAGAGGCTTCCATTGCATGAATGTAAAAGTGACACAAGGCAGGATTATTTGGGGATCGTTTTAAACCATCTTCTAAAACCGCAATGATTTCCTGGGTTTCTTCGGCGGGTGTGCCATCGGGAGTCCAATGATTCCAAGGGCGAAGGTTCATAAGCGATTCGGCAAAGAGTGCAGTGACCAATACATCTTCGGGGTATTTTTTGTGTAGTTCACGCATAGCGTCGGCGTAAGCCTTGTTGAGTGGGTACCTGTCATCAGGAACTGGTGTGGCATATCGAAGTGCGAGTGTTGCAATCAAATCCTTTTCTATAGGACTGGCATTTTTCGCATGCAAATTGGCCAGGTGCAGGCAATGAGCTGCCTGTGCTATCTGATGCGCTTCAATTCCCAGGTTGTTAATGTTAGGTCCCCATGCATATGCAATGCCCCACAGTGCCATTGGCATGGACGGATCTTCTTGTAATGCTCGTTCAAAGCAGCGAACAGCTTCCTCGTGATTGAATGCATGACATAAGGCTAAGCCTCTGTCGAACCAAATTTGTGCCTGGTTGGATTTGGTTGAGACTTTGTTATGAAATTCCCCCAAGTCATAATAGGAATCTTCATAATTCGTATCTTGTTTTGGTAATTCATTGCTTTCTTTAGTGAGAAAATTACAGCCTGCACTATAGGTTAAAAGCAGGATCATAATGATGGTATTTACTTTCTTCATGGCGTCTCCTTTCTATACATCTCTCATTCCCTTCTGACGACGTATTTTTGTGTAAATCAAATTTGATATGCAATTTACGAAATATAGATCTGGAAGTCAATGGTATAGATTTGAGGAGTTAAATAGTATCTACTACATGCTATGGTGTTTAAAGTGTGATGTAATGATAAAAAAAAGCCGATTCCTTTAGGAGTCGGCTTCTTAGTTTTATTTGATAACAATTAACGCAATTCAGCGCCAATTTGTTTTTCGTAGCTCTTGATTAGCTTTTGCATGATCTTGTCAATCTGCTTGTCGTTCAAAGTTTTTTCAGTATCCTGAAGAATGAAACTTACTGCGTATGATTTTTTATCAGCACCTAGTTTTTCACCTTCGTAAACGTCGAACAATGAAACAGATTTTAATAATTTCTTCTCGCAGTTGAAAGCAATTGTTTTGATTTCAGCAAAGCTTACCGATTTGTTGATTAACAAAGCAAGGTCACGCTTTACAGCTGGGTACTTAGGCAATTCGGTATAGCTTACCTTGTTTTTCATAGCTTCCTGAATCAATAAAGCCCAGTCGAAATCAGCGTAGTATACCTGTGTGTCAATATCCATTGCCTTCAAGATTTTTCCGCTCACCATACCCATTTCAACCAATACTTTTTTCTTAATACCGTAGCTTAATCCTTCGGTAAACTGATCGTTTTCGGTTTCTCTGATTCTTAATTTCTCGATCTTGAAACCAAGACGTCTTAAGATATTTTCAACGTAAGCTTTCATGTGGTAGAAGCTTGTTGGCTCTTCTTTCAAGTTCCAGCTAGTTGCAGTTTTGTTACCACACATGAAAACACCCAAACGTTCTTTCTCGAAATAGTTATCAACTGGGTTTTCGTTTTCAGGATTCACGAAGTGCTGGTATGATTTACCGAACTCGTAGAATTTCAAATCTGAGTTTCTGCGGTTGATGTTGTAAGCTACACACTCTAAACCACCAAACAACAATCCTTGACGCATTGCGTTCAAATCAGAACTCAATGGGTTGAAAATACGAACCGTGTTTTCTTGTTTAAAGCTTTCCAATCCTTCGTAGTATGAAGCTTTGGTCAACGAGTTATTCATGATTTCGTTAAAACCAGCAGCTGTCAACATATCAGCAATGGTATTTCTTAGCTTGTGCTCGTCAATTTTTGGAGCATAGCTTAATGAAGCATTTACTTTTGAAGCTACTTCAATATTGTTGAAACCATAAATACGCAATACTTCCTCTACGATATCAGCTTCACGTTTCACATCCACTCTGTAAGGAGGAACCAAAAGGTTCAATGTGTCAACATCTTCTTTCTCAACTTTAATTTCTAAAGCGGTAAGAATATTTTTGATGGTTTCTTTTCCAATTTGTTTTCCGATCAAGTTTTCGATGCGCTCAACGCTTACCTCTACCTTGAAATCTTCAACTGGATTTGGATAAATATCGATAACATCTGATGCAATTTCGCCACCTGCAATCTCTTTGATTAAAAGAGCAGCACGTTTCATTGCATAAATGGTGTTGTTAGGATCAGTTCCACGTTCGAAACGGAAAGAAGCATCGGTATTTAAACCGTGACGACGTGCAGTTTTACGAACAAATACTGAATCGAAGTATGCACTTTCCAAGAAAATATCAGTAGTAGTTTCGCTTACGCCTGATTCAATTCCACCGAATACACCGGCAATACACATTGGTTCCTTTTCGTTGCAGATCATCAAATCTTTATCGTTCAATTCTCTCTCAACTTCATCCAATGTTTTGAATAAGGTGCCATCAGCAAGAGTTTTTACAACTACTTTACCATTTGTTTTTGCATAATCGAATGCGTGCAATGGCTGACCAGTTTCAAACAATACGTAGTTGGTAATATCCACTACATTGTTGATTGGACTTAAGCCAATTGCTTTCAAACGATTTTGCAACCACTCTGGTGATTCAGCAATTGTAACACCGCTGATACAAACCCCTGAGTAACGGTGGCAAGCTTCGTTATTTTCTACCTTCACATCGATAGGCAAGTTGTTGTTGTCAACTTTGAAATCTTCAACTGAAGGAAGTTTGTAATCAATTTCTTTTTGTTGCTTAAGGTATGCAGCCATATCGCGAGCTACACCAATGTGCGATGCACCGTCAATACGATTTGGAGTCAAGTCAATTTCAATGGTCAAATCATCCTCGATATTGAAGTATTCAGCGGCAGGAGTTCCTACTTTAGCATCTTCAGGAAGAACCATAATGCCATCGTGACCTTTACCAAGGCCGATTTCGTCCTCAGCACAAATCATACCCATTGAAAGCTCACCTCTAATCTTTGATTTCTTAATGGTAAAGCTATCGTCGCCATCGTACAAAACTGTTCCAACTGTGGCAACCACTACTTTTTGTCCTGCAGCAACATTAGGTGCACCGCAAACAATAGGTAAAAGTTCGTCGCCGTTAACATCAACGCTTGTAATGCTCAAATGATCTGAGTTGGTATGAGGTTCGCAAGTCTTTACTTCACCAATTACCAATCCTTCTAATCCTCCTTTAATTGATTGAAATTTTTCAATTCCGCCAACTTCCAATCCAATTTGAGTTAGAATCTCATCCATTTCTGCAGGAGAAAGATCAATGTCAATATAATCTTTCAGCCATTTGTACGATACCTTCATTTGTATGTATATTTTATCAGATAATTATCAAATTATACTTGTAAACAGATGCAGTTTGTCTACTGTTCACAAGCTTACAAAAGTAGAAATTTTAGGCTCAAGTACCAAAGAACATCTAAGGATAAAGTGTTTAAGTTTTTGTTTACTTTAAATCTGTATGATTGGAATTGCTTATTGCCCCAAATTCGGATATATTTGTACAATTATCAAAATTGAGATATGAGCAATAAACCAATTATACTTGTTACTAACGATGATGGATTAAATGCCAAAGGAATTAAAGCTTTGGTGGCAATGGTTAAAGGATTTGGCGACATCTACGTTGTTGCCCCGAACCGTTCTAATTCAGGAAAATCAAATTCTATAACTGTAGAGGTTCCTATTCGAATTAAAAAAGTTCGGGATGAAGAAAATTTACACATTTATTCTTGCAAGGGAACTCCGGTGGATTGTGTAAAATTGGCTTTGAACAAGATTTTACCTCGCACTCCTGATTTTCTGGTTTCAGGTATTAATCATGGTGCAAATACTTCGGTTAGTGTTTTGTACTCGGGAACCATGGGGGCTACTATCGAAGGTTGCTTGAATGGAATTCCTTCTATTGGGTATTCGCTTAACGACTTTAGTGCAGATGCTGATTTTTCTCAAAGCATTAAATATGGTCGAAAGATTTTCGCCAATTTAATTGAAAAAGGATTGGAAAGAAGCGTTTGTTTGAATGTAAATTTCCCTAAAGGTGATATAAATGGCATTCGAGTTTGTCGTCAGGCAGATGGACGTTGGAAAGAGGAGTTTGATCATAGGCAAGATCCTTTCGGAGGAGATTATTATTGGTTGACAGGTTACTTTAAGAATGCAGAACCGAATGCCGAAGAAACAGATGAATGGGCAATTAATAATGGCTATGCATCAGTTGTTCCTACAAAAATAGATATGACCGCTCACCAATTGGTGGAAGACCTAAAAACTTGGGATTATGAAGTCGAAGATTAATTCTACTATTTTAGGACTCATTATTGGTTTGCTTGTACCTGTACTATCAATATTGTTGGCTTATGTGGTACGCTTTCAGGATGAATTGACCATTAAGGAGTTTATTGACAGTTTGCTAATTTACAGGGTGTATACCAAGGTAATGGCTTTGGGAGTATACTTTGGTAATATTGTTTTTTTCTTTTTGTTTATTAAAACTGATTTGTTAAGAGCAGCAAGAGGAGTGCTTTTGGCTACCATATTGTATTCTTTTGCCATAATGGTTTTCCGTTTTGGATTTTAGATGTTGCTAAAGCAGAAAAATAAGATTTGGTGTTTGAATCCAAATCCACAAGTAAGTATTGAATTGTGAGGATTTAATTCTCAACTCATTCCCGATAACTGTCGGGATCATAATTCAGAATTCCATGAGATATTATATTATAGCAGGAGAAGCATCAGGTGATCTTCATGCTTCGAACTTGATGAAAGAAATAAAAAATGAGGATTCGGCAGCCGAATTTCGATTCTGGGGTGGTGACCTTATGCAAGCACAAGGCGGTGAATTGGTAAAGCATTATCGAGAAACTGCTTTCATGGGATTCTTAACTGTGCTAAAAAATTTGGGAAAGATTCGAGCGAACTTTTCATTATGTGAGAAGGATCTTCTGGAATACAAGCCAGATGTTTTGATTCTTGTGGATTATCCTGGATTCAATTTGCGAATGGCAAAGTTTGCAAAGGAAAATGGAATTCGTGTTCATTATTACATATCACCAAAAATTTGGGCCTGGAAAGAGGGGAGAGTGAAGAAGATTAAAGCCTATGTTGATCGCATGTTCACCATTTTTCCTTTCGAAACGGAATTCTACAAGAAGCACAATTATAAGGTGAGTTTTGGTGGAAATCCTTTGTTGGATGCCATTGAAAATCGTCCAAACAAAGATGAATCATTTGAAGACTTTACGGCTAAAAACAAGTTGTCAAGTAAACCAATTGTAGCTCTATTGGCAGGAAGCAGAAAGCAAGAAATTGAAAGAATACTTCCTGTAATGTTAGATGTTGTTGATGATTTTCCAGATCATCAGTTTGTGGTGGCTGCAGCTCCTTCTATCACAAAGGAATTTTACTCGCAAGTAGTGGGCGATAGAGATGTGAAATTTGTTTACGGACAAACCTACGATTTATTGCAGCAGTCGAAAGCGGCATTGGTAACTTCGGGAACAGCTACTTTGGAAACAGCTCTTTTGAGAATTCCACAAGTGGTATGCTATATCACAGGTGGTGGCAAAATTCTTTTTGCAATTGGCAAGCGATTGCTAAAGGTAAAGTACATATCCTTGGTTAATTTGGTGATGGATAAATTGATTGTGAAAGAATTGATTCAACATTTCTGCAATAAAGAAAGTATTGCCAGCGAGTTAAAGAACATTTTAGTGGAAGGAAACTACCGCTCCGAAATGCTTGCGAATTATCAACTGCTAAACGAAAAATTGGGAGGAGCAGGAGCTTCTGCTCGATTTGCCAAGATGATTGTTGAGGATTTAAAGTGTATTCAGTAATCAAAGGGGAGATCTTCATTCGTTTCACAAGAAGTTGATTTAGCAAACAAATTTTTTCTACTAAAATAATTTTGCAAATTTGTGGTAGTATAGTAAAACAACACACATTTTATGCTAGCACTTCTAATAAAGGAGTTCCGAACCTTTTTCAGTTCTCTTACGGGTTACCTGATATTATCAGTTTATTTAGTTGCAACAGGATTGTTTGTATGGGTATTTCCAGGCTCTACAAATCCATTGGATACTGGTTATGCAAATCTTGATGTCCTGTTCGAGATGTCTCCATGGATTTACCTGTTTTTGATTCCTGCAGTATGCATGCGATTGTTCGCAGATGAGAAAAAACAAGGGACCATAGAACTGGTATATACGAGACCCTTAAAGGAGATGGAAATTGTATTTGCAAAGTATTTTTCGGCCCTTTTGGTTATTTCTGTTTCTCTACTATTCTGCCTAATATATTATTTCTCCATTTATTATTTGGGAAATCCTGTTGGGAGCATTGATTCAGGAGCTTTCTGGGGATCGTTTATTGGACTGTTTCTACTGGCCGCTGTATACGTTGCAATTGGTGTTTTTTCCAGTTCGGTAACCGATAATCAAATTGTGGCATTTCTACTTGCCTTGATTCTGTGCTTTTTATTTTATACCGGTTTCGATTATTTAGCTGATTTAATCATCTTTCAGAATGTGCAATCAGATATTTACAATTTAGGAATTCAAGAACACTATAAATCAATTTCTCGAGGAGTGGTAGACTCAAGAGACCTGGTTTATTTTATAAGTGTAATTGTGGCTTTTTTGTTGATTACAAAAACAGTTTTAAAGAGTAGAAAATGGTAAAAGAAAAAGCTATGATTAAAAACAGAAGGAAGCAGGATATTCTTAATTTATTGATTTCTTTAATCGGATTAGGAGTTCTGGTTCTAATTCTTCAAGTTTATTTTTTTCGAATTGATTTCACGGCTGAGAAAAGATATACATTATCAGATAATACCAAGCAACTGGTGAGTTCTCTTAATAAAGATTTATACTTTGAAATTTACCTTGCAGGAGATTTGCCACATGGATTTAAAAAGCTTCAGAAAGCAAGTATTGAAATGCTCGAAGAATTGGAGGCTTATACAAATGTGAATATCAACTATGCTTTAATTAATACCAGTGATATTCCCAATCCCAAGCAAAGGAACCAAATGTACGAACAGTTGGCTGCACGAGGATTAAAACCAACCAGTTTGCAGGAAAGAACTACCGATGGAAGTTTAAAACAGAAGATTATTGTTCCTGGCATAATAGTCCATGATACGGAAAAGGAAACCTCAGTTCATTTGCTGAAAAATGTGACAGGTTTATCTGCCGAAGAAAATTTGAATCATTCCATTGAAACCATAGAATTTGAGCTAACAAAAGCCATTCGAATGTTGCAAAGTAAGCAGCCAAAGCATATTGCTTTCTTAACTGGACAAGGAGAATTGAACGAATTTGAAGTTGCCGATTTTACAGCTTCTTTGTTACAAAAATATGAGGTAGATAGGATTTCTGCACAAAAACTGAATCAATCTAAAAAGAAATATTCGGCACTGGTAATTGCACAACCAAGAAATGAATTTTCCAGGGAGGCCAAATATCAGATTGATCAATATTTGATGAATGGAGGACGAATTCTATGGCTTGTTGATGAGGTGTCGGCAAGTATGGATAGTTTACAGGTAAAAGAAAGTACGGTAGCTTTTTATAAGCCATTAAATATCGAAGATCAGTTATTTACTTATGGGGTTAGGATTAATCCTGATTTGGTGATGGATATTCAGGGACAGTTGATTCCCGTTCAAACAGCATTGCCTGGAGAAAAACCAAAATTTACGCCTGCTCCATGGTATTATTCGCCTTTGTTAAACGCACCAGATCATCATCCCATTACCCGAAAATTGAATGTGGTAAAAGCTGAATTTGCCAATTCTATTGATTGGGTAGGAGAGAATGCTAATGTGAAGAAAACCACTCTGCTTACAAGTTCTGATTATACGCGATTGGAAAAAGTACCAAGTGTTGTAAGTTTAGAGATTGTGAATCAGCAACCTAAACCGGAAGATTTTGCGGCAGGTAGAAAGAAAATTGCGGTTTTGCTTGAAGGGAAATTTCAATCGGCATTTAAGAACAGAGCCTGGAAAGGAATCGATCGCAAATCATTTAAATCGGAAAGTGACCTAAGTAAAATGATTGTGGTTTCTGATGGAGATATTATTAAAAACAGGGTTCGTGGAGTCGGAAAAAACAGGCAGATTGAAGCTTTGGGATACGATCGATACTCAAGAAAAACATACGGTAATCGAAACTTTCTTTTGAGTTGTATTGATTACTTGTGTGATAACGAAGGTTGGATGGAATTAAGAGCACGAGAAGTAAAACTCAGAATGCTTGATAAAACCAAAATCAGATCGGAAAGATTATTTTGGCAAGTGGTGAATGTGATTTTGCCTTTGTTTTTACTTTTGATTTTTGGAGTATTAAGATATTTTATGAGAAAACGAAAATTTGCAAGATCGTAAATATGAGAGAGATATTTATGATTTTAAAATTACTTCGTATCTTAATATTATCGGTAATATCACCTATTTAAATAAAATTCTGATTTTATTTAGTAAAGTGGCAAATCTTTTTTGTCTTTAGGATATCGTCAATCCTTAATAAATTTGTATATTCACCACTTAGTACGGAGCTAAAATAAGCTTCGGTTTTGAACTTGTTTAAGCGTTGAAATATAGAATTTTAGGTTAACTTTTAAATATTATGCAAATGAAATTTGTAGTATCAAGTACAGAATTGTTAAGTCACTTACAGGCCATAAGTAGAGTTATCAGTAGTAAAAACACTTTACCAATTTTGGATAACTTCCTTTTTGAGCTTAAAGATGGTGAATTGATAGCAACTGCATCTGATTTGGAATCTACTTTAATTACCACCATCCCTCTTGAAACTTCAGAAGGAGAAGGGGTAATTGCTTTTCCTGCTAAAATTTTGACTGATACTTTAAAAGAATTTCCAGAACAACCTCTAACTTTTGATATCGACAGCACTTCTTTGGCTGTAAAAATTACATCAGAAAATGGAGTGTTTAGTATCGTTGGACAAAATGGTGAAGATTTCCCAAAACTTCCAGAAAAGGAAGAGAGCAGTTTGGTAAATATTACCGTTGAGAGCGATGTTCTTTTAACAGGTGTAAACAAAACTTTATTCGCTACTGCTGATGATGAACTTCGTCCGGTTATGAATGGTATTTTTGTTGAGTTGGGTAATAATGATTTAACTTTTGTGGCATCAGATGCTCACAAGTTGGTTCGTTATAAACGTTTAGATGGAAGATCTGATGTAGAGTCGTCATTCATTTTACCTAAAAAACCAGCTTCTTTATTGCGCAATATATTGCCAAAAGAAGAAAATCCTGTTAAAGTGGAATTCGATGATAAGAATGCATTCTTCACACTATCGAATTACAAGTTGATTTGTCGTTTAGTAGAAGGAAACTACCCAAGCTACAACTCGGTAATTCCAAAGAACAATCCTAATGTTCTTACGATCGATAGAGTAGAATTATACAACACCTTAAAACGTGTTTCTGTATTCTCGAATCCTGCAAGTAACTTGATTAAGTTCGAATTAAGAGCAAACGAATTGGTAGTTTCTGCCCAGGATATCGACTTCTCAATCTCAGCAAGAGAAAGATTGCTTTGTCAATACGAAGGACAAGAATTGGAAATTGGATTTAAATCAGTATTCTTATTGGAAATCCTTTCAAACATTTCATCATCGAATGTGATGATTGAATTATCTGACCCAACAAGAGCAGGTATTTTCTTACCATACGATAATGAAAATGCTGACGAAGATGTACTGATGTTGTTAATGCCAATGATGATTAATGCATAAGCAGAATTAAAAATCAAAAAATAATGATATTAAAAACCTAACAGAGAGTATATTTCTGTTAGGTTTTATATTTTTATACCGTTTAAAAATCACAATAAATAATAGATGAATCTTAATTTAAAGAATCCAATAGCCTTTATCGATTTAGAAACAACAGGAATTAATGTTGCGAAGGATCGTATTGTTGAAATCTGTATTGTCAAAGTTAATCCAAATGGCGATGAAGAGGTGAAAACTTATCGTGTTAATCCTGAAATGCATATTCCTGCCCATGCTTCGGCTGTTCATGGTATAAAAGATGAGGATGTAAAAGATGAACCAACATTCAAGGAATTGGGTAAAACCATTGCTAAATATTTAGAAGGATGTGATTTGGCAGGTTACAATTCGAATCGTTTCGACTTCCCTTTATTGGCAGAGGAGTTTTTGCGTGCTGATATCGATTTTGATATGCGCAAAAGAAAGTTTGTTGATGTTCAAACCATATTCCACAAAATGGAGCAACGTACTTTAACAGCTGCTTACCGTTTCTATTGCAATAAGGAATTGGAAGGAGCTCACGGTGCCGAGGCAGACACCAAAGCAACTTATGAGGTGCTTAAATCGCAATTGGATAAATACGATTCATTAGAGAATGATATTGACTTTTTGGCAAAATTCTCAACTCAGAATAAAAATGCCGATTTTGCCGGCTTTATTATCATTGATGAAAAAGGCGTTGAAAGGTTCAATTTTGGTAAGAACAAGGGAAAAACAGTTGAAGAGGTATTGGAGCAACAACCAGGCTATTATGGTTGGGTTATGAATAGCGATTTCCCATTGTACACGAAAAAAATCCTTACTGAAATTAAGCTTCGAGGGTTTAATAAGTAATCCATTGTTTAACAGATCATATTTAATGAAATGAAGATATTAGCCATTGGAAGGAATTACGTGAATCATGCCAAGGAATTAAACAATCCAGTACCTAAGGAACCAGTTGTGTTTTCTATGCCTGATTCGGCTTTACTAAAGAATAATAATGATTTTTATTATCCAGATTTTTCCAAGGATATTCACCATGAGTTGGAAGTGGTTGTGAAAATCAATAGAGTAGGTAAGAATATTCCTATTGAATTTGCGCATCGTTATTACGAGGAAATTGGTTTGGGAATCGACTTTACAGCTCGAGACATTCAAACAGAATGCAAGAAAAAGGGATTGCCTTGGGAAAAGGCCAAAGCTTTTGATGGAGCAGCTCCAATTAGTAAGTTTATTCCAAAAAATAAGTTTAAATCGGTTGATAATTTGAATTTTAATTTGGATATCAATGGTGAGAGAGTTCAGACTGGAAATACAGCAAATATGATTTTCTCAATTGATTACTTGATTTCGTATTTGTCGCAGTTTTTTACATTGAAAATTGGAGACATGATTTACACAGGAACACCAGAAGGGGTTGGGCCAGTAAAGATTGGAGATCATTTAGTTGCAGATTTGGAAGGTGAGAAATTATTGGATTTTCATGTGAAATAAGGCAAAATACAGCTTAATTTCTGTATTTAAGATACTTTTAACGACCATTAACTTATGTTGATGGTCGTTTTTTGTGTAAGGAATTGAGAAGTAGATTGTTTGTTGGGTTGAGAGAAATGTATTATGATGCAAATTGATGAAGGTTAATAGATTATAAGTCGTTACAATTCAGTGAAAGTCTTTTAAATCGGTCAAACATGATTATATTTGTATCGATTTACAACTAAAATACTTTTATGGAGTATCAACATTGGGGCAAGTTGATTCGTGATAGAATTGAAAAATTCGGAGATCGAATCGCAATGCGCTATAAAGATGAAGAGAGCAATAAGTGGATAGGTGTAAGCTGGAACGAATTTGGTTTGCAAATTCGACAAGTATCAAAAGCTCTTATGAAATTGGGTGTTAAGGAGAAGCAATCTGTTGCCATTTTCTCTCAAAACATGCCTGAATGGATTACCGCAGACTTAGCTATTATGAGTGTTCGCGGCATTTCTGTTCCAATATATCCTACAAACTCTACAAGCGAAGCAAAATACATAGTTCAAGATTCTGAAGTTCAGGTTATTTTTGTTGGAGAACAAGAACAGTACGATCGTACAATGGAATTGATTAAAGAGGTTCCACACGTGAAAATGGTTGTTGTTTTTGATAAAAAGACAGAGCTTACTGATCATGATAAATCTATGTATTGGGATGAGTTCATTATTAGTGGACAAAACTCAGGTTTAGGAAAAGAATTTGATGAACGCTTTTACAGCGGAGAGTTCGATGATCTGGCTACCTTGATTTACACATCAGGAACCACTGGTGAGCCTAAAGGAGTAATGATAGATCATAAGAACATTTCGAGTGTATTGGTTTCTCATGATAAGGAGTTAAATGTTTCTGAGAGTGACATTTCTCTTAGTTTCTTACCATTAAGTCATGTGTACGAACGAGGATGGTGTTTCTTTTGTTTCCACCGTGGTATAGAGGTTTACTTCAATCGCGATCCGAAGAAAATTGCTGAAGTAATGAAAGAGGTAAAGCCCACATTAATGTGTACGGTTCCTCGTTTATATGAAAAGATTTATTCAGGCATAAAGGATAAAACAGAAGAAGCTTCGGCAAGCAAGAGAGCTTTGTTAAACTGGTCGGTAAAAGTTGGCGAAAAATACTATAATCAATATCAGATGTTTGAGAAAAAAGTTCCTTTGGGATTGAAGCTTAAACATAGAATTGCCGACAAGTTAGTTCTAAGCAAACTACGCGGAATAATGGGAGGTAGAATCAACTTTACCCCTTGTGGTGGAGCACCTGTTTCCAGAGAAATATTGGAGTTTTTCCATTCTTTGGGGATCAATGTGAAAGTTGGTTATGGATTGACCGAAACCATGGCTACCGTTAGTTTGTATGGCGATAAGAATATCGATTTTGGAACGGCTGGAAATACAATTGTTGGAACCGAAATTAAAATCGGTGAAAATGATGAAATCATGGTGAAAGGCCCAGGTGTAATGCGTGGTTATTACAAAAAGCCGGAAGCTACAGCCGAAGTTATGAAAGATGGTTGGTTTTGTACAGGTGATGCAGGTAGAATTGACGAAAATGGTCGTTTGATTATTACCGATCGTATAAAGGATCTGATGAAGACTTCCGGTGGGAAATATGTTGCTCCACAGAAAATTGAAACTAAATTGGTTAACGATCAATTTATTGAACAAATTGCTGTGATTGGAGATTGTAGAAACTATGTTACCGCACTGGCTGTGCCTGCATTCGGTCCCTTACAGGCTTATGCAATTCAGCAAAATATTGTATTCAACTCAATCGAAGAGCTTTTAGCAAACTCACAAATAATTGAATTTTTCGAGAAGAGATTCGAAGAATTGCAGAAGGAACTTTCAAGATTTGAGAAGGTGAAGAAATTTACTCTACTTCCTAAAGAATTTACAATTGAAGCGGGAGAGATTACATCTACTCTTAAATTGAAAAGAAAGGTAATTCAGGAAAAATACAAGCATCTTATCGAAAAGATGTATAAGGAATAAAACAACAGTTTAACTGTTAATAGAAACCCGAGAAATTAAATTTTTCGGGTTTTTATTTTGTGATTAGAATCACGCGAACAACTTGCGCCTATAGGCGCGAACTATATGCGCCAATAGGCGCAAGAAACATGCGTGCAAGGTCGCGAATAGTTTGCGGGGATAGGCGCAAGGTTATAATGGAGTAAAAGGAATTTGTCCAAGCTATTACAAGAAGCTTTTTAGCTTACTTCTGTACAATCATCCCAATCCAAGGACTACCCTCTTCATATGGTTTTCCTCTTAAATTAGCCCAGTAATCCTTAACTGTAAATCCATGCTCTTCGGCCATTGCAATGGTTCGCTTTACCGAAAAATAATGCTTCCATATGTGATGAGTTCTCATTTCACCATCATTAAAAATTAAGGTGTATTTATCGAGACGAACCTTATCTTTTTTGTATTTGTAGTGCGATTGTAAAAGCAAATGTTCTTTCTCGCTCCAGAAACCATCCTCTTCGCTAATATACCATGATTGATCTGGCTCCTTTGTTTCAAAATAGTATTTGGTAAAAACATCGAATATTAAGAATCCGCCGGGTTTAAGGGCTTTGTAAACTTTTTTCAAAAGCTTGTCACGATCCTGGTGAGATAACACGCACAGATCTCCATAAATAAGACTGACTACATCGAATTCATTCTCGTAATCAATCTCAAGATAATCTTTACATAGGTATTGAATTGGATAACCAAATTCTGTCGCTTGTTCCTTTGCGTAATTGATAGAGTTTTCAGAAAAGTCGATTCCTGTAACATCGAATCCCTGACCAAAGAAGTTTTCGCTGTACAAACCAGGTCCACAACCAAGATCAAGATATCTACTTTCTTCAGGTAATTTCATGTAAGAACAAAGCCAGTTAACTGCCTGAATAATATTTTCGTACTTTCTTGACCCTTGATCTGAATCATCATCAAGATGGGCATAAAGAAGATGTTCTGATATATATGGATCTTGCCAAAAATTACCATCATCCTTGGCAAATAACTTAGGTTTCTTTGTAATCTTTTCCAGATCATTAAAGTTAAGAAGACCTTTTGCAGTTAGTAAGTTCATAAAACTAGACTTTTGAATTGAGCATTGGTGATGCTTAAAGAATTTGTTGCAATTTTACTCTTTTTATTCCTGGAATACTACCCAATTCAGAGGTTAGTTCATTTAATTTAACTCTTTCCGAAATTTGAACAGTTAGGTAATAACTAATTTTATTTTCGTCGTAATGCTGCTCCACATCAATGGTTCGAATGGCAACCTGATGGTTTTTCAAAATAGGTTTAAAATCATCAGGAGATACTTCATCGCTTTTAACATGGATATGAAGACGTTTGATGAATTTCCCCGGGAACAATTTCTTTTCAATAACATCCATTGCAATAAGTGAAATTAGTAAAATGGCAGTTCCAATGATTGCCCCAATGTACATTCCAGCACCAATTGTTAAACCAAGAGCAGCGATTACCCAAATTGAGGCAGCTGTAGTTAATCCTTTTACATTAACGCCAAATTTCATAATGGCTCCTGCTCCTAGGAAACCAATTCCCGATACTACCTGGGCTGCTATTCTACCTGGGTCTCCATTTTGAAAATTTTGAAATGTTTGAGGAATATAAATCGACAATAACATGATTAAGCTGGCTCCCATACAAATTAAAATATGTGTGCGTAATCCTGCAGGTTGCCTGTGAGCTTCACGTTCGAGTCCAATAATAGCTCCAATAAAAAAACTAAATAACAATCTCCAAAAAATGGTTTCTGTTGTTATTTCTGTGGTTGATATGAGTTGATTGATATAATCCATTTATCGATTTTAGTGTTTTCGCTTGATCATTACATCATAATTGTCAAGGTATTTAAAGCCTAAGTTTTTGTAAAGTTTAATTGCATGTTTATTTTTTTCATGAACTTCAAGCTTAATTTGCATGTTTAATTTTTTTGCAAACTGAAGAGCCTTTTCACTCAATAACCTTCCGTATCCTCGTTGCTGATAGTTTGGATGAACGCCCAGGTGATGCAGGTACAATCTGCGTGAGTCATTGGTAAGCCAAATTGTGCCAATGCACTCGTCACTGGTCAAATCTTCAAGAAGCCAGAATTTACCTCCAAATTTCAAACTCCTTTCTATGGTGAGAGCCTTATCAGCACGTTTTTCGTCAGCTAAACCAGTCAATTCCCATAAACCAAGCACAGCAGCGAAATCATGAGTCTCATATTCTCGAATCTTGATTTTACTCATCATCTTCTTTCTTAATTACATATACCTGACCTGTTTCGAATCGAATTACCACTACTTCGGTTTCTTTATCGATAAAGCCATCTTCTGATTTGGCATCATAGATTTGGTTGTCGATAATAACTTTTCCTGATGGTCGAAGTACACTCATGGCTATACCAATTTTGCCAACCATGGTTTTTGCTTTCATGTCAACACCTACGTAACCTTCTTCAGCATTTTCAACAGTACTTAGAGCCAAATGACCAAGGAACGAATTGGAGGAAAATAGTTTCTTACTTAGGTAAATGGAACCAACAATGGCTACAAGCATTGAAAAAATCACCAAAAGCAATGAAGCTACAATGGTTTTGATATGTCGAGGTTCAAATTCGAAAGCAACATTATCAACTAAACTTAAGGTCAAGCCCGTAATGATAAATATGATTCCGGAAATCCCTGCAACCCCAAAACCAGGAATTACAAATATTTCCACCGCAAGCAGTATTACTCCTGCTCCAAAAAGAATAATTTCCCAGTTTTCTGCCATTCCTTCCAGGTAAAGAGGAGAGAAGTACAATACCGCAGCAATTGCAGAAGCAAGAATCGGGAAACCAATCCCGGGAGTTTGCAATTCAAAATAAATTCCTCCTATAATGATCATGATTAAAATTCCCTGTAACACAGGATTTATCATGAAATCAACCACTTTTTCTATTCCAGATGGTTCGTAGGATCTTATGGTATATTCTTTCACTCCTGCTTTTTCCAATACTTCAGGAACGCTGTTGGCAACTCCTTCGCAATACCCATTCTTAATGGCTTCATCCGGAGTAAAGGTCAATACTTTTCCTGTATCAATCACATTTTCGATATAGGTTCTTGGATCAACCATTGCTTCCGCTATTAATGGGTCGCGCTTCCATTTGTAAATGGTATCACCAGCTTGAATAATTGTGTCTTTCCCATGTGATTCAGCAGTAGCTCGCATGGTAGATCTCATGTAAGACTGATATTTATCTGGCATAGCCTGACCGGTTTGATTGACTACAGTGGCAGCACCGATATTGGCTCCAGATCTCATGTAAATGCTATCGCAGGCAATTGAAATTAATGCTCCTGCCGAGGCTGCATTATTGTCGATAAATACATAAACCGGTTTTTCGCTATTTAATATCGCTGTTCGTATTGAATCTGCATGAATTACCATACCTCCATAAGTATTCATGTGAATTAAAATCAAATCGGCATTTAATTCATCAGCTTCTTGAAAAGCATCTTTGGTTTGACGCCAGGCGGCTGGACCAATTTCTCTCTTGATATCAAATTTGTATACAAGTTTTTCCTTTGATTCAATTAATGAATCAGAGGCAAGTTTTGCTTCAGCGGATAAGCTGATAAGCATAACCAGTACAGAGAGAATAATATTTCTGAAAAGGTTCATATGAGTACTTTTAGTTGTTTATTGTATATAAGATAACAATTAACTCGCAAATATTCTTTTGCAAAGAGTAAGATTTAACGTTTCTCTTTTTCCCAAATTTCATTAACAGCTAAGGTACCAGCTACAACCGAAATAATTGCTGCAAAGCTTGAGAATGAAACACCACAGAAAGGAACAATTAAGCATAGTGAAAATACAAAGCCATTGGCAATTACAATTCCCTTGTTTTCTCTCATAAATTGTACACTATCCTTAATGCTTAGCCTTTTTCTTTCAATGGCATAATCTAAAAAGGAAAATCCATAAAAGTAAGCCGAAATAAAAAACAGCATTATAGCTGAAGCCCAACCAATAATTGGGATAAAGCTTAGAAAAAACATTAATACAGTTAATAACAATTCTATGCATAGGTTTCTGACTGCAATAAAAACTCCACGAATGATATCCCTAAGCAGTTGCCTGAATTCAAAAGGATAATCGTTACCAGTTTTAATTTTCTCTGTTCGCTCCGATAGATAAGAGAACACAGGAGACATGATGATGATGATGATATAGCCACCGAAGTAGGCAAAAATTAGGAAAAAGAGAACTTTGAACACAATCCAGATAAATCCTCCGATTGTGGCCTTTAAAAATCCAGAACCCCAAAAATCAGCATTTTCAAGATCTAACCAATTTTGTAAGTAGGTTTGAGTTTGTTCCGATAGTGAACTGATATAATCCCATCCAACCCAGAATAGAATAATGTTGAGTAATAATGGGAAAATAAAGAACCAAGCCAGTCTTTTTCTAAATATGTAATTTAAGGCTTCCGAATAAGTTCGTAAACCGAAGCCAAAATCTTTAATCAATTTCATGTTTTTATAGATGTGAGATAACAATTGTGTGCTTTAACAAAAATAAGATTAAATACGTAATCCCAAAAGAACCTAAATCTAAAATCTTTAATCTACCTCAGCTTAATATATTGCATCAGACTTATCAGATTTCATAGCTTTTAATTACCTTTGTGACTCTAAATAACCATTATTGACATTTAATATTTTAGAAATGCAAAGTTTGACAGCAATTTCGCCGGTTGACGGGCGTTACCGTGACAAAGTAGATCTATTGGGTGAGTATTTTTCAGAGTATGCTTTGGTACGATACAGAGTGTTGGTTGAAGTAGAATATTTTATTGCTCTTTGCGAGGTTCCTCTTCCACAGTTGAAAGATTTTAACAAAGATTTATATACTGATTTGCGTAGCATTTACCTTGATTTTACTGTTGAGGATGCTCAAAAAGTAAAGGACATTGAGAGTGTAACCAACCATGATGTAAAGGCAGTTGAGTACTTTATTAAAGAAAAATTCGACGCTTTAAAATTGGAAAAATACAAAGAATTCATCCACTTTGGATTAACATCTCAGGATATTAACAATACAGCGACTCCATATTCTTTGCGTGATGCTGTGCACGATGTTTATTACCCACTATTGGATCAGTTGATTGCAAAATTGGAAAGTCTTTCTGAAGATTGGAAAGAAATTGCAATGTTGGCCCGTACTCATGGTCAGCCAGCTTCTCCAACTCGTTTAGGAAAAGAAATTCAAGTATACGTTTACCGATTGAAGAAGCAATTGGATTTGTTAAAGAGTGTTCCTTGTTCTGCTAAATTTGGCGGTGCAACAGGTAACTTTAATGCACATCATGTTGCTTATCCTGAAGTGAATTGGGCAGAGTTTGGTAATCACTTCGTAAATGACATTTTAAAATTGGAGAGAGAAGAGTTAACAACTCAGATTTCGAACTACGATAATATGGGTGCGATTTTCGATAACCTGAAACGCATCAACACCATTTTGGTTGACTTTAACCGTGACTTCTGGACTTATATTTCCATGAATTATTTCAAGCAGAAGATCAAAAAAGGTGAAGTTGGATCATCAGCTATGCCTCACAAGGTGAATCCTATCGATTTTGAAAATTCGGAAGGAAACCTAGGTTTGGCCAACGCTACTTTCGAGCACTTGGCTACAAAATTGCCAGTTTCTCGCTTGCAACGTGACCTAACGGATTCAACTGTACTAAGAAATATTGGAGTTCCTTTTGCTCATACCATCATTGCATTTAAATCTTTATTAAAAGGTTTAGACAAATTATTGATTGCTAAAGAAGCTTTTGAAGCTGATTTGGAAGCAAACTGGGCTGTTGTTGCAGAAGCGGTTCAAACCATCTTGCGTCGCGAAGGATATCCAAATCCTTATGAGGCATTAAAAGCTTTAACCAGAACCAATACTCATGTTACTCGAGAAAGCATTGCTGAATTTATCGATACACTTGAGATTAGTGATGATTTGAAAGCTCAATTGAAGACTATTAGTCCTGATAATTATACAGGAATCTAGAAAACATTAATATTTGTTAATACTTTGTTTTTAGGCTGTAAGAGTTGTACTTTTACAGCCTATTTTTATTGGGCAAATTCTTAGTTCCCCAATATACTTGTTTAACTATTTATACTTTTAATGAAAGATTTTATTAAGGTTCTTAAGCGATTCCTCCCTCCTTATCAGATGGACTTAGGAATGATGTTTTTATACAATTTATTGGGCGCTTTATTTGGAGCGGTTTCTTTTGGGGTTATGGTACCGGTATTAAATACCATATTTGGACTTAATTCTGAAGTGGTAACTGAGAAACTACCATTTGAATTTTCAGCTGAGGTATTAAAAAATAATTTTTATTACTACTCAAATTTATTAACAGAAGAATATGGAGCTGTAGTTGCTCTTATTTATGTTGGAGCGATTCTTTTGGGAGTTGTTTTCTTTAAAGTTTTATTCACTTTCTTAGGATCTTATCATTCTGTTAGTATTCGAAATGGAGTTGTTCGTGATATGCGACAAATTATATACAACAAGATTGTAAGTTTACCTTTGCCTTTCTTTACAGATGAGAAAAAAGGTGATATTATTTCACGATCAACAGGCGATGTACAAGAGGTTGAAAACTCGGTGATGAGTTCGGTAGACATGATTTTTAAGAACCCTATTATAATTGTTGTTTATCTGTCAGGAATGATAATTATGAGTCCCCAACTAACTTTATTTGTCTTTATACTTTTACCAATTGCAGGTTATATTATTGGTAAAGTTGGGAAGTCTTTAAAGAAAACATCCAGAGCTGGGCAGGACAAGATGGGAGATATTTTAAGTACCATAGAGGAAACCTTGTCTGGACTCCGTATCATTAAAGCATTTAATGCAGAAGATAAAATGAATGATAGATTTGGTGTTCAGAGTAATGAATATCGAAGAATCATGAATAGTATGATGAGACGATATGTATTGGCTCACCCAATGAGTGAATTGATGGGAACCATTGTGATTATTATTATACTGTGTTATGGTGGTAAGTTGATTTTGGAAGGAAGTGGAAATATGAGTGCTTCTGCTTTTATTGCTTATTTGGGAATGTTTTATTCTATTATTAATCCTGCAAAACACTTTTCAAAAGCTATGTATAGTGTTCATAAAGGGTTGGCAGCAATGGATCGTATTGATCAATTGCTTGATGTTGAATCTACTATTGTCGATAAAGATAATGCCAAACAAGTAGAAACTTTTGGGAAGTCAATAGAATATAAGAATGTTGCTTTTTCTTACAATGGAGAAAAGAAGGTCTTAAAGAATGTAAATCTGGAAATCTCGAAAGGAAAAACAGTAGCATTGGTTGGTCAATCAGGTTCGGGTAAAACTACATTTGTAGATTTGTTACCACGATTTTACGATGTAAATGAAGGTAGTATTAATGTTGATGGTGTTGACATTCGTGACTACAAAATGAAAGATTTGCGAAACCTGATGGGGAATGTGAACCAGGAATCAATTCTTTTTAATGATACCATTTTTAACAACATTGCCTTTGGGGTTGAGAATGCAACAATGGAAGATGTAATTTCTGCTGCAAAAATTGCCAATGCTCATGATTTTATTACTGCAACAGAGAATGGTTACGAGACCAATATTGGAGATCGGGGTAGTAAGCTTTCAGGAGGACAACGTCAGCGATTGAGTATTGCACGTGCAGTTCTTAAAAACCCGCCAATCATGATTTTGGATGAGGCTACCTCAGCTTTGGATACGGAGTCGGAAAGACTGGTACAGGATGCATTGGATAAATTAATGGAGAACAGAACTTCATTGGTGATTGCTCACCGATTATCAACAGTGAAGAATGCAGACTTAATTTGTGTTTTCCATGAAGGAGAAATTGTAGAACGAGGCAAACACGATGAATTAATCGAGAAAGATGGAGCCTATAAGAAACTGTATGATATGCAGTTGTTGTAGGTTTGAATCCTCTGAATTAAAAGGTCCTTCGACTCCGCTCAGGAACCCTTGGATCTGCAAAGTGGAGTAGGAGCTTAGGTCCCTGAGCGAAGTCGAAGGGCCGCAAATATATCAAGCGCATTACAAGTTTTTGTAGTGCGTTTTGTTTTTACATGCTGAGAGTAATTTTAGTTCTTCCTTTTGATTATTAATCAATGCTTCTTTCTTTATTCTACTCCAACCCTTAATCTGTTTTTCTCTGTAGAACGCATCATCTATTCTATCAAATTCTTCGAAATAAACCAACTTTACTGGTAAGTGTTTTTTTGTGAAATGAGAACCTAAGCCAAGCATGTGTTCTTCTAATCGTTTATCTAAGTTCTTGGTACTACCAGTATAGTAAGAACCATCATTGCATTTTAATATGTAGGTATAGCAGAGCATATTATAGGAGTTTGGTTTTATTAAAGATAACTCTTTTATTTTTTTGGTCCTTCGACTACGCTCAGGAACCTTTGGAAGTGTAAATTGAAGTAGGATTGTAGGTTTTTGAGAGAAATAGAAGGTTATTGAATATCAAATACAATTTTTTGTAACGTCCCAGGCAAATATCCCGTACAAATATCTGATAATATGATTTTTTGAAGAACTAAAAATTTGATGTTATGTCGAAAACTTTTAGAGCTGAACAGACCAGGGAAAAGAGAAGACGACCTCAATCGAAGAAATCAAAAAGAGGATTTAAAAACAATTTAAACCGAGAAAGTTATCAGGAAATTGCAGACAATTATTTATTGAAAGAGCGTGTGTGAAATCACCGATAGGTGACTCTTCATACCAGAGTGAAATAATATTAGTATTGGAACAATTAAAAACAGGGAACCGCCTTCGGGCGGTTTTTGTTTGTATATGGATACAAAAAAACCTTCCAAAAAATTGGAAGGTCTTGCACGGGAGGAGAGACTCGAACTCCCGACACCTGGTTTTGGAGACCAGTGCTCTACCAACTGAGCTACACCCGTGTGTTTTTGTAGACTTTAAGACTATCGTTTCTCAAAAGTCTGCGACAAAAGTAGAACATTTTTTCAGATCTGCAAGAGCTTTTTCATGCTAAAATTAGGAAAATATTCAGCTTTGTTTTTCCTGCTATTGCAGGAGATTCAGGATGAGGGAATTGTCATAAAAACATTTTTTAGGCTTTAAAATAAAAATCTGCAAATTTTTTAAAAATGTGGTAAATTAAGAGGTGACAATCTAACATCAAATTAAGAAATCATGAAGAATACAAAAAAGGAATATTCAAACGGAGAGGTGACTGTGGTTTATGATTCGGCGATTTGTATTCATGCCGGAATCTGTTTTAAAGGCTTACCAACAGTTTTTCAACCAGGAACTCGTCCTTGGATAAAAATGCAAGGATCGGATACGGAATCAATAATTAAGCAGGTGCAAAAATGTCCATCTCGTGCTTTATCCTTTTACATGAATTCTCCTGAAGAGGATGAGGCTGATAAGGGGCCAATTAAAGCTTTAGAGACAGGCAAAAAGGTAGAGGTTATGACCAATGGACCTTTAATGGTTGAAGGGCCAATTACACTGGTTAAATCAGATGGAAAAAGGGAAGCTTTGGAAGATACGTGCTACTTTTGTAGGTGTGGTGCTTCGAAAAACAAACCTTTTTGCGATGGTTCACACCTTGATATTGGCTTTAAGGAATAGAAAAAGAGCACTTAATCTAGTGCTCTTTTTTATCTGTGAAATCATTTAAATATCAAATATTTGTCTACATTAATTGTCTCGATGTACAATATTGGTTCGAGTAATAGAGTAGACAGCAAAAAATCCAATGGCACCATTAGAAATATTTGAAGTAATATTTCCAGGAGGTCCTGAAAACATATTTTGGCCTTCATCCAATTCTTGAAGTTGGCTCACAAAGTCGTAATATTCTTCGCTTATTGCATAGGTTTCCAGAGTGATTATATCATTGTCTTTTAGTATTTCATCTGGTTTTTCCTGATTAAACTCACCAACATCAACACCTTTTGAGGTTTCACCATTAAAGTAAGTGTCTTTTTGAACCAGTATTTCTGTAATTGTATCATGTACCATCACATCATTTATTCTGCAGGCAAAACCATAATAATCTTCTGTTTTAATATCATCTTTCATATATAGAGAAACCAACCAAAATGGTCCTTTATCAACATCTTCGTCATACGATTCATAATCAGGATCGAAATGCATTTTTATAGAATCTATGAGGTATGTTGGTTTCATTGTTGAACTGGCCAAATATTCTTCTAATGTTCCGTCCTTATTTACATCTACGTTAGTAATGGATAAAGAGTATGTGTTACCTGGTTTGCCTGCAAATGCATCCTCGCTTTCGTAGTATCCTGGTTTAGTTTCTTGATAGTTATAGATTGTATTGCCGTCAGTAACGGTAATTTTAGCACTGCGAACAGGTATGGCATCCTGGTTGAAAAAGACATCACTTGTTTCTTTCAGGATTACATGGTGTTTTGTTAAATCAGATGTGACAGCAGCTTCAACTGACAGGCGAGTTTCTCCACTGTCTACATCAACATTAATTTCCTCAGTACATGATGAAAAAATAATAGTAAACATCAACAAACAAATGTATTTTAACTGTTTGTTCGCAAATGACGAAAATGGAATTAATATTTTAGTTTGCATCATTCTAGAATTTAAAGTTATAAGTGATTGAAGGAACAAAGGTAAATAGGTAGGTTTTTTCAGCTTTCATTACCTTAGGATTGTCATCATCCTGCTTGAAGCTAACGTACCATGGATTTTTTCTACCATAAGCATTGTACAATGAGAAATTCCATTCGCCTTCCCATTTACGGCCAGGTTTCTTTTTGCCTTTTAAAGTTAATGCCAAATCTAAGCGGTGATTATCAGGCATTCTATAGGAGTTTCTGCCCGAATAAATTTTTATCAATGCACCTTGGTATTCCGCTCTTCCTACTGGGTAGGTAACCGGAGATCCGGTAGAATAGGTGAAATTGGCCGAAATGCTTGTTCTTTTAGTCAATGTATAGCTCAATGCAGCTTTGATATTGTGCGGAACATCGTAAGGTGATCGATATGAATTGCCACCGTTAATGCCTTCAATTGTTCGTTTTGTTCTGGAATAGGTGTATCCAATCCAACCTTGTAGGCGATCGAATGTTAAATTGGTTGTTAATTCAAAACCATAAGCTTCTGCCGATCCTGTTCGCAATTCACCCTCTAAATGCTTGTTTAGAAGCAATTCTGCAAAGTCTTTAAAATCGATGGAGTTATCCATTTTTTTATAATATCCTTCCAAAGACATTTCAATGGTATTGTCTCTAAAATTTCTGAAATATCCCAAAGCAAATTGGTCAGAAGTTTGAGGTTTTACATTTGGAGAAGCTGGAAACCAAATGTCTAAAGGTAAGCCACCTGTAGAGTTTTGAGTCAGCTGCATGTATTGAGTGGTTCTTGAATAACTTGCCTTTACCGAAGAAGTAGGAGTAAGCATGTATTTAAGACCGAACCTAGGCTCTAAATTAGTGTATGTATTAAAAATATCACCATTTTTATAAATTGTTGAATCAACAACATTGTAATTTTCATCAAAATCATAAACGGTTCCTTTACCTATATTATTGAACATGCTAAAGCGCAATCCATATTTTAAGGTCAAGCGATCGCCAATTTTTTGTTCATTGGAAATGTATACAGCTTCTTCTAATCCATTTGATTCGTTTACACGATAATCAGAAAGAAAAGATTGCTCTCCTAAACCAAACGCATGACCTGGCTCAAATTTGTGATAAGTAATAATTCCACCAAACTTGATGTTGTTATTGGCATTTAAGAAGTAATTGAAATCAAGTTTCGCTGAATAATCTTCCATATTCGACTGCCACTTAAAAGCATCGGCTCCTAATTTATTTGATAATTCGTAATCGTATTTACTATATAGGAAAGTAGCATTGGAAAACAATTTGTTAGAAAACAGGTGGTTCCAACGCAAACTAACCGTGCGATTTCCATAGTTCAATTCATTTTCGTTGCTTTTAAAAACATCCTTCCCCAAATAGGTTGATACAAAAAGACGGTTTTTATCATTGAAGCGATGGTTGATTTTTGCATTTACATCATAAAAGTAAACGACATTGTCTTTCACATCTTCGTCGGAAGATAACTTCAGGAACAAATCGGCGTAACTTCTTCTTCCCGATAGCATGAAAGAGGTCTTTTCGTTTTTGCCTATTGGACCTTCAAGAGTTAACCTTGATGAAACAGTACCAATACCACCATTTCCACTAAACTTTTTGCTGTTTCCGTTTTTCATTCTGATGTCCAGAAAAGAAGAAAGACGTCCACCTACAGCAGCAGGAATATCTCCTTTGTAAAGCTTCATATCGCTTAAAGCATCGTTATTAAAAATTGAGAAAAAGCCAAGCAAGTGAGAAGCATTATATACAGGCGCTTCATCGAGAAGCAGCAAGTTTTGGTCAGGATTACCTCCCCGAACACTAAATCCACTCGAACCCTCGGCAGCAGGTTTTACGCCGGGAAGCATTTGTACCGCCTTAATTAGGTCGACCTCACCCATTAAGGCTGGCAGTTTTTTTATGGTTGTTGCCGGCATTTTTACCACACTCATTTCAGCTCGTTCAACATTGCTGGCTGCAGCCTCTCCTCTTACTACAACTTCTTTTATTTGGAGGTTATCCGATGACAAATCAATATTTAAATTCAGGTTATCGGTAACTTCCAAAACTTTTGATTGAGTTTTTGTACCCAAAAAAGAATAGCTAAGCGTATAAAAACCAGCAGGAACACTTAAAGAGTAAAAACCATATGGATTGGTGATGGTACCTTTTTTTAGCTCTTTGATATAAAAGGTAGCACCAATTAAGTCTTCACCATTGTTTGCATCTTTTATATACCCACTAATGGTTACTTTTTTTGCTGGATACTTTTTAAAAGCAATCTGATTTCCAATGATTTTGTATTTTAATTGTAGCTGCAAACAAACCTTATCCAGCAATATTCTTAGTTGATAAGATTTCTTACCCAGGTAAATTTTCTCTTTCCCAAGTTCTGCACTTGGGTAGGTACAATTCAATTTTGTTTGGTTTTTAATCAAATCCATTAAATCCACAAAGGAATAAGCTTCTTGATTGGTTTTAATGGTTTGGTTGTCTTTCGATTGAGACATTACCGTATTCATTCCCAACAGCATGAATGTTGCTGTTAGAAAAAGAAATATATTTCTCATGTACAAATTATTTTAGTAGGATGTACGAATTGTTTTTTTCGATATCAAGATCTAGGGTAAAAGAGATGGTTTCCAGAATATTTTCCAGATTTTGCTTTTCAAATACTGCTGTCAACCTGAGCTGTGGAACAGCTTCTCCTTCCAATCTGATATCTACATTAAATAGTTCATTTAAATCATTACATATCGATTTTAAACTTTCGTTCTGATATGCTAAATACTGAATTTTTATTTCTGAATGATGAGATTCATTTTTGCTTTTAAGAATTGCATGTTGCTTGGTAATAAACTTCGCTTTATCACCTCTCACCAGTCGTACCTTATTTGTTGATTCATTTTTTCCCCTAAATTCAACAATTCCCGATTCAACCTCAATAAAGGTATTGCCATTAGCTTCTGAAATTCGAAATGATGTTCCGATAACCTTTGTTTGGGTTTGACTGGTGGTGATGATAAATGGTCTGTTTTTGTCCTTTGCTACATTAAAAAAAGCTTCCCCTGTAAGCTCAATTGATCTCACCTTCTCTGAAAAGTGTTTCGAATGCTTAATGCTACTTCCCTGGGCCAACAGAATCGTACTTCCATCAGGCAGATTCAACAACCTTTCATTTGCAATATTATTTACAACCAATGTTTGATCCGAACTGGTATTCATATATAAATATGATGTTATTCCACTTACCATTAGTATTGCAATTGCTGCCGCATACTGCAGGTAACGGCGAATTTTAACACGTTTTTGCAAATTTTTCTTTTGTAATAATTTACTGTAAGCTTTTTTCGAATCAAATTCAATTTTCTTTACGGATGAAGATTTGCATTCCCAATAAAATCTTAACTCTTCAAAGTATTTTTGGTTTGCAGGATCTTCCTCCATCCAATTTTCCACTGCCTGTTTTGTTTTGTTATCACATAGCTTGTTTAAATAATCAGTTAATATTTCTGTGTTAATTTTCATGGCCCTGAAATCTTAATACATGTATAAATAAATTGCAATTCTATAGGTAAGACAACTAAATCTGATTTACCCCTATAGAATTTTCTTTTTTTTTACAAAAAGGTGAAAGTAGTGTATCATTGGCAGTGTTTTTCATCGATTCAAAGAATTCCTCAATCGATAATAATTAATTGAACCTTACATTTCCATTTCAATTTTTCCCTTTTAGGGAAAATGTCGACAGGCAAAAGGGTGCAATAATGAGAAACTTAATTAAACACACCCCTCTCCCTGTCGGGATCTCCACTGAAAAGGGAGAATTCCGAAATTAAAGGCTCTTCATCTAATTAAATGTTTTCATTAAATTCAAGTAGACTCTAGAAAGGTCGCGAATGTGATGAGATGATTGTTCGTTGAATGGAAATGTTTGTATGAATCCTAAAACTGTAATCTGTTTGTTCACTGATCACTGTTACTCTTTCACCATCATCAAGAAATAAATCAGCAAGTCATTTTTATCCAATTGTGCTCTTAATTTTTTAATTGCCGTATTCATCTGGTTTTCGATGGTTTTTTTGGAAATGTTAAGGTGTTCAGAGATCTCAAGATAGGACATCTGCATATTTCGACGCATGATAAATACCTCTTTGCATTTTGGTGGTAAATTTTCAACGGCACGTTCTACCTTCGATCTAATCCTGGCAAGGTTTTCTTCTCTATTTAACTCAAAAGGAGTATCGATAGGATCTTCAACTTCCTCGATTGGTAAAATGCTTTGCTGTACATTTTTCTTCATTTGGCTGATGCAGGCATTCTTAACTGCTCTATACAAATAAGAGGAGATGGATGTATTGATTTTAGGAGGAGAATCCCAAATTTTAAGAAAAATGTCCTGTACCAAATCTTCGCACTGATCTTGATCAGTTAGAAACGAATAGGCATAATTGCACAAAGGAGAGTAGTACTCTTTGAAACAACGATTAAAATCAATTTTGTGGGTAGAGTGGGACAATTGTATTTCTATTTTCGTTCGCTGTGATCAAAAATAGAAATATTATCCTATTAAATTGTTAAAATAAATGTGAAGAAAAGTTAAGGAAAGTGTTGGAGGGATGTAAAATAAAAAAAAACGGAGCTCATTAGCTCCGTTTCTGTTCGAGGATTATCTCTTTTCTTTATATTTTAGAATTTGGCTTCGAAGTGCATCTGCTACCAAATCTGTTGCTTCTTCAAATGTCTTGCTTTGTTTTTTGGCAAATAGTTCCGATCCTGGAACCTGCATTTTCACCTCAACAACCTTATTTTCCTTATTACTCGCTTTGTCAACATTTAGTATTACATCATAAGCGGTAATACTGTTTTCCAACTTCTCAAGCTTTTTAAGTTTTTGGTTAATGAAAGCTTCTAATTTGCTATCTGCTTTAAAACCTACGGATTGCATTTTCATGTTCATCACAATTCCTCCTATATTTAATATCCACAAGTGGATAAGTTAATATTCTGATAAGTGTAAACCGGTTTTTTTTCTGCGCATATGTTCGGCTTCGTTAAGCCTTTTTGATTAATCTTTCTACCCTGAAATTAAGCAAAAATTTTAAGCTTACGAAACGAAAAATGCGTTTTTATTGAAGTTTAACAAATGTTAATTTTCAAAGCGTTCAAAATAAGCAAACTAAAAAAATAAATTTTTAAATGTTAAAAATAATTTGTTGGAGGCTGACTTTTATCTGGAAAAAATGCTATATGGATTTTTAATAAAAATCAATTAGATTACATTCTCTTTCCAATACCAAATAGATGATGGAGATACAGGAGTTGCAAAATGCGAATCGCGATCATTTGTCCTTTCAAATGATAGAAATCGAACACAAACCAGTGTACGATTTTTCCTGCATTCATAGGTGTTGTTTGAGAAATAAATGTTTCGAGTATCAAGTCTGCAGGTAATCGTTCACGATTATGAGGATGAAAAAGAGGAATGCATCCCCCAAAAAAATATATAACTCGCAGAGGTAGATATAAAAATGAAAAAGTGTTGAAAATTATGAATCTCATTCCGCAAACGATATAAGTGTTATCCCTTTAAAAATGGGGTTTCTAAGAGGAGATGTATTGGTAGGAATTCAGTACCTTTAAGCATTGAATACACACCGAATCATAAATTACAAGAAGTCTGGCGAATGATAAATGAAGTTGTAAAAGTACACGATAAGTTTTCTGTAGAGATAAAAATGGGTTACGAACCCAGTAAGGAAAGAAAGGTAAACGAGTTTTCGATTAAAACCTGGCTGTTCGTTCCAAGTAGTTTGGATATCAATCCATCCACCTATAAGAAGGAGGACTTTTACAACGATTTTAATTCCAACATCCGTTTGATTACCCCGCCTTACCTGCTAAGGGAAATTGCCTTGGGCGATCAAACCGTATTCAAGTACTTGGAGGATTCTTTTCAGAAGGTAGCCAATTATCCCACTTCCAAGAATGAAGCAAACTACGAGTATCACATTCGCATGTTTCATACCATTCTTCGTTCTGCCCTTCGCCGCGAAATTCAGCATATCCTTAGAAATGATCAGGAGGAAGATCGTCAATATCTCATTAAAGATTACCTGAGCCATGTTCGAAGAATTGGGGAGCGATACCGAGAGCTGAGAAGAATTGTTAATGTTCCTACGGTAAGAAAGGAGATGTTCGATTACTTTTTGTTTGGGGATGAGTTCATGAGTAATCAATTCGATGAGTACTCTTACTATTTGCACCGAGGTTTGCGCAAAGTGAATGATCCGGAGATTGAGAAACGCAAGCAAGAAATTCTAAACCAGGTGCGCGATGAGGTAGCCTACAAGAAAAGCAAAAACTACCTGGTGGTAGAGGAAAAGCCTACCGACAAAAACCGTTGGTTTGTGCACCGCAGGGGAGCCTTTAAGAAGTATTTCGAGGGGCAGCTATTGCTTTCCTTCCGCAAGAAAAAGGAAGGGGTGTTTATGATTCAGTTTCTGTATAGCATTGCCGCAGGCCTGGCCATGATTATTGGTGCTGCTCTTACCTTTGTGTTTCAGAAGAGCCTGGGAAGTTTTACCATTCCTTTATTTGGAGCCTTGGTAATTATTTACATGCTAAAGGATAGAATCAAAGACCTTAGCCGCCATTATTTGGTGGGAAAGATCAACAAACGATTTTTCGATCACAAAAGTATCATCCGCGTAAAGGGAGATGAGAAAATTGGTTGGTGTAAGGAGAGTTTCGACTTTGTTCACGAAGATACGGTTCCACTTCGTGTGATGAAACACAGAAACCGATCGAGAATTGTGGATGTGGAAAGCCGTGGAGTGGGAGAGAAAATCATCTTCTACAGAAAACTGGTGCGTTTGGATCAAAAGGCTTTGGACAACTCCTATGGCAACTACAACATTACAGGGGTTGTGGACATCATTCGTTTCAATGTATCCCGATTTATCCAGAAAATGGACAACCCTGAAATTCCACTTTACTACCTAAAGGATGATCAGTTCGAAAAGACAGCGGGCGAAAAGGTCTATTTCATGAACATGGTGATTCGTTTCAAAATGGACGATCAAACCAGCTATCGTCGCTATCGAATCATTTTTAACCGACGAGGAATTAAGAAGGTAGAGAAGGTATAATCTGATCTTGTTTTACAAAATGAGAATTAAT
Organism: Marinifilum sp. D714; assembly: GCF_030851345.1. Taxonomy (GTDB): domain Bacteria; phylum Bacteroidota; class Bacteroidia; order Bacteroidales; family Marinifilaceae; genus Marinifilum. The sequence goes on from NZ_JALPNU010000004.1 coordinate 368,025, forward strand.
CCTGTGCTTTATGACAAATATCATCTTTTACAGCTTTAAGAATTATTAAATTGATACTGATATAAATAGTATTAATCAAAAACTAAATTTTATGCAAAAAAATGTATTCGATTTGGTTTTAACTGCTGAGGAGCAAACTCAGATCGATACTGCTCTGCAAACCTTAAATGATGTTTTGTTGGCTAAATTGAAAGTTCTTCCGAAAGAAGAGAAGAAGGATATTTTGATTATGGGCGATAAATCAGTGGCTTTTGTAGACAAGTCGCACGAAGTAGCTCGACAGGAAACTGCTATGCTAGGCGGATTTATCGATTTTGATGCATTCGATCACGACGTGGCGGCGATTGGCACATTGCGTTCTATCGACTACAAGTTGTCTGAGATTGTTTCAGCTGTTAAGGATTCTTACGCATTGGCAGGTAGCGAAGCTTATCGAACTTCACTTATTGTGTATAGTTTGATGAAAAATGCTGCCAAAATGGGACATCCGGGAGCTCAGGATAAATTGGATGAGCTGTCGAAACGTTTTCCAGGCCGAGGTGTGAAGAAAACCGAAGAACAAACAGACGAGTAAGACTCGCCTGTTTGATGGATTCAAAAGGAAAGGGTACCAGGCACGGTATCCTTTCTCAGTTTACAAGATCTTTATATAATCTAATAAATGCAATAGTAGGTGGAAACTTCCCCTTCACATTTTGATGAAAGGGAAAAATTGCTCTATCTTTCTCTTGCCAGGCTCGCAATTGTTCTCTTGCAGCTCCACCTTGTTTTAGATTTGCTCAAGCATAAGAGATCAACCTGCCACTTTTCTATCCAGAGGCTCATTATTTCCCTCTGTAACATCCAACTTTCTATCCGATGGCTCGACATTGAGGCTTGGAAGTACAAAATTGAGGTACGAGAGGGCAAATTGCCACCATTTTTTAGGGGAGCTCTTTTTTTTAGATAGCAATGTTGAGCCTTTCCATAGAAAGGCCGAGCTAAAATAGGGCAATGCCGACCAAATTTAGGGAAAACTTGAGCCTCAGATGGGATATATTGATGTATTGCCACATCTCTGTCGAGGGATTTTTGCCCTAAGCCGAGCCTTTAAAGGGAAAGCTTGCGGGGTGCAAGACCAAGATTGCTATTGCCGACAGCAATTTTCCTATCCCAGACCCCAAAATTGGGGTAGCCGATAGCAATTTTGAGCAGCCAAACCTGAAAGCGTCGATAGACCTGTCAGAGTTTGGATTCTATTCCTTGAGAAATTGGTGTTTGACGCTGTCAGCAGCTACGCAGTCTGACAGGTTGGGAAAACCTGACAGCATCCGGAGGATCTGTTAGCCTTTGATGAAAGCTTATTTTATGAACTTTACCTCGCGGGCGATGTCTCTGGTGAGTTTGGATAGTGGGCGCTTGCCGAGGTCTTCTTCATTGATATAGTTTCCTGCTATCATTTGAATGATTTCCTCCTTCGAAGAAAACAGACCTTCGTACTCTTCCAACAACTCATCAATTCTACTGTCATTATAGATGTGTCGTTTCAAAAGGATTTCCTGAGCGATGTCGTTGTGATTTTTATACAAGTCGTCTAAGCCGAATACCTTACCATTCGATTCATAAAACTCCTGATTCTTCCAATCGATTTCTATTGATACTTGTTTGGGATCTGTTAGATAATCGATGCCTTCAATTTTATATTTAAATTCAACCAAACTCTCCCCATTAATTTCATAAGGTGAAAATTGAATAGGATTTTTTCCTTTAATGTGATTACAAGTTTTACAAGATGGAATCAGGTTGTAAAAAGAGATGGCTAAAAAAGGATATTCGCTTTGCGGATAGAAATGATCAAACTCACAGGTTCTTCTTTTTTTGTGATATTGATTTTTATTCTTAATACTTTGTACGTAGGTTCTGTTGCAATATGGACAAACATTTATTCCTAACCTTTCTATCAAATCAATTCCTGAGTATACAATTCGATCCCCATTTGTATTTATATATTTCAGGCCTTTGGAGCTGTTGGAGAATTCGGAGTAGATTTTTTTGAACTCTTGTGGAGTTCCTACTTTTGGTAGCTCTCGAATTAATATAGCAAGTTCATATGGTTTGGCTTTCACAACCTGTTCTAGTGTATAACCTTTACCAACTAGCCAATTGTTTACGGTGTCAAACCATGTTTTTGATTCCGAAAATGCTTTTACTGCTTGGTAAAACTCTTCTATTATTTCGTTTAGGTTGGGGATATGAATTGGAATCATGATTTTAGGTTTTGTAATGCTTCAAGTTGTGCAAGTTCTGATCTGAGCTCTTCGATTCTTCTGTCCAGAGGTTCAAAGATTTCTTTGTATCTCTTTTTAAGTTTCTCTTGGAGTATAGGTTCGCCTATTTGTTCAATTATAAAAAGGATCTCTTGTTTTCTTTCATCAGAAATATTCGATTTAGGATCTTGTTGATTCAAGTCTTGTATAACTTGATCAATTTTTTCCTTTGCAAACTCACCCATTAAACCATTCTCTAAAAAGAAAGAGTTGCGGTAAAGGGAGTGGATGTTCGCGCCGAAGGTGTGAGTCATGTCTTCAGGCTGTTTTACTTCACAATCTCCATTTTCCTTTTTATTTAAAAAGATGATATTGTCTTTGGGAAGGTCAGAGACTAGGAAGGGGGAGTGGGAGTTTATAAATATTTGGACATTTACTTTATTGCAAATTTCGTTAATAAATGGCATAAACTCAGTAATAAATATGCGCTGCCATTCTGGGTGAAAAGATGTTTCAGGTTCATCAAGCAATAAAATGATTTTTTTAATGTTAGAATTTACGAATTGTGAAGCTGTGGTCGTTTCTAATAATCGACCATAAAGATTATACATGGACATTTCTCCTGACGAAATACCATTCCACTTCCAAAATATGTTACGACTTAAATTTCTTGTAAAGCTTAAAGTTGTTAATCCATAGTGAACTTTACTTTGGAAGTAATAGTAATATAAACCTCTCATGAAATCATCAGAAAGGTTTTCTGTTTTAATTCTGAAAGTAAAATGATAATCAAATTTTCCTAATGGATAAGGTTCTTTCTGATAAACAATGAAGTCACTATTGTTTAAATGTTGTAATTGTTTATAAAATTCAAATGAATAATGCCCAATAATTAATTCTTCAAAGCTTGCATAAGTCTCAGTATACATTGAATTATTATTGGCGAATATTTGATTTAATAATCTGTTTTCTATGTGCTGCATAAAGGAAAGATTATCATCCCTATGGTAAAACCTTCTATAGTTTTTGTTATTTATTTCCTCATTAAATTCTATACTAGCATTGATTTGTATGTATAATTCTTTTGGAATGGTAATGTGCGTTCTAAATTTTGTCTGCAAGAATAATTTAAATAACTGAATATGTCTTAATGAGTCTTCCATTTGGAGAAGTTCAATATCTGTACACAGAAAGGATTCACCATTTCTAGTCATAAAATCATCTTTGAGCATGCCTCCATCTGAGATATCATCTACTGCTAGATCACTTCCTAATCCTTCAAGCATATGTTTTTCGGTATGAGGGGAGTAGAAGATTAACTTTGTTGCGTTATTGGAATATCTATTGAATGGATATTGAATGTAATTCTTTGGATATAATTTTAAGTTACATTTTAATTGTGATCTATTGGTATAAATTCTACCAGCACTTTCATAAATAAAAACAATATTTTTATTGTATTCGTTAAGTCCGTGAGAACTTGAGCAAAACAGGATTATAAATTCCATTAAATTACTCTTCCCACTCCCATTCTTCCCAACAATAGCCGTTACATTGCTAATGTTTTCACCAAAGAAGTTTTCTGGATAGTTGGTGTTTCTTTCCTTGTGGTGTAGGGTGCCACCAATTACTTTTCCCTCCTCGTCTACTTCGTACTCAAAATCGAACCAATGTTTCGGCGAAAAGTTAAAGCCTTGCTTTTTAATGTTTTTGTAGTCTTCAATCCAAACGTATAGCAATTCCATAGTATCAGGTGTTTTGTGTTTCAGGCTGTCAGCAGCTTCGCAGTCTGACAGGTCGGTAAAACCTGACAGCATCCTGAGGATCTGTCAGCGTTTATTCTCTTTTATAGCTTTTAAATGTAAGCAATCCATCTCATAATCTGCTGTAAAAAAGTATATAATGTTTAACAATGGATGGAATTATTTATTAAATTGTACAAGAACTTATGAAAAGAAGATTTTTGTTATGGCTAAAAGGAAAAAGCACGGTAAGAAAACAGTAGCTCGGAAAAGACCAAGAAGAAAAGATGGAATTAAGTATGTAGTGAAAGAGATACAGTCGGAATTGAAAAAGTTGACTGGGCAAGAGGAGGAGATGCAATTCCATAAGAAGGAGCAAGAAGTGTTGTTTGATTTCTATTTTAGGGTGTCAAAGCCGATTGCGCAGGAAGGGCATTTTGTTTCGGACAAGGAATTACATGATATGGAGCAATTGCTACAACAGCGATTGCACGAACCTATAGCGGAATACAAAGGCAGGTGGTTTTCTATACGAGAGTTAAATGTCTTGTTCTGCTATCAGCAAGTAATGGCTATTCAGGGAATTTCGTTTAAACGAAGGATTGAGCTGTGGAAATACTTGGGGGATATTGCAAGTTTTCATCAAAAACCGCAGGAGTTCGTTGATAATATCTACCTGCATCTGTATAAAACCATTTTACTTTGCAGCGATGTAAGAAGTAAAATCTATACCTTAACTTTACTGCATACTCCAGAAAGGAATAACCGTCCTCGATTAGATATCAATTCATGTGTTGGGGTTTTTCATTCGGTGAAAAAATCCATTAAAATTGGGGGGAAATATCATACTACCTATCGGGTAATCAAACCCCGACTTAACTTTCCGCGCTTTTTGAACTATAATATTGGAGGGTTTAAACAGTATCATGGTACCGATTTAGATGAGGTTCCGGTTTATATTCAGGCACATGCCTTGAACAGAATGAGGGAGCGCCTGGACTTGCTTAGCGATGAGGCGCTGAATTATAATTTGTTCGAAAATTTGGTGTACTTCAAGCACTTCTATGATGTTCGTTCCTATATTTTGATTCCATATCATTTGTACGATGTGAAGGTGGGCTATTTCTTTTGCCAGGTAATTGATGATTGCTTCGTGATTCGCACTTTTTTGTTTATCACACACTTTGCAACGCCCGAGGGTAGTGATCTGAAAGACATCTGTGGATTGGGCAAAAACGATGTGCCTTACTGGAAGATCGATCGCCTGAGTACTTTTATGAATGTTGATGCAGAACAGTATCCCAAACTATCGGCCATGTTCGAAAAGGCAGGCTGTGGCGATTTGTTTAAGCTGCACAACGAAGAATTCTCGGTTGAAGCCATGCAGACCGCTAATTTAGATGGATTGCGCGAGTATGTGTTAAAAGGACGAATGGAAGTGGAGGAGCCTGTAGAAGAGTTTGAGTATTGAGGTGGTATGATTAAATGAAAATTTCAATTCTGAGATAGAAATCAGTACAAACAAAAAAGGGTAGCAAATTGCTACCCTTTCGTGATCCAGCCAGGATTCGAACCTGGGACCCACAGCTTAGAAGGCTGTTGCTCTAATCCAACTGAGCTACTGGACCGGCCTTATAGAAACATTAAATTTTTAAACTTTTAAGAAAGTTTTTGTGATCCAGCCAGGATTCGAACCTGGGACCCACAGCTTAGAAGGCTGTTGCTCTAATCCAACTGAGCTACTGGACCATCCTTAAAAGGCGATGCAAATATAGGGATTAATTGCGCTTTTAAGCAAATGTTTTTATGATTTTTTTTTCAGATATATGGCTAAAAGGCACTAAATACTTAGGTTTCAGAAAGAATAATTTTTGAAAATATTTTCATTCGGCAATGATATTTTAGCTGGTAAGGTGGGAATAGGTCAGATGCTTCGGATAAAGCCTATCCTTCATGGGTAAAAATCTTCTTTTTTTCATCCAATTGTGGAATAATCTTTCCTTAATCGAAGCTCTTGTGTCAATATATTTTAAGATTTGAGCAGAGAAATTATCTTTGCATTTCAAATTATAAAAATGTCAAGAACTTACGCAGGAAATATTCCCAAACTGTATGCTATTAAAATAGCCAAGTGGTTCATGTTAACCATGCCGATCATTGTTTTGTTTTACCAGGAAAATGGTTTAAGCATGCAAGATGTACTTACCCTAAAAGGGATTTATTCTGTTGCAGTGGTAGTTCTTGAAATTCCTTCGGGATATCTGGCCGATGTATGGGGACGCAAGAAATCTCTTATTCTTGGTGCAATATTGGGATGCCTGGGATTTGTTGTATACTCGTTCAGTTATGGATTTACTGGTTTTCTGGCTGCTGAATTAATTCTTGGAATAGGGAGCAGTTTTATTTCGGGTTCCGATTCGGCAATGCTTTACGATAGTCTTTTAAAGATGAATCGCGAAAAAGAATATCTAAAGCAGGAGAGTAGGGTAATGTCTGTCGGAAATTTTGCGGAAGCAATTGCCGGAATAGCGGGGGGTAGTTTGGCTCTAATTAGTTTGCGAACCCCTTTTGTGCTACAATCATTTATCGCCTTTATAGCAATACCAGCGGCATTTTTGCTTTTGGATCCCAATCAGGATTCTCAAAAATCGAAAGCTGGTTTCAAACACATCTTAACCATTGTAAAGTTCTCCCTTTGGGACAGTGCAAAGCTTCGTTGGAACATTGTGCTTTCATCGGTGATTGGTTGTGCTACGCTAACTTTGGCCTGGTTCATACAGCCGTATTTAAAGGATTTAGATATGGAAGTGAGCACCATTGGTGTGATTTGGACCCTATTGAATTTAACGGTTGGTTTTGTGGCTTTGTTGGCTCACCGAGTTGAAGGATATCTGGGGAAAATAGGAACTTCAACTTTTATTGTAATTGGTATTTCAAGCGGCTTTATTTTAAGTGGTTGGTTTCACTCTTTAATTGGGGTTGGCGTTTTCTTCTTTTTCTATTTTGTGAGAGGAATTGCTACGCCAGTATTGAAGGATTATATCAATAGAATTACCGAATCGGATATGCGCGCCACGGTTTTATCGGTGCGTAACTTTATCATCAGGATTTGTTTTGCCGTGATTGGACCATTCCTGGGATGGTACACCGACCATTACAGTATTTCATCAGCCTTGATGCTGGCGGGAAGCATATTCCTTGTTCTTGGTGGAGTGAGTGTGATTTTTATGAGAAAAGTGGAGAGGTAATTGATTTTTCTCTCAAATACCCCAATTACTCTATTTTTACAATTTTACTTTTCAACGGTTAGACTTCAATGGTAAGTTCATCGTAAGCCAAATAAACATTCTCAGGAAGTTCTGCCTGAACTTCATCATGGAATCCCATTTGGTGACTGATATGAGTAAAGTAGGCCTTTTCTGGTTTTAATTCATTCACCAAGTCAAGAGCTTCTGATAGGTTGTAATGCGAAATGTGTTTTTCTTTTCTAAGAGCATTCACCACCAATACCTTGATGCCTTTTAGTTTCTCCATCTCTTCGAGAGAGATATAGTTTGCATCTGTGATGTAAGCCAAATCACCTATTCGATATCCGTAAACAGGTAGTTTTAAGTGCATGGCCCGAATGGGTTGAATCGTAGTTCCATTTATTCTGAAAGCTTGGTTGTTCACCTCTATCAAATTCATTTGAGGAATACCAGGATACTTGAACTCAGCAAAAACGTAGGCAAACTCTTTTTTTAGAGATTCTTGAACGCGTTTTTCTGCATAAATATTTACTGCAGTTTTGTTTACCCAGTTGAATGCTCTAATATCGTCCAAGCCTGCAGTGTGATCCTTGTGTTCATGTGTAAATAGAATAGCGGATATATTTTCAACACCGGCGCGCAACATTTGGTATCTGAAATCAGGACCGCTGTCAATTACAATGTTTTGATTGTCAACATGAATCAATACAGAAGTTCGCAATCGCTTGTCTTTTTTATTATCAGATAAGCAAACAGGGCATTTGCATGCAATAATTGGCACACCTTGAGAAGTTCCAGTTCCAAGAAAAGTTAGTTTTACCATACTTTGTTCTAATCAGAATATAACCTCTTGGTTAATTTGATTTTTTTGAATCCCTAAGTTCTTTTCGGATGGATAGAAATAGTAGATAAGCCAATACAAATACTGCTAAAACAGCAGATGGAATAGCAGCTTTTTCACCAAACAATGTTAATGCTGTAACCACAGCAAAACCAGAGCTTTTTACTGTTACCAATAAATTTTGAGTCATAGCAACCGGAGCAGGAACTCCAATTTTTTTGCTTATTTTCTCAAAAGTCCATCCTAAACCGAAAATCCCCAGAAACAAAACCAAAGAAACCAGTAAGAGTATTTCAAAATTAGAAAAAAATACCTGTCGGTTTAAACCTACAGCGGTAAAAATTATGAGTGCAAATCCCCAATCAACAATTCTACCTCTCACTTTTTCGATTGTTGGTTTTATCGGTTTCCACAATAAAAGTCGGGAAATCAGTAAAGGGATAATTACCAGCTGAACCATTGCAATGAATAAATCTACAGGATTTATGCCTCCGTCAACATTAGAGAATAGACCAACAATTAAAGGAGCAAAAAACAATGAAGATATGAATGCACCCAAAGTTCCTACAATGGCATATTTTAAATCACCATCTAAAATGTGAGAAAATGGAATAACAGCAACACCTGGAGGTGTTGAGGCGATTACAACAAATCCTAAAAACAATTCGGGTGTAGGCATTAAGAAATAGGAAAGAGAAATCACTACTGCACCAAAAACCACATAATTTAGAAGGGAGCCCATAATCATTGGCTTGATCATTTTCTTTAATGGAAACATGGCTTTTGTCGAAATCCCGGTTGTAGAGAAGGTCATAACCACGGCCAGCACGTAAAAAGTGTAATTCTTAAACAAGGATGCATACTGTCCAATGACTAAGCCGAGTATTACTGCCAATACCAAGATGAAGTTTCTATTTAATATGATTTTTGTAGCAAACTCTTTCATTCTGTAATGATAAATGATGATTTAGGTGTAAAGATGAAACTTTTTTAATTGGTTTCAAAATTATTTAGAATTATTCCAGATAGAAAATAAGGCTGAATGGTAGAAGCAGGAAAAGTAAAAGCGGAGGTCATTTATTCTCTTTTTCGGCATACAGGTCTACAAAACGATAATTCGAATTGGATACAAAATCAATAATACAAGTAATTTCGTACATTTGCCGAAAATTAGATCATCATGAAAGGCAAGTTATATCTTATCCCAACAACTTTGGGAGATACATCCGTTAATCAAGTAATTCCTCAGGATATTCAAGAGCTGATTCCCACAATTAAGCATTTTATTGTGGAAAATATAAGAACGGCACGCAGGTATCTTAAAAAGGTAAATTCTGCCATTAATATTGATGAGCTTCGCTTTTATGAATTAAATAAACACAGTTCGCCTAACGAAATTTCGGGATATCTGAATGCGATTAAAGATTTTGATATCGGAATTATTTCGGAAGCAGGTTGTCCAGGTGTTGCCGATCCGGGAGCTGATGTTGTAAAATTGGCTCACGAAAAGAATATACAAGTGGTGCCATTGGTTGGTCCATCTTCAATTTTAATGTCGCTGATGGCATCGGGGTTTAACGGACAAAACTTTGCCTTTAACGGATATTTGCCAATAAAAGCCAATGAACGAGCAAAAAAAATAAAGCAACTGGATTCAAGATCATTGAGTGAAAATCAAACACAAATCTTTATTGAGGCACCATATCGTAACAATAAATTGGTTGAAGATTTAATTGCAAATTGTAGTGGAGTAACTAAACTGTGTATTGCGGTTGATATTACCATGGAAAGTGAATTTATTAAAACCCTTCCTGTAAAAGCATGGAAAGGAATGGATATTGATTTGCACAAGAAACCAGCAATTTTCCTATTACACCGAGAAAAATAATATCAAAAAAACAGCGCAGATTGTAAAAACCTGCGCTGCGAGCATCATAGTTAAAAATTTAGGCATAATCCCGACCGCCTAAAACCGGGATTATTTCTTGACTTCGTCTTTTTATCCTTAAAATTTACAAAACCACTATTTAAGACAAGACTTTGGTCGGCTTAGATAAGGCAAATATCATACCACCAAGTCTTTTTTGCTGTCTAAATTAGAGGTCAAGACTCTTATAAAATGCAGGTATTACAGCTTTGAATTTGTCAATGGCATCTTTAAGATTATCTGTAGTTCTTCCTCCAGCGGCATTCATGTGACCTCCACCATTAAAATGTGCTGAAGCCACAGTATTTATAGGTACATTGCCTTTTGATCGGAAAGAGATTTTTACCATATCTTCTTTCTCAATAAATATTACCGAAACCAGCATTCCTTGTATGGATAGAGGGTAATTTACAAAACCTTCAGTATCGCCATCTTTGTAATTGAATCGTAGTAAATCGTCTTTGGTTAAAGTGATAATTGCTGTTTGATATTCGCTTAAAACCTCAAGTCCTTGATCCAAACAGTGCCCCAACAACTTCATTCTATCGGTAGAGAAATTATCGTATACATTTGAATGGATTTTACTCTTATCGATTCCTCTGGCCAATAAATCTCCAACAATTTGATAGGTTCTTGGGTTGGATGAATTATAGCTTAAGCCGCCAGTATCTGTAACGATTCCTGTATACAAGCATTCGGCAATGTGGGTGTCAATTAAGTTTTCATCGCCAAGTGCCTCAATAAATTCATACATCAATTCACAAGTGGCACACATGGCTGTATCCGAAAACATCAAGTCAACAATTTGTTCTGGTTCGGGATGGTGATCAATCATGATCTTCTTTGCAGGTAAATCTTTAAGGATTGTTTCCAAATCTCCCGATCTTTTAAAAGAGTTGTGATCGACAATAAATACCAGGTCAGATGATTTTAAATAATCCTCGGCTTCTTTTTTGCCATTTGTATAGATCATCACCTCCGAATTTTGTGGTAACCAATTCAAAAATACAGGATACGCACTCGGGCTGATAATTTTAGGGGTTTTACCTTTTTTCTTTAAATACTGGTACAATGCTAAGGATGAACCTATGGCATCGCCATCGGGACCAGAGTGGGGGATTATTGCTATTTGTTTTGATTCCTCCAACAGAATTTCTGCCTTCTTAATTAAATTACTATCTATTCTATTCTTTATATTATTCATTCTCTTAAGAGTAAATATGATTCAAAATTAGTGGGTAAAGATAAAAATAGATAGGCAGATTTCATTGCTAAAAAATAATTGTGATTTGAATCAATGATCAAAACTCAATAATTAATTAGAATCAATCCAAATAAATTAGTTGGATTTTGTTGTATGCCTACTCAGAAATATTATTTTTGTATACCAAGTTTAACCTTATACACACAAATTAATGAGAAGCGATAGAACTTTTACAATGATTAAACCTGATGCAGTAGCAGCGGGTCATATTGGAGCAATTCTTGCAAAAATTAACGAAGCTGGATTTAGAATTGCAGCCATGAAATACACTCAAATTACCAAGGAACAAGCGAAGAAGTTTTACGAAGTTCATAAGGATCGTCCGTTTTACGATGAATTGACTGATTTTATGAGTTCTGGACCGATTGTCGCTGCAATTTTGGAAAAGGAAGATGCTGTAGCGGCTTTCAGAAAGTTAATTGGAGCAACCAATCCTGCCGAAGCAGAAGAAGGTACAATTCGTAAAGAGTTCGCAGAATCGATGTCGAAAAATGCGGTACATGGTTCAGATAGCGACGAAAATGCTTGCATCGAAGGAGCATTTTATTTCTCTGCAACAGAAGTGATTTAAATAAGATATTTGCAAAAGGCTTTTAGCTGTTAGCTTTTAGCCTTTAGCATTAATATCACAATGTATCACTCGTTGGTAAAAAGTTAAGATAATGGACCAGTAAACTAATAGCAACCATAACAACATACATTACTTTCCAATATTTTACCCAATCATTTTCTTTGTACTTAGCTACAAACATTGATATCACATATCCTAATAGTAACGAGCCCAAAAATTGAAATAAAATCGCACTAAATGCAATATCAATCATAACATCTCTAAAGAAAGCATTGAATATTGTTGAAACAACCAATACTATTATTATAAGTGTATACTTTTTCATGATTTATTTTTACTTACCTCACTACAATTTCATCAATAATATTGGCTTGTACTTCACGGTTCAAAGCTTTTACCAATCCATCACGAATAATCATGAGTTCGTTTCGGATTACCGATGATCGAACCGCAACAAACAATCTTCGGTTGCGAATGTGGATATCGGTAGTTGCATTGGCTACAGTTTTGCCAATTACCTTCTCCCACGAGTTTACCAACTCATATTCTTTCAGTTTTACATCAAGTTTCGATTCTTTCAGAACTTCCTTGATCAATTCATCTATTTTTTGAGTGTTGCTTCTTCTCATGATTCCGAATTAATAATGGCACCGTTAGCGATAGTAAAAAGTTGATATTCCAAAGCTGATCCTGATAAGATATCATCCAAATGATCACGATTGGTATCAGAAATAAAAATTTGACCAAATCGATCCTCTGAAACCAAACGAACTATTTGCTCAACGCGATTCGAATCTAGCTTGTCGAAAATATCATCCAGCAAAAGTATAGGTGTAAAGCCTGCAATTTGTTTTATGAACTCAAACTGAGCCATCTTTAGTGCAATTAAATAAGTCTTTTTTTGTCCCTGTGAACCCATTTTTTTGATAGGATAATTACCCAGATTCAAAATCAAATCATCCTTGTGAATTCCCACAGTTGTGTATTGCATTACCTGGTCTTTCCAGCGTGCATTATCTAATAATTCACGCATTCCGTGATTGTGCAGTTGCGATTTATATTCCAGACTAACAATTTCGTTTCCCTGAGAAATAACAGAATAGTATTCCTGGAAAACTGGCATTAACTTATGCAGAAAATCTTTTCTCTTCTTATAGATTTCGGCACCCAAATGCACCAATTGCTCATCCCAAATGCTTAAGGTATCTTCATCGTATTTGGTTCCTGCAGCAAAATCTTTTAGTAACTTATTCCGTTGTTGAATTACTCGATTGTAACGAATCAGATCATCCAAGTATTTTCTGTCGTACTGCGATATCACACTATCCATGTACTTTCTGCGTTCTTCGCTGCCATCGGTAATAAGTCGGCCATCGGCAGGAGAGACCATAACAATAGGAAGTAAACCAATGTGCTCCGAGAGTTTCTTGTATTCTTTTTTGTTTCGCTTGAAATTCTTCTTTTGTCCACGTTTCACACCACAATAAACGACTTCTTCCAATTCCTTACGCTGATATTTTCCTTCTAAAACCATGAATTGTTGATCGTGATTGATGTTGTGCTGATCGGTAGAAGAAAAATAACTTTTACAAAAGCTTAAGTAGTAAACAGCATCAAGAAGATTGGTTTTTCCCATTCCATTATTGCCGATAAAACAATTGATTTTTGGAGAGAAATTTAATTCCAACTCAAGTATGTTCTTGTAGTTAATAAGAGATAGCTTTTCAAGATGCATGTGCAAAACTTTAAGGTAATGCTGCAAAATTAAGAAATAAAATCAATTCAATTTAGGGAAAGCCAGCCAATAATTAAGTTCTAATTTATTCTCATTTTTTATATTAATCATGCTTAATATTTGGCAAAAAAAATTACATTTGCGTTAGAAAAAATAAACCTATTAATTATTTGAGTATGTCGAAGAACAAAAACAATCCGGAAACTGCGGATAATTTCGAGAATCTAGAAGAGGCGTTAAGTAAAACTGAACAATATATAGAGAAGAACCAAAAGAAATTGACTAGCATTGCTTTTGCTGTTGTTTTGGTGGCTGTTGCAATTTTTGCTTATCAAAAGTATTACAAAACTCCTCTAGAAGAAAAAGCTCAGAATCAATTGTTCCAGGCTCAAAGATATTTCGAACAAGATTCATTTAAATTGGCTTTAAATGGTGACGAAAACTATCCTGGATTTTTAGAAATTGTTGACGAATTTGGTTCAACTGCAGCAGGTAATCTTTCTAAGTATTATGCTGGTATTTCATACTTAAGAATTGGTGAATATCAAAATGCGATTGATAAGCTTACTTCTTTCAGTTCTGATGATTTCCTTTTAAGTTCTTTAGCTAAAGCTGCTGTAGGTGATGCTTATATGGAATTAGGAGAAAATGCTAAAGCTGCTTCGAACTATATGGATGCAAGTACAATTAACGCAAATGATTTTACAACTCCTATTTATTTGCAAAAAGCTGGTTTGGCTTACGAAATGGTAGGGGAATACAAAAAAGCATTGGCTGCTTACGAAAAAATTGAGAAGGATTTTGCTAAATCAGCAGAAGCTCGTGATATCGAAAAATACATTACAAGAGCTAAAGCAATGGTGAAGTAATCATCTTTATAAGATATTTAAAAACGGAAATCTTAATTGGTTTCCGTTTTTTTTGTATCAATAAATTACTCGCAGCACTTTTTCTTCAACTGTTACCGTAAATTTTGTTCCTACAATTGTTGGTTCTCCATCTAAATGGGCAAAATCATTCTCTTGAGTGATCTCAAATGCCTTTCCTGTTCTCCTGTTATACAAAGAATGATTTTCCACAGTCCCTGTAAGGATTTTGTAAGCAAACAGAGGAATTTGTAGGTAGGATGGCTTTTTAACCAATACCAGATCTACAATTCCATCTGAAACATCTGCACCGGGGGCAATGTAGGCATTATTGCCAAACTGACTGGCATTGGCAAAGCATAGCATAAAGCCATTTAATCGATATTCTTTCTCTTTGGTTTGCACAATGAAATTTTGATTTTTACTTTGATTAAAACAACGTAAACAGGCTATAATATATGAGAAAAGTCCTCTGGCTTCCATTTTCTGAAACATTCGGCTAACTTCGGCATCGAAACCTACACCTGCAACACAAAAAGAATACATGTTGTTTATTTTTATGGCATCCATTTGCAGGATTTGCATTTTATTAATGAGTTTTACTGCACCTTTAATCGTTAAGGGAATTTTAAGATGCCTGGCTAGTCCATTTCCCGATCCTGATGGAATAATTCCCATTGGAACATTAGATTGAACCAAAACTCTTGCAGCTTCGTTTACCGTACCATCTCCGCCAACAACAATAATTGCTTTGTATTTCTCCTCCAATGCTTGTTTTGCAATTTCTGAAATGTGTCCGGCATATTCCGAATATTTAAAATGAGGTTTAAATTTATCGGTATCCAGATATCGAATAATGTCCTGATTGATATTTTTTCCTGCTTTTTTGCCTGCAATTGGGTTTATAATAAAAAGAATTTTCTCCATGACTTCCTATTATTTCGAAAATGTAATTGTAAAATCAATTTCAAGCTTGTCTTAAAAATCGATTCATAAGTATATCATCGAATATAATCATTAAAAGAACTCTAAATGTTCCAATGCTTAGCATTCAATGCTTTAGAATATCTCTTGATTGAGATTAAAGTTAAGGATATTACTGTAAGTTGCTGATGTTGTGACTATAAAGGGGGTGTTTGAATGGTGTAATATTTACATGAAAAAAGTATTAAAAAAAAATGACAAAAATATTAGCTAGGAAATCAAACACTTACATAAAAAACTTAATTTTTTTTTCAAAAAAAGCTTGGTAGCCCTTGTATATTCTGCCAAAGCCCCTATATTTGCAACCGCAATCGAGAAATAAACAACAGTTCTTTTACATAGCGATTGCTTTTGGGGAGATACCAAAGTGGCCAACTGGGGCGGACTGTAACTCCGCTGACTTTCGTCTTCGTAGGTTCGAATCCTGCTCTCCCCACAAAA